>NZ_JBYTCZ010000003.1:0-128527 GCF_058790795.1 Brevundimonas sp. EU05-FHT14B07
CATGAGGCCGGTTGGATACAGAGTAGCGTAACAGAGCGGCCCCCGGAGCAATCCGGGGGCCGTTTTGCTGTGGGGGCGACCACAGGCGCCCGCAACGGGCCTGCCGTTCGGGCGTTAGGATCGTCTGCCCAAAAGCCAAGGTCCACGATGCGTCTGATCTCGTTGCTTGCGTGCCTTGTCGCCCTGTCGGCCTGCGCCACCCATCCCGGCAAGGTCGATCAGGTCCGGTTCGCCAAGGACGCCCAGCCGGTGTTGGCGACGACGGAAGCCGGGACGGTGCGCGGCGTCGATGGGGCGGGGACGCGAGCGTTCCTCGGCGTGCCGTTCGCGGCGCCGCCCGTCGGCGATCTGCGCTGGCGCGCGCCGCAGCCGGTTCAGGCCTGGCAGGGCGTGCGGGATGCGACGCGGATCGGTTCGGACTGCACCCAGGCGATCGGGCGACGCTCAATCTTGGGCGGCGGCGGCGGGATCGTCGTCGGGTCCGAGGACTGTCTGTATCTGAACATCTATGCGCCGGGCGGAGACGCGGCCAAGGCACGGCCGGTGATGGTCTATATTCCCGGCGGCGCCTTCACCGTCGGGGCGGGCGCCAACTACGATCCGTCGAAACTGGCGCGCGAGCAGGGTCGGGTGGTCGTGACGATGAACTATCGGCTCGGCGCGCTGGGCTGGCTGGCGCATCCGGGGTTTCAGGCGACCGGCGAAGGCTTCGGCGGCAACTTCGGCCTGATGGATCAGCAGGCGGCGCTGAAATGGGTGCACCGGAATATCGCGGCCTTCGGCGGCGACCCGGGCGATGTCACCCTGTTCGCCGAGAGCGCCGGGGGCTGGACGGCATGTTACCTGATGGCGTCGCCGCAGTCGGAGGGGCTTTACCAAAGGGTCATCATGCAGAGCGGCGGGTGCCTGGAGCCGTCGTCCCTGGTCCGGGCGCAGGATGCGGCCTTGTCGGGGCCAATGTTCGCCGAAAGGCTTGGCTGCACCGGCGAGGATCAGATCGCGTGTCTGAAGGCGCTTCCGGCCTGGCGGCTGTCGCGGGCGGCGTCATTGAGGGCGGGCATCAACGGGCCGGGATCGTGGGGACCGGTGCACACTGACGCCACTGTGCCGGAAAATCCGGCGTTCGCGATCCGCGAGGGGCGGTTCACGCGCGTGCCCGTGCTCGTCGGGACGAACCTCGACGAGGGGCGGCTGTTCGCCAACGAGGTGCAGGACATGGATCGCTATCAGAAGGAGACGATCTGGATGTATGGCGACCAGGGTGAGCGGGTGCTGGCGCGCTATCCGGTGGGTGAGGACGGGCCCGCCTATGCCATCGCCACCAACTTTACCGACCAGAGGTTCGCCTGTCCGTCACAGGCTTTGCGACGACTGCTGACCCAGCACGTGCCGGTGTGGGGCTATGAGTTCGCTGATCGCGAGGCGCCGTTCGTGCTGCCCGACTGGATCGTCGGTCTGGACCTGGGCGCCTATCACGCCAGTGAACTGGCCTATGTGTTCGGAACACGCTGGGTGTTTGCTGATCCCAAGCGGTTCACGCCTGAGCAGAAGGCGCTGTCGGAGCGGATGCAAAGGCTGTGGGCGACGTTCGGCCGTTCGGCCTTCGCCGCCGAATGGTCCCGCGTCGAAGGTGCGGGGCCGGTGCGGGTGTTCAAGCCGGAGGGCGATGTGATGGACGACGGCTTCTTCGAACGCCACCACTGCGACTTCTGGGACGGGACGCCGTTCGGCGCCGTCCACTAGATAAAGCGGACGGTGACGCCCGGCTTGACCTTGTCAGCCAGCATCCAGGCGTCCCAGTTGGTCAAACGCACGCAGCCGTGCGAGGCCGTCTTGCCGACCAGATGCGGGTCCGGCGTGCCGTGGATGCCGTAGCTGGGCTTGTTCAAATCGATCCAGACGACGCCCACCGGATTGTTTGGACCGGGTTTGACGACGACCTTCATCTTGCCGTCGCCATAGCTGAGTTTCGACGGGTCGTAGGTGTAGTCCGGGTTTCGCGCCACGCCGTTGACCTTGACCGTGCCGGTCGGAGTGGGGTTGTCGCCGCTGCCGATGGTGGCCGGGAAGTAGGCGATCAGCTTGCAGTCGGCGTCGAACGCCTTGACCGAACCTTCGCTCTTGTCGACGTCGATGTGGTCCACGTCGGCGGGCAGGGGCGCGGTGTTGACGGCGGGGACAAGCAGGCCTTGGCCCACGCGGTTGAAGTCGGCGCCGGGGTTCATGGCGCGCAGCAAGGCCTCGGTGACGTGGAAGCGTTCGGCCAAGGCCTCGACGATATTGGCGTAGCCCATGTGGGCCGCCTGACCCTGAGCTTCCAGCTCCGTGGGAACGACGCCGAGGTAGGGTCCGGCGATGTCCTGCTGGGTGATGGTGTAGGTGGTGGTCACCGCGCCCGGTCCGGCGGCGGCGCGCAGTCGGCCCATCACGTCGGCGTTCAACTCGCCATTCACCGTCATGCCGTTGGCTTCCTGAAACGCCGAGATCGCATGGCGCATGTTCGACCCCGCCAGGCCGTCGATCGCGCCGGGCGAGAAGCGAGCGCGCTCCAGAAGAACCTGGGCGCGGATCAGGGCGGGCTGCGGCGGCTGGTGGGCGGCATTTGCGGCGGCGGGCTGACCCTCTTGTGCGGCCGGCGGCGGCGCATAGGCGGTGTTTTCGATGGCGTCTCGAGAGAGCGGGCCGGTTTGGCCCACTTGCGCGGCCTCGGCCGTCTGCGCCGCTGGGGCGGCGGTGTTCTCTTCCTTCGGCGAGCAGGCGCCCAGAGAGAGAACAGCGAGTGCGGCGAGGTAGGCAGGACGGTTCATAAGAGACTTTCGAGACGGTGAGTGCAGTCGGTCGGTGTTCAGTTGGGTTCGCCGGTCGCGGGGTCGGTTTCGGTCTCGCCGGAGTTGGACGAGTCCTTCGAACCCTTGGGCTCGGTCGCCGGGCGCGGCGGCTGGCCGTCGGCGTCCGGCCGCAGGTTCTCGTTCTCGACGGCTTTGCTGTCAGGGCGTTGATCGGTCATGGTCTTCTCCTTGGGTCACTCAAACGCGCCAGGGCGACCGCGGCTCCGTCAACGCGCGTTCACCATGCCGGTGAACCCTGATGAAACGCGCGTGGGGCAGGGTGCAGTCTGGAATGGCCCTTGCTGCGCAGGGCCTGAGAGGATGCGTATGGCCGGATTGCTGCAGGTCGAGATCGTGGATGCGGCGGCGATGGACGCCGCCGCCGTCGCCCTGTGGCGTGCGTGGACGGCTGGAAATCCCGATCTGGCCAGCCCCTATTTTCGCTGGGACTATGCCGAGATCGCCTCACGAGTCTGCCCCGGCGCGGCGATTGCCGTGTTCCGGCGAGATGACGAGATCGTCGGCTTCTTCCCGCATCAGCGACGCGGGGGAGCGGTGCAGCCGCTGGGCGCGCCTATGAACGACTATCATGGCGTCATCGCCCCGGCGGGCGAGACGATCACGCTGGAGGATGTGGCGCGGCTGTTGAACGCCAAGCGGCTGAACGTGCCCGGCTGGATCGGCGCAGGCGAAACAGGCCAGGCGCGTGAGACGGTGCAGGTGGCCATGCCCGAGGCGGGCTATGCCGACTGGTACGCCGAGCGGCGCAAGACGTTCGCCAAATACTTCAAGGACAAGGAGCGGGCGCGCCGCAGCCTGGAAGTCGAACTGGGGCCGATCCGGGTGGAGCGGGGTCTCAGAGATCCGGCGCTGCTGGATCATCTGATCGCGCTGAAGGCGGCGCAGTATCGGCGCTCGGGCCTGCATGACATCTTCGCCTGCGGCTGGACGCGGGATCTGCTCCACGCTCTGATGAGCGAGCCGCGAGAAGGATTCGGCGCCTCGATGGCGGCCATGCATGCAGGCGACAAGCTGGTGGCAATCGAGTTCTCGCTGCACGCCGGGCGGCATTACCATTTCTGGTTCCCGGCCTATGAGCCGACGCTGGCGCGGTGCTCGCCGGGCATCCTGCTCAGCATGGACACGATGCGGCTGGCGGCGGCCGAGGGCTTCCGGGTGTTCGACTTCGGCTTCGAGGGCGAGACCTACAAGAAGTATTTCGTCAACGCGCGCCAGACGGTGCGCGAAGCCGTGGTGATGCAGCCGGGCGTGACCCAGGCGCTGGGCGACTTGACGGTGGCGGCGCTGAACAGGGCGGGCGGACGCGGCGAGGCGGTGCGGGCGTCCCTGCGGCGGCGCTGGGCCACCATCGAAGCCTGCGAGGCGACGCCCGTCGGGCGGCTGAGGGGCGCAGCGGTCGCCGCACGGTCGGCTGTCCAGAAGGCGGCCGCCAAGAAGAAGACGCCAGCGCGCGTCGCCCACGTTTAAGGATATCGGCATGACCCAACGTCGCACACGCTATCCGGGCCCGATCGCCGAGGCCAAGACCCACGCCCACACCCTGATCGAGCAAGGGTTCGCCGAGGATGCGGCGCTGGCCGCCGTGCTGGATCGCTATCCGGCCGAGCTGTTCGACATCAACCTGTATGACTACGACGACGAGGGGCAGGTGTCCTTGCGCACCGGCGCGCGCGGGCGGCTGTCAGGCGAGGAGCTGCTGGAGGCGATCAAACAGGGTCGGCTTTGGGTCAATCTGCGCGGGGTCGAAACGGGCTGGCCCGAGCTGTGGGCGGCGGCGATGAAGGATTTCGCGGCGATCCAGGCGACCTATCCGGGGATGCGGGCTGTGCGAAACGCGGGGCAGTTGATCCTGTCGTCGCCCAAGGCGCGGGTGCCCTATCATTTCGACGCGGCGGGCGTGGTGCTGTTTCACCTGCGTGGGCGCAAGCGGCTGTTCGTCTATCCCGGTGACGAGGGGCATCTGCCCGAGCGAAATATGGAACAGGTGGTCGCGCGCCAGACGACCGAAGAGCTGCCTTACACGCTGGCGTTCGAACAGGATGCGCAGGTCATGGATCTGGAGCCAGGCCGCGCCCTGACCTGGCCGCTGTATGCGCCGCACCGGGTGGAGAATCTGGACCGCTTCTGCGTCAGCCTGTCGATGGATTTCCAGACCTGGCCGTCGCGGTTCCGCAACGGCGCGCTGTTCACCAATGCGGTGATCCGCAGCCGGGGCGGGCGGCCGCGCTTCACCGACGGCATGACGACGCCGGAGCTGGCGGCGCGCTGGGCCGCGTCGCTGGTGCTGAAGAAGGCGGGCGCGATGAAAAGCAAGATCGCCAACTTCGAGCGCGACTTCGAGCCGGAGATCGGCGCGGCTGACGGCGCGGGCGCGCTGAACGCTACGTCATAAGCTCGGGGCGTTAATTCGAGTTCATGACCTCGAGTTAAAATGACTTGGGCGCGGGCGGCGCGCACCTTCTCTTCAGAACCGGGCTCCTCACATCCGGGAAGGGAAAACGCTCATGAAAACCGCACTGATCGCCGCCGCGGCCGTCTCCACCCTGACCGGGTTTGTCGTGGCGCCCGCTTCGGCCGCCGAGGTCGAGATCCGCAACGCCGTCGCCCGTGTGGTGGTCATCGTCGAGGATCGTCAGGATATCGGCGTCGAGGTCACGCAAGGCCAAACGCGTCTGCCGGCCATCCAGGTTCGCCGCGACGGCAATGACGTGAAGATCGACGGCGGCCTGCGCCGCAACGGCATGTGGGGCGGCAGCAGCGCCATTCGCGGCTGCAACTCCGGCCGCAGCGATGCGGGCCAGCCGGGGCAGGGCGCGACCGTTGAGGTGCGCGACCTGGGGCGGATCCGCCTGGAAGACGCGCCGCTGATCGTCGTGCGCACGCCGCGCGCCGTTGACGTCAGCGCCAGCGGCGCGGTCTTCGGCTCGGTCGGACGCGGCGCGAGATCGGTCGAGTTGGACAACGGCGGCTGCGGCAACTGGAACGTGGCCAATGTGGACGGCGATCTGGAACTGGGACTCGGCGGCTCGGGCGCGATCCGCGCGGGCACGTCTCGATCGCTGGACGCCAGCGTCGGCGGATCGGGCTCCATTTCCGCCGGAGCGACCGGAACCCTAAAAGCGGCCGTAGGCGGATCGGGCAATGTCGAGGTGGCCAGCGCCGGCGGACGCAGCGAACTGTCCATCGGCGGCTCGGGCGGTGTGAACGTGCGGCAGGGCCGAATGGACAAGCTGTCGGTCGCCATCGGCGGTTCCGGCGATGTGCGCTACGACGGCGCCACGCGCGACCTGGACGTGGCGATCGCCGGATCGGGCAGCGTCCGCGTCGCCTCGGCCACGGGATCGGTTTCTCGTTCCGTCGTCGGATCGGGAACCCTGCAGATCGGGCAGTAAGACCCGAGCGACGAGAAGGCCCCCGGTCGTGGAACCCCGGGGGTCTTTTCCGGCCAAACAAAAAGCCCCGGCGGATCGCTCCGCCGGGGCTCTTCGCATGGATCAGGTCCGAGACGCTTAGAAGACGCTCAGGACGCTGGAGATGGCCGAGACGCCCAGGTTGGCGCCGGTGCGGTCACGCGCTTGCAGACCGCCGCCGAACGAATAGCGCAGGCCGACCGACCAGGTGTCGACGTCCAGGGAATCGATGTCGGCGCGGGTGTAGGCGGCGCCCAGCGAGAACGGGGTGTTCTCGAACTCGTATTCGGCGCCCACGCCGTAGGTCCAGGCGTCGGTGTCGCCGCCCGAGAAGTCGACGTTGTTGTAGGCGACGCCCGCGTTCAGGCGCAGGTTCGGCATGACGTAGAAGGCGGCGTCGGCGCCGACGGTCCAGATGTCGGCGTCCACGTTGTCAGCGGTCGTGTAGGCGACTTGGCCGGTCAGGGTGGCGTTTGACAGATACTTCTGCGCTTCTGCGCCGACGGTCCAGATCGGCTCGTTGCCGCTGCCGATGCCGTTGGCGGCGACGAAGGCGCCGGCGCGGACGTCGGAGGACCACATCTTGGTCAGGTGAGCAGCGGCGGCGCCGGTGACGTCTTCTTCGCCAAAGGCCTTGGTGTAGTCGATCGCGCCGTTCAGCGTCACGGTCCAGTCCTGGGCCGGCAGGGCGACCGAGCCGTCAACGGTCCAGACGTCGGCGTCGATGTCGTCGCCGGCGACTTCGATCGACGGGTTGGAATAGGTCACGCCGACCGAACCGATGGCGTCTTGGGCGAAGGCCGGGGCGGCGAACAGGGCGGCGGCGGAGGCCGTGGCGAGGAGGATCGTCTTCATTTTTCTTTTGTCCTTAGCAGTCTGCATCCGGATGGGGGTCCGGGGAGGGGCGCTGCTATCAGGCTAAGACGAAGCGGAGCAATAAACCGACGTTCGATTGGCCTGGGATGGCAAGGTTGTTGCGCAACAGCCACGCGTTGCGGCCAGAATGTGTCACGACCTGGCGATCTGTGGGGCAATTCGTTAATCGCGCCTCCCCGTCGCGCTCATGCACTATAAAGAGGCGTCCAACGCGCCGACGTCGCCGCCGAATGTGTCGTCGCGCCGTGCGCAGCCCTCGGGGAAGACCGCGTCGAAATCCTGTGTCAGCCCGGGTTTGCGCGCTTGACGAAATCAGAATCGATAGGCATAAGCCACCACTCTTGTTGGACCGGCTGTGCAGTTCGCTGCAAACGCGGTTCGCAAGAACGACCTAAGTCACTGTTCTTTGCAGCTTCTTGGGATATCAACGGCCTTCGCGGGCAACTGCGTGGGCCGATCGTTTTTGCGGATTTGCGTTCCCTGAGGGCTTTTTGCCCGAAGGCCTTCGGTCTTTGAAATGGTTCACAGGGACGCGGTCCTCCGACCGCATTGGAAGTAAGCACCGATATGGATCAAAGCATCCGCATCAGGCTCAAGGCCTTTGATCACCGCGTCCTCGATTTTTCGACGCGCGAGATCGTTAATACCGCCAAGCGCACCGGCGCGACCGTTCGCGGTCCGATTCCGCTGCCGACCCTGATCGAGAAGTTCACCGTGAACCGCTCTCCGCACGTCGATAAGAAGTCGCGTGAGCAGTTTGAAATCCGCACGCACAAACGCGTGCTCGACATCGTCGACCCCACCCCGCAGACCGTGGACGCGCTCATGAAGCTCGACCTGTCCGCCGGCGTGGACGTCGAGATCAAGATTTAAAGTAGAAAGAGGCGGGATCCGATGCGCACGGGCGTGATCGCCAAGAAGCTGGGCATGACCCGCGTGTTCGCCGATGACGGCGCGCACGTACCGGTCACTGTGCTGCAGCTCGACGGCTGCCAAGTCGTCGGCCAACGTACCCAGGAGCGTGACGGCTACGTCGCTCTCCAGCTGGGCGCTGGCACGAAGAAGGCTAAGAACACCAACAAGGCTCAACGCGAGACCTTCGCCAAGGCGGAAGTCGAACCGAAAGCTTATGTGACCGAGTTCCGCGTCGATGCGGACGGTCTGCTGGACGTGGGCGCCGAACTGTCGGCCGAACACTTCCTGGTGGGCCAGAAGGTCGACATCCAGGGCGAGACCATCGGTAAGGGTTTCGCCGGCGCCATGAAGCGCTGGAACTTCGGCGGCCTTCGCGCCACCCACGGCGTTTCGGTCTCGCACCGTTCGCACGGTTCGACGGGTAACCGTCAGGACCCGGGTCGCACGTTCCCCGGCAAGAAGATGGCCGGCCACTACGGCACCGAAACCGTCACCACCCAGAACCTGACCGTCGTCCGCGTGGACGCCGAGCGTGGCCTGATCCTGATCAAGGGCGCTGTCCCCGGTCACGACGGCAGCTACGTCAAGGTTCGCGACGCCATCAAGAAGGCTCGCCCGGCCGACGCTCCGTTCCCCGGCGCGCTGAAGTCGAGCAAGTCTGCTGCTCAACCCGCCTCGACCCCGGCTGAAGAAGCCCCCGTCGAAGCGACCGAAGGCGGTGAAGCGTAATGAAACTCTCTGTCATCCAACTCGACGGCAAGGCTGCTGGCGACGTGGAACTGTCGGACGCCGTCTTCGGCATCTCCGACATCCGCGGCGACATCCTGGCCCGCACCGTCAACTGGCAACTGGCCAAGCGCCGCGCCGGTACGCACAAGGTTCAAACCCGCAACGAGAACTCTCGTACGGGTAAGAAGATGTACAAGCAAAAGGGCACCGGCGGCGCTCGTCACGGTTCGCGCCGTGCACCGCAGTTCGTCGGCGGTTCGCGCGCCTTCGGCCCGATCGTTCGCGATCACGGCTTCTCGCTGCCGAAGAAGATTCGCGCCCTGGCTCTGCGTCACGCCCTGTCCTCCAAGGCCAAGTCGGGCGACCTGATCGTGGTCGACACCGTCTCGGTGAAGGAAGCCAAGACCGCTTCGCTGCGTGAAACGCTCGGCAAGCTGGGCTGGACCAAGGCTCTGATCATCGCGGGTCCCGAAGTCGATACGAACTTCGGCCTGGCCGCACGCAACATCCCGCACATCGACGTGCTGCCGAACGCCGGCCTGAACGTCTATGACATCCTGCGGGCTGACAAGCTGGTGCTGACGAAGGCCGCCATCGAGGCCATCGAAGCCCGCTTCAGCGATAAGGAAGCCGCGTAATGGCCGCTCAACCTACCGCCAAGCACTACGACACCATCCTGGCTCCGGTGATCACCGAAAAGGCCACGATCCTGTCCGAGCAGAACAAGGTCGTCTTCCGCGTCGCCGACACAGCGACCAAGGACGAGATCGCCGCTGCGGTCGAAAGCCTGTTCAAAGTCAACGTCCTGAAGGTCAACACCCTGGTTCAAAAGGGCAAGACCAAGCGCTTCCGGGGTATCCTGGGTCGCCGGGTCGACATCAAAAAAGCGATCGTGACGCTGGCTGACGGCCAGTCGATCGACGTCACCACGGGGCTCTGATCAGATGGCCTTGAAACATTACAATCCGACCTCGCCGGGCCGTCGCGCCCTCGTGCTGGTTGACCGTTCGGAACTCCACAAGGGCCGTCCGGAAAAGTCGCTGACCGAAGGCCTGACCAAGTCGGGCGGACGCGGGCAGGGTGGTCGCATCGCGGTCCGCTTCCGTGGCGGCGGCGCCAAGACCCTGTACCGCAAGATCGACTTCAAGCGTCGCAAGTGGGACATGGTCGGCACGGTCGTGCGTCTGGAATACGATCCGAACCGCACGGCCTTCATCGCGCTCGTGACCTACGAGGACGGTGAAAAGACCTACATCATCGCGCCGCAACGCCTTAAGGCGGGCGACACGATCGTGGCGGGCGAAAAGACCGACGTAAAGCCGGGCAACGCCATGCCGCTCCGTTCGATGCCGGTGGGTACGATCATCCACAACATCGAAATGAAGCCGGGCAAGGGCGCCCAGCTGGCCCGTTCGGCCGGCGCCTACGCCCAGCTGGTCGGTCGCGATCAGGGCTACGCCCAGATCCGTCTCGGCTCGGGCGAACTGCGCATGGTCCTGGACGGCTGCATCGCCACGGTGGGCGCGGTTTCGAACCCCGACCACATGAACCAGAACCTGGGCAAGGCCGGTCGTAAGCGTCACATGGGCTGGCGTCCGCACGTTCGCGGCGTCGCCATGAACCCGATCGACCACCCGCATGGTGGTGGTGAAGGCCGGACCTCTGGTGGTCGTACCCCCGTCACGCCGTGGGGTAAGGACACCAAGGGCACTCGTACCCGCAAGAACAAGGCTACGGACAAGTACATCATCCGTACCCGCCACGTTAAGAAGGCTCGCTAAGAATGGCCCGCTCCTCCTGGAAAGGCCCGTTTGTCGACGGGTATCTGCTCAAGAAGGCCGACGCCGTTCAATCGTCGGGCCGCAAGGACGTGATCAAGACCTGGTCGCGCCGCTCCACCATCCTGCCGCAGTTCGTCGGTCTGACGTTCGGCGTCCATAACGGTCAGAAGCACGTGCCCGTGTCGGTCTCGGAAGAGATGGTCGGCATGAAGCTCGGCGAGTTCGCCCCGACCCGGAACTTCCCGGGTCACGCGGCGGACAAGAAGGCCAAAAGGAAGTAACCGATGGCCCAGACAAAAAACGAGCGTCGGGTCGCCCCGACCGAGGCCCGCGCAAAGCTGGTCAACGTGCGTATCAGCCCGCAAAAGCTGAACCTGGTCGCCGCTTCGATCCGCGGCATGCCGGTCCAGAAGGCGCTGAACGAGCTGGAATTCAGCCGTAAGCGCATCGCTGGCGACGTCCGCAAGGTCCTGTATTCGGCGATCTCGAACGCCGAGAACAACCACAACCTCGATATCGACAATCTGGTCGTCGCCGAGGCCTTCGTGGGCAAGAACCTGGTGATGAAGCGTTTCGCGAGCCGTGCTCGCGGTCGTTCGTCGCGCATCCTGAAACCGTTCAGCGAGATCACCATCGTGGTCCGTGAAGCCGGCGAGGCCGCCTGATGGGACAGAAAATCAATCCGGTCGGTCTGCGCCTCGGCGTGAACCGCACGTGGGACAGCCGCTGGTTCGCCGCCGGCGCCGACTATTCCCGCCTGCTGCACCAGGACCTGAAGCTGCGCGAGTGGCTGCGGGAACGCCTGGCCGCCGCCGGCGTGTCGCGCATCATCATCGAGCGCCCGCACAAGAAGTGCCGCATCACCATCTACGCCGCCCGTCCGGGTGTCGTGATCGGCAAGAAGGGTGCTGACATCGAGAAGCTCCGCAAGGACATCTCGGCGCGCACCGAGGGTGAAGTTCACCTGAACATCATCGAAGTCCGCAAGCCGGAAACCGATGCGCAGCTGATCGCCGAGAACATCGCGCAGCAGCTGGAGCGCCGCGTGGCCTTCCGTCGCGCCATGAAGCGTTCGATGCAGTCGGCCATGCGTCTGGGCGCCAAGGGCATTCGTATGAATGTCTCGGGTCGTCTGGGCGGCGCCGAAATCGCGCGTATGGAATGGTACCGCGAAGGTCGAGTGCCGCTTCACACGCTGCGCGCCGACATCGACTATGGCTTCTACGAAGCCAAGACGACCTACGGCATCATCGGCGTGAAGGTCTGGGTCTTTAAGGGTGAAGTGCTGGAGCACGATCCCATGGCGCAGGACAAGCGTTGGGCCCAGGAAGCTTCGGGTCCGTCCTCGAACGAAGGCCGCGAACGCGGCGGCCCCCGTGGCGACCGCGGTCCGCGTCGCGACCGGGGACGTGAGAACTAAGTCATGTTGCAACCGAAGAAGACCAAATACCGCAAGGCCTTCAAGGGCCGGATCCATGGCTCGGCCAAGGGCGGTTTCTCGCTGAACTTCGGGTCGTATGGCCTGAAGACGCTGGAGCCGGAACGCATCACCGCGCGCCAGATCGAAGCGGCTCGCCGCGCGATCACTCGCCAGATGAAGCGCCAGGGCCGCGTCTGGATCCGCGTCTTCCCCGACCTGCCCGTCACGGGCAAGCCCGCCGAAGTCCGGATGGGTAAGGGCAAGGGCGCCGTGGACCACTGGGCCGCGCGTTGCCACCCGGGCCGTATCCTGTTTGAAATCGACGGCGTGCCGGACGATGTCGCCCGCGAAGCACTCCGTCTCGGCGCCGCCAAGCTGCCGGTCCGCACCAAGGTCGTGACCCGTATCGACGCCGGCGTCGCGCATGTGGAGGCTGCCGCCTAATGACCAAGATCGCCGATCTGCGGTCGCAAACGACCGACCAACTGTCCGACGAGCTGCTGAAGCTCAAGAAGGAACAGTTCAACCTGCGCTTCCAGGCGGCCACCGGCCAAATGGAAAAGACTCACCGCGTTGGTGAAGTCCGCAAAGACATCGCTCGCATCTCGACGCTTCTGCGCGAGAAGCGTGCGGCCTCGTAAGGAAACGAATATGCCCAAGCGAATTCTTGAAGGCGTGGTCGTGTCCGACAAGGGCGAGAAGACTGTCGTTGTGAAGGTGGAGCGCACCCTGCTTCACCCGCTTCTGAAGAAGACCGTCCGGTCGTCCAAGAAGTACCACGCGCACGACGAAGCCAACGCGCTCAAGGTCGGCGACATCGCTCGCATCGTCGAGTGCGCCCCCAAGTCCAAACTGAAGCGCTGGGAAGTCCTTTCCAACGCCTCCGCCTCGTAATCAGAAGGATCTGATCTTATGATCCAGATGCAAACTAACCTGGAAGTGGCCGATAATTCGGGCGCCCGCCGGGTCATGTGCATCAAGGTGTTGGGCGGCTCCAAGCGCCGCTACGCCTCGATCGGCGACACAATCGTCGCCTCCGTGAAGGAAGCCATCCCGCGCGGCCGCGTGAAGAAGGGCGACGTCGTTCGCGCCATCGTCGTGCGCACCGCCAAGGACATCCAACGCAAGGACGGCTCGGTCATCCGCTTTGACAAGTCGGCCGCCGTCATCGTCAACAAGCAGAACGAGCCTGTCGGCACGCGGATCTTTGGCCCGGTTCCTCGCGAACTGCGCGCCAAGAACCACATGAAGATCATCTCGCTGGCTCCGGAGGTCCTGTAACATGGCCGCCAAGATCAAGAAGGGCGACCGCGTCGTCGTCCTCACCGGCAAGGACAAGGGCCGCACGGGCAACGTGCTGAAGGTCCTGCCCACCGAAAACCGCGTCCTCGTCGAAGGCGTCAACATGGTTCAGCGCCACACGCGCCCGAGCCAGGCTGACCCGCAGGGCGGCATCAAGAACAAGGAAGCCTCGCTTCACCTGTCGAACGTCGCGATCGCCGACGCCAACGGCAAGGCGACCCGCGTCGGCTTCAAGATCGATGGGGACAAGAAAGTCCGCATCGCCAAAACGACGGGAGACGTCATCTGATGGCTACCGAGAAGTACACCCCGCGCCTCAAGGACGAGTATCACGCTCGCATCCGCCAGGTGATGAAAGAAAAGTTCGGCTACACGAACGAAATGCAGGTGCCCAAGCTGGACAAGATCGTCCTGAACATGGGCATCGGCGAAGCTGTCGCAGACTCCAAGAAGGCGAACACCGCCCTCAAGGATCTGACCGCCATCGCCGGCCAGAAGGCCGTCGCCACCAAGGCCCGTAACTCCATCGCCGGCTTCAAGCTGCGCGAAGGCATGGTCATCGGCGGCAAGGTCACCCTGCGTGGCGACCAGATGTACGAGTTCCTGGACCGGTTCATCACCATCGCGCTGCCGCGCGTGAAGGATTTCCGTGGTCTGAAGGGCACGTCCTTCGATGGTCGCGGCAACTACGCCACGGGTCTGAAGGAGCACATCGTGTTCCCGGAGATCAACTACGACCAGATCGATCAGATGTGGGGCATGGACATTGTCGTCTGCACCACGGCCAAGACCGATGAGGAAGCCAAGGCTCTCCTCACCGAGTTCAAGTTCCCGTTCGTGAAGAACTGAGCGGGAAGGGAAGAGCACAATGGCTAAGAAAAGCGCCGTAAACCGCAATGAAGCCGTCAAGGCCCTGGTTGCGAAGTATGCCGCGAAGCGGGCCGCCCTCAAGGCGACCGCCAACGACGAAAACCTGCCGCTGGAGGAGCGCTTCGACGCGCGCCTGAAGCTGGCCGAACTGCCGCGCAACTCTGCGCCGAGCCGCATTCGCAACCGCTGCGAAGTGACGGGTCGTCCGCGGGCGTTCTACCGCAAGCTCAAGATGAGCCGGATTGCGCTGCGTGAACTGGGCAACCTGGGCCAGATTCCCGGCCTGACGAAGTCCAGCTGGTAAGGGGAGCGAACAGACATGATGATCAACGATCCCCTGAGCGACATGATCGCTCGCATCAAGAACGCGGCGACCCGCAAGCGTTCCAAGGTGCTGACCCCGGCTTCCCGTCTGCGCCAGCGCGTCCTCGACGTGCTGCAGGACGAAGGCTACATCCGCGGCTACAACCTGGTTCAGAACCCGGGTGAGTTTCCGCAGTTCGAGATCGAGCTGAAGTACTTCGACGGTCAGCCCGTCATCGCCGAGATCGCGCGCGTGTCCAAGCCGGGCCGCCGCGTCTATTCGGCGATCGGCGATCTGAAGCCCGTCAAGAACGGCCTCGGCATCTCGATCCTCTCGACTTCGAAGGGCGTCATGTCCGACGCTTCCGCCCGCGACGCTAACGTCGGCGGCGAAGTCCTCTGCAGGGTCTACTGATATGTCCCGTATTGGCAAGAAAACCATCGCCGTGCCGAAGGGCGTGACTGTCACGCTCGACGGCCAGAACGTCACCGTCAAGGGACCCAAGGGCGAGAGCGCCTGGACCGTCGCCGACGAGATCGAAGTCAAGCAGGAAGGCGACGAACTGTCGCTGACTCCGCGTTCGGACACGCCTCGCGCTCGCGCGATGTGGGGTCTGTCGCGCACCCTGGTCGACAACATGGTCGTCGGCGTCACCACGGGCTTCGAAAAGTCGCTGGAGCTGGTCGGCGTGGGTTACCGCGCCGCGATGAAGGGCGACGCCCTTTCGCTGCAACTCGGCTTCTCGCACGAAGTCGATATCGCTCCGCCGGCCGGCGTCAGCTTCGCTGTGCCGAAGCAGACCGAGATCAAGATCTCGGGCGCTGACAAGCAAGCCGTCGGTCAGATCGCCTCGGTCATCCGCAAGCTGCGTCCGCCGGAGCCCTACAAGGGCAAGGGCGTCCGTTACGCGGGCGAGAAGGTCCGTCGCAAGGAAGGCAAGAAGAAGTAAGTCATGGCTCTTTCTCTTCGACAACAAGCCAAGCGTCGCTCGGAGCGCACGCGTCGCCGCCTGAAGGCTGTCGCCAACGGTCGTCTGCGTCTGTCGGTCTACCGTTCGGACAAGAACATCTCGGCCCAGATCATCGACGACGCCCAGGGCGTGACCGTCGTGGCTGCCTCGTCGCTGGAAGGCGGAAAGGGCAAGCGCGGTTCGGACACGGCTGCGGCCGCCGCGATCGGCAAGCTGATCGCCGAACGCGCCATCGAGAAGGGCGTCAAGGACGTCGTCTTCGACCGTGGCGAGTACATCTATCATGGACGGGTGAAGGCGCTGGCGGAAGCCGCGCGTGAAGCCGGCCTGAACTTCTAAGGGACGCGACAGATGGCGCAACAACCCCAACGCGGCGGCGGCGGCAACGATCGCAACCGTCGTGACAACCGCAACGGTCCCGCTGCTGATGGTCCGGATTCCGACATCGTCGAGAAGCTGGTGCACATCAACCGCGTCGCCGCCACCGTCAAAGGCGGCCGTCGCTTCAGCTTCGCAGCCCTGATGGTCGTCGGCGACGGCAAGGGTCGCGTCGGCTTCGGTCATGGCAAGGCGCGCGAAGTGCCGGAAGCCATCCGCAAGGCGACTGAAGAAGCCAAGAAGACGATGATCCGCGTTCCGCTGCGCGAGAACCGCACGCTGCATCACGACGGCAACGGCCGTTGGGGCGCAGGTAAGATCATGATGCGCGCCGCCCCTCCCGGGACCGGCGTCATCGCGGGCGGTCCGATGCGCGCCGTGCTCGAAACCCTCGGCGTCCAGGACGTCGTGGGCAAGTCGACCGGTTCGTCGAACCCCTACAACATGATCCGCGCGACGTTCGAAGCGCTGAAGGTCCAGTCCTCGCCCCGTCAAGTCGCGTCCAAGCGCGGTAAGAAGGTCGCGGATCTGATGGGCCGCCGCAACGACGGCGCCTCGGCGCCCGAAGCCGTGGAGTCCTAAGTCATGGCTGAGAAAAAAACCCTCACCGTCAAGCAGACCGGTTCGCCAATCCGCCGCAAGAACGACCAGCGCGCCACCCTGGTGGGCCTGGGTCTGAACCGCCTGGGTCGTGAATCGACCCTGGAGGACACGCCTTCGGTTCGCGGGATGATCGCCAAGGTCGCCCACTTGACCGAGATCGTCGAAAAGTAAGCCGTTTCGCCCTCTCCCGGACCCGGGGGAGGGCGTTTCTGCACTTGCGAATACCCAGAGGGTCGCCTATCAGCGGCCCTTCATTTTTTCCAAGCCGAGTCCGGACGATGTCCGGGCGCTAGCACCCGAAAGGATCAGGCACATGAAACTGAACGAAATCCGCGACAACGAAGGCGCCCACAAGAAGCGCATGCGCGTCGGCCGTGGCCCCGGTTCGGGCAAGGGCAAGACCGCTGGCCGTGGCGTCAAGGGTCAGAAGTCGCGTTCGGGCGTCGCCATCGGCGGCTTCGAAGGCGGCCAAATGCCGCTGTACATGCGTATGCCCAAGCGCGGCTTCAACAACGCCAATGCTCTGAAGCTGGCTGAAGTGAACCTGTGGCGCCTGCAAGACGCCGTAGACGCCGGCAAGCTGGACGCCAAGTCCGAACTGAAGGGCGACGCCCTGGTCGCCGCCGGCGTGATCCGTCGCGTCAAGGACGGCGTGCGTCTGCTGGGCACCGGCGAACTGAAGCAAGCGCTGAACCTGGTCGTTTGGTCGGCCACCGCCGGCGCCAAGAAGGCCATCGAGGCCGCTGGCGGCTCGGTCGTCGAACAACGCATCGAAGCCGAAGCCAAGGCCGCCGCGCGAGTCGAGAAGCGCAACGCCGCCAAGGGCAAGGCTCCGGCTCCCAAGGCGCCGCGCGGCGACGAGAACAAGATCTCGGCCCGCACCAAGCGCACCGCCGCCAAAGCCTAAGTCACGCGTCGTCGCGGCGATTAGGTCGTGACCTGATTACATCTGCGACGACGAAAGAACGGAAGCGGCCCTCGCATGAGGGCCGCTTTCCGCCTATCTGACGACTCAATCAGTCGTGGGGACGCATAATGGCTTCGGCCGCAGAACAACTCGCCGCCAATATGAATATGGGCTCGTTCGCGAAAGCGACCGAGCTGCATAAACGCCTTCTGTTCACGCTGGGCGCGCTTCTGGTCTATCGCATCGGCACCTATGTCCCGATCCCGGGCATCAACTCGCAGGCCTTCCTGCAGTTCTTCCAGAACCCGGACGGTCAGCGCGGCATCCTGGACATGTTCAACATGTTCTCGGGCGGCGCGGTCGAGCGTATGGCCATCTTCGCGCTGAACGTGATGCCCTACATCTCGGCCTCGATCATCGTGCAGCTGATGGGCACGGTGTATCCGCCCTGGGAGAAGCTGAAGAAGGAAGGCGGCGAAAGCGGCCGCAAGCAGCTGAACCAGTACACCCGTTATCTGACGGTGTTCCTGGCGCTGGCCCAGTCCTTAGGCATCGCGGCGGGCCTGAACAGCACGGCCGGCCTGGTCGACAACCCCGGAATCTTCTTCATCATCTCGACGGTCGTGACCCTGACCGGCGGCACCATGTTCCTGATGTGGCTGGGTGAGCAGGTGACGGCGCGCGGCGTCGGCAACGGCATCTCGCTGATCATCTTCGCCGGTATCGTGGCCGTTCTGCCGTCCACCATCGCTCGCCTGCTGGGCCTGGCCCAACAAGGTCAGATGTCGGCCTTCGCGCTGCTGTTCATCGCCATCCTGGCTGTGGCCACCGTGGTCTTCATCGTCTTCATGGAGCGCGCCCAGCGCCGTCTTTTGATCCAGTATCCGAAGCGCCAGGAAGGCAACCGCATGGCCGGAGGCGAGCGTTCGTTTCTGCCGCTGAAGGTCAACACCGCCGGTGTGATCCCGCCGATCTTCGCCTCGTCGCTGCTGATGCTGCCGACTACGGTCGCGACCATGACGGCCAACGCCGACCTGCCCAGCTGGATGAGCTGGCTGCCTCTGGTGACGGCGCAGCTGACGCACGGCCAGCCGTTGTTCATGGCGCTGTATGCCGCCCTGATCGTCTTCTTCTGCTTCTTCTACACCTCGATCACCTTCAATCCCGAAGACACGGCCGAGAACCTGCGCAAATACGGCGGCTTCCTGCCGGGCATCCGTCCGGGCAAGCGCACGGCGGAATATCTGGACTATGTCCTGACCCGACTGACCGTGATCGGCGCCGCCTACATCACTGCGGTCTGCCTGCTGCCGGAGTTCATCGTCAGCCAGTTCGGCAACAGCCTCTACTTTGGCGGAACGTCTATCTTGATCGTCGTCTCGGTCACCATGGACACTGTGGCCCAGATCCAGTCCCAACTGCTGGCGCACCAGTACGAAGGCCTGATCAAGAAGGCCAAGCTGCGTGGTCGTGGTGGTCGCGGCGCTCCCACGCCCGTTCGCCGCTAAGTCTTAGGTTGTCAGACGCCCAGGGGAGGGCTGAAGCATGAACTTGATCCTGTTCGGACCGCCGGCGGCGGGCAAGGGCACTCAGGCCAAGCGGCTGGTGGAAGAGAAGGGCATGGTCCAGCTCTCCACCGGCGACATGCTGCGCGCGGCCATCGCCTCGGGCTCGGAGCTGGGGCTCAAGGTCAAGGACGTGCTGGCGCGCGGCGATCTGGTCACCGACGAGATCGTCATCGCCCTGATCGAAGATCGCCTGACGGAGGCCGAGGCCGCCGGCGGCGCCATCTTTGACGGCTTCCCCCGCACCGTGGCCCAGGCCGAGGCGCTGGACGAGATGCTGGCCAAGCGCGGTGTTCAGATCGACGCCGTCGTCCGCCTGAAGGTTGACGACGCCGCCCTGACCGAACGGATCGCCAAGCGCTTCGCCGAACAGGGCCGTCCAGACGACAATCCCGAATCCTTCAAGGTCCGGCTCGAGGCCTATAACCGCAACACCGCGCCTCTGCTTCCCTACTACGAAGCCCAGGGCAAGTTGACCGAAGCCGACGGCATGGGCTCGATCGAGTCCGTCGCCAAGGCGATCGACGAGGCCCTGGCCTGATTTGCGTTTTCGGGCGTTGATCGCCTGATGACTGAGTTGGACGATCCTAAACCCCAAAAGACCCGCCTGCGTCGCTGGCGCATGGCGGGGATATTCGTCGGCGTCGCCGTCGCGGAAATCGGCTTGTTCCTGTGGCTGGGACAGGTGAGGGGGCCGGCGCCGACGCCCGTAGTCGAGCCGCCGCCGTTCGAGGTCGTTCTCTACGACCCGCCGCCGCCGATTTCCAACGAACCCCCGGCGCCCGCGACGGGCGGCGGCGCCCCCGCTGCGCCGTCAGTCATTCACACGCCGCCGCCTCCGCCAAAGGAACGCCCGCGCGAAGTTCCCGCCCCGCCCGTCAAGGCGCCGGAACCCGCGCCCGTCGTCGGGGTCGCGCCGGCGCCGTCGCCGCAACCCGGCTTCGGCCAGGGCGGGCAGGGGACAGGCAGCGGATCCGGCGTCGGCTCTGGATCCGGCCCCGGCAGCGGCTCGACCGGACCGCGTCTGGTCACAGGCCCCACCATCGGCCAGATTCGCGCCAACCACCCGCTGGGCGCCCGAAGCCGGTACGGCCGGGTCGAACTGTCCTGCGTCATTCGTCTGGACAGCCGGCTGGACGGTTGCCGCGTCGTTCAAGAGACGCCCCCCGGCCTGGGCTTCGGCGTGGCCGGCCTGCAAGTGTCGGGCTATTTCCGCTTTCAGCCCCCGACCGAAGACGGTCGCCCCGTCGAAGGCCAGCGGGTCACCGTCGGCGTCGATTTCGGCCGCCCGCCACGCTGAAGCGGCGCCGCGCGGGAGCGGATGTTGACGCCCGGTGAATCATCTGTATAAGGGCGCCTTCCCGCGAAGGGCGCCACGCTCCTGGTTTGTTAACCGGAGCGTTTGTTGCGTCTGACTAACGCGTATCTGGAGAATTTCGTGGCCCGTATTGCTGGCGTCAACATCCCGACCAACAAGCGCGTAGAGATCGCGCTTCAGTATATCCATGGCATCGGCCCCGCCGCCGCCAAGGACATCACCGAGAAGGTGGGCATCGAGCCCGCTCGCCGGGTGAACCAGCTGACGGACGCCGAAGTCCTGTCGATCCGCGAAACGATCGACAAGGATCACACCGTCGAGGGCGACCTGCGCCGCGAGACGTCGATGAACATCAAGCGTCTGATGGATCTGGCCTGCTATCGCGGCCTGCGTCACCGCAAGGGCCTGCCGGTCCGCGGTCAGCGCACCCACACGAACGCCCGCACCCGCAAGGGTCCCGCCAAGCCGATCGCCGGCAAGAAGAAGTAAGACAGACACATGGCCAAGGAACCGGGTCGCGTAAAGAAGCGCGAGCGCAAGAACATCACCTCGGGCGTCGCCCACGTGAATGCTTCGTTCAACAACACCATGATCACGATCACCGATGCCCAGGGCAACGCGATCTCGTGGTCTTCGGCGGGTCACATGGGCTTCAAGGGTTCGCGTAAGTCGACCCCTTACGCCGCTCAGATGGCTGCGGAAGACGCTGGCAAGAAGGCCCAGGAACACGGCGTGAAGACGCTGGAAGTGAACGTCTCGGGTCCGGGCTCCGGCCGTGAATCGGCCCTGCGCGCGCTGCAGTCGGTCGGTCTGACGATCACGACGATCCGCGACGTCACGCCGATGCCGCACAATGGTTGCCGTCCGCCCAAGCGTCGTCGCGTCTAAGCGATAGCGTTCTAAGGCACCCCCAATCTCCGTCCGCTCCATCATGGCCTCGTCGACAAGGCCGGAGCAGGCGAAACCCGTTCGAGGGACAAAATGATCGAAAGAAACTGGCAAGAGCTGATCCGTCCCGAGAAGCCGCAGATCGAGATCGGTTCCGACGCCCAGCGCAAGGCGCGCCTGGTGGCCGAACCCCTCGAGCGTGGCTTCGGCGTGACGCTCGGCAACGCGCTCCGTCGCGTTCTGCTGTCCTCGCTGCAAGGCGCAGCCGTCACGGCCATCCAGATCGACGGCGTCGTTCATGAATTCTCGTCGCTGGAAGGCGTGCGCGAAGACGTGGTCGACATCGTCCTGAACATCAAGCAACT
Source organism: Brevundimonas sp. EU05-FHT14B07 (assembly GCF_058790795.1). NCBI lineage: Bacteria > Pseudomonadati > Pseudomonadota > Alphaproteobacteria > Caulobacterales > Caulobacteraceae > Brevundimonas > Brevundimonas sp. EU05-FHT14B07. Next base: position 21,451 of record NZ_JBYTCZ010000003.1, read on the forward strand.
GGCGCTGCGTATGCACGCCGAAGGCCCCAAGCGCATGACCCTGCGCGCCACGGGCCCCGGTCCGGTGACGGCCGGCCAGATCGACGTGCCGGCGGACATCGAGGTTCTGAACCCCGACCACGTCATCTGCACGCTGGACGACGGCGCATCGGTGCGCATGGAACTGACCGTCCAGAACGGCAAGGGCTACGTCGCCGCCGAGCTGAACCGTCCGGAAGATGCGCCGATCGGCCTGATCGCCGTCGACGCCCTGTATTCGCCGGTCAAGAAGGTGGCTTACCGCGTTGAGCCGACCCGTCAGGGTCAGTCGCTCGACTACGACAAGCTGTTGCTGGAAGTCGAAACCAACGGTGCGGTCACGCCGGTTGACGCTGTGGCCTACGCCGCGCGCATCCTGCAGGACCAGCTCCAGATCTTCATCACCTTCGAAGAGCCCAAGAAGGCTGTCGAGCAGTCGGACGGCAAGCCCGACCTGCCCTTCAACCCGGCGCTGCTGAAGAAGGTGGACGAGCTGGAACTGTCGGTTCGTTCGGCCAACTGCCTGAAGAACGACAACATCGTCTACATCGGCGACCTGATCCAGAAGACCGAGGGCGAAATGCTTCGCACCCCGAACTTCGGCCGCAAGTCGTTGAACGAGATCAAGGAAGTTCTCACGACGATGGGCCTCAGCCTCGGCATGGACGTGCCGAACTGGCCGCCCGAAAACATCGAAGATCTGGCCAAGAAGTTCGACGACCAGATCTAAGTTCAACCCTCCGCCCGTCTCCTTCGGGAGAATGTCGGGGCGGTTAGAAGATTACGGTTCCAGGTCCGCTTGAGGATACCGGTTCCGGAGTAGGAGAGACCCAGATGCGCCACGGCGCCGCCCATCGTAAACTCGGTCGCACGAGCAGCCACCGCACCGCCATGTTCGCCAACATGGCCGCCTCGCTGATCAAGCACGAGCAGATCACCACGACCCTGCCCAAGGCGAAGGAACTGCGTCCCTTCGTCGAGAAGCTGGTCACCCTCGCCAAGAAGGGCGACCTGCACGCGCGTCGTCAGGCCATCAGCCAGGTTCGCGACGTGCCGCAAGTCGGCAAGTTGTTCGAAACGCTTGGCCCGCGCTACAGCGAGCGTAACGGCGGCTATATCCGCATCATGAAGGCCGGCTTCCGCCACGGCGACAACGCCCCGATGGCCGTCATCGAGTTCGTCGACCGCGACGTCGAAGCCAAGGGCAAGGACTCCGGTCCGGTTCTGGCCTTCGAAGGCAACGACGAAGACTAAGATTTGGTCGTTTGACCAAACGCCGGAAGGGCGGTCGGAGCGATCCGACCGCCCTTTTGCTTTGCGTGGAAACCGGACATGAGGTCTGAATGACCGTCGCCATCGTCGATTTCCGTCCCGATCACGCCCCCGCCTGGGCGCAGTTGAACACCGCCTGGCTGGTCGAGGGCGGCTTCGCTATCGAGGCCAAGGATCGTCTGGCGATCGATGATCCGCAGGGCGTGTTCCTTGACAAGGGCGGGCGTATCTTCATTGCGGAGAAGGATGGTGAGGCCGTGGGATGCTGCGCCCTGGTTCCTACCGATGACGGGGTGGAGGTCTGCAAGATGACGGTCACGCCCGCCGCGCGTGGCTTGGGGCTGGCGCGACGCCTGCTTGAGGCCTGCGAAGCGGCGGCGCGGCAAGCGGGCGCTGCCCGGCTCTATCTGGAAACCAACAGCGCCCTGAAACCCGCGATCGCCCTGTATGAAAGCGCCGGCTTCGTTCACCTGCCGCCAAGGCCCACGCCCTACGTGCGCGCCGACGTCTTCATGGAAAAGCGGCTTCAGCCGTCCAGGACGCGGCTGTAGACGCCTTCCGCGGCTGGCTGGTTGCGGAAGGCGCGCGTAGTCCGTCGCCGCCTATTCCTTGGACAAATCCTGGCGGTTGAACCAGGCGACGGCGGCGGCGAAGGGGACGCCGATCCAGAAGGCCAGGCTGAGAACGCCCTTGAGTACGGCATGATCGGGTAGTTGCGCCGCCGATGCGCCGCCCTCGATGGCGGCCTTCAGCAGGTCGGTGGCCATGCCGGGCGACAGCAGGGGCAGAAGCCAGCCGTCCGGCCTCACGCCCATCGGCAGCAGCAGTTGCGGCAGGAAGAACTGGGCCACGCCGATCACCAGCGGTGCGAACAGGGCCGCAAGCAATGAGCGGGTCACCACGGCGGCCAGAAGGCCGAGCATGGTGAACTGCAGGATGCGCGCCCAGGAGGTCAGGGTCAGCAGGCCGAAGTCCGTCGCGGCTGCGCCAGTCATTGAGAAGGTCAGGGGGCGGCCGAACACCGCCGCCTGGATTACACTGGCGATCACGTCGGAGATCAGGGCGGCGATGGTCGCCAGCACGATCACCAGACCTACGACCGCGACCTTGCCGGTCAGCAGGTTCGGCCGGGTGTTGCGCGCGCTGATCAGCCGCCAGGTCTCCCACCGATAGTCGCCGGCATAGATGGTGGCTGCACCGATCAGGACGAACATCAGGATCGCGGGATTGGCGAAGTCGCCCGCGCTCTTGACCAGGGCCATCCCCAGATCGAGCGGGCCGCCCTTCATCATGTCCGGTGGCAGCTTGCCCGCCAGCTTGGCCTCATTGGCCTTGGCGACGACGAAGCCCAGGGTGGCGAGGATTACGCCCATGATCGGGATGAACAGCACGCTCCAGAACAGGGCGGTGCGGTTCTTGGATAGGCGGTAGGTTTCGGAACGGATCGCGTCAGCCAGCACGGTTTTGCTCCTGCACGCCGGTCCAGCCGGTTTCGCTCATGAAGACATCTTCCAGGTCCGCGCCGATCCAGCGGGCTTCTTCGATATCGACTCCGCCCTCGACCAGAGCCTTGATGGCGGCGGCGGCTTCGCCACGCGGCAGGGCGGCCACAAGTGCATCGCCCTCCAGCGTCGCGCGGTCGCCCAGCACGGACATGGCCTTCGCCAACGGCGTGACCGACAGGCGCAGACGCTCGCCCGAGGCGGTCAGGTCGGAGACGCGGCCCTCGGTGATCACCTTGCCCTTGTTGAAGATGGCGACGCGGTCGCAGACGCGCTGGACCTCCTGAAGCTGGTGGCTGGCCAGGATGACGGTGACGCCGTCATGGTCGGCCAGGCTGCGGATCAGGGCGCGCATCTCCTGGATGCCGGGCGGATCCATGCCGCTTGTCGGTTCATCCAGGATGACCAGGTCCGGCTTAGTCATCAGGGCGGCGGCGACGCCTAGGCGTTGCAGCATGCCGACGGAAAAACCCTTCACGCGGCGGTTGGCGGCCTCGGTCAGGCCGACGCGTTCCAGCCAGTTGTCGATCTCGGCCGAGGACACGCCGCCATGGGCGCGGGCCAGCCATTCCAGCACCTGGCGGGCGGTCATGAACGGCGGAAAGCGCGGCGTCTCGATCATCGAGCCCATGCGACGCATCGAGGCCGGATCGCCGATCCGACCGCCCATCACCGTGGCCTCGCCCTCGGTCGGACGAATCAGACCCAACAGGGTGCGAAACAGCGTCGATTTGCCCGCACCATTGGGACCCAGAATGCCGTAGACCCCGCCGCGCGGGATCGACAAGGTCAGGCCGTCCAAGGCTTTTACCGTCCCGTAGGTCTTGGTCAGGCCGCGAATGTCGATGACGGTTTCCATACGCCAAGCTTGGCGAGTGAACGCCGGTCGCACAAGCCGTCGCGTGGCTGTCGTCCATTAAGTTTAGGCAATGGTTCAGAGTCGCCTTGGAGTAAGTTCATGTCTCGTTTCGTCGCCGCCAGCCTGGCCGTGGCCGCTGCCTTCGCCGTCGCGTCCTGCGCCGGGGCCCCGCAATCCGCCCTTACATCTCCGATTGTCGAGCAGGCCGCGCAGACGACCCGTCCCGATCTGGTCATCCTGGTGTCGATCGACGGCTTCTCGCCGGACTATCTGGGCAAGGGGCAGACGCCGGTGCTGGATGGACTGGTCGCCGGCGGCGCGTTCGGGTCGATGCGGCCGTCGTTCCCCAGCGTGACCTTCCCCAACCACTATACGCTGGTGACGGGACTGCACCCGGACCATCACGGGGTGGTCGGCAACCGGTTCACCGACGCGCAGCTGGGCGCCTTCACCATGGCCAGCAAGGAAAGCGGCTTCTGGGATCAGGGCGAGCCGATCTGGGTCACGGCCGAAAAGGCCGGCGTGCGCACCGGCACCATGTTCTGGCCGGGATCGGAGGTCGAGATCCACGGCGTAAGGCCCAGCCAGTGGGCGCCGTTCGACCAGGGAATGCCGGGCGATGCGCGCGTGGATCGTCTGCTGTCGTGGCTGGACCTGCCGTTGGATCAGCGACCGAAGCTGGAGACGCTCTATTTCGACATCGTCGATACCGCCGGTCATCGCAACGGCCCTGATTCAGCCGAGACGCGCGCCGCCGCCGCATCGGTGGACGCCTCGATGGCACGGTTGATCGAGGGGCTGAAGGCGAGGGGGCTTTATGAACGCACAATGCTGGTCGTGGTGTCGGATCACGGCATGGCCGCGACCTCGCCGGATCGGGTCGTGTGGATCGACGACATCATCGATCCGGCTGCGCTGAAGATCGGCTATGGCGGAGCGGTCCTGACCGCCGATCCGGCGCCGGGCCGGGAGGCCGAGGTGCAGCAGAAGCTGGTCGGACGCCATCCGCATATGGAATGCTGGAACAAGGCCGATGTGCCGGCGCGGCTGGTCTATGGATCCAACCCGCGCGTGGCGCAGATCGTCTGTCTGGTCGAGACTGGCTGGTTGACGGCGACGCGGGATCGGCCCGTGACACGGGTGGGCGGCGCCCACGGTTATGACAATCAGGCGCCGGAGATGGCGGCGATCTTCATCGCCCACGGGCCGGGCATGGTCGCCGGGCGTCGGCTGAAGGATATGGACAGTGTCGATGTGCAGCCCTTCCTAGCGCGGATGCTTGGGATTGCGGCGCCGGCCGGCGACGGGCGGGCGCAAGACACCTTGCCCGTCACCATGCACTGATGGGGTGATTGGCGAGCCGACGATTTGAGCGCACACTGGTCACCAGAGGGGGAGGGGCGACGATGCGCAAGAGTCTGTGGGTCGCGACAGTTTCGGTCGCCTGTTTGATTGCGCCCGTGGCAGTCGCCGACGCCACAGCGACGGCGGCGACCCTGGCCCTGATCACCAATCCGCAGGTCTGCGGCCGGGTCGGCGCCGTCGGCGATGTCCAGCCGACACGCGACATGGTCATGGCCCCAGGCTTCGGCGACGAAGGTTTCGCGGTCGATACGAAGAACCCCGAGGCTCAAGCCTGGTTCGACCATGGCGTGCGACTGCGCTGGGCGTTCGAGCATTCGGAATCGGTGCGGGCGTTCAGGAAGGCGAGGCAGTTGGACCCGTCGTGCGGCATGTGCGCCTGGGGCGAGGCTTGGGCGATCGGGCCGAACCTGAACGGCGGCGGCGGCGATCCCGAATCGATCGCCACAGGCCTTCGCGTCGCCCGTGACGCGCGGCGTCTGGCCCGTGACGCCACGCCGATGCAGCGCCAGATGATCGACGCCATGATCCAGCGCTATTCCGGCAAGGAGAAGACCCGCGCCCTGCGTTACGCCCGCGCCATGGACCGGATTGCAAAGCGCCATGCCGACGACGTATCGGTTGCCTCGATCACCGCCGACGCCTGGATGCTCCAGCCCGAGGGCGAATGGTGGGACAAGGACGGCAAGGCGACCGATCCGGCCGTCACCCGCGCCATGGCGATCCTGGAACACGCCCTGACGGTCAAGGCGAACGATCCGGGCGCCATTCACCTGTACATCCACCTGACCGAATGGTCGGACGATCCGCACAGGGCGCTGGCCTATGGCGAGCGGCTGGCCCTGCTGGCGCCGGGCGCCAGCCATCTGGTGCACATGCCGTCGCACACCTTCTATCGGGTCGGGCGCTACAAGGATGCGATGATGTCCAACGTCAACGCCGTGGCGCTGGACAAGAGCTACGACCAACTGGTCGGCCCGCCAGGCGGCATTCGCGGCATGCGGCTGCATGCTCACAACATCCATTTCGGCATGGGCGGCGCCTTGATGGCGGGCGGGGCCGAGCGAGGGCTGGAGCTGGCCGACTGGTATATGGCGACCTATCCGCAGCTGGCGGGACCGCCCGAGGCGGGCGAGGACGGCTATGTCGTCTATCGTCAGGTTATGGCGGCGGACGCCTATGCGCTTTACGGCCGGTTCGGATCGGACGCCCAAGTCGCGGCGCTGGCCGAACCAGACGTGGGCCGTCCGCTGATGCGGGTCGGTTGGCGCTATGCACGGGGCGAGGCGGCGGCGCGGCGCGGCGATGCGGCGGCCGTTCGGGTCGAGGCCCAGGCCATCGCCGGCCTGCTGGCGGACAAGGCGTTCAAGGGCCCGATGGCGGATCGTCAGACCGGTTTCGCCGAACTGTTCCAGAATGTGCTAGAAGGCCGCGCGGCCATGATCGATCAAGACTATCCCGCCGCCATCGCCGCCTATGGCCGGGCGGCGGCGATCCAGGCCATGGCGCCCGAGGGCGGCGATCCGCCGATGATCTGGTATCCGACGCGCCGAAGCCTGGCCGCCGCCATGCTGGCGTCCGGCGATGCGGCGGGGGCCAAGGCCAAGATCGGCGAGCTGCTGAAGGATTGGCCGTACGATCCCTACAGCTATTACGTCCTCTACCGCGCCGAGCAGGCGCTGGGCGACGAGACAGCGGCCAATGACGCCCTGCGTCACGCCGGCGTCGAATGGATCGGCGGGCAGATGAGTTTGGCCGAGGCCTGAAGCCTCGGCCGCAGGTTGGTCAGCGCTTCGCCGCTTCGATCAGTTTGCCGATCTCGGCCGGGTCGATGCCGGGGCTGGCCTTGCCGTTGACGAAGAAGGTCGGCGTGCCGCGCAGGCGCAGGGCGGCGGCCGTGGTGTGGATGTCGGCGATGTGGCGGGTGGTGTCGGGCGCGGCGATCGCGGCCTTGGCGCGGGCCATGTCCACGCCATGCGCCGCCAGGATGGCGTCGATTGCTTCGATCGACAGCGCCCGCTCGGTCATCAGGGCGTCATAGACCTCCAGATACTTGCCCTGCTGGTGCGCGGCGAGGGCGGCGCGAGCGGCGTACTGGGAGGTGATGTCGTCGCCGCGGTCCAGGATGGGCCAGTCCTTGAAGACGAAGCGGACCTCCGGATGGGCGGCCATCAGGGCGCGATAGTCGTGGGCCACGGCCTTGCAGCCGGGGCAGCGGAAGTCGAAGAATTCGATCACCGTGACCTTGGCGTTCGCCGGACCGAAGGCTGGATCGCGGGCGTCGGGCGCCAGGAGGCCGGCGTTGGCGGCGGCGGCCTGGTTCGTCTCCTCGACGGCGGCCTCGGCGTCCTTGGTCTGGAGCGCCATCTGCGCCTCCTGCAAGACCTCGGGATGCTTCAGCAGATATGCACGCACTTTCGATCCGCCGGTCAGATAGGGCACCGCTGAAAAGCCCAGCGCGATGACCGACAGGCCCAGGGCCAGATAGCCGGCGCGGCCGCCGCTGAGCCATCCTGGCTTGGCGGTCTTGGGTTCGGGCGCAGGCGTGGGGGCGTCGTCGGTCATTCAGGCTCGCAGTCGGCGTAAGGGGTCAGTTGAGGGTGGCGGGCCGGCGCGCGGCGTCACGGCGGTCCAGGTCGTTGAGATCGTCGGGCGTGGCGCCCGAGGCGAGGACGATATCGACGGCGCGTCGCCATTCGATCGAGCCCGGATCCAGCATGGAGCGGGCGCGCAGGGCGAATTGGGTGGCCTGTTTCTCGTCCCCGCCGGCAAAATAGTATTCGGCCGAGGCCAGTCGCGCCTCGCCCTCCTTGCCTTGCGAGGCATAGGCCTGGGCCAGCAGTCGCCAGGCCATGGTGTTGTCCTTCTCGGCGACGACGGCGTGCTTCAACTGGTCGATGGCCTCGTCCAGCTTGGCCTTGTCGTTGGTTTCGATCAGGGCGTGGGCGAGGTTGACGCGCAGCAGGGGGGCGTCGGGCTTCAGGCGGACCGCCTCGCGGTGGGCGGCGACGGCCTCGGCCGGGCGGCCTTCCTCAAACAGGATCTGGCCCTTCAGTTCCTGGAAATAGGGGTTGTTCACGTCGCCGGCGATTAGCGCATCCACCGCCGTCAGCGCCTTGTCCGTCTGGCCGTCGCGATACCAGGCGATGGCCCGCGCATAGCGGCCGGGCAGGGAGGTGTCAGTCGATGGATAATCGCGCAGGGTAGCGTTCGGCGCATCCATGAAGGCGTGAATCTTGGCCAGGATCAGCGCGTGCTGCGCCATACGTTCGGGGCTGTCGCGATGGTCGTAGTGCGGCTGTTCCTGCACATAGCGACGCAGGCTCTCGATCCGGTTCGACGACAGGGGGTGGCTGCGGAAATAGGGATAGCGGCGGGCGTCGGAGAAGACCTCCTGCGAGCGGAAGTTCTCGAAGAAGGACACCAGCCCGGCGCCGGATTCGCCGGCCGCCTCCAGCGCCCGCGCGCCCGAGATGTCGGCCTCGCCTTCCTGGCTCTGCATATAATGCAGCGCGCCAAGAGCGCCGAAATACTGGCTGGAGCCGAGCAGGGCCACGCCTGCGTCCGGCGCGCCGGCGGCGATCGCCAGGGCGCCCAGCGCCATGGTCATGAACATCGGCTGTTTGCCGGCGTTCTCGGCCCCGTCGCGCAGGGTGTGACGGTTTTTGATGTGGCCCGCCTCGTGCGCCATCACGCCCAGCAGTTCGCCGGGCGTCTTGGTGCGCAGGATCAGGCCGGTGTTGACGCCCATGATCCGCCCGCGAGTCGCAAAGGCGTTCAGGTCGTTGTCGTTGACCAGCAGGACTTCGATGTCGTTCGGGTTCAGCCCCATGGCAACGAAGACCGGGTCGGCCCATTCGCGCACGATGCCCTCGACCTCGGTGTCGCGGATCAAGCTTTGCGCGGAGGCCTGGCCGGCGACGGAAACAGCCATCAAGGCCGTCGCCGCCGCCGCCAGAACGCGGGATGCAGATCGGGGAAGCCATCTCATGGCTCTACTCCAACAACGACCGGCCCCCGCCTGTATTCAGACAGTCTAATCGTGACCGATCAGCGGCGCCACCACCCGCGCTTGGGCTTTTCGGGCGGTGCGACGATCTGGTTCGGGTCTTCGGCGATGATGGCCTGAACGTCGATCTCCGGCGTGGGGGCGACGAAGGGCTCGGCCAGGACGGCCTCGGTCACCGGAACCGCGGTCGGGGCGGCGACCGGGGCGACCTCCGCCGGTTCGGCGGCCAGCGCCTCGTGCGGGGTCACGTCCAGCTCCACCGCCGCACCTTGGACCGTGGCCTCGTTCGGCTCGATGGCGGTGTCGGGATGTGGTTCGGTCGCGATCTCGACATTGGCGCTGGCCGACTTGCGGCGCACGCGACGACGCTGAGGCTCAGGCGCGATGGCCGGGGCAGACGTTTCGACGGCCTCGTTCGGCTCGACCATGACGGCCATCGGCGTCTCGGGCGAGCCGTCGGGCGGCATGCCTTCGTTGGTGGCGCGGTTCTCGACCTTGATCTCGTGGCTGACGGCGCCGTCGCCACGGCCGCGACCGCGACGACGACGACGGCGCGAACGGCCGCCTTCGTCGCCGGAGCCTTCGCCAGCCCCGTTATTGGCGACGACATCCAGGCCTTCGATCTCGGACTGAGCGACAGCGGGACGTTCAGCCCGCTCCGGGCGCTCGCCGCGTTCCGGACGACCTTCCGAGCGGCCAGGGTTCAGCGGGTCGAACCAGACATAGGGGTCGTCCAGCGACGGCGTGCGGCCGCGAACCCAGGTGTAGACGTCGCGTTCGCCATCCTCGCGGACGCGGCGACCGCCACGGCGGCCACGGCGACGGCGGCGGCCGTTTTCGTCTTCCTCATCGTCCGAGGCGTCGTCTGCGCTGACCGTATCGACGGCCTCGACGTCGGAGGTTTCCTCGTCGCGACGACCGCCGCGACGGCGACGGTTGCGCCCGCGACCGCGATCGCGACCGCCTTCATGACGTTCCGAACGTTCGCGCGGTTCGTCGTCGTCGCTGTCTTCGCGGTCCAGGGATTCGACGGTGTTGTCATCGTCGTCGGCGATGATCTCCTCGTCGTCCTCCTCATCCTCGTCTTCGTACAGCGAGGCGTCGAAGTCGTCGTCGAGATTGGCCATCTCGATCTCGGGCGCGACGAAGTCCTCATTGGTCTCGGTGCGCTCGATATTGTGTTCGCCCTGACCCAGGCTGTCGTCGATCTGGACGATGACGTTCAGGCCGCGACGTTCAAGCAGCGACTGCAGATAGGCGCGCTTGTGGTTCAGGATGTACAGGCCGACGGCGGTGCAGACCTTCAGCACCACGACGCCCGCGCCGTTCTTTCCGGCCTCGATGTCGACCGCGCGCAAGGTCATCAGAGCGGCGGATTCCGCCGAGCGAATGCGGCCCGTGCCCTGGCAGTGCGGGCAGGCCTCGGTCGCGCCCTCGATCACGCCCAGGCGGCGACGCTGACGGCTGATCTCCATCAGGCCGAAGGGCGAGATACGGCCCATCTGGATGCGGGCGCGGTCCGAGGACAGCGCCTCCTTCAGCACGCGCTCGACGGCGCGGTTGTTCTTGCCCTCATCCATGTCGATGAAGTCGATGACAACCAGGCCGGCGAGGTCGCGCAGGCGCAGCTGGCGGGCGGCTTCCTCGGCCGCTTCCATATTGGTCTTGAACGCCGTCTGCTCGACGTTGCGTTCCTTGGTGGCGCGACCTGAGTTGACGTCGATGGCCACCAGGGCCTCGGTCTGGTTGATCACCAGATAGCCGCCGGACTTCAGCGGCACGACCGGTTGGTGGATCTGCGTCAGCAGTTCCTCGATGCCATTGGCCGCGAACAGGGGCCGCGAGCCGCGATACAGGTGAACCTTGTTGGCTTGGGCCGGCATCAGCACGCGCATGAAGTCGCGCGCTTCCTTGAAGCCCTCGACGCCCTCGACCTGAATGCCGTCGAAATCCTTGTCGAACATGTCGCGCACCGCGCGGCGGACCAGGTTCTCTTCCTCGTAGATCACCGAGGGGGCGTGAGAGGCGAGGGTGGTCTCGCGGATCGTCTCCCACAGGCGCAGCAGATATTGATAGTCGCGCTTGATCTCGGCCTTGGTGCGCTTGGCGCCCGCCGTGCGGATGATCAGGCCCATGCCCTTAGGCACTTCCAGGGCCGAGACGGCGCTCTTCAGGCGACGACGGTCCGAGGTGTTCGTGATCTTGCGGCTGATGCCGCCGCCCTTGCCGGTGTTGGGCATCAGGACGCAGTAGCGGCCGGCCAGCGACAGCCAGGTGGTCAGGGCCGCGCCCTTGGCGCCGCGCTCGTCCTTGACGACCTGGACCAGCAGGATCTGGCGGCGCTTGATGACGTCCTGGATCTTGTAGCGACGCATCAGGCGGCGCTTCAGCCGCTCTTCGTCGGCCAGCGCCGATTCGGGATCGACGTCGTCGCCGGTCGATTCGCGGTCGAGATCGTCCTCGTCCTCATCGTCATGCGCCTCGGCCATGATGGCTTCGCGATCGGCGACGGGGATCTGGTAGTAGTCGGGGTGAATTTCGTTGAAGGCGAGGAAGCCGTGGCGATTGCCGCCGTATTCAATGAAGGCGGCCTGCAGGCTGGGCTCTACGCGAGTGACCTTGGCGAGGTAGATGTTGCCGCGAAGCTGGCGCTTCGCACGGGATTCGAAATCGAATTCCTCAATCTTGCGCCCGTCCACGATGGCGACCCGGGTCTCCTCGGGATGCGCCGCATCGATCAGCATTGTCTTTGACATGGAAAGTCTCTCTCTGGCGCGCGCAGGCCGACCGTCCCGGATCTCCGGACAGGGTCATGGCGGCTCGCCGAATGAAGGTGAGGGCCGGCGCGCGCGACATCCCCTCGCCGAGAACGGCGAATAAGGCTTGATCAAGCCGTTGGGGAACGCAGGCGGAAAGGCCCATTAAGTCGTCGGTCCTGAACCGGGCGCGCCAACCCCTTGGGAAGGCCGCGTCCCTGGTCCGCTCTTCGAACCATCGGCCAGGCCGGGGCGGTTCTAGGATTGGTGAAAGTCAACGCCGCGAGGAGGGCGCGCCAAGATTCGCAGAGGCGAAATCGGCGCGATCGGTTCGCGAGCGGTCACAGCATAGTCATGCAACGGGAGAATTAAAAGGCGCTCGCCTTAACCCCCTGAATACGAGCCTCTGTCATGATGGGGTTCAAGTAGGTTTAAACCGGGTTCGCCGACGCAGATGAGCGGTCGCGTTTTGACAGGTCTGATGCGCTGGGGCGCGAAGGAGTGGGCGATGACCGCCCTGGCCTTCGTGGTCATCTGCATGGTCGGTCTGTCCGCAACGCGCGGTTTCGCCTGGGGCGCGCAGGGCGATGTGCTGGCGGTGCGCTTCGGCGCTGATGGCGATCGGACCCGCGTCGTCATCGATCTGGACAAGACGGCGCAAGGACGCGTCATCGACGCGGGCGGCGAAGGCCGGGTGGTGCTGGCCCTCAGCGGTGTTGCGCCAGGGCGTGGTCTGAACGGTAGCGGTTCGGGTCTGGTGCGCTCCTATGAGGTCATTTCGTCTGGCGGTTCGTCGCGTGTTCAGCTGGAACTTGCGCGCGGCAGCGAGATCGAACGGCGCTTCCTGCTGCCGCCCGGCGACGGTGTCAGCCATTATCGTTATGTCGTGGACCTGAAGGCGACGGGAGCCGCCGCGCGCGCCTCGACCACGCCGGCGCCGCGCGCCAGCGCACCACCGCGTCGCGTCGAACGCCCCCTGATCGTCATCGACGCCGGCCATGGCGGCAATGATCCGGGCGCCAGCGGCGCGAGCGCGCAGGAAAAGCAGGTCACCCTTGCCGCCGCCCTGGCGTTGAAGGCCGAGCTTGAGAAGAACGGCCGCTATCGCGTGCGCCTGACCCGGACCGACGACCGCTACGTCGATCTCTATCGCCGTGTTTCCATCGCGCGTCAGGCCGACGCCGATCTGTTCATTTCCTTGCACGCTGACGCCGGCGCCGACCCGGCGCTGCGCGGGGCCAGCGTCTATACCTTGTCGGAGCAGGGCGCCGGTCGAGCGGTGCGTGAGTTCACGCGGGGCGACAACTGGCACCGCGAGCTGCATCTGCCGGGGCGCGACCCGTCGGTGGATCGCATCCTGCTCGACATGACGCAACGTGCGACTCAGAACCGCTCGGCCCAGTTCGCGCGCGTCTTGCTGACCCATCTGGAAGGCTCGGATCATCCTCTGCTTCGCCGCAGCCATCGCGATGCGGGCCTGGCTGTCCTCTTGGCGCCTGACGTGCCGGCCGTGCTGCTGGAAATGGGCTTCATCACAAACCCCGAGGACGAGCGGCTTCTGACCGACGAGCGCGTGCGCCGTCGCCTGATGAAGTCGGTGGCGGACGGGATCGATCGCTATTTCCGCGAGCCGTCGAGCCCGATGATGGCTGCCGCGAACAGCCAGGCGGCCGGTCAGCCCTGATCCGGCGCAACCAAGCCGGCTGTCGCCGGTTTCCCGACCATGAAAAAAGCGATTGTCACGGGCGGATCAGGCCTGATCGGAACAGGCGTCTGTAAGGCCTTGCTGGCCAACGGATGGGAAGTCGCCTCCTTCGACCTGAAGCCGGGAGAGGGCGAAGCGCGTCATATTGACTGCGATTTGGGTGATGAGGACTCGGTCAAACAGGCGTTCGAGGCGTTGGGCTGGTCGTCGCTGGACCTGCTGGTCAACAACGGGGGCATCGCCGATCCGGTGAACGGCCCGCTGGCTGAGCTGTCGCTGGCGGACTGGCGCAAGACCATCGACAGCCATTTGACCGGCGCTTTTCTGATGAGCCGCGCGGCCATTCCGTTGCTGAACGAGGGCGGCGCTATCGTGAACATGATCTCGACGCGCGCCTTCATGTCCGAGCCGCACACTGAGGCCTATGCGGCGTCCAAGGGTGCGCTGTTCGCTCTGACCCACGCCCTGGCGATCAGCGAAGGCCCTCGAATCCGCGTCAACGCCATTGCGCCCGGCTGGATTTCGGACGGCAAGGATCTGCGTTCTGTCGATCACGAACAGCATCCGGTGGGCCGCGTCGGCCGCGCCGAGGATATCGCCGGGGCCGTGCTCTATCTTGCCGAAGCGGGCTTCGTCACGGGGCAGGTGCTGACCGTGGACGGCGGCATGACGCGCAAGATGATCTACGTCGACTAAGTTGTCAGGCCAGGCCGGCCTTCTTCAGCGTCTTCCAGGCCTTGATGACGCGTTGCAGCTTGGCCTCGGCGCTGCGGTCGCCGCTGTTGGTGTCGGGGTGAAACCGCTTCAGCAGCTCGTGATACTGAGCCTTGATCTTCGCCTTGTCGGCGCCCGGATCCAGATCGAGGTCGGCCAAGGCGGCGCGTTCCAGCTTGCCGATGCGGCGGTCCTCGGTCGCGGACTGCGGCGCCTGATCGCCCTTGCGACCGAAAAGGCCGAAGCTGTCGCGCCATGAGCCGGCGCCGGTGGTGTTCGAGGTGCCCATCTTGGCGGCGAAGGCGGCGGCCTCGCGCGTGAACTTGCCGGCCTGCATCTCCCAGGTCGGGCGCCCGCCAGTCATGGCCTCGTTTTCCTGGGCGGCGCGGATCTGGCCTTCGCTCATGCCGGCGTAGAAGTTCCAGCCTTTGTTGTACTCGCCGGCGTGCGGCTGGCAGAATTCGTAGAAGTCGTTCAGCCGCTCGCGCGACTTGGGCGCCTTGGCCGCAGCAGCCCGGCGACAGTCGGGCCACTGGCACGGCTTTTCGCCGGGCTTGAGGTGAAGGACGTCGGCTTTCGCCGCCTCTTCCTCTGGCTTGGGCGGCTTCACCCGAATGTCGGTGAAGCGCGGCTTGTATTGAAAGGAGGCGGACATCAGCCGAAGTGTAAGCCCGATTGGGACAGCATCAAGGAATCGATCATGTCTGAAGGCCCGGTGGCGACGATTATTCGTGCAAAACTGACGGCAGGGCTGTCGCCCGAGCGTCTGGAGGTCGAGGACGACAGCTGGCGCCACGCCGGACATCATCATGAAGGCGGAATGGACGCCGAGCTTGGCGGAGAAAGCCACTTCAATCTGGTGATCGTGTCCGCCGCTTTCCAGGGGCAATCGCGGCTGGCGCGACAGCGCGCGGTCAACGCGCTGTTGAAGGACGAGATGGCCGGACCGGTCCACGCCCTTTCGATCAAGGCGCTGACGCCGGAGGAGGCAGGCTGAGCGAAAGAACTGCGTTCACATCGTCTTAGAACCTTCGTCTTAGCGTCATCCGACCAAACAGAACGTGGGGATCTGGGCTTATGGTGGAATCCGATGGCGTCGTGAAGGCGCTCGAAGGCGAACAACGCGCCGGAGACGCGGCCCAGGCGCTGACCGCCATCCTGCAGACGCAGTATCTCCGCTACATGATCATCGCCTCGTGGGCCGTGGGTCTGCTGGGCACGGTGGGCTTGTGGCCGGCGCTTCTGTGGTTCGGCGGCACGCTGGCGGCCGGGTCGCTGCGGGGACTTGTCGAACATCGTCTGAGCCATCGCGTCGGCACCAACTGGGGCGTGATCTTCCCGATCGTGGCCACGGTAACGACCGGCGCCTGGGCCATTGCGCCTCTGATGGCCTGGTTCTCGCCCACCGAGTTCGGACGGCCCCTGGCCCTCGCCCTGCTGATTTCCGGCTATGTGCTGGTCTTCGCCCAGCTTCGCAGCTCGCCGCGTCAGGCCCTGATCATCTCTTCGCCCTACGGTGCGGCCGCGACGATCATTCTGTTCAGCCTGTGGGGCACCAACGCCTTCTGGTCGATGCTGGCTGTCCTGCCGTTCACGGCGGCGGGTCTATTCGTGCTGGTGACCATGACCTTGCTGCGCGAAGACCGCATCCGGGCCTTCCAGTCGCACCAAGCGCATCTGATCGAGGAACTGGAAGCGGCCCGCGACAAGGCCAATGCCGCCAATGACGCCAAGTCGAACTTCCTGGGCGTGATCTCGCACGAGCTGCGCACCCCGATGAACGGCGTGCTGGGCGCGGCCCAACTGCTCAGCGCGACGCGACTGGAGACGACGCAGCGCGAATATCTGTCGATCATCCGCAACTCCGGCGACAATCTGTTGTCGCTACTGAACGACATCCTCGACATGACCAAGATCGAGGCGGGCAAGATGAACTTCGAGGTCGTCGATATCGTCATCGACGGTTTGAACAAGCGCATCACCGGCCCGTTCGAGGCCCAGGCCGAAGCCAAGGGCCTGACGTTCGTCACGACCGTGGAGGGCGAGATTCCGACGGTGGTGCGCGGCGATCCGCTGCGCGTCTGTCAGGTCGTGCAGAACCTGCTGTCCAATGCGGTCAAGTTCACCGAGGCCGGCGAGATCCACTATCTCGTGCGCGGACACCGCGTATCGGATCAGCGCGTGCGGTTCGAATTCGTCGTCCAGGACAGCGGTGCGGGCATTGCCGCGTCCGATCTGGAGCGGCTGTTCATGCCCTTCACCCAGGTCGATACCTCGTCGACCCGGCGCTTTGGCGGCACGGGTCTGGGCCTGACCATCGCACGGCGCATGGCCAACATCATGGGCGGCGATATTACGGTGACGTCCAAGCTCGCCGAGGGCTCATGCTTTACCCTGGAGATCGAGGCCGAGGTGGTGGAATGGGCCAAGCCCGTCGCGGCGGCCGAGGTTCATGCCGAGATCGAAGGCGGCGAATCGCTGCGTGTCCTGGTGGTCGAGGATCATCCGGTGAACCGCATGATCCTGGAGGCCTGGATGAGCTCGGCCAGCCACGTCACTTCCACGGCCGAAAATGGTCAGGTCGCGGTCGATATCGCCAAGGACCAGCCGTTCGACCTGATCATCATGGATGTGAACATGCCGGTGATGGACGGACTGACCGCGACCCGCATGATCCGCGAAGGCGGCCAGAACGCCGGCACCCCCATCGTGGTCCTGTCCGCCTCGGCGCGTCATGAGGATCACGAGGCCGGTCTTCAGGCCGGCGCCGACGCCTATCTGAACAAACCGATCGATTTCGGCGCTCTGGCCGCCCTGATGGGTCGCGTCAGCGGCGGTCGCGAGGCAGTTGCGCAAATGGCGCTGCCTTCGTCGGAGGCCTCCGTCGCCGCCTGATTGCGGCCGCGACGTGTCCACCAGATGAACCTTAGCCACTGGCGGCGGTTCAGACACGCCTCAGCCGCCGTGCTCCATAACTGCGCTCAAGTCGAAACTCTTCGGCGCAGATGGAGCAACGATAATGAGAAAGATCCTCACCGCCACGATGGCCGCCCTGATGGCCACGACCGCTATGGGCGCCGCCGGCGCTGCCTCGGCCCAGTCGCGCGGCGATCACCGCTATGAGCAGCGCGAAGACCGTCGCGATCATCGCCAGGACCGTCGGGACGACCGCCGCGAATTCCGTCAGGACCAGCGCCAAGACCGTCAGGAATATCGCCAGGAACAACGCGCCTACGCTCGTTGGCAGCGGGCTGAGCGTCGCTACAACGCTCCGCGATATGCCCCGCCGCGCGGCTATGCGGTTCGGACCTGGAGCTATGGCCAGCGGATGCCGTCCTACTACCGGACCAACGCCTATGTGGTGAATGACTATAACCGCTATGGCCTGCGTGCGCCGCCCCGTGGCTACCAATACGTCCGCAGCGGTAATGACGTGGTGCTCGCCGCCGTCGCCGGCGGCCTGATCACCGCCGTGATCGCCGGCCTGTTCAACTGATCCGCCAAGGATTTGAGATGCGCCCCGGAGGGAAACCTCCGGGGCGTTTTTCGTTCTGAAGAGGACGGCGACGCTTCCGGCGCCCAAGATGGATGACGATGCGCGCCTTCGCCGAGCTACTGGACCGCCTGTCCCTGACGGCCTCGCGCAATGCGAAGCTGGTGTTGGTGCGCGACTATCTGAGAGCGACGCCCGATCCCGACAGGGGATGGGCGCTGGCGGCCCTGACCGGGGACCTGACGTTCGACGCGGCCAAGCCGGCCATGATCCGAAAGGCGGTCGAGGGGCGGGTCGACAGCGTGCTGTTCGGCTGGTCCTACGACTATGTGGGTGATCTGGCGGAGACGGTGGCCCTGATCTGGCCCGTGACGCCCGACCATCGGCCAAACCGCGAGCCCGAGTTGGCCGAGGTGGTCGAGGCGTTGAGGACCGCTACGCGGACCGAGGTGCGCGGTCTTCTGGAAGGCTGGCTGGATGCGTTGGAGCCGAAAGGGCGCTGGGCGCTGCTCAAGCTGATGACCGGGGCCTTGCGGGTCGGGCTGTCGGCGCGGCTGGCCAAGACGGCGGCGGCCATGATGCGCCCGGACGCGGTGATGGCGCCGCCGTCGCCGGAGGGCGACGAGGCGCAGATGACGCTGGAAGCCCTAGACGCCTCGGCCATCGAGGAGGTCTGGCACGCGGTCGAGCCGCCCTACGCCGATCTGTTCGCTTGGCTGGAGGGCAGGGCGGAGCGGCCCAGCCCGGATGCGCCCGGCCGGTTCCGACCCGTCATGCTTGCGGTCGCGATCGATGAAGCGGCCGATCTGCCCAAACTGTCGCCAGCCAACTATGCGGCCGAATGGAAGTGGGACGGCATCCGGGTTCAGGCGGTGCTGGAGGGCGAGGTCCGCAAACTCTATTCCCGCACCGGCGACGAGATTTCGGCCGCCTTTCCCGATGTGATGGACGCCCTGGCGTTTAAGGGCGCGATCGATGGCGAGCTGATCGTCTGGCGCGACGGGGCGGTCGCGCCGTTCGGGGACCTTCAGCAGCGGCTGAACCGCAAGTCGGTAGACGCCAAGGCGATGCAGGCTTTTCCGGCGGCGGTCGTCGCCTATGATTTGCTGGCCCAGGACGGCGAGGATCTACGCGGCCTGCCGCTGCGCGAGCGTCGGGCGCGCCTGGAGGCCTTGGTCGCTAGTCATGCCGGCGGGCGGTTGCACCTGTCGCCCGTGGTCGATTACGCCGATTGGGATCAGCTGGCGCGGTTGCGGGCCGATCCGCCGGTCGGGGCGGCGGCCGAGGGGCTGATGCTGAAACGCTGGGACAGCCCCTATTTGGCGGGGCGCCCCAAGGGACCGTGGTTCAAGTGGAAGCGCGACCCGCACGTCATCGACGCCGTCCTGATGTACGCTCAGCGCGGCCACGGCAAACGCTCCAGCTTCTATTCCGACTACACTTTCGGCGTCTGGACGCCGGAGGGCGCGTTGACGCCGGTGGGCAAGGCCTATTTCGGCTTCACCGACGAGGAGTTGAAACAGCTCGACAAGTTCGTGCGCGATCACACCATCGACCGGTTTGGGCCGGTGCGGTCGGTGCAGGCCGAGCGGGACTTCGGCCTGGTGCTGGAGATCGCCTTCGAGGGGCTGAACCGCTCGACCCGGCACAAGTCGGGCGTGGCCATGCGCTTTCCGCGCGTCAGCCGCATCCGCTGGGACAAGCCGGCGCGCGAGGCCAACACCATAGACGATGTGATGGACCTGCTGGACGCCATCGAAAGCGGCGGCGGACGGATCGCAAAGGCCTGAAATCGGGCTTTCGGGGGTTCCAATCGTCGCGTCAGGCGTTAGACCCGCCGCATGTCTTCGCCTCTTCCCAACGATGTCGCCGAAGCGGTCGCCGCAGGGCGCAAGGCCGTTTCGATCGATGCCGCCGTGATCGCCAAGCTGACCGACATGGCAGGTGATTTCGCGATCAACCTGACGATCGCCATCCTGATCTTCGTCCTCACCGTCTTTGCGGCGAAATGGGCGGCGCGCGGGGCGCGCAATACGCTATCGAGGGTCAAGGGATTCCGCCACGATCCGACGGTCCTGAGCTTCGCGGTCCAGGTCGTGCGGGTGGTGGTCTTCATCATCGGCATGATCGCCGTGCTCCAGCGCTTGGGCGTTCAGACGACCTCGATCATCGCCGTGCTGGGCGCGGCGTCCTTGGCGGTAGGTCTGGCGTTGCAGGGCACGTTGTCGAACGTGGCGTCGGGGATCATGCTGCTGGTGCTGCGGCCCTACCGGGTCGGCGACGTCGTCGATGTCGGCGGGATGAGCGGCACGGTGCAGCGACTGGACCTGTTCACGACCCAACTTTCCAACGCCAATAACCACAAGATCGTCATTCCGAACTCCAAGGTCCTGAGCGACCCGCTGACCAATCTGACCGGCCAGCAGACGCGCCGGATCGAGATCAACTTCACGGTCGGCTATGGCGACGATCTGAACCAGGCGCGTTGCGTGCTGGCGGATATGGCGGCCGCACACGACAAGGTGCTGCACGATCCCCATCCCTGGACCGGCGTGACGGGCCTGCTGGACAGTTCGGTGCAGGTGACGCTGCACGCCTGGGTCAAGGTCGGCGACTGGTGGCAGACCCAGGCCGATCTGATGCAGGGCGGCAAGGAGGCGCTGGACGCCGCCGGGATCGAGATTCCGTTCCCGCATCAGGTCGCCGTGCCCTATGGCGATGAGGATGTGGTCCCGGTCGTGCGCGTCCGCACGGTCGATGATGATACTGCCGATCTGAAGGCGACGAACCGTTGATGCGTTACGATTTCGGCTCCGACAACACCGCCGGCATGGCGCTGAGCGCCATTGAAGGCCTGGTGCGCGCCAACAAGGGATTCGCCCGCGCCTATGGCGCAGACGAGGTCACCGCCCGCGCCGCCGACCAGATTCGCCAGCGGTTGGATGCCGACGCCGAGGTGCGGTTTGTATTCAGTGGGACGGCGGCCAACGCCATCGCCCTGTCGATGCTGGCCCAACCCTATGAGGCGGTGCTGGCGCACCATGCGGCGCACATCTGCACAGACGAGACGGGCGCGCCGGGCTTCTTCGGTCACGGCGTCGGCCTGATCGGCTTGCCGGGCTTCTCGGGCAAGATCGATCCATTGGCCCTGCAGGCGCAGTTGGGCGAACCCGAAGTGGGGCATCGTCAGCCGCCCGCCGCCCTGTCGCTGACACAGGCCACGGAATATGGCTCGGTCTATACCGAGGAAGAACTGCGCCACCTGATCGAACCGGCCAAGGCGCTGGGCTACGGCGTTCACATGGACGGAGCGCGCCTGACCAATGCGGTCGCCGCCGGTTTCGACCTGAAGGACATTCCGCGCCTAGGCGTGGACGTGCTGGTGTTCGGCGGGGCCAAGGCGGGCGCCAACTGCGCCGAGGCGATCGTGCTGTTCGACAAGAGCCTGGCGCGGCGATTGGACAATCGGCTGAAACAAGCGGGCCAGACGTCATCCAAGACGCGTCTGTTGTCGGGCCCGATGCTAGGGTTGCTGGAAAGCGGCGATTGGGAATCGGGCGGCGCCCATGCCAATCTGATGGCGCAGCGACTGGCGGCGGGCATCGCGGGGCTGTCGCCCTTCGTCCTGGCCCATCCGGTGGAGGCGAACGCCGTCTTCGTGCGGATGCCGCCAGAGGCGCATGCCCGCCTGAATGAAATGGGCTGGGCCTGCTACGCCTTCGATGACGGTTCGGTGCGCTTCGTCTGTTCATGGGCGACGCAGGAAGCGGCCGTGGACGAGTTGATCGAGGCGGTCG
The DNA here is from genome assembly GCF_058790795.1 of Brevundimonas sp. EU05-FHT14B07. Classification (NCBI taxonomy): domain Bacteria; kingdom Pseudomonadati; phylum Pseudomonadota; class Alphaproteobacteria; order Caulobacterales; family Caulobacteraceae; genus Brevundimonas; species Brevundimonas sp. EU05-FHT14B07. Next base: position 42,938 of record NZ_JBYTCZ010000003.1, read on the forward strand.
CCGGTCTGGGCTGAGCGACTAATCCCCGTTCGCGCGCCAGCGTGGCCTTTCCCCGGTCGCAATGGGTTTCCATATGCGCATCATGGCGATGCGAGGCGAACGCTCCGGCGGCAGGCGTGACCCGATGGTCAAGGCGCAGCAGGCAGGGAGCACACAGGACAAGACGGACGGACCCCCGACGCTGACGGCGTTGGCGGACCTTGCGCGGCTGGTCGCCCGTTCAGGCGCACCGCACCTGAAACTGCGGCTGATCTCGGCCATCCTGCTGACGCTGGCGGGCAAGGGGCTGGGCGTCATGGCGCCGCTGGTGCTGGGTGCGGCGGTCAACCGTCTGGCGGCGGGGCAGGGTGCCGCGACCGCCGTCGGCCTGGGCTTTGCGGCCTTCGCCATCGGCTGGACGCTTGTTCGGTTCCTGTCGGCGGCCTCGCCCCTGATCTCCGACGTGGTGTTCGCGCCGGTGCGTGCCGCCGCCCAGCGCGCGACGGCGGCCGAGGCCTTCGCTCATGCGCTGAGCCTGTCGCTGGATTTTCACCAGACCAAACGCTCGGGCGCCCTGTCGCGGACGATGGACCGGGGATCGCGCGCGGTCGATTTCCTGCTGCGCATCCTGGCCTTCAACCTGGTTCCGACGGGGGTGGAGCTGGTGCTTGCGGCCGGGGTGCTGGGGGCCAAATACGACTGGCGTTTCGCCGCCGTCGCGGTGGTCGTGGTCGTCATCTACACCGCCGCCACCTTCGCCATGTCCAACTGGCGGCTGGAGCATCGCCGGATCATGAATGCGGCCGATTCCGAGGCCGCCGGCGTCTCGGTCGACGCCCTGCTGAACTATGAGACGGTCAAGTCGTTCGGCGCCGAGAGGCGCGCGGCCCAGACGTATGACCGGGCGCTGGGCGACTATGCCGAGGCGTCGCTGAAGGCCAACAGTTCGCTGAACATGCTGAACGGGATGCAGGCCCTGGTGATGAACCTGGGGCTGGGCGTCATGGCGGTGATGGCCGGGTTCGAGGCGGCGGCCGGGCGGATGGGGCCGGGCGACGTGACGGCGGCGGTGCTGATCATGATCTCGCTATATGCGCCGCTCAACATCCTGGGCTTCGCCTATCGGGAAATCCGTCAGTCCTTCATCGACATGGAGGAGATGCTGAAGGTGACGCGACAGACGCCGCAGGTCGCCGATGCGCCGAACGCCGTCGCCCTGCCGCGGCCGGTCGATGCTCGCGGGGCGTCGGTAGCATTCGAGGCGGTCGGCTTCCGCCACGACGCGCGGGCCAATGGGCTAGAGGACGTCAGCTTCTACGCTGCGCCTGGCACCACGACGGCGCTGGTCGGGCCCTCGGGCGCGGGCAAGTCCACCATTGTCAAACTGGCGCTGCGTCTGCTCGATCCGCAGGAAGGGCGCGTGCTGATCGACGGCCATGACGCGCGTGATGTGACCCAGGCCTCGCTGCGATCGGCGGTGGCGCTGGTGCCTCAGGATGTGGCCCTGTTCAACGACACCCTGGCCGCCAACATCGCCTTCGCCCGGCCCGAGGCGGATGAGGCGCAGGTGTGGGCGGCCGCGGAGGCGGCGGAACTGGCCGACTTTATCCGCGGCTTGCCGGATGGGATGCAGACCAAGGTCGGTGAACGGGGGCTGAAGCTGTCGGGCGGCGAACGTCAGCGGGTGGGCATCGCCCGAGCCCTGTTGGCCGATCCGTCCATCCTGATCCTGGACGAGGCCACCAGCGCCCTGGACAGCCGGACCGAGGCGGCGATCCAGAAGACCCTGCGCAAGGCCAGGAATGGCCGCACGACCCTGGTGGTCGCACACCGGCTCTCGACCGTGGCGGACGCGGACCAGATTCTGGTGCTGAAGGCCGGGCGGATCGTCGAATGCGGCGGGCACCACGAACTGGTGGCCCGACAAGGCGGGGAATACGCGGCGCTGTGGCGCAAACAGACGCGTGGCGGCAAGACGCCTCAGATTGCCGACTGATCGGCGGCCGGCAGCTTCTTTCGTAGAACCTCATGCAGGTTCGTCAGGATGGCGGTCCGCGCGGCCTGCTCTTGCGGCGGCAGCGCCAGCAACAGGTTCATCGCCTGGGCATGGACCGTGGCGATGCGCCAGTCGAAACCGCCCTGCCGCGGCGCGGCGTCCAGCAGGTCGCACAGGCCCTTGGCCGCTGTGCACAGGTCGTCCATCGAGAAGGGACTGGCGGCGTCAATGATCTGGCTCGAGGCGGAATAGGCCAGATCCAGCCGCATCGGCTCGATCAGGTTCGGATCGGGCTTGGCCAGCAGGACGGCGATATTGTCGCCGATGATGGCGCGGGCCTGATCCTGAAGTCCGTCCAGATTGGCGCGGGCCTGGGCCAGGGCGACGCCGATGCTAACGCCGCCGGGGCGATCCAGCATCTCGGACAAGCGCGACTTACGCTGATTGTGGGTGATGACGGTCATAGGGCCAGACTCTCCATCCCCTTCGCCTTGCGAATCATGTCGGCGCGACGTTCCACGCCTTCATAGCCGGTGTGCCGGAACCGGCGATCCGGCCCCAGATAATCGCCGACCTCCAGGAAGGGCCGGCTGTCGCGCGCGACCCACAGGATACGCTCCAGCAGAAGGGCCGGGCTGAAGGGCTTGGTGACGACGAAGTTGGCGCCGCAGTCCCGCGCCTCGGCAACACGTCCGCGACGAATGTGGCTGGCGGTCATGATGACAGGGGTGAAGGCGTTGGGATTGGGGCCGGAGCGGCGCAGCCAGCGCACCAGTTCGAACCCGTCGATGTCGGGCATGTCGGTGTCGACGACCAGCAGATCGACAGGCTTGTCGGTCAGCAGCTTCTTGGCTTCCACACCCGTGCCGCACGCATAGGTCGGGCGGATGCCGAAACCGGTCAGGGCGTTGGACGTCAGCGTCAGCGAAAACGGCGAATCGTCGACGATCATCGTGATCGCGCCGGCCAGGTTGAAGACGGCGCTTTCACGCAGGGACTCGCCGCCGCTCATGGCGCAAAGGCCCCAGTCTGTGCCGCCGCTGAAGTCATGGCCGGTCGCAAACCCCGATGCCCCTGAACGAAGCGCCGAGCTTGCCAGACGAGGATGGATGCTGCGTTAACGCTGGTCGGCCAAAGCGACCAGGCGTCAGAGAGCGCCGATGGCGTAGAAGCGATCCGCGCGGCGCTTCTTGATCTGCTGGGGCGTCAGGCCGTCGAAGCCCTTCAGCTCTTCGGCTAGAACGTCGCCGACATTGGCCATGGCCGCGTCGCGATCGGTATGGGCGCCGCCGACAGGCTCGTCGATCAGGCGGTCCACGATCTTCAGCTGCATCAGGTCCGGGCCGGTGATCTTCATCGCCATGGCCGCATCCTTGGCCCGCGCGCCGTCGCGCCACAGAATGCCGGCGGCGCCCTCGGGCGAGATGACCGAATAGATCGAGTGCTCCAGCATCAGCACGCGGCTGGCCGCTGCGATGGCGATGGCGCCGCCCGATCCGCCTTCGCCCGTGATGGTGGCGATGGAGGGCACGCCCAGGGTCAGGCAACGCTCGGTCGAGCGGGCGATGGCCTCGGCCTGGCCGCGCTCCTCGGCGCCCAGGCCCGGATAGGCGCCGGCGGTGTCGATGAAGCTGAGGACCGGCAGGCCGAACTGTTCGGCCATGTCCATCAGGCGCACCGCCTTGCGATAGCCCTCGGGCCGGGCCATGCCGAAGTTGTGGGTGATGCGGGTCGCAGTGTCGTGACCCTTTTCGTGGCCCATGATGACAACCGGACGACCGCGGAACCGGGCCAGGCCGCCCAGGATGGCCTGGTCGTCGCCGAACTGACGGTCGCCGTGCAGCTCGTTCCAGTCGGTGAAGAGGCTCTGAACATAATCGATGAAGTGCGGCCGCTGCGGATGACGCGCGACCTGGGTCTTCATCCAGGGATCGAGGCCCGCGTAGGTCTTCTTGCGCAGCTGCTCGGCCTTTTTGCGCAGGCCCTCGATCTCATGGTCGATGTCGCCCGAGGTGTCGGCCAGCAGCGACAGTTCCTCGATCTTGGCTTCCAGATCGGCGATCGGCTTTTCGAAGTCGAGATAGTGCGTGGCCATCAAGGCGTCCGGGAACTGCAAACGGGCGAAAGCGCCCTTGGGGAAGGCGCGCGAACCTAGAGAGGTCAACGCCGCCGGGCAAGCGGGGGTTCAGTCGTCGCGCGCCAAGGGGTGGTTTTGTTGGACGACCTGGGCCAGGCGATCGGTGGCGACGTGGGTGTAGATCTGGGTCGTGGCGATATCGACATGGCCCAGCAGGGTCTGAACGACGCGCAGATCGGCGCCGCCTTCGAGCAGGTGGGTGGCGAAGGCGTGTCGCAGGACGTGGGGGCTGACGCGGGCCGGGTCGATGCCGGCCGTGATCGCGGCCTCGTCCAGCAGTTGGGCGAAACGCCGCGGGGTCAGATGGCCGGTGCGGCCGGAGGAGGGGAACAGCCAGGGGCTGTCCGGCGTCTCGGGCTTGCGACCATCCTTGCACTTCAGTTTAGCGTCGCGGGCGGTCAGCCAGGCCTTGATTGCCTCGCGGGCGGCGGAATTCAGAGGCGCGAGCCGTTCCTTGCCGCCCTTGCCGCGCACGATCAGATAGGCGGGATCGCGACGGACGGCCTCGACCTTGAGCCCCAGCAGTTCCGACACCCGCAGGCCGGAGGCGTAGGCCATCTCGACCAGGGCGACCAGGCGCAGACCCGCCGCCGCGTCACGGGCGGCCGAGGCGGCCAGAAGGGCGTCGATCTCGGCGCGGCTTAACACCTTCGGCAGGGACCGGCCCTGTTTGGGCGCATCGAGGCGGCGGGACGGGTCATCGGCGCGCCAGCCCTCGGCCAGGGCGAAGCGGTAGAACTGCCGCGCCGAAGAGCGACGCCGTGCGGCGGTGGCGGCGGACAGGCCGCGCCGGGACAGGTCGGCGAACCAGGCCTCGACCGCCTCGGCGTCGGCCTTCATCAACCCGCCGGCGTCCGACAATGCCATCTCCGCGTCCGCAAGGTCGCGGCCATAGGCGGACAGCGTATGGGGCGAGGCGTCGCGTTCGACCGCCATCATCTCCAGAAAGGCCTCGATCTGGGGCGTCATGGGGCGATCCTTGGCCTGAACGACTGGCGCAGGGTCAGGCTTGGTGTAGAGGTTTTCTGGATCATGCCTGCCCGCGCCGCCGCCTTCGCCTTCCTCTCGACCGACCGTTCCGCCGGAGCCGCCGGATGAGGCGGCGCGCGAATCCGGGTCCAACCCGCACCATAGCCCTGGTCGGCCTGATGGGGGTGGGCAAATCGTCGGTCGGCCGTCGGCTGGCCAATCGGCTGCGACTGCCGTTCGCGGACGGCGATGTGGAGATCGAGGCGGCGGCCGGAATGACGGTGTCGGAAATCTTCGCCGCCTTGGGCGAGGCCGAGTTCCGCGCGGGCGAGGCGCGGGTGATCCGCCGCCTGCTGGAGGGGCCGCCCATCGTGTTGGCGACCGGCGGCGGGGCGATGATGAACCCGGAGACGCGGGCGTTGCTGAAAGCCAAGGCCGACACCGTCTGGTTGAGGGCCGATCTGGCGGTCATTGCGGAGCGGGTGGCGCGGCGCGACACGCGGCCCCTGCTGCGCGGCAAGGATCCGCTGGAGGTGCTGACCGGCCTGGCCGAAGCCCGCTATCCCATTTACGGCGAGGCCGATGTGACCGTGGACGTCGGGCAGGGCTCGCACGGCCAAGCGGTGGACGCCATTCACAAGAACCTGCGCCGACACTGGCGCCGGAGACGACGCACGGAGACCCCGCAATGACGATCATTCCGGTCAGCGGCGGGGCCTTTGCCGCCTATGACGTCGTGGTGGGACGCGGGCTGCTGGCGCAGGCCGGCGCACACATCGCGCCGCTGGCCAAGGGGCGGACGGTCATCGTCACCGACGAGACGGTTGCGGGTCTCCATGCCCAGACCCTGATCGCGTCGCTGACGGCGGCGGGCGTGACCAGCGAGATCGTGGCCGTGCCGGCAGGCGAGGGTTCCAAGTCCTTCGCCGAGCTGGAGCGCGTCTTGGACCGGCTGCTGGAGATAGGTCTGGATCGCAAGGATGTGGTGATCGCTTTGGGCGGCGGGGTCGTCGGCGATCTGGCCGGTTTGGCGGCGGCCCTGTTCATGCGCGGCATCGATTTCGTGCAGATTCCGACGACTTTGCTGGCCCAGGTCGACTCTTCCGTCGGCGGCAAGACGGCCATCGATACGCCGCGCGGGAAGAACTTGGTCGGCGCCTTCCATCAGCCGCGTTTGGTGCTGGCGGATATCGACGTGCTGGCCACGCTGCCGGAACGCCAGGTGAGGTCCGGCTGGGCCGAGGTGCTGAAGCACGGGCTGATCTGCGACGCGGCCTTCTTCGACTGGCTGTCAGGCGAGGGGGCTGCGGGCGCCAAGGGCGATTCGGCGGCGCTGGAACGGGCGGTGATCCGCTCGGTGGAGATCAAGAGCGCGGTGGTCGGCGAGGACGAGAAGGAGGCGGGGCGACGCGCCCTGCTGAACCTGGGTCACACCTTCGGCCATGCGATCGAGACCGAGGTCGGCTTCGACGAAGGCGCGCTGGCGCACGGCGAGGCGGTGGCGCTCGGCTGCTGCATGGCCTTCCGATATTCGGCGCGTGAGGGCTTGTGCTCTGCGGACGACGTGGCGCGGGTCGAGGCGGTGGTCGCGGGGGCGGGTCTGCCGACGCGGCTGGATCAGGCGGGATCGTTCGCGGCCGACCGTCTGCTGGCCTTGATGGCGGGAGACAAGAAGGCCGAGGGCGGGGCGCTGACCCTGATCCTGGCGCGCGGCATCGGCCAGGCCTTCGTCGCCAGGGGCGTGGATGCGGCCAAGGTGCGGGCCTTCCTGATCGAGGAAGGCGCGACCGCGTGATGCGGATCGGCATGGGGCAGCTGGAGGATCGGTTCGTGCGGCTGGAGCCGTTTGAGGACGGGTTGAAAGCCGAGGTCCGCGCGGCTCTGGATTGCGATCCCGACGCCTGGGAGATCATGGTGGCGCCCGCCTATGGCGATCATTTCGACGCGTGGTGGAACGCCGCGATGGCGGCGATGGAGGCGCAGACGCGGATCGCCTATGCGGTGCGGCGACTGTCCGATGGGGCGGTGGTCGGGACGACGAGCCTGTATGAGATCAACCCCGCCTATCGCCGCTGCGAGATCGGCTCGACCTTCTATCGGCCCGAGGCGCGGGGCGGGGCGATCAACCCGGCCTGCAAGCGGCTGTTGCTGGGGCATGCCTTCGACGCGGGCGCGGTGCGGGTCGAGATCATCACAGACGCCGTTAACGCCCAGAGCCAGGCGGCCATCCTGAAGCTGGGCGCCAAGGCCGAGGGCGTCCTGCGCAAGCACAAGATCACCTGGACCGGCCGGGCGCGCGACACCGCCATGTTCGCCGTCATCGACGACGACTGGCCCTCGGTGCGCGACGGGCTGGATCGGCGACTGGCGGCGTTGGTCTAGGCCCGCATCTCCTCGATCAGAGCCGCGATCAGGTCGGCGGCGGGCATGGCGCGCGCTAGCGGGGCGCCTTGACCCGCCCATTGGGCGCCGAAGCCGGTCTCGCCAGCGGCCTTTGCGGCGGCGTTCAGGGCCTTGCCCGCATCATAGGCGACCGGGTAGTCCGGGATGACCGCCGTCGTCTGCTCGCCCCACTCGGTGAAACGATTGCGCAGGCAGCGGGCAGGGCGGCCCGAGACGGCACAGGTCATGGTGGTGTCGTGCGCGGCGTCGCTGCTCAAGGCGGCGCGATAGCCGGCGTCGGCCGCGCTTTCTGGACAGGCGATAAAGGCGGTGCCGAGTTGGGCCGCGACGGCGCCGAGGTCGAGGGCGGCGCGGACGCCTCGCCCATCCATGATCCCACCGGCAGCGATGACCGGCAACCCTGAGCGCAGGACCAGCAGACGGGTGAGCGCCAGCGTCCCCAGGCGGCTGTCTTCGACCTCGGGATCGAACATGCCGCGATGACCACCGGCTTCCCAGCCCTGGGCCACTATGGCGTCCATGCCGGCGGCCTTGCAGGCGCGGGCCTCGTCAAGAGTGGTGGCCGTCGCCAGTAGCAGGCAGCCGGTCTGTTTCAGCGCGCGAACCCGCTGGGCGTCAGGCAGGCGAAATGGAAGCTAACTACGCGAGGCGAATCGGCGAGCAGGGCCGACAGCATGGCGTCGTCGTCGGCGAAGCTTTGGTAGATGGCGTCGAGACCGGCGGGCGGCGTCGCGCCGAACGCCTCGAACTGCAGGGTTAGAGCGTGAAGCCAGGCCGTTTCGACGATCGTGTCTCTTCGCGGCGCGGCATGGACGAACAGATTGACGTTGAAGGGACGGTCGGTCAGCGCCCGCGTCTCGGCGATCATCCGGCCCGCGCCGTCCGCATTCGTCGCGCCAACGGCGATGGAGCCCAGCGCGCCAGCGTTGCAAATGGCGGCGGCCATTCGGGGCGTCGAGACGCCGGCCATCGGCGCCTGGATGATCGGAGCGGTCAGGCCGAGCTGTTCGATCAAGGACATGAGGTGGACGTATGCAGCCGCGCCGCCTCTCGCAACGCGATCAGTCGACCGCCCGGCATTCCGTCGGCTGACGGCCTTCGACGGACCAGGTGGCGAGGACGCCCTTGCCGCGAAGTTCGACGTTGGAGGCGCGGTACCAGATGCCGTCGGCGGCGCGTTCCTGATACAGGTCGATGGCCTCGCCGGACGAGTTGCGGATGGTGGCCATCTGGCGCGGGTTGTCGAAATCGACCGACAGGCGCTCGCCGTTGTCGCACAGATAGACGGTGTGGACGACGCGGTTCAGGGTGCGGTCCTGGATTTCGGCGCCGGTGCGCTGGCGGGCGGTCTGGGCCTGGATGGCGCGTTCCTTGACTTCGTCGCCGGTGCGCGGAGCCTTGTCCGGATCGGCGCCGCAGGCGGTGAGAAGGGCCAGGGCGGCCAGGCCGCTGAACACGATCGACTGCGGCAGATCCGGCTTGAACAAGGTCTTTTCCCTCCACGGCCCCGCCCAACGGCGCAGCTTTTCGCGGCGTTCTAACGTGCGCCGCCTGTCGCCGTTCCCCGTCGTTGACGGAAGAAGGATTTGAGCAGCGACGACGCCTCGCCCGCCAGAAGGCCTGAGTCCGTGGTCGGGCGCCAGTGGCAGGTGGGTTGTTCGAACAGGCGCGGACCGTGGATGACGGCGCCGCCCTTGGGATCGTCGGCGGCCCAGACGACGCGCCCGATGCGGGCATGGCTGATGGCGCCGGCGCACATGGCGCAGGGCTCCAGCGTCACATAGAGGGTCAGGCCGGTCATGCGATAGTTGTCCAGCGCCGTCGCCGCGCGCCGCATGGCGACGATCTCGGCATGGGCGGTGGGGTCGTGGGCCGCAATCGGACCATTGGCGCCGGTCGAAATTACCTCACCTGAAGCAGGATCGACAAGAATTGCGCCCACGGGCACCTCTCCTGCGTCCGCCGCCGCTTGCGCTTGGTCCAGCGCCATGCGCATGAACCGCTCATCATGGTCCGCCATACAGACGACAACGACAAGAAGCCCCGCGCCCGTCAAGACGAACGGTCGCCCCGGCCCTTTAAATCCTCCGGTCCCCGCAAGAGCGGCGACGGGACGAGATCATTCGGCGACAAGCCGCGCGGCCCTCGCGAAGACGGCGCCAAGCGGTTCGGCGACAAGGCCGACCGCCCACGCAGCGACAAGCCGCGCAGCGACCGGCCCCGCACCGACAAGCCGCGCAGCGATGGGGGCGGCAAGGACGGCAAGTCCAAGACGCCGGACACGCCTCTGCGCGCTGAGCGAATCGCCAAGACCATGGCCCGCGCCGGCATCGCCTCGCGCCGTGAGGTCGAGCGTCTGATCGGCCTGGGCAAGGTGGCGGTCAACGGCCGCATCCTGGACACGCCCGCGACCCTGGTGACGCGCGACGACGTGATCACCGTGGACGGCAAGCCCATCGGTTCGACCCAGGCGACGCGGGTCTGGCGCTATCACAAGCCGGCGGGCCTTTTGACCAGCCACAGCGATCCGACGGGACGACCGACGGTGTTCGACGCCCTGCCGGCCGGCTTGCCGCGCGTGATCTCGGTCGGGCGGCTGGACCTGGCGACCGAAGGCCTGCTGCTGCTGACCAACGACGGCGAGCTGAGCCGGGCGCTGGAGCTGCCCTCGACCTCGCTGGTGCGTCAGTACCGGGCGCGGGCGCGGGGCAAGATCACCCAGGAACAGCTGGACGCGCTGAAGGACGGCGTGGTCGTGGACGGCGTCGCCTATGGTCCCATCGAGGCCAAGCTGGACAAGGCCAAGGAGTCGAAGTCCGAAGACGGCAAGGCGCCGGCGAACCTGTGGATCTCGGTGTCGATCACCGAGGGCAAGAACCGCGAAGTTAGGAAGGTGCTGGAGTCCGTCGGCCTGACGGTTAACCGGCTGATCCGCCTGGCCTACGGCCCGTTCCGCCTCGACGTCCTGCCCATCGGCTCGGTGGAAGAGGTCGGGCCGCGCGTGATCCGCGAGCTGCTGGCCGACTATATCCGGCCCGAGAACCTGCCGACCGGCAATACGGTCGAGACGCCCGCGCCCATCCCCGGCCGTCGGGTCTCCACGCCCATCGTCAAGGGCCGGTCGGGTTCGGCCATGTCGGACCCGTCGCGCAAGCCCAGCCGCGTCCGCGCCGCCGAGACGGCCCAGGCCGATGCGGTCGAACGCCGCGAGCGTCCGCCCAAGAAGGAAGGCTGGGCCAAGGCCGCGCCCAAGTTCGAGCATTCCAAGAGCTTCAAGCCGCGCGAACGCACCGCGCCCGCCGGTGATCGTCCGGCGCGTGAGGATGGAGATCGGCCCAAGCGCGCCTTCAAGCCGCGCGACGACCAGTTCATCGACGATCGGCGCGGCAAGCCCGGCGCCAAGCCGGCGGGACGCGCCGGTTCCGGCCCCCGCGCAGGCGGTCCCGGCGGAAAGCCGACCGGCGGCCGCGACTTCAAGCCTCGCACGGGCGGCGGCGGCAAGCCGGCCGGTCCGTCTGGAACGAGCGGACGCGGGCCAGGCGGCAAACCGCGCACGCCCCGCTGAGGATCGCCGCCGAGGACTGAGCGATGACGATCTCGACAGGGCGCTGCCTGTGCGGCACCGTCACCTTCACCGCGACGCCGAACGGCGGGATGCACGCCTGCCACTGTTCGACCTGTCGGCGGCAGTCCGGCGGTATCCTGTTCAGCGTGGACTGCGGCGACAGCGTCGAGGTCACGGGCGTGGTGGCGACCTATGTGTCGTCCGACTGGGCGACGCGGCAGTTCTGCCCCGCCTGCGGGACCGGCCTGTTCTGGCGCTCGAACGACGGGGCGATCACCATGGTCTCGGCCCAGGCGTTCGACGATCCGTCGGCCTTTGTCCTTGAGGACGAGTTCTGCATCGTGAGCAAGCCCGCGACCTATGCGCTGGCGGGCGAACGGCCGCGCCTTACGACGGATGAGCTATGGGCGCAGTTCGCGCCGTCGCAGGATTGACGACAAGGGTTGCGACAGGGGGAATGGCGATGACGACGACGACAGCGGACCTGAGCCCAGCGAAGGGCGATCACAGCCTGGAACGGCTGCTGCTGTTTTCGGACGGGGTGTTCGCCATCGCCATCACCCTGCTGGCCATTGAACTGCAAGTGCCCGAAGGCTGGAACGGACAGTGGGCCAGTCTATGGGCCGAGCGGTGGCCGATGTTTACGGCCTTTGCGCTGAGCTTCGCCATCATCGGCGTCTTCTGGAACACGCATCGGCGGGTGTTCGCTCGCATGACCGGCTTCAGCAACGGGGTGATGCTGTTCAACATGCTGGCGCTGGCCGGGGTAGTGTTGATGCCGTTCGCCACGACCCTGCTCTACGAACAGCCGCGCAACGGCGAGGGGGCGTGGATCTATCTGAGCTTGGTGGCGCTGGTCGGCGTGATGCACGCCGGCGCCTATGGCTGGGCCGCCTTCGTGACCGATGCGATCCGGCCGCGACCGCATTGGGCGGTGCGCGCCACGGTGGTCGTGACCCATGCCCTGATGCCGGGGCTGGCCTGCGCGCTGAGCTTCTTCCTGATGGCGCGGGGCGTGGGGCTGCTGGCGGCCGTGACGGCGCTGGCGCTAGGGCTGCTGATCGCCGGCCGGGTGTGGGTCGGACGCCGCTTTGGCGGAGCGGCCTGATGCGGATCGTCGCCGGAAGCCTGAAGGGCCGGGCCATCGTCGCGCCGGAGGGGCAGGGCACGCGCCCGACCTCGGACCGCGCGCGCCAGGCCGTATTCAACGTGCTGGAACACGCCGCCTGGGGCGAGAGCCTGCAAGGCCTGCGGGTCATCGACCTGTACGCCGGTTCGGGCGCCCTGGGGTTCGAGGCGGTCAGCCGGGGCGCGGGCTTCTGCCTGTTCGTCGAGACGGACGACGGGGCGCGCGGCGCGATCCGCGAGAACGCCGACGCCTATGGGCTGATGGGACGCACCCGGGTGCATCGCAGGAGCGCGACGGACCTGGGCGTGCGGCCCGGCCCGATCGCCGAGGCGTTCGACCTGGCCTTCCTGGACCCGCCCTACGGCAAGGGGCTGGGGGAGCAGACGCTGGCGCGGCTGATCGAGGGAAACTGGCTCAAGCCCGGCGCCTTGGTGGTGTTCGAGCGCGGGTCGGACGAGCCGGAGATCGACACCCCTGGCTATCAGCGTCTGGACGCGCGCGACTATGGCGCAGCCAGGGTGCTGTTCCTGAAGGTTTCGCCGACAGCAGAGTGAGGCGACGCTGCCCGTCTCCCAACGGGAGAGGGGAGGGTTACAGTTTGGCGACCAGGCCGCGCGCGGCGGCCGTCACCTCGGCCCAGGTGATCTCGAACCCGTCGTCGTCGCCGAAATAGGGGTCGGCGACGGCCTGGCCCTCGCGGCCGGGGACGTGGTCGAGCAGCAGGCTGAGTTCGGCGGTCGCGTCGTCGGGCCGCAGGCGGCGCAGGTTCTTCAGGTTCTCGTGGTCCAGGGCGATCACATGGGTGAAGCGGCGAAAGTCCGCCTGCGTCACCTGCCGCGCCTTCAACCCCGAAATCTCGACCCCATGCCGCCGCGCCGTCGCCTGCGCCCGCGGGTCCGGCGGCTCGCCCGCATGCCAGTCCCCGGTCCCGGCGGAATCGACGATCAGATCGAGGCGGAGCCGCTCCGCCTCGGCGCGCAGGGCGGCCTCGGCGAGGGGAGAGCGACAGATGTTGCCGAGACAGACGAAGAGGATGGAGGTCATGGGCCAAATCTTATCGTTTTCAATAAGCGTTTGGCCCATCATCTGGCTCCGATAACAGAATAGAACCGGTACCATCGTCGTCGGGATGGTAACTCAGGACTTTTCTGCCACTACCTCCAGCTCGCTCACGCGCCCATTCGACTTCTTTGGCAACCAATGAATCGGTGGCGCCGGACGCAGTCATCGTTGTGCCCCGAAGAAGGCGACCGTTCTCTGTTGTTAGCGTCAGCATTGTCTTTTCCAAATGTGACGCTCGGATTTCGCGTTCGATCACGGACACTATGAAGTAACTTCCAAGTTTTGTGATCCAAGGAAAGACCACATGTGTCGCCGTCTCCAAATCAGGCGCGACTCCTGCTTCATTGACGACACGAATAGAAGTCGGAGCAGATTTTAGGGCTGCGGTAAGATGGCGGTGGGCTGGGAGTCCCTCGACAAAATCTTGCAACGAAATGTTCAGATCATTTGGTCGTCGTTCAGGTGGGACTACTCGTGAAAGTGCTTGAATCGCTTCTAATATATCTGTCCAATGCTCTGGGTCTTTTGAGGCTGCAAATCGTATTTTGCCCGAAGGCAGTTCGCGCTTTTCCGTCCAGATGTCCAAATCAATAATGGATCCATCCATCCACGAACGGAAACGTGCGTCACGTTCGAGGTCATCAAGTGTCCTCGCGGCTTCGATTGGCGCTGACCACTTGGCGGAAACGTTACCGTCCTTCGAGAGTAAAATATCGATTGGGCCTGCCGCCACTCGAACTTTTTGCTGCTCGCGGGCAAGCCAATCCATGTCAGCCGTAAACAGTCCTCCCGGCCAAGATATCCTGTCGTCGGTTCCCCGCTTATTCAATGTCAGAACGCAGCGTGCTCTCGGCTTCACTGTAACAGTAAGTGTGCCTGGGCCTCTTGTTGTGCCTGGTCCAGCAATACCAAAGCGCGATTCCGTTACGGTGAAAGACTGGATTGGTAAGTCAGGCCTGAGCCCTAAAAGGAGATCCTGTAAATCTTGCTCATCATGCCCGTCGGCAAGTACTAGATGACCTTCTCCGTAACCATTCTCATAGCCTAGGCTGTCGCTCAATCGCTTCTTCTTTTGAGAGTAATCCACGCCCTCTCTGGCGATTTCATCTAGTAAGCGATCCGAAAAACTTTCATCGACACGTTCGTTTGCTTTGAAGGAGATTCCAACTTGCTCTCGATTAAGAGGCAATCCTCTGGCAGAGCAATTTCTGGCTGTCTTCAAAGCTGTCATCATATCGGTCGCCCACACGTGGCGAAGATAAATAGCCTCGTGCGCTTTGGGTCCATTGGGATAAGTTACCAGGGCTACAAAGCAAGGTAGTGGTTCTTTGGCGAATTTGAGCGCATTTGAAAGCTTCACTCGCGTCGTCTGGCGTCTATTTTGAACAGACTTTACCTGAATCAGGCATCGAATGAGAGGCGGGTCTATATCGGGAAACGCTGTTTCGACTCGCGAGGGAAATTCAGCAATGAGATCATAGCCATGATCATCCTCTGTAGCGCGCTGCACGCTAGCGCCAGCAGCGCGACATAGACGAGCTATATCGTCTTCGGCATTACGATCTGTGCGAAATAGTAGCTTCGCATCCTTTTTACTACCGCCGCCCAAACAGCTTCTCCAGATCGTGCAGCTTCAGCTCCACATAGGTGGGGCGGCCGTGGTTGCATTGGCCGGAGTGGGGGGTGGCTTCCATCTGGCGGAGCAGGGCGTTCATCTCGGGGGCCGATAGGACGCGGCCGGAGCGGACGCTGCCGTGGCAGGCCATGGTGCCGCAGATGGCGGCGAGGCGTTCCTTGAGCGACAGGGCCTGGCCGTGTTCGGACAGGTCGTCGGCGATGTCGCGGATCAGGCCCTGAACATCGGTGTCGCCCAGCATGGCCGGGGTCTCGCGCACCAGGACGGCGCCGGCGCCGAAGGCCTCGACGATCAGGCCCATCTCGGCCAGTTCCTCGGCCCGCCCGGCGACGCGTTCGGCCTCGGCGGGGTCCAGATCGACCACCTCGGGCGTCAGCAGGGCCTGGCGGGTCACGGCCCCCTCGGCCATCTGAGCCTTCATCCGCTCATAGACCAGCCGCTCGTGCGCCGCGTGCTGATCGACGATGACCAGGCCGTCGCGGGTCTGGGCGACGATATAGTTGGCGTGGAGCTGACCCCGCGCGGCGCCCAGGGGGTAGTCGAGGGGGTCGGCGGGGGCGGGGTGAAGGGTGAGTCGTGAGTCGTGAGCGGACGGATCGCTCGCGGTCGGCTGCTGGGGCCATGACGGGCCGTCCCATGACGGTTCGACGCGGGCGCTGCGTTCGTTGAGGCCGGGCAGGACCTGGGCGGCGGCGGGCTGGGACCAGCCGGTCCAGCCGCTGAACCCCTGCGCCGACGGGGCGCTGGGGCTGTAGGCGGGGCGGGATGCGACGCCGGTGTGGGGCTGAAAACCCGACAGGGCGTCGGCGGCGACGGTTGTTGAGGCGCGGTGGCCGGCGGCGTGCAGCGCGTGGCGCAGGGCGCCGACGATCAGGCCGCGCACCAGGGCCGGATCGCGGAACCGGACCTCGGCCTTGGCCGGGTGGACGTTGACGTCGACATAGAGCGGATCGATGTCGAGGAAGAGGACGGCGGCCGGGTGGCGGTCCCGCGCCAGGAAGTCGGCGTAGGCGCCGCGCAGGGCCCCTTGCAGCAGCCGGTCCTTCACCGGGCGGCCGTTGACGAACAGATATTGATGCGCCGCATTGCCGCGCGAATAGGTGGGCAGGCCCGCATAGCCGGACAGGCGCACGCCGTCCCGCTCCTGATCGATCAACAGGGCGTTGGCCTCGAAGTCGCGCCCCAGCAGGGCCGACAGGCGCTTCAGCCGGCCTTCGTCGCCCGGATGTTCGGCGGGCAGGCGCAGGGTGACCTTGCCGTCCAGCGACAGGGTGAAGGCGACGGCCTCGTGCGCCATGGCCTGGCGCTTGATCTCTTCCGAGATGGCCATGGCCTCGGACCGCTCGGACTTCATGAACTTGAGCCGGGCGGGGGTGGCGTAGAAGAGGTCGCGCACCTCGACCCGCGCGCCATGCGGGCCGGGGAAGGGGGCGGGGGCCAGGGGACGGGTCTCGCCGCCCTCGACCGTGATGGCCCAGGCGTCGGTTTCGTCACGCGATCGGGTGGTGATCGACAGGCGAGCGACCGAGCCGATGGAGGGCAGGGCCTCGCCCCGGAAGCCCAGGGTGTGGATGCGCAGCAGGTCCACGTCGCCGGCGTCGTCAGGCTCCAGCTTGGACGTGGCGTGGCGTTCGATGGCCAGCGGCAGTTCCTCGCGCGGAATGCCCTTTCCGTCGTCGGCGATCAGGATGCGCGACAGGCCGCCGCCGTCAGCCTGGATCTCGATGTTGCGGCCGCCGGCGTCCAGGGCGTTCTCGACCAGTTCCTTGATGGCGCTGGCCGGCCGCTCGACCACCTCGCCGGCGGCGATGCGGTTGACGGTTTCGGGGGAAAGGCGGCGGATGGGCATGAGCAGGCGAAGATAGGGCGCGGGGAGGATTCGCGCCATGCACGATCCTTTCCCTCTCCCGTTGGGAGAGGGTGGCCCGAAGGGTCGGGTGAGGGTCGGGCGGTGGGCTAGTTCGCAACACCGCGACCCTCACCCTTTCGCGCGAAGGCCGATCGCTGGCGCTCTCGGGCGCTCAAGCCCTCTCCCAACGGGAGAGGGATCAATCCGCCGCCTTGGACTTGGCGGCCTTCTTCGCCGGAGCCTTCTTGGCGGCCGGTTTCTTGGCGGCGGCCTTTTTCGGGGCTGCGGCCTTCTTGGCAGGCGCCTTCTTCTTGGGCGCGGCGCCGGCCTTGGCGGCCAGAAGAGGCAGGGCGTCTTCCAGGGTCAGGTCTTCGGGCGCCGTGCCCTTCGGCAGGGTGGCGTTGATCTTGCCGGACTTGACGTAGGGCCCAAAGCGGCCGGCCATGACGTGGATCGGTTCGCCCGTTTCCGGGTGGGCGCCCAGGTCTTTCAGCGGAGCCGTGGCGGCGCCACGACCGGGACGACCGGCCCGCTTCTCGGCCAGCAGGGCGACGGCGCGGTTCAGGCCGACCTCGAACACCTCGTCGATGTCAGAGACATTGGCGTAGGTGCCGGCGTGCAGGACGAAGGGTCCGTAACGGCCCAGGCCCGCCGTGATCATCTTGCCATCCTCGGGGTGGACCCCGACCTCGCGCGGCAGGGCCAAGAGGCGCAGGGCCTGGTCCAGAGACAGGGACGCCGGCGACCAGCCCTTGGGCAGGGACGAGCGTTTGGGCTTGTCGCCTTCGGGCGGCGTGATTTCGACGTAGGGGCCGAAACGGCCGATCTTCAGCTGGACCGGCTGGCCCGTTTCCGGATCGACGCCCAGCTCGCGGTCGCCGCTCTCGGCCGAGCCGTCCTCAGCCGACGGGCTGGCGACGGGGCGGGTGTATTTGCACTCGGGATAGCGGTCGCAGCCGATGAAGGCGCCGAAGCGGCTGGTCTTCAGGCTGAGCTGGCCCTTGTGGCACAGGGGGCACTCGCGCGGATCGGTCCCATCGCCCTTGTCCGGGAAGATGTGCGCGCCGAGGCTTTCGTTCAGGGCGTCGAGAATGGCTGTGGTGCGCAGTTCGCCGGCGGCTTGCGTCGCGGCGTGGAAGTCCTGCCAGAAGTTGCGCAGCAGCACCTTCCAGTCCAGTTGACCGGCCGAGACCTCATCGAGCTGGGTCTCCAGCGCGGCGGTGAAGTCGTATTCGACCCACTTCCTGAAGAACTGCTCCAGGAAGGCTGTCACCAGCCGTCCCTTGTCCTCGGGATAGAAGCGGTTCTTGTCGACGCGGACGTATTCGCGGTCGCGCAGGGTCGATAGGGTCGAGGCGTAGGTCGAGGGGCGGCCGATGCCCAGCTCTTCCAGCTTCTTGACCAGGGTGGCTTCCGAATAGCGCGGAGGCGGTTCGGTGAAATGCTGGTCGGTGCGGATGGCGTCGACCTTGGCCTTGGCGCCTTCCTTGAGCGCGGGCAGGCGGCTGGTGTCGTCGCTCTCGTCGTCTTCGGCGCCCTTCTGCTTTTCGTCGCGGCCTTCCTCATAGACGGCGAGGAAGCCGTCGAAGGTGACGACCTGGCCGGTGGCGCGCAGGCCCGTCTGGCCGTCGGCGGTCTCGATGTCGACGGTGGTGCGGTCCATCCGGGCCGCCTCCATCTGCGAGGCGACCATCCGCTTCCAGATCAGTTCATAGAGGCGCTGAAGATCGGATTCGAGGCGCAGGCTGTCGGGATGGCGGGCGATGTTGGTCGGCCGGATCGCTTCGTGCGCTTCCTGAGCATTCTTGGCTTTAGTTTTGTAATAGCGCGGTTCTTGCGGGACGAAGGCCGGGCCGAACGCCTGGCTGATGACCTCGCGCGCCTGGGCGATGCCCTCGGGCGTGGTCTGGACGCCGTCGGTCCGCATATAGGTGATCAGGCCGCCGGTCTCGTCGACGCCCTCGTACAGTTTCTGCGCCGCCTGCATGGTGCGCTGGGCCGAGAAGCCGAGCTTGCGCGCCGCCTCCTGTTGCAGGGTCGAGGTGGTGAAGGGCGGGGCCGGATTGCGGCGTACGGGCTTCTTCTCAACCGCGTTGATGGTGAAGTCGCCGGCGGCGATGGCCGCGCGGGCGGCGGAAGCCGTCGCCTCGTCCTTGATGTCCAGACGCTGGATGCGCTTGCCGGCGTGTTTGACCAGGCGAGCGGTGAAGGGCGGGCTGTCGGCGTTCAGGTCGGCCTCGATGGACCAGTATTCCTGAGCCTTAAACTTCTCGATCTCCATCTCGCGATCGACGACGATGCGCAGCGCCACCGACTGGACGCGGCCGGCCGAGCGGGCGCCCGGCAGTTTGCGCCACAGGACCGGCGAGAGGGTGAAACCGACGAGGTAGTCCAGCGCGCGGCGAGCCAGATAGGCCTCGACCAGCTCCATATCGATCTGGCGCGGATTGGCCATGGCCTCGAGCACGGCGGACTTGGTGATGGCGTTGAAGGTGACGCGTTCGACGTGGGTGTCCTTCAGCGCCTTCTTCTTGTTCAGCACTTCCAGCACGTGCCAGCTGATCGCTTCCCCTTCGCGGTCGGGGTCGGTCGCCAGGATGACGCGGTCGGCGCGCTTGGCCGCCTCGGCGATTTCGGACAAGCGTTTGGCGCCCTTGGCGTCGGCCTCCCAATGCATGGAGAAGTCGTCGTCGGGCAGGACCGAGCCATCCTTGGACGGCAGATCGCGGACGTGGCCGTACGAGGCCAGGACCTCATAGTCCGAGCCCAGATACTTATTGATGGTCTTGGCCTTTGCGGGGCTCTCGACGATGACGAGGTTCATAACGGTCCGGTCTCGGGAAGGGGCGCGAACGTGGTTGGAGCGGAGCCGTGAGTCAATCGCACCTGTCGTCTTACAGCCTAAGGTAGTTGTGTTTTAATTAAGCGCGGTTAGATTGCAGACTTGGCAACGGAGACGATCATGGCGACGGCGCAACCTCAATCGACCTCCGAGACGGCCCATCGCGCCGATGTCGAGGCGGCGGCCTTTCCCACGCGGGAATACATCGGCGCCATGGCGCTGGAAATGGCGCGGCTGGCGCGGGACGAGGGCGACGTGCGGCTGGCTGGCTTGCTGGAACAGGCCGCGGGCGTTGCGGGTCATCCGCAGGCCTAGAGCGAAGCTAGGCCGCCGGGCAGCAGGTCGGCGCGGCCGATCAGGCTGAGCTCCAGCAGAGCGGCGGCGACCTGGGACACCGGGGAGTTGAGGGCGCGGGCGATCTCGTCGCGTGGGGTGGGTGTCGGCGACAGCAGGGCGGCGACGCGGTCGAGGAAGGCGTCGTCGATGTCGCCGTCGAATCGCATCGGATCGGCGGGCGGCTCGCGCAGGGTGCGCAGGGTGTTGAAGGCGCGGTCGATGTCCTCGATCCCCTCGCACAGGATGGCGCCCTGGCGCAGCAGTTCGTTGGGCCCGCGCGCGCGGGGATCCAGCGGCGAGCCGGGCACGGCGAAGACGTCGCGGCCCTGTTCGGCGGCGAGACGGGCGGTGATCAGGGAACCGGACCGGACCTCGGCTTCAACGACCACCACCCCGCGTGACAGGCCGGAGATGATGCGGTTGCGGCGCGGGAAGTCGCGCGCCTGGGCGCGGGCGCCGACCGGGCTTTCGGAGACGACGCAGCCCTGGTCCGTCAGGCGGGCGTAGAGGTCGGCGTGTTCGGACGGATAGATGTCGTTCACCCCGCCGCCCAGGACCGCAACGGTTCCAGTCGCCAAGGCGCCTTCGTGGGCGGCGGCGTCGATGCCGCGCGCCATGCCTGAGACGACGACATGACCGGCCTGACCGAGTTGCTGCGCCAGGCCGCGTGCGATCCGCTGACCGCCCGCCGAGGCGATGCGGGCGCCGACGATGGCGACCGAGGGCTGGTTCAGCAGGTCGACGCGGCCTCGCGTCCACAGGATCGGCGGCGGCGGATCGAGCGCGGCCAGCATTTCGGGATAGTCGGGATCGCCCAGCACCAGCAGGCGGGCGCCGATGGCGTCGCCGGCGGCGATCTCGCGTTCGACCGTCTCGATGGGCGGCGGAACGGAGGCGGAGCCGGATTTGCGCACCAGAGCGGGCAACGCGTCCAGCGCACTGAGGGCCGAGCCGTAGCGGCCGATCAGTTGGGTGAAGGCGACGGGGCCGATGCGGTCGGTGCGGGCGAGCCGCAGCCGGGCGAAGCGTTCCGCCGGGTCCAGGCTCACGCCTTCTTGGCCCCGATGCGCGGTTCCTCGCCCTTCAGCAGCCGGGCGATGTTCTGGTGATGTCGAACCCAGATCAGGACGGCGGCGAACACGGTCAGGGCGAGGATGGGCAGGCTGACCGGCAAGCCGACGACGGCGAGCGGCAGAAGCGCCAGCATAGGCGCGGTCGCCGATGAGATGAGCGCCGCCAGCGATGAATAGCGGAACAGGAAGGCGCAGAGCAGCCAGACCGCCCCCGCCATCAGGCCCAGCGGCCAGGCGGCAGCCAGCAACAGGCCATAAAAGGTGGCGACGCCCTTGCCGCCCTTGAAGCCCAGCCAGACGGGAAACAGGTGTCCCAGGAAGGCCGCAACGCCGGCGATGGCGCCGGCCAGCTCGCTGCCGAACAGATGACGGGCGATCAGCAGGGCGACCGCGCCCTTGCCCGCGTCCAGCAGCAGGGTGGCCAGGGCCAAATCCTTGCGGCCGGTGCGCAGGACATTGGTCGCGCCGATATTGCCCGACCCGATGTTGCGCACGTCGCCGGCGCCGGCTGCACGCGTGATCACCACGCCGAACGGAATCGAGCCGAGCAGATAGCCGCCCAGCGCCACCAGCGCCAAGGTCCCGAGAGCCGGGGCCACTAGATCCTGCACGTTGATTCGCTCCCCGCGTGTCGTTGCGGCAAAATGCGTCGCGGGGCGGTCGGGAGCAAGGGCGATCCGACCTCTTGACCCGATGATCGGCGCAGCGTTTGGTCCGCGCGTCTTTCCGGAGCCGATCCATGACCCGTATTTCCGCCGCCGCCGCGACCCTGCTGCTGCTTTCGACGACAGGTTGCGTGGGTGCGCCGCCGATGGTGCCTGCGCCGTCATCGGGTCCAGCAATGGCGGCCTATTTCGACTGCGTGCGGGACGGCGGCGTGGCGATCTCGGCGCACCGGGCGGTTTCGGCGCTCGACCAGCCCGAGAATTCCATCGCCGCCATCGAGGCGACAGGCCGGGCGATCCCCAATGCGATCCTGGAACTGGACGCGGTCCTGACCAAGGACCAGCATTTGGTTCTGATGCATGACGACACCATGGACCGGACGACCACGGGGCGCGGCCGGGTCGCGGACCTGACGCTGGCCCAGGTGAAACAGGCGCGGCTGAAGGCGTCGAACGGCGCCCTGACGCGCGCCGCGCCGCCCACGCTGGGCGAGGCGCTGGACGCCGCCGGACGCGTGGGGGCCATCGCCAGCATCGACCTGAAACCCGCGGACGGCGAGACCACGGTCGATCTGGCGCGAGCGGTGATCGATCAGGTGCGTCAGTCGCGGGCCGGAAACCGGGTGATCCTAATCACCTATAACGACGCCGACGCGCGGGCGGTGGCGGCCATGGCGCCGGAGATGATGATCTCGGCCGGGCTGGGCGGTGTGGATGATCTGAGTGGGCTGGACCCGGCGCAGATCCTGGCCTGGACCGGCACGCGCGAGGAGCGCCCGGCGCTGTGGCGTGCTCTGCGCGAGGCCGGCGTCGAGGTTCAGTTCGGCACCCTGGGCGCCGAGGGCGTGCGCCGCGACGACCGTTACGCCGCCGACGGGGACGTCTCGGAATACCGCGATCTGGTGCGCCAGGGCGTGACCGTGATCGCCACCGACACGCCGCTGGCCGTCAAGTCGGTGCTGGGCGCCGAGGTGGCCAAGGCCGCGACGTGCGCGCGGCCGCGCTGATCTGAGCCTTAGAAGACCTTGCGACCGCCCACCCAAGTTCCGATCAGCTTGCCCTGAAGTCGGCGGCCGTCGAACGGGGAGTTCTTGGATTTGGAGTGAAGGGCGTTGGCGTCGATGATGACCGGCGCGCCGGCGTCGAACAGGATGATGTCGGCAGGGGCGCCCTCGGCCAGGACGCCCGCGTCGAAGCCGAGCAGGGCGGCGGGCCCCTGGGTCAGGGGACGAAGCACGTCGAGCAAATCCAGACCGTCTTCGTGATGCAGGGTCAGGGCGGCGGGCAGCAAAGTCTCCAAGCCGATCGCGCCCGGCGCGGCCTCGGCGAAGGGACGGCGCTTGTCCTCGGCCGGGGCCGGGGCGTGGGCGGAGGTGATGACGTCGATCAGGCCTTCGCGCACGGCTTCGATCAGGGCTTGGCGATCAGCCTCGGAGCGCAGGGGTGGATCCAGCCGGTAGAAGGTGCGGTAATCGCCGATGTCCACCTCGTTGAAGCAAAGGTGATTGATCGAGACGCTGACGGCGACGTCCAGCCCCTTGGCGCGGGCGCGGGCCAGGGTGTCCAGCGCGCCCTCGGTCGAAATCTGATCCACCAGGAACCGCGCGCCGGTCTGTTCGACCAAGGCCAGGTCGCGCTCCAGCCCGATCCGCTCGGCGATGGCAGGGCTGCCGGACAGACCGAGGCGCGTGGCCAATTCGCCGGAGGCGGCGACCGCGCCTTCGGTCAGCCAGGAGTCGGCCGGGCGGCAGGCGATCAGGGCGTTGAAGGCTGCGGCGTAGCTCATCACCCGTTGCAGGGTGCGGCTGTTGACGATGACCTTGTCGCCGTCGGTGAAATAAAGGCCGCCGGCCTCGTCCATCAGGCCGATCTCGGCCATGCGCTGGCCGTCCAGAGCCTTGGTCGCGGCGCCGGCGGCGCGGACGTTGACGAGGTTCAGGGCCGCGCCGCGCCGCTGGATGAAGTCGATCATGGCCGGGTCGTCGACGGCGGGATCGGTGTCGGGCTGAACCACGATGGTGGTCACGCCCCCAGCGGCGGCGGCCAGGCTGGCGGATTTCAGCGTCTCCTTGGGCTCGGCGCCGGGTTCGCCGGTCTTGACCCGGATGTCGATCAAGCCGGGCGCGAGGCACAGGCCGTCAGCGTCGATGATCTGATCCGCCGCCAGGTCCGGCGTCGGACCATGGATGACGCGGCTGATGCGGCCGTCCTGGATCAGCAGGCCGCCGGGGCCGTCATAGTCGGACGCGGGGTCCAGCAGACGGGCGTTGATGATGGCGACGGTGGTCATCGGGCGTCTCCCCAACGGGCGGAGAGGGAGGCCAGCACGGCCATGCGGGCGGCGACGCCCATTTCGACCTGATCCTGGATCAGGGAGACGTCCAGGTCGTCGGCCACGTCGGAATCGATCTCGACGCCGCGGTTCATGGGCCCGGGGTGCATGACTCGGGCGCCGGGGTTGGCCCAGGCCAGCTTCTCGCGATCCAGACCCCAGAAGCGGAAATATTCGCGGGTCGAAGGGACCAAGGCGCCGGCCATCCGCTCCAGTTGAAGCCGCAGCATCATGACGACGTCGCAGCCTTTCAGACCTTCGCGCATGTCATGGAAGACCTCGCAACCCCAACGGTCGGCGTCGCCGGGCACCAGGGTCGGCGGGCCGATCAGGCGTACGCGCGCCCCCATCATCTGCAGCAGGGCGACGTTGGAGCGGGCCACGCGGCTGTGGGTGATGTCGCCGCAGATGGCGACGGTCAGGCTGGTCACATCGCCGAAGGCCCGGCGCATGGACAGCAAATCCAGCAGGGCCTGGGTCGGGTGTTCGTGGCGGCCGTCCCCGGCGTTCACGACGGCGCAGCCGACCTTCTGGCTGAGCAGTTCGGCCGCGCCCGAGGCCGAGTGACGGATGACCAGGATGTCGGGCTTCATGGCGTTCAGAGTGACCGCCGTGTCGATCAGGGTTTCGCCCTTCTTCACCGAGGAAGAGGCGACCGGCATGGTGACGACGTCTGCGCCCAGGCGCTTGGCGGCGATCTCGAAGGAGGAGGAGGTGCGGGTCGAGTTCTCGAAGAACAGGTTCACGACCGTGCGGCCGTGCAGCAGGTCCAGGGCCTTGGACGACTGGCGATTAAAGTCCACGAAGGCGTCGCCCAGATCCAGCAACTGCGGCGTCACATACGGATCGAGGTCCGATGCGGCCAGGAAGTGCGGTTTGGGGAACGGAACCAGCCGGTCGCGGATGGTCTGATCGGTGACTTGAGCGGGCTGGGTCATCGAGACGCGGCTATAGGCGTGACTCGCCCTGAACGCCAGTCAGGTGAAGTGGAACAGAGCCAGGAGGATGGGAATGACCACGGCGCTGCCCACGGTGGTCAGGGCGATGACGCCGGCGATCAGCGGCGCATCGCCGCCCATCTGACGCGCCAGGATGTAGGAGGCGGCCGAGCCGGGCGCGGCGCCGCAGATCAGGGCGATGCCCTGCGCCAGGCTGTCGCCGCCCAAAGCCCAGGCGAAGAACCACATCAGCGGCGGCATGACCCCCAGCTTGACCAGGCTGACGGCGGCGATGGTGGTGCGGCGTCGTTTGACCTCGGCGAAGGACAGACCCGCCCCGGCGACGATCAGGCCTAGGGGCAGGGCGGCGGCGCCCAGCAGGTCCATCGCATCCGACAGGCCAGGGATCAGCGGCACATGCATTAGATTCAGCGCCAGGCCGATCAGGCAGGCCAGCAGGATCGGATTGGCCAGCATCGACTTGATCAGGCCGACAACCGACGGCTCGCGCCGCAGAGATCCCCATTTCGCCAACACGGCGACGCAGGCGATGTTGGTGACGGGAATGATGAAGGCGATGGCGACCGCGGCCAGCGCCGTGCCTTCCGAGCCATAGACCGACTGGATCACCGGCACGAAGACGAAGCTGTTCCAGCGGATCACGCCCTGAAAGACGCTGGTGTAGGCCGGGCCGTCCAGGGTGATCAGAGGCTTGGACGCCAGGGTCGCGGCCGCCACGATCAGGGTCGCGCCCACCGCCGCAGCACCCGCCACGGTCGCGCCGCCGCCGGCGAGGTCGGCGTGCCAGATCGCGGGGATCAAGAAGCTGGGGTAGAAGATGTTGATCGACAGCTTCTCGATCGGCCGCCAGGCCTCGTCGGGCAGGAAGCCGGACTTTCGCAAGCCGTAGCCCAGGGCGATCATCAGAAAGACCGGCAGGACGCCGGCGATCAGGGCCGTCAAACCCAGGTCGCCTGATCCCGAACTCGATCCAGCGCCCCTTGCAGAATCCAGGCGGCGGCGGTGCGGTCCACGACCTGGGCGCGGCGTTTGCGGTTCAGGTCCAGATCCTCGATCAGGAAACGCTCGACGGCGCTGGTGGACAGCCGCTCGTCCCAGAAGGCGATGTTGACGGGCCGCAGCCGCTCCAGATTGCGGGCGAAGGCGCGGCACGACTGGGCGCGCGGGCCTTCCGTGCCGTCCATGTTGGCGGGTAGGCCGATGACCAGGGCCGAAACCTTGCGATGCGCCATCAGCTTGAACAGCTGTTCGGCCTCCTGCGTGAACTTTAACTTGCGGATCAGCTCCAGCGGCGAGGCGATCAGGCGCGTGGAATCCGACACGGCGACGCCGATGGTCTTCTCACCCAGATCCAACCCCATCCACGGTGTGTCGGGTGGGCAGGCGGCGGGCAGATCGAGGAGGTCGAGGACGGGCACGGCCTGCGGTTAGGACTGGCGCGGGCCGAAGTCAAAGGCGATGGTGACGACGATCGACAGGAAGGACGATGACATGCGCACGGCGACAGCGGCGATGACGGCTTTTGGGCTGGTGCTGAGTGGGTGCGGACAGTCGGACACGCCGGCCAAGACCTCGACCGCACAGGATACTCAGATTGCGGCAGCCGCGCCGACGCCGAGCCCGATTACGCGTGCGGCCCCGCCACCGACCACTAAGTCGGTGGGGTCTGCCGAACGGCGCGCGGCTGCTGCACGCGAAGAGATCGGCACGGCGGCCGATGTGTCGCAGTTGCAGGCCCTGCCGGAGCAGAACGCCAAGGTCTTTAGTCTTTCGGGCGGCGATCCGGCGGTGAATGGTCTGGTGACCTATTTCGCCCTGTTCGGCGGCCCGGCCGAGGGCTGGCGCGCCTATCCTCTGGGCGACTATGCCGAATGGAAGGTCGTGGAGGCGAAGGCCAGGCGTGTGGTCCTGGCGGTGCGTCAGGACACGGCGGGGCCGAACGGCGACATCCTGAAGGTGGAGCGCACGGTGCAGATCGACTTCCCCTCAAGCGGCGAGACGCCGCCCGACGCGGTGTCCGTCAGCACGTCGCGGTGAGATCGCGCCTGACGACGGGCGGCTGATCCTTGTGAATCCCAGTGCGGGCGGCTAATCCGACCGCTTCGTTTTCATTTTGTGTGTTGGAGGGCCGCATGGCCATCGACGCTGCGACGGTGCGCAAGGTTGCGCATCTCGCCCGCATCAAGACCCCCGAGGACCGGCTGGAGCCGCTGGCGCAGGAGCTGAACGGCATCCTGGCCTGGATCGAGCAGTTGGATCAGGTGGATGTCGAAGGCGTGGAGCCGATGACCTCGAACGTCGCCCAGCCGCTGCGCCTGCGCGACGACATCGTCACCGACGGCGCCAAGGTCGATGCGGTCCTGTCGAATGCGCCGAAGTCGGCGGACGGCTTCTTCGTCGTGCCCAAGGTGGTCGAATAGTCATGAGCGACCTGACCAAACTGACCCTGAAGGGCGCCGTCGACGGGCTGAAGGCCAAAGACTTCACCTCGGTCGAGATCACCCAGGCCTTCCTGACTACGATCGAAGCCGCGAACCCGAAGCTGAACGCCTATGTCGAGGTGACGGCGGACAAGGCCATGGACATGGCCCGCGCGTCGGACGCCCGTATCGCATCAGGCGAGGGCGGGGCGCTGGAGGGCGCGCCGCTGGGCATCAAGGACCTGTTCTGCACCGAGGGCGTGCAGACCACAGCCGGCTCCAACATGCTGCGCGGCTTCGTGCCGCCGTATGAATCGACCGTCACCGCCAATCTGTGGCGCGACGGGGCCGTAATGCTGGGCAAGCTGAACATGGACGAGTTCGCCATGGGCTCGTCCAACGAGACCTCGGCGTTCGGTCCGGTGGTGAATCCGTGGAAGTCGGCCAACTCCAACGCCGATCTGACGCCGGGCGGATCGTCGGGCGGTTCAGCCTCGGCCGTGGCGGCCGACCTTTGCCTGGCTGCGACCGCGTCGGACACCGGCGGCTCGATCCGCCAGCCCGCCGCCTTCACCGGCACGGTCGGGATCAAGCCGACCTATGGCCGCGCCAGCCGCTTCGGCATGGTGGCCTTCGCCTCGTCGCTGGACCAGGCCGGGCCTATCACCAAGACGGTCGAAGACGCGGCCCTGCTGCTGCAATCCATGTGCTCGTTCGACGCCAAGGATTCGACCAGCCTGGACATCCCGACGCCGGACTGGACCCAGTCTGTCGGCAAGTCGGTCAAGGGCCTGCGCATCGGCGTGCCGCGCGAATATGTTGTGGGCGGGATGCCGGCCGAGATTCAGGCCCTGTGGGACCAAGGCGTGGCCTGGCTGAAGGACGCCGGCTGCGAGATCGTCGAGATCAGCCTGCCGCACACCAAATACGCCCTGCCGACCTACTATATCGTGGCCCCGGCCGAGGCGTCGTCGAACCTGGCCCGTTACGACGGCATGCGGTTCGGGCACCGGGCGGAGGATTTCAAGTCGCTGGACGACCTGTACGCCACCTCGCGCGCCGAGGGCTTCGGCAAGGAGGTCCAGCGCCGCCTGACCATCGGCGCCTATGTGCTGTCGGCTGGCTTCTACGACGCCTACTACGTCAAGGCGCTGAAGGTGCGTCGCCGCATCGCCGAGGACTTCGACAACGTCTGGGGCCAGGTGGACGCCATCCTGACGCCGTCGACGCCGTCGGCTGCGTTCGCGCTGGGCGACAAGCAGATCGACCCGCTGACCATGTATCTGAACGACGTCTTCACGGTGACGACCAATCTGGCCGGACTGCCGGGCATTTCGGTGCCGGCGGGCGTGGACGCCGGCGGCCTGCCGCTGGGTCTGCAGGTCATCGGCAAGGCGCTGGACGAGGCGACGGTGTTCCAGGTCGGCGCCGCGCTGGAACGGGCGGCGGGCTTCACGGCCAAGCCGGGCAAGTGGTGGTGAGCATGAGCGACAATACGAAGACCATCAAAGGCCGCACCGGCGATTGGGAAATCGTCATGGGGCTGGAGATCCACGCCCAGGTGGCGTCGAAGGCCAAGCTCTTTTCCGGCGCGGCCGTCGGCTTTGGCGCGGGGCCGAACGAGCAGGTGTCGCTGGTCGATGCGGGCTTTCCCGGCATGTTGCCGACGCTGAACAAACACTGCGTCGAACAGGCGGTGAAGACGGGCCTGGGCCTGCGCGCGCAGATCAACCGCCGCAGTCAGTTCGACCGCAAGAACTACTTCTATCCCGACCTGCCGACCGGCTATCAGATCAGCCAGCTCTATTACCCTATCGTGGGTGAAGGCGTGGTCGAAGTGGAGGCCGAGGACGGCAGCTTCTTCAACGTCGGCATCGAGCGACTGCACCTGGAGCAGGATGCGGGCAAGCTGATCCACGACCTGTCGCCGACCGAAAGCTACGTCGACCTGAACCGGGCCGGCACGGCGCTGATGGAGATCGTCTCGCGTCCCGACCTGCGCACGCCGGATGAGGCGGTGGCCTATGTGAAGAAGATCCGGACCATCCTGATCTATCTGGGCACCTGCGACGGCGACATGGAGAAGGGCAATCTGCGGGCCGACGTGAACGTGTCGGTGTGCCGGGCCGGCAACTACGACAAGTTCAAGCAGACGGGCGACTTCAGCCATC
The DNA here is from genome assembly GCF_058790795.1 of Brevundimonas sp. EU05-FHT14B07. Classification (NCBI taxonomy): domain Bacteria; kingdom Pseudomonadati; phylum Pseudomonadota; class Alphaproteobacteria; order Caulobacterales; family Caulobacteraceae; genus Brevundimonas; species Brevundimonas sp. EU05-FHT14B07. The sequence goes on from NZ_JBYTCZ010000003.1 coordinate 72,461, forward strand.
TGGGCACGCGCTGCGAGATCAAGAACGTCAATAGCTTCCGCTTCATTTCTCAGGCGATCCAGTATGAGGCGCGCCGCCAGATCGAAATTCTGGAGGACGGCGGTTCGATCACTCAGGAGACGCGCCTGTACGACCCGACGGCCGGCGAGACGCGCTCGATGCGGTCCAAGGAAGAGGCGCAGGACTATCGCTACTTCCCCGATCCCGACCTGTTGCCGCTGGATTTGGAAGAGGCCTGGATCGCCGAGATCAAGTCGTCGCTGCCCGAACTGCCGGACGACAAGCGCAAGCGCCTGATGGCCGATTACGGCCTGTCGCAATACGACGCCATCGTGCTGATCTCGGAACAGGCCAAGGCGGACTATTTCGAAGCCGCCGCCAAGGGTCGGGACGCCAAGCTGGTGTCGAACTGGGTCACGAACGAGGTGTCGGCGCGCCTGGCGGCCGATGGCAAGGACTTCAGCCAGAACCCGCTGCCGGCGGCGCACGTCGCGCAGCTGGTGGAGTTGATCGAGACGAACGTCATCTCGTCCAAGATCGCCAAGGAAGTCTTCGACCACGTCTGGAACGGCGAGGGCTCGCCGGCCGAGGTGGTCGAGAAGCACGGCCTGAAACAGGTCACCGACACCGGCGCGATCGAAAAGGCCGTGGACGAGATCATCGCCGCCAACCCGGACAAGGCGGCGGCCGTGGCGGACAAGCCCCAGGCCATCGGCTGGTTCGTCGGTCAGGTGATGAAGGCCACGGGCGGCAAGGCCAATCCGGCGGCCGTCAACGACATCCTGAAGGCCAAGCTGGGCCTGTAAGGCGAGGCGTCGGACTAAAAGCAAAGGCCCTGCGGATCGCTCCGCAGGGCCTTTTCAATTCTGTGTTTAGGCTGACGGCGGTACGGGCGGCGCCGGCGGTGCAGGGGCAGCCGGAGGCGCAGGCGGGACGGGGGCGTCCGGGTCGGTCGGCGCTGGCGGAGCGGGCGGGGCAGGCGGCGGAGGAGGAGCGGACTCATCGACAGGGGGCGGCGCCGGGGGCGCGGGCGGCGCAGGCACGGCGGGATCGACCGGCGGCGGGGCCGGATGGTGCGGAGTCTGATGATCGACCGGCGGAGGCGGCGGGGGCGGCGGCGCGCTGGGCGCTTGCTGGGCGGTTGCGGCGCCGGCCAGCAGCATCGAGGCGGCCAGGGCGGTCAGTGCGATCTTCATCGGGACATGTCCTTCGGTTGAAACGCCATCCGGAAACGCTTCCGGACGTCATCGCGAATGGCGACGAAGACCAGCGTCGGAGCGCATCGCGTCCGATTTTCGTCCGGCAGGTTTCAAGTCGTTTCAAGCGCTGATTGCTGAAGCTGATCTCGGCTGAGCGGTGTTTGTGGCGCAGATGAGGGCTTCGAATACCTTGCGATCCAATGATCGCCTGACAAGATGTCGCACCGGAACAAGGTCACGCGAGGGTCACGGTTCGTAATCCTTCAGCGAAGCGGGGCAATAAAAAAGCCCGACGGCGCGGGGCCGTCGGGCGGAAGTGCAAAATCGGCAGGCTGTTACCAGCGCCAGGCGTCGCGGATGACGTCGATAATATAGCCGTCGTATTCGTCGATCAGATACAGAGTGTTGTCGACGGAAACCCAGCGCGTGCCCTCGGGCGGATAGCCCAGGCCGTAGGTGCGCCAGTCGTTCAGCTGATAGCGCCAGAAGGCATCCGGCAGATACTGACCGACCGACCACGACCGACCCCAATAGGAGCGCGGCACGCTGTAGTAGCCCCAGCCCGGCGCGAAGTAGAAGCCGACGCGAACGCCGTTGTAACCCCTGAAGCGCCGATCATTGCGCCACCAGTCCGAGCGGTGGTTGCGATAGAAATCCCGCCGCCATTGATCGCCGTTGAAGCGCTGGCGGAACTCGCGGTGCTGACGGTCGCGGTCACGACCGTTGTTCCACCCCGAGCCTGGACGGTCGGGACGGTTCCAGCCGTTTCCAGGACGGTCGGGGCGTTGACCGCCAGCATTTGGGCGGTCGGGCCGATCGGGTCGGTTCCAGCCGCCTTCGGGGCGGTCGGGACGATGGTCGCCAGTGTTCGGACGATCGGGTCGGTTCCAGCCGCCTTCGGGCCGGTTTGGACGCTGGCCGCCAGTGTTCGGACGATCAGGTCGGTTCCAACCGCCTTCGGGGCGGTCGGGACGCTGGCCGCCGGTATTCGGACGATCGGGTCGGTTCCAGCCGCCTTCGGGCCGGTCCGGACGCTGGCCGCCGGTGTTCGGGCGATCAGGCCGGTTCCAGCCGCTTTCGGGACGATCCGGACGTTGGCCGCCTGCATTGGGGCGTTCGCCACCCGACGGGCGCTCGGGGCGGGGCGTATCGTTTGCGGGTCGGCTGGGACGTTCGGGGCGAGGCTCGCGCGGTCCGTCTTCACGACCCATCTGCGGACGCTCGGGCCGGTTCATGCCGCGGGCGCGGCCTTCGCGCTGCGGCCGTTCCTGCTGAGCCTGGTCTTGTTCCTGGGCGAGGGCTTGCATCGGAACTGCAAGCGGGCCGGCGACGGCGATGGCGGTGAAAGCCATCAGGAGGCGTTTCATGGTCTTTGGTTCCTGCACGCCGGGTCTCCGGCGGCTTGAGGCAATCATCGATCCGTGGCGATGAACCCAGGCTGAACACTGTTCGCAATCAAGGGGCTGTCCGAAAAAGCAGAACCCCGCAGGCAAGACCTGCGGGGTTTGATAGTCCGGTTTTGACGGGGCTTAATAGACGCCCGAGAGGACGCTGGCGATCAGGCCGCTGGCCACGGCGATCAATAGGATGTCGTTGCCGGCGTGGACGTAGCGATAGCCGCGCGGTGCTTCGCGAAGACCGTAAACATAGGGATCACGGACGTAGTAGCTGCGATACTGCGCTGGCAGATAGCCGCCAGTGCGCCAGCGATAGCCGCTGTAGCGCGGCTCGACCCGGTAATAGCCGTAGCTGGGCGCATACCAGTAACCCGAGCGCGGACCGTTGTAGCCCCGGAAGTCCGAACGGCCGCGCCACCAGTTGCTGTTGTTGCGGTCCCAGCGGTCGTTGCGCCAATCGCGACGGTCGTCCCGGCGTTCGTCGCGATAGTCGCGGCGGTCGTCGCGGCGATCACGACGATAGTCTTGGCGGCTGTCATAACGACCGTCGCGCCAGTCGCGGCGATCTTCACGGCGTTCCTGGCGGAAGTCGCGGCGGTCGTCACGGCGATCCTGGCGATACTCGCGGCGGTCGCGGTCCTGGGCCTGAACGAGCATCGGCACGGCCGTGGTCGACAGGGCGAGGGCGACGACGGCGGCCTTGGTGAGGCGGTTCATCTTCGTGCTCCATTCTGGGCCGCCGACGGATGTGCCGACCCGACCCGTTAATGATGAGCAAGGTCGGATTTCGCGCCTGAATGCCCGCTGAACGATCGCGTCAGGTTTGAGGAGCGCTCGTGCGCCGCGCCGGCGAGGCGTGAACGAGAGATTTATCAAAAATTTCCGAGGTCTGAATCCCGGTGAAAGTATTCATTTCTGCTTTACTGAAAAGTCCGGGCGAGGCCTTTCGCCGTTAACTTTAACTTCAAACCACCGGTATTTGATGGCGTCTCAGAGGCGGGCCCAGAATGGCGCCCGATCAGGAGATACGGTGATGAACGCGCAAGAAATGGCGCACGACCTGCAGGCCAGCGATGACGGTCTGCCCCTGCCGACCCCGGACATGTCCGGCGACGACCTGTTCAAACTGGGCATGATGTATTCGGCCGGATCGGGCGGTTGCCCGATGGACCGGGTGTCGGCCCACATGATCTTCAACCTGGCGGCCATGAAGGGTTCGATCGAGGCGCGCGTCTATCGCCGCGAGATGAGCCTGGAGATGGAACGCGACGAGATCGCCGAGGCCCAGAAGGCCGCGCGGCGCTACATCGACCAGGGCGTAGTTCAACTGGTCGCCTAAACGACCATCTAGAACTGGGCGTAGCCGTTGCCGTTCGATCCGTTGATCGAATAGCTGAAGCCGATAGGCAGGGCGGCGCGCACCTGGGTAAAGAAGGCCGCCAGTTCGCCCAGCGTCGAACGCGGCACGAAGACGATGTCGCCACGCCGCAAGGGCACGACCTCGCCGCGACGCGGACGCAGGTCCACCACACGCATCATGCGTGATCCGCCGGGACCGCGACGGATCAGGGCCACGCTGTCCTGACGCGACGTCGGGGCGAACCCGCCGGCCTGGATCACCGCCTGATAGGCGTCCAGATCGCCGATCATTTCGAAGACGCCCGGGTTGCGCACCTCGCCGTCGACCCAGACGCGGATCGGCCCGGCCTGGCGCAGGGTGACCTCGACGACAGGGCGCACCAGCTGGGACGCATAGGCCGCCGAGACGACCTGCTGAAGCTGGGGCAGGGTGCGATCCGCCGCCATGACCGATCCGATCAGGGGCAGGGCGATGCGACCATCGGGACCGACCTTGAGCGTGCGGGTCAACTCAGAGGCCGTCGGCGTCGCGACCTCGATCTCGTCGCCGGGATAAAGCAGATATTCCGGCTCCTGGTCCGTCCAGGGGGCGAAGGGCAGGCCGGCGAGCTCCTCGTAGGGCGACCGGTCGACGCGCCGAGGATCGGGAACGCCGCCGGCGCTGCCGCAGGCCGCCAGCGAGGCGGCGATGGAGGCTGAACCCAGGGTCAGCAGAAACAGGCGGCGATCGGTCAGCATGGGAATCGGTCGGCCTCGACGAGGGATATCAGGCAACCTCGCCGGTTATGGGTAATCATCGGTTAACGCCGGTGGGCGAAGGGTGACGACAACACGCCTTTCAAGGGATTCGGCCCGCCCGATGCGCTCCACCGCACACGTCACCACAAGGCCGCGCTACGGCGTTCTGGACGTGATCGGCCTGTTGTTCCGCGAACTGCTGCTGATGATCGTCGTCTTCGTGGTGATCCTGGGGCTGGGGTTCGCCGCCGCCATGACGCTGAAGAAGAACTACACCGCCACCGGCTCGGTCTTCGCAGGCGTGGGTCAGGAATACGTCTATCAGCCGCGCGTCGGCACGGCCGAGCGGGGGCAGGCGCCGCAGGGTGACGAGGTTGCCAACTCCGAAGCTGCCATCCTGGGCTCCAGCGCCGTGCGCCAGAAGGTGGTCGAGGCCCTGGGCCCGGCCGCCATCCTGGGCGAGCCGCCCAAGGGCAGTCCACAGGCCGCGCGGTCCGCCGCGCTGAAGGCCGTCGGCGGCGGCTTGGGCGTCGCCACGGCGCCGGGCAGCGCGGTCATCCACCTGACCTACAAGGCCGACGATCCCGAACGGGCGGCGCGGGTGTTGAACACGATCATCGAGCAATATCTGATCTATCGCCGCGAAGTCTTCCAGGACAAGACGCCGGCCATCGCCAGCCAGCGCATCGCCTTTGAGGATGAACTCGGCAATGCGGATCGGGCTTATGAGGCCTTCCTGGCCTCCAATGACATCGGCGACTTCACCGCGGCCAAGGCGACGCTGGCGGCGACCTATCAGACGGTCTTCACCGACCGGATGTCGACCCAGAGCCAGCTGAACCAGACCGCCCAGCGCCTGAACACCCTGGTGGCGCAGCAGGCGGGGACGCCGGCGGAAGTGGCGCTGCAGCAGGATCTAAATATCTCGGCTCAGGATCAGGTGCTGCAACTGCGCACCGAGCGCGAGCAGCTGTTGTCGCGCTATCAGCCCGACGCCCAGCCGGTGAAGGACATCGAGGCGCGGATCAATCAACTGCAAGCCTATGTCGCGACCGGCACGGCTGTCGGGGCCAAGGAGGTCCGCACCGGGCCGAATCCCGTCTGGACCGAGCTGGAAACCACGCGAATCAACACTCGGGCCGAGCGCGACTCGCTGGCGGCGCGTCTGGCCGTGCTGGATCGTCAGCTGGCCGATATCCGTTCGCGGCAGGCGCGGCTGACGGCGCTGGAATCCGAGAACACGACCCTGGCCGGCAATCGCGAAGTGCTGAGCGCCTCCATCCGGGAGTTCCAGCAGCGCGAGACGCAGAGCCGCGCCGACAACGCCCTGGTCGCCGCCGGCGCCGACAATGTCACCGTCATCGAACGCGCCCAGCCGCCGGCGACGGGCAAGAGCCTGAAGATCCCGCTGCTGGCGGCGGTCTTCCTCTTCGCGGGTTTCACCGCCCTGTGCGTCGGCCTGTTGCGCGTGTTCACACGGCGCGGCTTCACGACGCCGGCCTCCGTCAGCCGCACTCTGGACATGCCCGTCCTGGCCGTCGCGCCGGCCAAGGCGGCCTAGCGAAACTCGTGCTAGGCTGAGGGCTTAGGGAGCGCCTTGGCGATTCGATGGTCGATCTGACTTCAGAAATGGCGGGCCTGTGGGCGGCGCTGGGACCGGCGCCGGCGCACCGCGCGCGCGTGATCCAGTTCGCCTCCGCCGCGACCGGCGAGGGTGTCTCGACCGTTGCGCGAGAGTTCGCCCGATTGGCGGCGGTGCGGGCGCGAAAGCCCGTCTGGCTGATCGACGGCGATCTGGCGCAACAGGGGCAGTTGGAGACGGTGTCGGCCGAGCCGGATCGGTTCGGCCAGGTCGGAAAGGCCGCGCAAGGCTCGCCCGACGGCTCAAGCTTCTACGCCGTGACGCCGCGCGTGACCGGGCGCGACGGCAAGCCGGTGCCGGATTCGCGACTGCTGACGGCGCGGTCCTGCCTGGGCGGCCGCCTGTGGGTGACGCATTTCCACATGGAAGCGCTGCGGTCCGGGCACCGGGTCGAGGCCGTCGGCGAGCCCCGATATTGGGAGGCGCTGCGGCCCCACGCCGACACCATCGTGATCGACGCGCCCGCCGCCGATCGCAACGACATGGCGATCATCTTGGCGCCCTTCGTGGACATGACGGTGTTGGTGATCGCGGCCGAAAGCACGGCCGCCCATGCCCCGGTCATCCTGCGCGACGAGATCGAAGCGGTGGGCGGCAAGATCGCCGGCGTGGTCATGAATCGCTCGACATACAAGGCGCCGGGCTTCCTGCGGCGATTGATGGGCTGAAGCCTTCCGAAGCGCTTTTTCGGCGTCCGCTTTCGCACATTCGGCAAGAAAATGAAGCATCTGCGGCGAAGCTCGGCGTGGATGCGGCGCCTTTCCGCGTCTTGCGCATTGTGTGGCCATGACAAGGTCCGTCGCATTCGTCGGAGCGGGGCCGACGACGCTCTACGCTCTTCATGCCCTGCTGTCTCAAGGCACCGTTTCGGCGCGGGTGATGGTGTTCGAGGCGCGCGAGACGGCCGGTTGCGGCAGCCCCTACAGCCCGGACTGGAACGACGCGGCGATGCTGTCCAACATCGCCAGCATAGAGATCCCGAAGTTACAGGACACGTTGGCCGACTGGCTGTCGGCACGAACGCCCGCCGAACTGGCAGAGCTGGACGTGGATGGGGCGTCGCTCGATGAGCGCACCTTCGTCCCGCGTGTCGCCTTGGGGCGATACTTCGAAAGTCAATTCGCCACCCTGGTTCAGCAAGCGCGCGCAAAGGGCGTTCTCATAGATGTGCAGACGGGATGCCGGGTCATCGACGCTGCGAACCGCAAGGACGGTATCGAGCTGACCTTCACGTCGCCGCCGTCGCGGAAGGTCGCCAAGGCTGTATTCGACCACGTGGTTCTGGCGACGGGTCACCAGTGGCCGTCGCGGCCGGACGCCCAGCCCGGATATTTCCTCAGCCCCTGGCCCGCATCTGACCTCGCGGATGTTCCGGCGACGCAGATCGGCATTCGGGGGTCGTCGTTGACGGCCATCGATGCGGCCGTCGCCCTGGCCACGTCGCACGGGGACTTCGTTCGACAGGATGATCGGCTGATCTATCAGCCCGCGTCCGATACCGAAGATTTTCACATCGCCATGATGTCGCGAAAGGGACTGTTGCCCGAGGCGGATTTCTATTTTCCGCTGCCGCATCGCCCGCTGACCTATTGTACGCCCGAGGCTGTCGCTGCGGCTGTGGCGTGCGGTCCTGACGGGCTGCTGGACGCCGTGTTCGACCTTTTTCGAGCCGAACTGATCCATCTGGATCCGGACTACGCCGCCGAGACGGGACTGCATGACGCGACGCTGGAAACCTTCGCCGAGAGCTATTTCGCGCGGCGGGCATCGGTTGATCCCTTCGTCTGGGCCGCCGCGAACCTGAAGGAGGCGCAGGCGAACCATGCCGCAGAGGTGACGGTGGCCTGGCGCGACGGCGTCCTGCGCATGCATGAAATCGTCGCCGTCATCGTGCCGCATCTGGACAGTGCCGAGTTCGAGCGGTTCAGCCGCGCCTTCAAGCCGATCTTCGTCGATATCTATGCCGGCGTGCCGCACGAATCGATCGAGCGGATGCTGGCGCTGCACACCGCCAGACGGCTGGATGTCATCGCCCTGGGCGACGACTACGATGTCGATACGCGTTGTCCCGAAGGCGGCGCGCGGGTGACGATCGGCGACACGACGCGCCACTTCCCGATCTTCATCGAGGCGACGGGGCAAGCGGCTCTGAGCGGCATCCAGTTTCCTTTCTTGTCCTTGTTGGAGCAAGGGATCGTGCGTGATCAGGTTGCGAATGACGCGCCCGATGTCATCCGGGGGATTGCGGTCGATGACATGTTTCGGCCGGTCGACGCGCCCTTGCCGATGGATCGGCTGTTCTGTCTCAGCCTGCCGTTCATCATGGGGCGGCATCCCTTCGCGCAAGGGATCACCAGTTCGCACGAAATGGGCGGGATCGTCGGTCGGCGACTGGCGTTGATCCTGAATACCGCAAAGCCTGCGGTCGATCTTGCCGATACGGCGGCCTGACGCGAGGACGAATGAAGCTGTTTGCGATCTACATCGGCGGGGAGCACCCCGGCGCCAATATCGAGGTGCACGATATGCGCTTCCTCGTCGCACCCACGATCGAAGCGACGAAAGACGCCTTGCTGGCGCAGTGGTGGGGACGTGAAGGGACGTTGCACATCGATTGCTGGTCGGAGATTTCGCAGGCAGACGGCTATGAGGTCAGCCTGTCGCCGACGCCTTATGAGGGCAAGGAAAAGCTCTACTACGTCAACCTGGGCGGCTACGACGGCGTGGGGTTCGCCGAGCAGCACCGCAATGTCTTCGTCGTCGCCGATAGCCTGCCGGCGGCCAAGGCGCGCGCCATCAAACTGGCCAAGGGTTGGACGGACGCGCACCGGGACGAGATGTATGAGGCCGAACAGGCGTTTGCGCTGGACGACGTTGCGGGCGGCGAACGCCTGTATATTCACCTCAAGCCCAGCCTTATGAGGGGCGATCCTGACTTCACCTGCCGCTACATGCCAATCCGCTGATCAGGCCCTAAGGCGCTTCAGCATCGCCGCGCCGTAGAGTTTCGGCTCGAAGCCTTTCGTCCAAAGGACCTTGCCGAGACCACGCGCGCAGCGGTCATAGGTGTGGGCGCGGTCGGGACGACGAAGGAGGGCGGACATCAGGGACGCGGCGCCCCAGACACCGGCTTGGGCCAGACCGACCAGCATCCATTTGATGACGCCGGGCCAGTCGCGGCGGTCGGCGGCAATCTGGGTCGGGCTCTGGCCATAGGCGAAGGCGCGGGTCAGGGCGTATTTCAGGGTGGCGCGGTGGGGCGGGGCGAACTCGTCCGCCCAGGCGTCGGCGGCCCAGCCAAACCGGCCGCCGCTCGCCGACAGGGCGGTAAACAGTCGGTCGTCCTCGCCGCCCGTCTCGTTCATGGCGACATCGAAAGGCGCATCGCCGGGCAGGGCGGTGGCCCGTACCATCAGACTGTTGCCGCAGCCGTGGATGTCGTCTGTCGGGCCGGTCTCGCGCGGGCCGTCGCGGCCGAAGAACCGCTCCAGATAGGCGGTGGTCCAGCCGGTGTTGTCCGGCACGCGCCCGCGAATGGGGCCGAAGACGACATCGGCACCGGTCTGGCCTTGCGCGTCCAGCAGAGCGGCGAGCCAGCCGGGAGAGGCGGCCTCGTCGTCGTCGAGGAAGGCGATCAAGGGCGCGTCAGTCGCGGACAGGCCGACGTTGCGCGCGGTCGCGACGCCGGGGACGGGGGCGTTGGCATAGGTCAGGGGGACGGGCGCCTCGGCGCGCAGGCGCTCGATCAGGACGGCGGCGGAGCCTTGCGGGTCATTGTCGGCGACGACGATCGCGGCCACGCGGTGCAGCGATCCGGTCTGGGCGAAGACCGAGCGCAGGGCGCGCTCCAGACTGCCTGGGCGGCGCAGGGTCGGGATGATGACGGCGACATCGCGCATGGTCAGACGGCGTCCGCATAGACAGCGGCGCGGTAGAGACGCAGAGCGAATGCGCGGGCCTTGACCGGCAGGGCCACCGTCAGGGCGGCCTGTTTCATCATGCGGCGCGCAAAGGGCAGGGCGGGCAGGCGTTTCAGGGCGCGCGCGGCCTTGTAGCTGGGATAGGTCTGGACGACGGCGGAGTGCAGGGCGACGACGCGGGCGAAGTTGCCGGCGCCCTGGTCGAACTTGCGGGCCAGATCCTCGACCGTGTCGAGGCCCATATGCGTGGCGGGATTGTCGATATGGACGACGGGAAAGCGGCGCGAGACGCGCATGGCCCATTCCACGTCCTCCCAGCCCCAGCCGCTGAAACCGGGATCGAAGGATTCGGCGGCGAAGACGTCGCGGCGCACCAGCAGGTTGGAGGTGTAGACGTATTTCTCGGGCGTCAGGGCGCGCTGGGACGCCGGCAGGCATTCAGACGCGCCGGACAGGGCGCGGTGGACGGCGAACCGGGCGTCGGTCGGCGCCTGATCGAGAGAGAAGCCGCCGAAGGCCACAGCGGGAGCGTCATCCTTCGTCAGTCGCAGCCAGTTTTGCAGGAAGACGGACGTGTCGGGCCGCATGTCGCTGTCGAGGAACAGATAGGCCTCGCCTCGGGCGGCGGTGGTCAGGCGGTTACGGCCCCTGGCGCGCCCTTCGTTGGCGGCCGAGGTGATCAGGCGGACGGGCAGATGCAGGGTGTCGGTGGTCGCCTGAAGCCGGGTCGTCAGATCGGCGTCGGCGGTGCCGTCGTCCAGCAGGATCAACTCGACCGCGCCGGACAGGGCGGGGGCCTCGGTGTCCAGTTGGCGCAACAGGCCTTGCGGATCGTCGCGCAGGAAGGGGATCAGGACCGAGATCGTCGGCGTCGCCTGAGCCCAGGCGGCGTTGTCGTGAATCTGGACGCTCATGCCGTCATGCTCCGGCGCGCGCGGATCAGGCGCATGAGGACGTCACGCACGCCTGCGGCGTTCAGGGTCAGGGCGACGACGGCATAGACGAGGCCGCCCACGCTCGCGTCCAGCATCAGCTCCATGAAACCGCCCAGCGGCGGCATCATCCAGACGACCCCGGCCATGACGGCGGAGGCGATCCCGCAGCGGATCAGCGCCTCCCAGGGCATGGGCAGGGCGATGGCGCGGCGGCTGAGCAGGATGCAGGCGATCAGGCCGATAGCGAAGCTGGCGGTGGTGGAGACGGCCGCGCCGGTCACGCCCATGCGGGGGATCAGCACCAGGTTCAGCGCGACGTTGCACAGGGCCGGGATCGCCATCGTCACTAGCAGCAGGCCGGTCTTCTTGCCCAGGGTGAAGCCGAAGCCGAAATAATAGGCGATCATGCCCGACAGAAAGGACGAGGCGGCGATCCACGGCGTGACCAGGGCGGCGGCGGCGCGCAGATCCTGGCCGATCATCAGCTCCGCCAGCGGCCGCGCGACCAGCGACAGGCCGACGGCGGCGGGCAGGCCGATCAGGATCAGGGTCGAACCTTGCTCGATGGCCGTCTGGCGCAGGGCCTCGCGTCCGCCGCGCTCCAGCGCCATGACCATGGCCGGCGCCCCCGCCGCGCCCAGCCAGATGAAGATGACGTCCAGCGTCCGGTTCGCCAGGCTGTAGCTGGCGTGATAGGCGCCGACCGCCGCGGCATCCATGAAGGCCGCCAGCAGGAACCGGTCGGTCGAGGCCAGCACCAGCGCCAGGGTCAGCGACGCCGCGATGGGATAGCCGTAGAGGGCGTAAGCCTTCAGCCGCGTGCGATCCACGATCCCGCCACCGGCCTGTCGCAACTCGCCGGGCAGGATGAAGGGCAGGGCGAACAGGGGGGCGATGGCGAGGCCCAGCAAGGGCGAAGCTGCGCCGGCGCCGGCCAGCGCGAACCCGGCCCCGACCAGGAAGCCCAGGATGGCGACGCCGATGTCCACGGCGGCGGATTTCGACACCTCGCCCGCCGCGCGATACCGCTCCTGCGCCAGCTTCGCGAGGTTGCGCACGGGCGCGCCCGCCAGGCCGAAGGCGACGGCGATCTTGAACGCCGGCGTCAGCGGCGCCAGCCACACGATCAGGGCCGCGATCGGGGTGAAGACGGCGATGATCGTGAACGACGTGCGGTACAGACTGGCGAAATGGGTCGCCATTCCCTCGGGTGTGCGCTCGGCCGCCCAGAAGCGCGCCATCGACGCTTCCAGCCAGGTGAAGGTCACGGTGTGGGCCAGGGTCGTGACCGAAAACGCCAGGGCGTAATGGCCGAAGTCGTCGGCGCTGAGCAGGCGCGTAAAGACGAAGATCGTCAGAAAACCGACGACCCCCTGGACGATCTGGGCCGGCAGATAGCCCCAGACGCCGCGCCAGAACATGCGCTTCTCGCTCAACGCACGGCCGCCCGGTCGCCCAGAAGGACGGGAATGGTGACGGCGATGACCCACAGGTCCAGCCAGAAGGACTGTCGCTCGATATATTCGATGTCCAGCTGGACGCGTTCACGCACTTGGGCCTCGGTGTCCACCGGGCCGCGTGAGCCCTTGATGGCGGCCCAGCCGGTCATGCCGGGCTTGATCCGGTGTCGATGGGCGTATTCGGCGACCAGCAGGGCGGACTCGGTCTCGCCGGTCTTCATGCCGATGGCGTGGGGGCGAGGGCCGACCAGGGACATCTCGCCGGACAGGACGTTGAAGATCTGCGGCAGTTCATCCAGGCTGGTGGCGCGGATAAAGCGGCCGACGCGGGTCACGCGGTCGTCACCGGGGCAGACCTGACGGCTGGCGCTGGCGTCGGCGGCCTCGTGACGCATCGAGCGGAACTTCCACACCACGATGGTCTCATGATTGAAGCCGTGACGGCGCTGGCGGAAGAAGACGGGGCCGGGGCTGTCCAGCTTCACCGCCAGTGCGACCAGGGCCATGATGGGCGCGGCGACGACCAGGGCGACGGCGCCGATCAGCAAATCCTGCATCCGCTTGTTGAAGGCCCGGCGATCCGGGTCGGCAGGACCATCCAGAGACGCGAGCGGCGCATTCGCCAGCCTGTTCAGCAGTCCATCGCGACCCAGTTCTGAATCAACCAGGACCGTCAGCGGATTGGGCAGGGCGTTCAAGGTCTGCGTCAGGTCGCGCACGCGCTGGCCGGCCTCGGGATCTATAGCCAGCACAATCCGGTCGACATAGGGCGTCAGCCGGTGGGTCAACAGAGCCTTGGCGGTCCCCAGCACCGGCACGCCGGCCAAGCTGTCCGGCGATCTGGCCAAGCGGTCGTCAAACACGCCCAGCACATTCATGTCACGTCGCTCCAACGCCTGTTCGATCAGACGTCGCGCGTTTCGGGTCGCGCCGACGATGACGATGTTGGGCGACAGCACGCCCAGCCGACGCCACCGCGCAATGACGACCAGCCACAGGCCGTGCAACAGCGCCAGGGCGGCCGTCGTCGTCAGGGCCCAGGGCGCAATGACGTTCAGCGCCGGGCGGTCCAGCAGCCAACCCAGCACGAGCGCCACGCCGGCCGAGACGACTCCCACGCCCACAACGCCCGTTATGTGCAGAGGCCAGGGCGTGTCGCGTCCGAATCGATAAAGCTGAAGCGCGCGCATCAACACGAGCACCAAAACGGCGCCGACGACCACGGGCGCGGCGTCGCCGACCGTGATCGAGGCCAGACCCGTCGGCTGTATCGCCAAGACCGCGCTGCACGCCAGCCCGCAGACCATCAACACGTCGATCAGCCGGAAATAGTGCGCCGACAGGCGCACGGACGATCGCTCGCGCGCATTCAGCCAGATCTCCGGCCGGAACGGCCCGCGCGACGGCCGGCTCTTCAGCGGCGTATCGGCGGCGAGATTGGCGGGACGGTCGAGCAACAGGCGATCCAGCAGCGATCCGGGGGGGCGAATGATGGCCGCGATATTGCCGCTTCGGCCTCTATGTCGCGTTAACGTGGACGCTTTCTCTCGAACCGGATTGCGCGACGCATCAGCCTCCGCTATCGACGCCCTCGCAGGAGACGTGGCCGAGTGGCTGAAGGCAACGGTTTGCTAAATCGTCGTACCCCGTAAGGGGTACCGAGGGTTCGAATCCCTCCGTCTCCGCCATTTCCTCAAATCGTCCGCCGTTTGAACCGACCCGCCCACGCGTTGGGTCATCGACGTCACCTGTCTTGTCGCTTTGATCGCTGCTGACTTCGTCGCCACGTGGTGAACAGGCCGTCTGTGACAAGCAACCCTGCCGAACCATCTGCCGCAAACGCAACACGGCCCGCAGGCGACTGCGGGCCGTGTCTTTTGATGCGCGGTGACGCGTCGGCTTAGACAGCCTTGGCGCGGTCCTTGTCGGAGGAGCTGCGGGCCAGTTCGCGATTTAGCCACAGGGCCACGAGGGTGCAGATGGCGCCCGACAGCAGATAGGCGCCGGCGGCGATCAGGCCGAACTGGCTGGAGATCCACAGGGCCGCCAAGGGCGCAAAGCCCGCGCCGAACAGCCAGGCCAGGTCCGAGGTCAGGGCCGAGGAGGTGTAGCGGTTGGTCAGGCTGAAGCTGGAGGCCACGGGGCCAGAGGCTTGCCCGAACGACAGGCCCAGCAGGATGAAGCCGGAGATCATGAAGGTCAGCTCGCCGACCGGGCCGCCGTTCAGCAGTTGCGGCGCAAAGCCCGAGAAGGCGGCGATGCCGGCGGCGGTGATCGCCAGCAAGGTGCGGCGGCCGTAGCGGTCGGCCAGTATGCCCGAGGCCAGGATGGCCAGCAGGCCGAAGACGGCGCCCACCATCTCGATCAGCAGGAAGCGGACCGGCGTTTCCTTGGTGAACAGGAACACCCACGACAGCGGGAAGACGGTCACCATGTGGAACATGGCGAAGCTGGCCAGCGGAGCGAAAGCGCCGATGGCGATCTTGGGGCCTTCGTCGCGCAGGGCCTGGCTGATCGGCGTGGGCTGAAGCTCACGCGTTTCGAACAGCTTCTGGAAGGCCGGCGTCACTACGATGCGCAGGCGCGCGAACAGGGCCACCACGTTGATGGCGAAGGCGACGAAGAACGGATAGCGCCAGCCCCAATCCAGGAAGTCAGGGGCCGACAGCGTGTTCAGGAAGAAGGCGAACAGGGCCGAGGCCACCAGCAGGCCGATGGGCGCGCCGAGTTGCGGGATCATGGCGTACCAGCCGCGCTTCTTCTCTGGCGCGTTCAGCGCGAGCAGCGAGGCCAGACCGTCCCAGGTGCCGCCCAGGGCGACGCCCTGGCCGATACGGGTGAGGGCCAGCAGCACCGGCGCCCACATGCCGATGCTCTCATATCCGGGGATGAAGGCGACCGACACGGTCGAGGTGCCGAGCAGCAGCAGGGCGGTCGTCAGCTTGGCGCCGCGCCCGAACTTGCGGTCGATGGCGATGAACAGGACGGTCCCCAGCGGCCGAGCCAGGAAAGCCAGGGCGAAGACGGCGAAGGAGAGCAGGGTGCCGCCTACCGCGCCCGCATAGGGGAAGATCAACTGCGGGAAAACGACCACCGAAGCGATGGCGTAAACAAAGAAGTCGAAAAACTCGGAAGTTCGGCCGATAATGACGCCGATGGCGATCTCGCCGGCGTCAACCTTGCCATGGCCCGTGTGAAGGGCGGCGGCGTCGCGTTCCAGCGACTCTGACGAAGGGGTCGTCGAGGCGGACATGGGCTTGGTCGCTCCGTGTGAGACTGAATTATCGGCCGTACGGCAGGTCGCCGCATTATGACCGGGCGCCCTTTGCGATGAAAGCGGCCTCGTGAGGATAGGACATATTGCCCAATGTCGTTCCTGATTGAAGCTGAGTATCCCGCCGCCTACGAACGCCAACCGTTGCGGCGCCTCCCCCTCGCCCGACGCTTTTCGATTGGATCCGCCTTGCGCCGTCTGCGCCTTCTTTTGCTCGCGCCCATCGTGGCCCTGCTGTCGGCCTGCAACCTGGTCGTCCTCAACCCTGCCGGCGACGTCGCGTCCCAGCAGGGTGATCTGCTGATGATCTCGACCCTGCTGATGCTGATCATCATCGTGCCCGTGATGGGTCTGATCGTCTTCTTCGCCTGGAAGTATCGAGCGTCGAACAAGGAGGCCGAGGCCGACTACCGTCCCGATTGGGACCACTCCACGTCGTTGGAGCTGGTCATCTGGGCCGCGCCGCTGATGATCATCATCTGCCTGGGCGCCCTGACCTGGGCTGGCACGCACCTGCTGGACCCCTATCGTCCGATCGACCGGATCAAGCCGGGCCAAGCCGTTGAGGAAAGCGTCGAGCCGTTGCAGGTCAATGTCGTCGCGCTCGACTGGAAGTGGATGTTTATCTACCCGCAGTACGGCGTCGCCACGGTTAATGAACTGGCCGCGCCGGTTGACCGTCCTATCCGTTTCCACATCACCTCGTCCTCGGTGATGAATAGCTTCTACATTCCCGCCCTGGCCGGTCAGATCTACGCCATGCCGGGCATGGAGACGAAGCTGCACGCCGTCATCAACCGTCCGGGCGAATACGAAGGCTTCTCGGCCAACTATTCCGGCGACGGCTTCTCGCACATGCGCTTCGCCTTCCACGGTCTGGATCAGTCCGGGTTCGACCAATGGATCGCCGGCGTGCGCCAGGGCGGCCAGACGCTGGACCGCGATCGCTATCTGGAGCTGGAAAAGCCCAGCGAGAAGGTGCCGGTCATGCGCTTCGGCGCCGTGGATGGCGCGCTGTGGGACGCGATCCTCAACATGTGCGTCGAGCCGGGTAAGATGTGCATGGGCGAGATGATGGCCATCGACAAGCAGGGCGGCCTGTCCATGGCGTCGGTGCGCAACACCATGCCGCTGGTCTATGACAAATACGCCGGTCGCGGAAAATCGCCCGCCTACTTCGGCTCTAACGACAGCTACGTCATGACGATCTGCACCCCGCTGCAGGCCGAAGCGGCGGCAGCCGACCGCATGCGCCGCGCCGAACTGGATACGGTCGCCGGACCGACCAGCCTGGAGCGCCTGACCGGGCAGGGGTTGTCGCCCGGTCAGCCTCCGATGGCCTCGCTGACGACGCTGGCCCGCAATCCCTTCGCCACGGGGCCGGTTCCGACCGACGTCCGTTCCGCCCCCAACGCCTGAGCGAACACAGTCGATGAACGCTGATCAACTCATTCCGCTAATCTTCGGGCGCCTCACGCTTGAGGCTTTGCCGTTGCACGAGCCGATCCTGGTCGTGACCATGTCGGTCGTGCTGCTGGGCGGCCTCGCCCTGTTCGGCGCCCTGACCTATTTCAAGCTGTGGGGCTATCTCTGGAAGGAATGGTTCACCACCGTGGACCACAAGAAGATCGGGATCATGTACATGATCCTGGGTCTGATCATGTTCGTGCGCGGCTTCGCCGACGCCATCATGATGCGCCTGCAACAGGCGATGGCTTTCGGCGGGTCCGAGGGTTACCTGAACGCGCACCACTATGACCAGATCTTCACCGCCCACGGCGTGATCATGATCTTCTTCGTGGCCATGCCGCTGGTGACGGGCATCATGAACTATGTCGTGCCGCTGCAGATCGGCGCGCGCGACGTGTCCTTCCCCTTCCTGAACAACTTCAGCTTCTGGATGACCACGGCCGGCGCCATCATCGTCATGGCCTCGCTGTTCGTGGGCGAGTTCGCGCGCACCGGCTGGCTGGCCTACCCGCCGCTGTCGGGCATCGGTTACAGTCCCGGCGTCGGCGTCGACTATTACATATGGGCGCTGCAGATCGCGGGGGTGGGGACGACACTGTCCGGCATCAACCTGATCGCGACCATCGTGAAGATGCGCGCGCCCGGCATGGGCATGATGAAGATGCCGGTCTTCACCTGGACCTCGCTGTGCACCAACGTACTGATCGTGGCGTCCTTCCCGGTTCTGACCGCCGTCCTGGCCCTGCTGACGCTGGACCGTTACGTCGGCACCAACTTCTTCACGAACGACTTCGGCGGCAACCCGATGATGTACGTGAACCTGATCTGGATCTGGGGTCACCCCGAGGTCTACATCCTGATCCTGCCGCTGTTCGGCGTCTTCTCGGAGATCGCCTCGACCTTCTCGGGCAAGAAGCTGTTCGGCTACACCTCCATGGTCTACGCCACGGTCGTCATCACGATCCTGTCCTACTTGGTCTGGCTGCACCACTTCTTCACCATGGGCTCGGGCGCCTCGGTGAACAGCTTCTTCGGCATCACGACGATGATCATCTCGATCCCGACGGGCGCGAAGATCTTCAACTGGCTGTTCACGATGTACCGTGGGCGCATCCGGTTCGAGCTGCCGATGATGTGGTTGGTCGCCTTCATGCTGACCTTCGTGATCGGCGGGATGACGGGCGTGCTGCTGGCGGTGCCGCCGGCCGACTTCGTGCTGCACAACTCTCTCTTCCTGGTGGCCCACTTCCACAACGTCATCATCGGCGGCGTGCTGTTCGGCCTGTTCGCGGCGATCAACTTCTGGTGGCCCAAGGCCTTCGGCTTCAAGCTGGACAAGAAGTGGGGCCTGATCAGCTTCTGGTGCTGGGTGCCCGGCTTTTGGCTGGCCTTCCTGCCGCTGTATGTGCTGGGCCTGATGGGCGTGACGCGCCGGATGCGGGTGTTCGACGATCCCTCGCTGCAGATCTGGTTCGTTATCGCCGCCATCGGCGCCGGCGTCATCGCCCTGGGCATCGCGGCCATGTTCATCCAGTTCGCCGTGTCGATCATCAACCGCGACAAGCTGCGCGACACGACGGGCGACCCGTGGGGCGGCCGCACGCTGGAGTGGGCGACCTCGTCGCCGCCGCCGGCCTACAACTTCGCCGCCACGCCCTACGTCCATGACGCCGACGCCTGGTGGGACATGAAGAAGCAGAGCTATCAGCGTCCGCTGAGCGGCTACAAGGCGATCCACATGCCCTCGAACACGGGGGCGGGGATCATCATCTCGGGCCTGTGCCTGGTGATGGGTCTGGCCTTGATCTGGTACATCTGGTGGCTGGCCGCCATCAGCTTCATCGGGGTGTTGGCCGTATCGATCGGCCATACCTTTAACTACAAGCGCGACTACTACATCCCCGAGGATGAGGTCCGCGCGACAGAAGAGGCGCGCACCCGCGCCTTGGCCGGAACGGAGGCCTGATCATGAGCGCGACTGCGACCGAGATCGACCGGACCGTCTTCCACCTGGAAGAGGAGCCGCACCACGAGGAAGGCTCCAGCACCATGCTGGGCTTCTGGCTCTATCTGATGAGCGACTGCCTCATCTTTGCGATGCTGTTCGCCGTGTTCGGCGTGCTGGGCGGCAACTACGCCGCCGGGCCGGGGCCCAAGGAGCTGTTCGACCTGGAGCTGGTGGCGATCAACACCGCCATGCTGCTGTTCTCGTCGATCACCTACGGCTTCGCCATGCTGGCTATGGATCGCAACAACCAGCGTCAGACCCTGGTCTGGCTGGCGATCACCGGCCTGTTCGGCCTGGCCTTCCTGGGGATCGAACTCTACGAGTTCGCGCACCTGATCCATGAAGGCGCCACGCCGCAACGCAGCGCCTTCCTGTCGGCCTTCTTCACCCTGGTGGGCACCCACGGCCTGCACGTCACCTTCGGCATCATCTGGCTGGTGACGCTGATGGTTCAGGTCAGCATGAAGGGCCTGATCCCCGCCAACAAACGCCGCCTGATGTGCCTGTCGATGTTCTGGCACTTCCTGGACGTCATCTGGATCGGCGTCTTCACCTTCGTCTATCTGCTGGGCATCCTGAGATGAGCGCCGACATGAACGACCACAGCCCTGAGTCTCATGAGACCGACCACTTGGGTCACGAGGGGCACAATCACGGCTCCTTCAAGAGCTATATGATCGGCTTCGTGCTGTCGGTGATCCTGACGGCCATCCCGTTCGCCCTGGTCATGACCGGCGTCCTGCCGACCCAGGCGACGGCCCTGATCGTCATGGGCTTCGCCGTGGTGCAGATCGTGGTGCACATGATCTACTTCCTGCACATGAACTCCAAGTCCGAGGGCGGCTGGATCATGCTGGCGCTGATCTTCACGATCATCGTGGTGGTCATCGCCCTGTCGGGTTCGCTGTGGGTCATGTACCACCTGAACACCAATATGATGCCCATGACGCACGACATGGCGCAGATGGGCGGCTGAGGTCGAGATCACGGACCCATCCTCAGTCCCGGCCGGCGGCAAGGCCAGACGTTCGCGATCCTTCCGCATGGCGGTCGTGGTCGCGGGCCTGGCGCTGTTCGTCGGGTTCCTGGCGCTGGGCGGGTGGCAGGTTCAGCGCCTGGCCTGGAAGACCAATCTGATCGCCCAGGTCGATGCGCGCGTTCACGCGACCGCCGTCCCAGCGCCTGGCCCGACCCAATGGGCCGGCGTGACGCGCGACAAGGATCAGTACCGCAGAGTTACGGTTCGCGGTCGATTCCTGCACGACAAGGAAACACTGGTTCAGGCGGTGACCGACGCCGGCGGCGGTTTCTGGGTCATGACGCCTCTGGTTGATGACCGGGGTTTCACCGTCCTGATCAATCGCGGCTTTGTGCCCGCAGGCCGACGCGATCCGGCCGTCCGCGCCGATGGTCAGGTCGAGGGACCGCAGAGTGTGACGGGACTGCTCCGAATCACCGAGCCGAAGGGCGGATTCCTGCGCGCCAATGATCCCGCCGGTGATCGCTGGCGCTCTCGTGACGTCGCGGCGATCGCTGCGCGGCGGGGCCTGACGACCGTCGCGCCCTATTTCATTGATGCGGACGCCAGCCCGAACCCAGGGGGATGGCCGCGCGGAGGGCTGACGGTGATCCGCTTCGCCAACAGCCATCTGGTCTATGCCTTGACCTGGTTCGGCATGGCGCTGCTGACCCTGGTCGGTCTTTGGCTGTTCCTGCGCGACGGCAGGCGCAACAGGTCGTGACGACGACAACTGTACAGAGGCTGCTGGGCCTTGGGTTCAGAGGCGGGGTCGCGACCCACGGCGGCGCCAACCGCCGCAACATGCTGCTGCTGATCCAGCTGCGCTGGCTGGCGGTCGCCGGGCAGGTGGCGACGATCCTGCTTGTCCAGTACGTGATGCGGATCCCGCTGCCGGTGCTGTGGTTGCTGGCGGCGCCGGCGGGTCTGGTGCTGGTCAATCTGGTCAGCGCGCCGTTGACCGTGCGCCGGCAGGAGGTCGAGGATCAGGCGCTGATGATCGCCCTCTTGGCGGATGTGGCGGCCCTGACCTGGCTGCTGTTCCTGACCGGGGGCGCGGCCAATCCGTTCGTGGCGCTGTATCTGCTGCAAGTCGTCTTGGGAGCGGTGCTGCTGGCGCCGGTCTATGCGTGGGCGCTGATCGCCATCACCAGCCTGTGTTTCGCCGGGCTGGGCCTGCATTCCCGCCCGCTGAACCTGCCGCCGGCGCGCGAGGATTCGCTGCTCAGCCTCTATCTTCAGGGCAGTCTGATCTGTTTCGTGCTGATGGCCGTGCTGCTGGTGCTGTTCGTCACCCGGATCAGCCAGAACCTGCGTGAGCGCGACGCCTCCATGGCCGCCCTGCGCCAGCAGACGGCTGAGCATGATCATATCGTCCGCATGGGCCTGCTGGCGTCGGGCGCGGCCCACGAGTTGGGAACGCCGCTGGCTTCGCTGTCGGTGATCCTCAGTGACTGGAAGCGGATGCCGGCCCTGACCCAGGACGCCGACCTGGCCCAGGACATGACGGTGATGCGGGCCGAGGTCGAACGCTGCAAGGCCATCGTCACCGGCATCCTGATGTCGGCCGGCGAGGCGAGGGGACAGGCGCCCGAGCGCACGACCCTGCGGGCGTTCGTCGCCGATGTGGTGGCCAGTTGGAGCGGCGACGGTGTGGCGGTGCAAATCCGCGATGAACTGGCCCAGAACCCGCCGATCATCGCCGACCCGGCCCTGCGTCAGGTGCTGGGCGTGCTGTTCGACAATGCGGTCGAGGCCGGAGCGAGCCGCATCACCGTGACCACGACACGCACGGACGAGGATTTCGGCATCGCGGTCCGCGACGACGGACCGGGCTTTCCGCCGGCGATCCTTCAGGCCTGGGGCAAGCCCTACAACTCCACCAAGCCCAGGCCCGGCGCCGGTCTTGGCCTCTTTCTGCTCATGAATGTGATCCGGTCGCTGGGCGGACGGGTAGAAGCCTCCAATCCCCCGGCGGGCGGCGCAGAAGTGCGTCTCACCCTGCCGCTTTCGGCGTTGGCTCCGACACACGAGATCGCGCATGACCGATGACGCCAGATTGCTGCTGATCGTCGAGGACGACGAATCGTTTTCGACCACCCTGCGACGCTCGTTCGAACGGCGTGGCTATACGGTCGTCAGCGCCGCCAGTCCCGACCAGATGACCGAGGTGCTGAAGACGCATCGCCCCGGCTATGCGGTCGTCGATCTGAAGCTGGGCGGCCATTCCGGCCTGACCTGCGTCGAGGCTTTGCACGCTTTCGATCCCGAGATGAACATCGTCGTCCTGACCGGCTTCGCCAGCATCGCCACGGCGGTCGAGGCGATCAAGCTGGGCGCCCGGCACTATCTGGCCAAGCCCGCCAGCACCGATGACATCGAAACCGCGTTCGGCCGGGCGGACGGCGACGCCGAGACGCCGCTGGGCACGCGCCCCACTTCGATCAAGACGCTGGAGTGGGAGCGGATCCACGAGACGCTGGTGGAGACCGACTTCAACATCTCCGAGGCGGCGCGGCGGTTGGGCATGCACCGCCGCACCCTGGCCCGGAAGCTGGAAAAGCGCCGCGTCACCTAGTCCAGTTCGGCCGTGATCTGGTCGGCCAGCGCCCGCAAGGTCGCCGTATCCGCCATCGGCGCATGGTCGTGACCCTTCATCTCACGATCGGCCCAGCGCGGCACGATGTGGAAATGCAGATGGAAGACCGTCTGTCCGCCCGCCTCGCCGTTGAACTGCAGGATCGACAGGCCTTCAGGCTTCAGCGCTTTCTCGACCGCCTTGGCCGTGCGTTGCAGGGCGGCGGTCATGCGGGCCAGCACCTCGGGCTCGATCTCCAGCAGATTACGCGCCTGGGACTGTTTGGCGATGATCAGGACGTGGCCTTCCGACTGGGGAAACACGTCCATGAAGGCCAGGACGTGGTCGTCCTCCCACACCTTCACCGACGGAATGTCGCCGCGCAGGATCTTGGCGAAGATGTTGTTGGTGTCATAGGCGCCGTGCAGGCTCATGAGCGGTCTCCGTGCGGTTCGAACCTTCGATAGCAGCGCTGTCCACGGAGGGGGAGCCTTCGCCCACGCCATGCATTATGGTCACGCTTGAACGTAACGAGGCACGTCATGATCCGTTTCATCATCCAGGCGCTGGTCACTATGGCGGGCCTGTGGCTGTCCGCCCAGGTCGTGCCGGGCGTGGACTTCACCAGCACGGGGTCGCTCATCGCCGCCGCCATCATTCTGGGCCTGGTCAACGCCTTTGTGCGGCCGATCCTGGTCGTGCTGACCTTCCCGATTACCGTCGTGACCCTTGGACTGTTCCTGCTGGTCGTGAACGCCGCAATGATCGGGCTGACCTCCATCTTGCTGGACGGCTTCCGCGTCGACGGCCTGTGGGCCGGCATCGGTGCGGCCATCGTGACCGGCGTCGTCAGCTGGATCGCCGGCGCCTTCATCGGCGGCGGTGAAGAGGCGCGGGGCTGATAGACGAAGCTTGTTGGGCTGCCAAAGCCTAGGTCGTGGGCACCCTGTAGGACGCCGCCGTCTCGATGATGAGGACCAAGCTGAGCATGTCCTTTGCGATCAGCCGAAGGCCACTGTGACCATTGCAGCATGGGGGCGGTATCGGGGTTCCGATCGCAGTCACCGTCCAACCCGCACGAGTGAACGCCGCAGTCGACTGGATGACGATGCGAGGCGGTCGCGACAAGGCACAGGTTAAGGGCGCGATTGGCTCGCCGTCGACTGAAGGCGGAGCAAGGCCTTCTGGCCAAGGCCCGACCTGATCATATTGACGAATGCCCGGAAGCATTGGCCCCATTTGAAGCTTCAGGGCTTGCGGCAGAGACTGGCAATATTGATCCGTCAGGGGCGGGCCGCTTGCTCTTGAGAATCTCAGATAGGCGACGGGCTTTCCAGCTTCCTCATATTCGCAATAAGCCCCCTCCGCTGTGGCGTCGCCCGGTGCGCCAAGACGAGATGTTGATAGGGTCGCATCGGGTATGCGCGACGGACAAAAGAAGCCGGAAGTTACATGCCGAAGGCCGCCGTCTTCGACCACGAAGGCGTCGGACACCGTGTTGTCCACGGTGGCCTGTGCCGATATCGCGCTGAGTATCAGGGCGGACAGCAACGCTGCAGACATTTATCCCACCTTCACTCGCGTCGCCGCTTCCGGCAGATCCTCGCCAAAGGCGCGCTGGTAGAACTCGGCGATGGTCGGGCGTTCCAGCTCGTCGCACTTGTTCAGGAAGGTCAGGCGGAAGCTGAGGCCCAGGTCGTCGTTGAAGATCTGGGCGTTCTGGGCCCAGGTGATGACGGTGCGGGGCGACATGACGGTCGAGATGTCGCCATTCATGAAGGCGTTGCGGGTCATGTCGGCGACGCGGACCATGGCGGCGATCCGGCGGCGGCCCTCGGCGTCCTTCCACTCGGGCACCTTGGCGGCGACGATCTCGGCCTCCACGTCGTGATCGAGATAGTTCAGCGTGGTGACGATGTTCCAGCGGTCCAACTGGGCCTGATTGATCTGTTGCGCGCCGTGATACAGGCCCGTGGTGTCGCCCAGGCCGATGGTGTTGGTCGTGGCGAACAAACGGAAATAGCGGTTCGGGCGAATGACGCGGTTCTGGTCCAACAGGGTCAGGCGACCTTGGGCCTCCAGTACGCGCTGGATCACGAACATCACGTCGGGCCGGCCGGCGTCGTATTCGTCGAAGACCAGGGCGATGGGGCGTTGCAGCGACCAGGGCAGGATGCCCTCGCGGAACTCGGTGATCTGCTTGCCGTCCTTCAGGACGATGGCGTCCTTGCCGATCAGGTCGATTCGGCTGACGTGGCTGTCCAGGTTCACGCGAACCAGCGGCCAGTTCAGGCGGGCGGCGACCTGTTCGATGTGAGTGGATTTGCCGGTGCCGTGATAGCCCTGAACCATCACGCGGCGGTCGAAGGCGAAGCCGGCGCAGATGGCGATCGTCGTCTGGGGATCGAAGCGATAGGCCTCGTCGATCTCGGGCACATGGCTGTCGCGCTCGTCGAAGGCGGGCACGGTCATGTCGCTGTCCACGCCGAAGGCTTCGCGCAGGGTCACGCGGCGATGCGGCTCGAGCGTCAGCAGGGGATCGGGGGAGGCGTCGAGCGGGGAGGTCATGGACCTCATCTAGAGGCGCCGCGCGCGCGGCTCAACACGCGCGCGGCCCTTGGCGTCGGTTATTTCGCGCTCAGGCGAACATCGACGTTGTTGCGGGTGGCGTTGGAGTAGGGACAGACTTGGTGCGCCTTTTCGATCAGGTCGTCGATGACGGCCTGGTCCAGACCGTGGTCGGTGACGGTCAGGTCCACGTCGAGGTTGAAGCCTTCACCCTTGGTGTTCTTGCCGAAGCCGACACCGGCGGTGACCTTGGTGTCGGGGCTGACGGGCTTGCCGGCCTTGCCGCTGACCAGACGCAGGGCGCCGAGGTAGCAGGCGGCGTATCCGGTGGCGAAGAGCTGCTCGGGGTTGGTGCCGTCGCCGCCCTTGCCGCCCATCTCGGTCGGCGTCGACAGTTTGACGTCGATCTTGCCGTCGTCGGTGGCCGAACGGCCGTCTTCGCGGCCTCCGCCCGATGCCGTTGATTGGGCGCGATACAGAACTTCCATGGCAGGCTCCTTGGGTTGGGATGCTTGAGATGGGAGCTTAACGGCGGACGGGAAGGGGGCGTTGCATCGCGGCTCTAGCCATCGGCGGGCGACGCGGGCTAAAGCACCTGCTGGGGCGCGTCGTCGGAGTACGCAGTGAAGATTGCCGAACGCTGGTTCGTGTGGGCGGGCATGGTTCTGCTGGGCGGCATCGCCCTGGCGGGGTTGGTCGTCGCCGTCTATGCCGCGTGGCTGTTCCACGACCTGCCTGATGCGTCGGAGCTGGCGGACTATCGCCCGCCGACCGCGACGCGCGTCTATGCCGGCGACGGCACCCTGATCGGCGAGTTTTCGGACGAGCGCCGGATCTATGTCTCCTACGACCAGATTCCCCAGCCGGTGATCCACGCCTTCCTGGCGGCTGAAGATCGCAACTTTTTCCAGCATGGCGGCATCGATGTGGGCGGCATCGGCCGCGCGTCGCTGAAGAACGTCTTCAACCTGGCGTCGGGACGCCGGCTGGAAGGCGGTTCGACCATCACCCAGCAGGTGGCCAAGAACGTCCTGCTGACCAACGAATCCAGCCTGAACCGCAAGCTGAAGGAAGCCATCCTGGCCAATCGCCTGGAGGCGACCCTGTCCAAAGAACAGATTCTCGAGCTGTACCTGAACGAGATTTTCCTGGGTTATCGCTCGTTCGGCATCGCTTCGGCGGCCTACAACTACTTCGGCAAGTCGCTGGCGCAGCTGACGCCCGACGAAGCCGCCTTCCTGGCGTCCCTGCCCAAGGGGCCGAACAACTATCACCCCAAGCGTCACCCCGGCGCGGCCAAGGGCCGTCGTGACTGGGTGCTGGGCGAGATGGAGCAGAGCGGCTGGCTGACGCCTGAACAACTGGTCGAGGCCCGCGCCAAGCCTCTGGTCACGCGCGATGCGCCCCAGCGGTCGGATTACAAGGACGCCGACTTCTTCGTCGAGGAGGCGCGGCGCCAGGCCGCAGCCAATCCCCAGTTCGGCGAGCAGCTGCGCGCCGGCGGCTTCTATATGCGCACGACCCTGGACCCCACGCTGCAGACGGCGGCGCGCCGGGCCCTGATGCAGGGGCTTGAGAATTATGACCGTCGTCACGGCTGGCGCGGCGGGTGGGGCACGACCGACTTCGCCGACGGCTGGCAGGCGGTCGCGCTGAAGGAACAGGCGCCGCCCGAACGCCGCAGCTGGCAGGCCGCCGCCATCGAAAGCGTCAGCGGCAACACGGTCCGCATCCGCACGGCCCGCGACGACAAGTCCGGCACGCTGCTGGCGTCGGACGCGGCCTGGGCCAACGCCAATCGCCAGCTGAAACGCGGCGAACTGATCTTCGTGGAGCCGCAGGGCGGCCAGTTCGCCCTGAAGCAGGTGCCGCGCGTCAACGGGGCGCTGGTCGCCATCGAGCCGCAGTCCGGCCGCGTGCTGGCGATGGTCGGCGGCTACTCCTACGCGCTGTCCAGCTTCAACCGGGCGACCCAGGCGCGGCGCCAACCGGGTTCAGCGTTCAAACCGTTCGTCTATGCGACAGCGTTGGAGGGCGACTTCACCCCGGCCTCGATCGTGCTGGATGCGCCGATCAGCTTCGCCGGAGGGCCGAACGGCCAGCGCTGGACGCCAGAGAACTACAGCCGCCAATACTATGGCCCTCAGACGCTGCGGCGCGGGCTGGAACTGTCGCGCAACGTGATGACGGTGCGGTTGGCCCAGTCGGTCGGGATGAAGAAGATCGTCGATCAGTCGGCCAAGATGGGTCTGCCGGGCATGACGCCGAACCTGTCGGTGTCGCTGGGCGCTGGCGAGGTCACGCCGCTTGAGATCACGGCCGCCTATTCCGCCTTCGCCAACGGCGGGCGGCGGGTGACGCCCTATCTGATCGACTATGTGCAGGACCGCGACGGCGAGACCATCTTCCGCGCCGACAATCGCAGCTGCCGCGAATGCGGACGGGGCTTCTCGGGTCAGGAATCCCCGCGCCTGCAGCAGCGCGGCACCCAGGTCATCGACCCGATCACCGCCTATCAGATGAGCTCCATGCTGGAAGGCGTCGTTCAGCGCGGCACCGCCGCCAGCGCGCGCGGCCTGGGCCCCTGGGTCGCGGGCAAGACCGGCACGACCAACGAATATCGCTCGGCCTGGTTCGTGGGCTTCACCACCGACATCGTGGTCGGCGTCTTCATCGGCTTTGACGACAACCGCTCTCTGGGATCCGGAGAAGCCGGCGCGTCGGCCGCCGTGCCGGTCTTCACGGAGTTCATGCAGACGGCGTTGAAAGAAAGGCCGGCTCGCCCGTTCGTGCGGCCCAAGAACGCCATCTTCCGGACCGTCAACGGCATCGAGGAGGCCTTCCGCCCCGGCACCGAGCGCCAGGCCCCGCCGCCGCGCCCGACCGGGCCGGCTCAGCCCGTTGGACCGCAGAATTATTATGAGGTGATCCGCCGCGAGCAGGAGGCCGCCAGCGGCGCGCCCGCCTCATCGCCGGCGCCCACCGCGCCGCCGCCGCCCAAGAAGGCGCCGGCCGAGGACTTGAGCGGATTGTACTGAGGCTCTAGGTAGGCCTTTCGAACGGCGCGTCCTCGTGGCGCGCCGTTTTCCATTAATCCTGCCCTGTCGCGCGTCCTGCGGACCGCGCTGCTTCAGGGCGTTGTGTCGCGGAGATTGCGATGAGACCGGATGTCGAGGCCATGAAGGCCGACATCGAGCAGAGCGTCGCTCTGCTCAGGAGGCGTCTTTGACTGGGATGTCGCTTTAAGAAAGCTCGATGAGCTGAATGCGCGGGTCGAGGATCCGACACTGTGGGACAAGCCCGACGAGGCCCAGGCCGTCAGCCGCGAACGCTCGCAGCTGGAAGGCAAGATCAACACCGTCAAGGCGATGGAGCAGGACCTCGAAGATGGGGTGATGCTGGCCGAGATGGCGGACGAGGAGGGCGACGAGGGCGCGCTGGAAGACGCTCGCGCGTCACTGCGCGGCATCAAGGAACGCGCCGCCCGCGCCGAGCTGGAAGCCCTGCTGTCCGGGGAGGCTGACGGCAATGACGCCTATCTGGAAGTGAACTCCGGCGCCGGCGGCACCGAGTCGAACGACTGGGCCGGCATGCTGCTGCGGATGTATTCGCGCTGGGCGAAGGCGCACGGCTATGAGGTCACGATCGAAGCGCACGAAGAGGGTGAACAGGCGGGGGTCAAATCGGCCACCATCCTGATCGAGGGGCCCAACGCCTATGGCTGGCTGAAGTCGGAATCAGGCGTGCACCGCCTGGTCCGCATCAGCCCCTATGACGCGGCGGCCAAGCGCCACACCAGCTTCGCCTCCATCGGGGTGTCGCCGGTCGTGGACGACGCGATCGAGATCGACATCAACCCCTCGGACGTCCGCACCGACACCTATCGCGCCTCGGGCGCGGGCGGTCAGCACATCAACAAGACCGACTCGGCTGTGCGCCTGACCCACACCCCGACCAACACCGTCGTGGCCTGCCAGGCCGGCCGGTCGCAGCACCAGAACCGCGAGATGGCCTGGAAGATGCTGCGCGCGCGCCTGTACGAGCTGGAACTGCAGAAGCGTGAGGCGGCGGCTCAGGCGCTGGCCGACGCCAAGACCGACATCGGGTGGGGTCACCAGATCCGCTCCTATGTCCTGCAGCCCTATCAGATGGTGAAGGACCTGCGGACCGAGGTTGAGACCTCGGACACCCAGGGGGTGCTGGACGGCGACCTGGACGCCTTCATGGGCGCGGCCCTGGCCCAGCGGGTCGGCGAGACCCGAGGATCGAGCGTGGACTGACGGAAAAGGGCGGCTCGGATGAGCCGCCCTTTTTGTTTTGGCCTATCGGCCTTGCAGCCGACTTGAGCCCCTTCACATTCGACGCGGTCAGGCGGCGGTCTTGTCCGCCTTGTCGGCCTTCGGCGCGGGGGCTTCCAGCATGGCGGCGCCGGGGGTGTCGCGCTTGGCCTGGTTGCAGCGGCCCTGGAACCAGGCGCCCTGGTCGATGGCGAGTTGCTCTTGCGTGATGTCGCCCTCGACGCGGGCGGTGGCGTGCAGCTTGACCTGTTTGGCGACGATGGCGCCCGAGACGCGGCCGCGCACGTCAAGGACGTCGGCATGGACCGTGCCCTCGACCGAGCCGCCTTCGCCGATCACGACGCGCGAGACGCGAACATCGCCCTTCAGCGAGCCGTCGACCTGAAGCTCGCCGGCGCCGGAGATGTTGCCTTCGTATTTCACGCCGGCCGACAGGGTCGACAGATTGCTGGACCGGGCCGCCGGACGGGCCGGTTCGGGCGCGCGCGGCGCAGGCGTCGTGGCGGGCAGAGATGGCGTGCTCGCAGCCGTCGGCGTGGGCGTGGTCGGTTCGGGCGCCGGGGGGATGCCCAGGCCGTTCGATCCGCTGTCGTAGGATTTGCTCTTGGTGAACATGGTGCGCTCCGCATCTGCCAGCCAAGGCCGGCCAAGCCCCTATTAGCCCCGACGCCCACTAGGCCGTGGAGGAGGGGCCAAGGTCAAGCATCGCTTCCGAACGACGCTCGCCGATCAAAGGGCCCTGGCGGCCTCCAGCACGGCGGCGGCGTGGTCGGCGACCTTCACATTGCGCCAGGCCTTGGCGACGCGGCCCTCGGCGTCGATCAGGAAGGTGGCCCGCTCGATGCCCATATATTCGCGGCCATAGAGCTTTTTCTGCACCCAGACGCCCCAGGCCTCGCAGGCGGCGCCGTCCTCGTCGGAGGCCAGGGTGACGGCGAGATCGTATTTGGCTTTGAACTTGTCGTGCTTCTTCACCGTGTCCTTCGACACGCCGATGACAGGCACGCCCAGAGCGGCGAAGTCAGAGGCCAGGGCGGTGAAGTCCTGGGCCTCACGCGTGCAGCCGGTCGTGTCGTCCTTGGGGTAGAAATAGACGACAGCAGGCTTGCCCTTGAGGGCGGCGAGGGTGACGTGGCCGCCGCCGTCCGTGGGTAGGTCGAGGGCAGGCGCGGGCTGACCTTCAGTGGCGGACATCAGACGGGCCTCACCAGAACGATCTTTTTCTTGCCGGCCGCGAGTTTGATGACGCCGTCCTTGAGGTCGGCTTCGGTCAGCAGTTGAGCGCCGTCGGACACCGCGGTGTCGTTCAAACGCAGACCGCCGCCCTGGGCCAGGCGACGGGCCTCGCCGTTGGACGCCGTCAGGCCGGCCTTTGTCACGACAGCGGCGATCATGGCACCGTAGACCTCGGCCGACGGCAGTTCGACGGTCGGCAGGTCAGCGGACAACTGACCCTTTTCAAAGTTGCTTTCGGCGGCGGCGCGCGCCTTTGCGGCCTCGTCCGCGCCATGCAGGAGCGTGGTCGCGGCGTCGGCGAGGGCCTTCTTGGCGTCGTTGATGGCCGCGCCTTCCAACGCTTCGTATTCCGCGATCTGTTCCAGGCTCAGGTCCGTGAACAGGCGCATGAAGCGGCTGACGTCGGCGTCCTCGGCGTTACGCCAGAACTGCCAGTAGTCGTAGGGGCTGAGTTGTTCGGCGTTCAGCCAGATGGCGCCCTGAGCGGTCTTGCCCATCTTGCCGCCGGATGCCGTGGTCAGCAGCGGCGTGGTCAGGCCGAAGGCGGCCTTTTGATCCACGCGGCGCACCAGATCCACGCCCGAAGTGATGTTGCCCCACTGGTCCGAGCCGCCCATTTGCAGGGTGACCCTGTGGCTGCGATTGAGCTCCAGGAAGTCCACCGACTGCATCAGCATGTAGTTGAACTCAAGGAAGGTCATGGGCTGCTCACGCTCCAGACGCAGCTTGACCGAGTCGAAGGCCAGCATCCGGTTGACGGTGAAGTGGGTGCCGAAATCCCTCAGGAACTGAATGTAGCCGTAGCCGGACAGCCAGTCGTCATTGTTGACCATGACCGCATCGGTCGGTCCGTCGCCGAACGTCAGGAACTTGGCGAAGACCGTCTTGATGGTGTCGATGTTGGACTGGATCGTCTCTTCAGTCAGTTGCGGACGCGACGTATCCTTGCCGGTGGGGTCGCCGACCTTGGTCGTGCCGCCGCCCATCAGGACAATGGGCTTGCCGCCCGCCTGCTGAAGCCGGCGCAACATCATGATCTGGATCAGGCTGCCGACGTGCAGTGACGGCGCAGTGGCGTCGAAGCCGATATAGCCCGGCACCACGCCCGCAGCGGCCGCCTCGTCCAATTCGACGGGATGGGTGATCTGATGGATGTAGCCGCGCGCTTGAAGCGTGCGGAGGAAGTCGGATTTGAAGGCGTGTTCGGTCATGGTGAGGCTGGGTTAGCAGGGATGACGAGGGTCGTCTTCCCCTAGTCGAGGCGGCGCTGGCTGTTCAGACGGTGCGGATGAAAAACACCGTCTAAAGTGTCTAATTCGTCTAATCTCGGTCGGCGAAAAATCGCACTGCACCGCGAAAACGCGTGCAAAACGCAAGATGGTGCAATTTCAGGTGGAGCGGCTTTGGGATGGCGCGACCATTGTAACGCCGTTTCAGGCCGCGATGGGTACGACGACGCTGCTGCGCCTCATGCCGCTGTAAATGCAGCCGATATTCCGCGCAGATGCGATGCCTGACGACGTACCGCCGAGCTGTCCGCCTTCAGGGAATCACCCGGTTGAGGACCAGCGCAAATAGGGCGACGACTACTGTCCATGTCAGGAACACGGAAGACGGCTCGGACGATGTGCCGCTGACGACCAAGCACGGCGTGAGCAGACCCACAACGAGGTGGAGGCGATCATTTAAAAATTCGCGCTTCTCAGGGAAGGTCATCTGCGGACCGTAGGGCGAGCGCTTGGGCATGCTGCAATGCTTTCACACCGGTCAGAAGCAAGCAAGGGTTGATGAGGCGTCGGGCAAGTCGGTCGGGCGATGGTTTTCGACGCTGTTTGCAAAGCGAAACGCATTTGCACAATCGGTCCCAGGTGGAGGAAGTTGGAGGCCGGCTCTTGATCTAACGCGTGGGCCTGCGAAGCAGCTTTCGCTCGACCAGCCACCAGGTAGCGTTCGCCAGAGACGCCCCGATGGCGCCGCAAAGCGCCACCGTCAGCATGTGCGGCAAAGGCGGGGGCGCGGACTCGCTCAAGAGCAACAGCGCGAAGGTATAGGCGAATGTCAGCGCAAAAAGGACGAGGAACCTCATCTCCAGATTGTAGATGCGCCGCCTCGGTCGATGCAATCGACGAGTTGGCCGGCCTGCGATACGAAGGCGCCATGCGTCTGCCCCTGATCCCGCATCCGACATCCAGCCCGGCGGGGCTGACGCTGGAGGTCGAAGCGCGGCGAGCCGGGCGAGTTCTGAGCCTCGAGTATGTGCTGGCCGGACCGGTGGAGCGTGTGTGGCCGCCGGAGGCGGCGGCGCGGGTGCGGACTGACGAGTTGTGGCGGACGACCTGTTTCGAGGCGTTCGTGCGGACGACGGGCGGCTATGTCGAATACAATCTGTCGCCGTCGGGGGCGTGGGCGGCTTATCGGTTCGACGGCTATCGCGACGGGATGCGGGAACTGGACATGCCCGCGCCCTTCATCGTGACGCGGTCGGCGCCTAGTCAGTTCGTGCTGACGGCGGACGTGACCTTGCCGGTGGATGCGGTCGGGGCGGCGGGGTTGGCGGCGGTGATCCGGGGCGTGGACGGGGCGATCGGCTATTGGGCGCTGGCGCATCCATCGGATAAGCCGGACTTTCATCATTCCGACTCGTTCGCGCTGGACCTGACATGAACTTTGGCCTCGACCGCCTTTTGTCCGACGATGCCCTGCGTGCGCAGTTGAAGGGGCGGCGCGTGGCCTTGCTGGCGCATCCGGCGTCGGTGACGAACGATCTGACCCACGCGGTCGACGCCCTGGCCGTCTGTCCCGAGATCCGGCTGACCGCCGCCTTTGGCCCGCAGCACGGGATGAAGGGCGATCTGCAAGACAATATGATGGAGAGCCCGGATTATCGCGATCCGGTCCACGGCATCCCCGTGTTCAGCCTGTACGGCGAGGTGCGGCGTCCGACCGAGGCGTCGATGGACACGTTCGACGTCATCCTGATCGACCTGCAGGACCTGGGGTGCCGCATCTACACCTATGTGACGACGCTGCTCTATGTGCTGGAGGCGGCGGCGAAGCACGGCAAGGCGGTGTGGGTGCTGGATCGGCCCAATCCGGCGGGGCGGCCGGTCGAGGGGATGACGCTGAAGCCCGGTTGGGAAAGCTTTGTCGGAGCAGGGCCGATGCCGATGCGGCACGGGATGACGCTGGGCGAACTGGGCCATTGGTTCATCGCTCTCCATAGCCTGGACATCGACTACAAGGTCATCGAGATGCAGGGCTGGGCGCCGGAGGAGGGGCCGGGGTACGGATGGCCGCTGCTGGACCGGTCGTGGGTGAACCCCAGCCCCAATGCGCCCAACCTGTCGATGGCGCGGGCATACGCCGGGACAGTGATGCTGGAGGGGGCGACCCTGTCGGAAGGCCGCGGCACGACGCGGCCGCTGGAACTGTTCGGGGCGCCCGACATCGACGCGCGGGCGGTGATCGCGGAAATGCACGCGCTGGCTCCGGACTGGCTGGGCGGCTGCATCTTGCGCGACATGTGGTTCGAGCCGACCTTCCACAAGCACGTCGGAAAGCTGTGCAGCGGGGTGCAGATCCACGTCGATCACCCTGGCTACGACCATGCGGCCTTCAAGCCGTGGCGGGTTCAGGCCCTGGGCTTCAAGGCGATCCGTCGGCTGTATCCCGACTACGATCTGTGGCGGGATTTTCCGTATGAATATGCGTTCGGCAAACTGCCCATCGACGTGATCAACGGTGGGCCGGGCCTGCGGGAATGGGTGGACGACGCCGGCGCGACGCCGGGCGATTTGGACGCGACGACGCAGCCGGACGAGGCGGCGTGGGAAGAGGCGCGGCGACCGTTCCTGCTCTATTGATCTTTGCCCAAAGTTCGCCATCAAGGCGCGATCACCTCTCGGCCTGATTGTGGAGGGGTGTTGTGATTGGATCGATTTTTGCCGTTGCGCTGCTGACGTCTCAGGCACCGGCTGAACCGAGCGTCGAAGTCAGAGCCTTGGTCGCGCCGGTGGCCGAGGCGATCGCAGCCGAAAAGGCGCGTCAAGCCGCCCTGCCGCCGACGACCTCTGACCGCGAGCGGCTCGAACGCATGGGCGCGCTGGATCAGGTCGGCAGGCGCGCGGTTACGGTGCTGGATTTCAGCGCTCTGCCTGCCGACGAGCGACAATCCGCTGAGACCTTGGCGTGGGCGGACATCAACGCGGTCGACAAGGCCTTGCTGGAAGAGCTTTTGACTATGGTTCCGGCGGAGGGATGGTTCAAAAAGTCAGTCTATGGCGAGCGTGCAGCCGGCGCCGCCTTCCTGATCATTCAGCATTCCGATCTGGAAAACTGGCGACGGTTCGTTCCCGTGCTGGAGCCGCTGGTGGCGCAGGGCGAAGTCGAGGGTCAGAGCTATGGTCTGATGTACGACAGGCTGGCGATAAACGAAGGCCGCCCGCAGCGTTACGGCACACAGATGACCTGCAAGGAAGGGCGTTGGGTGGTCGACACGCTTGAGGATCCGCAGCGCGTCGAACAATGGCGGCGCGAGATGAAGTTTCCATGGACGCTGGCGGAATACGAGGCGCGCTTCAGGGATTATCCGCCTTGCACCCAGCAATAGTCGCCATAACCAAAATCTATTGCGCATCCGCAAATAAGTGATTGGGCTTATTTTGTGCAGTGCGGTAGGGAGAGGGTCTCCCAAACACCTTGCATTGGATTTTGCGCATGGCCCTCATCAACACGACCATCAAACCCTTTACGGCCGAAGCTTATAAGGGCGGCAAATTCCTGACGGTCACGGACGCCGACGTCGCGGGCAAGTGGGCGATCTTCTTCTTCTATCCGGCCGACTTCACCTTCGTGTGCCCGACCGAACTGGAAGACCTGGCCGACCACTACGCCGAGTTCCAGAAGCTGGGCGTCGAGATCTATTCGGTGTCGACCGACACCCACTTCTCGCACAAGGCCTGGCACGACTCGTCGCCGGCCATCGGCAAGATCGAATACACGATGCTGGGCGATCCGTCGGGCCTGGTGACCAACAACTTCGACGCCATGCGTCCTGGCGTGGGCCTGGCCGACCGCGCGACCTTCCTGGTCGATCCGGACGGCGTGATCCAGTTCACCGAAACGACGTCGGAAGGCATCGGCCGCAACGCCGCCGAACTGCTGCGCAAGGTCAAGGCCGCCCAGTATGTGCGCTCGCACCCGGGTGAAGTCTGCCCGGCCAAGTGGGAAGAAGGCGAAGCCACCCTGGCCCCGTCGCTCGACCTCGTCGGCAAGATCTAAGACTGACTACGCCTATCGGGTCCGGCCTTCGGGTCGGACCCACCCGGCCGCCTCCCAAATGCGGGACGCGGACCTTATCGCGCAGGCCTCGCCGGGATCGGCTCGAAGGCGGCACGTTACCCTGAAATTCGAGGAGCATCCGATGCTAGACGCCAATCTGAAATCCCAGCTCGAAGCCTACCTCAAGAACATCGTCCATCCCGTCGAATTGGTCGCCTCGCTGGGCGCGGGGCCGAAATCGATCGAGCTGAAGACCCTGCTGGAGGAGATCGTCTCGGTCTCGCACGGCAAGGTCGAGATGGGCCGCGACTATGACGACGAGCGCCAGCCCAGCTTCCTGATCCGCAGGAAGGGTACGGACATCGGCGTGCGGTTCGCGGGCATTCCGCTGGGCCACGAGTTCACCTCGCTGGTGCTGGCTCTGCTGCACGTCGGCGGCCATC
This sequence comes from Brevundimonas sp. EU05-FHT14B07, assembly GCF_058790795.1. Classification (NCBI taxonomy): domain Bacteria; kingdom Pseudomonadati; phylum Pseudomonadota; class Alphaproteobacteria; order Caulobacterales; family Caulobacteraceae; genus Brevundimonas; species Brevundimonas sp. EU05-FHT14B07. The sequence continues at coordinate 109,284 of NZ_JBYTCZ010000003.1, forward strand.
CGTCCAAGGCGGCGCAGGAGGTGATCCAGCAGGTCAGGGACCTGGACGGCGACTATGTGTTCGAGACCTACTTCTCGCTGTCGTGCCAGAACTGCCCGGACGTGGTGCAGGCGCTGAACCTGATGAGCGTGCTGAACCCGCGCATCAAACACGTCGCCATCGAGGGCGGCCTGTTCAAGGACGAGGTCGAGGAACGCAAAATCATGGCCGTGCCGACGGTCTTCCTGAACGGCGAACTGTTTGGTCAGGGCCGGATGGAGCTGGAGCAGATCGTCGCCAAGCTGGATTCCGGCGCCGAAGCCCGCGCGGCCGAGCGGCTGAAGTCCAAGGATCCGTTCGAGGTTCTGGTGGTCGGCGGCGGGCCGGCCGGGGCGGCGGCCGCCATCTATACGGCGCGCAAGGGCATTCGTACGGGCGTCGTCGCCGAACGCTTCGGCGGACAGGTGCTGGATACGATGGCGATCGAGAACTTCGTCTCAGTCCCCTACACCGAGGGCCCCAAGCTGGCGGCCCATCTGGAACAACACGTCCGCGAGTATGAAGTGGACCTGATGAACCTGCAGAAGGCGGCCAAGCTGATCCCGGCCAAGGTTGCGGGCGGCCTGCACGAGGTGGTGCTGGAGAACGGCGCATCGCTGAAATCGCGGACCGTCATCCTGTCGACCGGCGCTCGCTGGCGCCAGATGAATGTGCCGGGCGAGGACCAGTACAAGAACAAGGGCGTGGCCTATTGCCCGCACTGCGACGGGCCGCTGTTCAAGGGCAAGCGGGTGGCGGTGATCGGCGGTGGCAACTCCGGCGTCGAGGCGGCGATCGACCTGGCGGGCATCGTGGCCCATGTTACCCTGATCGAATACGATAGCGAGCTGCGGGCCGATGCGGTGCTGCAGCGCAAGCTGGCGACCCTGCCGAACGTGCGGATCGTAACCTCGGCCCTGACGACCCAGGTGCAGGGCGACGGCGAGAAGGTGACGGGCCTGTCCTACAAGGACCGCAACTCCGACGCCCATCACGACGTCGATCTGGAAGGCATCTTCGTGCAGATCGGTCTGGTCCCGAACACCGAATGGCTGCACGGCGCGGTGGGCCTGACCCCGCGCGGCGAGATCGAGGTGGATCACCGCGGCGAGACCTCGCAGCCGGGCATCTTTGCGGCGGGTGACGCGACGACCGTGCCGTACAAGCAGATCGTCATCGCCATGGGCGAGGGGTCAAAGGCGGGTCTGTCGGCCTTCGACTACATGATCCGCACCGAGCCGGCGAAAGAGGCGGTGGCCGAACCGGCGTGATCGCTCAACGGTGAGGGCAGCCGGGCCAGCAACAGGGGCGGCGCTTGCCGTCGGTCAAGCTCGCCCGGCCCCAATCCAGCCGTTTGCGACGGGTTTCCGACTTCTTGGCGGACTCGATCCAGCAGATCCATTCGTTGCGGGCCAGGGGCGTGATGTCGCGCCAGGTCGCCAGGGCGTCAGGCGCGGCGACCAACGCCGCGCGCAGGTCGTCCGGCAAGTCGTGAACCACGCCGCCGGTGATGTCGGTCGCATCGGCCATGCCCATTTGTCGCAGCGACAGGTCTGGTCCGCAACGGCGCGTTAGAACCGCCGTGCGAGACCGACTCCGAACTCCACATCCGGGCTGTCGTCGTTCAGGCCAAAGTTGAGACCGAAATCCAGTTGGGCGTCGGGCAGGAACGGGGGCGACCAGACGGCGGTCAGGTCGAAGGTGGACTGGGTGGTCACTTCCACCGGATCATCGTCGCGGCTGACCCAAAGCTCGGCGCCCAGATCCCAGCGGCCGAAGCCGCGGCCGACGCCGGCGACCATCGTATAGGCGGCGTGGCGGCCGTCGCCGTCCGCGTCCGAGACCCAATCGACTTCGGGTGATAAACTCAGACTCCAGTCGTCGTTCAGCGGGATGGAGACCGGCAGGATGACGCCGCCTTCGAAACCATCCGCGCGAATGTCGGGCGCACCCGTCGGCGCGGTGATGAAGCCGGAAATCGCGACGGACAGGCCCGAGCCATCGGGGTTCTTCAGAGAATGGCGCAGGCCGAGACTGAGATCGCCGACGCCTTCGTTCACATCGCGGTCGCGTGTCGCGCGGTCGAGGATTCGTTCGTGGGTCCAGGTCGTGAGCCCGAGTTGAAGCTCAGTCAGGCCCGTCAGGCCATAGCGCACGAACAGGTCGCCGGCGTCCCAGGTGTCGGTCCGTGTCGTACCGTCCGTCTGGCGAGCGCCGTCGAACAGGCCGAGTTCGACCTGCCAACGGCCTTTGTCGAGAATGCAGGTAGGAGTGCCCTTGCCAGGGCGATCGGCGCAGAAATCGCGCTCTTGCGCGGGGGACTGAGCCGCCACGGCCGTGGTCAAGGCCAGGGAGGCGATCAGGGCGATCAGAAGGGGCGGACGCATGGCGGATCTCGCAGCGATGTCTCGCACGATCATGCCGCCCGCGCCTTAATCAGCCGTGACGCCAAGTCTAATATCAGGCCGGATGTCAGGCCGGCTTTTCTTCCAGACGCTTGTCCAGATAGGCGCCGACGCGGGTTTCGACCGCGCTCATGTGGTCCTGCCAGAAGTGGCTGGCGCCCTCTTCCAGTTCGTAGTCGATGATGATGCCCTTTTGGGTGCGCAGCTTGTTGACCACGCGCTCGACCTCGACCGGCGGGACGATGGTGTCGGCCGTGCCATGCAGGAACAGGCCGGACGCCGGGCAGGGCGCCAGGAAGCTGAAGTCATACATGTTCGACGGCGGCGAGACCGAGATGAAGCCGTCCGTCTCGGGGCGACGCATCAGAAGCTGCATGCCGATGTAGGCGCCGAACTGATAGCCGGCGACCCAGGTCTGGCTGGCGCCGGGGTTGTTGGCCTGAAGCCAGTCGAGGGCGGTGGCCGCATCGGCCAGCTCGCCGATGCCCGAATCGAACTCGCCCTGCGACTTGCCGACGCCGCGGGAGTTGTAGCGCAAGGTCGCAAAGCCACGCTGCTGGAACAGTTGGTGCAGGGTGACCGCGACCGGATTGTTCATATGTCCGCCCGCCTTGGGGTGCGGATGCAGGATCAGCGCGATCGGGGCGTTCGGGCGCTTGCCCGGGGAATAGCGGCCTTCGATGCGACCGGAGGCGCCGGGCAGGATGACTTCAGGCATAGGGGCTCTGGAATCCGTTCAACTGTCATTTCGCGAGTGCGTAATACTTGACCGCGGAGGTGGGACTTTCTAAGTCCCTCCGCAAGCGCGCCGCCTTTGCGAAGGCGCGGGTTCTAGCACAGGAGCCCCGAAAAGCGCGCAATTTTTGAAGGTGCGAAATGCGTCTGTCGACCAAGGGACGATACGCCGTGATGGCGATGGCCGATCTGGCGAAGAACGGACGCGGCGAGAGCGGTGAAATCCGGGCGGTTTCGCTGGCCGAGATCGCCGCGCGCCAGGAGATTTCGCTGAGCTATCTGGAGCAGTTGTTCGCCCGTCTGAGGAAGAGCGAACTGGTCAAGAGCGTGCGCGGGCCGGGCGGCGGATACCGTCTGTCCAAGGCGGCGCACGAGACGGTGGTCGCCGAGATCGTGCTGGCGGTGGATGAACCGATCCGGGCGACGCGGTGCGTGGCGCATGGCTCGCCCAAGGGCTGCATGCTGGCCGGCGAACGCTGCATCACCCACAATCTTTGGGAAGACCTGGGCGACGAAATTCATCGCTATCTGGCGGGCGTGTCGCTGGAGGATGTGGTGATGAACCGCACGGGCCAGCGTCGGCGCAATGTCGAAGCCTCGGCCGTGGCGGTCGCGGCATGAGCGGCGTCTATCTGGACTATAACGCCTCGGGCCTGGTGCGGCCGGAGGTGTTGGACATCATGGCCAGGGCCCTGGCCGACAACGGCAATCCGTCGGCGGTCCATGCGGCCGGCCGGCGGGCGCGGGCGCGGGTCGAAACCGCGCGGGCGCAGGTCGCGGACCTGGTCGGGGCCGATCCGACGGCGGTGGTGTTCAACTCAGGCGGCACGGAAGCCAACGCCCAGGGCATCGCCAGCGCCTTGGCGGCCGGCTGCGAGCGGCTGATCGTGTCGGCGACCGAACATCCGTGCGTGGCCGAGACGGCGGCGAATGCGGGGGCGCCGGTCGAGGTGCTGCCGGTCGATGCGAACGGCGTGGTCGATCTGGACTGGCTGGCGGAGGCGCTGAACCGCCCGGGCCGGGCCGTGGTCGCCATCCATCATGCGAACAATGAAAGCGGCGTCATCCAGCCGATCGCCGAGGCGGCGGCCCTGGTGCGGGCGGCGGGCGCCTGGCTGCATGTCGACGCCATCCAATCGGCGGGCAAGATCGCGGTCGATATGCGCGCGCTGGACGCGGACACCCTGACCCTGTCGGCGCACAAGCTGGGCGGGGCGCAGGGCGTGGGCGCCCTGATCTTCAAGGAAGGCCTGTCGGGCGTGCGGATTTTGCACGGCGCGGGGCAGGAGCGAGGCCTGCGCGCCGGGACCGAGAACGTGCCGGGCATCGCCGGGTTCGGCGTCGCGGCCGATTGCGCCGTGCGGGATCTGGAGACGATGGCCTCGCACGTCGCCTGGCGCGATGCGGCCGAGGCGAAGGTCAAGGCTGCGGGCGCGACCATCATCGGCGGCGGGGTGGCGCGGCTGCCCAACACCCTGTTCATGGCGGTCGAGGGCTGGGACAGTCCGCAGCAGCTGATCACCCTGGACCTGACGGGCGTCATGGTGTCGGCCGGCTCGGCCTGTTCGTCGGGCAAGGTCAAGCCGTCCAAGACCATCAGCGCCATGGGGCTGAACAGCTTGGCGACCGGGGGCGTTCGCGTGTCCGGCGGCTGGGGCACGGTCGAGAGCGACTGGGCAAGGTTCGCCGACGCCTGGGTCTCCGCCTACAACAAGCACAAGACGCGCGCCGCCGAGCGCGTGAGAGAGGTCGCCTGATGGCCGCCGTCAAGGAAACCATCGACGCCGTCGCCGCGCTGGAGAAGTATGAGCACGGCTTCACGTCCGATATCGAGACGGAATATGCGCCCAAGGGACTGAGCGCCGAGATCGTGCGCTTCATTTCCGAAAAGAAGGGCGAGCCGGAATGGATGCTGGAATGGCGTCTGGCCGCCTATGAACGCTGGCTGGCGATGGAGGAGCCGACTTGGGCGGCGGTCCGTTACGAGCCCGTCGACTATCAGGACCTGTTCTACTATGCGGCGCCCAAGAAGAAGGACGGGCCCAAGTCGCTGGACGAGGTCGATCCCGAAATCCTGGAGATCTACAAGAAGCTGGGCATCCCGCTGAAGGAGCAGGAAGTGCTGGCCGGGGTGCAGGGCGCGCCCAAGGTCGCCGTGGACGCCGTCTTCGACAGCGTGTCGGTCGTCACGACCTTCAAAGAGGAACTGGCCAAGGTCGGCGTGATTTTCATGCCGATTTCCGAGGCCTTGCGCGAATATCCTGATCTGGTTCGGCAATATCTGGGGTCGGTGGTGCCGGTCTCGGACAACTATTTCGCAGCGCTGAACAGCGCAGTCTTTTCGGACGGCTCGTTCGTCTACATCCCGCCGGGCGTCAAATGCCCGATGGAGCTGTCCACCTATTTCCGCATCAACGCCAGCCAGACAGGCCAGTTCGAGCGGACGCTGATCATCGCCGACAAGGGGGCCTACGTCTCCTATCTGGAAGGCTGCACCGCGCCGATGCGCGACGAGAACCAGCTACACGCGGCCGTGGTCGAGATCGTGGCGCTGGACGACGCCGAGGTGAAATATTCGACGGTCCAGAACTGGTATCCGGGCGACGCCGAGGGCAAGGGCGGAATCTACAATTTCGTGACCAAGCGCGCCGACTGCCGGGGCGATCGGTCCAAAGTCAGCTGGACACAGGTCGAGACCGGCTCGGCCGTGACCTGGAAATATCCGTCCTGCATCCTGAAGGGCGAGGAGAGCTCGGGCGAGTTCTATTCCATCGCCATCACCAACGGACATCAGCAGGCCGACACTGGCACCAAGATGATCCACCTGGGCAAGAACTCGAAGTCGCGGATCATCGCCAAGGCGGTGTCGGCGGGCAAGTCGGACTCGACCTATCGCGGCCTGGTCTCGGTGCATCCGAAGGCGACGGGCGTTCGCAACTTCACCCAGTGCGACAGCCTGCTGATCGGCAAGGAGTGCGGCTCGCACACCATCCCTTATATCGAGGCGCGCAACGGCTCGGCCCAACTGGAGCACGAGGCGACGACGACGCGCCTGTCGGACGACCAGCTGTTCTACGCCCAGCAGCGCGGCCTGTCGCAGGAGGAGGCGGTGGCCCTGCTGGTCAACGGCTTCGTCCGCGACGTGATGCAGAAGCTGCCGATGGAGTTCGCTGTCGAGGCGCAGAAGCTGGTGGCGATCAGCCTTGAAGGCTCGGTTGGATAATCAAGAAGAAACAATGCTTAACATCAACAACCTCCAAGTCTCTGTCGGCGAAAAGTCGATCCTGAAGGGCCTGACGCTCAACGTTCCAGCGGGCGAGGTGCACGCCATCATGGGGCCGAACGGCGCGGGCAAGTCGACGCTGGGTTACGCCCTGTCGGGACGGCCGGGCTATGAGGCGACGGAAGGGTCTGTCGAATGGGCGGGCGAGGACCTGCTGGCGCTGGATCCGGCCGAACGGGCGGCCAAGGGCGTGTTTCTGTCGTTCCAGTATCCGATCGAGATCCCCGGCGTGCCGGCCCTGACCTTCGTGCGGACGGCGCTGAATGCGCAAAAGCGCGCGCGAGGCGAGGAGGAGGTGGCGGCGCCCGCCTTCCTGAAGCTGGTCCGCGAGGCGTCCAAGGCGCTGAAGATGGATTTCGACATGCTGAAGCGGCCGCTGAACGTCGGCTTCTCGGGCGGCGAAAAGAAGCGGATGGAGATCCTGCAGATGGCTCTGCTGGAGCCGTCGCTGCTGATCCTGGATGAGACTGATTCCGGTTTAGACATCGACGCGCTGCGCATCGTGTCGGAGGGTGTGAACGCGCTGCGTCGTCCCGACCGCGCCATGCTGGTCATCACCCACTATCAGCGCCTGCTCGACTACATCAAACCGGACCGGGTGCATGTGCTGGCCGGCGGCCGGATCGTGGCCTCGGGCGGGCCGGAACTGGCTCTGGAGCTGGAGGCGGAAGGGTACGACAAGTATTTGCCGCCAGTCCTGGAGGGGGGGGGCGCATGAGCGTGGCCTTCGCCATCGACCTGACCGACGCCGAGACCTATCCGTCAAGGCGCACGGAGGCGTGGAAATATAGCGACCTGAAGCGCTATCTTCGCGCCGCGCCGGAGCCGTCCGGTATGGCCGAGGTCGGTCCGCCGGGACCGTTTTACGATCTGGGCGGTGAGGCGATCGTCTTCGCCAACGGGCGCGCTGTCGGCGTGACCGACTTCATCGCCTCGGGCGATCGGACGCTGCGGCTGCGCTATGTGTCGAACGCCGTCGGCACGGGCCACACGGCCAGCGCGCGAGTGTCGGCGCGCGCCGGTGCCAAGCTGCTGCTGCTGGAAACGCACGAGGGCGCGGGCTCGGCCTATGTCGCCCACAATACGCTGGAACTGGACGTGGCGGCCGGCGCCGAGGTGACGCGCGTCGTCCTGGTCGAGGAGCCGGAGGACGCCATCTCCATCGCCGAGGCCCATGTGAAGGTCGAGGCGGGCGGCGTCTATCGCCAGACCATCGTCACGACCGGCGCCAAGCTGCAGCGGATCGAGACCCGCATCACGCATTACGCCCAGGGCGCCCAGGTTCAGGCGGACGGCCTGTATCTGCTGAACGGATCGCGTCACACCGACCTGACCAGCGTGGTGCGCCACGTCGAGCATGACGGCGCGACCAGCCAGTTGATAAAGGGCGTGGCCCGCGACACGGCGCGCGGCGTCTTCCAGGGCAAAATCGTGGTCGAGCGCGGCGCCGACGGCACGGATGCGCGCATGGGCCATCACGCCCTGATCGCGTCCGAACGGGCCGAGATCGACGCCAAACCGGAACTGATCATCTATGCCGACGACGTGCAGTGCGCGCACGGCAATACGGTGGGGACGCTGGACGAGAGCGCCCTGTTCTACATGCAGCAGCGCGGCATTCCGGCCGAGGAGGCCCGCGCCCTGCTGACCCAGGCCTTCCTGATCGAGGTCATCGACCGGATCGAGCATGAGGGCGCGAGAGAGGTGGCGCGGGAATGGCTGACGGCCCGGTTGTGAACACCTTCGATCCCTATGCCGTGCGGGCGCAGTTCCCGATCCTGTCGCGTCAGGTGAACGGCAAGCCGCTGGTCTATCTAGACAATGCGGCCTCGGCGCAGAAGCCGCGCGCGGTGATCGACGCACTGGTGGCGACGATGGAGGGCGGCTACGCCAACGTCCACCGGGGCCTACACACCCTGTCGAACGAGGCGACCGAGGCCTTCGAAAAAGCGCGCGAGATCGTCGCCCGCTTCCTGAACGCCGAGAGCGCCGAACAGGTGGTCTGGACCAAGGGCGGGACCGAGGCGATCAATCTGGTGGCCAATGGTCTGGGGCTGTCGATCCAGCCAGGCGACGAGATCATCGTCTCAGAGATGGAGCATCACTCCAACATCGTGCCGTGGCATCTGCTGCGTGAACGCCGCGGGGCGGTGATCAAGTGGATTCCGGTCAAGGACGACGGCTCGCTGGACATGGCGGCCTATGCCGACATGCTGGGGCCCAGGACGCGGATGGTGGCGGTCACCCATATGTCGAACGTGCTGGGGACCATCAATCCGGTCGCTGAGATCACGCGACTGGCCCATGCGGCCGGGGCTCAGGTGCTGATCGACGGGTGCCAGGGGGCGGTCCATGCGACGCCGGACGTTCAAGCCATCGGCTGCGACTTCTACGTCCTGACCGGGCACAAGCTGTTCGCCCCGACCGGCATCGGCGCCCTGTACGGCAAGGCCGAGGCGCTGGAGGCATTGCCGCCCTATCAGGGCGGTGGCGAGATGATCGAGACGGTCGAGCAGGACCGCGTGACCTATGCCCGGCCGCCTCACCGGTTCGAGGCGGGGACGCCCCCGATCCTGGAGGCCATCGGCCTGGGCGTGGCGTTGGAATGGCTTGCGCAATACGACCGGGCGGCCGTGCAGGCGCATGAGCATGCCCTTTATCAGCACGCCGTCGATCGACTTCAGGGTGAGACCTGGCTGCGGGTTCTGGGCGAGGCCGATGGCAAGGGCGCGATCCTGACCTTCGCCGTCGAGGGCGCGCATGCGCATGACGTCGCCCAGATCATGGATCGTTACGGGGTCGCGGTGCGCGCGGGTCTGCACTGCGCCGAGCCGCTGGCGAAAAGAATGGGGGTGACGTCGAGCACCCGCGCCTCCTTCGCCCTATATAACACCGTGGAGGATGCCGACGCCTTCGTGGATGCGCTGATCAAGGCGCGGAACTTCTTCGTGTAAGCGGATGACAGATCAACCGATTCAAGACAGCGACGCCTTCAAGGACGCCTGGGACGAACCCCAAAAGAGCGCCCTGTCGCAGGCCGAGCTGGACACCCTGACCGATCAGCTGATCGAGGCGCTGAAGTCGGTCTATGACCCGGAAATCCCGGTCGACATCTATGAGCTGGGCCTGATCTACCGCGTGGACGTCAACGATGACCGCGATGTGGTGGTGGACATGACGCTGACGGCGCCGGGCTGTCCGGTCGCCGGCGAAATGCCGGGCTGGGTGGAGACGGCGGTGGAAAAGGTCGAGGGCGTGCGCAGCGCCAAGGCCAATCTGGTGTTTGATCCGCCGTGGGACGCTTCCAAGATGAGCGACGAGGCCAAGCTGGCCCTGAATATGTTCTGATGAGCGAGCTTCAAGCCACATCCCGTCCGCGCCGCCCGCGCCCCAAAGCCGTCACCTTGACGGACGCGGCCGCCGAGCGGGTGCGTGAAATCCTGGACAATGCCGAGAACGATCACATCGGCCTGAGGATCGGCGTCAAGAACGGCGGTTGCGCCGGACAGGAATACACCTTCGCCTATGCCGACGAGATCGGGCCGATGGACGAGGTGGTCGAGGACAAGGGCGTCACCATTCTGATCGAGCCTCGGGCCGTGCTGTTCCTGATCGGCACCGAGATCGACTATGAAACGACGCGGTTGGCGTCCAAGTTCGTGTTCAACAATCCGAACCAGACCGACGCCTGCGGCTGCGGCGAGAGCGTGACCATCGTGCCGGTCGCCGCCGACTGAGAGGGGTCCGGTCTGATGGCTTATGACGCGGACTTCGGCGAATGGGTTCGCGAGCATTTCCACGCGCTCGGCCGCTTGGAGATCAAGCGTATGTTCGGCGGGGCCGGGGTCTATGCCGCCGGTGTCATGTTCGCCCTGCTGGACGACGGCGTGGTCTGGCTGAAGGGCGATGAGGCCTTGGGTGAGGCCTTCGTCGAGGCCGGCTCGCGTCAGTTCACCTATCCGACCAAGGACGGCCGCATGATGAGCATGGGCTACTGGAGCCTGCCCGAACCCGCCCTGGACGATCCCGACGAGGCTGTCGCCTGGGCGCGGCGGTCGCTGGATGTGGCGGTCAAGAAGGCGTCGGGGAAGAAGCGCTAGGCCGTATCGGGTCGAACCATCCGAACCGAGTGCCACGGGTGCGCCTCGGCCTCCGCTCTGGCGCATCGGACGGCGCTTTTGGCGTCGGTGAAGACGCCTTCGAACAGGCCGTCGCTTGAGGTGATGCGCCAGCGATCGCCGACAGGCTGGATCGTCAGGATTTCGAACGCGGGTGGTGAGGCTAGCGGCATTATCATTGTGTGAGGCGATGTTGGTCGCGGTTCAGGCGGTCGGCCTCGGCCTGAAGTCGGGCGGCGAGACGTTCGGCCGAGATGCGATCGGGCAGGGGGCGGGTGCAGGCGTTGTTGACCGCCACGGCCCAACCGCTGGCGCGAGGCACGACCCTGTATCGTCGGGGAGGGGCGGCGCGTGTCACGCCGCCCTCGACATGGCCCTGCATCATCGCGCGCGGCCCTTGCGGATCGGGGCGCCGAACAGGGCGCCGATGAAGGTCAGCGCCATTTGAAGGGTTGTCGGCGCTGGGGCGGGACGTTTCAGGGTCTCGGCCAGCAGGTGGGAACGGCTCATGGTCATCTCCTTGGAGCGGCAGAAGACGCCCGATCCCCGTAAAGCGGCCATGTCGAAAGCGCCGCCGGGCGTAATGCGGACCTAAAGCGACGTGATCGGAAGGGCTTGTGGCCACGCAGATGTGGGCCGTTCCGCGGTCACGCTTGAACCGCGGGTCTTTCAAACCACATACTCATCCGAACGCCGTCGGAATCGACGGGCCGTCATGCGCCGGTCGGGCCTCTTGCCCGGCGGACCCTGACGGCGGGCCGGAGATGATCAATGGCCCAGGAGTACGCATCATGACTGAACCAAAAATCCTGCCCGTCCTGCCGCTGAGAGACATCGTCGTCTTCCCGCACATGGTCGTGCCGCTCTTCGTCGGACGCGAGAAGTCGGTGAAGGCGCTGGACGAGATCATGAAGGGCGAAAAGCAGATCCTGCTGGCGACCCAGAAGAACAGCGTCGACGACGATCCGTCGCCGGACGCCATCTATCCCATCGGCGTGCTGGCCTCGGTGCTGCAGCTGCTGAAACTGCCCGACGGCACGGTGAAGGTGCTGGTCGAGGGCAAGGGCCGCGCGCGCCTGACCCGCTTCACCGATCGTGAGGAGTATTTCGAGGCTGAGGCCGTCGAGATCGAGGATGAGGCCGGCGACGCCTCGCAGGCCGAGGCCATGCTGCGCGCCGTGGTCGAGCAGTTCGAAAACTATGTGAAGCTGAACAAGAAGGTTCCGCCCGAGGCCCTCAGCTCCATCCCCCAGATCACCGACGCCTCCAAGCTGGCGGACTCGGTCGCGGCCCATCTGTCGGTGAAGATCGCCGACAAGCAGGGCCTGCTGGAAACCTTCGACGTGCCCAAGCGGCTGGAGAAGGTCTATGGGCTGATGGAGGGCGAGATTTCGGTCCTTCAGGTCGAGAAGAAGATCCGCTCGCGCGTGAAGCGCCAGATGGAGAAGACCCAGCGCGAATATTATTTGAACGAGCAGATGAAGGCGATCCAGCGCGAGCTGGGCGAGACCGACGACGCGCGCGACGAGATCATGGACCTGGAGAAGCGCATCCGTAAGACGCGCCTGTCCAAGGAGGCGCGCACCAAGGCCGAGGCCGAGGTCAAGAAGCTGCGCAACATGAGCCCGATGTCGGCGGAATCGACGGTCGTGCGCAACTATCTCGACTGGCTGCTGTCCGTGCCGTGGGGCAAGGCCAAGCAGAAGCCGATCGACCTGGCCAAGGCCGAAGACATCCTCGAAGAGGATCACTTCGGCCTGGAGAAGGTCAAGGAACGGATCATCGAGTATCTGGCGGTCCAGGCCCGTACCGGCAGCCTGAAGGGCCCGATCCTGTGCCTCGTCGGCCCTCCCGGCGTCGGCAAGACCTCGCTGGCCAAGTCCATCGCCAAGGCGACGGGGCGTGAGTACGTTCGCATGTCGCTGGGCGGCGTGCGCGACGAAAGCGAGATCCGGGGCCACCGCCGAACCTATATCGGCTCCATGCCCGGCAAGATCATCCAGTCGATGAAAAAGGCCAAGACCACCAACGCCTTCGTCCTGCTGGACGAGATCGACAAGCTGGGATCGGACTGGCGCGGTGATCCGTCGTCGGCCTTGCTTGAGGTGCTGGACCCGGCCCAGAACTCGACCTTCGGCGACCACTATCTGGAGGTGGACTACGACCTGTCCCAGGTGATGTTCGTGACCACCGCGAACAGCCTGAACATGCCGCAGCCGCTGATGGACCGGATGGAGATCATTCGGGTCTCGGGCTACACTGAGGATGAGAAGGTCGAGATCGCCAAGCGCCACGTCCTGCCCAAGCAGTTGGCGGACCACGGTCTGAAGGACGGCGAGCTGATCGTGCCGGAAGACACGATCCGCGAGCTGATCCGCTATTACACTCGCGAGGCCGGGGTCCGTTCGCTGGAACGCGCTCTGGGCGGTCTGGCCCGCAAGGCCGTGCGCGAGATGGCCAAGATGGGAGCCAAGTCGATCACGGTCGATGAGGCCAAGCTGGCCGACTATGCGGGCGTGAAAAAGTTCCGCTACGGCGAGACGGACGAGGAGGATCAGGTCGGCATCGTTACGGGTCTGGCCTGGACTGAGTTCGGCGGCGACATTCTGACCATCGAGGCGATCAAGATGCCGGGCCGCGGGCGCATGACCGTGACCGGCAATCTGAAGGACGTGATGAAGGAGTCGATCTCGGCTGCGGCGTCCTACGTTCGCTCGCGGGCCCTGGCCTTCGGCGTCAAGCCGCCGGTGTTCGAGAAGACCGACATCCACGTCCACGTGCCGGACGGCGCTACGCCCAAGGACGGCCCGTCCGCCGGCGTGGCCATGACCGTGGCGATGGTTTCGGTTCTGACCGGCATCCCGATCCGTAAGGATATCGCCATGACCGGCGAGATCACTTTGCGCGGCCGGGTCACCGCCATTGGCGGTCTGAAGGAGAAGCTGCTCGCAGCCCTCCGCTCCGGCGTCAAGACGGTGTTGATCCCGCAGGAGAACGAGAAGGATCTCGCTGACGTGCCGGACAATGTGAAGTCCGCGCTGGAGATCGTGCCAATCTCCACGGCGGACGAGGCGCTGAAGTGGGCGCTTGTCGGCACCCTGACGCCGGTGGAGTGGGACGAGGCGGCCGAACCCTTGCCAGCTCCGGTCGCGGCTCCAGAAGGACCGGCGGCGGCGGTCAGCCACTAACGCCGAGTTGAACAGCGAGCGCCGCCGGTGACCCCACCGGCGGCGTTTTCGTTTTTGACGCAACCGCCGATCTGTCCTTTAGTGATTCGTTCTGGAGGGGGACCGATGACCAAGGCGGAATTGATCGGCCGAATGGCCAATGCGGCGAACATCAGCCGCGACCAGGCGAAGACGGCGCTGGAGGCTTTTACCGACGGGGTGACCGAGTCGCTAACGCGGGGTGCGGACGTGAAGCTGATCGGCTTCGGCAGTTTCGTCGCCGTGGACCGCAAGGCCGGCGTCGCGCGCAATCCGCAGACCGGCGCGGCCGTGGCCCGACCCGCCTCGCGCACCGCGCGCTTTCGCCCAGGAGAAGGTTTGAAAAGCGCCTTGAACGGTTGAGGCGCGACGGGCATAAGCCCGTCTCTGCCCTTTGGGGGCGGCTAGCTCAGCTGGTCAGAGCATCTCGTTTACACCGAGAGGGTCGGCGGTTCGAACCCGTCGCCGCCTACCAAACAAAAAGGCCGCCGGATCGCTCGGGCGGCCTTTCGTTTGTTTGTATCGGGCTGCGATCAGAAGCGGAAGCTGGCCCGCAGCAGCAGCGAATAGCGGACGTAGTCTTCCAGCAGCTCGGCGTCGCCCGTCAGCGACAGCATGCCCAGTTCGTTGCCGAAGTTCAGGCGGAAGCCCAGGATCGGCCCGCCGCCTTCGATGGCGTCCGGCGACAGGATGAAGTCCGGGCCGCCGCTGGCGAAGCGGGCGATGGTTTCGCCGGCGTCGACCGAGATGTTCTGACGATAGCCAATGCGCAGTTCCGGACGGATCCAGCCGTTGCGGCCGAAGCCATAGCCGACGTTCATCGCCGCCACCGCCGAGAAGATGTGGCTGTCGCGCGAATCGATGTCGAGATCGAAGCCGTCGCCGCCGCCCTTCTCGCTGCGCGACCCTTCCGACAGGCTGAAATACTCGCCGTAGATTTCGGGGCGGATGTTCAGGCGGCCGAAGTTGCGCTCATAGGAGGCGCCGCCGGCGACCGCCGCCGTCCAGCCGTGCCAGTCGGACTTGTTGTTCAGATAGACGCCGGTGGCGACCAGCGAACGATCGGCGCTGAAGGAGGCGTAACCGCCCGCGGCACGGGCCCAGGTCGTCCAGTACTGACCCTGGGCGCGCCAATAGAGGCCCAGCTCCAGCAGGTTGGCGGACAGGACCTCTTCGGCCTCGGCCTCGGGATCCTTGATGTCGGACGAGGTGAAGGCGGCCGAGATGCCGACGGCGCCCAGGCTGGTGCCCTTTTCGACGCCGCCGGCGACGCCGAAGCCTTCGGACCGGAAGCCGTAGGAGTCGGTCTTGTCCTTGTCGGCGTAGAAGTTGATCTCCTGGACCCAGGCGCTGGTTTCACCCGGCGCAGCGGCAGCGTTACGTCCGGTCAGCGCGCGGGTGACCGCGTCCACGCCGGCCGACAGCGACATCAGCGGTCCGCCGGAGTGGTCGGGCAGCATCTGCTCATAGGCGTCGATGAAGCCGTCGCGCGACGTTTGCGACAGGAACAGGTTGCGCAGCGCCTCATTGGAGCCCAGCGCGCCATAGACGGCGTCGTAGGCGGACGCCTCGACCGGGATCAGCCCAGCCTCGGAAGCCGTGCGGCGACGGGCATCGACATAGACGGTGTTGCCGGCGACGCCACCCTGCACGACGTAGAGATAGGGCGAGTTGTCCGACAGCAGGGTCTGGTTGATCTGACCCACATTCAGCGTGCCGGCCGTGATGACGTTGAACCGCTCAGGCTGATCGATCAGCGAAGAGAAGCGGACGCCCAGGGTGGACCCTGTCGCCAGGGTCGCATTGCCGCTGACGTTGAAGCCGCCAGCGCGGTCGTTTGCGGGGTCAAGATTGACCAGCAACGTCCCTTCGGCTCCGATGTTCAGGTTGGAAATGGCCGTGGGGCCGGTCTGGGTGGCGGCCAGGGTGCCCTTGGACACATTGATGTCCAGCAGGCCATCGCTGTTGGCGATGGCGCCGGTCACGACCGCGCCGCCGCTGATGTTCAGCCGGTCGGCGCCGGCGCCGAAATCGATGTCGCCGTTGACGACGCCGTTCTCGATATTGACCGTGTCGGCGCCAGAGCCGAGCTTGATCGCGCCGACGATGGCCGGTTCGTTCGCGTCCGGCACGCCGTCGCCGTCCGTGTCGGTCGCCGTGCTGCCTGCTGCGGCGGAAATTCCATACTGACGTAGGGTGACGCCGGTCGTGTTGGCCGACAGGTCGATGGCGGTGACAGTGCCAGTTACGGGATTCGTGTCAGTGGTGTCTAGGCTGAGCGCCCCGATGATCGAACCGGCGTTGTTCAACTGGGTCAGGCTGCCGGACTGGTCACGAATAACGGTTGCCGAACCCTGATTGCCTCCGAACGTGGCGACGAGATTGCCGGTGTTGGTTAGGGAGCCAACGTTGGCCCCCGCACCAATCAGAATACCGGTAGCACTTTGGGTCTGCTTGCCCGAAGCGACGGCCTGAATGGAGCCGGAGTTGTTGATCGTAGGAACGGTCACGCCCGAGCCGATCCAAAGACCGGTAGCGTTGGCGTTCACGGCGGTCGATGAGATGCCGCCCTCGTTACGCACGCCGCCGACGACGTTGACGGCCTGGCCACCGGTCACGCCGAGTTGCACGGCGCGCGACTCCACGCCGGAATAGAGGCCGGAACCGACAATGGTGCCGCGGTTGATCAGGCCATAGGCCGCGTCGCCTGTACCGACGGCGCCGAGGGTCACGGTGTTGGTCGTCGAGCCGATCAGCAGGGCAGGCGCGCCGCCTAGCGACGTGAGGGAGGCAGTCGTCTCGCTGGCGTCCGGGACGCCGTCGCCGTCGCGGTCCGTGTCGTCGCGGTTCTTGACGCCGTCGCCGTCATCGTCCTCGTCGCCGTTCTTGATGCCGTCTCCATCGTCGTCGCCTTCGATGCCGGCAGCAGAATAGGCGAGCGCCTTATCCAGAAGCACGCCGCCGGCGACATTGGCGCCGACGCGCACAGCCGGTCCGCCCTGCAGCAGATCGTCAGCGTCGAGTTCGTCTAGGAAGAGGGTTGTTGCGTTGTCGAATGTGCCGGTTGTTGGGCGCGCGGCTGGCGGGGTGGTGTACCGATATCCCGTGGCGACGACCGAGGAATGAATCTTGAGCGCGCCGCCGACATCGCCCTCGATGGACACACCCGTCGCATTGGCGCCGAGAGCGGAGATGGCGCCAGCGAGATCGACATTGCCGGAAATCGGGCCCGTCGTGCGGATGGCGGCGCTGTCGTTGCCAGTGACACGGACGGCGCCCAGGCTTTGGAGTTTGCCGTTCAGCGCTGATTCGACCGCAAGTCCGTAGGAGTTGTTGCCCTCGACGGCGATGACGCCCGTGCCCTCGACAAGGATGTTGCCGGTGAAGGGCGAGGCTCCAGTGACCCGTACGCCGTAGCGGCCAGTTCCGGTGGCGAAAGAACCGTCCAGATCGCCGTCGCCGTCCGTGTCCTTGATGTCTGCCGTTTCTTGAGTGTCGTTGACGGTGATCGAGCCACCGACGATCACCGATCCGGTGTTGCCGCCGTTGACCAGAAGACCCGTCGAGCCGTCGGCCGACTTGTCCATCGTGATGGAACTGCCGCTGTCCAGATCGACCGTGTTGTTGCTGTTCAGCGTAACCGCCGCGCCCGAGGCGATGGCGACGCTGCCGCCGCTGGCGATGCGGATGTTGTCGGCGGCCGTGCCCGTCGCATTGGACGTCTGGATCGGCGTGGTCCGGGCGTTCGAGATGACGATCTCGGCCTGAGATCCTGTGGCGACCATCAAGGGGGCGATCGCCACGGCGGTCGCGAGCAAAATACGCATTCGGTAGAAACCCCTGGTGGTCACGCGTCACGTTACGGGAGACCCCATAGCAGGGTCCGCGCCAGCGTTCCAAGTTTATCGAATTTGAGGCGAATGCAAGGCCGTGATGGTCCTGAGGCGATCCTGTAAGGCGACCCGCGTTCGCTCGTCGATGCCTCATAGGCCGAATGCGGAGGAAATCGCGACGGCGCGCACTTGAGCTTTGCCGCGCCCGGGTCTACGGGCGTCGAACGGTCCAAAGGCCGCGTCCCGTGGACGCATCCATCGAACCCCTCCGGCGTTCGACAGCCCAGACCAGGCGAGAACACTCCATGAGCATGACAGACCTCGACGTCCAGGAAAGCGAACTCCGACTGATTCCGGGGCTGGATGTGGAAGTCGCCGATACGCTGCGGGCTCTGAAGGCGGCGGCGATGGACGAGCGGCCCCGCTTGGTGGACACCACAATGCTTTATGCACCGCGCTCGGGCGGCGTGAAGCGATATATCCTGTCCAAGAAGGCGTGGATTGAGGCCAATCGGCCGGGGGTCAGTCACTCGCTGATCGTGCCCGGCGCGCGTCACAAGGCGCGCGCTGACGGCATCGTGCAACTGAGGGCGACCAAGCTGCCGTTCGGCGATGGCTATCGCTGGCCCAGTTCAGTCAAACGCTGGAGCGCCTGGGTGGCGGCTATGAAGCCGTCGATTATCGAGGCCGGAGATCCTTACACGCCCGGGCAAGGGGCTTTGGAGGCCGGTCAGCGAGTCGGATGCCCGGTCGTCGGCTTCTGCCACTCCGATCCGGCGGGCCTCGCGGCGCTGCATTTCGGCGAATGGGCCAAGAAGCCGGTGGAAAAGCGCTGGGCGAAGCTGTTTTCACAGTTTGATCGGGTGGTGTCGCCCAGCCGCTTTATCGCGCGGCGCCTGGAAGAGGCCGGTGTGAACAACATCGTCATCCGGCCTCTGGGCGTGGAGATCGACACCTTCCGTCCGGAACGTCGTGACCGGCAGTGGCTGCTGAAACAGCTGGGGTTGAGCGACGACGCGCGCCTGCTGTGCTTCGCCGGTCGTCCGGCCAAGGAAAAGAACGTCGATGTGCTGATCGAGGCGGTCCAGAAGCTGGGGGCGCCCTATCATCTGGTTCTTGTCGGCGCAGGCGCGGGGATGCCCGAGGAAGATCGCGTCATCTCCATGCCCTATGAAAGCGATCCCAAGGCGGTCGCCAAGATCATCGCCAGCTGCGACGCCTTCGTTCACGCCAATGACAAGGAGCCGTTCGGGCTGATCGTGCTGGAGGCCATGGCCTGCGGACGGCCCGTCGTCGGGGTCAACGCGGGCGGGGTCGCCGAAACCGTCGACGAAAGCGTGGGGCAACTGGCCGCCAGCGCGGACGCCGACGATTACGCCCAGGCGGTCGAGGCCCTGTTCACGCGCGACATCGAAGCGATCGGTCGGGCGGCGCGCGAGAAGGCCGTCAGCCAGTTCGCCTGGAACCGCGTCTTCGAAGACCTCTGCATGGTCTATGGCGAGCTGACGGGCGAAGCGGCGTTCGTGAACCCGGATATCGCATTGCCGCTGCACTAAGGCGGCCAAGGCCACGACGCGTTCGACAGGCGCGTTTCCGAAAACGGGAGCGCGCCACTTCTTTTATCGATGTCTTGAAAAGAAGTGGCG
>NZ_JBYTCZ010000003.1:128624-496875 GCF_058790795.1 Brevundimonas sp. EU05-FHT14B07
GCGCGAGTGACGGGGCTCGAACCCGCGACCTCCGGCGTGACAGGCCGGCACTCTAACCAACTGAGCTACACCCGCGTATCAGGTCGAAACTTTTGAGCTGTTTCGAAAGCTTTTTGGGAAGGCGGTGTGCGCCACTCTTCTATTTCTAGAAGGAGTGGCGCGAGTGACGGGGCTCGAACCCGCGACCTCCGGCGTGACAGGCCGGCACTCTAACCAACTGAGCTACACCCGCGTTTCCCGGCCGAAGCGGCTGTGCGCCCCGGCGAGGGGCGTCGTTTAGGCGGGCTGACACATCGCGTCAAGCGACCTTTTCGGAGAAACGTGCCCCTCAACGCGACGGGGCTGTGGACGGTGTGACGATCGCCGCCTGGGGCGGGCTGTGCGGGCCCGCTACGCCGCCGTCGGCAGGCTCATGGGCCGCCACGGCGGGAGGCGGCGGCTCATAGTGGACGCCGACGCCCGGTCCCAGCGGCAGGTCGAAGGCGACCCAAGCCGCCACCATGGCCAAACCGGCGACTAGGAAGGCTCCGGCGTAGGGCAGCATGGTCGCCATCAGGGAGCCCAAACCGAATCGCGGATCCCATCGCTGGGCGAAGGTCAGGATCAGCGGGAAATAGCTCATCAGCGGCGTGGCGATGTTGGTGACGGAATCACCCATGCGATAGGCGGCGGTCGTCATCTCGGGCGAAATGCCCAGCAGCATGAACATCGGCACAACGATGGGCGCCAGGGCCGACCATTTCGCCGAGGCCGAGCCGATGAACAGGTCGAAGAAGCAGGAGACGAAGACGACGCAGATCAGAAGCAGCGGGGCGGGCAGGGCTAGGGTCTTCAGTCCGGCCGCCGCATTGACCGCCAGGATCGGCCCCAGGCCCGACCAATTGAACATAGCCACGAAGTGGGCGGCGAAGAAGGCCAGCACGATATAGGGCGCCAACTGGGCTATGCCGTCGCGCATCATCGTGACCATGTCGCGGTGCGATTGGATCGTGCCGGCTCCCGCGCCATAGGCGCCGCCGGTGACGAAGAAGGTGATGGCGAAGAAGGCGACCAGGGACTTGTAGAGTGGATTGAACTTCTGCTCCGGGTCCACCTCGGGATCGACGAACGGCGAGCCCGGTATGAAGGTCAGCAGAGTCCACAGAGCGATCATGCCCAGCAGCGCCAGACCGGCGAACTTCAGGCCGCGCTTCTCGGCGGCGGTCAGGGGCTGTTTTTCCGAAGCGTTCGGGGCGGCGACCCCCTCTGACGGCTTCCAGACGCCGAGGCGCGGCTCGATCACCCGGTCGGTCAGGAACCAGACGATGGGGGTGAAGACGAAGACGACGCCGACGATGAAGAACCAGTTGCCCGCGATATTCACGGAATAGGACGGATCGATCAGGCGGGCGGCCGGCTCAGTGATGCCCAGGATCAAGGCGTCGCTGGCGCCGGGAAACAGGTTGCCGGCGTATCCGCCCGACACGGCGGCGAAGCCTGCGGCCAGACCCGCCAGCGGATGTCGGCCCGCTGCAGCGAAGATGACGGCCGCCAGCGGGATGACCACGACATAGGAGGCGTCCGACGCGTGATGGGACACCATGCCCGTGATCACGACGACGGGCGTCAGTATGGAGCGCGGGGCGTTCAGCAGGGCGCCGCGAATGGCGGTGGCGAACATCCCGGTCCGTTCGGCGACAGAAGCGCCGTAGATGATGGTGATGACGATGCCGAGGGGCGGGAAGTCCGCCAGGGTGCGCGGCATGCCGATGATCAACTGTTCCAGATTCTCGGCCGACAGCAGGCTCTTGGCGACCAGTTGATCGCCGGTCACCGGATTGACGGCCGACCAGCCCAGGCCGGAGCCGACCATGCTGAGGACGATCAGACCGCCGATCAGCCACAGGAACAGGAAGACAGGATCGGGAAGTCGATTGCCGATCCGTTCGACAGCGTTCAGGGCGCGGCTGGCTAGGCTCATTCGGATGACTTTCGGTTACGCGATCGGCTCGCCAATAGGCCTTTGCAGCCCGGCGACGCGCAAGCGTCGGCCCTGCGACATATGGCGCGCAAAGTTGCGAGCCGTTCTCAATGAAAATCCAATGGCCGCAGGGGTTTGAACGGCGGCGGTCTTGGGTCTAAGAAGCGCCGAATCCCGCCTCTCCCCGGCGGACGAGGTTCTTCGAATGAACGCATTCCTTCTCGAATATCTTCCGGTCCTGGTCTTCGCCGGCGTAGCCGCCTTCATCGGCATTCTTTTCATCGTGCTGCCGCTGCTGCTGGCGCCGAAGAGCCCCGATAGTGAGAAGCTGTCGGCCTATGAGTGCGGCTTCAACGCCTTCGATGATGCCCGGATGAAGTTCGACATCCGCTTCTATCTGGTGTCGATCCTGTTCATCATCTTCGACCTGGAAGTCGCCTTCCTGTTCCCGTGGGCGGTGTCGATGTTCGATCTGTCGCACGCTGGCATGGTGTTCGCCTTCTGGTCGATGATGGTCTTCCTGGGCGTGCTGACCATCGGCTTCATCTACGAATGGAAGAAGGGAGCCCTGGAATGGGAGTAGTCGCCGCTTCCAAGCCCGCAGGCCTGGTGTCCGCATCGGGCGCGCCGCTGGTTCCGGCCGGCGCCGGCGCGCGTTCGACCGTCGAGGGTTATGACCCCAAGGTCCACGACAAGTTCTTCGAAGCCGTGAACATGGAGCTCGGCGAGCGCGGCTATCTGGTCGCCGCCGCCGACGACGTCATCAACTGGGCCCGCACGGGCTCGCTGATGTGGATGACGTTCGGCCTGGCCTGCTGCGCCGTCGAGATGATCCAGATGTCGATGCCGCGCTTCGATGTCGAGCGCTTCGGAATGGCGCCGCGCGCCAGCCCGCGTCAGTCCGACCTGATGATCGTCGCCGGCACCCTGACCAACAAGATGGCCCCGGCCATCCGCAAGGTCTACGACCAGATGCCTGATCCGCGTTATGTCGTGTCGATGGGCAGCTGCGCCAACGGCGGCGGCTACTACCACTATAGTTACAGCGTCGTGCGCGGTTGCGACCGCGTTGTGCCGGTCGATGTCTATGTGCCCGGCTGTCCGCCGACTGCCGAGGCGCTGCTTTACGGCCTGCTGCAACTGCAGAAGAAAATCCGTCGCACGGGGACCATCGACCGATGACCTCTCTGGCTGTTCAAGCGCAACACGAAGCCGCCCTGACGCCGCTGGGCGCGGAGATGGTCGGGGCGTTGGGCGTCGAGGCCCAGGTGGCGTTCGGCGAACTGACGCTGGTCGCGCCGCGCGAGCGGATCGTCGAGGTGCTGACGACGCTGCGCGATCAGTTCGGCTTCCAGCAACTGCTCGACCTGTGCGGCGTGGACTATCCGGATCGCAAGGAACGGTTCGAGGTGGTCTATCACCTGCTGTCGATGACGCGGAACGCGCGCCTGCGGGTCAAGGTCTCGACCGACGAGACTCAGCCGGTGCCTTCGGTCATCTCGGCCTATCCGGCCGCCAACTGGTTCGAGCGTGAAGCCTACGACATGTACGGCATGCTGTTCTCGGGCCACCCGGACATGCGTCGCCTGCTGACGGACTATGGCTTTGAAGGCCATCCGCTGCGCAAGGACTTCCCGATGACGGGCTATGTCGAGGTCCGTTACGACGAGGAACAGCGCCGCGTGGTCTATGAGCCGGTCAAGCTGACCCAAGAATTCCGCACCTTCGATTTCCTGTCGCCCTGGGAGGGCGCCGAATACCCCGCGCCGGTCCTGCCCGGCGACGAGAAGGCGGGAGGCCAGGCGTAATGGCTGACGGAAACCCCACCCTGCCGCCGCTGGGCGTCGATGTGTTCGAGGACGACCTCGACACCCGCACCGCCCACGCGCGCGAGATGGAAGACCGCAAGTTCACCATCAACTTCGGTCCGCAACACCCGGCCGCGCACGGCGTGCTGCGCCTGGTGCTGGAGCTGGACGGCGAAATCGTCGAGCGCGTCGATCCGCACATCGGCCTGCTGCACCGCGGCACCGAAAAGCTGATGGAGGCGCGCACTTACCTTCAGAACGTGCCGTATCTGGACCGGTTGGACTACGTCTCGCCGATGAACCAAGAGCACGCCTTCTGCCTGGCCATCGAGAAGCTGCTGGGCATCGAGGTTCCGTACCGGGCACAGCTGATCCGCGTCCTGTATTCGGAAATCGGCCGCATCCTGTCGCACATGCTGAACGTGACGACCCAGGCCATGGACGTCGGCGCCCTGACGCCGCCGCTCTGGGGCTTTGAGGAACGCGAAAAGCTGATGGTGTTCTACGAGCGCGCCTGCGGCGCCCGTCTGCACGCCAACTACTTCCGTCCCGGCGGAGTCCACCAGGACCTGCCGATGGACCTGATCGACGACATCGGCCGCTGGTGCCACGAGTTCCCGCCGGCGCTGAAGGACATCGAAAGCCTGGTCACCGAGAACCGCATCTTCAAGCAGCGCAACGTCGACATCGGCGTGGTGTCTAAGCAGCAGGCCCTGGAATGGGGCTTCACCGGCGTGATGCTGCGGGGCTCGAACATCGCCTGGGACCTGCGCAAGTCGCAGCCCTATGAGTGCTATGCCGAGCTCGACTTCGACGTGGTCGTCGGCAAGAACGGCGACTGCTGGGACCGCTATCTGGTGCGCATCGAGGAGATGAAGCAGTCGGTGCGGATCATGGAGCAGTGCATCCACAAGCTGCGCAACTGCCCTGGCGAGCCGGTGATGGTCGAGGACAACAAGATCGTCCCGCCGCGCCGTGGCGAGATGAAGCGCTCGATGGAGTCGCTGATCCACCACTTCAAGCTCTACACCGAGGGCTTCAAGACGCCCGAGGGCGAGGTCTATGCCTCGGTCGAGGCGCCCAAGGGCGAGTTCGGCATCTATCTGGTGTCGGACGGCACCAACAAACCGTATCGTGTGAAGATCTCGGCGCCGGGCTTCCGCTCGCTGCAGGCGATGGACTGGATGAACCGCGGCCACCAGTTGGCCGACGTGTCCGCCATTCTGGGCTCGCTCGACATCGTTTTCGGAGAAGTGGACCGATGAGCGTTCGTCGCCTCGCCAAGGAACAGCCCGCCTCGTTCGCCTTCTCGGCCGATACGACCGCCAAGGCCGAATGGTGGATCAAGAAATATCCAGAAGGTCGTCGCCAGTCGGCGGTGATCCCGATCCTGTGGCTGGTGCAAAAGCAGGAAGGTTGGGTGTCCGAGCCCGCCATCCGCGCCATCGCCGAACTGCTGGACATGGCCTATATCCGGGTGCTGGAGGTCGCGACCTTTTACACCATGTTCATGCTGGAGCCGGTCGGCAAGACAGCGCTGATCCAGGTGTGCGGCACCACGCCGTGCATGCTGCGCGGCGCCAATGAGCTGATGCGCGTCTGCAAGGAAAAGATCGGTCCCAAGGATCATCTGTCCGCCGACGGCCGCTTCACCTGGCAGGAAGTCGAGTGCTTGGGCGCCTGTTCCAACGCGCCGATGGCCCAGATCAACGACTACTATTTCGAGGACCTGACGCCCGAGACGATCGGCCGGATCATCGACGACTTCGCCGCCGGCAAGACGCCCGAGCCGGGCTCCTACATCGGTCGCACCAATGCGGCGCCGGAAGGCGGGCCAAAGACCCTGCTTGACGCGACGCTGTATGACGGCTCGGCCGCCAAGCCAATCAAGAAGCTGCCGAACAGCGACCCCGCGCCGGTCGAGAAGGCGCCGGCCTGATGTCGCCGCCGGATCTGAACACAGAGGAGGGCCGCGCAGCCTACCGCAAGGAACTGCGCAACGTCGGGCGTCCGCTGCGCGCGGGCGGCCTGGCCATGGTCGTCGGCGCGGCCGTTCTGATCCTGATCTCGCGTCAGGGCGTAGTCGGGCCGTGGGCGGTCAATCTCTCCTACTTCATGCTGGCGGCGGGCTGGGTGATGGTCATCGCGGCCATCTGGATGCGCACGCGCCACCACAAACGCCGTCTGGCGGGGGGGCTGTGATGGCGAAGCAAGCCAAGCCTGTTGATTTCAAAACCTTTTATCTCCTCGGCCTCGCCGATGTAGTCATGGGGTTGGGGCTGATCGTATTGACGCTGATGGGTGTCCTCCCGGTCGATCTGGACGTCATGATACCCGTGGGCGCGCTGATAGCCGTCATGGGCGTCGGGATCGCGCTGTGGGGCCGTAGCATGATGAAGCGCGCGGACACGCGCGGAGATCGGAACTGAAGATGGTCGGCATTCTCGAAGACAAGGATCGCATCTTCACCAACCTGTACGGCTTCCACGACTGGACGCTGGACGGGGCGAAGAACCGCGGCGCCTGGAACGCCACCAAGGACATGCTGGACCTTGGGCGCGACTGGATCATCAACAACGTCAAGGCTTCGGGTCTGCGCGGCCGGGGCGGCGCCGGCTTCTCGACCGGCCTGAAGTGGTCGTTTATGCCCAAGGAAGTGAAGGATCGTCCTCACTACCTGGTCATCAACGCCGACGAATCCGAGCCCGCGACCTGCAAGGACCGCGAGATCATGCGTCATGATCCGCACCTGCTGATCGAAGGCGCGCTGATCGCCAGCTTCGCGATGCAGGCGCATGCCTGCTACATCTATCTGCGCGGCGAATACGTGCTGGAGCGCGAGCGGATGGAAGCCGCCGTCAAGCAGGCCTATGACGCCAAGCTGATCGGCGACGGCAACGTCCACGGCTGGGACTTCCACGTCTATATCCACCACGGCGCGGGCGCCTACATCTGCGGCGAAGAGACGGCGCTGCTGGAATCGCTGGAAGGCAAGAAGGGTCAACCGCGCCTGAAGCCGCCGTTCCCGGCCGGTGCGGGCCTGTACGGCTGCCCGACCACGGTGAACAATGTCGAGTCGATCGCCGTCGTCGGCACGATCCTGCGTCGCGGCGCCGACTGGTTCGCCAGTTTCGGCCGTCCGAACAACACCGGCACCAAGCTGATGTCCCTGTCCGGCCACGTGAACACGCCCTGCGTGGTCGAAGAAGCCATGTCGATCCCGCTGCGTCAGTTGATCGAGGATCACGGCGGCGGCGTGCGTGGCGGCTGGAGCAATCTGAAGGCCATCATCCCGGGCGGCGCGTCCTGCCCGGTGATCACGCGCGAACAGGCCGAAACGGTCCTGATGGACTTCGATTCCATGCGCGAGGTTCGCTCGTCGCTGGGCACCGCCGGCGTGACCGTGATGGACGAATCCACCGACATCGTGAAGGCGATCGCCCGCATCAGCTACTTCTTCAAGCACGAGAGCTGCGGCCAGTGCACGCCGTGCCGCGAAGGCACCGGCTGGATGTGGCGCGTGCTGGAGCGGATGGCCGTGGGTGAGGCCGATCCGTCTGAAATCGACCTGCTGCTGGACGTCGCCGGACAGGTCGAGGGCCACACCATCTGCGCCCTGGGCGACGCGGCCGCCTGGCCGGTTCAGGGCCTGATCCGTCACTTCCGTCACGAGATCGAAGAGCGGATCGCCAACTATCGTAGCCGCCGCGCGAACTTCGCCGGCCACGCGATCGCGGCGGAGTAGAGATGCGCCTCGCCGTCGCCCTGTTGCTGACGCTTCCGATCCTCGCCGCTTGCGGCGAGGGGGAAAAGGCTGCGCCTGAAGCATCGACGGCGCCTGCGACGGCGGCTCCCGCTGACGTCGCGCCTGCCACGACGGCGGCGGCTCCGGCGAACCTCGAAGCGGCCTGCCGCGACGTGGTGAACCGCATGTATGGCCAGGAAGGCGACGCCGTCGCCTTCACCGCCACCGGCGAACGCACAGCCCAGGTGTCGTGGCGTGCGCCGGTCGATGGCGGCAGGTTGGAATTCGAATGCCGGGCGGAAGCCGACGGCGCGGGCCTGTTCCGCGACGGTCAGCGGATGTCCGTGGATGTACAAATGGCGGCTCCCGCCGCCAAGCAAGAGGCCCGCTGATGCCTATCGCCAAGGTCAACGGCGTCGAAACCGAGTTCGAGCCCGGCATGACCGTGCTCCAGGTCGCCGAACGCGCCGGACAAGAGATTCCGCGCTTCTGCTATCACGAGCGCCTGTCCATCGCCGGCAACTGCCGCATGTGCCTGGTCGAGGTGAAGCCTGGGCCGCCGAAGCCGCAGGCTTCGTGCGCGCTTCCGGCCGCCGACGGCCAGGAAATCTTCACCGACACGCCGATGGTCAAGAAGGCCCGCGAAGGGGTGATGGAGTTCCTGCTGATCAACCACCCGCTGGATTGCCCGATCTGCGACCAGGGCGGCGAGTGCGACCTGCAGGACCAGTCGGTCGGCTATGGCCGCGACGGCTCGCGCTATTCGGAGAACAAGCGCGCGGTTGAAGAAAAGGCGATGGGTCCGACCATCAAGACCTTCATGACGCGCTGCATTCAGTGCACGCGCTGCGTCCGCTTCATCACCGAAGTCGCAGGCGTGCCGGACATCGGCATGATCTCGCGCGGCGAGGACGCCGAGATCACGACCTATCTGGAAAAGTCGGTCGCCTCGGAGCTGTCGGGCAACGTCAACGACCTGTGCCCGGTCGGCGCCCTGACGCACCGCCCGTGGCAGTACCACTATCGTCCGTGGGAACTGAAGAAGACCGAGACCATCGACGTCATGGACGCCTTGGGTTCGAACATCCGCGCCGACTACCGCGGGTCCGAGGTCATGCGGGTGCTGCCGCGCGTCAACGAAGGCATCAATGAGGAGTGGCTGTCGGACAAGAGCCGCTATGTCGTCGACGGCCTGACCGCGCGTCGTCTGGACCGTCCGTGGATCCGCGAGAATGGCAAGCTGCGCGCCGCCTCGTGGAACGAGGCGCTGGACGCCGTCGCCGCCAAGCTGAAGGCCGCCTCGGCCAATCGTATCGGCGTCATCGCCGGCGACCTGCAGGACGCCGAGTCGATGAAGGCGACGCTGGATCTGTTCCGCGCGCTCGGCTCCAACAACACCGACTGCCGCCAGGACGGCGCCGCCCTGGGTTATGGCCCGCGTGAAGGCTGGCTGTTCAACTCCGGCCTGGAAGGCATTGAAAAAGCTGACGCTGTTCTGATCGTCGGCGCCAATCCGCGCACCGAGGCGCCGCTGCTGAACGCCCGCCTGCGCAAGGCCTGGCTGAAGGGCGACATGGAGATCGGTCTGATCGGCGAACAGGCCGACCTGACGTTCGACTACGCCTATCTGGGCGCAGGCACGCAGACCCTGGCCAAGTTGCCGAAGTCGGCGCTGGACTTCCTGACCAAGGCCGAGCGTCCGACGATCATCGTCGGCTCCGGCGCGCTGGGCGGGGAAGGCGGGCCGGCCGTCCTGAACGCGCTCGGCGCCCTGGCCAAGAAGGTCGGCGTCGTCGCCGACGGTTGGAACGGCTTCAACGTCCTGCACCACGCGGCGTCGCGCGTCGCCGGTCTGGACATGGGCTTCGTGCCGGCTGAGGGTGGCCTGACCGTCGCCGAAATGCTGAAGCCGGATGCGCTTGACGTTCTGTTCCTGCTGGGCGCCGACGAGGTCGATCCGACCGGTTCGAACGCCTTCCGTGTCTATCTGGGTAGTCACGGCGACCGCGGCGCGCACGGCGCGGACGTGATCCTGCCGGGCGCGGCCTATACCGAGAAGGCCGGCCTGTACGTCAACACCGAGGGCCGGGTGCAGATGGCCGAACGCGTCGTCTTCCCCAAGGGCGAGGCCAAGGAAGACTGGGCCATCATCCGCGCCCTGTCGGCGCGCGTCGACAAGACCCTGCCTTACGACACGCTGGAGCAACTGCGCGCCAAGCTGATGAGCGATCACCCGACCTTTGGCCGGATCGACTATCTGCCCGCGCCGGCGACGTTCGACGTGGCGGCCCTGGGCGCCAAGGGCAATCTGGGCGACCGCGCTTTCGTCTCGGTCGTGACCGACCCCTATCTTTCCAATCCGATAGCGCGCGCCAGCGCGACGATGGCCGAGCTGTCCGCCCTGCGGACCCAGCCGGTCGCAATGGCGGCGGAGTAAGCCATGGACCCCGTTTCCTTCTGGGCCACGCCTCTGGGCTGGACGCTGATCACGGTCGGCCAGGTCCTGCTGATCACGGTCGGCGTGCTGATCGCCGTCGCCTTCCTGCTGCTCGCCGACCGCAAGGTCTGGGCCGGCGTGCAGATGCGCAAGGGTCCGAACGTCGTCGGCCCCTTTGGTCTGCTTCAATCCTTCGCCGACATGATCAAGTTCGTGCTGAAGGAGGTCGTGATTCCGGCCGGCGCCGACAAGGCGGTCTTCATCATCGCCCCGATCATCACCGTGATCCTGGCCTTCATGGCGTGGGCGGTCATTCCGTTCGCGCCCGGTTGGGTCGTGTCGGACCTGAACGTGGGCATCCTGTACATCTTCGCCGTGTCGTCGCTGGGCGTTTACGGCATCATCATGGGCGGCTGGGCTTCGAACTCGAAGTATCCGTTCCTGGGTTCGCTGCGTTCCGCGGCGCAGATGGTGTCCTATGAAGTCTCGCTGGGCCTGATCATCATCAATGTGATCCTGCTGGCCGGCACCATGAACCTGTCGGCGATCGTCGACAGCCAGAAGGGCATGTTCTGGAACTGGTACGGCTTCGGCGGCGGCGCTGACACCTGGCCGCTGGTGGTGATCCTGTTCCCGATGTCGATCATCTTCTTCATCTCGGCCCTGGCCGAGACCAACCGCCCGCCGTTCGACCTGCCCGAGGCCGAGTCCGAACTGGTCGCCGGTTATCAGGTCGAATACAGCTCGACGCCGTATCTGCTGTTCATGATGGGCGAGTACGTCAACATCGTCTTCATGTCAGCGATGATCAGCCTGCTGTTCTTCGGCGGCTGGAATCCCGGCGTGCCGCAGGCCTGGATGGATGGGCTGCCGGCCTGGATCGCCTATACGATCTATCTGCTGACCTTCATGATCAAGACGGTGTTCTGGTTCATCATGATCTCGATGGTGAAGGCGTTCGTGCCGCGCTATCGCTATGACCAACTGATGCGTCTGGGCTGGAAGATCTTCTTGCCGACGTCGCTCGTCGCGGTCGTGATCGTGTCGGCCTGGCGCGTCTTCGTGGTGGGGTCGTGATGCGCGGTGTCATCATCGGCCTGGGGCTTTTGACGACGACCGCCGCCTGCGCGCCCGACGCGTCGCGCATGCCCGAGTCGAGCTATCAATGGCAGCAACGCCAGGACCGCATCGAACAGGATTGGCGCGCCAGCCAGACCGCTTCTCAGACGACGCCTGCCCCCAAGGATAAGCCCTGATGTTCACCCGTATCGTCCAGGCGACCAAGGGCGCGATGATGCTGGACGTCATCGGCGCCATCGGTCTGTCGCTGAAATATATGGCCCGTCCCAAGATGACGGTGAACTATCCGTTCGAGCGCAATCCGCAGTCGCCGCGTTTCCGCGGCGAGCATGCGCTGCGTCGCTATGCGAACGGCGAGGAACGCTGCATCGCCTGCAAGCTGTGCGAAGCCATCTGCCCCGCCCAGGCCATCACCATTGAGGCCGAGCCGCGCGCCGACGGCAGCCGCCGCACGACCCGCTATGACATCGACATGGTCAAATGCATCTACTGCGGCCTGTGCCAGGAGGCCTGCCCGGTGGACGCCATCGTGGAGGGGCCGAACTCGGAGTTCGCCGTCGAGACGCGCGAAGAGCTGCTCTACGACAAGCAACGCCTGCTCGATAACGGCGACCGCTGGGAACGGCAGATCGCCAAGAATCTGGAACTCGACGCGCCTTACCGCTAAGGCGCATCTCGCTAAACGGGTCGCCGATTCCAAACGGGGTCGCGGCCGATACGAAAGGGGCTTCGTCCCGACATGCTGCAAGGCATAGCCTTCTATCTGCTGGCGGCGGTCGCCACGGTTTCCGGCCTTCTGGTCGTGACCGCGCGCAACCCGGTGCACAGCGTGCTGTGGTTGATCCTGGCCTTCTTCTCGTCGGCGGGTCTGTTTGTCCTGCTGGGCGCCGAGTTCCTGGCGATGCTGCTGGTCGTCGTCTATGTGGGCGCGGTCGCGGTGCTGTTCCTGTTCGTCGTCATGATGCTGGACGTGGACTTCCTGAAGCTGCGCGAAGGTTACGCGCGCTATCTGCCGCTGGGCGCCATCATCGCCGCCGTGCTGCTGGTCGAGATGATCATCGTCTCGGTCGCCGTGGTTCAGGGCGGCGCCGCTGCGGGCCTGCCGGCGCCGGGCGCGCCGGACGCCAGCGTGACGAACGTCGAGGCCATCGGTCGCGTGCTCTACACGGACTATGTCTACTTCTTCCAGGCGGCCGGGATCGTGCTGCTGATCGCGATGATCGGCGCCATCACCCTGACCCTGCGCCACAAGCCGCACATCAAACGCCAGAACCCCGGCGACCAGGTGAACCGCGACCGTCGCAAGTCGGTCGAGATCAAGTCCGCCGCCACGGGCGAAGGCGTCAGCGCCGAGGAGCTTCTCTGATGATCGGTCTGACCCACTATCTGACGGTCGCTGCGATCCTGTTCACCATTGGGGTCTTCGGCATCTTCGTGAACCGCAAGAACGTCATCATCATCCTGATGTCGATCGAGCTGATCCTGCTGGCCGTAAACATCAACTTCGTCGCCTTCTCGGCCTATCTGAACGAGATCAGCGGGCAGATCATGGCGATGTTCGTCCTGACCGTCGCCGCGGCCGAGGCCGCCGTCGGCCTGGCGATTCTGGTGACCTTCTTCCGTAACCGCGGCGACATCGCCGTGGACGACGCCTCCGTGATGAAGGGCTGAGCGTGACCTTCCATACCCTCGTCATTCTCGGGATCTTCGCCCCGCTGCTGGGCGCGGCGATCGCCGGCTTCTTCGGACGCCGGATCGGCAACATCCCGTCGCAGGCCGTTACGACCGGCCTGCTGTTCTTCTCTTGCGTCGTGGCCTGGACGGTGTTCGGCCAATGGACCTGGGGCCATCTGGAGCCCTTCACCATCCGCCTGGCGCCCTTCATCAACGTGGGCGACTTCCAGTCGGCCTGGTCGATCCGCATCGACGCCCTGTCGGCGACCATGCTGATCGTGGTCACCAGCGTGTCGTCGCTGGTTCACCTGTACTCCTGGGGCTACATGGCCGAGGACGACAGCCGGCCGCGCTTCTTCGCCTATCTGTCGCTGTTCACCTTCATGATGCTGGCGCTGGTGACGGCGGCCGACTTCATGCAGATCTTCTTCGGCTGGGAAGGCGTGGGCCTGGCGTCCTATCTGCTGATCGGCTTCTGGTTCAAGAAGCCGACGGCCAGCGCCGCCGCCATCAAGGCCTTCGTCGTCAACCGCGTCGGCGACTTCGGTTTCGTGCTGGGGATCATGACGATCTTCTGGATGTACGGCACCATCAACTTCGCCGAACTGTTCCCGCTGATCGCCACCAAGGCCGGCACGACGTGGGAGTTCCTGGGCGTCCAGTGGTCCGCGCTGGATCTGGCCGGGTTCCTGCTGTTCATCGGCGCCATGGGCAAGTCGGCCCAGTTCTTCCTGCACACCTGGCTGCCCGACGCGATGGAAGGCCCGACGCCCGTGTCGGCCCTGATCCACGCCGCCACCATGGTGACCGCCGGCGTCTATATGGTCTGCCTGTTGAGCCCCATCTATGAATATGCGCCGGGCGCGTCGCAGATCATCGCCATCATCGGCGCCATCACGGCCCTGTTCGCCGCCACGGTCGGCCTGACCCAGAACGACATCAAGCGGGTCATCGCCTATTCGACCTGTTCGCAGCTGGGCTACATGTTCTTCGCGGCGGGCGTCGGCGCCTATCAGGCCGCCATGTTCCACCTGTTCACGCACGCCTTCTTCAAGGCCCTGCTGTTCCTGGGCGCCGGCTCGGTGATCCACGGCATGCACCACGAGCAGGACATGCGGAAGATGGGCGGCCTGTGGAAGCTGCTGCCGGTCACCTATGCAGTGATGACCATCGGCACCATCGCCATCACCGGCCTCGGCATCCCCGGCGTCGGCGGCTTCGCCGGCTTCTACTCCAAGGATTCGATCATCGAGAGCGCCTATGCCTCGGCGGCCTCGGGTCACTCGGCCATCGGCCTGTTCGCCTTCTTCGTCGGCATCATCGCCGCCGGTCTGACGGCCTACTATTCGTGGCGCCTGGTCTTCATGACCTTCCACAACAAGCCGGTGTGGAAGGAAGAGGGCGACGCCCATCATGCTGACGACCACGCTTCCCACGCCCAGCTGGAAACCCATTCCGAGCCGGTCGGCGATCATCACGACGATCATGCGCATGACGACCACGGTCATCATGGTCCGCTGAAGCCGCATGAGAGCCCGCTGGTCATGCTGGTCCCGCTGATCCTGCTGTCGGTCGGCGCCGTCGCGGCTGGCTTCGTCTTCGCGCCGCACTTCATCGGCCACCACGAGGGCGAGTTCTGGCGCGGCGCGATCTTCACCGGCGCGAACAACCACGTCCTGCACGAAAGCCACGACGTCCCGACCTGGGTGAAATGGTCGCCGCTGATCCTGACGCTGATCGGCACCGCCTTCGCCTATTGGATCTACGTCGCTCGCGAGGGCATGGGCCGTCGCATGGCCGAGCGGAACGGCGTCATCTACCGCTTCCTCTACAACAAGTGGTATTTCGACGAGCTGTACGACTTCGTCTTCGTGCGCGGCTTCCGCGCCATCGGGAACTTCTTCTGGAAGATCTGCGACGTGAAGGTCATCGACGGCTTGGGCCCGAATGGCGCCGCCTGGGTATCGCTGAAATCCGCCGCTCGACTGGGCAAGATCCAGTCCGGCTATGTCTATCACTACGCCTTCGTGATGCTGCTCGGGGTGGCTGGTCTGCTCACCTTCGCCATCCTCGCGTGGGGAGCCTGATCTCGTGCCCTACATCCTGAGCCTCGTTACATTCCTGCCCCTGGTCGGGGCCCTGGCGATCTTCGCCGCCCGGCTGACGTCAAAGTCGGCCGATGCGACCGCACCGGCCGCGCGCTGGATCGCGTTGATCACCACCCTGGTGACCCTGGCGGTGTCGGTCGCGCTGGTCGCCGGCTTCGATCCGGCTAACACCGGCTATCAGTTTGTGGAGATGGTCCCGTGGTTCGCGGGCGCCAGCTATCACCTGGGCGTCGACGGGATTTCGATCCTTTTCGTGCTCCTGACGGCCTTCCTGATGCCGATCTGCATCCTGGCCAGCTGGAAGTCGGTCGAGACGCGCGTCGTCGAATATATGATCGCCTTCCTGGTGCTGGAGACGCTGGTCATCGGGGTGTTCACCTCGCTGGACCTGTTCCTCTTCTACATCTTCTTCGAAGGCACGCTGGTCCCGATGTTCCTGATCATCGGCATCTGGGGCGGTCAGAACCGCATCTATGCGGCCTACAAGTTCTTCCTCTACACCCTGCTGGGGTCCGTCCTGATGCTGCTGGCCATGCTGTGGATGGCGCATGAGGCGGGCACCACCAGCATTCCCGAGCTGAAGCGTTTCGCCTTCGATCCGGCCGTCCAGCCGATCCTTTGGCTGGCCTTCTTCGCTTCGTTCGCGGTCAAGATGCCGATGTGGCCGGTTCACACCTGGCTGCCCGACGCCCACGTTCAGGCGCCGACGGCTGGTTCGGTCATCCTGGCAGGTATTCTGCTGAAGCTGGGCGGCTACGGCTTCATCCTGTTCAACGTGCCGATGTTCCCGATGGCGTCGGAGATGTTCCGGCCGCTGGTCTTCACCCTGTCGGTGATCGCCATCGTCTATACATCGCTGGTCGCCTGGCGTCAGACGGACATCAAGAAGCTGATCGCCTATTCGTCCGTGGCCCACATGGGCTTTGTGACCCTGGGCATCTTCGCGGGCAACCACATCGGCATGCAGGGCGCCATCTTCCAGATGATCAGCCACGGGCTGATCTCGGGCGCGCTGTTCCTGTGCGTTGGCGTCGTCTATGACCGGATGCACACTCGCGAGATCGCCTTCTACGGCGGCCTGACGTCCAAGATGCCGTGGTACGCCGCCATCTTCCTGATGTTCACCATGGCCAACGTCGGCCTGCCGGGGACCTCGGGCTTCATCGGCGAAGTTCTGACCATGACGGGCGCCTACAACGCCTCGACCTGGGCGGCGCTGGTCGCGGCCTCGGGCGTCATCTTCTCGGCGGTCTACGCCCTGACCCTGTACCGCGCGGTCATGTTCGGCGAGATCACCAATCCGAAGCTTGAGACCATCACCGACATCGACAAGCGCGAACTCCTGCTGTTCGTGCCCCTGATCGTCGGAACCATCTGGCTGGGGGTCCATCCGGCCTCAGTCCTTGATTACACCGGGCCTGCCGTCGAGGCCCTGACCAGCGCGTATCGCGCCGCGATCGGCGGGTGAGACTTACAGATGCCTGATCTATCCTCCGCCCTGCATCTCGCCGCCTCGGAAGTCACCCTCGCGGTCGGCGCCCTGGTCCTGCTGATGGTCGGCGCCTTCATGGGCGACAAGAGCGCCCGTCTGGTCTCGATCCTGTCGGTCCTGCTGCTGATCGCTGCATCGGTCATCTCGATCGTCGGACCTTGGGGCGTCGCCTTCAACGGCGCCTATGTCGCCGATCCGCTGGCCATCTACGCCAAGAGCCTGATCTATTTGTCGGCCGCCGTGGCGGTCGTGCTGGGTGACGGCTGGATGAAGCGTACGCGCATCGCCAAGTTCGAATATCCGGTCCTGATCGTGTTGGCCTCGGCCGGCATGGGGATGATGGCGTCCTCGGGCGACCTGATCTCCATGTATGTCGGGATCGAGCTGCACTCGCTGGCCCTGTATGTGCTCGCCGCCTTCCACCGCAACGACGTCAAGGCGTCGGAAGCGGGCCTGAAGTATTTCGTCCTGGGCGCGCTGTCGTCGGGCCTGCTGCTGTATGGCGCCAGCCTCATCTACGGCTTCGCCGGCTCTATGCGGTTCGAGGACATCGCCGCCGTCGCCGCCGACAATCCCGGCCCGGGCCTGGTCTTCGGCCTTGTCTTCCTGATCTGCGGCCTGGCGTTCAAGGTATCGGCCGCGCCGTTCCACATGTGGACGCCCGACGTCTATGAAGGCGCGCCGACGCCGGTCGTGGCCCTGTTCGCCACGGCGCCCAAGGTGGCGGCCATGGTGCTGATCGCTCGCGCGCTGGAAAACGGTTTCGGCGACGCCCACGCTCAGTGGTCGCAGGTCCTGATCGCCATCTCGCTGATCAGCTTCGTCGTCGGCGCCTTCGGCGGCCTGGCGCAGAAGGACATCCAGCGCCTGCTGGCCTATTCGTCGATCGCCAACATCGGTTACGCCCTGCTGGGCATTGCGGCGGGCACGGCCGAGGGCCTGCAGGCCATGCTGATGTTCATGACGCT
Source organism: Brevundimonas sp. EU05-FHT14B07 (assembly GCF_058790795.1). Taxonomy (NCBI): domain Bacteria; kingdom Pseudomonadati; phylum Pseudomonadota; class Alphaproteobacteria; order Caulobacterales; family Caulobacteraceae; genus Brevundimonas; species Brevundimonas sp. EU05-FHT14B07. The sequence goes on from NZ_JBYTCZ010000003.1 coordinate 145,897, forward strand.
GTATGTCATCGACCAGCTGGGCTTCTTCGCCATCCTGCTCAGCCTGTCCAAGTCGGGCCGTCCGATCCGCCGCATCGCCGATCTGGCCGGATTGAAGAAGGATCGTCCGCTGACGGCCGTGGCCCTGACCATCCTGTCGCTGTCGGTCCTGGGCATGCCGCCGTTCTCGGGTTTCTGGGGCAAATACTATGTGTTCGGCGCCGCCGCCGATGCAGGGATGTGGCCTGTCGCGGCCGCCGGTCTGGTCGCCTCGGTCGTCGCTGCCTTCTACTATCTGCGCATCATCAAGCTGATGTGGTTCGATGCGCCGGTGGACGACATTGCGACCGACGCTGCGCCGGTGGAGGCCAAGTGGATCGGCTGGGCGTGCGCCGCCTTCGCCTTCCCCCTGGTGATTGTCGGTCTGACTTGGTTGGAGCCGCTGACCAAGGCTGCGAGCGCCGGCTTCGGGAACGGGTAGGGCGTTGGCGCCCGTCCCACTGGTCATCCTCGACGAGATCGACTCGACCAACGCCGAGGCGCGCCGCCTCGCCGAGGCCGGAGAGGCGGGCCCGCGCTGGATCGTGGCACGCCGCCAGACCGCTGGCCGCGGTCGGCGGGGTCGCAAGTGGGACACCGATCAGGGCAATCTGGCCGCCACCCTTCTGATCACCACGCCCAAGTCGGCGGCCGAGGCGGCCCAGGCGACCTTCATCGCGGCCCTGGCCGTCGCAGACCTGCTGGACGTCTTCGTTTCGCCCGCGCTCGTTTCGATAAAATGGCCCAACGACGTCCTGCTGGACGGGGTCAAGGTGTCGGGCATCCTGGTCGAATCCGGCCGGCATGCGAACGGCGACCTCTGGCTGGCGGTCGGCATCGGCGTGAACCTGGCCCATGCGCCCGAGGGCACCGAGCGGGGGGCGACCTCGGTTGCCGAACGTCTGCGCGCCGACCTGGCCTATGTCCCGCCGATCGAGGCCGCCGCCGAAATCCTGGCCGAGACCTTCGCCGTCTGGTGGGGGCGCTGGCAGACGATGGGCTTCGAGCCCGTGCTCGACGCCTGGACCAGTCGTCTGACGGGCCTGAACGGACCGTGCGTCGCGCGACTAGATAACGAGACGATCGAGGGACAGGCCGAGGGCGTGGAGCCGGATGGCGCCCTGCGCCTGCGTCTGGCCGACGGTTCGGTACGTTTGATTTCCGCGGGCGATGTCTTCTTCGGGAAAGCCGCCTGATGCTTCTCGCCATCGAGCAGGGCAACACCAATACGCTGTTCGCGGTCCACGACGGCACGGATTGGATCGCCCAGTGGCGCGCTGCGACCGAGGCCAGCCGCACGGCCGACGAATACGCCGTCTGGCTTAACCAGCTGATGGTGATGAAGGGGCTGAAGTTCGACGCCCTGGGCGGCTGCATCATCTCCAGCGTCGTGCCGCAGTCGATCTTCAACCTGCGCAATCTGGCGCGGCGCTATCTGAACATCGAGCCTCTGGTCATCGGCGAGAACGCCGAACTGGGCATCGAGGTGCGGATCGCCAAACCTAGCGAGGCGGGCGCCGATCGTCTCGTGAACGCCGTGGGCGCCTCGCTGACGTATCCCGGCGACCTTCTGCTGATCGACAGCGGCACGGCGACGACCTTCGACATCGTCTCGGGGGATGGCGCCTTCGAGGGCGGTCTGATCGCGCCCGGCATCAATCTGTCGCTTCAGGCCCTGCACGAAGCGGCGGCCAAACTGCCGCGCATCGCCATTCAGAAACCCGAGAACGTCATCGGCAAGGGCACGGTCGAGGCCATGCAGTCCGGCGTTTTCTGGGGCTATATCTCGTTGATCGAAGGCTTGGTCGGGCGCATCAAGGCGGAGTGGGGCAAGCCCATGACCGTCGTCGGCACCGGCGGGGTCGCCAGCCTGTTCGAAGGCGCGACCGACAGCATCGATCACTTCGATCCCGACCTGACTATTCGCGGCCTCCTCGAAATCTGGCGTCGTAACGCCCATTTGACTGATTGAATGAAAAAGCAAACCCAAGACGAACTCGTTTTCCTGCCGCTGGGCGGCTCGGACGAGGTCGGTATGAACCTGAACGCCTATGGCTTCGGCCCAGAGGCGAACCGTGAATGGCTGATCGTCGACGTCGGCGTCACCTTCGGCGACCTGTCTACGCCCGGCGTGGATGTGATCGTGCCCGATCCCACCTTCCTGGAGGGTGAGAATATCAAGGGCATCGTGCTGACCCACGCGCACGAAGATCACATCGGCGCCCTGGGCTGGCTGTGGCCGCGCATCAAGGCGCCGATCTACGCCACGCCCTTCACCGCCTATCTGATCCGCGACAAGCTGCGCGAGCGCGGCATTCTGGACGAGGTCGAACTGATCGAGGTGCCGCTGGGCGGGACCGTGGACATCGGCACGTTCGGCGTGACCTTTGTCAACATGACCCACTCGATCGCCGAGCCCAGCGGCCTGGCCATCGATACGCCGCTGGGAATGGTGTTCCACACCGGCGACTGGAAGATCGACGACCAGCCGGTGATCGGGACCAAGACCGACGCCCCCGTCATCCGCGCCCTGGGCGACGAAGGCGTGCTGGCCATGGTCTGCGATTCGACCAATGTCTTCGTGCCGGGCGTCGCCGGGTCCGAGGGCGATGTCGCCGTCGCCATCTCCAAACTGATCGCCAGCCTGAAGGGGCGCGTCGCGGTCGGCTGTTTCGCCTCCAACGTCGCCCGTATGGACAGCGTGATCCGTGCGGCCGAGGCCTGCGGGCGTCGCGTGGCCCTGGCCGGCCGGTCGATGCACCGGATCACGGCGGCGGCCAAGCACGTCGGCATGCTGAAGGACGTGAAGCCCTTCCTGTCGGACGAGGAGGCCCGCGTCTGGCCCGCCGATCAGATCCTGTATCTGTGCACCGGCAGCCAAGGCGAGGCGAGGGCGGCCCTGTCGCGCGTCGCTGACGGCACCCACCCGGTCGTGAAACTGGGTCTGGGCGACCACTGCATCTTCTCTTCGCGCCAGATCCCCGGCAACGAACTGGCGATCGGCAATCTGCAGGACCGGCTCGCGGACCGCGGCGTGCGGCTCTACACCGAGAAGGATCACCCCGGCATCCACGTCTCGGGCCACCCCTGCCGTGACGAGCTGAAGCAGATGTACGAATGGGCCCGGCCGCAGATCGCGGTGCCGACCCACGGCGTGCGTCGCTTCCTCCTGGAACACGCCAATCTGGCCAAGGACATGGGCGTTCCGGAAACGGTGACGCCGCGCAACGGCGACATGGTCCGCCTGGCCCCTGGCCCAGCCAAGATCATCGACGAGGTGCCGAACGGCCGCCTCTATGTCGACGGCGGCATGCTGGTGACCGAGCAAGGCGAGGCCCTGAAGGAGCGTCGTCACGCCTCGACAAACGGCGTGCTGATCGTCAGCTTCGCCTTGGACAAGCGCGGTCGCATCGCCAGCGACATCGACATCCGCAGCGTCGGCCTGCCCGGTGATACGGCCACTCCGCTCGGCGATGCGCTGGACAAGCTGGCCGAGCGCGTCGAACAGGTGGTCAAAGGCCTGAAGGGCGATGCTCTGGAAGATGAAATGGTCATCGAACAGGCCGTCGCCCGCGTGCTGAAAAAGGCCAGCCAGCAGATCTGGGATCGTCGTCCCATCGTCGAGACGGTCGTCCTGCGCGTCTGATGCAACCTTGACCGTTTGGGCGCATTTGTCGTGCGCCTGAACGGTCGGGGAAACGCATGTCGAAAAAGCCTGCCCGTGCGCGCCGCCTGCTGGAGCGCATCCGGCACGCCCGCCATCCGCTGCGCGGTTGGCGACGATGGGCGGTGATTGCGGGGCAAGGGCTGGTCGGCTTCGTCGCCCTGTTCGCCGTGGTCAATCTGGTGCTCAGCCTATCGACGTTCCGGGGCGAAGACCCCCTGGCGCGTACGGTTCACGAACTGCGCGTACTGTGGTTCAGCCCACCCGACGGCCAGCCGATGTCGCCGACCGCCTTTCCGACGGTCTATGGTCGCGATCTGGGACCAGCGCCCGACACCGCCGCCATCCATGCCTATCTGGAGCGCGAGGCGGAGGACGGCGTCTTTCTGCTCGACCACGTCATGGTCGATCGCATCCTGAAGCTGAATGGCCGGATCGATGCGCGCAGCGTGCCGTCGGGCGTCTATGTCGGCGCCCATGCCCTAGGACCGGACGGGATGCCGCTGGTGCCGGTGACCAAGTTCATGGCGCAATATCTGCTGTTTCCCCGTCATGCTTATATTCTGGTTGTGCCTGAGAGTGGGCCGGCCATCGCCTTCTCCGCCAGCCAGAACGCCAAGTTCGGCATCGACATTCATCCCGAACGCCTGTCGGCCGAGATCGCGTCGTTCGATCCGAACGCCTATGACTTTCCCAGTTCGGGCGAGGCGCTGCACGAGATGACCCGCATCACCAATGACCCGGCGCGCGTCGCGACGGCTGTCGAGACGTTGAAGGGCGCCCAGGCTCGCCTGGCGCAGGAAGGCCTGACCTACGGCCTTCTGGCGCCTAACTCGAACACGGCGGTCGGTTGCGTGCTGCAAGGCGCCGGGGCGATCACGCAGCAGGCGCGCTCTTCGATCCTTCTTGCGCTACGGGCGCCGGGGTTTGGCGCATCGTGCGAATAGCGGTCGCGCCGACGACCTCAACTCGGATATATCCATGCCGATGACCGAGCGACTCTTCCTGCTGAACCCCGACTGGCACGACGATCAGGGCGGTCCGTGGTTCTGCCCGCCTGGCGCCTATATCGAGGGTGTCCTGGCCTTCTATCCTCAGCTTCGCGATGCGCTGGACGTCGTCTATCTGGACCATCCGCGCCCGCGCCAGCCGGTCATCGACCAAGTCGGCGAGGCCCATCAGAGCTGCCCCATCCTGATCCTGGACGGCGAGCTGGATTGGCCCGAGGCCGAGGTCAGCGAGACGACCGGCCGGCGGTTTCTTCAGGATCACGCCATCGCTCCCTATCTGGCGGCCCGCTACGGCGTCGGCCGGCCCCATCCCTAGAGGTCCGTCATGCCCATCGGCGTCTTCACCATGGTCGGCATCTACATCATCGCCTGGTGGACGGTGCTGTTCGCCGTGCTGCCGCTGGGCACGGCCAGCGAGACGCACGAGCCGCCGACCGACGGCTCACAATGGGGCGCGCCCAAGACGCCCAATCTGAAGAAGAAGTTCCTGACGACCACCTGGGTCTCAGCCTTGGTCTGGGTGTTCGTGATGGTGCTGATCTTCACGGGCTGGCTGCCCCTGCCGAACTTCGCCAGCGGCCCGGCCGTCTAAACGACGCATCGGCCTAGCTTTCGCCCCGTCCGAGCGGCTAAAGCCTTGTTCCGTCTCTACGCCTAGGATTCCCGACCATGCGCCTGTCGCGCTTTTTCCTGCCCACGCTGAAGGAAGCTCCTTCGGACGCCCAGATCGTCTCGCACCAGCTGATGCTGCGCGCCGGCATGATCAAGCAGGAGGCCGCCGGCATCTACGCTTGGCTGCCGCTGGGTTTGAAGGTGCTGCGCAAGATCGAGCAGATCGTGCGCGAGGAGCAGATGCGAGCCGGTGCCGTCGAACTGCTGATGCCGACGCTGCAACTGGCCGACCTGTGGCGCGAGAGCGGCCGCTATGACGCGTACGGCCCCGAGATGCTGCGCATCACCGACCGGCATGAGCGTGAGCTACTGTACGGACCGACCAACGAGGAGATGATCACCGACATCTTCCGGGCCTATGTGAAGTCCTACAAGTCGCTGCCGCTGAACCTGTTTCACATCCAGTGGAAGTTCCGCGACGAGCGCCGTCCGCGCTTTGGCGTGATGCGAGGGCGCGAGTTCCTGATGAAGGACGCCTATTCGTTCGACGTGGACGAGGCCGCGGCCCGCGTCGCCTACAACCGCATGTTCGTCGCCTATCTGAACACTTTCGCCCGCATGGGCCTGAAGGCTGTGCCGATGCGCGCCGACACAGGCCCCATCGGCGGCGATCTAAGCCACGAGTTCATCGTCCTGGCGGAAACTGGCGAGAGCGAGGTCTTCTGCGACCGCAAGCTGGTCGAGATGCCCGCGCCCGGCGACGACTTCAGCGCGGAGGCCGTGCAGGCCGTCTTCGACGAACGCACCGCCCTCTACGCCGCCACCGAAGAGATGCACGATCCGGCGCAGTTCGAGGCCAAGACCGCCGAAGGCGACCGCCTGTCGGCGCGCGGCATCGAGGTCGGCCACATCTTCTACTTCGGCACGAAATACTCCGCCCCGATGAAGGCCAAGGTCGCCGGGCCTGACGGGCAGGACGCCGAGGTCCACATGGGCAGCTATGGCGTCGGCGTGTCGCGCCTGCTGGGGGCCATCATCGAAGCGAGCCACGACGCCGGCGGCATCATCTGGCCCGATGCGGTCGCGCCGTTCGACGTGGTCGTGATCAATCTGCGCGCCAATGACGAGGCCGTCTCGGCCGCCTGCGAAGACGCTGTGGCCCAGCTTGAAAAGCTCGGCAAGGACGTCCTCTACGACGACACCGACGAACGTCCCGGCGGCAAGTTCGCCACCGCTGACCTGATCGGCGTGCCGTGGCAGCTGACCATCGGTCCCAAGGGACTGGCGGACGGCGTGGTCGAACTGAAACGCCGCGCCACTGGCGAGAAGGTCTCCGTGCCGCTCGCCGAAGCTATCGAAAGGCTGACCGCTTGAGCCTGCCGTCTCGTCCGTCCGGCGCCTTCTCCTCGTGGGAGATCGGCCTGGCCCTGCGCTACCTGCGCGCCAAGCGCAAGGAAGGCGGCGTCGCCACCATCGCCGTCATCAGCTTCATCGGCATCATGCTGGCCGTCGCCGTCCTGATCAGCGTGATGAGCATCATGTCCGGCTTCCGCAGCGAACTGCTGGGCCGCATGCTGGCGTTCAACGGCCACATGTATGTGCAGGGCCCGGTTTTGACGTCGCCTGATCGAGACGCAGTCCTGAAAAAGATCGAGGCGATCCCGGGCGTTTACAGCGTCAATCCGCTGAACGAAGCCCAAAGCCTGATCCGTGTGGGCAACTTCACGACGGGCGTGATGGTCAAGGGTATCCGCCCACAGGATCTGGCCAAAACTCAATACGTCTTTGACAGCTTGTCGCCGCAGGAGCGGGCGAGCTTCGGTCAAGGCGCTTATGGCGGCGACCGAGTGCTGATCGGCGCGGCTTTGGCGAACTCGTTGGGGCTGCGCGTCGGCGACGCCATCACGGTCTATTCGCCGACCGGGGCCGACAGTGCTTTCGGCAACCTCGGCGGATTGGAAAAGACCTATTTCGTCGGCGGCCTGTTCCGTTCGGGCGCCGCCGACTACGACCGCGCCTTCATGTTTATGCCTCTGGAGCAGCAGCAGCTCTTCTTCGGCAAGGAAGGGGTCTGGGACGCGATCGAGATTAAGGTCGACGATCCCGATCAGGTCGGCGCCCTGACCGCCGCCATCCGCGACGCGGCCGGTCCCGGCTCGGTCGTCAGCGACTGGCGCGAGCGGCTCGCCGCCTTCTATGGCGCGCTGAAGGTCGAACGCGTGGCCATGAGCATCATCCTGGGCCTCGTCGTCGCCATCGCCGCCATGAACATCATCTCCGGCATCGTCATGCTGGTGAAGAACAAGGGCCGCGACATCGCCATCCTGCGCACCATCGGCGCCAGCCCCTCGGCGATCCTGCGCGTCTTCTTCATGGCCGGCGCCATGATCGGGGTCGCGGGCACGATCGCGGGGCTGATCCTGGGTCTGCTGTTCTGCTGGAACATCGGCTCGATCCAGCATTTCCTGGAGTTCGTGCTGCAGACCAAGCTGTTCGATTCCGATGTCTATATGCTGGACGCCATCCCGGCCCTGGTCGATCCGATGGACGTGACCTGGGTGGCCTTCTGGTCTCTGTTGATGAGCTGTATCGCCAGCCTGCCGCCGTCCTGGAACGCGTCTCGCATCGATCCCGTAGAGGCGCTCCGCTATGAGTAAGGCTCCCATCCTTTCGGTGCGCGGCCTGACCCGCACCTATGACACCGCGCAAGGCGGCCTGACCGTGCTGAAGGGCGTGGATCTGGACGTCTATCCCGGCGAACTGGTCGGGCTGATCGGACCGTCGGGCTCGGGCAAGTCGTCTCTGCTGCACGCCGCCGGCCTGTTGGAGAAACCCACCAGCGGTACCGTAGCTATCGACGGCGAACAGGTCGGTGATCTGGACGAGCGCGCCCGCACACGCCTGCGCCTGGGCCGGATCGGCTTCGTCTACCAGTTCCACCACCTGCTGCCCGAGTTCGATGCGCGCGACAATGTCGCCCTGCCAATGCGGATCGCCGGGTTGTCCCAAGACGAGGCGCGCAAGCGCGCCGAGGTCACGCTGACGGCGCTGGGGCTAGGCGAACGCCTGACGCACCAGCCGGCTCAGCTGTCGGGCGGCGAACAGCAGCGCGTCGCCATCGGTCGCGCGCTGGCCAACGGCCCACGCCTGCTGCTGGCCGACGAGCCGACAGGCAATCTGGATCCGACCACCAGCCAATCCGTGTTCGAATCCCTGCGCAACTTGGCCAAGACCACGGGCGTCGCCGCCCTGATCGCCACCCACAATATGGAGTTGGCCGGCCATATGGACCGTGTCTTCGCCCTGAAGGACGGTCATCTGGAACAGCGCAAGGCCCAGAGCCACGCCTACTGAGCCATGCCTATCGATCAGCTGACGGCGGCGTCGCCCCAGATCGCTCGCAGGCGTTCGGGGCGGCGGCATCCGATCCGGTAGGCCTGATAGCTGGCGGCGTGGCGTTTGGCGTAGTTCTGGTGTTCCTCGCCCGCGGGCCAGAACCGCTGGGCGCCGACAACCGGCGTGGTGAAGCTCTTTCTCAACACCCGCATCGCCGCATCGCGCGAGGCGACGGCGTCCGCGCGTTGGCCCGCTGTCGCAAAGACGGCGGATCGATAGGACGGCCCCTGGTCGCAGAACTGACCGTTAGGATCCGTCGGGTCGATGGTGCGCCAATAGCGATCGACCAGGGTGCGATAGCTGACCACGCGCGGATCGAAGGTGACCTGCACCGCCTCCATATGGCCAGTGCCGCCGCGCACCACCTGTTCATAGGTCGGGTTTGCGGTATGGCCGCCGACGAAGCCCGATACGGCCGAGCGCACCCCCAGCACGTCGTCGAAGGCCTTCTCCTCCGACCAGAAGCAGCCGCCGGCGAAGATCGCGGTCTGAAACGCCGTCTGCGCCTCGGCCCGACGGGCCAAGGGCGCGCCGATCGCCAGCGCAGCGACGGTCAAGGATGCAACGGCGGCGAGGGCGGTCGTGCGAAGGGACATGGTCTCATCTCCTGTTGCATTGACTACGACGGCGACGCGCAAACGGTTTCACCGAGAACGACTTGACCGGAACAAAACGCCAACATAGAACATTAGCAGAACATATTGGATGTCTCGGAGCCAAGGTCATGCCGCGTTTGATGAGGGATATGCTGTCGCTGGCGTCGTGCGGCGGTTTCGTATGGATGGTCTGGACCGTGGCGATCAGCGTCACCGCCTGAGATCAGACGAATTAGACACTTTAGACGGTGTTTTTTCGAGAACCGTCTGAAGCCAGCGATCCACAGCCGATCCGTGGGGCGACCGGTTTGCGATGGCCGCACGCCACCCGATATGAGACTCAGGATAGAGTAGGGCTCTTCAGCGGGCCAGGGTCGAAGAAGGCGTGAACGAGCCGGTGAACAGTCAGGGTTTTGTCCATCTGCGGGTCCGCTCGGCCTATTCGCTGCTGGAAGGCGCGATCAAGGCGGCCAAGGTCGGCAAGCTGGCGGCCGACGCCGGAATGCCGGCGGTCGGGGTGGCGGACCGGGCCAATTTGTTCGGCGCGCTGGAGTTCAGCCAGACGGCGAAGGATGCGGGCGTTCAACCGATCGTGGCCTGCGCCCTGCCGGTCTTCGGGATCGGCGGCCAGATCAATGCCCGCTGGGCCAAGGTGCCGACCGTGGTTCTGCTGGCCCAGGATACAGCCGGGTGGCTGAACCTGTGCGCCCTGTCGTCATCCGCCTATCTGGACGCCGGAGAAATGGCCGAGCCGGGCGTGGCTTGGGAACAGGTCGTCGCCCGCTCCGAAGGCCTGATCTTGCTGTCCGGTGGCCCGGACGGCCCGGTCGATCCGCTGTTCGCCCAAGGCAAGAAGGCCGAAGGCGCCGCCGCCCTGTCGGCGATGAAGGCGGCGTTCGGCGACCGCTTCTACGTCGAGCTGCAACGCCACGGGCTGGAGGACGAAAAGCGCGCCGAGCCGGGGCTGGTCGAATGGGCCTATGCCAACGACGTGCCGCTGGTCGCCACCAACGATGTCTATTACGCCAAGGCGGGGCAGGCGAAATCGCACGACGCCCTGCTGTGCATCGCCGACGGCGCCTTCACCGGCCAGGAGGATCGCCGCCGCATCACCGGCGAACACTGGTTCAAGCCCGCAGCCGTCATGCGCGAGCTGTTCGCCGACCTGCCCGAGGCTTGCGACAACACCATCGACATCGCGCGCCGCTGCGCCTTCCTGGTCAATACTCACGCGCCCATCCTGCCGCGTTTCGACACCGGGGCCGGGCGCTCCGAGGCCGATGAACTGGCCCACCAGGCGCGCGAGGGGCTGAAAGTCCGCCTGACCGAGGTCACGCCGGCCGTTCCTGAAGAGGAATACTGGACCCGCCTGGAATGGGAGGTCGGGATCATCCAGCAGATGGGCTTCCCCGGCTACTTCCTCATCGTGTCGGACTTCATCAAATGGGCCAAGACCCACGGCATTCCGGTGGGGCCGGGGCGGGGCTCCGGCGCCGGGTCGCTGGTCGCTTGGTCCCTGACCATTACCGATCTGGATCCCTTGCGGTTCGGCCTGCTGTTCGAGCGATTCCTGAACCCCGAACGGGTCTCCATGCCCGACTTCGACATCGACTTCTGCCAGGAGCGGCGGGAAGAGGTGATCGACTATGTGCAGGACCGCTACGGCAAGGACCGGGTGGCCCAGATCATCACCTTCGGCACCTTGCAGGCGCGCGCCGTGCTGCGCGACGTGGGCCGTGTGCTGCAGATGCCGCTGGGTCAGGTCGACCGGCTCTGCAAGATGGTGCCGAACAACCCGGCCGCGCCCGTCACGCTGGCCCAGGCCATCGACATCGAGCCGCGCCTGAGGGAGGCGCGTGACGCCGAGCCGGCGGTGAAGACCCTGCTGGAAACCGCGCTGGAGTTGGAGGGGCTTTACCGCAACGCCTCGACCCACGCCGCCGGCATCGTCATCGGCGACCGGCCGCTGACGGAACTGGTGCCGCTGTATCAGGATCCGCGCTCCACCATTCCGGCGTCCCAGTTCAACATGAAATGGGTCGAGCCGGCGGGTCTGGTGAAATTCGACTTCCTGGGCCTGAAGACGCTGACGGTGCTGGATCGGGCGCGCGGCTATCTCGAACGGCGCGGCGCAGCCAAGGACTGGAACAGCCTGCCGCTGGATGACGCGCGCACCTATGAGCTGATGGCCTCTGGCCAGACGGTCGGGGTGTTCCAGCTGGAATCCCAGGGCATGCGCGACACCCTGCGCAAGATGCGCTGCGGCTCCATCGAAGAGATCACCGCCCTGATTTCGCTTTATCGGCCGGGGCCGATGGAGATGATCGACACCTATATCGACCGTAAGTTCGGGCGCGCGGAGGTCGATTATCTGCACCCCAGCCTGAAAGAGGTGCTGACCGAGACCTACGGCGTCATCATCTACCAGGAACAGGTGATGAAGATCGCCCAGATCCTGGCGGGCTACAGCCTGGGCGAGGCCGACCTGCTGCGCCGGGCGATGGGTAAGAAGAAGAAGGAGGAGATGGATTTCCAGCGCCTTCGCTTCGTCAAGGGCGCCGCCGAGAAGGCCGTGCCGGAATCGCAGTCCGGCTCCATCTTCGACCTGGTCGCCAAATTCGCCGGATACGGCTTCAACAAGTCTCACGCCGCCGCCTATGCTCTTATCTCGTTCCAGACGGGGTGGCTGAAAGCCAATCAGCCGGTCGAGTTCTTCGCGGCGTCCATGAGCCTGGACTTGTCGAACACCGACAAGCTGGCGGTCTTCTATCAGGACGCCAAACGGTTCGACGTGCCGGTCCTGGCGCCCGACATCAATCGCTCGTCGGCCGACTTCGACGTGGCTTGGGACGACGACAAGGGGGCGGTGCTCTACGCCCTGGGCGCGATCCGAAACGTGGGTCTCGAGGCGATGAAACACGTCATCGAGGTGCGCGAGACGGGCGGCCGCTTCGCCGACATCTTCGACTTCCTTGAGCGCATCGATCCGCGCAGCGTCAACAAGCGCGCGCTGGAAGGTCTGGCCAAGGCCGGCGCCTTCGACAGCATCCACCCCAACCGGCGTCAGTTGCTGGAACAGGCCGATGTTCTGATGGCCTATTGCCAGAGCGTGGCGGCCGAACGCGCCTCGTCTCAGGTGTCATTGTTCGGTGGCGACCAGGCCCATGCCGCGCGCCCGCGTCTGAAGAGCGTCGAGCCCTGGGTCGGTCCGGAGCGGCTGGATCACGAACTGTCGGCGGTCGGCTTCTATCTGTCGGGCCACCCGCTGGACGAGATGACCTCAGCCCTGAAGCGCAAGCGCGTCACCTTCGTCGCCGAAGCCATTCCGCTGGCTGAGTCCGGCCACGAAGCATTCCAGATGGCCGGCGTCGTGCGCCGCAAGCAGGAGCGGGCCAGCGCGCGGACGGGCGAGAAGTTCGCCTTCGTGACCTTCTCGGATCCGACCGGCGAATTCGAATGCCTGTTCCCGCCCGAACAACTGCGCAAATGCCGCGAGGTGCTGGAGCCCGGCGCCTCAGTGATGGTGCGGGTGCGCGCCAAGTCGTCGGAGGGAGAGGTGCGCTTCTTCGGCGACGACGCCTCGCAAATGGATAATCTGCTGGACGACGCCAACATCGGCCTTCGCATCCATGTCTCGGCCCGCAGTGCGGACGCTGAGGCCTTGAAGGCGCGGCTGGAACGCGCGCGATCGGGCGCGATCGGCAAGGGCGGGGAGGTGTCGCTGATGATCGCGGGCCTCGATCAAGGACGCGAGGTCGAGGTCAAGATTCCCGGTCGCTACCGCCTCGACGGTGCCTTGCGCGGCGCGTTGAAGTCAGCGCCGGGCGTCGTCATGCTGGAGGACGCCTAAGCCCCCTCGGATATGGTCAAGCTTTTGATTTTTCGGAACCTCACGGACGCGTGATGGGTTTGGTCAGTCCATAGGGAGACTGTTCCAATGAAATATCTCGCCATCGCCAGCGTCGCCTCGCTGGCCCTGCTCGCCGCCTGCAACCAGGGTGGCGACAGCGCCGCCCAGAACACCGGCGAAGCGGTAAACGCCACCCAGGACGCCACGTCCGGCGTCGTCGGCCAGACCTCGGCCATGACCATGGGCGCCAACACCGTCGACGGTTTCGTCACTGGTTTGGGCGCCGGCAACATGTACGAGCTGGAAGCCGCCAAGATCGCCGCCGCCAAGTCCAAGAATGCGGACGTGAAGGCCCTGGCCGCCATGATCACCAAGGATCACACCGCAGCCGGCGAGAAGCTGGCCGCCGCTCAGGCGACCGCCGCGCCCAACGTCGCCATCCCCACGACGTTGGACGAACGCCGCAAGGGCCTGATCGACAATCTGAACGCCGCGACGCCTGACGACTTCGACAAGGTCTATCTGGACCAACAAGTCGCCGCCCACAACGAGACGCTGACGCTGCTGAACGGCTTTGCCGACAACACCGAAGCGCCCGCCTTGGCCACCCTGGCGCGCGAGCTTGTGACGCCCGTCACTGCACACCGCGACCGTGCCCGGACCCTGCTGGACGCGATAAGGTAAAAGCAGCCGTTGCATTGCTGACCAAAGGCGGTCCCGAAAGGGGCCGCCTTTTCCGCATTTGCAGGGCTGCGCTTGCTATTGCGGCCCATCCGGCCTACATGGCCCCCGCATTTCGCAACGCGGGAGAGGCGCGCTTCGGGGAGACATCCCGATCCGCACCATTCCGAGGGTCTTCAGACCTTTAATCCCCCGCGCCACGTTTGATCGGAAAAAGGACTGAACGATCATGGCTCTGCCTGAATTCTCGATGCGCACCCTGCTTGAAGCAGGCGCCCACTTCGGCCACCAGACGCACCGCTGGAACCCGAAGATGGACCGCTACATCTTCGGCTCGCGCTCGAACATCCACATCATCGACCTGTCGCAGACGATGCCGCTGTTCCACCAGGCTCTGGTGGCCGTGCGTGAAGTCGCCGCAAAGGGCGGTCGCGTTCTGTTCGTCGGCACCAAGCGCCAGGCCGCAGAGCCGGTCGCCGAAGCCGCCAAGCGCTGCGCCCAGTACTACATGAACAACCGTTGGCTCGGCGGCACGCTGACCAACTGGCGCACCGTGTCGGGCTCGATCGCTCGTCTGCGTGAGCTGGAAGGCATTCTGGAAAACGGCGGCGAAGGCCGCGTCAAGAAAGAGCTGCTGAACCTGCAGCGCGAGAAGGACAAGCTCGAGCTGTCGCTGGGCGGCATCAAGGACATGGGTTCGATCCCGGACATCATGTTCGTGATCGACACCAATAAGGAAGCGATCGCGATCCAGGAAGCCCGCAAGCTGAACATCCCGATCATCGCCATCCTGGACACCAACTCGGATCCGGACGGCATCACCTATCCGGTCCCCGGCAACGACGACGCCGCCCGCGCCATCCAGACCTACTGCGACCTGATCGCCGACGCCGTCCTGGACGGTCTGGCCGCCGGCGCTTCGGCCTCGGGCATTGACCTGGGCGCTTCGGAAGCTCCGGTCGAGCCGATGCTGCGTGAAGCCTCGGCCCCCAAGGCTGAAGCCGAAGCCGCGCCGGCCGGCACGGAAGGCGCCGCCGCCGAACTGGAAGCCGCTGCTGAGCCGGCTGCCGAAACCGAGAAGGCCGAGGGCTGATCGCCCGCCGGGCGGCGTTCGCGTTCTTGAGCGCCGCCTGACGAACTGACACACGGCCGGGCTAAATCAGTCCGGCCGTTCCCACATACGAAATCCCCCAAGGAGAAGAACATGGCCGAGATCACTGCCGCCCTCGTGAAGGAGCTTCGCGAGCGTTCGGGCGTCGGCATGATGGACTGCAAGAAGGCGCTGGTCGAAAACGACGGCAACATCGAAGCAGCGATCGACTGGCTGCGCGCCAAGGGCCTGTCGAAGGCCGCCAAGAAGGCCGACCGCGTCGCCGCTGAAGGTCTGGTCGCCGTCGCGTCGAAGGAAGACGGCAAGGGCGAAGTCGCCGCCGCCATCGAGTTCAACGCCGAAACCGACTTCGTCGCCCGTAACGAGCTGTTCCAGAACGCCGCCAAGTCGTTCGCCCAATTGGGTCTGGAGCACCACTCGGTCGAGGCCCTGCACGGTGCCGAACTGGAAGCCGGCAAGACGGTCCAGGACGAAGTGACCAACATGATCGCCACCATCGGCGAGAACATGCAACTGCGCCGCGCCGCCCGCCTGTCGGTGTCGGAAGGCGTCGTTTCGACCTACGTCCACAACGCGGTTTCGCCGGGCGTCGGCCGTATCGGCGTGCTGGTCGCGCTGGAAGGCGAGGGCGACAAGACCGCGCTTCGCGAACTGGGCCGCAAGATCGCCATGCACGTCGCCGCCACCGCGCCGCTGTCGCTGAACACCGACGACCTGGACCCCGCCGCCATCGAGAAAGAACGCACCGTTCTGACTGAAAAGGCCAAGGAAGAAGGTCGCCCGGAAGCCATGATCGCCAAGATCGTGGAAGGTCAGATCAACAAGTTCCAGAAGGACGTGGTGCTGTCCAAGCAGCCGTTCGTCATGGATCCGGACGTGACCATCGAACAACTGGTCGCCAACTCGGCCAAGGAACTGGGCTCTTCCAACCTGCACCTGGCCGGCTTCGTCCGCCTGGCGCTGGGTGAAGGCGTCGAGAAGGTCGAAGGCCCCGACTTCGCGTCGGAAGTCGCTTCCATGATGGGCGGCAACTAAAAACATTCCCCTCATTCGTGAGGGTTTTGTATCAGAAGGGCGCGTTCGGCTTTGATGGCCGGCGCGCCTTTCGTCTATAAGAAGCCGCCTGATTCAATGGCGCCGCAGTCAAACGGACCTTCCCGCATGCCCGACGCCCCCTCGACCTTCCGCTACAAACGCGTCCTGCTGAAGGTGTCGGGCGAGGTGCTGATGGGCGACCAGTCGTTCGGCGTCGATATGAAGACGGTCGATGCGGTGGCCAAGGCCGTCGCGGACGTCGCGGCCGAGGGCGTCGAAATCTGTCTGGTCATCGGCGGCGGCAACATCTTCCGCGGCCTGTCCAAGGCGGCGGCCGGTATGGAGCGCGCCCAGGCCGACTATATGGGCATGCTGGCGACGATCATGAACGCCCTGGCCATGCAGTCGGCGCTGGAGAAGATCGGCGTCTCGACCCGCGTGCAGAGCGCCATTCCGATGGCGGCCATCGCCGAACCCTACATCCGCCGTCGCGCCTTACGTCATCTGGAAAAGGGCCGGGTCGTGATCTTCGCCGCCGGCGTGGGCGCACCGTTCTTCACCACGGACTCGGGCGCGGCGCTACGTGCGGCGGAAATGGGCTGCGACGCGCTGCTGAAGGGCACCAGCGTAGACGGGGTCTATACCGCCGACCCGAAGAAGGATCCCGACGCGACGCGGTATGAGACGCTGTCCTATCAGGATGTGCTGGCCAAGGATCTGCGCGTCATGGACGCCTCGGCCATCGCCATGATGCGCGACACGGGCATACCGATCGTGGTCTTCTCCATTCGGGAAGACAATTCGCTGCGCCGGACCCTGACCGGCGAAGGCACGTTCACGGTCATTCAGGACGTCGCCTGAACGTTCGCCTGACCAGGAAAGACAAGAGAGACCAAGACCATGGCAAAGCCTGACCTCAAGACCTATCGCGACCGCATGGATCGCTCCGTCGCCGCACTGAAGGAAGAGTTCAGCGGTCTGCGCACCGGCCGCGCCAACGCCGGTCTACTGGAGCCCGTGCGGGTCGAAGCCTATGGCTCGGCCTCGCCCCTGACCGCAGTCGCCGCCATCAGCGTGCCCGAGCCGCGCATGATCAGCGTCAGCGTTTGGGACAAGGGCATGGTGGTCGCCGTCGAAAAGGCGATCCGCAACGCCAATCTGGGCCTGAACCCGATCGTGGACGGCCAGACCCTGCGCATTCCGGTGCCGCCTCTGACCGAGGAACGCCGCAAGGACCTGGTCAAGCTGGCCGGCAAATACGCCGAGCAGCAGAAGATCTCGGTTCGCAACGTCCGCCGCGACGCCAACGACGACCTGAAGAAGGCCGAGAAGGCCGGCGAGATCAGCCAGGACGAGCAAAAGAAGATGGAGACCGAGGTCCAAAAGGACACCGACGCGGCCATCAAGCGCATCGACGAGACCTTGAAGACCAAGGAACAAGAGATCATGCAGGTCTGAGGCGAAACGGCTGGGTCCGGAAGGGATCGCACGACAGATGACGGCAGACCGCGCCGCGCCTTCAGGCCAAAGCCCAGATAAGCAGGGTCAGGACGGCCCGCGCCACGTCGCCATCATCATGGACGGCAATGGACGCTGGGCGAAGGCGCGCGGTCTGCCGCGCGCCCTTGGCCACCGCGAAGGCGTCCAGGCGCTGAAGCGTACGATCCAGGCGGCGCCGGATCTGGGCATCGATTGCCTGACGGTGTTCGGCTTCTCCACCGAAAACTGGAGCCGGCCCGAGGACGAGGTATCGGATCTGATGGGGCTGGTGCGGTCCTACGTCGCCAGCGATCTGGCCCGGCTGACCAAGGCCGGCGTCCGGCTGAAGATCCTGGGGCGACGCGAAGGTCTGCCAGCCGACATCGCCGCCATCATCGAACGGGCCGAGGCCCAGACCGCCCATAACGATCGATTCCTGTTGCAGGTCGCCTTCAACTACGGCGGTCGTGCGGATTTGGTGGACGCGGCGCGTCGCCATATGGAGCGGGTGCTGGCGGGCGAGACGGTCGAGCCTTTCAACGAGGCGATCCTGACCTCGGGCCTGGCCACGGCGGGCTCGCCGCCGCTTGATCTGATCGTGCGCACGTCGGGCGAGCAGCGACTGTCGAACTTCCTGTTATGGGAGGCCGCCTACGCCGAGCTCGTTTTTCAGGACATTCTGTGGCCCGACTATGGCCCCAAGGCGCTGGCTGAGGCGATCTCGGCCTTTGGTCAGCGCGATCGCCGTTTCGGCGGACGCGTGATCGCGCCTGAGCGCGCGACAGCCTGATGGCGGTCAAGGGTCGGGATATCGCCCTCAGGGCTGCGTCCGCCGTCGTGCTGGCGCCCGCCGCCGTCGCTGCGACGTGGGGCGGCGGCGTGTGGTTCCTGGCGCTGATGATCGTCGCCAGCGTCGTCCTGGCGTTCGAATGGGCGGCGATGAGTGCGCCCCATGCGCGCCGCGTCATGGGCGGAGCGGTCAGCTTCGGCGTCGTGGCGGCGGTGATCAGCGCCCATTTCGGCGCCATGTCCGTCGCCTTCATCATGCTGGTGTTCGGCGCGGTCGCGGCCGGGGTCTATGCCCGTAGTCGAGGGCAGGAGGCGCTGGATGCCGCCTATGGCGTGCTCTATCTCGGCTGGCCTTCGGTCCTGCTGATTTGGCTGCGCGACGTCGACAGTTTGATCGGGCTGCACTGGACCGTGCTGGTCTTCGCCGTCGCCTGGTCGGCCGACATCGTGGCCTACCTGGCAGGATCCACCTTTGGCGGACCCAAGCTGTGGCCGCGCTTCTCGCCGAACAAGACCTGGTCCGGGTTCATCGGCGGTGTTGCCGCCGGCGCGGTTGCGGGCGCCGTCATGACGGCCTGGGTCAATATGGGCGCCTTGAGCGTCGTCTGGGGAGCGGTGCTGGGCTTTGCGGGGGCTTTGGCAACCATGGCGGGCGATCTGTGGGAATCGGCGCTGAAGCGACGGTTCGGGGTCAAGGATGCGGGCAACACCATTCCCGGCCACGGCGGCCTGCTGGACCGCGTCGATGGCCTGATGTTCGCGGTCGTGGTCGTGGCGGCTGGCCGGTTGATCGTGCTGATGCTGGAGCGTGGGGCGTGATCCGGCGCCGCGTCACTGTGCTTGGCGCGACCGGATCGGTCGGCGCCTCCACGCTGGACCTGATGGCTCAAGCCGAGGCGACGGGCACAGGCGCGTTCGAGGTCGAAGCCCTGACCGGCGGCGCCAACATCGCCAAACTGGCCGAGCAGGCCAGGCGCTGGCGGCCCAAGCTGGCCGTGACCGCCGATCCGGCGCGTTTGAACGAACTGCGTGACGCCTTGTCCGGCACGGACGTCGCTGTCGCCGCTGGCGAAGCCGCCATCGTCGAGGCGGCGACGCGACCTGCCGACTGGATCATGGCGTCCATCGTCGGAGCGGCGGGTCTGAAGTCCGCCTGGGCGGCGGCGGGAACGGGCGCGACCCTGGCCCTGGCCAACAAGGAAAGCCTGGTCTGCTGCGGCCCCGCCCTGATCGAACGGGTCAGTCGGGCAGGGGGGCGCTTGATCCCCGTCGATTCCGAGCACTCCGCCATCTTCCAGGTGTTTCCGGCCGAAGCGCCTGAGCGGGTGGCCAAGCTGATCCTGACCGCATCGGGCGGGCCTTTTCGCAATACGCCGCGCGAGCAGATGGTCGCCATCACGCCGGAACAGGCCGTCGCCCACCCCAACTGGAGCATGGGCGCCAAGATTTCAGTCGATAGCGCCACCATGGCCAACAAGGGCCTGGAGATGATCGAGGCGGCTTATCTGTTCGATATGCCCCAGGATCGGATCGACGTCGTGGTGCATCCCGAATCGATCATCCACAGCCTTGTGGAATATGTGGATGGTTCGACCCTGGCCCAGATGGGGCCGCCGGATATGCGCACGCCGATCGCCTGCGCCTTGGCCTGGCCGGATCGGATCGCGTGGCCGGCGCCCAAGTTGGATCTGGCTGCGCTGGGTCGGCTGACGTTCGAAGCGCCCGATCTGACGCGCTTTCCCGCCCTCGATCTGGCGCGTCAGGCCCTGAAGGCGGGCGGCGCGACGCCCGCCGTGTTCAACGCCGCCAACGAGGTCGCCGCCTTCGCCTTCCTTGACCGCAAGCTGGCGTTTCTCAATATTGCCGCAGTCGTCGCCGAAACCCTTGAGCGTGCGACGAAAGCGGGGATGGCTTTCGGTTCTGGAGACGCCTGCGGCGCGGCCCTTTCGGTCGACGCCGAGACGCGTCGAATGGCCGAGAGCGTCATCGCCGGCCTTGCGAATGCGGCCTGACAGCAGGCCAGGGGAGACGATTTTCGAATGCTGGGCGTCCTGGGTCAGGTCCTGATCTCCATCGCCTCGTTCCTGCTGGTGCTGACCTTCATCGTCACCATCCACGAACTGGGTCACTTCCTTGTCGCGCGCGCCTTTGGCGTGAAGGTGGATCGGTTCGCGGTCGGCTTCGGCAAGGCCGTGGCCAGCCGCACCGATCGTCACGGCATCGAATGGCGTCTCGGTTGGCTGCCGCTGGGCGGCTATGTGAAGTTCTCGGGCGATCTGGATGCGTCCAGCGTGCCTGACCGGGCCGGATTGGATGAACTGCGCAGCCGCGTGGTCGCCGAGCGTGGACCGGGTGCCGAGCGCGATTATTTCCATTTCAAGCCGGTGTGGCAGCGCGCCCTGATCGTCGCGGCCGGGCCCATCGCGAACTTCATCCTGGCCATCACCATCTTCGCCGTCGTCTTCATGGCCGTCGGCGTGTCTCTGCGCCCCGCGCGTGTTGCTCAGGTCCAGGCGGGATCGCCAGCCGCCGCCGCCGGTTTCCAGGTCGGCGACCTGATCACCGAGGTGAACGGCAAGGCCATCAAGGACGGAAGCGCTGTCACCCGCACCGTCATGCTATCGACCGGCGATCCCGTACGTTTCACGGTCGAGCGCGCCGGGCGTCCCGTCGAACTGGTCGCGACGCCGGAACGTCGCGAGGAAAACGACCCCATCGCCGGACGCGTCAAGGTCGGCCGCATCGGCCTGGGGCTGGGCTCGTCGGCCGGCGATGTCCGCCACGTACGCTATGGCCCTGTCGAGGCTGTCGCCGAGGGAGCGCGCCAAACGGCCGACGTCATCGGCTCGACCCTGACCTACCTCGGACGCCTGGCGACGGGCCGCGAGTCGGGCGATCAGTTCAGCGGTCCGCTGGGCATGGCCAAGGCGACGGGCTCTCTGACTACGGCCGCGGTCGAGGCCAATCCAGCGCCTGGCGCCATGGCGATCAATCTGATCCTGACGCTGACAACCTTGGCCGCCATACTTTCGATCGGAATCGGCTTTCTAAATCTGCTTCCCATTCCGGTCCTCGACGGCGGGCATCTGCTTTTCTACGGCTATGAGGCTGTGGCTAAACAGCCTGTGTCGGCGCGGTTCCAGGAGATGGGCTATCGTGCAGGCCTTGCGCTTTTGGCGGGATTTATGTTGTTCGCAACGTGGAACGACCTACAGAAGCTCAATATCTTCCAATTCCTCGGCGGGCTCGTCTCGTGAGCCGACGCCAGCCCCCGACGGTTTCCCGAATGAATGACATGACCTCTCGCGCCGCCGTTCGACTGAGCGCCCGCTCCAGCCTGCTGGCTCTGGCGGTCGCCGCCGGGCTGGGCGCACCCGCGCTGGCCCAGACCGCGCCGGTGCCGACGCCTGCTGCGCCGGCTCAAACGCCCGCCCAAACCCCCGCGCCGACGGCCGCGCCTCAGGCGGCGGCGAGCGCCGCCGAACCGCGTGTCGAGATCGCTGCGCCGCAGACGATCACGATCAACCGCATCATCGTCCAGGGCGCGCAGCGGATCGACCAGACGACGGTCCTTTCCTATCTGCCGATCCGTCCTGGTGACGCGGTAGATGCCTCGGTGCTGGACGTCGCGGTGCGCACCCTGTCGCGGACGGGCCTGTTCGCCGATGTGCAACTGGGCATCCAGAACGGCGATCTGATCGTCCAGATCGTCGAGAACCCGATCATCAACCAGGTCGTGTTCGAGGGGAACAAGGCGCTGTCGAAGGACAAGCTGACCAAGGAAGTGACCCTGGCGCCGCGCGGCATCTATACCCGCGCCAAGGTTCAGGAAGACGTCGGCGCCATCGTCGAACTGTATCGCCTGCAAGGCCGCATCTCTGCGACTGTGACGCCGAAGCTGGTCCAGCTGGAACAGAACCGCGTCGATGTGATCTTCGAGATCAACGAAGGACCGCAGACCGGCATCAGCGCCATCAACGTGCTGGGCAACGAGGCGTTTTCGGATCGCGACGTGCGCGGCGTGATGGTCACCGAGAAGTCGACCTGGTGGAAGTTCTTCTCCAATAACGACAACTACGACCCCAACCGCCTGGAATATGATCAGGAGCAGTTGCGGAAGTTTTACACCAACCGCGGCTATTACGACTTCCGCGTGGTGTCCTCGGTCGCCGAGCTACAGCCGGACGATCAGGCGTTCCAGCTGACCCTGACGCTGAACGAAGGCGACAAGTACAACTTCGGTGAGATCAAGGTCGTCACCCAGAACGACCGGCTGAACGCCGACTTCCTCAAGGCCCTGGTGCCGATCCGGGAAGGCCAGCTGTACGAGAGCGACAAGATCGAGCAAGCGGTCGACGCCCTGACGTTCGCGGCAGGTTCGGCCGGCTATGCCTTCGTCGAGATCAATCCGACCTACAAGGCCAATCCCGAGACGGACACGGTCGATGTGACCTTCAACGTGTCCGAGGGCCAGCGCGTCTATATCGATCGCATCAATGTGGTCGGCAACACCCGCACGATCGACCCGGTGATCCGCCGCGAACTGCTGCTGACCGAGGGCGACGCCTTCAACCGCGCCCTGATGGAGCGCTCGCGCAACAACCTGCGCGCCCTGGGCTTCTTCAAGGACGTGACGGTCGAGGAAACGCGTGGCAGCGCGCCGGACCGCTCGATCATCAACGTCAATGTACAAGAGCAACCCACCGGCGAACTGTCCGTCGGCGCGGGCTTTAGCTCCGTCGACTCCTTCACCGTCAATCTGGGCATCTCGGAGCGGAACTTCCGTGGGCGCGGCCAGAACGTGGTCGCCCGTCTGGAGTGGGGCTCGCTGCGCCAGCAGGTCGACTTCCGCTTCACCGAGCCGAAGTTCCTCGGCCGTGACCTGCGCGCCGGCTTCGACCTGTTCCACTCGCGCTATGACCTGAGCCAGTACTCGTCATACGACTATCGCTCGACCGGCGCGGGCCTGCGTCTGTCCTATCCGCTGAACGGAAATATGCTGCTGAGCACGCGCTATTTCCTGAAGTCCGACGAGATCATCGTGCCAACGGGCTTCTGCTCGGGCGTGGGGCAGGGATCTTCGGCGCTGTGTGACCAGATCGGCAGCTTCATCAACTCGTCGGCGGGCTACACGCTTCAGGTCAACTACACCAACGATCCGATCCGTCCGACACGCGGCTGGGCCGGTTCGCTGCGTCAGGACCTCGCGGGTTTGGGCGGCGACGTGAACTATGTGAAGACCGAGGCTGATGCGAGCTGGTACTATGGCATCACGCCAGCCTGGGTCGTCAGCGTTCAGGGTTCGACCGGCTACGTCAGCGGCTGGAACGGTGACCCGATCCGCATCAACGACCGCTTCTTCAAGGGCGGCAACAGCTTCCGCGGCTTCGAGACAGCCGGTATGGGGCCGCGCGATCTGAATACGACCGATGCCCTGGGCGGCAACTTCTACGCCATCGGCACGGTCGAGCTCACCGTGCCGAACTATCTGCCCGAGCAATACGGCATCAAGACCTCGCTGTTCGCCGATGTCGGTACGCTGGGGGTGCTGGATGACCGCTACAAGCTGACGTCCACCGGAACGGTGAACACCAATATTGCCGATGAGCTGTCGCTGCGCGCATCGGCTGGCGTCAGCATCCACTGGAAGTCGCCAATGGGTCCGATCCGCTTCGACATCTCCAAGGTCCTTTCCAAGGAAGATTACGACAAGACGGAATCCTTCCGCTTCTCGACCTCCACTCAGTTCTAATCGCGGCTTTTTCGACCGCACGAGGAAACACCATGAAAGCTCTGATCATCGCGGCGACCGCCGCTGCTTCGCTCATCGCCACCGCCGCTTCGGCGCAACAGGCCGGCGCGCCGGCCAACCCCGGCCCGGTGATCCCCGGCGTCTGCGTCTATTACAACGCGCGTCTGCTGGCCCAGTCGTCGGCCGGTCAGGCCGTCGAAGCCCGCATGCAACAGTTGGCTCAGGAAGTTCAGGGCGAATTGCAGCCTTACGCCACTTCCATCCAGTCGGACGCTCAGCAACTGCAAGCCTCGGGCTCGAGCCTGCCGGCCGACCAACTGCAACAGCGCCGTCAGGCCCTGCAGCAGCGCGCGCAAGAGGCCCAACAGCTGGAAGCCACGCGTGAAAACGAGCTGCGCTACACCCTGGGTATGCAACGCCAGGCCATCACCGAGGCCGTCTCGCCGATCCTGACCGCCCTGTATCAGGAGAAGGGCTGCGGCCTGCTGCTGGACCGCGAGAGCGTCTTCATGATGAATCCGGCCATGGATGTCACTGACCTGGCGATCCAGCGCCTGAACACGGCCCTGCCGACCCTGAGCTTTAACCGTATGGCCGTGCCGGCTCAGACGCAGGCTCAACCGGCCGCCGCCAACTAAGTCGTCGATGCCCGATCCCCGCTTTTTCGAAACCCTGTCGCCCCTCAGCGTCGCCGATTTGGCGGCGCAGATCGGGGGCGAGGTCGAGCGGGGCGGGGATCGCATGATCGCCTACGTCGCGCCCTTGTCCTCTGCGGACGGGGGCGCGATCGCGTTCTTAGGCGACCGCAAGTTCGCCGCCGCGCTGGCGACGACACAGGCCGGCTGCGTCATCGTGCCGGCTGAGGCCAAGGACGCCGCGCCGTCGTCCGCCGCTGTCATCATCTCGCGCACGCCTCAAGCCGCCTGGGCCAAGGCGTCGTTGGCGCTGCATCGGCCCATACTTCTGGACAAAGCGATAACCCGCGACGAGGCGGGCGAGGACGACAGCTTCTTGGTCGAACCGGGCGCGATCCTGGGGCAGGGCGTCCGCATCGGTCGAGGGTCCCGCATTGGCGCCAACAGCGTCATCGCGCCCGGCGTGCAAATCGGCCGTGATTGTGTGATCGGCGCCAACGTCAGCGTGGCCTTCGCGCTGATCGGCGACCGGGTGAAGCTGTATGCCGGCGCCCGGATCGGCGAAGCGGGCTTCGGCGCCACGGGGACAGCGGCGGGGGTCATGGATATTCCCCAACTCGGTCGCGTCATCCTTCAGGACGGCGTGACGGTGGGCGCCAACTCGTGCATCGACCGTGGCGCCTATGACGACACGGTCATCGGCGAGAACACCAAGATCGATAATCTGGTGATGGTCGGCCACAACTGCGTCATCGGCCGCAACTGCTTGCTGGTCGCCAATACCGGCATCTCGGGCTCGGTGACCGTGGGCGACAATGTCATCTTCGGCGGCAAGGCGGGGATCGGAGACCACATCACGATCGGCGAGGGTGCGCGCGTCGCGGCCGGAGCCGGTGTGCTGGCCGATGTTCCCGCTGGCGAGACCTGGTCTGGTTATCCGGCGCGTCCGATCCGACAGTTCTTGCGCGAGACGGTCTGGCTCGCCAAACAGGCCTC
Source organism: Brevundimonas sp. EU05-FHT14B07 (assembly GCF_058790795.1). Lineage (NCBI taxonomy): Bacteria > Pseudomonadati > Pseudomonadota > Alphaproteobacteria > Caulobacterales > Caulobacteraceae > Brevundimonas > Brevundimonas sp. EU05-FHT14B07. The sequence goes on from NZ_JBYTCZ010000003.1 coordinate 171,521, forward strand.
ATCAAAGAAGGCTCCAAAGGAATCATAGGGATGAGCGACACGACTGCCGTCGAAGGCAAGATCGATTACGCCGAGGTGATGCGGCGGCTGCCGCACCGTTATCCCTTCCTGCTGGTGGACAAGGCCGAAGACTTCGTGCCTGCTACGTCGATCGTCGGCATCAAGAACGTCACCCACAACGAGCCCTTCTTCCCGGGGCATTTCCCGATCGATCCGGTCATGCCCGGCGTGCTGATCGTCGAGGCCATGGCCCAGACCGGCGCACTGTTGATGTCCAAGACGCTGGATGTCGCCGTGGCCGACAAAGTCATCATGTTCATGTCGATCGACGGGGTTCGTTTTAGAAAGCCCGCGCGGCCAGGCGACCAACTGCGCATGGAGGTCAAGGTGATCCGCGCGCGGGGCGACGCCTACAAGTTCCGGGGCGAGACCTTCATCGACGGCAAGCTGGCGGCCGAAGCCGAGTTCATGGCCATGGTCGTGACTGTGCCCACTCCAGCGCCTGGGCCGGCGGCCTAATGACCGTTCATCCTACCGCTGTGATCGACGCGACGGCGACATTGGGCGAGGGTGTGGAGGTCGGCCCCTGGTGCACGGTAGGACCGAATGTGGTGCTGGGCGACCGTGTGCGCCTGGTCAGCCATGTCGTGGTCCAGCAGGACACGACGGTGGGGGGCGGGACGGTCATCCATCCGTTCGCCGTCATCGGCGGCGACCCGCAGCACAATGGTTACAAGGGTGAGACGGTTCGGCTGGAGATCGGCGAGAACAACCTGATCCGCGAGCACTGCACCTTCAATCGAGGCACGCCGCAGGGGACGGGCGTGACGGTCGTGGGGTCGAACAACCTGTTCATGACCGGCGCCCATGTCGGTCACGACTGCGTCGTCGGCGACAATGTCGTCATGGCCAACAACGCGACTTTGGGCGGTCATGCTCAGGTCGGGGACAAGGTGTTCCTAGGTGGGCTGTGCGCGGTGCACCAGAATGGTCGCGTCGGGCAAGGCGCGATCATTGGGGGCTTAGCGGCGGTGACGCGCGACGTCATCCCCTATGGCTCGGCCTGGGGCAATCATGCGCGGCTACGTGGGCTGAACTTGATCGGGTTGAAGCGCAAGGGATACGGCAAGGATCAGGTGCGGCGTCTGCTTGCGGCCTATCGTGATCTGTTCGAGGGCGAGGGCGAGTTCGCCGGTCGGATCGATGGCGTGGCGGAACGCTATGCCGACCTGCCCGAGATCGTGGAGATCATCGCCTTCATCCGTGACGGCGGGCGTCGTCCGCTGTGCCTGCCGAACGCGGAATGAGCGCGGCTGAAAAGCTGGGTCTGATCGCAGGCGGCGGCGATCTGCCGGCGGCCGTAGCGGCGCGTTGCGACGCGCTGGGACGGCCGGTTTTCGTGATCCGTCTGGCGGGGTTTGCTGACGAGCATCTGGCGCGCTGGCCCGGCGCCGAGTTCGGCATGGCTCAGATCGGCGCGATCCTGAAGGCGTTGAAGGCCGAGCGCTGCACGACCGTGTGTCTGGCGGGCATCGTCAATCGGCCGGATTTCAAGACGTTGAAACCTGACTTCAAGGGGGCGACCCTGTTGCCGGGCATCGTCGCCGCCGCCTCAAAGGGCGATGACGCCCTGCTACGCAAAATCCTGTCAGTGTTCGAGGCCGAAGGCTTCGCCGTCGAAGGCGCCGACGACATTCTGGGCGGCGACACGCTTGGCGAAGGCGCGCTGGGCGCCTTCTCGCCGACCGAGGAGCAGCTAGCCGATCTAAAGAAGGCGCTGCATGTCGCCGAAAAATCAGGCGAACTCGATATCGGGCAGGGCGCCGTCGTCTGTGACGGCCTGGTCCTTGCGGTTGAGGCGCAGGAAGGTACGGACGCGATGCTGACCCGCGTCGCCAATCTGCCCGCCGACTTGCGTGGAGCGGTTGATAACCCCAGGGGCGCGCTCGGCAAGGCGCCCAAGCCCATTCAGGATCTGCGCGTCGATATGCCCGTGATCGGGCCGCGCACGGTCGAAATGGCGGCGGCGGCGGGTCTGGCGGGCATCGGCGGGGTGGCCGGACGTTTGATCCTGATTGATCGCGCGGCCATCGTCGAGACGGCGAACCGTCTGGGCCTGTTCGTCTGGGGCGAGGATCGGTGAGCCGTCCGCTAAAGATCATGTTGGTGTCGGCGGAGGCTTCTGGCGATGCGCTGGGCGCCGGTCTGGCCAGGGCGTTGAAGGTGCGGTTAGGCGACGGTGTGGCCTTTGTCGGCGTCGGCGGACCCAAGATGGCGGCCGAAGGCGTGGTTAGCCCGTTCGACATCGCCGAACTCTCGATCCTGGGCTGGATCGAGGGTTTGCGCGCCTATGGCAAGGTCAAGCGGCGCGTCGAGCAGACGGCGGCGCTGGCCGAGCGGGAAAAGCCCGACGCCGTGGTGCTGATTGACAGTTGGGGCTTCACCATCCGTGTGGCCAAGGCGATCCGGGCCGCGCGGCCGGACCTGCCGCTGATCAAATACGTCGGGCCTCAGGTCTGGGCCTCGCGGCCGGGCCGGGCCAAAACCTTGGCAGGCGCCGTCGACCATCTTCTTGCCCTCTATGGCTTTGATGCGCCCTGGTTCGAGCGCGAGGGCCTGCCTACGACCGTGGTCGGTTCGTCAGCGCTTCATGTGAATGTGGATGCTGCGGACGGCACAGCGTTCCGCGCGCGTCATGGGATCGCCGCCGATACGCAGCTCCTCCTGGTGCTGCCTGGCAGCCGGCCCAGTGAGATTACCCGAATGGCCCCCGTCTATGAGGCGACGGTCAGAAAACTGAAGACCACGAATCCTGGTCTGGAAGTCGCCGTGGTCGCCGCGGGGACGGTAGCTCACGATGTTGCAGGCCGCGTCGCCGCCTGGCCATTCCGCGTTCACCTGGTCGACGAAGCCGAAAAGTATGACGCCATGCGCGCCGCGACTGTCGCCCTGGCCACCAGCGGCACCGTGTCGACCGAGCTCGCGCTTGCGGGCGCGCCGATGGTCATCGCCTACAAGATCGACGGGCTCAGCTATCAGCTGATGAAGCGGTTCGTGACCGCCAAACATATCACCCTGTTCAATGTCGCGGCTGACGACCGGATCGCACCCGAGTTTATCCAGCACGAGGCGACCCCGACCATCCTGACGGCGGCGGTCGGTCGGCTGCTGGCCGACCCGGCCCTGGCGGCCGAACAGGCGCGTCGCCAGACGGCGGCATTGGACCTGATGGGGCGCGGAGGTCCGGACCCGTCCGAACTGGCTGCCGACGCCGTGCTCAGGGTCATTTCCGCCAAATCGGCGAACTGACGATGGCGCGGGCGCTCAGTCCGCGACGTGCGGCTGAGGTCCGTGCCGCGCTGCAGATGGCGGTGGGCGCGATGGCCGCGCTCTACCTCGCGACCTGGCTGAACCTGCCGCACCCTTACTGGAGCGTGATTTCCGCCATCGTCGTCATCTAGGCGAGCGTCGGCGGCGGCGTCCTCACAGTTGCGCGTGACCGGGCCATCGGCACGGCGACCGGAGCGCTGGCAGGGGCGGTCTTCGCCTTCCTTCGCCCGCCGGGCTTGGAAAGCATGGCCCTGAGCATCGCCGTCTCGGCGGGGCTGCTGGCCTTCTTTGCAACCGGGCGGCCATGGCTGAAGGTCGCGCCCGTGACGGCGACCATCGTCATCGCCGGCGGGACGGGTGCGGAAGGGCCGGCGTCCCTGGCGCTGGATCGGGTGATGGAAATCCTGGTCGGCAGCGGCGTCGGGGTTCTCGCGATCCTGGCCCTGTTTCCGCGCCATGCCAGGCAGTCCTTCAAGCTTCAGGCGCGCGAGGCGGCAGGCGAGGCGGCGGTACTGTTGGCTTTGGTCGCAAAGCCCTCTTCACAGGATGCGTCCGAGATTTCGCGCCGTCATGCCGATCTGAAGCGGCGGCTGGATGCGTTGGGTCAGGCCGCCAAGAACGTCATCGATCTGCCCGGCCCGCAACGCGAGACGGCGGATCGAGCCGCGCTTGTGCGCGCGTTCTGGCGCGTGCGCAGCGACATCGTCATCCTGGGGCGCGGTTTCCAGGCTGAGGGCGCGGGCGCACGGCTGGATCCCTGGTCGCAGGACGCGGAGCGGGCGGTGGAGCAACTCAAGGCTCTGTCTCAGGGCAAGGCCGCCCAGCCCATGGGCGCGATCGACCAAAGCCTGGCCCTGTCCATGGCCGTCGAGAGCGACGACGTGGCTCTGGGGGCTGCTGCGATCGGCGTGGCCCATATGCACCGGGATCTGGACGACTTGGCTGCCCGGTTTGCGGATCTGAAGCTGGTCTGACGACAAAGAAAAACGCCGGGGATGTCTCCCCGGCGTTCTGCATTCTAGTCTTCGTCTCAGCCGCGCTGTTCGATCGGCACGTAATCGCGCTGGGTCGGGCCCGTGTAGAGCTGACGCGGGCGACCGATCTTCTGCGACGGATCGGCCATCATTTCCTGCCACTGCGAGATCCAGCCCACGGTGCGGGCCAGGGCGAACAGGACGGTGAACATCGTGGTCGGGAAGCCCATCGCCGACAGGGTGATGCCCGAATAGAAGTCGACGTTCGGGAACAGCTTGCGTGAGGTGAAGTATTCGTCCGACAGGGCGACCTTCTCCAGCTCCTTGGCGACCAGGAACAGCGGGTCGTTCTCTCGGCCCGTGGCGGCCAGCACTTCATAGGCCGACTGTTGCATGACCTTCGCGCGCGGGTCGTAGTTCTTGTACACGCGGTGGCCGAAGCCCATCAGCTTGTACTTGCGGTCCTTCACGCCCTGGATGAACTCCGGGATCTTGTCCGGGGTGCCGATTTCCTTGAGCATCGTCAGCGCCTCTTCGTTGGCGCCGCCGTGCGACGGGCCCCACAGGCAGGCGATGCCGGCGGCGATACAGGCGAACGGATTGGCGCCCGACGAACCGGCCAGACGCACGGTCGAGGTCGAGGCGTTCTGTTCGTGGTCGGCGTGCAGGGTGAAGATGCGGTCCATGGCGCGAACCAGGGCCGGATCGACATGATAGTCCTCGGCCGGAACGGCGAAGCACATGCGCAGGAAGTTTTCGGCGTAGGACAGGTCGTTGCGCGGCGACACGAACGGCTGGCCGATGTGGTATTTATAGGCGCGGGCCGCGATCGTGGGCATCTTGGCGATCAGGCGAATGGCCGAAATGTCGCGCTGGATCGGATCGTGGATGTCCAGGCTGTCGTGATAGAAGGCCGACAGGGCGCCGACGGTGCCGACCATGATGGCCATCGGGTGGGCGTCGCGGCGGAAGCCTTCGAAAAAGCGATCGAACTGGCTGTGCAGCATCGTGTGGGTGGTGATGCTGTTTTCGAACTTCTCGTACTGGGCGGCGGTCGGCAGTTCGCCGTGCAGCAGCAGGTGGCAGACCTCGACGAAGTTCGACTTCGACGCCAGCTGGTCGATCGGATAGCCGCGGTGCAGCAGCACGCCAGCGTCGCCGTCGATATAGGTCAGGGCCGATTCACAGGCCGCCGTCGAGGTGAAGCCGGGATCGAAGGTGAAGGCGCCCGTTCCCGCATAGAGTTTGCGGATGTCGATGACGTCCGGGCCGGTGGAGCCCGAAAGGACCGGCAACTCGATCGTCTTGTCCTCGAAGGACAGGGTCGCCGAGCCGGCGGGTTTGGCTTGTTCAGTCATGAATGCCCCTTTGCATCACACGTCCAGGCGCGGGGAGGCGTCGGCCGCTTTTTGGTTTGTGGGTGATCACTTAGTCTGTTGCAGCGCATCATCCAAGCGCCCGAGACTTTCGTCGCGCCCAAGAGCCGACAAAGTTCGTGCAATATCAGGTGATGTTGACCCTGCGGTAAGCGCTGCGCGCATCGGCGGGCCGATTTTTCCGAACCCAACGCCCTCGGATTCCGCAAAGGCCTTGAGCTCGGCTTCCAGCGCAAAAACATCCCAGGATTGGAACAGGGACAGCCGTTCGCGCAGACGGGTGAGGCGCTCCAAGGTTTCACCCGACAATAGCGCCTTCGCCTTGTCGTCCAGCGTCAGCGGGCGAGATTTCAGTACGAAAGCGGTTTGGTCGGCCAGATCGAGGATTGTCTTGGCGCGATCCTTGACGAAAGGCATGGCGCGCTGAAGCCGGGCTTCGTCCGCCTCTGCGAGGGCGTGGCCCTTCTGCAGGTGCGCATCCAGCGTCAGCTTGGCGAGCCGCTCGTCGTCGGCGAGGCGCAGCCAGTGCGAATTGACATGGGCCAGCTTGTCGAAGTCCAGGCGGGCCGGCGCCTTGCCGATGCCGGCGAGGTCGAACCATTCGATGGCCTGGGCGTCGCTGAACAGTTCGTCGTCGCCGTGCGACCAGCCCAGGCGGGCCAGATAGTTGCGCATGGCCTCGGGCAAGTAGCCCATCTCGGCGTATTCATGCACCGCCTGTGCGCCGTGACGCTTCGACAGCTTGGCGCCGTCCGGTCCGTGGATCAGGGGGATGTGGGCGAAGGTCGGACGCGTCCAGCCCAGCGCATCGTAGATCAGGCTCTGACGCGCGGCGTTGTTCAGATGGTCGTCGCCGCGAATGACGTGGGTCACCCCCATGTCGTGGTCGTCCACAACGACGGCGAGATTATAGGTCGGCGCGCCGTCCGAACGCAGCAGCACCAGATCGTCCAGGTCCTCGGTCGACCAGCTCACGTCGCCCTGGACCTCATCGGCCACCATGACCGTCGTCGCCTTTGGCCGGCGGAAGCGCACGACGTGCGGCAGGGCCAGGTCGTCCACGGTCGGCTCGCGTTCGCGCCAGGGCGATTCGAAAGTGCGCTTCTCCGCCTTGGCCTCATCGCGCAGACGACCGGTTTCCTCGGCCGAGTTGAAGTCGCGGTAGGCGTGGCCGGTTTCGAGCAGTTGATCGACCACCTCGCGGTGGCGGTCGGCTCGGCTGAATTGAAACACCGGCTCGTCGTCGGCGAACAGCTCCAGCCAGCTCAGGCCGTCAAAAATGGCCTTCACCGCCTCATCGGTCGAGCGTTCGCGGTCGGTATCCTCAACGCGGATCAGGAAACGCCCAGCGTGTCTCTTGGCGTACAGCCAGTTGAACAAAGCGGTTCTCGCCCCGCCGATATGCAGATAGCCTGTCGGCGAGGGGGCGAAGCGGGTGACGACAGTCGAGGAAGGTGAGGTCATGGGGGAGGGGTCCGTAAGCGAGGCCCTTATACGCCCCGATGCGGCAAAACCTACCCCCGCCGCGCGATTGCGCGCTTGGCTGGACGCCGAGGTCGCCGCCCAGACCCTGAGATGGCGGCTATGGGCGCCGGTCGCATTCGGCGCGGGCGGCGGCATCTATTTCGCGCTGCGAGCCGAGCCGGTCTTGTGGCCCTTGTTGCTGGGCGCCGCCTTGGCCTTTGGGCTGTGGGTCGTGGCGCGCCGGCGCGGCGGGTCGCGGCGCCTGACCTGGCTGCTCTTGATTCTGGCCTGCGTTACAGGCGGGCTGGCGGCGGCCAAGGTGCGCACCGAAGCCGTCGCTGCGCCGATCGCGCCCGCCCTGAGCGAACCGACCGTGATCGAAGCCTGGGTCGTCGATGTCGACAGCCCGGGTCAGCGAGGCGCGCGGGTCGTGATCGCGCCGGTCTGGATTCGCGGACTGACGCCCGAACAGACGCCGGTGCGCCTGCGGGCGACGGTGCGGGGCGACCCGCCGCGGCCCGGCGAAGCGATCCGCCTGTTCGGCATTCTGAATCCGCCGCCTGCGCCGGCCAGCCCTGGCGCCTACGATTTCGGGCGCAACGCCTTCTTTCAGGGGATGGGAGGCGTTGCGTTCGCCTTGGGCGACACGCGTACGGCCGAGCTTGCCCCGCCGCCGTGGCGACTTCGACTTGAAATGGTGGTGAACGCCGCGCGCTTCGCATTGGCCGAGCGGATCGTGGCAAGGCTCGGCCAACGGACCGGCGGGATCGCCGCCGCCATGACGACCAGCCACGAAAGCTGGATCAGTCAGGAGGACATGGATGTGATGCGCGATTCCGGCCTGGCGCACATCCTGTCGGTGTCAGGGCTGCATATGGCGATCGTCGGCGGTTTCGTCTTCTTCGCCGTGCGGCTGGGCGTGGCGGCCTGGCCCTGGTTGGCCTTGCGGGTTCACGGCAAGAAGGTCGCGGCCTTGGCGGGCCTGACGGCGGTCGGGGTCTATCTGGTGGTGTCGGGCGCGCCGCCCCCGGCCGAGCGGGCCGCCACCACCGCCTCCATCGCCTTTCTGGCCATCCTGCTGGATCGACAGGCGGTGACCATGCATGGCCTGGCTGTGGCGGCCTTCATCGTTTTGGCCATACAGCCTGAAGCCATCGTCACGCCGGGTTTCCAGATGTCGTTCGCGGCGACTGCGGCCTTGGTCGCCCTGGTCGAGGCTTGGCCGAAGCGCCCGCGCGAAATATCCGCGCCTTGGCCGATCCTGGCAGTCCAACGGCTGGGCGGGTGGCTGACGGCGGCTGTGGCGGCCAGCGTCGTCGCAGGATTGGCGACGGGACCGTTCGCTATGCAGCATTTCAACCGCACCGCCATGTACGGACTGCTCGCCAATCTCGGCACGTCGCCCGTGGCGGACTTCATCCTGATGCCGGCGCTTGCCTTGGGCGCAGCGCTTGAGCCTTTGGGGCTGGGGGGACCGTTCCTGGCGGTCGCGGGATGGGGCGTCGATCTGATGCTGGCGATCGGCGCCTGGACGGCGGGGTTGCCTGGGGCGGTCAGAACGGTCGCCAGCGCGCCGAACTATGTCCTGCCGATCGCCTTTCTGGGCGTGCTGTTTGTCTGTCTGTGGCAGGGCCGCCTGCGATGGATGGGACTGCCCTTCGCAGCCGCCGTCCTGATCTGGCCGCGTGCGCCGACGCCGAACCTCTGGATTGGCGATGGCGGAACAAACGCCGCCTTTCACCGTGACTGGGCGGCCGTCGTCATACGGCCTGGCGTGCGTGAATTTGCGGTGGATCTCTGGTCGCGACGACGAGGGCTGATCATGACGGACCGGTCGGAGACGGGCTGGGTCTGCGACCGCTTTTCCTGTCGACCGGGCACCGAAGAGGCGGTGCCCGTGGCGATCTGGTGGGGGCGGAAGTCGCCGAGCTCAGATCAGATGGAGACTTTATGCCGCGCAGCGCCCGTCGTCAGCGTCCGCGCTGTCGTCACCTCAATTCCAAGCGCCTGTCAGGATCGCCTTGTCCTGGACGGGGTGGATTTTGCGCGAGGCGGGGCAGTAGAGTTGTGGCGCGTCCGTTCGGGCGAGCCGAATCGATGGCGCGCGGTGTGGACGGCCGACGTTCGCGGCGACCGCCCCTGGGCGCGTCAGTCCGATCCGGACGTCAGTGATAGCGGCGCATAAGGCCGACCAGCTTGCCTTGGACCGCGACCTGATCCGAGCCGTAGATCTTGGTCTCGTAGTTGCGGTTGGCGGGTTCCAGCGCGATCGAGGCCCCCTTCTTGCGAAGGCGCTTCAGCGTCGCCTGCTCGCCTTCCACCAGAGCCACCACGATTTCTCCGGAGGCGGCGTTGTCGGTCGATTTGATCACCACCATGTCGCCGTTCAGGATGCCCGCCTCGATCATGGAGTCGCCCTCGATCTCCAACAGATAGTGCTCGCCCGAACCCAGCATGGATTCCGGGACCGGATAGCGCGCCGTTTCATGCTCGATTGCGTCGATCGGCGTGCCGGCGGCGATCTTGCCCATCAGCGGCAGTTCGCGGGTGTCGTTGGCCGCCATCGGGGCCGCAGGTCGGACACCCCCGCCGCCCTCGATGACGTCGGGCTTGAACCCGGCGCGACCGCGCGGCGCGCCGGCCGTCGCCTGTTCGGGCAGCTTCGTGACTTCCAACGCGCGGGCGCGGTGAGCGAGACGGCGGATGAAACCGCGTTCCTCCAGCGCTGTGATCAGCCGGTGAATGCCAGACTTGGAGGCCAGATCGAGCGCCTCCTTCATCTCGTCGAACGAAGGGGAGACGCCGGTCTCCTGGATGCGTTCGTGGATGAACATCAGCAGTTCGTGCTGTTTGCGCGTGAGCATCGCCAGGCCCTCATGCGCCCGCCGACGAATCGGAACGGGCCGTGAACATTTGTCGATGTTCTGTAAGTGTTCCTTGCTAATGTCAACTTAACGGCGAGGCTTGCCGCCGCGTGTCGGCTCAGACCGCCAGCAACTGACGGGTCGCCGCCTCGACATCGGCCTGCCGCATCAGGCTCTCGCCAACCAGGATCGCCTGGGCGTGCGCCGCCGAAACCCGCGCCACGTCGTCGGGCGTAAAGATGCCGCTCTCCGCAACCAGCAGAGCGCGCACCGGGCTGAGCATGGACAGCCGCTCCGTGGTTTCCAGATCGACCTCAAACGTGCGCAGCGAACGATTATTGACCCCCACCAGATCGCCACCAAGCGCACAAGCGCGCGCCATTTCTTCCTCGTCGTGGGTCTCTATGAGCGCATCCATGCCGAACCGTTCGGCTTCCGACAGCAGCTCGGCGGCCAACCGGTCATCGACCATGGCCAAGATGATCAGGATGCAGTCGGCGCCCAGGGCGCGGCTTTCGGCAACCTGCCAGGGATCGACGAGGAAATCCTTGCGCAGGCAGGGCAGGGCGACGGCCTCGCGGGCCTGGCCCAGATAGGCGTCGTCGCCTTGGAAGCTGGGGCCATCGGTCAGCACCGACAGACAGGCCGCGCCGCCGGCCTCATAGGCGCGGGCCAGGGCCGGCGGATTGAAGTCGGGACGGATCAGACCCTTGGATGGACTGGCCTTCTTGATCTCGGCGATCAGGGCGGGACGACCGGTTTCTTCTTCGGCGCGCTCCAAGGCGGCGCGAAAGCCGCGCGGGGCCGATGCGGCGCGGGCCAGGGCTTCGACGGCGTCCTGTGAGGTCGCCGCCTTGCGGGCAGCGACGTCCTCGCGCTTGTAGGCGGCGATACGGTCCAGAACGTCGGTCATGCGGGCTCTTCGCTTTCCAGCGGCGTGGAGGTGATGCGGGCCAGGCAATCCAACGCTTCGGCGGCTCGACCGTCGTCAATGGCGGCAGCGGCGAGCGCGGCGCCGTCGGCCAGATCGGCCGCGCGATCGGACACAACGAGGGCGGCGGCGGCGTTCAGAAGCACGATGTCGCGGTAGGGGCCGGCCGCGCCGGCCAGAAGCGCGCGCAGGGCGACGGCATTCTCCTCGGCGTCGCCGCCGCGAATGTCTGCGATAGAGGCGCGCGGCAGGCCGGCGTCCTCGGGCGTGACCTGGAAGCGACGAACCGCGCCGTCCTTCCATTCGGCGACGTCCGTGGGGCCGGAAGTCGCCAGTTCGTCCAAGCCTTGGCCGTGAACGGTCCAGGCGCGTGTGGCGCCGAGCCGGCCCAGCACCTCGGCCAGCGGCTCCAGCAGGCGCGGGTCATAGACGCCCATAATCTGTCGCCTTGCAGACGCCGGGTTCGAAAGCGGTCCCAACAGGTTGAAGACGGTGCGAAAACCGATTTCGGCTCGCACCGGCCCGACGTGACGCATCGCCCCATGATAGGCGGGCGCGAACAGGAAGCAGATACCGGCCTCGTCCAACGCCTTCTTCTGCTGCGCCTGCGACGCCATCAGGTTCACGCCTAGGATCGACAAGACGTCGGAAGAGCCTGATTTCGATGACATTGCGCGGTTGCCATGCTTGGCGACCTTCAGACCGGCGCCGGCCAGAACCAGGGCTGCGGCGGTCGAGATATTGTAGGTGTGCTGACCGTCGCCCCCGGTGCCGCAGGTGTCGATCACCTCATAGGGATGATCCAGCGTCAGGGCGGCTTCACGCATCGCGCCCGCGAAGGCGGCGATTTCGTCCACGGTCTCGCCGCGCATCCGCATGGCGGTGACGGCGGCGGCGACTTGCGACGGGGTCGGCTCGCCGCGCAGGCAGGCGGCGAAGAAGTCGTGCGCCTGCTGGGACGTCAGGGGATGGCCCTCGACCAGTCGGGCGAGGATCGGCTTGAACCCGTCGCCCATGGTCAGGCGGCCGCGAGGCGCTTTACGCCGGCGATCTCAAGGAAGTTGGCCAGCATGTCGTGACCGTGCTCGGTGGCGATGGATTCCGGGTGGAACTGCACGCCGTGGATCGGACGGGTGCGATGCTGCAGGCCCATGATCTCGCCGTCGGCGGTCCAGGCGGTGACCTTCAGGCAATCGGGCAGGGTTTCGCGCTTTACCGCCAGCGAGTGATAGCGTGTGGCGGTGAAGGGCGAGGGCAGGCCGGCGAAGACGCTCTGGCCTTCATGAAGGATCGGCGAGGTTTTGCCGTGCATCAGGGTCTTGGCGCGGATGACGTCGCCGCCGAAGGCCTGGCCGATGGCCTGATGACCCAGGCACACGCCCAGGATCGGCATGGACTCTGGCGCGGTCGTGATCAACGGCAGGCAGATGCCGGCCTGATCGGGCGCGCACGGGCCGGGCGACAGCAGAACGGCGGCGGGGTTCAGCGCCCACGCCTCGTCCACCGACAGGTCGTCGTTGCGCACCACATGCGTCGGCGCGCCCAACTCCGCGAGGTAGTGGACGAGATTGTAGGTGAAGCTGTCGTAGTTATCGACGACGAGGATCATGGTTTGGCTTCTAGGCGTGACGGGCGTCCGCGCCAAGCGGGCGCGGCCTTAAAGCGCATTTTAACTCGACGGGACTAGTACTCGGCGAGTGAAACTCGCCGCTGAAAAAGACATCGCCGCCAAGATCGCCGCCGCCAAGGCGAAGCTGGTCGTGGTCGAAACCAGGCCCAACCCCGTCGCCGCGCTTGGCGCAGCCGCGCTCGCGGCCACCGCAGCGATTTTGATGGCCGGCGTCGTCATCATCGGCCCCGGCGTGCAGTTCAACGACCCGGCGATGACAATTTCGCGCTAGCGATTGCCGGTGCGAAAGCGCCAGGCGTCTTCCGCCGCCCGCATCGGCGCCCGCGCCTTGTGCTGGGTCTCGGCATATTCGGCCGCAGGATCGCTGTCGGCGACGACGCCGGCCCCGGCCTGAACGAAGATCCGATCGTCGGCGAAAAGGGCGGTGCGCAGGGTGATGCAGATGTCCGCCTCGCCGCCAGCCGAAATATAGCCGACGCCGCCGCCGTATCCGACGCCGCGCTTTTCGCTTTCCAGTTCGTCGATGATCTCCATCGCGCGCACCTTGGGCGCGCCCGACAGTGTCCCGGCTGGCAGAGCGGCTAGCAGCGTGTCCACCGCATCCAGCCTGGGGTCAGCCTTGCCCCGCACGTTGGAGACGATGTGCATGACCTGGCTGTAGCGCTCGACGACGAAGCTCTCGGTGACCTCGACCGTGCCAGGCGCCGCGACGCGGCCCACATCGTTGCGGCCAAGGTCCAGCAGCATCAGGTGCTCGGCCAGCTCTTTCGGATCAGCCAGCAGTTCGACTTCCAGCGCCTTGTCCGCCTCTGGCGTCGCGCCACGCATGCGGGTGCCGGCCAGCGGCCGGATCGTGACCTCGCCGTCCTTCACCCGAACCAGAATCTCGGGGCTGGAGCCGGCGAGCTGGAAGCCTTCGAAGTTCAGATAGAACAGATAGGGCGACGGGTTCTGGCGACGCAGCGAGCGATAGAAGGCGAACGGATCGTCCGTCCACGGCGCCGAAAAGCGGTGGCTGAGGACGACCTGGAAAATGTCGCCGGCGCCGATGTAGTCCTTGGCCCTGGCGACCATCTCGCCGAAGGCCGGCTCGTCCACCGGCGAGGTGAAGACGGGAGCCGGCGTTTGCTGCGGGGCGGCGCGGACGGGCAGGGGGGCGCGCAAGGCCGTCTCGAACGCGTCCAGCCGCGCCGTCGCGGCGTCGAACGCCTTTTGCGGGGAGATTCCGGCGTCTGGATAGGCGGCCGACACCAGAATGATCTCGTGACGGACCGAATCGAAGATGGCCACCAGCGACGGCCGGGTCAGCACGGCGTCGGGCAGATCAAGCGGATCAGGATTCGGCGCGCCCAGCGGCTCCAGCAGTCGCACCATGTCGTAGCCGAAGACGCCGAACAGGCCGGCAGCCATCGGCGGCAATCCCTCCGGCAGATCGAACTTCGACGCCGTGATCAGTGCGCGCAGGGATTGCAGCGCCGGCAGGGGGTCGGCCGTGAACCGACCTTCGCCTATGGCTGAGCCGCGCGACAGTTCCGCCGCGTTGGATCGACAACGCCAGACCACATCGGGATCCAGTGTCAGGATGGAGTAGCGACCCTTGACCGCGCCACCCTCGACCGATTCCAGCAGACAGGCGTACGGCCGGTCGCGTCCCAGCTTCAGATAGGCCGAGACCGGGGTTTCCAGGTCGTCGATGACCCGCCGAACCAGAACCTGCGGCCGACCGGCCGAAAGGCCGGCGGCGAAGGCGTCGAACGTGACGTCGCGCGAAGCGTCGTCGGTCATTGCGCCGGTGCGGCGGGCGTTGCGCCACCCGACAGACCCAAGGCCGACAGCGCCTGGGCCGGGTCGTTCTTGGCCTTGGAGCGCTGGGCGCCCGCCGAGACCGACGATTCGACCATCGCCTGCACCAACTCCTGGGTCAGGCGCGGGCGGACCTGCTCGGCCAGTGGTCCGGCCACGGCCGGACTGGCGGCGCGGACGTTGTCGACGCGGCCGACCACATAGGCAGTCTGCGACGCCGGCTGTGAGAAGGCCTGGCCCTTGGATTGGCCGAACAGACCCTGAAGCACGCCCTGACCCAGGGCTTCCTGGGTTTGCTGATTGCGGATGACGCCGGTGCGCACGGTCAGCGGCGCATTGACCGAGCGGGCGACTGCGGCGATGTCCTCGCCATTGCGCACGCGGGTCGTCAGTTCTTCAGCCTTGGCCGACAGGCGACGCATGGTCTCACGCTGGATCCATTGGGCGGCCAGGGGCTCGCGAACCTCGGCCAGGGTCGGCAGGGCCGACGGGCGGATGTCGTTGACGCGCACGGCGAAATACTGGCCCTGACCGGCGTCGATGACGTCGCTTTCGCCGCCCTTGGTCAGGCTCCAGGCCGTCTCGAAGATTTGCGGGGGGGCGTTCAGCGCCTGACCGTTCGGCAGTTTGCCGTCCTTGGTGAAGGGCGGCAGATCGACGACGCGACCGCCGGCTTCACGCGCCGCGTCAGCCAGATTCTTGCCGGCGGTGCGGGCGGCTTCGTACTTCTCGACCTTGGCGTAGGTCTGGGTCTTCACGTCCTCGGCGCGCAGTTCCTGAATCAGTTCCTCGCGAGCGCTGTCAAGCGTTGCGGGCGCAGCGGGTTGAACCGCCGTGACCTTGGCGACGGCGAAGCCGACACCGGCCTGGACCGGATTGGACACTTGGTTGGCTTGCAGGCCGAAGACGGCGGCTGCGGTCGCCGCGTCGCCGATGGCGGAGCGAGGGGTCTCGTTGAAGGCGGCCGGGGTGATGTTGTTGGCGCGACCGACGTCGGCGGGCGATTGGCCCGCGCGCAGAGCGGCGGCGATCTTCTGGGCCGTCTCGCGGTTCGGCGCGGTCAGGGTGACGAAGGAGCGCGTCTCGGGCTTGCTCAGCGTGTCCTTCTTGAACTCGAAGCGCTCGCGGATGCGGTCTTCCGAGATCGGCGCATTGGCCGAAGCCTCAGGCGTGAACAGAACCACCGACACCATGCGGAACTCGGGCGCGCGCAGGCGGTCGGCGTTCTCCTGGATGAAGGCGTTCAACTGGGCGTCGGTCGGGGCGGGGATCTGACCGGCCATCGCGGGGGTCACCTCGAACCAACGACCGTCGCGGCTTTCGAAGGCGGAACCGGCTAGCAGCGCGCCATAGATGCGCGGCACGCGGGCGCCGGCGAAGACGGCGGCGCCGAAATGCTCCGTCGCGTACTGATCGCGCAGGTCCTGCTCCAGCATGGCGGGGGTCAGGTTCTGTTGCGCCAGAGCCGCCTCATAGGCCTGCTGGTCGAACTGGCCGGTGACCGAGTTGAAGAAGGCCGGGATCTGGCGGATTTGCTTGACGATCAGTTCCTTGCCCGGGCGGATGCCCGCCTTGTAGGCCCAGTTCAGGAAACCCAGCTGTTGCGTCTGCTCGGTCAGGAAACGGACGTGGATGTTTTCTGCAACCAGCTCTTGGTTCGTCAGGGGACGGCCGACCTGCTGCTGCAACCGTTCACGCACCTGATCGAAGGCGGTGCGGAACTCGACTTCGTTCATCGAGCGGTCGCCCGCGTCGATGACGTGTTTCGGTCCAAGGTTGGAGAAGACGTCCATCCGCGCGCCGACGATCACGAAGCTGATCGCGATCAGGACAAGTAGGGCGGCCGCCCATTTGGATCGAGAGAAGGCGCGGAAGGCGGTGAGCATTCGAAAACCCGGGACTGGCCGATATTGGCGTCAATCGTCGCGTATAGTCGGGGCGGGGCCGCCGCTGCAAGGATGGCTTCGTGTCCGGATTGCGGCGGCGCCTCTTGGCTTGGCGGTTTTCGCCTTCTAGACAGGCGGCCATGAAACAATCCGTGAAGATGATCGTCGGCAATTGGAAGATGAACGGCGTCTCGGCCGCCTTGGCGCAGGCTGAGGCGATCAGGGACGCCGTCGGAACGACGGAGCAGGGATGCCGTGTGGTGCTATGCCCGCCGGCGACGCTGATCTCGCGTATGCAGTCCGCGCTGGCAGGCAGCGGCGTGGGCGTGGGCGGTCAGGATTGCCATGAGAAGCCCGCCGGCGCCTTCACCGGCTCGGTGTCGGCCGAAATGCTGCTCGACGCCGGCGCGACCGTGGTGATTCTGGGGCATTCCGAACGCCGCTCGGCTTTCGGCGAGACTGATGCGGACGTCGCCGCCAAGGTCGAGGCCGCCATCGCTGCCGGACTGGAGCCCATCGTGTGCGTCGGTGAAACCTTGCAGCAGCGGGAAGCGGGCGACGCCATCGCCGTGGTGTCGGGCCAGGTCGCGGGCTCGCTGCCGTCCAGCTTGGCCGAGCGCGACTTCGCGGTGGCTTATGAACCCGTCTGGGCCATCGGGACGGGCCTGACCCCGACGCTGGATCAGATCGCCGAGGTGCATGCCGCCGTGCGCGCCTCCATCGTCGAAAAGCTGGGAGAGGGCGCTCGCACCGCGCCCATTTTGTATGGCGGTTCGGTCAAACCGGAGAATGCGCGCGACATTCTGGCTACGCCGGAAGTCGGCGGCGCCCTGGTCGGCGGCGCGTCCTTGAAGGCCGAGGACTTCATGCCGATCGTCAACGCCGCCGCGTGACGTTTGCCCCTGGCGCGCTTCGATGATAGAGGCCGCCGCTTGATCGGCGCATATCCGCGCCCACATGAATGACGCCATGCTCCAGACCATCCTGCTCGTCGCCATCATCATCGTCGCCATCGCGCTGACGGGCATCGTCCTGCTTCAGAAGTCCGAGGGCGGCGCCCTGGGCATGGGCGGCGGTCCGTCGGGCTTCATGACCGCACGCGGGGCAGGCAATCTTCTGACCGTCACCACCTGGTGGCTTGCGGCCGCGCTGTTCGCCCTGACGATCATTCTGACCGTCGTCGGCAATATGGATCGCGCCTCGGTGTCCGGCATCGACGCCGACGCTGTGGGTTCGTTGGCCACGACGCCGCAGACCCAAACGCAACAGCCCGCCCAGCAACAGCCCGCTACGCCCGCCAAACCGGCGACGCCGTCGCTGGATGATCTGGAAGCCAGCCTGCCGTCGGCCTCCACCGCTCCGGCGCCGGCCCAACAGCCCGCTCAGTAAGGCTCAGACAAAGACCCGAGTTTCCGAAAGCGCGCCGCAGGGCGCGCTTTCTTCTTTTGATCAACAGTTCGATTCGACGGCGGCATGACCGAGCCGCGAATCATGGAGTAAGGTGTCCCCCCATGGCTCGCTATGTGTTCATCACCGGCGGCGTGGTTTCCTCGCTAGGAAAAGGCCTCGCCTCCGCCGCTCTCGGCGCTCTTTTGCAGGCGCGCGGCTACAAGGTCCGCCTGCGCAAGCTCGACCCCTATCTGAACGTCGATCCGGGCACGATGAGCCCGTATCAGCACGGCGAGGTCTTCGTGACCGACGACGGCGCCGAGACCGACCTGGACCTGGGCCACTACGAGCGGTTTACCGGCGTGTCGGCCGCCAAGTCCGACAACATCACCACGGGCCGAATCTATTCGACCATCTTGGAGAAGGAGCGGCGCGGCGACTATCTGGGGGCTACGGTCCAAGTCATTCCGCACGTCACCGACCAGATCAAATCCTTCTGCCTGACGCCTGCCTTCACTGATGACGGCGATGACGTCGATTTCGTCCTCGTGGAGATCGGCGGCACGGTCGGGGACATCGAGGGCCTGCCCTTCTTTGAGGCCATCCGCCAACTGGGTCAGGACTTGCCGCGCGGTCAGTCGTGCTTCGTCCACCTGACCCTGCTGCCGTTCATCAAGACGGCCGGCGAGATGAAGACCAAGCCGACCCAGCATTCGGTCAAGGAGCTGCGCTCCATCGGCATTCAGCCGGACATCCTGCTGTGCCGCTGCGAGCAGCCGATCCCGGCCGAGGAAAAGCGCAAGATCGGCCAGTTCTGCAACGTGCGCGAAAGCGGCGTCATCCAGGCGATGGACTCCGCCGACATCTATGCCGTGCCGCTGGACTATCACCGCGAGGGTCTGGACCGCGAAGTCCTGGCGCACTTCGGCATAAACGACGCGCCCGAGCCGGATCTGACCGGCTGGCAAGAGATCGCGCGTCGCCGCCTGCAGCCCGATGGCGAGGTCACCATCGCCGTGGTCGGGAAATACACCGTCCTCAAGGACGCCTATAAGTCCCTGATCGAGGCGCTTCACCACGGCGGCGTGGCCAACAACGTCAAGGTCAACATCGACTGGGTCGAGGCCGACACCTTCGAAGGCGACCCTGAGGCCTGCGAAGAACGGCTGCAGGGCGCCCACGCCGTCCTAGTGCCGGGCGGCTTCGGCGAGCGCGGCTCGGAAGGCAAGATCGAGGCGGCCCGCTTCGCCCGCGAACGCAACATCCCTTATTTCGGCATCTGCTTCGGCATGCAGATGGCGGTGATCGAGGCGGCGCGGAACCTGGCTGGCTATCCCAAGGCCTCGTCCACCGAGTTCGGCCCGACCGCCGAGCCGGTCGTCGGCCTGATGACCGAATGGACCCAGGGCAACCAACGCGTCCTGCGTCAGCAGGGCGGCGACCTGGGCGGCACCATGCGGCTCGGCGCCTATGATTCGACCTTGTCGGCGGGATCTAAGATCGCTGAGATCTACGGCTCGACCGCGATCAGCGAGCGTCACCGCCATCGCTACGAGGTCAACATCAACTATCGCGAGGCAATCGAGCAGAAGGGCGGGCTGGTCTTCGCCGGTCTCTCGCCTGACGGCGTCCTGCCCGAGACGGTTGAACGCAAGGACCACCCCTGGTTCATCGGCGTTCAGTATCATCCCGAGCTGAAGAGCCGTCCGTTCGCGCCGCACCCCCTGTTCGCCAGCTTCATCGGCGCGGCGGTGGTGCAAAGCCGGCTGGTCTGACGGAACGCGGTTCTCACAGACTCCATCGGGTCCGCGTTTTGCAGTAGACTGTCCGGAACGGATCGAATTGGCACGATCCGAATGCGGCGGGACCGTCGATGATCGGCGAGTTGCTTTATCACCTGCACCGGCACGTGCGCCTGGTGCTGATCGCCGGAGCGCTGATGCTCGTGCTCGGCGTGGTCCTGGTCGGCTATGAAGCGCTGCGGCTTCTGGACCAGCCGCCGGCCCGCCCGGCCGAAGCCGGACAGGCCTTGAGCTAGATCAGTCGATCTTCAGCCGCACGAAGAGCATCGCCCCGTCGGGATCGCCGCCGTACAGCGCCTCCAACGCCGTCGGCACGCGATTCATGGCATAGAGACCGCCGAGGCCGAACCGGACGTGTTCGGTGATCCGCCAGTCGCGGACCACGCCGACCGACGCCTTGCCCACCGTATAGAGCGGGCCGTGACCGCCGCTGACGCCGGGAACCAGTTCATCCGTCTCGATCCGTTCGGCGCGGGCGAAGACCGTCCAGCGGTCGTTCGGATGGATCGCCGTTTCCAGCAACCAGCCGTCCTTCGATTCACCGTGGTCGTTGGTCTTTCGGCCCCAGGCCAGGGTCGAGGACCACCAGCCGTCATCGCCCAGACGGCGGGTGTGGATGGCGCTGGCCGACCATTTCGTTTCGTCCTCGTCGGGCTCCAGCTGTTCCGGCGCGGAGACATCGGCGTAGGACGCCTGCAGCGACCAGTTGCCGGTCGGGTTCCAAGCAGCCCGCACCGACCAACTATCCAGCCGTGGCGAATCGATGCCCCATCGCTCCTCGTCCGGCTCGCGTCCCTTGAAGGCCGAGGTCTCGATCTTGAAGCGGTCGTGCGCCCAGCCCAAGGTGGTCACGCCGAAGACGATATGGGTCGAATCCAGCCAGTGGTGGGTGATCGGCGCCTCGGGACTGTCCATCGCGCTCATGCGGTGCATGAAGGCGGGCGGGCCGAAGGCGGGCTCGCCCGGCAGGCCGATATAGCCATAGACGCTGTCCTTGTCGGAAAGGCGCTTCGAATAGCTGGCCGACAGCTCCATGAACAGATCGTGCGGATGCTGTCGATCGACCAGTGGATTGACCCCGTCCGCCGTCTCGCCCGCCGCCAGAAGCAGCGGATAGCCGGACTTGCCCATCAGGGGGTCGGGGCTGAGCATCGCGCGTAGGTTCAGCGTCGAACCGTCGTCGAAGTCACGGCGCGCCGAGGTCATCAACATGCCGGCGACGAAGGTCTTGTCGCCGCCGCGCGGCCCAGACTGGCTGTCATAGACCAGGTTCAGCATGGCGTGGGTCATCACCATCCAGTCGCCACGGACGGTGTGGACGCCGCCGTGCTCGCCCGCATCGGGTTGCCAACCGGTGCCTGAGGCGTCGCGGCTCATGGGCCAGGGGCCATACGGGCTGGTCATCGTGTGACCCATGCTGGCGTGATCGGTCATCGGGTCGGCCGATGACATGGCCATGTCGTGACCCGCGTGCGGATTGCCGGCTGGCGTGGTCGGCGGCGCGTGGTGCGAATGATCCTGCGCCGCCGCGGCCTGAGCCAGGGCGAGCAGGGAAGCGCCGGCGCAGGCGCCGACGAGAATACGGATAGCCATTCGAGGCCTCCTCTGATGATCGTGACGGAGTGCGCCCTGCGAGAGGCGCGAGGTGTGTCAGACGATCAGGAGGCGGGGTGGTCCGGGTTCGGGCGACAGCAGTTGCCCGACTGGCAAGGCGGCCGGAACCGCAGCGATGCGCGAGGGCGAAGGAGCCGGGCCGGATAGGGGCGCAGGATCCAGCGTGGGTGTCGCTACGCAGGCGACGCAGCAGATCATCGCCTTCATGGCCTTGGGCGCATGGTTCGGGGTCTGGTCGGGCGAAGACTGGCCTGTCTCATGGCCCGTCTCATGGCAAGGCGCGGCGGCTGCCGGCGACGCCGAGGCGCCGACAGCGCCGAGCGCCAGCACCGAGAGGGCGCCGATCAACAGCAACAGGGATTGAACGATCTTCACGGCGTCACGATAGGCGTCGGGTGATGACGTCGCAATGCGTCAGCGCAGCGGCTTCTTGTCGACAAGGGACAGGCCCGGCGCGTCGGGCGCTGTCGCGCCGCCGTCGCCCAGCGCCCGCTGCATGAACACCACGTCGCGCCAGTCGTCATGCTTCCATCCGGCCGCTTTGAAGACGCCGGCGTCGGTGAAGCCCCGCGTGCGGTGCAGCGCGATTGAGCCGACGTTCTCCGCATCACCGATGACCGCGACCATCTGACGAAGACCCATCACTTCGCTGCGGACGATCAACGCATCGAGCAGAGCGCCCGCGACGCCGCGTCCCCTGGCCCAGGGCGCGACGTAGATGGAGTCCTCGACCATGTAGCGATAGGCCTGACGGGTGCGGAAAGGCCCGGCGTAGGCGTATCCGGCGACCGCGCCGTCGATCTCTACCACAAGGCGAGGCAGGCCGAGCGCCTCGACGGCGGCGAGCCTTGCGGCCATCTCGGTCTCGTCAGGCGCCTCTAGCTCGAAGGTGCCGCGCCCATTGGCGACGCTTTCGGCATAGATGGCCGTGATCGCCGCAATGTCGTCGGGACCGGCGTCGCGAACCATCAGTCCGCTCACGCGTGCTTCCACCCCTTATCGATGGCCCAGACGGCGAAGGCGTAGTCGTGGGCGACTTCTTTCAGATAGTCGAAGCGCCCGGCAGCGCCGCCGTGACCGGCCTCCATGTTGATCTTCAACAGCACGGGCTTGCCCGAGGTGGTGGCGGGTCGCAGCTTGGCGACCCACTTCTCCGGCTCCCAGTAGGTGACGCGCGGATCGGACAGGCCGCCCGTCGCCAGCACCGCCGGATAGGCCTTGGCCTCGACCTGATCGTAGGGGCTGTAGCTCATCATGTAATCGTAGGCGGCCGGGTCCTCGATCGGATTGCCCCACTCGGGCCATTCGGGCGGCGTCAGCGGCAGGGAGGTGTCCGACATGGTGTTGATCACGTCCACGAACGGCACCTGACCGATGATCCCGGCCCACAGGTCGGGCCGCATATTGTTGACCGCCCCCATCAGCAGACCGCCGGCCGATCCGCCCTGAGCGACGATGTTTCCAGCCGTCGCGTACTTCTTGTCGATCAGGTGTTCGGCGGAAGCGATGAAGTCGGTGAAGGTGTTCTTCTTCGTCATCTTCCGGGCGTCCAGGAACCAGCCCCAGCCCTTGTCGGACCCGCCCCGAATGTGGGCGATGGCGTATATCCAGCCGCGATCCACCAGCGACAGCCGGTTGGTCGAGAAGCTGGCCGGCATGGGGATGCCGTAGGAGCCGTATCCGTAGAGCAGCAGGGGCGCCGAACCATCGACTGGCGTCGATTTGCGACGCAGCACCGTGACCGGCACCAACTGGCCGTCCGAAGCAGGCGCGTTCAGCCTCTCGACCACATAGTCTTCAATGTTGTGACCGGACGGAATCTGCTGCGTCTTGCGCAGGGTCCGCTCTCGAGACGCCATGTCGTAGTCGAACGTCTGCGTCGGCGTCGACGGCGAGTTGTAGGTATATCGGGTGGTCGTCGTCTCGTATTCGGAGGCGCCGGCCAGCGACAGGGCGAAGGCCGGTTCGTCCACCGCGATCTCATGCTCGGCGCCGGCCCGGTCGCGGATGATGATGCGCGTATTGGCGTCTGCACGTTCCTGACGCGCCAGATGGGCGTTGGTCAGGTCCAGACCTTCGATGAAGCGGCCCGGCGTGTGCGGCACCAGATCGGTCCAGTTCGCCTTGGCCGGCGTCGCGGTCGGAGCCTGGACGATCTTGAAATCGATGGCCTCGTCCGCATTCGTGCGGATCACCCAGCGGTCGCCCCAGTGATCGACGTCATAGCGGGTCGCCACCACGCGCTGCTCCAGCACGACGGGTTCGGCCGTCGGAGATGCTGCGGGGATATAGCGCGCTTCCGACGTTTCCTGGTTCTGAATGCCGATAACGATGAACTGGTCGTCGGCGGTGCGGCCCACGCCGATGAACATGCCGTCGTCGGCTTCCTCATAGACCAGGGTGGTCTTGCCGCCGCGCGCCGGGCGACGGAAGATCTTGTCCGGACGGCCGTTGTCGTCGCGGTTGGTCCAGAAGATCCACTGGCTGTCCGGCGAGAAAACGAAGTCGCCGGTGGCGCTGTCGATCACCTCGGGCAGGACCTCGCCGGTCGCCAGATCCTTGACGTAGATCTTGTGCACCTCGGAACCCTGGGCGTCCTCGGCATAGGCGAACAGCGTATGATCCGGGCTGTGGCTCGCAGCCGACACTTCCGAATAGGCCTTGCCCTTGGCCAGTTCGTTGGCGTCCAGCAGCAGCTGAGGCGTGGGGGCCATGACGAAATTCTTCGTCACCGGCTGACCGTCGACCATCCACGTGCCCTGACGCTCGACGCGCATGTAGCGGGGGTGCTGATCGCCGGTCTGGTATTCGACATAGTAGTTCCAGCCGCCGTCCGGCGCGGGAACCGAGCTGTCGTCTTCCTTGATGCGACCGCGCATCTCGGCAAACATCGTCTCCTGCAAGGGCAGGGTGGAGGCCATCATGGCCTCGCGGTAGGCGTTCTCGGCGGTCAGGTGTTCCTTGACCTCGGCCTTGATCAGGGTCGGATCGCGCAGGACCGCCTGCCAATTGTCGTCCTTCATCCACTGATAGTCGTCGGTCCGGGTGCGGCCCAGTTGTTCGATGACGACAGGGATTTTCTTGGCGACGGGCGGCTGAGGCATGGGGGATCCGGTGGACTGACGGGCGAGCGCGGGGGAGGCCGAGACGGCGAGGGCGGTCGCCGCCGTGGACATGATCAGTTGCCGACGATTCATCGGACGCTCCCTGCTTGTTTGAAGGGCGGACCTTGAAGGTCCGGCCCCCTCTACGTCAAACGGAGAAACGCCGAGCCGATCATCCGGCCAGCGCGTCCACCGTCATCCGCCGCAGCAGGTCGCCGCCCTGACCCACGGCAGCCAGTCGGCTGGAGACGTGGCCCAGCACATTGGCGGCATAGACTTCGTAGAGGTCCAGCTTGCCCTGCAGCCAAACCGCATCGCCGTCGTTGGCGTCCAGCTTCGCCTTGGCGGCAAGCGCGCCTTTGGCCAGCATCCAGCCGCCGGTCACATCGCCCAGCAGTTTCAGATAGGCGTCGGCCGCCGCCAGCACATCGGCCGCCGCGTTCGGATCGGCCTTCTGATCCAGCAGCCACAGGGTCGCATCCTCGACGGCCTCGATGGCGGTGGCGAACCGTTCAACGGGCTTGCCGCTGTAGAGCTTTCCGAGATCGACCAGCGTCGCCTTCATGTCCGCGATCAGCGCCTTGGCCGCATCGCCGCCGTCCATTGACAGTTTGCGACCGACCAGATCCATGGCTTGAATGCCGTTGGTGCCTTCGTAGATCGGGGCGATGCGGGCGTCGCGATAGTATTGCGCCGCGCCGGTCTCCTCGATGAAGCCCATGCCGCCGTGGATTTGGACGCCCATCGAGGCGACCTCGCAGCCGATATCGGTGGACCAGGCTTTGGCGATCGGGGTGAACAGGTCTTCGCGTCCCTTCCAATGGCGGCGTTCCTCTTCGGTCCCGGCGTGGCGGGCCAGATCGGCGGCGACGCCGGTCGACAGGCACACGGCGCGCGCCGCCGAAATCTTGGTCTTCATGACGCTGAGCATGCGGCGCACGTCGGGATGGTCAAAGATCGGGGCGTTGACCTCGCCGGTCCAGACCGAGCGACCCTGACGGCGGTCCAAGGCATAGGCGAGGGCGTGCTGATAGGCGCGTTCGGCGATGCCGACGCCCTCGACGCCGACGGCCAGGCGCGCCGCGTTCATCATAACGAACATATGGGCCAGGCCCTGATTCGGCTGACCGACCAGTTCGGCGGTCGCCCCCTCATAGCTCATGACGCAGGTCGGCGAGGCGTGGATGCCCAGCTTGTGCTCGACGCCGACCGGGCGGAAGGCGTTGCGGTCGCCGAGCGTACCGTCTTCCTTCACCGCAAACTTCGACGCCAGGAACAGGCTGATGCCCTTTGGCCCCTTGGGCGCGTCCGGCAGGCGGGCCAGCACCAGATGCACGATATTGTCGGTCGCGTCGTGGTCGCCCCAGGTGATGTAGATTTTCTGCCCGTTCAGCGCATAGGTCCCGTCGCCGTTCGGCGTCGCCGTGGTGATCAGCGAACCCAGGTCCGATCCGGCGCCCGGCTCAGTCAGCACCATGGCGCCGGTCCATTCGCCGCTGACCAGTTTTGTCAGATATTTGGCCTTCTGCTCATCCGTCCCGACCTGCTCCAGCGCCTCGATCGAGGCCAGCGACAGCATGGGGCACAGGCCGAACGCCATGTTGGCGGCATGGACGGTCTCATAGGCCGCCAGTTCCAGCGCCTTGGGCAGGGCCTGTCCGCCGGCTTCGGTCGAGGCCGACAGCCCGGTCCAGCCGCCGGCCGCGAACTGGCGATAGGCGTCGGCGAAGCCAGGCGCGGCGGTGACGGCGCCGTTGGCGTAGGTCGAGCCCTTCTGATCCCCAATCCGGTTTAGCGGCGCCAGCACCTCTTCGGAGAACTGTCCCGCCGCCTCCAGAACGGCGCCGGCGACATCGGCGTCATAGTCGGGAAAGGCGCCGGTCGCCGCCACGTCGGCCATGCCGGCGACGGATTCCAGAGTGAAGGCCAGGTCTCGAACGGGCGCGCGATAGGTCATGGGTTTCCTCAATCGTCTTTGCGGCCTAAGTGCCGCGTCGGGGCTTGTCGCTGCAAGCGTCTTGGCGACGCGCCCCGTCTCAGTGCAAAGTGGCTGAATGCATGGTGACGCCGTGCCGTCGCGGAAGGGAAGACATGGGCGAGCCCCGCAATCGATATTCGGTCGTTTCCCTGCTGATGCATTGGGGCATCGCCGCCGCCGTTCTGGCGCAGGTGCTGCTGATCACGGCGCATGAGAATACGGAAGGGCCGATTTC
The DNA here is from genome assembly GCF_058790795.1 of Brevundimonas sp. EU05-FHT14B07. Classification (NCBI taxonomy): domain Bacteria; kingdom Pseudomonadati; phylum Pseudomonadota; class Alphaproteobacteria; order Caulobacterales; family Caulobacteraceae; genus Brevundimonas; species Brevundimonas sp. EU05-FHT14B07. The sequence goes on from NZ_JBYTCZ010000003.1 coordinate 197,901, forward strand.
GGGCCAGTTCGTCATGCTGCACAAGTCGCTGGGTCTGACGATACTGGTGCTGACCCTTGCGCGGATCGGATGGCGTCTGGCGCATCCGGCGATTCCTTTGCCGTCGGCCTTGCCGCGCTGGCAGAAGGTGGCGGCGCGCGCGACGCACGTCCTGTTCTATCTGGCTCTGATCGTCATTCCGATGACCGGCTGGCTCGCATCATCGGCGGGCGGGCGCGTGATCGAGTGGTTCGGCCTCTTCTCCTGGCCCCTGCTGCCCGTCGGCGGCGGGCGTGAAGCGGCGCGCAGCCTGATGGGGCTGCACGAACTGGCGGTGAAGGGTATCTATGTCTTGATCGCCCTGCATGTGATCGCGGCGCTGAAGCATCAGTTCATTGATCGGGACAATGTGCTGCACCGGATGATCCCGATCATCCCGCGCAGACCGTGAGCCAAACGCCGCTGCAAGCCGCCCAGGCGCTGGCGAACGGCGATCTGATCCTGCTGCCGACCGAGACCGTTTATGGACTGGGCGCCGACGCAAGCAATGCCGAGGCGGTCGCCGCCATCTTCGCCGCGAAAGGGCGGCCGAAGTTCAATCCGCTGATTTCGCATGTTGTGGATGTCGATGCGGCGGCCAAGATTGGCGAGCTCGGCCCGCTCGGACTTGCCTTGGCGGACGCCTTCTGGCCCGGACCCTTCACCCTGATCACGCCAATCCTGGACATGCGCAGTGTCTGCGACTTGGCGCGCGCCGGATTGGACAGCGTCGCGATCCGCGTTCCGGCGCATCCGGTAGCGAGGGAAGTGTTGGCGGCGTTTGGCGGCCCGGTCGTGGCCCCCTCGGCCAATCGTTCCGGCCGACCGAGCCCGACGACCTTCACAGATGCTGTCGAGGAGACGGGCTTTGCAGTCTCAGCGGCTGTCGATGGCGGGCCTTGTCAGGTCGGTCTGGAAAGCACGGTCGTTTCGGTGCTGGGGGGACGGGTCGCCCTGCTGCGTCCAGGCGCCATCACCCGATCCGAGATCGAGGCGGTCGTCGGTCCCATTGAAGAGGGCGTAGAGGGGCATCGTTCGCCCGGGCGACTGACCCTGCACTATGCACCGGATGCTCCGGTTCGCATCGAGGCCGGCGCTGCGCGGGACGGCGAGATCCTGCTCGGCTTTGGCCCTGACGCCGGTGAGCCGCGCTGGAGTCTGAGCCCGTCGGGCGACCTGCGCGAAGCCGCCGCCAATCTGTTCCGACTGCTGCGCGAGGCCGACCGCACACGGCCGACGGGTATCGCCGTGTCGCCGATCCCGACGACAGGACTGGGTGAAGCCATCAACGACCGTCTGCGCCGCGCCGCAGGCTTCGTCGGTTAGCCGAAGCGGGCCTGAAGATCGACGCTGGACTGGCGTCCGACGCTGCCCAGGCACGCGTCCAGCCAATCGTCGGCGGCCGCGCGTCCCCGCGCCTTCAAGTCGTTGAGGAAACCCCATTCGGTGTTGAACTTGGATCGCAGCGACAGGTCCGAGAGCCAGCCGTCCGCCTCAATGGCGTGCAGTCGGACATGCCGATAAGGTCCGGCGCCGCCGCCTTTCAACTGCCCGTGTTCGATCAGTTCACCCGCCAGCGCGATGGCGCGCAGCTCGGCGACCAGCGGCGCGTTGAAGACGATCTCGTTCAGCCGATCGACGATATCGCCTGCGCTTTTCGGCGTCTCGTCGCGCACCATCGGATTGAGTGTGATCAACAGCACGTCGTCCGGCGTGTCGTCTCCGGTCAACGGCCACAGCGGCGGATTGGTCAGATAGCCGCCGTCCCAATAGGGCTCCCCGTCGATCTCCACGGCTTGAAACAGATGGGGCAGGCACGCCGACGCCATCAGGACATCGGCGTTGATCTCGTTCGTCTGGAAGATGCGCGCCTTCGCCTGGCGTACCGCGGTGGCGGCGATGAAAAGCCGGATGTCCGAGGCCTGAACGGCGCCGAAATCGACCGAGGCCTGCAAAACCCGTTTCAGAGGATTATGGTTCAGCGGATTGAATTCATACGGACTCATTGACATCGCCAGCGTCTCGCCCGCGCGCCAGAATGGGTTGTCCTTGATCCAGTCGGGCGTCCGCGTCGCAGTCCAGATCGCGCTGTCGCCGAAGACGTTGCGACCGCCGGACTGGTTGACCTCTCGCCAGAGCTTGTCCAACGCGGCGCGGCCATCTCCTGACGCCAGGCCTGAAACCAAGGCCGTGCCGTTCATCGCTCCCGCTGAGACGCCGGACACCGCTCGAATATCAAGCCGATCGTCTTCCAACAGACGATCCAGTACGCCCCATTGGAAGGCGCCGTGTGCGCCGCCGCCCTGAAGCGCAAGGCAGATGGGCCGTCGGGCAGGAGCGGCGGGAACTGAGCCCGCCGCCTCGGCGGTCTTGCGCTTGAAAATCGCCATGACCGCCGCCTTCCTTTGCTACTGCGCGGTCCAGCCGCCGTCGATGGAGAAGCTGGCCCCGTTGGCCGAGGCGCCGAGGTCGCTGACCAGGTAAAGGAAGATGCCGGTCAACTCCTCCGTCGTGACGAACCGCTTTGTCGGCTGGGCCGCCAGGATCACGTCCGTCAGCACCTGCTCCTCGGTCATGTTTCTCGTACGGGCCTGATCCGCGATCTGCTTGGTCACGATCGGCGTCTCGACAAAGCCGGGGCAGATGGCGTTGCAGGTGATGTTGTCGCGCGCCAGTTCCAGCGCTGCGGTCTTGGTGAAGCCGATGACGCCGTGCTTTGCCGCGACATAGGCGGACTTGAACGGACTGGCCACCAGACCGTGCGCAGAGGCCATGTTGATGATCCGGCCGCGCCCCTGCGCCTTCATGATCGGGATCGCCGCGCGCGTGGCGTAAAAGGCCGACGACAGGTTGATGGCGATGATCTTCTCCCACTGGTCGGTGGGGAAGTTCTCGACGGATTCGACGTGCTGGATGCCGGCGTTGTTGACCAGAATGTCCAGGCGTCCCAGTTCGCGTTCAGCGAAGGCGATCATGTCGGCGATTTCGTCACCGCGCGTCATGTCCGCCGGATGATAGAGGACGCGAACGCCAGATGAGGCCTCCAGATCGGCGCGAGTGCGCTCGATCTCCGCCGGGTTGCCCAAGCCGTTTAGAACGACTTCACCACCGCCTGCCGCCACGGCCCGCGCCAGAGCCAGTCCGATGCCGGAGGTCGAGCCCGTAATGACCGCGACCTGCCCTTTCAGATCGCCGATACCGCGTGCCGCCCGACTGTCAGCGCCCGTGGAGTCCTTAGGCTCTTGCGACATGAATCCGCCCCTTCGTTTGTTTTGGCGAGATTAGCGGGAGGTCGATGTCGGGATCAAGAATTTCCCGATCTGATGAATATCCACTCGGCGTCGGTCGAGGCGGCCTTGTCGAACGCATAACCGTCGCGGTCGAAAGCCTTCAGGTCGGCGACCCGTTCCACGCGTTCGTCGATCGCGAACCGCGCCATCGCCCCGCGCGCCTTCTTGGCGAAGAAGGAGATGATACGGCTCTCGCCATTCTTCTCTTCCCGGAACTGGGGCGTGACGACAGGCAGTTTCAGAGCCTTTGCATCGACGGCCCCGAAATATTCCTGGCTGGCCAGGTTTACCAGCGTCGGATCCGGCTGGCCTTCGGCGTCTTCGTTCAGTTGTTTAGAAATCCGGTCGCCCCAGAAGTCGTACAGGCTGGCTCCGCGACGCGTCTTCAGCCGCGTGCCCATCTCCAGCCGATAGGGCTGAATCCGGTCCAACGGACGCAGCAGGCCGTAAAAGCCGGACAGAATGCGCAAATGATCCTGCGCGAACGCCAAGGCGTCGGCGTCCAGTTCGCGCGCTCTCAAGCCCTCATACACATCGCCGGCAAAGGCGAAGGCCGCCTGAACGCCCTCTGTGGATTCTGGATCGAATGCCTTGAAGCGCGAGGCGTTCAGGGTCGCCAGATTGTCCGAAATCCCCATCAGCCGACGCAGATCCGCCTTGGTCTGGCGCTTGGCGGTTTTGGACAGGCTGGCGGTGTCTTCGACGAACCGGCGGTCGCTGCCGGGAATAGCCCCATCGGCTTCGGTGAAATCGAGGCGCTTGGCCGGGGAAAGAACAATCAGCAAGACGCGGCTCCGTAATGTCGCCGCCCACATAGGATGCTTCGATGACGATTTGAACCGGCTGCGGCGAAGCGGCGATTAGGGTCGCTAGAACAAAACGGCTGGGTTCATGATCCGCTTGGGATCGATGGCGCGGCGGATGGCGGCCATGGTTTCGATCTCGAGCAGGGACTTGTAGCGTTTGACCTCTTCGGTTTTCAGCCGGCCAAGACCATGCTCGGCCGAGATGGAGCCGTCATAGGTTCCGACAACGTCGTGAACGACTTGCGACCCTTCTTTCCAGCGGCCGATGAAGGCAGGGATGTCCTGACCGACGCCCGGCAGAATGTCGTAGTGCAGATTGCCGTCGCCGACATGGCCGAAGACCGAGATGCGGGCGCCGGGATGGAAGCGTTCGACGGCGACTGAGGCCTCGTCGATGAATTCGGCGATGCGGCTGATCGGGACGGAGACGTCGTGTTTCCAGCCGCCGCCTTCGGGCTTCAGCGCCGCCGAATGCTCCTCGCGCAGGCGCCAGAAGGCGGCGCGCTGGGCGTCATTCTGGGCGATGGTGGCGTCAGTGATCAGGCCTTGCTCGAAAGCGACCTCCAGCAATGCCTCGATCTGGGCCTCGGCGCCGCCGGGCGTACCGGAGGCGACCTCGATCAGGACATACCACTCGGGCGTCGAGTCCAGCGGCTCGCGGGTGTCGGGGATGTTCTTGAGGACCAGTTCCATCCCGAGGCGCTTCATCAGTTCGAAGGCCTCGACCCCGCCGCCCGTCTCGGCCTTAGCGCGTGCGAGCAGTTCGACGGAGGCGGCGGCGGTTTCCAGGCCGACCACCGCGACGGCGCGCGAGCGCATGATGGGGAAGAGTTTCAGGGTGGCGGCGGTCACGACGCCCAATGTGCCCTCGGCGCCGATCAGCAGCTGTTTCAGGTCGTAGCCGGTGTTGTCCTTGCGCAGACGCTTCAGGCCCCGGAAGATTTCGCCGTTGGGCATGACCGCTTCAAGGCCCAGCACCAAGTCGCGCATCATGCCGTAGCGCAACACCTGGGTGCCGCCGGCGTTGGTGGAGATGACGCCGCCGATGGTTGCCGAGCCTTCAGCCGCCAGGCTGAGCGGGAAGTAGCGACCGGCCGCCGTCGCCGCTCGCTGCGCCTCAAGCAGGGTCAGGCCGGCCTCGACCGTCATGGCGTCGTCGAGCGGGGTCACATCGCGGACGGCGCGCATCTTGCGGGTCGACAGCAGGACCTCGCCGAAGGGGATCTGGCCGCCGACCAAGCCGGTGCCGCCGCCTTGGGACGTAATGGCGACGCCCTCACGAGCGCAGATCGTCACCGCGCGCGCGACCTCTTCCGTCGAACGCGGGGTCAACAGGATCGGCGTATTGCCGGTCCAGCGATTGCGCCATTCGGTCAGCGACGGGGCGATGACATCAGGATCCTGGGTCCAGCCGCCCGGACCCAGCGCGGCCTTCAGTTCGTCGAGCACGGCGGCGGAGGGGGCGGGCGTCTGCATGCCCCCTTTTGTCAGGCGTTGTCTTGCGTTGGAAGGGCCGCTGGGGCCTCAGACGTCGAGTTCTTCTTTCACGAACTGCGCATTTTCCTGAATGAACTGGAAGCGTGCGTCGGCGCGCTTGCCCATCAGGCGTTCGACCAGGTCTTCGATGCTGGTTTCGGCGTCGGGGACCGTGATGCGGGCCAGGGTCCGCTTCTTGGGATCCATGGTGGTCTCCTTGAGCTGGGAGGCCATCATTTCGCCCAGGCCCTTGAACCGGCCGATCTCGGTCTTCTTGCCCTTGAAGACGGTGCTCAGCAGTTCGTCGCGGTGCGCGTCGTCGCGGGCGTATTCGCTCAAGGGGCCGGCCGAAATTCGGTACAGCGGCGGCAGGGCCATGAAGACCCGACCCTGGCGGATGGTCTCGGGCATGACGCGATAGAAGAAGGTGATCAGCAGGGCTGCGATGTGAGCGCCGTCGACATCGGCGTCGGTCATGATGACAATCCGCTCGTAGCGCAGGTCGTCAATGTTGAAGCGATTGCCCGGCTGGACGCCCATGGCGAGCGCCAGGTCGGACAGTTCGACGTTCTGACGCAGTTTGTCCGCCGTGGCCGAGGCGACGTTCAGGATCTTACCACGCAGGGGCAGAATGGCCTGGGTCGTGCGGTCGCGCGCCTGTTTGGCCGAGCCGCCGGCCGAATCGCCTTCGACAATGAACAGCTCGGTGCCCTGGGCCGACTGGCGGCTGCAGTCCGACAGCTTGCCTGGCAGGCGTAGTTTGCGGGTGGCGGCGGCGCGCTGGACTTCTTTGTCCTTGCGGCGACGCAAACGGTCTTCGGCCCGGTCGATGACGAAGCCAAGCAGGGCGTTGGCCTGTTTGGGGCTTTCAGTCAGCCAGTGATCCAGCGGGTCACGGAGCAACTGCTCCACGATGCGCGTCCCCTCAGGCGAGGACAGGCGGTCCTTGGTCTGGCCCTGGAACTCGGGATTGCGGATGAAGACGCTGATCAGGGCGCCGGCGTTGGCGATGACGTCCTCGGCCGTGATGATGGCGGCGCGCTTTTCGTTGGTCAGTTCGCCATAGGATTTTAGACCCTTGACGAGAGCGGCGCGGAAGCCGGCTTCGTGCGTGCCCCCGTCGGGCGTCGAGACGGTGTTGCAGTAGGACTGGATGAACCCGTCGGATTCGCCGAAACCGATGGGCGACCATGTGACGGCCCATTCGAATGCGCCCGCCTCGCCCTGACGCTCGGCACGGCCGGCGAAGGTGGGGGTGACGGTGTCCAGTTCGCCGATCCGATCAACAAGGGCGTCGGCCAGGCCGCCGGGGAAGTGCAGGCTGGCTTGGGTCGGGGTGGCGTCAGTGATTCGTTCCGGCGCGCAGGTCCACCGGATCTCTACGCCTCGGAAGAGATAGGCCTTGGAGCGGGCCATACGGAACAGGCGGGCGGGCTTGAACGCCGCGCCCATGCCGAAGATTTCGTCGTCGGGCTTGAAGCGGATCAGGGTGCCACGCTTCTTGGACGGGCCGATCTGCTGGATCGGGGCCAGGACGTGGCCGCGGCTGAAGGCCTGTTTCCATTCGAAACCGTCGCGCCAGACCGTGACCTCGACGCTTTCGCTCAGGGCGTTGACGACCGAGACGCCGACGCCGTGCAAACCGCCAGAGGTTTCATAGGCTTTGCCGGAAAACTTGCCGCCGGAGTGGAGGACGGTCATGACGACTTCCAGCGCCGACTTGCCGGGATGTTTGGGGTGAGGATCGACCGGGATGCCGCGACCGTCATCGCGCACCGACAGATAGCCCTCGGCGTCCAGATCGACGGTGATCAGCTTAGCGTGCTTCGCCACCGCCTCGTCCATGGCGTTGTCCAGGACTTCGGCGAACAGGTGGTGCAGGGCGCGCTCGTCGGTGCCGCCGATATACATGCCGGGGCGTTTGCGAACGGGTTCAAGCCCTTCCAGCACTTCAATGGAGGAGGCGGAATAGCCGGTGGCGGCTGCCGTCGTCGCTGTGGCCTGAACAGGTGGCGGCGCGGGGGTTGGGGCGATAATGGGCGCAGCCGCAGGCGGGGTCACCGCAACAGGCTTGGGCGGCTCGGGTTTGCGAGCTTCGGGTTCGTCGTCAAAAGCGAAGAGGTCGGCGGCCATTCAAATAGTCTGAGGCGATTCGGGACCGGGTCTGGTAGGCCCGTGAGGCCGGTCGAGCAAGCGGCGCACGAACCGGGGCCGGATCGAAGGTCACGGCGCGGGCCATAATCGCCAGCATCAGGATCCATGGCAGGTTGGCGTGGGTCAGCAGAACGCTCTCTGACAGGCTCAAAGCGGTGAAGGCGGACAGATAGGAGATGCTCCAGTAGCCTTCGCGCGCACTAAGCCCGTTCGTGCGCGCGATGACGAAGATCGCAGAGATAGCCATGATGGCGCCTACAGCCGCCGCACCGGGCCAGCCCAACTGCACGAGAAGGTCGATCCAGCCGTTGTGGGCGGAGGGGACGGGCCATTGGGTCTCGATGCGGATTTCGCGCGCGGGGATCGAGTCCACGCCCCAGAAGGCGCTGAAGCCGTATCCCGTCCAGGGGCGTTCGGCGACCTTTCGCATCAAGGCTTCCCAGATAAGGGTGCGGCCTGTCAGCGACGGATCTTTACCCAGCGCCTCCAGGATCGCGGCGGAGTCGGAGTTCCACAGCCAGGTTGCGCCCGCCGCAACGATGACGGCAAGCCAGATGCCGATGACGGTGATGACGGCGCCGCCCTGTTTCAACGCCCACCATCCGCCGATCATGCCCAGGCCCAGGCCCCAGCATAGAAGCGATGTCTTGGATTGGGTGGCGAGCACCAGGAGCGTGGTCAGGCCCAATGTCAGAAGGCAGATCCAGAACCGGTGGCTGCGTCCCGCGATATGATCGGCGGCCAGGGTCGCTGCGGCGGAGACGGCGCCCACCACCATGACCAGCCCCATCTGGTTCTTCTCGTACCAGAGGCCGCGCCACAGGCCGGCGTTGTCGAACTGGTGCACACCGACCTTCGGATAGCCGAACACCATGATCAGGCTGCCGACCGCCATCACCAGACAGGTGTACATCAGGACGCGCGGCAGGGCGTCGTCACGGAAGCGGGCGCCAAGATAGATGGCGAAGGCGCTGTTGATCGCCATGGCGATGACACGGCGCTCCGTGACCTCGGGGTCGATGGACCAGTATTTCGAGACGAAGCACAGGGCGACCAGGGCGAACATCATCAGCCATGCCGGCCAGGCGCGGATGACCTTGTCGAAGCGAAAGACGATCAGGCCGGCGATGACGGCATAGACCGGCAACCAGATGAACCGCAGGATCGGCGTCTCGACCTGGGTCGGCGCGATGACGGGCGCGATAAGGGCGCCGGTCAGCATGAAGACGACGAAGCCGGCCGCCCACTGTTCCCACAGCGGCGGAGAATCATCCGGGATATGAACGGGCGGTTCACGCACGGGCGCACAGTCCTTTGCGTCGCTTAAGGAACCGTGAGCGCGGCGGTGAAGGCGGCGAGACCTCGTTCCAGATCGGCGATCAGTTCTGAGGGGTCTTCCAAACCGACATGCAGTCGGATCAGTTCGCCCTCAAGCGCGGGCGGATGGTTGCGGTAGTCCATCTGATGGGTTTCGTGAGTGATCAGGCTTTCGAACCCACCCCAGGAATAGCCCAGACCGAATAGGGTCAGGGCGTTCAGCAACGCCTCGCCCGCCGCCCTGTCGCCGCCTTTCGTGACCACGCCCATCAGGGACGCGGCGCCGGTGAAATCTCGCCGCCACAGGTCATGGCCGATCGAGCCGGGCAGGGGTGGGTAAAGGACGCGGGACACCTCGGGTCGAGCGTGCAGCCACTCCGCGACGATCAAGGCCGACCGCGCCTGTTCGGCATAGCGCAGCGGCAGAGTCCGCAGGCCGCGCAGCGCCAGCCAGGCGTCGTCGGGCGACACATGCCAGCCAAGATCCTCGATAGTATCGCCGATGGCGCGCAGGCAGGCGGGATTGTTTGAAGCGATACTGCCCATCAGCACGTCCGAATGACCGCCGACATATTTGGTCACGGCCTGGACACTGACATCCACGTCATGGGCCAGCGGACGATAGGCCAGGCCGGCGGCCCAGGTATTATCGACCACCGTCAGGACGCCTCGTGTGCGGCAGGTCTGGGCCACGGCGGCGACATCGACCATTTCGAATGTGAGAGAGGCTGGCGACTCCATCAGCACCAACCGCGTGCGTTCGCCGATGGCGGCCAGAACAGCCTGCGCGTCTGCGTCTGCGGGCAAAAAGCGGGTCGTGACGCCGCGGGTCGATTGATACCGGCTCAGGAACCGGCGCGTCGGACCATAGACGGCGTCTGTCGTGATCACCTCGTCGCCCGGTCTCAAAAGCGCCAGCAGCGAAACCGTGACGGCAGCAAGACCCGACGGAACCAGAAAGGCGTCTTCTGCCCCCTCCAGGTCGGCCAGGGCGCGGCGGAGATCGCGGGCGGCGCTGGTCCCGCTGAGGCCATAGGTCGGCCCGTCCGTCTCGTCGCGCATGACGGCCGCGCTGTCGCTCAACATCGTCGAGGCGCGTTCGATCGGTGGATTGACGCCGCGCCGACCCTGGCCGCGTCGCGTGGCAGCGGCGATCAGGCGGGTGCGGTCCGAAAGCGGCGACATGGCCCCTCCGATGGGTTGCGGATCGGCCCCTAAAGGCCTCTAAAGCCAGCGGGGCGCAAGCGGCGAGGGATAGGAACGCGATGCGGTGCTGGACGATCGGAGCGATGGCCGTTGTGCTGATGACGACGGCTTGCGGGCGCAAGGACGCCAGCCCTGCGCCGGAAACCGGCCCCGCCACGCCCGCGCAAGCGTCTTCGACTGCGGTCGGAAAAAGCCCGACGCTGGCCGCCATCAAACGTCGGGGTCGCCTGAACTGCGGCGTGCATCAGGGGTTAGTCGGCTTTGCCTACACCGACAATCGCGGCCAGTGGCGCGGCTTCGACGTGGACTTCTGTCGCGCCACGGCGGCGGCGGTGCTGGGCGATGCCGATGCGGTGCGGTTCGTGCCTCTGTCGGCGTCGGATCGTTTCACGGCGCTGAACGACGGCCGCATCGATGTGCTCTGGCGCAACTCGTCCTGGACGATGAGCCGCGACGCGGGCGAGGGGTTCGTCTTCGCCGGTATCAACTATTACGACGGCCAGGGCTTTCTGGTCCGGCGCTCGCTGAACCTGAACAGTGCGACAGAACTGACGGGCGCGCGGGTGTGCGTTCAGTCGGGTTCGACGTCCCAGGCCAACGCCGCCGACTATTTCCGGTCTCGCGGCATCGAATATCGGCCCGTTGTGTTCGAGACTGAGGAAGCGGCGCGCGACGCCTATGGCCGTGAAGATTGCGACGCGTTCAGCGCCGACATCTCCGCGCTAGCCGCCGCGCGGACTGTGCTGACCAATCCCAACGAGCATGTGATCCTGTCCGATGTGGCGTCCAAGGAGCCGCTGGGGCCGGTAGTCAAGGCGGGCGACGAACGCTGGGCCTCGACCGTCCGCTGGACCCTAAACGCCCTAATGCTGGCCGAAGAACTCGGGGTCACCAAGGCCAATGCCGAAGATCAGTTCAAGACGACGACGGACCCACGCGTGCGACGTCTTTTGGGCGCCGAGGGCGAGTTCGGACCCATGCTGGGGCTGTCGAACGCCTGGGCCAAGGACGCCGTGGGTGCGGTCGGAAACTATGGCGAAATCTTCGAGCGGAATCTGGGGTCGCAATCGGCGCTCGACCTGGCGCGCGGTTTGAACGCACAATGGAACGCGCGCCCGGCCGGCTTGATCTATGGCCTGCCGATCCGATAAGCGCCGACGCTTGCATCGCTTCCTGGGGGACAGATGACCGAGACGAAACGCGGCGGCCTTGCGCTGCACTGGCTGATGTTGATCGGTTTCGCGGTCGGTCTGATCGGGGGATTGCTGGTCAATCTGACGCTGGGAGCGGATACGGCCTGGGTGGTCTGGCTGACGGACAACGTCACCGGACCGCTGGGTCAGATCTTCCTGCGTCTGCTGTTCATGATGGTGATCCCGCTGCTTTTTTCGGCCCTGGTGGTCGGGGTGGCCGAGATGGGCGACCTCAGCTCGCTGGGTCGCGCGGGGGTCAAGACTCTGTTGTTGACCATTCTGGTGTCCAGCATCGCCGTGGTGATCGGCCTGGTGATGGTCAATGTCTTCCAGCCTGGCCGAGGCGTCGATCCGGTGCTGGCGCAACAACTGCTGGAACAAGGACGTGACGGCGCCGCCGGCATCGTCAGCGGCGCGCCCGAAACCATCCAGCTGGGCGATTTCTTCCTCGACCTGATCCCGTCGAACGTCTTCACCGCTGCCTCCGAGAACCAGATCCTGCCGGTGATGGTGTTTGCTCTGTTCTTCGGCATCGGCCTGGTGATGGCCAAGTCGCCCGCGACCGACCGCTTGCAGCAGGTCATCGAGGGCATGTTCGAAGTCACGATGAAGCTGATCAACCTCTTTATCAAACTGGCCCCCATCGCCATCGCCTGCTTGATGTTCAACCTGGCGGCTTTGTTCGGCTGGGACCTGCTGGTGCGGCTGGCGGCCTATGTCGGCGTCGCGGTGGGCGCGATGGCGATCCACATGTTCGTCGTCTACCCGCTGGTGATCTGGATCCTTGGCGGACGGTCGCCGATCGCGTTCTTCAAGGGCGTGCGCGAGCCGATGGTGGTGGCCTTCTCGACGGCTTCATCCAACGCGTCTCTGCCGGTGTCGCTTAAGGCGGCCGAGCAGGAGCTGAAGCTGCCGCGCAAGATCGCCCGCTTCGTCCTGACGGTCGGCGCCACCGCCAATCAGAACGGCACGGCTTTGTTTGAGGGCGTGACGGTGCTGTTTCTGGCCCAGTTCTTCGGCATCGACCTGACGATCACGCAGCAGATCATCGTCATGCTGGTCTGCATCCTTGGCGGTATCGGCACGGCGGGCGTGCCGGCCGGTTCGCTGCCGGTCGTGGCGATGATTCTGGTGATGGTGAAGGTGCCGCCTGAAGGCATCGGACTGATCCTGGGCGTCGACCGCTTCCTGGACATGTGCCGCACGACGCTCAACGTCACGGGCGACTTGGTTCTGGCGACTGTCGTTTCGCGCGGTGAGGAAGACGAACAGATCGACGCCGACGATGTCGTCCCCGTGGCGCCGCCGGCCTGATCTCAGCGGGTCTCGACGGGGGTGTCCGTTCGGGCGCCCCATTCCGCCCAAGAGCCGTCATAAAGCTGCGACGGACGACCGAGTTCTGTCAGGCCCAGCGTCAGTAATGCGGCGGTCACTCCGGATCCGCAGGTCGTGATGACGGGGCGGCTGATATCCACACCGGCGTCCGCAAAGGCCTGCACCAAAGCTGAGCCACGCTTCATCGTGCCGTCGTCGTTTAGCAATCGGTCGTAGGGGAGGTTGCGCGCGCCGGGCATGTGGCCGCTCCGAACACCGGCGCGAGGTTCGGGCGCCGCGCCTTTGAATCGTGGTGCGCCGCGCGCATCTACGACCTGGGCATCCTGGGCCAAGGCCGCGCGCACGTCATCCAACGAGGCGACAGCATTGGGCGCCATGTTGGCGTAAAAGTCTTTTGCATCTGCGACTGAAGGCCCGGAGACGGTTGGCAGGCCGTCGTCACGCCAGCGCGGCAGGCCGCCGTCGAGCACCTGAACCCTCGTCGCGCCCATCGTCTTCAGCATCCACCAGACGCGCGCCGCCGAGAACAATCCGGCTGTATCATAAACGACGATCTGGTCATCGACGGAGAGGCCCAGCGTCCCGACCGCCGCCCCAAAGGCCTCTGGCGTCGGCATCATGTGGGGCAAAGCGCTGTCGCGATCCGATATCGCATCCAGATCGAAGAAGACTGCGCCAGGGATATGGGCCTGTTCGAAATCGGCGCGCGCGTCGCGGCCGTCCAGATGCCAACTGCTATCGACGATCCGCAAATCGGGCGCGCCCAATCGCGCGGCAAGGTCCATTGTCGAAATTAGCGGGCTCATAGGCGAGACAGGCTCAGTTGGATGACGTCGGTGCGGCGAGAGCGGAATCCGGCCTCGCAATAGGCCAGATAAAAGTGCCAGAGCCGGCGGAATCTTTCGTCAAAGCCGGAAAGCTTGCTGATTTCGCCCCAGGACGCCTGGAAACGTTCATCCCAAAACTTGAGCGTCGCAGCGTAGTCGAGGCCGAACCGTTCCACCGACTGCCATGACAGTCGGGCTTTCGACACGACCGGCGCCAGCCGGTCTTCGGAGGGCAGCATTCCGCCGGGGAAGACATACTTCTGGATGAAATCCGTCCGGGCATTGTATTCGTCGAACAGGTCGTCCTGGATCGTGATGATCTGCAGTCCGGCCTTGCCGCCAGGTTTAAGCACGTCGTGGACCTTGCCGAAGTAAGCGGGCCAGTACTCCATGCCCACAGCCTCGAACATCTCGATGGACGCCACCCGATCAAATCGACCCTGCACATCGCGGTAGTCGATCAGCTGAATATCGGCGCGGTCGCTCAAACCCGCGTTGAACATGCGCTGGCGAGCGAAATCGTGCTGCTCTTTGGAAATCGTGATCCCGGTGACCTTGGCGCCGATCTCGCGCGCCGCGAACTCGGCGAAGCCGCCCCAGCCGCAGCCGATTTCCAGCACTGACATGCTTGGCCGAAGATCCATCATTCGGGCCAGGGCGGCGTATTTCTCACGCTGCGCCACCTCCAACGCCTCACCATCGCGGCTGAAGCGGGCCGATGAATATGTCATCGTGCCGTCCAGCCACTGGGAATAGAAGGCGTTGCCCAGATCGTAGTGGGCGTGAATGTTTTTCTTCGATCCGGTCTTGCTGTTACGATTGGTGCGGTGGCTCAGCCAGTTGACCACCCACATGATCAGGTTGCCGTCGAACAGGCGCCGGATGTGATCGTAGTTGTCCACCAAGGTTTCGAGCAGACCGGCCAGGTGCGGACTGTCCCACTCGCCCGCGATATAGCCTTCGGCGAAGCCGATATCGCCGGCCGCCAGGACGCGGCGTGCAAACCGATAGTCGCGCACGGTCATCATGCCGCTGGGACCCGGCCGCTTGCCTTGAAGCACATGGGTCTCGCCATTGGGCAGTTGCACGGTCAAGCGGCCGAAGGTCCAGTTGGCGGCCAGAAGCCGCAGCAGCATGGCGAACACGCGCGGTGTTCGGCTGGCGACGGCTTCGATATCGGCGTGTGCGACGCTCATCTTTTGACTTTCAACGCGGAATACAAAGGGGGTCAATCACGGTCGCTGTGGTCGTCGCCGCGACCGGAAACGGTCTTCAGGGCAGCGAGCGCCCGGGCGCGGCCCTTCTCGTGTTCGACGATCGGTTTGGGGTAATCGCGCCCTAGAACGATTCCGGCGTCACGCAGCACTTCAGCGGGTGCGCTCCAGGGTGACTGTAGCCAGCGGTCCGGCAGGCGGCGAAGTTCAGGCACCCACCGACGGACATAGCCGCCGTCGGGATCGAACTTTTCACCCTGCGTGATGGGATTGAAGATGCGGAAGAAGGGGGAAGCGTCTGCGCCAGAGCCTGCGACCCACTGCCAGTTCTGCGCATTGCTGGCCCGGTCGGCATCCACCAGCGTGTCCCAGAACCAGGCTTCGCCTTCGCGCCAGTCGATCAGCAGATGCTTGATCAGGAAGGAGGCGACGACCATCCGAACCCGATTATGCATCCAGCCCGTCGTCCAGAGCTGGCGCATACCGGCGTCCACCAACGGGTATCCGGTCCGTCCCTGTCGCCACGCCTTGAGGCTCGCGTCGTCCTTAAACCAGGGCATGGCGTCATATTCGGGACGGAACGCGCGCTCGGTAAGATAGGGAAAATGGTGCAGCAGGTGCGCGGAGAACTCGCGCCAGCCGATCTCAGCAATGAATTTGTCGGCCTCCGACGATGACACCTTGCCGTCTTTGGCTGCCTGTTGGGCTCGGTCTATTGCACGCCAAGGGCTGATCTCGCCCCAGTGAAGATGCGGCGACAGGCGGCTGTTGGCGCCTTGCCGGTCGGGAAAGTCGCGATCCTTCGCATAGGTCTTCAGGCCGGATGGTATGAACCTGGATAAGGCCTGCGAGGCCCCATCCTCCCCCGGCGTCCAGTCGAAGCCCTTGGACCAATCCGGACGGTGGGGGTGCAGCTTCCAGCCGTCGAGGTCGTCGGATTGAACCGTTTCGGGCGTCTGTATCTGGCGAGGTCCCGTTGTGTGAGCCGGCGCCTCGGCCGTGGACAGCAGAGCTCTCAAGAACGGCGTGAAGACTTTGTACGGCTGGCCCGAACCGTTCAGCACCTCGCCCGGGCGGCAGAGCAGGGCGCCATTGAAGCCACGGCATTCGACGCCGTCCGCCTTGAGCGTATGGGCGATTTCGGCGTCATGCTCAAACGCCTCTGGTTCGAACAGGCGGTTCATAAAAACAACGTCGGCGCCGGTTTCGGCGATCAGCGCCTGAAGCTGGCTCAGCGCATTGCCCTTGCGCAGAATCAGGCGCGAACCGCGATATTGAAGCGCGGCATCCAGCGCCCTCAACGACTTGTCGAGCCACCAGCGCGACGCGGCGCCCATCGGCCGCTCGAAATGTTCGTCTAGAATGTAGACGGGCAGGATTGGTCGCCTGGTCTCCGCCGCGTGGTTCAGGGCGGGATTGTCATGCAGTCGCAGATCGCGGCGAAACCACAGGATGACAGGTTTGGTGGCCACGCGGGCGAACTCCGTGATAACTTGCGCTCATCCCTTCAGAGCGCCACCTGATGGCCCAATAGCTGCGGCAAAAGCCGCCTCCACAACACCGAACGTCGAAAGAGCCGCCTCGTGAGCCGACCCAACGCAGTCATTACGTTGTCCGAAGGTCTTCGGACGCCTGTCGTCATCGGCGGCGGCGCAAGAATCGCCTTCATCGCCGGTCCTTGCCAGATGGAGAGCCGCCAGCACGCGCTGGAGACGGCCCATGCCCTGAAGGAAATCGGCGATCGGCTGAACGTCGGCATCATCTACAAGACCAGTTTCGACAAGGCGAACCGGACCAGCGCCAGCGCCGCGCGCGGTATTGGTCTGAAAGACGCCATGCCGATCTTCGCCGAGATTCGCGAGGTCACAGGCCTTCCGACCCTGACCGATGTCCACTCCGAGGTTCAGTGCGGTCCCGTCGGCGAGGTCGTCGATGTATTGCAGATCCCGGCCTTCCTCAGCCGCCAGACCGACCTGCTGCTGGCCGCCGCCGCCACCGGCAAGGCGATCAACATCAAGAAGGGTCAGTTCCTGGCTCCTTGGGACATGAAGAACGTCATCGCCAAGGTCGTCGGCGCCGGCAATCCGAACGTCATGGCCTGCGAACGCGGCGCCAGCTTCGGCTACAACACTCTGGTCAGCGACATGCGAGCGCTTCCGGTGCTGCGAGAGATCGGCTGCCCCGTCGTCTTCGATGCGACCCACAGCGTTCAGCAGCCGGGCGGGCAGGGCGCGTCGTCGGGCGGTCAGCGCGAGTTCGTGCCGGTGCTCGGGCGCGCGGCGGTGGCCGTCGGCGTCGATGCAGTCTTCATGGAAACGCACCAGGATCCGGATAATGCGCCGTCGGATGGCCCAAACATGGTGCCGCTGAGCCAGTTCGAGGCCCTGGCCGCCGAACTGATCGCCTTCGACGACCTGGCCATCAAGATCGGGGCCAAGGCGCCGGTGGCGCAGGCCGCCTGAATCCTCTAGGTCGGACCCATGTCTGACACCTTGGATCTGGGCGCCCTTCAAAGCCTGTTGGAGCGCGTGCGCGGCCTGAAGATCGCCTGCGTCGGCGATCTGATGCTGGATCGCTACGTCTATGGCGAGGTGAGCCGCATCTCGCCCGAGGCGCCGATCCCTGTGCTCCGCACCAGCCGCACCGTCGCCATGCCGGGCGGCGTCGGCAACGTCGCGCGTAATATCGCGGCTATGGGTGGGGTGGCGCGGCTGGGCGCCGTGATCGGCGACGACGCGGCTGGAGCGGAACTGACCGCTCTGATCGCCGCCGAGCCGCACATAGAAGACGTCGTGGCGAGGCCGGCAGGCGCGTCCACCATCGTGAAGACGCGCTTCGTTTCGGGAGGGCAACAGCTGTTGCGTTTGGATGACGAGGCTGCGCCGACCTCGATCCAAGATTCGGCTGCCTTTACAAATGCGTCGGTCTATTTGCTCTCAGATTACGCCAAGGGCGTCGTCGGCGATGCACTTCTGGCTTCGGCGCTGAACGCGGCGCAGAAATCCGGTGCGCCGATTGTCGTCGATCCAAAGGGAAGGGATTTCGCTCGCTACGGCGCTGTCGATGTCATCAAGCCCAATGCTTTGGAACTGGCCAGCGCCACAGGTCTGCCGGTCGGCACGGACGCCGAGGTCGAGATGGCGCTTGCCGCCTTGCTGGCGGCCACGACCGCCAAGGCGATCATCGTCACCCGTGCGGGCAAGGGCATGAGCCTGGCGCGGCGCGGCGAACCGGTGAAGCACTTCCCCGGCCGGGCGCGCGAGGTCTTCGACGTGTCTGGCGCTGGCGATACAGGCCTGGCCGCCATCGGTTTGGCGCTGGGCGCCGGCGCGTCGCTGGAGATGGCGGTCGAGTTCGCCATCCTGGCCTCGGGCGTGGTCGTCGGGAAGGCCGGCACGGCCGTGGTTACACCCGCCGAGCTTATCGAAGCCGAACTAAGCCAGTACGCCACCGCTGCGGTATCCAAGGTGACGCCGATCGACGAGCTGGCGGTCGAGGTCGAGGGCTGGCGACGTCAGGGCCTGAAGGTCGGTTTCACCAACGGCTGCTTCGACATTCTGCACCGCGGCCACGTCGCCTATCTGGCCCAGGCGCGCAGCTGGTGCGATCGTCTGGTCGTGGCGCTGAACACCGATGCATCGGTCAAGCGACTGAAGGGCGAGGGGCGCCCTGTGAATGATCTGGACAGTCGCGCCGTCGTCATCGGCGGGCTGGCCAGCGTCGATCGCGTCACCAGTTTCGATGACCCGACGCCGATCGCCCTAATCGAACGGTTGCGTCCTGATGTTCTGATCAAAGGCTCGGACTATACGCGAGAGGGCGTCGTGGGCGGCGATCTGGTCGAAAGCTGGGGCGGCGAGGTCAAGCTGGCGGATTTCAAGGACGGCTATTCGACCACGCGAACGATCGAGAAGATGACAGGGAGCGCGCAGTGACGCCGAGAATGATCGTCGTGACCGGAGGCGCCGGTTTCATCGGTTCAAACATCGTTGCGCGGCTGACAGCCGAGACCGCCTATGATGTCGTCGTCTGCGATCGGTTGGAGACGGCCGACCTGGCCAAGTGGAAGAACCTGGCCAAACACGCGATCGCTGACTTCTGGTCGCCCGAAGAATTGTTCGAACAGCTGGAGCGCCACGCCGAGCGGATCGAGGCCGTGGTTCATATGGGCGCGATTTCTTCGACGACCGAGCCGGACGCTGACCTGATCCTGCGGACCAACTTCACCCTGTCGCGCGACCTATGGGACTGGTGCGCAATTCGGGGCTCGCGGATGATCTACGCGTCTTCCGCTGCCACCTATGGCGACGGCGAAACGGGCTTCAACGACGATGACGATGCAGACTCATTGTCGCAGCTTCGCCCGCTAAATGCGTATGGCTATTCGAAAATGCTGTTTGACCAGTATGCTGTTCGGCAGGCGGATCGGGGTCAGGCGCCGCCCCAGTGGGCGGGGCTGAAGTTCTTCAACGTCTATGGCCCAAACGAAGGTCACAAGGGTGGAATGAAATCGGTCGTGGCTCAAATCTGGCCCAAGGTCGAGGCTGGCGAGACTGTGACCCTGTTTCGGTCGCACAATCCGAACTATGCGGATGGCGGCCAGATGCGGGACTTCGTCTATGTCGACGACGTGGTCGATATCATTGAGTTTCTGCTTCAGTCGCCGCAGGTCTCGGGCATTTTCAACGCCGGATCGGGTCAGGCGCGGTCGTTCGCCGATCTTGCGCTCGCCACTTTCGACGCCGCCGGCAAGACGCCCTCCATCGACTATGTCGATACGCCCCTGTCGATCCGCGACCGCTACCAATATTTCACGGAAGCCCGCATGGACCGCATCCGCGCCGCAGGCTTCGAGGGTCATTTCACGCCGTTGGAAGAGGGCGTGCGGCGCTACGTGCAGGACTTCCTCGCCACGGCTGATCCGTACCGCTGATGCGTCGGCTGACCTTCAGGCAATGGGTCGGATATGCAGGCTTCGCCGCCGTCTTCGTGCTGACGGCGGCCGTCGCGGTTTGGAGCGGCGACATCCTGAGGGCAGGTCTGGACCCGCAGGTGCCGTTTCAAACCTACAAGCCGCCGCCCGCGCCCGACTATCGAAAGACATCCTCCTGGGCGCTGATCGATCAGGGCGCGCCTAACCAGGCGGCGGTCTTCTTCGTCATGCCGACCACTTTCGATGGCGGGGCCGAGTGGAATGGGCCGATCGACGATGCGCGGGCCAACGCCTATATGCGTCGCGTCGTGCTGCCCAACTATGCGTCGCCCTTCGCCCGAGAAGGCAGGGTCAGCGCGCCGCTTTATCGCCAAGCCAGCCTTTATACGCGACTGACCTTGCGTGACGACGCGCGCGAAGCGCGCGCCTTCGCCTATGAGGACGTGAAGGCCGCCTTCGAATTGTGGCTGCAGCGGCATCCCTCTGGCCCCATCGTTATCGCGGGGGTCGAACAGGGCGGGGAGCTGACGGCGCGCCTGGTTCGCGACCAACTCCGCGCCGAACCGGCGCTGAAGGACAGGCTTGTCGCCGCCTATCTGATCGAGACCCTGGTCGGGAGCGAGATGTTCCGGCAGGCGATCTCACCCTGCGACGCCGCTGGTCAAACGGGATGTGTAGTGGCCTGGGCGTCGGTGCAGGACGGCGACGAACCGGGCGCGCGGCGAAAGCTGAGACGCGCTCTGGAATGGGACGATCGCGGCGATCTGGTGAACTTGTCGACCGATCCCATCTGCGTGAATCCAGTGACGGGTGCTGCGAGCCAGCCGCGCGCCCCTGCGCGTCAGCACAGCGGCGCGACCAATGCGACCGGCCTGGAATGGGGCGCCCGACCGGCTCTCACTGGTCGGTTGATCTCCACCGAATGCCGTGGCGGCCTGTTGTGGCATAGTGCGCCGGACGCCGATTTCTTGACGGCTGGCGGCAGCTGGGCGGATCGGCGCAAGATCGTCCCCTATAATCTTTTCTACGGCGACATCGAGCGTGACGTCAGCGTGCGTCTGGCGGCCTGGCGGGCCAAGCACGGCCTTTAAAGCGGCCGTCCTCCCGGTTTGTCTGGCGCCGCTCGCGCGTAGCGGGTAAGCTTGCCGCGTCAGGGAGGGATCTGAATGGACGTGACCACCATCTTCGCCGGCGTCGTGCTGCTGCTGGCCATCGTGCTGTTGATCAGCGTGATCAAGATCGTGCCGCAAGGCCGTGAATTTACGGTCGAACGCTTCGGCAAGTACACCAAGACGCTGAGCCCTGGCATCGGCTTTCTGACGCCGTTCGTGGAACGCGTCGGCCGCCGCATGAACATGATGGAACAGGTGCTGGACGTGCCGACCCAGGAGGTCATCACCAAGGACAACGCCATGGTGAAGGTCGATGGCATCGTCTTCATCCAGGTGATGGATTCCGCCCGCGCCGCCTATCGCGTCGACGATCTGCCCTATGCGATTTCGCAGCTGTGCATGACCAATCTGCGGACCGTCGTCGGTTCAATGGAACTGGATGAGGTGCTGAGCCAGCGCGACAGCATCAACACGCGACTGCTGCATGTCATCGACGCAGCGACCGAGCCGTGGGGAGTCAAGGTCAATCGGATCGAGATCAAGGACCTGACCCCGCCGACCGACATCACCAACGCCATGGCCCGTCAGATGAAGGCCGAGCGCGAACGTCGGGCCGTCATCACCGAGGCCGACGGCGAGAAATCCGCCGCCATCGCCCGCGCCGAGGGCGCCAAACAGGCTGCCATCCTTCAGGCCGAGGGTCGCAAGGAAGCCGCCTTCCGCGACGCCGAGGCGCGCGAGCGCGAGGCCGAAGCCGAGGCCCGCGCCACGGCCATGGTGTCGGAAGCCATCGCCCGCGGAGACGTCAACGCCATCAACTATTTCGTGGCTCAGAAGTACGTCGAGGCCTTCGCGGAACTGGCGCGCAGTCCGCAGCAGCGCACTGTCATCGTGCCTGCCGAAATGGGAGCCCTGGTCGGCACGATCGCCGGCATTGGCGAGATGGTCAGCCTGGCCAAGGATCAAAACTCGGCCGCGACGCCGCCCGTGCGGCCCGCGCCGCCCCGCCGCCCCGCCGGGGGCTCGGTTCCACCCTCGGCCTGATCCAAGGAGGCTGACCCATGATGTCGCTTGCTGATCTCTATGTCGCCCAGCCGTTCTGGATCTGGTTGGCGATCGGGGTCCTGCTGCTGGCGGTCGAGGCGATGTTCTCGACCGAATGGCTGCTGTGGCCCGCTGTTTCGGCCGGCGTCGTCGCGGTCATGACCGCAGCGGGCGTGCGGTTGGGGGTGCCGGGCGAGGTCGCGGTCTTCGCGGTTCTGACCGTCATCGCCACCCTGCTGTCCCGTCGTCTGATCTCCAAAGCCAATCCCGACGGTCCCGACATCAATGACCGCGACAGCCGTCTGGTCGGCCAGCGGGCGAGGGTGGTCGAGACGTTCGTTTCGGGCCGTGGCCGCGTCTTCATCTCCGGGGCCGAATGGCCGGCCGAGATCGTGGGCGAGGCGCCGGTCGAAGGACAGGATGTCGTCGTGATGCGCGTGAACGGCTCCTTGCTGACGGTGCAATCACCCGTCTGAACGCAACGGTCGCATCGGCGTTCGTCAGGCATGACAGACAGCCAGAACGCCGTCACGGACGGTTTGCCGACGCCTAGGCGCTACTGGGCCATCGTATCCATCGGCTTGGGCATCACGCTTGCCGTTCTGGATGGCGCGATCGCCAATGTCGCCCTGCCGTCGATTGCGCAGGAATTACAGGCGTCATCGGCCGCCTCGATCTGGATCGTCAACGCTTATCAGATCGCCATCGTGGTCGCTCTTTTGCCACTGGCGTCGCTGGGCGAAATCGTTGGCTATCGGCGTGTGTCACAGGCGGGACTGGCCGTGTTCACCCTGGCCTCCATCGCGTGTGTGTTCGCCAACTCCATCGAGACGCTCAGCCTCGCCCGCGTTGTTCAGGGGTTCGGTGCAGCGGGCATCATGAGCGTCAACGGAGCCTTGGTCCGTTACACCTATCCGCAGCGACTGCTGGGTCGCGCGGTCGGAATCAACGCGGTGATCGTTTCGCTGGCGGCGGCGGCGGGGCCGACCATCGCCAGCGCAATCTTGGCTGTCGGACACTGGCGCTGGCTGTTTGCGCTGAATGTGCCGATAGGCCTGTTAGCGGTGTCGCTGGCGGGTTTCACCCTGCCGCACAACCGACTTCAGCCGCGAAAGCTGAATTGGGTCGGGGCTGCGCTGAACGCCGCCGCGTTTGGCCTGTTGATCACCGGCCTTCAATCGCTGGCGCATGGCGAAGCGGCCGTTTTGGGTTTCGGTCTGACAGGGGCAGGGCTGGCAGCCGGGATCTTGCTGATTCGCCACGAGCGCTCACGGACATCGCCGCTGATCCCCCTCGACCTGCTGGCGCGACCGATGTTCAGCCTGTCGGTCGCAACCTCGGTCATATCCTTCACCGCTCAGATGATGGCGTTCGTGGCCTTGCCCTTCTTTCTCCAGGCAGCGTTGGGGCTTACGGCGGTCCAGACCGGCTTGCTTATGACGCCTTGGCCACTGGCGACCATGATCGCAGCGCCGCTGGCCGGCCATCTGTCTGATCGCTATTCGGCGGGCGTGCTGGGCGCCATCGGCCTTAGCCTGTTTGCTTGCGGCCTGATGGCGCTCAGTTTTCTCAATGCCGATTCGAGCCATTTCGACATCATCTGGCGCATGGCCCTTTGCGGCGCGGGCTTCGGACTTTTCCAGTCGCCCAACAATCGCGCCATGTTGTCGGAGGCCCCGAAAGATCGCGCCGGCGCAGCGGGAGGCTTCCTGGGCATGGCGCGGGTCGTCGGGCAATCCCTGGGCGCCGTGGTGGTGGCTTTCCTGCTGTCGGCCGCGCCGATCAACGGCGTCGGTCACGGGTTCCAGATCGCGGCCGTCACGGCTCTGTTTGGCGCGGTGATGAGCGGGTCGCGCGTCCGCCGAGGTCCAGCCGAGCCGGACAAGGAGGTGGAGGCGGTCTAGCGCCGGGGCAGTTCCGCGACACCGCGATTCGCCAGTTGGTCGGCACGTTCGTTCAGTTCATGTCCAGCATGACCCTTCACCCATCGCCATTTCACGTCGTGACGCAGGCGCGCCGCGTCCAGCCGCTGCCACAGGTCTGCGTTTTTCACAGGCTTCTTGTCGGCCGTCAGCCATCCGCGCGCCTTCCAGCCGCGCATCCATTCGGTGATTCCCTGCATCACGTACTTGCTGTCGGTATGCAGTTCGACCTTGCAGGGCCGTTTCAGGGCTTCCAGCGCCATGATCGCGGCCATCAGCTCCATGCGATTGTTGGTCGTGTTGGGCTCGCCGCCCCACAGTTCCTTCTCGTGGCCACCGCCGGCCTGAAGCACGGCGCCCCAGCCTCCTGGGCCCGGATTGCCCTTGCAGGCGCCGTCGGTGTGGATGATGACGTGATCGGAGGGACTCATGGTCGCGCAGACCTACAGCCTCCCTTGGCGCGGGGCCATCACTGCGCCTATATGCGGGTCGAATAAGAGTGGATGGGATCGGATGACCGATCCCCGCGAGGAGAATACGCCATGGGCTCCATGAGCATCTGGCACTGGGCCATCGTCATCGTCGTCATCGCGCTGCTGTTCGGCGGCCGGGGCAAGCTGTCGGGCATCATGGGCGACGCCGCCAAGGGCATCCGCGCCTTCAAGGACGGTTTGAAGGACGAAGACAAGAAGGACGGCCCGCACGAAGGCGTCAGCTCGCTGCCGCGCACCGAGGCGGAAAAGGAAGAGCTGAAGCGCTAGTCGTCGTCTGTAAGGGCTGACGCATGGGCGGGCTCGGCCCCGGTATCGGGGGTTTCGAATTAGTGGTGATCGGTCTGGTGGCCCTGCTTGTGGTGGGGCCAAAGGACCTGCCTGTCCTGATGCGTCGCGTCGGTCAGATGGTGGCCAAGGCGCGCGCCATGGCCAATGAGTTCCGATCCAGTTTCGACGAGATGGCGCGTCAGTCCGAACTGGACGACCTGCGCAAGGAGGTCGAGGCGCTGCGGACGGGGCAGGGGGCCATGTATCCCCTGGGCGCCGAGGCGGACGCCGCCTTCAAGGACATCAACGCCGGATTGACCGGGCCGACTGCGGCGGCTGCCCTGCCTGCGCCCGAAACGGAGGCGCCGATCATGACGTCTGCGGCCGACGAATGGCCTGACACGCCGGCGCCTGTTGAGCCCGTTACGGCGACGAAACCCAAGCGAACAGTCCCAAAGACCAAGGCGGGGACGTCCGTCTCCGGATCGGCGACGGCCAAACCTCGGTCAGCCGCCAAACCGAAGACCGCCGCGCCAGCCGCCAAGACCAAGCCTGTAGCCGCCAAGCCCAAGACCTCGCGCAAGAAAGCCGTTGACCTGTGACGCCTTCCGATCGTGACGAGGCCGAGATCGAGGCGTCGCGTGCGCCGCTGATGGATCACCTGATTGAGCTGCGCGGGCGGCTGCTTATCTGTGTGGTGGCTTTCTTCCTGGCCTTCATCCTTTGCTTCGCCTTCGCCAATCAGATTCAGATTGCGCTGATCAAGCCGTATCAGGCCGCCGTGGCGATCCATGCCGCAGCTTTGGCGACCGGCGGTCACGCCAATCCCATCGAACTGATCGCGGTGATGACGGGGATCAAACCTTATCCGCCAGGCAGCGCCGCCGTTGTCCAGCTGATCGCCACGGCCCCGCTGGAACAGCTCTTCACCAAGATGAAGATCGCGGCCTTTGGCGCGGCGGTCCTGACCTTCCCTGTCATGGCGTGGCAGATGTACCGGTTCGTGGCGCCGGGTCTCTATCGCAACGAGCGCGGGGCGTTTCTGCCATTCCTGATCGCCGCGCCTGTGATGTTCTGCTTGGGCGGGGCGCTGGTCTATTACGTCATGCTGCCGTTCGTGATGCTGTTTTCGCTGAGCCAGCAGGTGGCGACCGACGGCATATCCGTGGCGCAAACCACTAAGATTTCCGACTACCTCAGCTTGGTCACCTCCCTGCTGCTCGCCTTCGGTCTTTGCTTCCAGCTTCCTGTGGTGACGACTCTTCTGGGCCTCGCCGGTCTGATCAGTTCCAAGGTCATGGCGGCCGGTCGGCGCTACGCCATCGTCGCCGTGGTCGTGGTCGCAGCGGTCGTCACGCCGCCCGATCCGATCAGCCAACTGATGCTGGCCGTGCCGCTGGTCATTCTCTACGAGATTTCAATCTGGTGCGTGCGACTGATCGAGCTGCGCCGCAAGAAGGCGGACGATCTGGAAGCCGAGATCGCTTAGCGCCACGGCGGCGCGTCGGTCGCTGCTCGAAACAGCCAGGCCATGCAAAAAAGGCCGGGGAGCGATCCCCGGCCCTTTGTCTTGACTGCGATCAGGTGATCAGCAGCTGTAGTACATGTCGAACTCGACCGGATGCGGGTGCAGTTGCAGACGCATCACTTCTTCCATCTTCAGCTCGATATAGCTGTCGATGAAGTCGTCATCCATGACGCCGCCCTTCTTGAGGAAGGCGCGGTCCTTATCCAGGTTCTCCAGCGCTTCACGCAGCGAGCCGCAGACCTCGGGGATCGAGCCGCGCTCTTCCGGCGGCAGGTCGTAGAGATTCTTGTCGGCGGGCGCGCCCGGATCGATGCGGTTCTCGATCCCGTCCAGACCGGCCATCAGCAGGGCGACAAACGTCAGATAGGGGTTGCCCATCGGGTCGGGGAAGCGGGCTTCCAAGCGCTTGGCCTTGGGCGAGGAGACGTGCGGGATGCGGATCGAGGCCGAACGGTTGCGGGCCGAATAGGCCAGCTTCACCGGGGCTTCATAGCCGGGGACCAGACGCTTGTAGCTGTTGGTGGTCGAGTTGGCGAAGGCGTTGATGGCCTTGGCGTGTTTGATGATGCCGCCGATGTACCACAGACATTCCTGCGACAGACCAGCGTACTTGTCGCCGGCGAACTGGGGCTTGCCGTCCTTCCAGATCGACATGTGAACGTGCATGCCCGAACCGTTGTCCGCAAACATCGGCTTGGCCATAAAGGTCGCCGACTTGCCGTATGCGTGGGCCACATTGTGGATCACGTACTTATAGAGTTGCAGGCGGTCGGCCATGGTCAGCAGGTCCGAGAACTTCAGGCCCAGTTCGTGCTGAGCCGGAGCCACCTCGTGGTGGTGCTTCTCGGGCTGAAGGCCCAGATCGCGCATGACGCCCAGCATTTCGCCACGCAGGTCCTGTCCGGAATCGACCGGATTGACGGGGAAATAGCCGCCCTTGGGCCCAGGGCGATGGCCCATATTGCCTTCGGAATATTCAGCACCGGTGTTGGCGGGCAACTCGGTCGAATCATAGCTGTAGCCGGTATCGTGCGGCTGGGTGGACCAACGCACGTCGTCGAAGATGAAGAACTCGGCTTCCGGTCCGAAGAAGACCTGGTCGCCCACGCCCGATGACTGGACGTAGGACAGCGCCTTCTTGGCCATCGAGCGGCTATCGCGGTTGTAAGGCTCGCCGGTGTCCGGGTTCAGCACGTCGCAGAACAGGAACATCGTCTTCTGCTGATAGAAGGGATCGATATAGGCGGTGGTCAGGTCCGGCTTCAGCAGCATGTCGGACTCGTTGATGGCCTTCCAGCCGGCGATCGACGAGCCGTCGAACATCGTGCCTTCGTTCAGGAAGTCCTCGTCGACCAAATCGACGTCGAAGGTGACGTGCTGCAGACGGCCGCGCGTGTCGGTGAAGCGGACGTCCACATATTGGACCTCCCCATCCTTGATCTCTTTGAGGATCTTGCTGGCGCTCATTCTCGGAAAGTCCTGTTCTTGTCGTTTGGGGAGGAGACCGGACAGCGACCCGAGGGCCGAAGGCCGGGGAGGGTAGTCAGGTCAGACGGCTTGGGCTCCGGTTTCGCCGGTGCGGATGCGGATCACCTCGGCGACATCGGACACGAAGATCTTGCCGTCGCCGATCTTGCCTGTGCGAGCCGAGGTTTGAATGGCCTCGACAACCGCGGGCGCAAGGTCGTCGGCGACGACCACCTCGATCTTGATCTTGGGCAGGAAGTCGATGACGTATTCCGCGCCTCGATACAGTTCGGAATGACCTTTCTGGCGACCATATCCCTTGGCCTCCAGCACAGTCATGCCTTGCACGCCCACGTCCTGGAGCGCCTCTTTGACGTCATCCAGCTTGAAGGGCTTGATGATGGCTTCGATTTTCTTCATGGCGACCCCGGAGCGGCGCACGGAATGCAGCGGCGCTCGGGCGCGAATGGGACACAGCAGGGCCGCTCAAAGCAAGCGATTTTCGCAGGCTGGCGAAGGATAATCGGAACGCGGATGATAGAAACCAACGACCCGGCGATCTGGCGCAATTTTCTGCCTTGGCCGAGCGCAGAAACGCACAAGCATACGCGCGGACGCTTGGCGGTCGTTTCAGGAAAGGCGCATCACACCGGCGCTGCGCGACTTGCAGCTCATGCGGGTCTCAGGATGGGCGCTGGAGTCGTGCGAATCCTCTGTCCGCCAGATGCGGCGTCGGTGATCGCGCCGGCTGTGCAAGCGGTGATGTTGAAGCCTTTTTCTTCACCCGAAAACTTAAGTCGGGAAGCCACCGGCAGTGACGCCATCGTGATCGGACCTGCCGCAGGGCTGGACGACGCGACGATCGCAAACATTCAGGCGCTTGGCTCGACCGGCGCCGTTTTGGTGATCGACGCGGATGGTCTGTCGGTCTTCAAAGGTCGGACTGCGGAACTACTCGCGGTGTTGGATCGTGACGATATCCTGACGCCGCATGAAGGTGAGTTTGAGCGACTTTTCCCAGGCCTGCTCGCCCAAGGTCGTGAAACGGCCGTTCAGGACGCGGCGCGAGAGGCACAAGCCACGATCGTCTTGAAGGGCGCCCAGACGCTGATCGCATCGCCTGATGGTCGCATCCGCCGAAATGAAAACGGCTCGCCGTGGCTGGCGACGGCCGGAACCGGCGACGTCCTGGCCGGCATGATCGGCGGATTGGCCGCCCAGCGCATGGACAGCTTCGATGCCGCTTGCGCCGCTGTTTGGCTTCATTCCGATGCTGCAGAGCGTTTTGGCCCGGGGCTGACATCGGATGATCTGTACGATGTCCTGCCGAAGTCGTTGTTCGAGCAGTGGATGGCTTCCGCCACCTAGCGCGTCCCACCGCCGGCTAATCACTATATTTCATATAATATATCTTAGGCGATAACGTGATCGCGCTGTTCAGGGCTGCAAACGGCTGTCTTGAGCTTGGCGTTGAATGGTCACTGGCGTGCCCGCCGGTTTGGGCTGCCGTGTCAGACCGACGCCTTTGACCCACAGCTTCAGCGCCTCCCAATGGATCGCCGCGACCACCTTGAACGTCATCAGCGGGATCGCTGCAGCCGCAGCCGCGATGTTGCGATCCTCCAACCGTTCCCGCTTGGCCGCCATAGCGGCCGTGATCAGCACGCCTTCAGCATCTAGCCCATCGATCGTCATGTCGAGGCGATCGCCCGGCGTATGACCACGGAACTGGTAATCCATCTCCATGCCCATAAATGGCGACACATAGAGCGCCTTGGCCGCGCCCTGACGAATGACGCCTGCGGCCTGATCTTCGATCGGGATCGGAATGACATAGGCGTGGCGGATGCCGAAGGTGCTGGTCACCTCGTACACCATGGCGGCCAACCGTCCGTCGGGCCAATGGCAATAGTAGATGCTGATCGGGTTGAAAACGTATCCGAGGACGCGTGGCATGGTTAACAGGCGGACAGTTCCGCCCTTTAAGTCGATGCCGGCTTGAGCCATCCACGCATCCACCTGAGGACGCAGCGCGCCAGAACCGTCTCCGTAATCCTTGTCATGAAAGGACAACAGATTGAATCGATTGCGCGAAAACAGGCGCAGGCGCGCGTCCACATCATCGATTTCCGACAGGTCGAGCAGGAGCCAGAAGACGCGATAGTTCAGCTTATGGATCTTGGGGCGAAGGCGTCGGTGCATAACCCGGCCGCGATAAAGGGCCGAGCTGAGTGTCACGCGGCACGTTCCAGCTGCGCGCCCATAGGCGTCGTCAAATGAATGCGCCCGCTTTCGTTCGCGACGGACCAAGGGCGACGCACGCCGCCGAGTTGTTCGGCGACGGCGAGGCCGGATTGCAGGCCATCCTCGTGGAAGCCCGCGCCGAAGTGGGCCCCGCAGAACCAGACGCCCCCCTGCCCTTGCAGGCTCCACAACTGCTTTTGAGCCTCTATGGCGGCGGGATCGAAGACGGGGTGCTCGTACAGTTCGCTGCGTAAAATCGTGTCGGCCCGCGGCGGACGTGGCGGGTTGAGCGTCACGAAAAGGTCGTTGCCCGGCAGACCTTGCAAGCGGTTCATCCAATAGGTGACGCAGAGGCCGTCGTCCGCGCCGATATAGTTCCAGCTGGCCCAGGCGCGATGGCGATGCGGCATCAGCCCGGCGTCGGTATGCAGGACGGTCAGATTTCGGCTGTACCGGAAGGCGCCGAGCAGCGCCTTCTCGCGCGCCGTTGGTTCGGCCAGCATCGCCAGAGCCTGGTCCGCATGGGACCCGATCACGACCTGGTCGTAGCACTCGACCCCGCCTTGGCTGTCGTGAACGAAGACGCCATGGTCGCTACGCCGCACGGACGTGACGCTGTGGTCCAGCCGAATGTCCTGGATGGCACGAGCAAGATGTTCGACATAGACGCGGCTGCCACCCTCGACGGTGCGCCACAGCGGCCGCCCCACCAGTTTCAGCAGGCCGTGATTACCGCAGAAACGGATGAAGGACTCGGCCGGATAGTCCATCAGCGTGTGCGCCGGCGATGACCAGATCGCGGCGGCCATAGGCAACAGGTGATCGTCGCGGAACGCCTCGCTGAAGCCTTCCCGCTTTAGATAGTCACCGAGCGTCAGCGAGGAATCGGACATTGCAGCCAAATCCTTTGGCGCGTCGCGATAAAAGCGCAGGATTTCGCTCAGCATCGACCAGAAGCGAGGACGCAGGGCATTGCGACGCTGAGCAAACAAGCCTGGCGCGGCATATTCGAACTGTCCGTCATCCAGTGAAACAGCGAACGACATATCCGTCGCGCGTGTCGGGATCCCCAAATGCTCGAACAGGGCGATCAGATTGGGATAGGTCGCGTCATTGAAGCAGATGAAGCCAGTGTCGACCGCAATGTCGCCGGAAGGCACGCTGGCCATCACCGTATTCGAATGCCCGCCCAGGCGGTCGCCCTTTTCGTAAAGCGTCACGTCATGGCGTTTCGACAGAAGCCAAGCCGAAGACAGCGCGGCGACGCCAGATCCGACCACAGCGATCTTTTGACGTTCGGCAGAGGGCGTCGCGGACGACAGAGGCATGAAAACTCCGAAAGATACGCCGCAGCGCAATCGCTAGGGCATGAACGGATTACGGGTCGCCGTCATGTTCGGATCGCGATTGATCCAGACATTTCCGCTGAGCGTATTAGTGTTCATGCATGCCGAGCCGTTATCCTTCGCATCAACGCCATGTCGGTCCAACCGCGTGAAGGCGCTCGACAGCTTGCCTGATCCGCTGCTGCACGATCGGCTGATCGAACAGATCGCCCTGAGGCGCGATCGTGACGCCTTCGCTGCACTCTTCGCCTATTTCGCACCGCGGCTGAAGGCCTGGCTGATCAAGTCGGGCGCGACGCCCGGAGCGGCCGAAGACTTCGCGCAGGACGCCATGCTGACCGTGTGGCGCAAGGCCGATCTGTTTGATTCGTCCAAGGCGCGCGCCGCCACGTGGATTTTCACCATCGCTCGCAACCGTCGGCTTGACATGCTGCGCCGTGACGCGCGTCCCCTGCCGACGCCCGAAATCGAGCTGGCGGGGGACGACGTCCGCCGGCCCGATGAACTGCTGTCGATGTCGCAAGACGCGGACCGCGTGCGCGACGCTCTGGCGCGGCTCAGCGCCGACCATGTCGAGGTTCTGCGTCTGGCCTTCTTCATGGACAACTCTCATTCAGAGATCGCCAAACATCTCGGCCTGCCGCTCGGCACCGTCAAATCCCGTATTCGTAACGCCATGACCAAGCTTCGTTTGATCCTCGCGCCGTCCGAGGACGCTGCGCGATGAAACCTCAGCGCAATCCCTCCGAAGAACGTTTGCTGGCCTATGCGGCCGGCACGCTCAGCCCGCCCGAGGCTGTTGTGATGGCGGCGCATCTGGCGATGCGGCCGGCCAATGACGCCTGGGTGCGCGACCTGCAGTCGGTCGGCGGCGAGTTCCTGGACGAGACTCCCCCCTCCCCCTTGTCGAATGATGCGCTCGCCTTGGCGATGGCGCGGATCGAGACGGATGCCGGCAAAGCCAATCACAGCGCGCCCCTGAACGACATGCCCGAGCTGCCCGAGCCGCTGCGGCGGTATGCGCTGGGCCCATGGCGCTGGGTCGGGCCCGGCATGCGCGTGCGCGATGTCCATGCGCCCCGGGATGGTGATTGTCGTGTCATTCTTCTGAAGATCGAATCCGGTCGAGAGACGCCAAAACACACGCATGGCGGCGTCGAGCTGACCTGCGTCATCTCCGGCGCTTACGCGACCGAAACCGAGCGTTTCAACGTGGGCGATTTCGAAGAGGCGGACCCGGATGTGCTGCACCAACCCCGTGTGGTGTCGGACGAGCCGTGCCTGTGCGTCGTCGCGCTCGACGGTCAGATTCAGCTGGATGGGTGGGTCGGCAAGCTGATCCAGCCCTTCGTTCGCCTGTGACGGCTCTCGCGACCATTTGGGGTGTCGCCGCCCTCTTTCTCGTTGTCGTCATGTCTACGGCTTGGCTGGTTCAGAAACGAACCGGCCAGGGCGGTTGGGCGGACGCGTTCTGGTCGCTTGGACTGGGAGCGGCCGGTGTCGGCGTCGCGTTATTCCCCATCGACGGCGCCGCTCCGTCGTTGCGCCAGTATCTTGCGGCGCTTCTGATCGGCCTTTGGGGCTTGCGGCTAGGGTCCCACATCGCTGTTCGCGCCGCCCACGAGGAGCGAGAAGACGCTCGCTACGCGCGTCTACGAAAGGACTGGGGCGCCGGTTTTCAGGTCAAGATGTTCGGCTTCCTTATGTTGCAAGCCGGAGCCGCCGCCTTCTTGGCGCTCAGCGTGATGGCGGCGGCACGCAACCCGGCGCCGGGCCTGACGCTCCAAGATGCTGTAGCGACACTGATCTTTGTCGGAGCCCTGGTTGGAGAAGCCGTTTCCGATCGCCAGCTGGCGGCCTTCAAACGCAACCCGGCCAACAAGGGTGGAATCTGCGATGTCGGTCTGTGGGCCTGGTCACGCCACCCGAACTATTTCTTCGAGTGGGTGAGTTGGTGCGCCTGGCCCGTGTTCGCCATCAATCTGAGCGGTGAATGGCCTTGGGGTTGGCTGGCGCTGACAGGGACAGCCTATATGTACTGGCTTCTGACCAAGGTCTCCGGCGTGCCCTTGCTGGAAGAGCATATGCGACAATCAAGACCAAAGGCGTTCGAGGCCTATGCCGCCCGCACCAGCGCTTTCTTCCCTCGCCCGCCCCGGCGATGAGGCGATCCTAGTCTTTCTGAACTGATCCCAGATGCGTCTCGCCGCGTTCGCGAGCCATTTCCATCTGCCTGTGACGCTCGGCATATCGCTGCCGCTGGACCTCGTCGCGGACATCGTGACAGCGCTCGCAGCATACGCCTTCGACATAGTGAGGGGAAGCACGACCCGCCTCGTCCACTGGCAGACGACATGCCCGGCACAAGGTATGAGGACCTTGGCTTAGGCCGTGCCCGACCGAGACGCGTTCGTCAAAGACGAAACACGCTCCATGCCATAGGCTCTGATCCTCATCCACCGTCTCAAGATAGCGAAGGATGCCGCCCTCCAGATGGTGGACGTTCTCCACACCCTCAGCCTTCAGGAAGGCCGTCGATTTCTCACAGCGAATGCCGCCGGTGCAGTACATGGCCACGCGCTTGGCGCCGGTCTGCTCAATCAGGGCGCGACCTTCGCTCCGGAACCAGTCGGGAAAATCGCGAAAGCTGCGGGTATTGGGTTGGACGGCCCGTTCGAACGCGCCGATCTCGCCTTCGTAGTCGTTGCGCGTATCGATCACCAAGGTCTCGGGATCGGCGATCAGCGCGTTCCAGTCCGTGGGCGTAACGTAGACGCCCGCCTGATTGGGAGGGTCCAGATCCGGCTGTCCCATGGTGACGATCTCGCGTTTGACGCGCACCTTCATCCGGTGGAAAGGCACGGCGTCTGTCCAGGCGTATTTGAGCTCCAGCGTCTCGAAGCCTGGCATGGCGTGGATCGTGGAAAGCACCGCTGCGATGGCCGCCTCCGATCCGGCGATGGTGCCGTTCAGACCCTCCGGCGCGACGAGCAGGGTTCCCCTCACCTGCCCAGCGTCGCAGACCGCCTGAAGCGTCTTGCATACGGCTTCGGGGTTGGCCACCGGCGCGAACCGGTAGAGCGCGGCGACACGCACGGCTTGATCGGACGGGGTCTGATGGTCGGTCATGGATCAGCCCCTCGAAGGCGCCGGAGGTGGCGCGCCCAGCAGGACTCGAACCTGCAACATCCCGCTTAGAAGGCGGGTGCTCTATCCGGTTGAGCTATGGGCGCTCTGGCAAGACGTCAGGCGTCAGTGCGTCCAAGACTGCTTGCGGTTGGTGGCGAAATTGTCGGCATAGGCCTTGATGATCACCGGCGGATCGTTCGGCTCGTGCAAGCGGAAGGCGATGCCGTGACGCTCGGCGTACTCGATCGCCTCTTCCTTCGATTCGAAGCTCAGCCGAACCTGGCCGTTCATGTCGGTGGAGCTGGTCCAGCCCATCAGCGGATCGATGGTGCGCGCCGAGGCCGGTTCGAATTCCAGCCGCCAGTCGCGGCTCTTGGCCTTGCCCGACTGCATCGCAGTTTTGGCCGGGCGGTAGATGCGAGCCAACATGGCGAAATCCTCAGTGACGGCGGGGTCTGCGACCCTGCCATAACGCGCGCTGGACATATGATCCAGCGGCCTTCCGTTGGTCGGGGCGAGAGGATTCGAACCTCCGACCCTCTGGTCCCAAACCAGATGCGCTACCAGGCTGCGCTACACCCCGGACCGAACGGAGCGCTCTATTGGCACTTCGCGACGCGATCCGCAATCAAGGCTTGAAATAAGGATGTAAAACTTTGTCGCCAGGCTTGGCGTTGATTTCGGCCGCCCGCCCTGCCCGCAGTTCCAACACGCCGTTGGCGGCGCCATTGGAAGGGATCGGCGCCTCGGAGAACGGCGTGGCGTGCGAGGCGATGGAGACGATCCGGCCTTGCGGATCGATGTACAGAATGTCCAGCGAACTCGGCGTGTTGCGCATCCAGAAGCTTTGCTCGCGCGGCGCTTCGCCCGGCCATTGGAACAGCATCCCACGGTCGGCCTCGAGCGGCGGACGAAACATCAGCCCCCGTTGACGTTCGGGCTCTTCATCGGCGATTTCGACCCAGAACTGATGCTCGCCCGACGTGGTCACGACGGCCAGTTTCTGCAGCGGCTCGCCATTGGGGCCGACCGGCGCCTTGGCCGCGCATCCGGCGAGCGCGAGCATAATAAGCCCCGCCATCGCAAAACGTCTCGTCGCCTTGATCATACGCCTCTCCTGGGCGCTGGATCAGTCGCCCGTTCTGATGTCCGCCACCACCAGACCTTTGGGTCCGTTGGCGAATCGCACCCGCACCGCATCGCCAGGAATCAGATCATCCAGGCCGCAGCGACGCAGGGTTTCGATGTGGACGAAGATATCGCCCGGCTCGCGATCACGCACGACGAATCCGTAGCCCTTGGTGCGATTGAACCACTTGACCAGGGCGGTCTCCAACTGTTCGTCACTTTCGGCGACCGGCCGTGGCGGCGGCGAAGTCACAGGTCGACGCACGGCGGGCGTCGCTTCGCCCTCGCCCAGGTCATGGATCTCGATCGTCTGCCAACCCTTGGCGCGCTTGACGCAGTCGCACGTAATGGTCGCGCCTTCATCGGCCGCGTCACGGCCGAGATCGCGCAGGCTGCTGATATGCAGCAGGATGTCTCTCGTTTCGGTCAGGGTCGGATCGTCAGGGACGATAAACCCATAGCCCTTGACGGCGTCGAACCACTTCACGCGCCCAGTGACGCGAACGGTCTGCGCCGTTTCCGTCTCTCTAAAGTCAGACACTTAAAAACCCCCGCCCGCGCCTCCAACGGACTCGTTTTATATTTAACACCGTTCCGCGAAATTTTGAAAAGCGGAAAATGCGCGTCTATGCAGAAGCTTGCGTTCTGGGGAGTGCACACGCGCGTCGTGGACGCTGGCGAATGACCGCCTGTTTCGTCTGCAATCTTGATTGGGGCTGTTTCTCGGGAGCCTCAAAAGGCTCAACCATCGTCCTGCCCGCGTGGCAGTCCCTAGGGGAGTCGAACCCCTCTTTTCAGGTTGAAAACCTGACGTCCTAACCGATAGACGAAGGGACCGCTGCGCGGGAGAGCCGGCGATATAGCCGCGCCCTCGGGGCGGTGCAAGCGTGGATTTTCAGTTTTTTGAAGCCGTCGTCAGATCATTCGAGGATCGGCGACATCCTCGATCTCGAACTGCACGCCCTTGCGGCCATTCCAGTCGTCAGCCTTCAGCCGGCCCACGACGCTCAGCCCGCCCTGGCCCGACAGCAAGGCCTGGCCCGTCGGCAGATCGGCGCAGCGCCAGGCGATGGCCTTGACCGAAGCGCCATCCGGACCGACCAGACGGCACCGCACGTGACCACCATTCATGGCGACGGGTTCGCGGGCTTGAACCCCGCTCAGGGCGAAGCTGGGTTCAGGGTTGGCCGGGCCGAATGGGGCCAGACGCTCAAACGATTCGAACAGATCGCGCGTCGCCGCCGCCGGGTCGATCAGCGCGTCGATCTCAAGCACGTCCTGGGCGACAGCCTCGACTCTTTCGGCAGCGAGTCGCTCGTTCAGAAAGGCGGTCAGCTCGGACACGCGCGCACTGTCCATCGTCACGCCTGCCGCCATGGCATGACCGCCGCCAGCGAGCAGGATCCCGCTCTCCCAGGCCGCCTGGATCGCGCGTCCCAAGTTCATGCCTGGCTGTGACCGGCCCGAGCCCTTCCCGAGACCAGTGACGGGATCGACGCCAACGACGATCACCGGCTTGCGCCAGCGCTCGCGCAAACGGCCGGCGACGATCCCGACGACGCCCGGATGCCAGTCCTCGCCCGCGACCACGACGACGGCGCTCTCGTCGGCATGGGCGCCGGTCGCCTCGACTCGACGAACGGCGGCGTCGGTGACGGCCCGCTCCACATCGCGCCGCGATAGATTCAGGGCATCGAGTTCGATCGCCAGGGCCTCCGCCTCGGCCGGGTCGTCCGTCGACAGCAGCCGTGCGCCGAGGTCGGAGCGACCGATGCGTCCTCCGGCATTGATGCGCGGCCCCAGGATGAAACCGGCATGATTGCTTTTGGCCGGTCCCGGTTCGGCGCCGGCCGCCGCCAACAGCGCGCGCAGACCCGGATTGCGCCAGTCGCTCATGACCTTCAGCCCAAGGCCGGTCAGCGCGCGATTGAAGCCGGTCAGGCCGGTCACGTCGCAGATGGCGCCCAGCGCCGCCAGATCCAGCCACTGGCGAATGTCCGGCACGGGCTTCTCGGCGAACAGGCCCCGCCGACGCCCCTCCCGGTTCAGCGCCGCCAGAAGCACGAACACGACCCCCGCCGCCGCCAGATTTCCCTGACCCGAGTTGCAGCCCGGCCGGTTCGGATTGACGA
This sequence comes from Brevundimonas sp. EU05-FHT14B07, assembly GCF_058790795.1. Classification (NCBI taxonomy): domain Bacteria; kingdom Pseudomonadati; phylum Pseudomonadota; class Alphaproteobacteria; order Caulobacterales; family Caulobacteraceae; genus Brevundimonas; species Brevundimonas sp. EU05-FHT14B07. The sequence goes on from NZ_JBYTCZ010000003.1 coordinate 235,483, forward strand.
CCGCCAACGCCGTCGGCGGCTCGCTGCGCATCAGGTGGTGATCGATCACGACGACGTTCAGGGCGATGGCGGCCGCATGGGCCAGGGCTTCGTTCGCTGCAGCCCCGCAATCCACCGTGATGACCAGATCGGCGCCCGAGGCCTTCAGCGTATCGAATGCCCTGGCGCTGGGGCCGTAACCTTCGGTCATCCGGTCCGGAACATAGATCGAAAGCGTATGTCCCATCGCCCGGAACCAACGCACCAGCAAAGCCGCGCTGGAGGCGCCGTCCACGTCATAGTCCGCGAAGACATGGATGTTCGCCTTGGCCTGTAATGCGTTCAGGATCGCATCGGCGGCCGCATCCATGTCCATGAAGCTTGAGGGATCGGGAAACAGGGCGCGCAGGGTCGGGCTAAGGAAATCTTGGCCCTGGTCTGCGCGTACGCCCCGCGAGGCCAAGGCCCGGGCCAGCGGTTCTTCCAGGTTCAGGGTCTGCATGTGCGCGCGCGTCGTGGCGGCATCGGCCGGACGTTGACGCCAGGCGCGCCCGGACAGGGACCGAGACACGCCGAGGAATGCGTTCAGTGTCTTTGCGCCGCCGTCGTCTGCCATCAGCGCATTATCGCGGGATTCTGCCTCCCGCGCGACCGGTCATCGCGTCGGGCTGCGGTCGAGCCGCGGCGGAGCCTTTGCCCTGTCACGCAGGCTTTGGGCGAAGGCCTCGATATCCGCCTGGGTTCGGACGGCGTCAGGCGACACCGGAACGGCGTTCACGGCCGCGCGTGTTTCGGCGGCGAGCGCCTCGGCGTTGCCGAGCGTCCAGTCGATGCGTGCGATCTCGCTGGTCAGCGTCGCGCTGTCGCCTTGGAGACGCTGCACATTTGACGCGACCTGAGTGACCGGCGGCAGGTCGGTCGGCGCTGCCGGAAAGTCTTCCCAGCGCGGATAGCGCCGATTGGCGTCGACCAGTTCCTGGATACGCGGCGCCAACGGCGAGACGGCCTCAGTCTTAGACGCGGATGCCCCAATACAGCCGCTCAGTGGCGTCGCGGTCGCGACTGCGGCGATCAGGATCATCTTTTTCGAGTGCGACGCGTTCATTTCCTTGATGGTCTTATGCCATCATCGCGGTGCGCGGAAGGGCGGATGAACCGCCCTCTGGCGCAGGAAGCGCGCAGGACGATCATGGCCAAGACTCCCAGAACGCCGACAGACGCCCCCGACCGCCCCGCACGCAAGGCCGGACGTCCGACGTCCGCCAAGCCCCGCCCGCCTCGGCAGCCTCGGCAGCCTAAGTCGAAACCTGCCGAAACGCGGGAGGCCGTCTCTGAAACCCATGCAGAGCCGACTCTTGAGCCGACCGCAGCGACGTCCAACCAGGCCGAGGTGATCGAAACCCTGTCGATGAATCTAGCCAAGGCGGCCATGATGGCCCAGAGCGCGATCGCCGAGGCGGCGCTGACCCAGGCCGATCGGCCGGCCGCCCTTTCCGCCGATCCCTTCAACGTCGCTCCGGCCATGACGTCAGTCATGACCAGCCTGGCCGCCCAGCCTGACAAGATGATTCAGGCCCAGGCCGACCTGTTTGGCCGCTATATGCAGCTCTGGTCATCGACGGCGCGTCAGGCGGCCGGCGAGGCGCCCGATCCTGCACCGGTCGACAAGCGGTTCAAGGATCCGGCCTGGTCTGAGAACCCCATGTTCGACATGATGCGGCGGTCGTATCTGCTGACATCGGACTGGATGAACGGCCTGATCGCCGGGGTCGAGGACGTCGATCCGACGCTGAAACGTCGCGCCCAATTCTTCACCCGCCTGCTGACCGACGCCTTCTCGCCGTCCAACTTTTTGGCCTCGAACCCCGTCGCGCTGAAAGCCTTGGCGGAGACCAGCGGCGAATCGCTGGTGAAGGGCATGCAGAACTTCGCCGCCGATCTGGAGCGTGGCGGCGGATCGCTGCGCATCAGCCAGGCTGACTACGGCAAGTTCGTCGTCGGCGAGAACGTCGCCACAGCGCCGGGCCAGGTCGTGTGGCGCGATGAGCTGTTCGAACTGATCCAGTACGCGTCTACGACCGACACCCAGCACGAAATCCCGCTGCTGATCTTCCCGCCATGGATCAACAAATTCTACATCATGGACCTGCAGCCGGCGAACTCGCTGATCCGCTGGCTGTCGGCTCAGAGCTTCACGGTCTTCGTCTGTTCCTGGGTCAATCCGGACAAGGACAAGGCCGGCTTCGGCTTCGACGACTATCTGGAAAAGGGCATTTATCGCGCGGTCGAGAAGACGCTGGAGCAGGCGGGCACGAAGCAGCTGAACGCCGTGGGATATTGCATCGGCGGCACCCTGCTTGGCGCTGGTCTGGCGCACATGGCGGCCAAGGGCGACAAGCGCATCGCCGCCGCTACCTTCTTCGCCGCTCAGCATGACTTCGCCGAGGCCGGCGACCTGCTGCTGTTCACCGACGAACACTGGATCGCCGAGATCGAGCGTCAGATGGATGCGGCGGGCGGCGTCCTGCCGGGCGCGGCTATGGCCGAAACGTTCAACGCCCTGCGGTCCAACGACCTGATCTGGTCCTTCTTCATCAGCAACTATTTGCTGGGCAAGGATCCGCCCGCCTTCGACCTGCTGTTCTGGAACGCAGATCAGACGCGGATGCCCAAGACGCTTCACCTGGAGTATCTGCGCCAGATGTATGGGGCCAACGCCCTGGCCAAGGGGCAGTTCGAGATCGGCGGCCTGACGGCGGATCTGTCGAAAGTCGAGATCCCGCTCTATTTTCAGGCCAGCCGCGAGGATCACATCGCGCCGATGAACTCGGTCTATCGGTCCGCCAAACTGTTCGGCGGCAAGGATGTGACCTTCACCCTAGCCGGGTCAGGTCACATCGCCGGCGTCATCAACGCCCCGGCCGCAAAGAAATATCAGCATTGGACCAACCCTGCCCTGCCCGCGACCTTGGCCGAATGGCAGGCTGACGCCGTCGAACATACCGGCAGCTGGTGGGAGCATTGGTCGGCCTGGCTCGGCGCGCGTTCCGGCGCTCAAATCCCCGCTCGTGACCCCGCCAAGGGTCCGCTCAGGCCCATCGAGCCAGCGCCGGGCAGCTATGTGAAAGTGAAGTCTTGAACCGTCTCGAACCCAACGCCCTGCTCGCCGTCAGCACAGGCGTCGCCTTGATCCTGCTGATCATGACGGCCAGCCTGTTCGGAGAACCGGGCAACACGATCAAATATGTGATATCGGCCGTCATCTGCGCGGCCGCTTTCGTCCTGCTCAACGAACGGATGGCGCGCGCGATGAAACGACCGGTCGCTCAGCCGCTGATCCACGTCAGCGCGCCGGGCACGGCGGTCTGGGCCGGACTGTTTCCATTGATCGTCATCGCCATGGCCTGCGTGCCCGTATTCTTCGCCGGTCACGACTATGGGCTGCTGGTGATCATCGCCTCGGTCATCTTCGGCCTGACGGTCGATTCAGCCGTCCGCGCACACCGGGCCTAGGCCGAGACGAACTTCAGCGCCACGCCGTTGTTGCAGTAGCGCAGGCCCGTCGGACGCGGACCGTCGTCGAACACATGCCCCTGGTGTCCCAGACAGCGGGCGCAATGGTATTCGGTGCGTGGAATGCCGATGGCCAGGTCACGCTTCTTGCCGATATTGGCGGGGATGACGTCATAGAAGCTGGGCCAGCCGGTGTGGGAATCGAACTTCCACTGCGATCGGAAGAGCGGCAGATCGCAGCCCTTGCAGACGAAGGTCCCGCGTGCGTGCTGATCGTTGAGCGGGCTGGAATAGGGACGCTCCGTCCCCTCGTGCCGCATCACGCGCCAAGAGGCGTCGCCCAAGCGTCGTCGCCAATCCGCATCGGACACCCGACGATAGGGCGAGGCTGCGTACTGCCCCTCCCCGGCTTCGGACGTTTCAGGCGAACAGGCGGACAGGGCGAGCGCGCCGGCGCCCATCAGAAGGCCCCGGCGATGCAGGATCAGGGACTGGGTCATGTCCCTGATACGACGACGGTCGCGGAATGGTTTCAGACCTCAGATCAGACCGGTCGCCTCATCCAGGCCCAGCATGATGTTCAGGTTCTGCACCGCCGCGCCCGACGCGCCCTTGCCCAGGTTGTCGAGCAAAGCGACCAGCCGCGCCTGCTCGCCATTGCGATCGCCGAAGACATGCAAGCGCAGGCGGTTGGTGCCGTTCAGGCCTTCGGGCTCGATGCCGGTCATGGCCTCGGTTTCCTCCAGGTCGGCGACCTCGACGAAACGCTGGCCGTCATAGGCCTCGACCAGGGCGCCGTGCAGCCGTTCGACAGAAGGGGTTTCCGGCAGGGCTCCCAGATGCAGCGGAACCTCGACCAGCATGCCCTGGCGGTAGTTGCCGACCGCCGGCGTGAACAGCACGTCTCGGCTCAGACCTGTGTGTTTGGTCATTTCGGGCACATGCTTGTGCCTAAGCGTCAGACCATATGCGCGATAGGCGGTCGTAGCGCCCCCACTGTTTTCTCGGGCCGCCTCGAACTCGGCGATCATGGCCTTGCCGCCGCCGGAATAGCCCGACACCGCATTGACCGTGACCGGATAGTTGGCTGGAACCAGACCCGTCTTCACCAGCGGCCGCACCAAAGCGATGAAACCCGTGGGATAACAGCCGGGGTTCGACACGAACTGAGAGCGCGCAATCAGCGCACGCTGCCCGGCATCCATTTCAGGAAAGCCATAGGCCCAGCCCGGCGCGACCCGATAGGCGGTCGAGGCGTCGATCACCTTGACCGACGGGTTGGCGATCATGGACACGGCTTCCCGCGCGGCATCGTCGGGCAGACACAGGATAACCGCATCGGCGCCGTTCAGAGCCTCGCGCCGTGCATCCGCATCCCGACGTCTGTCGCCCAGCAACAGCAGAGTCAGATCCGGGCGCGCTTCCAGCCGCTCGCGGATTTCCAGCCCCGTGGTGCCGGCCTCGCCGTCGATGAAGATGGTATGGGTCATTTGTCTCTCCCGTCCCTTCTCCGCTTAAGGAGCAAAGGCGCAAGAAAAAGGGCGCTCCGGGTCTCCCCGAAGCGCCCCAAATCCAAACCGCGTAAACGCGATCAGCGCTTCGAGAACTGGAAGCTGCGGCGAGCCTTGGCGCGGCCGTACTTCTTGCGCTCGACGACGCGGCTGTCGCGGGTCAGGAAGCCGTGCGGCTTCAGGACCTTGCGCAGTTCCGGTTCGAAGTGCGTCAGGGCGTGCGACAGGCCGTGGCGGATGGCGCCGGCCTGTCCCGACAGACCCGAACCTTCGACGGTGCAGATCACGTCATACTGCGTGGCGCGGTCCGAGACGGTCAGCGGCTGAGCGATCATCATGCGCAGCACGGGACGAGCGAAATACTGCTCCTGGTCCTTGCCGTTGATGGTGATCTTGCCGGTGCCGGGCTTCACCCAGACGCGAGCGATGGCGTTCTTGCGCTTGCCGGTCGAATAGGCGCGGCCCTGTGCGTCCAGCTTCTGGACATAGACGGGCGCGTCGTTCTCGACCGAAGAGCTCAGGCCCTTCAGAGCGTCGAAGCCGGTTGCGGTTTCGGTGTTGGTCACGTCGGTCATGCTCAGACGCTCCGGGTGTTCTTGGGCGACGCCGACTTGAAGTCGATCGTTTCCGGTTGCTGGGCTTCGTGGTCGTGCGCGGCGCCGGCGAACAGGCGCAGGTGCGTCATCTGCTTGCGGGCCAAGGGGCTTTCCTTGGGCAGCATGCGCTCGACGGCCTTTTCAAGCACGCGCTCGGGGAAGCGGCCGCCCAGAACCTTCTCAGGCGTGGTCGACTTGACGCCGCCCGGGTGACCGGTGTGGCGATAGTAGATCTTGTCGGTGTTCTTCTTGCCCGTGAACACCACCTTGTCGACGTTGGTGACGACGACATAGTCGCCGCAATCGACGTGCGGGGTGTAGTCGCCGCGGTGCTTGCCGCGCAGACGGTTGGCGATGAAGGTCGCAAGGCGGCCCACCACGACGCCTTCGGCGTCGATGTGGATCCACTTCTTCTCGACCTCGGCCGGCTTCAACGAAGCCGTAGTGCTCTTCAGCATGAGGGGTTTCCTGGAGACGAAAATCGGGTCCGGCCCCCGAGGGAACCGAATGAAGGCGCGCTGATACAGGAGACGATTGGTCGCGTCAACGCGCACGACAACGCCGCATTTGCCACAACGTATTGTTCAAACACAGTTTTTCAAATACGGTATTAAAATACCCAGCGTAACTGGCGTGAGAAGCGTTACGGCGTAACATAAAACGTCATCAAACCATGATTATAGGCGGGCATCGCAACGGCGACAGCTTGGGAGCCCCTCATGATCCTTCATCGTCGCGGTCTGATCGCCACGGGCGCAGCCGCCGCCTTCTCGGGACTGGTGCGTCACGCCGCCGCTCAGACGGCGGGTGAAGAGACCTACGTCAACAATGTCCATGGCTACGGCCCGCTGCTGCGCGATCCCAATCGACTGCTCGATCTGCCCGAAGGCTTTTCCTATCAGGTCGTGGCCCAGAGCGGCGACACGATGGACGACGGCCTGTTCGCTCCGGGACAGCCCGACGGCATGGCCTGTTTCCCGCTTGAAGGGTCTCGCGTGGCCCTGGTTGTCAATCACGAGCTGAAGGGCTCCAGCGGCCTGCATCGCAACCTGGGTCCAGGCGGCCTGCGGGAGGAACGGCTTGACCTGTTGGACGCCAGCCGGGGCTACGACACCTACAAGAATGGCCGCCCCCTGCCCGGCGGCTGCTCCACCATCATCTATGATCTGGCGACCCGCCAGATGGTCGGCCGGCATCTGACGCTGGCCGGCACCTCCACCAACTGCTGCGGCGGCCCGACGCCGTGGGGCAGTTGGCTGACCTGCGAGGAAACGCTGGAGACGCCGGCCGACGCCGATGTGACCAAGGCCCACGGGTGGGTCTTCGAAGTGCCGGCGACCGCGACTGGCCTGGTCGATCCCGTGCCTCTCAAGTCGATGGGCCGGTTCGATCACGAGGCCGTCTGCGTCGATCCCCGCACGGACGTCGTCTATCTGACCGAAGACGACAACGCCGGCCTCTTCTATCGCTTCATTCCCAATTCGCCCGGCAAGCTGATCGAGGGGGGCCGGCTTCAGGCGATGGCCTGGAAAGGCGCACCCTCGGCCGACACCCGCAATCAGGACGGTCGCACCTGGGCTGTCGGCGACTGGAGGGAGATCGAATGGATCGATCTGGATGACGTCGAATCTCCCAATGGCGACCTGGCCAAGCGCGGTCATGCAGCCGGCGCGGCCTGGGTCGCCCGAGGGGAAGGCGTTTGGTGGGGCGAAGACGAACTGTATTTCACCGCAACTTCGGGCGGACCCATCCGCCGCGGTCAGGTCATGCGGCTGGTTCCCGGTCTGAACGGCGCGGCAGACCGGCTGCAGTTGTTCGTGGAAAGCACGGACCCGAAGACGATGAACATGGCCGACAACATCACCGTCGCGCCTTGGGGACACCTGATCCTGTGCGAGGACAACTATTCCTCGGACGTCCGCAACCACCTGAAAGGCGTCATGCCAGAGGGCAAGGTCTATACGATCGGCCGCAACGTCTTCACCGGCAACTCGGAGTTCGCCGGCGCCTGCTTCTCGCCGGATGGCGAGGTGCTGTTCGTAAACATCATGTACCCCGGCATGACGCTGGCGATCAGAGGCCCATGGTCCTCGGTCCGGACATGAAGATGCGCGGCTGAGCCCGCAGCACCAACCAAAGGTTCACGGTGGCCGTCGCCAGCACGATCGCGGCGCCCGCCTGGTGCAGCACGCCCAGCCACACCGGAACGGCGTGCACCAAGGTCACGATTCCCAGCAGAGCCTGGAACCAGATCGCACCCGCAAGCGTGAAGGCGCCGAGCCCCATTCCCTCCGCCACGCGCCAGCGCCAGGCCTGGAAGGCATAGACGCTGACGGCGATCAGCAGAGCATAGGCGACCAGTCGGTGATTGAACTGCGTCAGCGCCTGATCATGCAGGAAGGCGGCCGCGCCCAGGCTCCAGTCCGCAGGCGGCAGAACGGCGCCGTTCATCAGCGGCCAGTCGGTATAGACCAGTCCCGCATGACCGCCCGCAACCAGAGCGCCCAGCAGACATTGCAGAAACACCGCGCCCAGCAGCAGGCCGGCGCCCCTCGCCCAACCCGACGGCGGCCGGCCGTGATCCTCACCGTTCCAAGCCTCTAGCCCCGTCCAGATCAGGGCGGCGAACAGAACGAACGCCAGGCCCAGGTGCGTCGCCAGACGCTCCGGCGCGACGCTAACCCGCTCCGACAAGCCGCTGGACACCATCCACCAACCGATCAGACCCTGAAGGCCGCCCAAGGCCAGGAGCAGGACACAACGCCAGATCAGGCGGTTGGGCATAGCCCACTGATGAAATACCGACCGGGCCGGCGCCAGACGGCACAGCAGGAAGATGATCAGCGGCAGGGCGAATACCATACCGACCAGACGACCGATCAGCCTGTGCAGCCATTCCCACCAGAAGATGCCCTGAAACTCGCCCAGGCTCATGCCGGCATTGACCTGCGCGTACTGCGGGATCTGCTTGTATTTCTCGAAGGCCTCGGCCCACTGCGCGTCGTTCAGAGGCGGAATGGCGCCCATGATGGGCTTCCATTCCGTGATCGACAGGCCCGAGCCCGTCAGCCGCGTGATGCCGCCGATCACGACCATCAGGAAGACGACGGCGGCCGTGGCGAAGAGCCATACGGCGACGGCGCGGTTACGATCTGGATTTCCGAAACGGTTCATTCGACGCCTGACACTGACCCGGATATGGTGTCGCGTCGAACGAAGACCAGACGCGACCGGTGCGGTATGCCCGCCCCAAGCGACAAGATCGAGTCGGATTGAGTTAACGGCGCTGTCGCCGCAGGAGATCAGGGTTGCAATACGCCGATATCGCCGCCGCCGTCGCAGGCGGCCTGCTGCTGGCCTGGATCGCGGACCTTCTGACGGGCCGGCGCGGCTTCGGCGGCACAAGCCTGGTGTCCGGGATCGGCCTGGCCTGCGGATGGTTTCTGGCGGTGCGGGTCTTCGCGGTCAGCACGATGGACAGCTGGGTATGGGTGCCGTGGGCGCTCGTTGGATCTGGCATCTGTCTGGTCGCCTTCTTCCTGTTCCGGAACAAGCGCTGATGCCGCCCCGTCTGCGTCGCTTCGTCGCCGCGATCGGCGTGCTGCTCTTTCTCGTTTTCTGGGTCTGGGGCCTGATCGCCCTGCGCGGAATGCTGCCGCCGTCGCAGTGGATCGACTTCCTGTTCTTCGGCATCGGCGGGACCGCTTGGGGCCTGCCTCTCATCCCGTTGCTGCGATGGGCCGAGCGCGGCTGAGCGCCGAACCTGCCCCCCAGATACGGCGATGGGGCCGCCCGCAAGGACGACCCCACCATCATCATTCTTTTTCAAGAATGGTCGGAGCGACAGGATTCGAACCTGCGACCCCTTGACCCCCAGTCAAGTGCGCTACCAGGCTGCGCCACGCTCCGAAGGCGCTCCCTATAGACGGGGGGACCGCTGTCCGCAAACGCTAAAACCACTTTTCCACCTACCGTGAAAGAACAGCGTCCAGACGCGCTTTGGCTTGCTCGAGATCGGCCAGAACCTGATGCAAATTCGAGGTTTCGGCCCGCGTGACATCCGAAGTCGCCGCAGAGATCGTGACATCGCCGTCGTCGATCAGTGCGGCGGCCTCCGCGCCGATCAGCTTTTTCAGCCCCTGTTCCTTGTGCAGACGCTGGACGCCGCGAATCGTCAGTCCGTCATCGTGCAGCAGACGTTTGACCGCCTTCAGCACCGCGATGTCCTGAGGCCGATAGAACCGCCGACCGCCGGCCCGCTTCACAGGTGTGACGAAATCGAACTTCGTTTCCCAGAACCGCAGGACATGCTGGGGCGCGCCGACCTCTTCGGCCGCTTCGGAAATGGTTCGGAAGGCGTCGGCGCTCTTGGCCACCGCGATCAGGCCTCGACGACGGCGTCGTGAACCCGGCTTTTCATGATTTGCGAAGCGCGGAAGCTGATGACCCGGCGCGGATTGATCGCCGCCGGTTCGCCCGTCTTGGGATTGCGGCCCATACGCGCGCGCTTCTCACGGACCTGGAAGACGCCGAAGCCGGACAACTTCACCGTCTCGCCGCGTTCCAGCGATTCGACGATCAGTTCCAGGGTGCGCTCGACCAGGCTGGAGCATTCCTGACGCGACAGGCCGACCTCTTCATGCACGGCTTCGCACAAGTCGGCGCGCGTCACGGTCTGTTGGCCTGCCATCATATCCCCGCTGTCATGCGATCCGCTCGCATCCATAGGGGCGCAAAGCCCCCGAAAAATCAATGCCTCGATGTCGATTAGAGCCGAAGCGCGCAGGCGCCCCAGGTCAGGCCGCCGCCCATGGCTTCAAGCAGCACCATATCGCCCTTCTTGATCCGCCCATCCTGGATCGCAGCATCCAGCGCCAGCGGGATCGAGGCGGCCGAGGTGTTGGCGTGGGTGGCGACGGTGGAGATCACCTTGTTCTCATCCAGACCCAGCCGGTCGCCGACGCCCTTGATGATTCGCTGGTTAGCCTGGTGCGGCACGAACCAGTCGACATCCGCGATCTCGATGTTGGCGGCGGCGCAGGCGGCGGTGATGCCTTCTGCGATGTTCACGACGGCATGACGGAAGACCTGGTTTCCGGCCATGCGCAGATGGCCAACGGTCCCCGTCGTCGCCGGGCCGCCATCGACGTAGAGCAGATCGGTCTTGGATCCGTCAGCGCGCAAGGCGAAGCCCAGCATACCCTGGTCGTCCGATGTCCCCTGCCCTTCGCACGGTTCCAGCACCACGGCGCCGGCCCCGTCCCCGAACAGGACGCAGGTGGTCCGGTCGGTCCAGTCCATCAGCCGCGTCATCTCCTCGGCCCCGATCACCAGAGCGCATTTCGACAGACCGCGCGCCACGAAGCCGTCAGCGACGCTCAGCGCATAGACGAAACCGGAGCAGACGGCCTGCACGTCGAAAGCGATGCCGACGCCCGCGCCCAGCTTGGCCTGGACGATCGACGCGACCGCCGGGAAGGTCATGTCCGGCGTGGTGGTGGCCACGATAATCAGGTCGACGTCGGACGCCGCCTTGCCCGCGTCGGCAAGCGCCTTCTTGGCGGCCTCGACCGCCAGATCGCTGGTCGGCTGGTCATCACGCGCCTTGTGACGCTGCTTGATCCCGGTGCGCTCCTGGATCCATTCGTCGGAGGTGTCGATGAACTTAGCCAGGTCGGCGTTGGTGACGATCTCGTCCGGCAGGTAAGAGCCGACGCCTGTCACGGCGCTGCGGGTGACGGTCACTGCAGGGATTCTCCCACGGCTGCGGCGGGCTTGGCGGCATGATCGAACACCGCATCCAGCTTGCCCAGGTTGTCCCCCACCTTGCTCATATAGTCGCTGCGGGCCAGATTGACAGCGATGCGGATGGCGTTACCGAATCCCTTGGCGTCCGCGCCGCCATGGCTCTTCACCACAATACCGTTCAGGCCTAACAGGGGGCCGCCGTTGATGGCGCTGGGGTCGATCTTCTGGCGCATTTTCTTCAACGCCGGCATGGCGATGACGGCGCCCAGCTTGGATTGCAAGTTCGAGGTCAGGGCCTCTTTCAGCAGGGCCGAAATATAGCGCGCTGTGCCTTCGGCGGTCTTAAGCGCGATGTTCCCGGTGAAGCCGTCTGTCACCACCACGTCCACCGTGCCCTTGGCGATGTCGTCGCCCTCGACGAAGCCGTGATAGTTCAGGTCGAACGGCCCGTCGCGCAGGATGGCGTGAGCCTCCTTGACCTGTTCGTTGCCCTTCATGTCCTCGGACCCGACGTTTAGGAGGCCGATGGTCGGGCGGGCGATGCCGCGCACTGCGGACTGGAACGCTTCGCCCATGATGGCGAACTCGATCAGCTGCTCCGCATCGCTGCCGATGTTGGCGCCGACGTCCAGAACCGCCGTGTGGCCCTTGAAGGTGGGCCAGCTGGCGACGATGGCCGGACGTTCAAGCCCGGGCGCAGACATCCGCAGAATCAATTTCGAGATCGCCATCAGGGCGCCGGTATTGCCGGCCGAGACAACGCCGCCGGCCTGACCCGTCTTCACCGCCTCGATGGCGTTCCACAGGCTGGAGCCCTTGCCGCGGCGCATGGCCTGGGCCGGCTTTTCGTCCATGGCCACGACCTTGTCGGTGTGGCGTATCTCGCAGACGTCCGCCGCCAGCCCGCAACGCGCCAGTTCCGGCGCGATCTTGGCCTCGTCGCCATGCAGCAGGAAGCGAACCCCCTCGCCGTCATGGGTGCGGATATAGCTGCGGATGCCGGGAACGACGACGGAGGGCCCGTGATCGCCGCCCATGGCGTCAAGCGAGATCGTAACTGGGGCTGGCAAATGGACCTCTTGTGGCCGCGTCGTCTTGTCGCGCGACGCTTGGCAGGATGCGCTGGACGATAGCGCCGACGCCGGGGGATGCAACCACCCGGCCCCTACGTCAACCTCAGCCTTGGTCGTCTTTGGATTTGAGCGCCCTCAGGGCCGCGAACGGAGAAATCTCCGTTGGCTCCTCAGGTTGCACGAACTCCGCGCCCGGCTTGCGCGGGAACGGATCAAGCGACAGCACCAATTGCTCGACCGCATACTGGCCCAGGTCGATCTTGCCGTCCTCGATCACGTCGGCGTCTTCTTCATCCAGCGTGACCTCAATCTCGTCGGTTTCCTCGGGCTTGGCTTCGACGAGCTGAATGGAGAACCGGCGATCCACATCGACTGGCAAGGGCTCCAGCGTCAGGCCGCAGGTCTGCACCGCATGTGCGGTCACCCTGCCCTTCATCGTCCATTCGCTGGTTGACGGCGTCGGCTTGATTTCCAGATCGACGGCGAAATCGTCCAGCCCCTGAAGATCGAGGCTGCGGGCGATTCGCTTGCGAGTGTCTGCATCCGGCTCCAGCCGGCGGCTCAGGCCCGCGCCGATCTGATTGACCCGCACCGTTTCGCTGTAGGGGAGCGTCGCGCTCATCTCGTTCAAACTTCCGCCCAGGCCGGCGTCGCCAGCACCTTGTTGAAATCCTGCGCCGCCAAGGCCGCGCGTGTCGTCAGCGCATAGCGCGCCAATGTGTCCGCATGGGGCGCTTGCGGATCCGCATAGACATTCTTCGCCATCGCCTCCGCCAAAGCCGCCGCATCGCCGGCGCGCAACGGCTGCTCATAGGCGTTCATCCGGCCGTAGAGGGCTTCGCCCAGCTTGCGCATCTTCTTGCCGACGGCGACGTCGCCCACGCCTTCTTCGCGCAGGACGTGATCCAGCGCCGAGACATAGACGTCGAACACCGCCTGAGCCGCATCCTGGCCCTGAGCCGTGTTCTCATCGCGCAGCCGCAGCACCAGCAACAGCACATGCAGCGTGTAGAGCTCGAATCGCGCGTCGATGCGGTCGTCGACCGCCAGGTGCGTGTAGAAGGCCGGATTGCGGGCCTGGCTGACGGCCTTGGCGTAGAGATCGTCGCCGAGACGGACGCCGGACCGGGGTTTGAACAGGTTTTTCAGCATGGGTTCCAACGGCCCCTTTTCCGCCGCGCCGTTGAACTAGGACGCAGGTCCGTCTAGGTCAAAGACCTTGTTCTCTCGCAGGCGCCCGACCATGTCCCGTTTCGTCCCGCTTTTTGTCGCTGTTTCGCTGGCCGGCCTGTCCGCCGCCTGCGCCCCGACCATCGGCTCCAACGGCTTCCAGGCCATCGACGCCAAGCCGCAAGACGTGGTCGCCGGCACGGACACCAAGGAAACCGTCCTCGCGAAGCTGGGTTCGCCTTCGACCACCTCGACGTTCGAGCCGGATCAGGTCTGGTACTACATCAGCCAGACGACCGAGAAATACACCTACAACCTGCCCAAGGTTTCGACGCGCACCGTGACCGAAATCACCTTCGTCCCGCAGGGCGATCAGGTGGCTTCGGTGCGCACTCTCGGCCTGACGGACGGCGAGCAGATCGCCATGAACCGCAACGAGACGCCGACGCGCGGTCGTGAGCTGACGGTTCTGGAACAACTGCTGGGCAACGTCGGTCGTGGCCAACTGCCCCGCACTGAAGACGACACGCCCGGCCAGCGCCGCCCCGACTAAGGCGGCTCTTTCCCCAAAACACAGGCGCCCCGGAGATCGCTCTCCGGGGCGTTTTCGTAAATGGCTGTGGTTTCGCCTAGCCGATGGTCCCGCTCGCCAGCACCGCCAGCAGCAGCAGGGCGACGATATTGGTGATCTTGATCATCGGGTTCACCGCCGGACCCGACGTGTCCTTGTAGGGATCGCCCACCGTATCGCCGGTCACGGCCGCCTTGTGGGCTTCGGAGCCCTTGCCGTGGACGACGCCGTTCTTGTCGGTGAAGCCTTCCTCGATCACCTTCTTGGCGTTGTCCCAGGCGCCGCCGCCTGATGTCATCGAAATGGCGACGAACAGGCCGGTGACGATCACGCCCATCAGCATGGCGCCGAGAGCGGCAAAGGCGTTCGCCTTGTCCGAAATGGCCAGCACCGCGACGAACAGGACGATCGGCGACAGCACCGGCAACAGCGACGGCACGATCATCTCGCGGATCGCCGCCTTGGTCAGGATGTCGACCGCCCGGCCGTATTCCGGCTTCACCTCATAGGTCATGATGCCGGGGTTCTCGCGGAACTGGCGTCGGACCTCCGCGACGACCGATTCGGCGGCCCGTCCCACCGCCATCATCGACATGCCGCCGAACAGGAACGGCAGCAGTCCCCCGAACAGCAGCCCGACGACGACGTAGGGATTGGTCAGATCGAAGGCGATCGGACCCATGTCGGCGAAGAACGGATAGTCCGCCGGATTGGCCGAGAAATACTGCAGGTCCGACGTATAGGCGGCGAACAGCACCAGCGCGCCGAGGCCCGCCGAACCGATGGCGTAGCCCTTGGTCACGGCCTTGGTGGTGTTGCCCACGGCGTCCAGCGCATCCGTCGAATGCCGCACGTCGCTGGGCAGACCGGCCATCTCGGCGATGCCGCCGGCGTTGTCGGTCACGGGTCCAAAGGCGTCGAGCGCCACGATCATTCCCGCCACGCCCAGCATGGTCGTCGTGGCGATGGCGATGCCGAACAGGCCGGCCAGCTGGAAGCTGGCCACGATGCCGACGATGATCGTCAGCGCGGGCAGCGCCGTCGCCTCTAGCGAGACGGCCAGGCCCTGAATGACGTTGGTGCCGTGCCCGGACACCGAGGCGTTGGCGACCGATCGCACCGGACGGAAGCCGGACCCGGTGTAGTATTCGGTCACCACCACGATCGCCGCCGTCACCGCCAGACCGACCATGCCGGACCAAAACAGCGCCATCGGCTGGATCTCCAGACCGCTGGCCGTCACGATCGGCCCCGTCACCATCTGATCGATCACCCACCAGACCGCGCCGATGGACAGGACGCCGGTGACGATAAGCCCCTGATAGAGGGCGCCCATGATGTTGTTGGACTTGCCCAGCCGCACGAAGAAGCTGCCGATGATGGAGGTGACAATACACACCGCGCAGATCGCTAGCGGCAGCACCATCATCAGATCCACATAGGGCTGCCCCCTGAAGAAGATCGCGGCCAGCACCATGGTCGCGACGGTCGTCACGGCATAGGTCTCGAACAGATCGGCCGCCATGCCGGCGCAGTCGCCGACGTTGTCGCCCACATTGTCGGCGATGGTGGCGGCGTTACGAGGATCGTCCTCGGGAATGCCCGCCTCGACCTTGCCCACCATGTCGCCGCCCACGTCGGCGCCCTTGGTGAAGATGCCGCCACCCAGGCGCGCGAAGATCGAGATCAGGGAGGCGCCGAAGCCCAGCGCCACCAGCCCGTCGATCACCTCGCGGCCTGTCGAGGCCAAGCCCAGATGCTGGGTCAGCACGATGTAGTAGCCTGACACCCCGATCAGGGCGCCGCCCGCCACGAACATGCCGGTGATGGCGCCCGAGCGGAACGCCAGGTTCAACCCCTTGGACAGACTTTCGGACGCGGCCTGCGCCGTGCGGACATTCGCCCGCACCGAGATCAGCATCCCGGCATAGCCGGCTGCACCGGACAGGACGGCCCCGATAAGAAATCCGATGGCGGCATAGATTCCGATAAGGAAGTAGGCGGCGATCAGGATCACGATCCCGACGATGCCGATGGTCAGATATTGCCGCTTCAGATAGGCCGAGGCGCCTTCCTGGATCGCGGCGGCGATCTCTCGCATCTTGTCGTTGCCGGTGCTCGCCTTCATCAGCACGGCGGTCTGAGCGGCGCCATACAGCACCGCCAGCACACCGGCCGCGAAGACCAGCGTAAGTGAGTTCGTCATTGGCGTTTCCATGCCCTTGCAAACAGGCGCGCAGGCCTTGGCGCGGTCGGGCGTTATCGCCTCTGTCCGCCTTCCGGTCCCCCCGCACGCGGCGAACGCGTCAGTGCGTTCTGTGGGATTTGCAAAGGGAGCCTGTCATGGCAGGCGGAGTGACGCAACAGCGGTCGGTCAGGCCGTTCAGCGAGCGGTCTGCATTCCCGTGCGGCGCCGCGGCGACTGGCTGACGACCTCAACGCGCCGGACGGAGCCACGCCCCGCAATCGCCGCAGACGCCGCCACTAGGGACGCGGACAGAGCCCGTTCATCCAGCCGTGTCCAATCCCCGGGCACGGTGAAGGGCGTCTTGTGGGCCGCGCGGACGACGGCGTCGCGGAAGAAGGCTTCCTTGGACTTCATCTGCTCGACGGTCTTGCCGGCGCCCAGTTCGAGCCGGAGGGCGACAAACACATAGTTCCGCAAGCGTCCGCCCTCGATGACGGGCAGGCCGAGACCTGCGATGCTCAGGGCCGCAGGCGCAGACTCCGTTTCGCTGCTGGAGGCGACAGCGCGACTGGCCGCAGTGGCGGTCAGGGCGGCGGTTCCGGCGGCGATCAGGGTTCTACGGTCCATGAACGACATCCTGCCGGACGGGCGTTAGGATTCCCTTGCCACGTCAGCCGTGGGTCCAGCCGTTTCTGGACATCGGCACGGGCTGACCGTCGTAAAGAACCGTCAGGCCCTGACCTGCGGTGACTTCGCCGACGCGGGTCAGGCGAATCAGCCGGCGCTCGGCCTCGCGACGCAGGGCGTCTTCGTGGCGCGAATGGGCGGTGAAGGCGATCTCGTAGTCGTCGCCGCCGCTAGCCAGGTCTTCCAAAGACAGCTGCGGATCGACCCGGTCGTCGAACCAAGCCTGGGCCGCTGCGGACAGGGGCAGGACGTTCAGATTGAGCGACACGCCGACCCTGCTGGACTGCGCGATGTGGGCCAGGTCGGCAGCCAGGCCGTCCGACACATCGACGGATGCTGTGGCGAACTCGCGCACAATGTCGGCGAAGTCGATACGGGGCGTCGGCATCCTGTAGTGGCTGACCAAAGCCTCCGTCCGCTCAGGCGCCAGAGCCAATTGTCCTTGCGCCGCCTTCAGGCCCAGAAGGCCGTCCCCGATGACGCCGGTGACGAAGACGAGGTCGCCGACCTGCGCGCCTGCGCGAGAAACGACTTTGCCCGTCGGCGCCCAACCCAGGGCCGTCAGAGAGAAGGACAGCGGGCCAGGAGTCTTGACCGTGTCCCCGCCGAGCAGATGAACGCCGAACCGCGCCTGATCCTCGGCCAGCCCGGAAGCAAAGGCCTCGCGCTCGGGCCAGCCGCAGCGTTCCGACCAGAAGCAGGCCAGCAGATAGCCGAACGGCTCAGCGCCCTTGGCGGCAAGGTCCGACAAGTTCACTCGCAGCAGCTTCCTGGCGACCGTGTCCAGCGGATCGTCGGGCAGAAAATGCACGCCCTCGACGATGGCGTCCTTGGTCAAGACGAGGTCACAGCCGGGGCGTGACGGCAGCACCGCCACATCGTCGGCCAGCCCCCTGCCCCATTCGGGATGGGCCAGGGGCTTGAACAGCCTCTCGATCGTCTCGAACTCGCCCGCGATGTCGAGCGCCGGCATTATTTGCGCGTGTCTCTGGATACGCCGTCCAGCGCCGCGTTGACGAAGCGCGCCTCGGCGTCGTCGAAGAAAGCCTTGGCCAGTTCGACATATTCGTCGATCACGACCTCGCGCGGCGTCTCGGGATGCTTGATCAGCTCCCAGGCGCCCGACCGCAGCAGGGCGCGCAGGGTGGCGTCGATCCGCTCAAGCTTCCAGTTGGAGGCCAGACGCGCCTTGATGGCGGCGTCGATGTCGCGCTGGCTTTCGATCACGCCGCGCACGATGTCGGCGAAATAGGCCTCGTCGGCCTCGGCCAGGGCCTCGCCCTCGATGTCGGTGTCGAAGCGGAAGTTCGAGAATTCGGTGATCACCGTCTCCACGCCCTCGCCCGCCAGTTCCATCTGATACAGGGCCTGGACGGCGGTGAGACGCGACACGGTGCGGGCGCGACGCTGTTTGGAGCTCAGAT
The DNA here is from genome assembly GCF_058790795.1 of Brevundimonas sp. EU05-FHT14B07. Taxonomy (NCBI): domain Bacteria; kingdom Pseudomonadati; phylum Pseudomonadota; class Alphaproteobacteria; order Caulobacterales; family Caulobacteraceae; genus Brevundimonas; species Brevundimonas sp. EU05-FHT14B07. The sequence goes on from NZ_JBYTCZ010000003.1 coordinate 253,943, forward strand.
TGGGCTCGGCGCGCTGCTTTTCGGCTTCGGCGAGTTGTTCGAGGACGGCTTTGACGCTGTTCGGTTCAGTCATGCGCCGACGCCATGACGCAACCGCCTCTTCAATGCAATGAGGTCCAGGCACGCCTTGGCGGCGCCGCCGCCCTTATCCCCTTCCGAAAGACGGGCCCGATACCAGGCCTGATCTTCGTCCTCGGTCGTTAGGATGCCGTTGCCGATGATGACGCCCTTGACGCCAAGCGCCATGATGCCGGCCGCCGACTGATCGGAGACGATCTCGAAATGGTAGGTCTCGCCACGGATGACCGTGCCCAGAGCGACATAGCCATCATAGCGGGGCGCGGTCGGGAAGCGGCCGGCCTCCTCGGCCAGGGCGATGGCCGGCGGCACCTCCAGCGCGCCGGGTACGGTGATGACGTCGAAGTCGGCGCCGCGCGCCTTCAGCGTCTCCTTGGCCCCTTCAAGCAGGGCGTCGGCCAGGTCGTCGTAGAAGCGCGCCTCAACGATCAAAATACGGGGGGCTTCGGTCACGCCTTTATTTCTCCATCCATGTCGCGCCAGCCGACGATGCGCAGGCCGTAGCCTTCAAGCGCAGTGGGCTCGGGTCGCGTCGAACTCATCACGATCATGTCCCTGACGCCCAGGTCCAGCAGGATCTGGGCCCCCACGCCATAGGCGCGCAGCGATCGATCCATCGCCGCCGGCTTGTCCGAGCCCGCCAGCCGTTCGGCCAGCGAGGTCAGCGACGGATCGCGTAGGAAGACGACGACGCCGGGTCCGTCATGGTCGGTGATCTGTTTCAGGGCGCTCGGCACATAGTCCTGGCGCGCCTCGACGTGGCCCAGCAGGTCGCAGGCGAAGTCCACCTGGTGCATCCGCACCAAGGTCGGTTTGGCCGGATCGATGCGCCCCTTGACCAGGGCCACATGCTCGGCGCCCTCAATGGTGTTCTTGTACAGCATCAGGCGGAACGGTCCGCCGTGAACGCTCTCGAACGGCGTATCCATGATCCGTTCGACGAAGCGTTCGGTGCGGCGACGATAGGCGATCAGGTCGGCGATGGTGCCGATCTTCAGCCCATGCAGCTGGGCGAAGGCGACCAGATCGGGCATCCGCGCCATCTCGCCGTCGTCCTTGATGATCTCGCAGATCACCCCGGCGGGGGTCAGGCCGGCCATGCGGCTGATGTCCACGGCCGCCTCAGTGTGGCCGGCGCGGACCAGAACGCCGCCGTCGCGCGCGACCAGCGGGAAGATGTGTCCCGGCGAGACAATGTCGTCCATGCCCTTTGACGCGTCGGTCGCTACATGAATGGTGCGCGAGCGGTCGGCGGCGGAAATGCCGGTCGTCACGCCGTCCTTTGCCTCGATCGAGACGGTGAAGGCGGTCTTCATGCTCTCGCGGTTGTCGGCGGCCATTGGCGGCAGGCGCAGTTGCTGGGCGCGCTCGGCGGTCAGGGCCAGGCACACCAGGCCGCGCGCCTGGCGAATCATGAAGTTGATCTGGTCCGGCGTCGCAAACTGGGCGGGGATGATGATGTCCCCTTCGTTCTCGCGATCCTCGGCGTCCACCAGGATGTAGGGACGGCCGTTGCGGGCGTCTTCCAGAATGTCCTCGATGGGACTGATGGGGCTGTCGTTCATGTTTGCGGCCTGGGCTTGCATCACGCGGTCTCCTGCCACCGCGCAAGGTATCGCGCCAGCATGTCGATCTCCAGATTGACGGGATCGCCCACTTTCAAGCGGCCCAGGGTCGTCACGTCCCAGGTGTGCGGGATGATGTTCAGCGAGAAGACCTGACCCTCGACGGCGTTTACGGTCAAAGACACGCCGTCCACCGTGATCGACCCCTTGGCGGCGATATAGCGATGCAGAGGCGCGGGGGCCTCGACCTCGATCCGGTGCGATCCGCCTTCGGGCGTGATCGAAACCACCCGCCCAAGACCGTCGACGTGGCCGGACACGACATGGCCGCCCATTTCGTCGCCCAGCTTGGCGGCCCGCTCCAGATTGACGCCGTCGCCGGTCTTCCAGCCGCCCAGGGTGGTCTTGGACAGGGTCTCGTTCGATACCTCGACGGCGAACCAGCCCCCCCGTGCATCGTGGCCCTTTTCGGTCACCGTCAGGCAGCAGCCCGCGTGGCTGATGGAGGCGCCCAGATCGATGCCGTCGGTGTTCCAGGCGGTCTCGATCTCGTAGCGCCGGTCGCGATCGGTCTCGCGGACCTCGCGGACGCGGCCGATGTCGGTGACGATGCCGGTGAACATTTGGACTCTGGACCCCTTGGGAGAAAAATACCGTCTAATTCGTCTAATCGTCTAAATTGGACGGCGTCAGAGACGGGCGTAGCGTTCCCACAGATCGTCCCCGACGGGCTCGACGCCCAGGCGACGGAACTTGGGGGCGTCGGCCAGCTTTGCAAGAGCCAGGGCCGCGACGCAGGGCCGCCCCTCCCCGCCCAGCAGGACCGGGGCGCGAAACCACTCCAGCGCATCGACGGCATCGGCGCGCAGGAAGGAGGCCGCGACCTGACCGCCGCCTTCGATGAGCAGCGATGTTGCGCCGGCGGCTTCCAAGGCTTTCAGCACGGCCGGGATGGTCGGACGACCGTCCTCGGCGGCGACCTGCATCACCTTGGCGACGCCGATCGCGCGCGATTCCGCCGCGGTCAGGATCAGGGTGTTTTCGCCGGCGACCTTCGCCGCCTGCGGCGTGCGCAGCCGGCTGTCCAGCACGACACGCAAGGGCTGATCCACGCTGCGGCCCGGCAAGCGAGCAGTCAGTTCGGGATCGTCGTGCAGGACCGTCTCGACGCCGACCAGGATCGCGTCGTGGGCGGCGCGCAGGCGGTGACCCTCAAGCCGCGCGGCTTCGCCGGTGATCCACTGGCTTTCGCCCGAGGCCGTGGCGATCCGCCCGTCCAAGGAGGTCGCCAGTTTCAGCGTGACCCGCATCAGGCCTTGCCGGACGGTTCGTCGAACCCTTCGTCGCCCAAGAACTTGGCGAAGTCGCCGGTGTGGCGGAAATCCTTGTAGACCGAGGCGTAACGGACATAGGCCACCTCATCGACGCCCTTCAGCGCCTTCATGATGAAGTCGCCGACCGTGCTGGACGGGATTTCGGTCTCGCCCAGGCTTTCCAGTTGGCGGACGATCCGGTTGACCATCTGCTCGACCTGATCGGCCTGGACCGGGCGTTTGCGCAGCGCCACCCCCAGCGAGCGTTCCAGCTTGTCGCGATCGAAGGGCGTGCGCCGTCCGTTGCGTTTCAGGATGACCAGTTCACGCAGTTGCACGCGCTCGAACGTCGTGAAGCGCCCGTTGCAGTTCGGGCAGGACCGGCGGCGTCGAATGGCCGAGCCGTCGTCCGACGGCCGGCTGTCCTTCACCTGGGTGTCCTGATGACCGCAAAAAGGGCACTTCATCAGGCGCTTATCCGTAGATCGGGAAGCGGTGCGTCAACTCTCGCACCTGGGCCGCGACGCCCGCGACCACAGCCGGATCAGCTTCGTCGCCGCCATTCATCGACGAGACCACGTCGGCGATCCAGTGGCCGATCTGCTTGAACTCTTCCTCACCGAAGCCGCGCGTGGTGCCGGCCGGGGTGCCCAGGCGGACGCCCGAGGTGACGGTGAACGGGGCGGTGTCGAACGGCACGCCGTTCTTGTTGCAGGTCATCAGCGCCTTTTCGAGCTCATGCTCGGTCGCCTTGCCGGTCACGCCCTTGGGCCGCAGGTCGACCAGGGCCAGATGGCTGTCGGTGCCGCCCGAGACGATGGCCAGGCCACGCTCGATCAGGACGCCGGACAGGGCCTGGGCGTTCTTGACCACCTGTTGGGCGTAGCCCTTGAACTCGGGCTTCAGCGCCTCGCCGAAGGCCACGGCCTTGGCGGCGATGACGTGTTCCAACGGGCCGCCTTGCAAGCCGGGGAAGACGGCGGAGTTGATCTTCTTGCCCAGATCGACATCGTTGGACAGGATCATGCCGCCGCGCGGACCGCGCAGGGTCTTGTGCGTCGTCGTGGTGACGACGTGGGCGTGTGGGATCGGGTCCGGATAGGCGCCGCCGGCGATCAGGCCTGCATAGTGGGCCATATCCACCATCAGATAGGCGCCAACGCTGTCGGCGATCTCGCGGAAGCGCTTGAAGTCGATGTGGCGGCTGTAGGCCGAGGCGCCGGCCAGGATCAGCTTGGGCTTCTCACGCTCGGCCATTTCGGCGACGTGGTCGTAGTCGATCAGATGGGTGTCTTCGCGCACCTTGTAGGTCACAGGGCGGAACCACTTGCCCGACTGGTTCGCCGGCGAACCGTGCGTCAGGTGTCCGCCGCAGGCCAGATCCATGCCCAGGAAGGTGTCGCCAGGCTGCAGCAGGGTGAAGAAGACCGCCTGGTTCGCCTGGGCGCCCGAGTGCGGCTGGACGTTGGCGAAGGCGGCGCCGAACAGTTGCTTGGCCCGCTCGCGCGCCAGATCCTCGGTCACGTCGACGAACTCGCAGCCGCCGTAATAGCGACGACCGGGATAGCCTTCCGCGTATTTGTTGGTCAGGACAGAACCCTGCGCGTCCAGCACCGCCTGAGAGACGATATTCTCTGAAGCGATCAGCTCGATCTGCTCGCGTTGACGGCCCAGCTCGCCCTGAATGCCCTTGAAGACATCCGGGTCGGCGTCAGCGAGCGTCTTGGTGAAATAGGCGTCGTGGGTGAAGGCCGTCACTCTGGAATCCCCGGAAATCAGAAGCTGGCCTATCTATCCCCAGCCGCGCGCGACCACAACATCTTGTGGTCAGCCTTTGCCCAGAGCCCGCCTCAACTTGGCGATCGCCACCCGTTCGACGGACTTGGGCTCGTTGACCGGCCCCATGGCGCTGACCTCCCGGCCCGTCGCAACATGGATGGCCGAGCATTTGAGGTAGGGGCCGTTTCGGGTGAATTCGACGATGACCTCTCCGAGGTCGTCGCCCGTCGTCATGCGGCGACGGGTCGGCGCGCCACGTTGCAGTGGGCGAACAGTTTGTCCATCGCCTGGACCAGATGATCCATCATGGCGTCGGTGTGGTTCGGGGAGGGGGTGAACCGCAGGCGCTCAGTCCCCTTGGGCACGGTCGGATAGTTGATCGGCTGAACATAGACGCCGTACTCGTCCAGCAGCATGTCCGAGATCATCTTGCAGTGGACCGGATCACCGACGTGCACCGGGACGATATGGCTCTCGCTTTCCATCACCGGGATGCCGGCGGCGGCGAAGCGGGCTTTCAGGGTCGCGGCCCGCTCCTGATGCTGGACGCGCAGTTCGGGGTGGGTCTTCAGGTGACGCACGGAGGCCAAGGCGCCGGCGGTGAGGGCCGGCGGGAGCGAGGTGGTGAAGATGAAGCCCGAGGCCCAGCTGCGCACAGCATCGATGATCATGGCGTCGGCGGCGATATAGCCACCCATCACGCCGATCGCCTTGCCCAGGGTGCATTCGATGATGTCGATCTGGTCCAGCACACCGTCGCGCTCGGCGACGCCCGCGCCGGTTTCGCCATACAGGCCGACGGCATGGACTTCGTCCAGATAGGTCAGGGCGCCGTATTTTTTGGCGAGCGCAATGGTGCCGGCCAGATCGGCGATATCGCCGTCCATCGAATAGACGCTCTCGAACGCGATCAGCTTGGGCGCATCGGCCGGCGCGGCGGCCAGCAGGGCCTCCAGATGCGCCAGATCGTTGTGCATGAAGACGTGACGCTCGCCGCCGCCGTGGCGGATGCCGGCGATCATTGAGGCGTGGTTCAGCGAATCGGAAAAGGTGATCAGGCCCGGCAGGATCTTCTGCAGGGTCGACAGCGTCGCCTCGTTGCCGACATAGCCCGAGGTGAACAGCAGCGCCGCTTCCTTCTGGTGCCAGTGGGCCAGTTCGGCTTCCAGATCGACGGCGGAGCGGGTCGTGCCGGAGATGTTGCGCGTGCCGCCGGCGCCGGCGCCTACCGCATCGATCTCATTATGCATGGCGTCCAGCACGACGGGGTGCTGGCCCATGCCGAGATAGTCGTTGGAGCACCAGATGACGACGTCCTGTTCGGAGCCATCCTCGCGGCGACGCACAGCCTGCGGAAACTGACCGCGCACGCGCTTCAGATCGGCGAAGACGCGATAGCGTCCTTCGCTGCGAACCTGCTCCACGGAGCTATTAAAGGCGGCCTTATAGTCGAACAAACTACGCGTTCTTTCGCTTATGGCGATGTCTTTGCGTTGTTTGCTCTCCCGAAGCGGGCTTGTCCATGTCCGCCGCATGGACAAAACGCCCCAAACCCTTAATTGATAACGGTTCTCAGTATCGAGATCGATCAGCCCGGCTTGCGGAAACGATAGACGAACTGGTCCGTCTTGCCGCGGATCTTCTCGTCGAAGACGTTCAGGCTGTGGTCGTCTGCGGGATTGGCGACGGCCTGGCTCTCGCCCTCGAAGACGAAGCCCGCCGCCTCGACCTCGCGCTTCAGATAGTCGCCTTCGATGCGGTGCAGGGTCTGAACCGCCGAGATGCCCGTGCCGGGCGCCGCCTCATGGTCGATCAAGATGTAGCGGCCGCCGGGCTTCAGCGCCGCGAACACCGCCGCATTCATCTTGGCCACGTCCGTGTTGAAGCCGGGGATGTGGAAGTCGTGGTATTCCTGGCTCATGAAGATCATGTCCAGCGGCTCGGCGAAGGTCATGGAGTCCAGCAGGCCGTTGACGCGCGTCACGTTCGAATAGGCCGCGACAAGCGCATCGGCCCCGGCGTTCTCGCGCGCCATCGTCCGCTCGGGCACGAAGGCGTAGACGCGGCCGGTCGGGCCGACCACGTCGGAGAACAGCCGAGTGAAATAGCCAGCGCCGGGGCGAATGTCGGCGACCTTGTCGCCGGGCTCCAGTTGAGCGAAGGCGAGAATCTCAGCCGGGTGACGCAGCGGATCACGCGCGACCTCTTCGGCCGGACGCTTGGGATCGGATAACGCTACGGTGTAAATCGCGTGCAAGCTGGCAGCTTCCGAAACCTCATCCGCAGTCATGGCGCCGGAAGGCGTGACCACGGTCCGCTCTCCGCCGTCCGAGTCGATGATGATGCAGCCGGACAGACCTGCCGCCAGAACCAGGGCCGTTGCACCCGCCGCCAATTTCCCGATCATCACCGTCTCCATCGATTTATCGCGATAGGCTCGCATTTCGCCGATCCGCGCAAGCCGTCATCACGCACGAAACGATCCGACGCATCACGCGATTTGCGCACCGGCCGTTGCGGCGCTAGTCCGACGCTGGATTTTCCAAGGTCTCGCCATGCTTCCCTATCAGCCCGCCCCCTTCCCGCTCGCCCGTCCGCGCCGCCTGCGGTCCAGCCCGTGGGTGCGCAGGCTGGTGGCGGAAACGACCCTGACGCCGGCCGATCTGATCTGGCCGTTGATCGTCCATGACGGCGCCGAGGATCGCGTCCCGGTCGCCTCCATGCCCGGCGTGTTTCGGCTTTCCCCAAAGGCGGCGGCGTCGGCGGCGGTCGAGGCGCGCGACCTCGGCATTCCGATGGTGGCCCTGTTCCCCAATGTCGACGGCGCGATCAAGGATGCGGTCGGCACCGGCGCAACCGACCCCGACGGCCTGATTCCCGACTGCATCAAGGCCATCAAGGACGCCGCGCCCGAGATCGGCATCATGACCGACGTCGCCCTGGACTGCTACACCGACCATGGCCACGACGGGGTAATGGAGGGCGACCGGATCGCCAACGACGCCTCGCTGGACCGTCTGGCCGAACAGGCCTTCATCCACGCCCATGCCGGCGCCGATGTCGTGGCCCCGTCGGACATGATGGATGGCCGCATCCAGGCGGTGCGCGAGGCGCTGGAGGCGAACGGGTTTCAGGACACGCTGATCCTGTCCTACGCCGCCAAGTTCGCCTCGGCCTTCTACGGCCCCTATCGCGACGCCGTGGGCTCTTCGGCGATGCTGAAGGGCGACAAGAAGACCTATCAGATGGATTACGCCAACTCCGACGAGGCGCTGAAGGAGGTGGCGATGGACCTGTCGGAAGGCGCCGATGCGGTGATGGTCAAGCCGGGCATGCCGTATCTGGATATCGTCCGGCGCGTGTCCGAGACCTTCCGCGTACCCACCTTCGCCTATCAGGTGTCGGGCGAATATTCGATGATGCAGGCGTCCATCGCCAATGGCTGGCTGGACCGGGACCGTGCGATCCTTGAAACCCTGCACGGGTTCAAGCGCGCGGGTTGCGCGGGCGTGCTGACCTATTTCGCACCGCAGGCCGCACGGCTGCTGGGCTGATGGGCGTGGAGATCCGGCCGATCACGGAGGCCGACTGGCCGGGCCTGTGGCCGATCATCGAGACCGTCACCCGCGCGGGCGAGACCTATACCTATCCGTTAGACATGACCGAGGCGCAGGCGCGCGCCATGTGGACCCCGCCGGCGCCCGGCGGAACCTTGGTTGCGGTTGAGAACGGCCAGGTGCTGGGCGCCGCCAAGATCATTCCCAACCAACAGGGAAACGGCGCCCACGTCGCCAACGGTAGCTTCATGGTCACGCCCGAAGCGCGCGGGCGCGGCGTGGCCCGGGCGCTGGGCGAGGCCGCGCTGGCTTTCGCGCGGGATGCCGGCTTTCGATCCATGCAGTTCAACGCCGTGGTCGAGACCAATACCGTGGCCGTCGCCCTTTGGAAGAAGTTGGATTTCGAGATCGTGGGCACGATCCCCGAGGCTTTCAATCACCCGATGCACGGACGGGTCGGCCTGCACGTCATGCACCGCCGGCTCTAGGCGTCAGTCGCGGGGTTGCAGTCGCGCGGCCAGGCTGGAGGTGTCCCAGCGGTTTCCGCCCATGGCCTGAACCTCGGCGTAGAACTGATCGACCAGGGCCGTCAGAGACAGGCGCGCGCCGTTCGTGCGCGCCTCGTCCAGCACCAGACCCAGGTCCTTGCGCATCCAGTCTACGGCGAAGCCGAAGTCGAACTCGCCCTTGGCCGCCGTCTTCCAGCGATTGTCCATCTGCCAGCTTTGCGCGGCGCCCTTGGACACGGCCTCATAGGCGGCGTCGGTGTTCAGTCCCGCGACCTGAGCGAAGTGGACGGCCTCGGCCAAGCCCTGGACGACGCCGGCGATGGCGATCTGGTTGACCATCTTGGTCAGTTGGCCCGAGCCGGCCGGTCCCATATGTTTGATGGCCTTGGAATAGGCCTTCAGCACGGGCTCGACCCTCGCCAGGGCGGCGGCATCCCCGCCGGCCATGACGCTGAGTTGTCCGTTCTCGGCGCCCGCCTGACCGCCCGACACCGGCGCGTCGATGAACGACCTGCCCTGCCCGTTCGCCAGTTCGGCCATTTCGCGCGCCACCTTGGCCGAGGTCGTGGTGTGATCGACGATCACGGCGGCCTCCGACAGATGCGGCAAGGCCTCGGTCACGACGGCTCGCACGTCGTCGTCATTACCGACGCACAGGATGAACAGGTCGACGCCCCGCGCCGCCTCAGCCACCGTCGCCGCCGCTTTGCCTCCCATCGCCGCCGCCCAGGCCTGGGCCTTTGCCACAGTACGATTGAAGCCGGTCACGTCGTGGCCCGCCTCGACCAGATGACGGGCCATCGGGGCGCCCATGACGCCCAGGCCGGCGAATGCGATCTTCATGACAGGCTCCTTGATCCTGCCGTGGGACTAGGCCGCGCCACGCCGCGGTTCAAGGTCAACGCCCGGTTAACCTTGGCCAGCCCACAATGGGACACCATTCGTCGGGGTGCGCGTCCATGTCCGTGAGCGATCGTCCGATCCTCATCAAGAAGGTCAAGAAGGTCTCCGGCGGAGGCCACCACGGCGGTGCGTGGAAGGTGGCCTATGCGGACTTCGTGACCGCCATGATGGCCTTCTTCCTGCTGATGTGGCTGATCAACACGACCGACCCGGAGCAGAAGCGCGGCATTGCCGAGTATTTTGCGCCCGCCAGCGTGTCCGAGACGACGTCGGGTTCCGGCGGCATTCTGGGCGGCACATCGCTGGGCGACGATGACGTCAAGAGCGCCGGCTCGCAGTCTGTGCTGGAAGAACTGGCGCCCGAGGCGCCCGCGACCGATCAGACGGGCTCCAGCCTGTCGTCCGCCAGCGACTCGGCTCTCCAGGCCGAGATCCAGAAGCGCGAGGCCGCCGAGTTCGCCAGCGCCGCCGAATCGCTGCGCCAAGCCATGCAGTCGATGCCGGAACTGGCCGAACTGTCGAAACAGCTGATCGTGGACCAAACGCCCGAGGGGCTGCGCATCCAGTTGGTCGATCAGGAAGGCCGGTCGATGTTCGACAACAACTCTGCGCGCCCCAACGCCCGCGCCCAGGTGCTGCTGCGCGCCGTGGCCAAGGTGATCAACCAGTTGCCGAACCGCATCTCCATAACCGGACACACCAGCGCCGCGCCCGGTTCCAGCCGCGCCAGCGCCCCTGCGGACTGGACCCTGTCGTCCGAGCGCGCCAACGGTTCGCGTCTGGTGCTGCAAGGTTCGGGCGTCGATCCCGACCGGGTCTATTCGGTGGCGGGCAAGGCGGGGTCCGACCCGCTCTATCCGGACGATCCGACCCTGGCCGGCAACCGCCGCATCGCCATCGTCCTGTTGCGCGAGGCGCCGGTCCTGCCGTCGGACACCTCGCTGTGACGCTGCTCGGCTGCAACGCGAACAGGCTTGCAGCCGAAGCACGGATGACGCCAAATCGCGCGATGAGCGTTGTGTCGTCGCAATATTGGCAAGATCGGATGCGGACCTGAGGCCGTGACCCAGCACGTACCGACCCGACAACTGCGCTTCTTCATGACCTCGGTCGCGCCCTGCCCCTACCTGCCGGGCAAGACGGAGCGCAAGGTCTTCGCCAACCTGCCCTTCTCGGACGGCGCGCACGTCAATGACGAATTGACGCTGGCCGGTTTTCGTCGCAGCCAGAACATCGCCTACCGCCCGGCCTGCGAGGCGTGTGATGCCTGCGTCTCGGTGCGGCTGCCGGTGCCGGAGTTCGCCTTCAGCCGTTCGCAGCGCAAGGTGCTGGCCCGCAACGCCGACCTGTCGCGCGACCTGGTCGAAGCGGAGGCGACGACCGAACAGTTCCAGCTTCTGCGCCGCTACCTGACCACGCGCCATCCGACCGGCGGCATGAGCGACATGGGCTGGCTGGATTACGTCGCCATGGTCGAGGATACGGCCGTGCGCACCCATCTGATCGAATACCGCCTGCCCTCCAGCGACGGCGGACCGGGCGATCTGGTCGCCGTGACCCTGACGGACCTGCTGAAAGACGGGCTGTCGATGGTCTACAGCTTCTATGATCCGACGATGGAGCGACGCAGCCTGGGCCGGTTCGCCATCCTGGATCACGTGCGCCAGGCCGCCATCGTCGGCCTGCCGTACGTCTATCTCGGCTATTGGGTCCAGGGCTCGGCCAAGATGGACTACAAGGCCGACTTCCGTCCGATGGAAACCCTCGGCAAGTTGGGGTGGTCGCGGCTGGACGAGTAGGCGACCTTTCGGTCGCCTATCTGAACTTACGTAGGCCTCTTGGTCCCTGACGACCCGCGCCGGCGCGTTTGCCCAGCCAGTCTTTCCAGTCGGGCCAGTTGCGACGACGTCCGCCGCCGTCGGCCCATTCCGGCCCGTTCTCGGCGTTGAAGACTGTGATATCGGCGAGGCCGCCTTGTTTGAAGCTTTGCAGCTTCACGCCCTTGCCGCGTCCCATCTCGGGCAGTTCAGCAAGAGGGAAGATCAGAGTCTTGATGTTCTCGCCGATGGTCGCAACGTGATCTCCGGTCACCCGCAGCACCGCCAGCATTTCTCCGTTAAGCACCTGCTTGCCGCCGCGCTTCTGCGCCAGCGTGTCGTCTTCCGGTGCGATGAAGCCGTATCCGGCCTTGGACGCGATCAGCAGCTTGCCGCCCGGCTGATAAGCCAGGACGTTGATGATCTCGGCCTTTTCGTCCAGATCGATCATCAGGCGCAGCGGCTCGCCATGGCCGCGTCCGGACGCCAGCTTGTCCGCGCCGATGGTGAAGATGCGTCCATCCGACGCCGCCACCAGCAGCTTGTCGGTCGTATAGGCCGGGACGAGGTAAGCGAGTTGGTCGCCTTCCTTGAACTTCAGCTCCGACGGATCCTCGACCTTGCCCTTGGCGGCGCGGATCCAGCCGCGTTCCGACAGTATGACGGTGATCGCCTCGCGCGGAATGAACGCCTCGGGCGCGACAAAGGCGGACGTATCCACCGCCTCGGCGATTGTCGTCCGGCGCGGCGAGATGAGCGCCTTGCGCACGGCCTCCAGTTCCTTGGAGATCGCCTTCCACTGCTTGCCTTCTGACGACGTCAGCGCCTTCAGGTTGGCAAGTTCCTCCGACAGCGCATTGAATTCCTTTTCAATCGTCATCTCTTCCAAACGCGCCAACTGACGCAGCCGGGTGTCGAGGATGAAGTCGGCCTGAACCTCCGTAAGGCCGAACCTGGCGATCAGGACGGCCTTGGGCTGCTCCTCCTCGCGAACGATACGGATCACCTCATCGAGGTTGAGGAAGACGATGCGCAGGCCTTCCAGCAGGTGCAGACGTTTCTCGACCCGCTCGATCCGCCATTGCGAACGACGGTTCAGCACCTCGCGCCGGTGATCCAGGAAGGCGCGCAGGCAGTCCTTGAGCCCCATGACGCGCGGCGTGCCGCTGGCGTCCAGCACGTTCATGTTGATCGGGAAGCGGACCTCCAGATCGGACAACTTGAACAGGCTTTCCATCAGCATTTCAGGCTCGATGGTGCGGTTCTTGGGTTCCAGGATCAGGCGGATGTCTTCGGCCGATTCGTCGCGCACATCGCCCAGCAGAGGCGCCTTCTTGTGCTCGATCAGGTCCGCCAGCGCCTCGATCAGTCGCGACTTCTGCACCTGATAGGGCATTTCGGTGACGATGATCCGCCAAACGCCGCGCCCCAGATCCTCGGTCTCCCAGCGCGCGCGCAGTCGCACACCGCCCCTGCCCGTTTCATAGGCGTCCAGGATGGAGGCATGGCCTTCGACCGCAACGCCGCCTGTCGGGAAGTCGGGACCCGGCACATGCTGGACCAGGTCTTCGGTCGTCGCGTCCGGCCGCTCCAGCAGCAGTTGGCAGGCGTCGATCAGTTCGCCAACATTGTGCGGCGGGATCGAGGTGGCCATGCCGACCGCGATGCCGGACGATCCATTGGCCAGCAGATTCGGGAAGCCGGCCGGCAGGACGATCGGCTCCTCGTCCTGATCGTCATAAGTGGGCCGGAAATCGACGGCGTCCTGATCGATGCCGTCCAGCAGCAGGACCGCGGCCGGCGTCAGCTTGCACTCGGTGTAGCGCATGGCCGCCGCGCTATCGCCGTCGATATTGCCGAAATTCCCCTGACCATCGACCAGCGGATAACGCTGGGCGAAGTCCTGAGCCAAGCGAACCAACGCCTCATAGATCGAGGCGTCTCCGTGGGGGTGGTATCCGCCCATCACCTCGCCAACGACCTTGGCGCATTTGCGCGCCGCCGCCTGCGGGTTCAGGCGCATCTGATGCATGGCGTAGAGGATGCGTCGGTGCACGGGCTTGAACCCGTCACGCACATCCGGCAGCGCGCGGTTGGTGATCGTCGACAGGGCGTAGGCCAGATAGCGGCGGCTGAGCGCCGTCTCCATCGGCTCGTCAATGATGCGGCCGCCTTCCGGCGGCGGGGCGTGGATCGTCATGGCTCTGCGAATCGGGGATCGGAAGCGGGAAGTCTAGCCCGTAAGACGCCAGATTGGCGGATAAGCGCGCTGGGGAGTCACCAAACCGCTCCGCCGTGCGTATGTGAGTGACACACTCTCGTCAGGCCGCGCCATGATCCTGTTCCTGCTCTCCTATCTCGCCGGCGTTCTGACCATCGTCAGTCCCTGCATCCTGCCGGTTCTGCCCTTCGTTTTCGCACGGGCAGATCGGCCGTTCATCCGCAACGGTCTGCCATTGTTGGTCGGGATGGCCGTGACCTTCGCGGGCGTGGCGACGCTGGCGGCGCTGGGCGGCGGCTGGGCGGTTCGAGCCAATGAGGTCGGGCGCTGGATCGCCTTGGCCGTCATGGCGGTGCTGGGCGTCAGCCTGCTGTTTCCGGCCATGGGCGATCGCCTGATGCGGCCGTTCATGGCGGCGGGGTCCTGGCTGACCGATCGCGCCGAGCGCCAGGGCGGCGATCAGGGCGACGTGCGCTCGTCCCTGCTGCTCGGCGTCGCAACAGGGCTGCTCTGGGCGCCGTGCGCCGGACCCATTCTGGGTGTGATCCTGACGGGCGCAGCGCTTCAGGGCGCCGGAGTCGGAACGACGGTTCTGCTGCTGGCCTATGCAGCAGGCGCGGCGACATCCCTGGGTCTGGCCCTGTTGGTCGGCGGTCGCGTGTTCAAGGCCATGAAGGGCGCGCTAGGCGTCGGCGAATGGGTAAGGCGCGGCCTGGGCGTTCTGGTGCTGATCGGCGTGGTCATCATCGGCCTGAGGGCGGATACAGGACTGCTGACCCGGATTTCGGCCGCCAGCATGGGCCGGATCGAACAGGCGCTGCTGGGCGGGATCGGGCGCGGCATGCCGACGAACCAGGCCCCGGCCGATCTGGCCAATCTGCCCGTCGAAGGGGTGATGCCGCCGCTGACCGGGGCGACGACCTGGATCAACACCCCGCCGCTCACGACCGAACAACTAAGGGGCAAGGTGGTTGTCGTCGATTTCTGGACCTACTCCTGCATCAACTGCATTCGCTCCATCCCCTACGTCCGCGCCTGGGCCGAGAAGTACAAGGACCAGGGTCTGGTGGTGATCGGCGTGCACACGCCCGAGTTCGCCTTTGAGAAATCCGAGGCCAACGTCCGCCAGAACGTCCAGCGCCTTGGCATCGACTATCCGGTCGCCATGGACAACGAGTTCGCCATCTGGCGGGCGTTCAAGAACCAGTACTGGCCCGCCCACTACTTCATCGACGCCAAAGGACAGATCCGTCACCACCATTTCGGCGAAGGGGACTATGCGGGCTCCGAACGCGTGATCCAGCAACTTCTGAAGGAAGCGGGCGCCGCGAACGTCGCCAGCAACGTCGTCACTGTCCAGGCTGAGGGCGCAGAAGCCGCTGCCGACATGGCCCAGGTCGAATCGCCAGAGACGTACGTCGGCTATGGCCGCGCCGAGAACTTCCGCTCTCCCGGCGGCCTGGCCAACGACGTAATCAAGGACTATGTCGCCGCGCCGCTGAAAATGAACGATTGGAGCCTGTCGGGCCGTTGGCGTGTGACGCGTGAGCATGCCGACCTGCAGACCGCTGGCGGCCGTATCGCCTTCCGCTTCAAGGCGCGCGATCTCCATCTGGTCATGGGGCCCAGCAAGCCGGGCGCACCCGTCCGCTTCCGTGTCCGGATCGATGGCGAGGCGCCGGGCGCCAACGCCGGCAGCGACATCGACGCCCAGGGCCTTGGCCGGGTCGACGGCGAGCGGCTGTACCAACTGGTCCGTCAAACGGGCGCGGTGCGCGAACGGACGTTCGAGATTGAGTTCCTGGATCCCGGCGTTCAAGTCTTCGCCTTCACTTTCGGCTAGAGGCGGCCGGCGTCGCCCAGTTTGTCCAGCATCCACACACGCGCAGGCGGCAGGGGCTTGTTCTGTGGGTGGAAAACGAACTGCTCCAGGAAATGCCCCGTCAGGTCGAACCCGGCCCGGACGTCGCCCTCGATCAGACCGGATTGGGCGCCCAGCATGAAGGGCGGCAGGGTCAGCATCTTGTCGGCATAGGGTGCGCCGGCGTCACGACTGACGGCCCGGCCCGTGCGGGGACTGACGTAGATCAAGTCGTCGGCCGTGCCGGTCGCGGCGCATTTCGACAGGTCCAGACCAAAGCCCAGATCTTCCAGGAGGCCGGCCTCGAACCGCACGAAGATCGCAGGCCAGACCGCCGGCATCTCGAACGCCGCCATCAGCGCCTCGAACGCAAGAAAGACGCCGGGATGCGGCTCACGCTCGGGCAACGCCCCTTGTGTCACGCCTGCCGCCGCCGCCAGTCCAGTCAGGGCCAGGGCGTCGTCGAACAGGGCGCTAGGCCCCTCGCCTACCGGCTCCAGCCGCACGGCGCCGAGGTGATCCGAGGTGCGGGCGCGGTAATCGGCCATGACCCGCGCGCCCGCCTGCAGGAACGGCTTCATCTTGCGTGACGCGCCGCCCGCCACATAGGCAGAACGCCTGCCGTGGTTCTCGGTCAGCAGATCGACCACGGCGCCCGTATCGCCGTGGCTGCGCGCCGACAGGACGAACGCCTCTTCGTGGAAGTCCATCAGTCCGCCGGATCCTGAGCGATCAGCCCGACCACGCTCTTGGCCTTGTCGTTCGGCACGGTGAAACTGAGCACATATTGCTCGATCTTCCAGCCATGGTCGGTCAGGCGCAGCACGCCTGAGCCTCGCGTCAGGCCATAGGCATCGTTGTCGAGCAACTCATCGAACCAGACGATGCAGCGGCAACCGCCCGGCGCCAGGGTCGCCACCCGGTCATGCGGGCGATAGGTCCAGCCTTTCCCTTGTGAGAAATAGGGCGTGGCGTAGGCGCGAAACTCAGCCAGTGACCAGCGCTCGGCCGCATCCGTGCCGATGAACCGGGCGTCAGGCGTGAACAGATCGAAATAGGCGTCGCTATCCGCATGCGAGGCCGCCGCGTGCATTCGGTCGAGAACAGCGCCCGCCTCGAGGACGGGATCGCCCGCAGCCTGAGTGGACGAAGCGGAAAAGACGAGAGCGGCAAGAAGAGCGATCATAATTCCGTTCTACTCCTGTTCTCCTCGCCGGAAAACCGTCGGATGTCTCAGCGCGCCAGCGTCGTCGGAAACTCGTGGCCCAAGGCCTCGGCCATCGCCTGCTGGCTGATCAAGAAGACCTGGTCACGCAGGTGATAGTTGTTGGACAGGACAATCACCGTCACGTCGGCGTCCGGCTGATAGAGCATCAGGTTGCGGAATCCGCCCCAGCTGCCGGTGTGGTAGATCTGGCGGTCCTGGAAGCTGGGCCGCACCTGATCGCCCAGGCGATTGGCGAAGATGCCGAAACCCCAATCCCGACGCGGATGGCTGCGTTCGTTCGGCTTGGTGTCGGCCGGCGCGTGGTCAGCCAGCATCTGCTGATAGCTGGCGGGGGTCAGCAGGCCGCCGCGGTGCAGCGCCCTCTGCCAGACCAGCAGATCGTCCAGCGTCGAATAGACCGCGCCGGCGCCCGCCACGATAGAGGTGTTGGCGTTCGGCTGGGCCGCTAGACCGCCGGGGAAGTTGGCATAGCCCATGATGACGCCGTGATCGCCGCCATCGAGATCAAGCCCGCTATCCTTCATGCCGAGAGGCTTGAAGAAGTTCTCGCGCATATAGGTCTGAAAGGGCTTGCCGCTGGCCTTTTCGACGATGGCAGCGGCCAGATTGAAACCGGCGTTGTCGTACTGAACCTTGGCGCCCGGCTCGAACTGAAGGCCGAACCGTTTCGAATCCTCGGTCAGTTCGTCCAACGTCGCCGGCGTCGTGCGGCGTATGCCCCAACCGGGCCGCGCCATCAGGTCGGGAATGCCGGAAGTATGCGACAGCAGGTGGCTGATGCGGATCGGCGCCCAGGCCTGCGGACAGGGCTGGATCCATTTGCAGACCGGATCGGAGACGTTCAGCTTGCCCTCGTCCTGAAGCTTCAGGATCGCCGTCGCCGTGAACTGTTTGGAGATCGAGGCCAGGCGGAAGCGCGAGCCCAGCGCCAACGGCTGGTCCTGCTCGTAGTTGGCCTTGCCATAGACCTGGCGGAACAACACCTTGTCGCCCTTGGCCACCAGAACCGCGCCCATGAAGCGGCCTGAAGCAGCTTCGCGATCCAGGCGCGCCGCGAGCTGCGGCAAGTCCTGAACTACAACCGCGGGTGGTCGCGGCGGTGCATCGGCGCGCTCGGTCGCCAGTTCCACATCGGTCTTGGGCGCCACGGCCGTGGTGATGCCGCCCCAGACCGCGCCGCCGAGGATCAGCGCCCCAAGGACGCCCAGAACGAGCCGAGGATGCCCCCCGGCGGTACGCGGCACATCAAACACAGGAACTCAGACGTCGAAATCCAGACCGAACTGGGCATAGAGGGCGCGGCTGTCCTGCCATTTCGGATCGACCTTGACGGTCAGGAACAGGTGCACCTGACGGCCGAGGATTTCGTTCAGCTCCTCGCGCGCCTTCTGGCCGATCCATTTCAGCGTCTGGCCGCCCTTGCCCAGGACGATGGGCCGTTGGCTCTCGCGCTCGACATAGATGGTCTGCTCGATCCGGGCCGAGCCGTCGGCGCGATCCTCGAAACTGGTCGTCTCCACCGCCGCCGAATAGGGCAGCTCCTCATGGACGCGCAGATAGACCTTCTCGCGCGTGATCTCGGCCGCGAGAACCCGGACCGGCACGTCGGCCGCCTGATCCTCGGGATACAGCCACGGCCCCTTGGGCATGGACAGGGCCAGACGTTGCTTCAGGTCCTCGACGCCGTCGCCATTGGCCGCCGAGATCATATAGACCTCGGAGTAAACTCCGCTTTCGAACAGCTTCTGCGACAGCGCCAGCAGGGTGTCGCGGCGCATGCCGTCGATCTTGTTCAGCGCCAGAACAACCTTGGTCCCGGTGGCCTGCAGGTTGGCGATGATGGTCTCGGTGTCCTCGGCCGAGCGACGATCGGCCGCCGTGCCCTCTCGGCCTTCGGCGTTGATGTGCGACTGGGCGTCGATCAGGTGAACGACGATGTCCGCATCTTCTGCTCCGCCCCAGGCTGAAGCGACCATGGCTCGGTCCAGGCGACGACGCGGCGTGAAGATGCCGGGCGTGTCCACCAGCACGATCTGGGCGTCGCCTTCCATGGCGATGCCGCGCACGGGAAAGCGCGTCGTCTGCACCTTTTGCGTGACGATCGAGACCTTGGATCCGGTCAGCCGGTTCACCAGCGTGGACTTGCCGGCGTTGGGTGCGCCGATGATGGCGGCAAAGCCTGCGCGCTGGTTTTCGATATCGGTCAAATGACGCCTTCACGTTTGAGGAGAGCCGTTGCGGCCGCCTTCTCCGCCTCCTGACGCGAACGCCCTTGCGCGGTCAAGGGCTGCACGTCCTGCACGGACACTTCGACGGTGAATGTCGGCGCATGGTCCGAACCCGTCCGATCGGCGACGCGATAGGTCGGCAGCGGCCGCCCCAACCCTTGCGCCCATTCCTGAAGCGCCGATTTCGGATTGGTCACGGTGCGGGATGGCGGCGCCGACAGTTCGTCGGACCAGGCCCGTTCGAACACGGCCTTGGCGGCATCCAGCCCGCCGTCCAGATAGACCGCCGCCAATACGGCCTCGACCGCATCGGCGATGACGCCGGCCTTGCGGCGCCCGCCGGTCTTGGTCTCGCCGGGCGATAGCCGCAGCGCGGGCCCCACGCCCAGCGCCTCACCGACGCGGGCGCAGGCGCCCTTGTCGACCAGGGCGTGCAGGCTGGACGACAGCTGGCCCTCGTCCGCCGTCGGAAACTGAGCCGACAGGCGCTCGGCGACCAGCAAACCCAGCACCCGGTCGCCCAGAAACTCCAGCCGCTCGTTGTCGCGTGGACCGTGGATGCCGACCGGCGCCCCCTCGCCCACGCTGGCGTGTGTCAGGGCGCGCTCCAGCAGGGCCTTGTCGTTGAACCTGTGTCCCAGGCGCGTTTCCAGCGCCGCGACCGCTTCGGCTCTCAGATTGGCCATCAGTGCAGAACGTTGAAGAACCGGTCGAGCCGCACGTTGAACCAGCTGACCGGGTTCCACAGCGACGAACCGGGCTTCCACGAGAACAGGATGATCTGCGCCTTGCCGACCAGGTTCTCGGCCGGGACCATGCCCACGCCGCTGGACTGTTCGACACGGCTGTCGATCGAGTTGTCGCGGTTGTCGCCCATCATGAAGTAGTGACCGGCCGGGACCTCATAGACGGGGGTGTCGTCCAGGTCGTTTCCGGGACCGAAGTCCTGGGTCATGAAGCTCTTGCCTTCCGGCAGGGTCTCGCGGACCTCCGTCACCGGGCGCGGGCCGAAGATGTCGTTGATCTCCTGCTCGCTGACCACGACATCCTGCACCGGCTTGTCGTTGATATACAGCTTGTTGGCGATCATCTGGATGCGGTCGCCGGGCAGGCCGATCACGCGCTTGATGAAGTCCGTCTTGTTGTCTCGCGGCAGTTTGAACACGACGATGTCGCCGCGCTTGGGCGCCGAACCCATGATCCGGCCGTCGAACAGCGGCGGGCTGAACGGAATCGAGTGTTTGGAGAAGCCATAAGACCACTTCGAGACGACGATATAGTCGCCTTCGTACAGGTTGGGCTCCATCGAGGCCGACGGAATGGTGAAGGGCTGGAACAGGAAGATCCGCAGCACCATGGCGATCAGCAGGGCGAAGACGATGGTCTTGAAGATTTCGCCGGTCTCGCTGGCCGCCGAGGTTGCCTTGTCGCCGCCCTTGGGCGTCTTGGCGTAGACCTTCTGGTTCGCCGTCGTGGGCTCCTGCACCGACTTGATCGGAGCGTCCGCTTCCGAGGCCGCAAATCGTTCTTCGGGCGTGGCGTCGCGATTGGCGTCGTCGGGCTTTTGGTCTTCGCTCATGCGATCAGGCATCCTCGCCGCGTCCGCGCGGTCATCGCGCACGCCTATAACCTGATTACGACTGCGGCAAGGCTTCGATCACCACGAAGGCGAGCGCATAGGGATGTTCGTCGCTCAGCGTCAGGTGGATTTTCACCTCGTGTCCGGGCGGCGTCAGACGCGCCAGATGCTCAGCCGCATGCCCGGTCAGCGCCATCGTCGGCTGACCCGAACGCAGGTTCACCACCCCCATGTCGCGCCAATAGACATCGGCGCGCATGCCGGTGCCCAAGGCCTTGGCGCAGGCCTCCTTGGCGGCGAACCGTTTGGCGTAGCTCCAGGCCGGGTCCGGCTTACGGTCCGAGCGGGTGCGTTCCAGTTCGGTGAAGCAGCGGGTCTTGAAGCGATCTCCAAACCTATCAAGAGACGCCTGGATGCGACGGATGTCCGACAGATCCGCGCCGACGCCGATGATCATTTGGCCGCATCCATCGCGGCCCGCATCCGTCGGATCGCGCCATCCAAGCCGATGAAGATCGAGTCGCCGATCAGGAAATGGCCGATGTTCAGCTCGCGGATTTCCGGGATCGCCAGCATGCGCGGAGCCGTGTCGTAATCCAGCCCGTGGCCCGCGTGGACTTCCAGCCCCAGGATGTCGGCCTGGGCGGCGGCCGCGGCAAGGCGTTCGAACTCGACCTCCCGCTCGCCGGGATCGATAAGGTGGCAGTAGCGGCCGGTATGGAACTCGATCACCTGGGCGCCGACGGCAGCGGCGGCCTCGACCTGCGCTTCGGTCGGTTCGATGAAGAGCGAGACCCGGATGCCGGCGTCCGCCAGCGCCTTCACCAAAGGCGCGATCCGGCCTTCGTGACCGGCGACCGCCAGACCGCCTTCGGTCGTAACCTCCTCGCGCCGCTCGGGCACCAGACAGGCGGCGTGCGGCCGGTGGCGCAGAGCGATCGTCAGCATCTCATCCGTCACCGCCATTTCCAGGTTCAGCGGCTTGCCGGCTCGCGCGCATAGGGCGCTCAGCACGTCGATGTCGGCGTCGGTGATGTGGCGGCGGTCTTCGCGCAGGTGAGCGGTGATTCCGTCTGCTCCGGCCGCCAGCGCCGCCTCGGCCGCACGCGCAGGATCGGGATGCGTCCCTCCCCGCGCATTTCGCACCGTGGCGACGTGGTCGATGTTGACGCCCAGCCTGACCCGTTCGCGCATGGCTCTACTTCGACAATCTGCGGCTGCCGGGATCTTCCACCGGAAGCGCGGCCAATTCCGGCGGAAGAGCGTCGGCTGGGTAAGCGGGCACGTCCAGCGACGCCAGGGCGATCAGCGGCACACCCACATCCGCCTTGCCGCCCGACCGGTCGACGATACAGGCGGCGGCGATCACCTCACCCCCGGCGGCCTGGATCGCGGCGATGCATTCGCGTGACGACAGGCCTGTCGTGACGATGTCTTCGACCATGACGACCTTTTCGCCCGGCTCGACCGAGAAGCCGCGACGCAGTTTGAAATCCCCGCCCTCGCGCTCGACATACATCGAACGGACCTTCAGGTGTTTGGCCGTCTCGTAACCGGGGATGATGCCGCCCACAGCCGGCGAGATGGCGACATCGACTGGGCCAACCGTGGTCGTGATCTTGTCCGCCAGCGCCTTGCACAAACGCTCGCATCGCGCGCCGTCCATGAAGACCAGGTTTTTCTGCAGGAAGACCGGGCTGTGCAGACCCGACGACAGGACGAAATGGCCTTCGCGCAGGGCGCCGGCGTCGCGAAACTCGTTGAGGACGTCTTCAGTGTTCATGACAGGGTTCTAGACCCGGATCGCGCGCGGATGAACCCTGCGGCGACGCTTCATTCGATGTTTTCGTTCGGCCGCAGCCCGCGCGCGAGCAGTTCAGCCCAGACGCCCTCCGCGTCCTCGCCGAAACCGATCAGGTCCAGGTCGGACGCGGCGATCATCCCATGCTCGACCAAGGCGTCGAAACCGATGACCGAGGTCCAGTAGGCCTTGTCCACCAGAACGACCGGAACCGGCGGCGCCTTCTTCGTCTGGCGCAAGGTCAGCATCTCGAACATCTCGTCGAAGGTTCCGAAGCCGCCGGGAAACACCACCAACGCATTGGCGCGCATCGCCAGATGCATCTTCCGCATCGCGAAATAGTGGAAGCGGAACGTCAGCTCCGGCGTCGAATAGGCGTTCGGCTCCTGCTCATGCGGCAGGGTGATGTTGAAACCGACGGACGGCGCGCCCGCGTCGACGGCCCCGCGGTTGGCGGCTTCCATGATGCCCGGGCCGCCGCCGGTGGCGATGACATTGTCGCGGGGTTCGCCAACTCGACCGCGCAGCGCTCCGCCGCGCTCGGACGCCAATCGACCAAAGGCGCGGGCCTCTTCATACCAACGGTGCCCTTCGCGGATGCGCGCGCTGCCGAAGACGACGAGGGTCGAGCGCACGCCCCAGGCCCTCAACGCCTCCTCAGGCTTGGCGTATTCCATCAGGAACCGCACGCCGCGCATCGAATCGCCCAGCAGGAAGTCCTGATCCATCGCCGCCATGCGATAGGACGGCGAGGCCATCTGCGCCGCGTTCGGCTTTATCGGGTCGCTCATTCGCCCCGCGCGCGCTCGACGGAATCGACCGACGGATTGGCGCGCAACGCCGCCATGATCATGGTGGCATGCTTGGCGTCTTCGACCTCGACATCCACGTCCACGTCGAAGAAGTCCTGCTGACGGTGCGCCATCGACAGGTTGATGATGTTGCCGCCGGCCTCGCCGATCAGGGTCGTGACCTGACCCAGCACGCCCGGCGCATTTCGGATCGTCGCGCGAATACGGGCGGCGGCGACCGCATCCGTCTCGGCCTGAGGCGTCCATTGCAGGTCGTGCCATACCGAATCGTCATCGGCGAAGGCGGCCAGGGTCTGGCAATCGATGGTGTGGACGGTCAGGCCGGATTCCGGCTCCAGAATGCCCACGATCCGGTCGCCCGGCACGGGCGTGCAGCATTGGCCGAAATGAACCGACACGCCGGGCGTCAGCCCCCCGCCGCGCACGAACAGCCGCGCCTTGTCGCCCTCGATGCGCTGCTTCTCCGGCCCGGCCTTCAGCCGTCCCTTCAGCGCGGGGAACAGGATTTCGGCCGCCGTCGTCGGCGACAACCGCCCGCGACCCAGGCCTTCGAACAGATCGTCGTCGCTCGCGACCGCCAGCAGCTCCAGAACCGGCTTCAGCGACACGTCGGTCAGGGTCTTGTCGACCCGGCCCAGGGTCTGATCCAGCGCGACGCGGCCCAGCTTGATGAACTCTTCGCGCTCGGAGGTGCGGATATGGCGGCGAATGGCCGAGCGCGCGCGGCCCGTCACCGTCAGGCTGCGCCAGTCGGCAGGCACTTCGCGCTTGGAGCCCCGAATGATCTCGACCACGTCGCCGTTTTGGAGCGGCGTCCGCATGGGCTTCAACTCGCCATTGACCTTGACCCCTACGGCCGTGTCTCCGACCTCGGTGTGGACGGCATAGGCGAAGTCCAGAGGCATTCCCCCGCGCGGCAGGGTCACCAGTTGCCCCTTCGGCGTGAAGACGAAGACTTGGTCCAGATACATTTCAAGTTTGGCGTGCTCGACCCAGTCCTCGCCGCCCTCGCCGTGCTCGATCACCTGAACCAGGTGGCGCAGGTTCTGAAGCGGGTCGCGCCCGCCGCCCTGCTCCATCGCCTCGCGGTCGAAGCCGTAGGAATGGTTCTTGTAGCGCCAGTGGGCGGCGACGCCGTCCTCGGCGATCCGGTCCATGTCCTCGGTGCGGATCTGCATCTCGATCCGCAGACCCCGGGGGCCGACGACGGTCGTGTGCAGCGAGCGATAGTTGTTCGACTTGGGCGTCGAGATGAAGTCCTTGAACCGCTCGGGCACCATCGGCCATTCGCGGTGGATCACACCCAGCGCGCGATAGCAGTCGTCCTCCGCCTCAACGATGACGCGGAAGCCATAAATGTCCGACAGGGACGAAAAGCCGACGGACTTGCGCTGAAGTTTGCGCCAGATCGAATAGGGCGTCTTTTGCCGGCCATAGACATTGGCCTTCAGGCCCGCCTCGGACAGGACGCGCTCAACCTCGCTCGCTACACCGTCGATGGCGCGACCGTGCTCCAGCTTCAACGCCTCCAGCCGCCGCTCGATGGCGGTCTTGGCCGTTGGGTTCAGATGGGTGAAGGCCAGTTCTTCCAGCTCGGACGCGATCGAGTGGATTCCGATTGACCGGCCCAGGGGCGCATAGACTTCCAGCGTTTCGCGGCTGATCCGCTCGCGCTTCTCCGGCTTCACGAACTGGAGCGTCCGCATGTTGTGCAGACGGTCGGCCAGCTTGACCAGCAACACCCGCACGTCACGGCTGATGGCCAGGATGAACTTGCGCAGGTTCTCGGCCTGGCGCGTGTGTTCGGCCTGAAGCTCCAGCCGCGACAGCTTGGTCACGCCCTCGACCAGGACCGCGACCTCTTCACCGAACATGCCGGCGATGTCGTCGCGCGTCGCCGAAGTGTCCTCGACCACGTCATGCAACAGGGCGGTGACGATGGTGGCGGTGTCGAGCTTGTAGTCGGTCAGTATGCCCGCGACCTGAATCGGGTGGGCGAAATAGGGATCGCCCGAGGCTCGCAACTGCGAACCGTGCATCTTCATCGCATAGACGTAGGCGCGGTTGAGAAGCGCTTCGTCGGCGGTAGGGTCGTAGGCCTTGACCGCCTCGATCAGCTCGAACTGGCGCAGGATCGGCGCACGCTTGGGCTGCGGCGCCGGATCGACGAGCGCCGTCTGAGGGTCGTTTTTGTTTGCAGCTTGAGGCGCCGGCGGAACCGTTTCGGTCCGCGCCGGCAGGATAGTGACGCCAGGGGCTCCCTCGGGCGTCAGTACCGCTCCTCCTGACCGCCGTCGCGGTCGCTTTGCAGGGCGCGGATCAGTTCCGCCTCGGCCATGTTCATGTGCTGCGGCGAGGCCAGCAGAGCGACCGTTTCGGCCTCATCCTCGGCTTCCGTTCGCTCATCGACGCGTTGCAGCGTGGTGATGATGGTTTCGCGCAGTTCGTCCGGCACGACAGTGTCGTCGGCGATCTCGCGCAGGGCGACGACAGGGTTCTTGTCGTTGTCGCGGTCGATCGTCAGGGCGGCGCCGTTGGCGATGCTGCGGGCGCGGTGGCCAGCCATCAGCACCAGACCAAAGCGGTTCGGAACCTTCTCGATGCAGTCTTCGACGGTGACGCGGGCCATGAAATTCCTCGAACGCGGGGGAGAACCGCGTCAAATACAGATGAGGACGGCTTTTTGCAACGCCACAGGGGCGGAAGTTGGGCGTCAGGTCGGGCGGGCGTCGACGCCGACGGGGGCGCAAGCGGCCAGATCGCTCGCGGCCCCGCCATGCGGATGCGTCCATGCCGGCGCGATCTCGGCGATGGGGCCCATGACGAACCGCCGCTCGGCCGCGCGGGGATGGGGCAGGATCAATCCCCGAAGATCACCGCTCGATCGTCCGTAGGCGATCAGGTCCAGATCTAGCGTCCGCGGCGCATTGCGAACCGACCGCTCGCGGCCGAACGCGTCCTCGATCCGGCCGAGCGCCGCCATCAGGGCATGGGGATCGTGTTCAGTGCGGACGATGACCACGCCATTGAGAAAGGCTGGATCGTGCGGATCGGGCCAGGCCTGAGACGACCACCACGACGAGCGTGCGACGACATCAATCCCTTCGCTGCGAAAACGCGCGATCGCCGCCTCCAGCGCTTCGGTGCAGGACGACCATGCCCCCTTGTCATTGCAGCCCAGGGCCACGATGACTGCATCATTCAGGTCGAACCCGTCATCGATTCCGACGGCGACCGCGCGATCCGATTTTTTATCTCTTTCGACGGCTTCGACCATGTTTCATCCCACCGACCGGTTGGCGATCTTTATCGACGGCTCGAACCTCTACTCCGCCGCCCGCGCCCTGCAGCACGACATGGACTTCCGGCGGATGCTGGACTGGTTCCGCGAGAGGTCCATCCTGACCCGCGCATACTACTATACGGCCGTGGTCGAGGGCGAAGAATTCTCGCCGGTGAAGCCGTTGGTGGACTGGCTCGACTACAACGGCTTTTCGGTCGTCACCAAGCCGGTGAAGCGGTTCACGGACAACAGCGGCCACAGCCGGATCAAGGGCAATATGGACATCGAGATCGCGGTGGACATGCTGGAGCTGGCTCCGCACATCGACCATGCGGTGCTGTTCTCCGGCGATGGCGACTTCCGGCGGGTGGTTCAGGCGATCCAGGCCAGGGGCGTGCGGGTGACTGTCATCTCGACCCAGAAGACCCAGCCGCCGCATATCGCTGACGAACTGCGTCGTCAGGCCGACGCCTTCCTGGACCTGAACGATCTGATGGCCGACTTCGGCCGCCCGAAGGCCGCCCAATGACCCTGACGCCCGAACCGCCCCGCGACTGCCCATTGTGCCCGCGCCTGGTCGCCTATCGTCAGGAGAATGCGCGTCAAAATCCAGACTGGTGGAACGGGCCGGCCGCCTCGTTCGGCGATCCGAACGCGCGTCTGCTAATCGCCGGCCTCGCACCCGGCCGTACCGGCGCCAACCGGACGGGACGTCCCTTCACCGGCGATCACGCCGGCTGGCTGCTGTACGACACCCTGAAGAAGGCCGGCTTTGCGCACGGCCATTACGATCCCAACGGCGACGATGACCTGACGCTGACGGACTGCATGATCACCAATGCGGTCCGATGCGCCCCGCCCGGGAACAAGCCTCTGCCGATCGAGGAGACGACCTGCCGTCCCTTCCTGATCGACCGGCTCAAACTGCTGCCGAATCTGAAGGTGATCGTGACCCTGGGCGACGTCTCGCGCCGCAATATACTGAAAGCCTTCGGGCGGCCTGCGTCAGCGATGCCGGCGGGTCACGGGGCGCAGGGCGAAGCCGGCGGATACGTCATTCTGAACAGCTATCACTGCTCCCGGTTGAACACGAACACCGGTCGCCTGACGCCGCAGATGTTCGAGGACATCTTCGCGCGCGCCCGAACCCTGATCGAGGCCTGAGCCTCAGCCCTTGTCGCGCATCAGGCGGGCCTTGTCGCGCTGCCAGTCGCGTTCGGCCGAAGCCTCGCGCTTGTCGTGCAGCTTCTTGCCCTTGGCCAGCGCGATCTCCAGCTTCGCCTTGCCTGCATCGTTCAGATAGAGCTTCAGCGGAATGATCGTCTGGCCGTCGCGCTGGACCGCCCCCATCAGCTTGTCGATCTGCTTTCTGTGGAGCAGCAGCTTACGCGGTCGGCGCGGTTCGTGGTTGAAGCGATTTGCCTGTTTGTATGGCGGAATATCGGCGTTGATCAGCACAATCTCGCGCCCCTCCACCGCCGCATAGCTTTCGGCGATATTGGCCCGGCCGTCGCGCAGCGCCTTGATCTCGGTGCCCAACAGCTGAATCCCGGCCTCGATATTGTCTTCCAGGAAATAGTCGAACCGCGCGCGTCGGTTTTCGGCGATGACCTTGGACTTCGATTGCGGCTTGGGCGCCATCAGATGACGCCCGCCGCCGCCATGGCGCGGTCGATAAAGGGTTTGACCGCATCGGAGGTCGGCGACAGCGGCAGACGCGCCTCCTCGTTGCATAAGCCGAGCTTGGCCAGGGCGTATTTCGTCGGCGCGGGCGAGTTGTCCAGGAACAGCGCCTTGCACAAACTAATCAGTCGGTCCTGCCAGTCGCGTGCTGTCGCATAATCTCCGGCAGTCATCGCATTGTGCAAGGCGACCATGGCCTCCGGCGCGACATTGGACGCCACCGAGATTAGGCCGACGCCGCCATGGGCGTGGTAGCCGAGATAGCTGGGGTCGTCGCCCGAGATGAGGTCGAACTGGCCATCGATGTTCGCTCGCATCCAGCTGACGCGGCTCATGTCGCCCGTGGCGTCCTTGATGCCGACGATGTTGGGGTGGGCCGCCAGCCGCGCCACCGTCTCATTGGACAGATCGGACCCCGTCCGGCCCGGCACATTGTACAGCAGGATCGGCAACTGCACGGCGTCGGCCACCGCTTCGAAATGCGCCGCCATGCCCGCCTGGGACGGGCGAATGTAATAGGGCGTGACGATCAAAGCCCCATCCGCGCCCACCGTCTTGGCGTGGCGGGTCAGGTCGATGGCTTCCTTGGTATAGGGCGATCCGGTGCCCGCAATGACGGCGACGCGCCCGGCCGTCAGACGCACGCACAGCTCGATGACGTGCTTGTGCTCATCCAGGTCCATGCTGGCGCCCTCGCCCGTCGTGCCCATCGGGACGACGCCGTGAACCCCTGCGGCGATCTGACGCTCGAGCAGTTTGGCGAATGCGGCTTCGTCCACGTTTCCGTCACGAAGTGGTGTGATCAGGGCGGTGATCACGCCCTTGAACAAGGGGGCGTTCATGAGACTAAGCTGGCCTGCGTGGGGAGTGACGATGGACGGATGTTCATCGCCTTTGCAATGAGCGCGGGACGTTAGGTCGCCAGCGGCTCCGCCGCAACCGGGATTGAATGGGAACAGGACAGATCATGATCGCGACCAGTCTGGCGGCGGCCCTCGCCGTCCTTGCGCCGAACCCGCAGGACGTCCTGCCCACCCAGCCTGTGCCCTATGCCTCGGCGTCCTCGTCCGTGCCCGGATATTCGGCGACCTATCAGGGCCGCGTGCTGAATGATCAGGACACGGCGCTGTTTCGTCAGGGGCTGGCGGCGGCCCGTGCGCGCGATGTGTTCGGCGCCCAGTCCGCTATGTCGCAGATCAGGGACGCCTCGGCTCGCAAGCTGGTCGAATGGGCGCTGATCGACACCTCGGGCGAGCAGCTGTCCTACTCGGACCTCGCGCGCGGTCAGTCCGATCTGGCGGGATGGCCGCGCGGCGAATCAAGACGCGCCGCCGCCGAAAAGGTGCTGGACCGCTCCGGCATGGGCGCGGACGCCGCCCTGGCCCTGATGTCCGACGGCAAGCCGACGACGGTCGAGGGGGCCATCGCCTACGCCTCTGCGCTGCAGCAGCGCGGCCGCCAGGATGAGGCGCGCGCCCTGGTCCGCGACTGGTGGCGCACCCGCTCGTTCGACGACGCGCCGCAGTCGCGTATCCTCGGCCAATGGGGTTCCTGGCTGACGCCCGCCGATCACGAGGTGCGGCTGAATATGCTGTTGCTCGGTCCGCACGGACCGGCGACACGCAGCATGATCAATCTGGTCTCGCCTGATCGCGCCGCCATCGCCAACACGGTCATGACCCTGCGCTCGGCCTATAGCCCTGACGCCGTCATCGCCAATCTGACGCCGACCCAGGCGGCCGATCCGGCCGTCGTTCTGGAACGCGTTCGCCTCCTGCGATCGCAGAACCGGCAGTCCGAAGGCTTCGCCTTGCTGGCCAATCTTCCGCCGGCGCCAGGCCACACGACCGGCGACAACACCCTGTGGAGCGAGCGCCGCAACTACTTCCTCGACGCCCTGCAACAGGGCAACTGGCGCGCGGCCTATGACGCCATGAACGGTCACGGCTTCACCTCGGGCGACCGGATGGTGGACGCCGAGTTCTTCGCCGGCTGGGTCGCCCTGACCAAGCTGAACCAGCCCGAGGTCGCCGCCCGCCATTTCGAGGCTCTGCGCACCGCCTCATCCACGCCGATCACTCAGGGCCGCGCCTACTATTGGCTGGGTCGCGCCGCCGAGGCGCGCGGCGAACGCGACGCCGCCCTCGCCTACTATCGCAACGGCGCCCAGCATTGGCAGACCTTCTACGGTCAGCTAGCGGCCGAGAAGGTGGGCTTGACCACCCTTCAGCTGCCGGGGGAACCTGTGCCTTCACAGGCGGACATCGCCCGCTTCGAAGGCAATGAGATCGTCCGCGCCACGCGGATTCTGGGCGAGACCGGCGAGATGAGCCTGCTGCGCGTTTTCGCCTATCAGCTGGACAATGACCTGCCGACCATCAACGACCTGGCCCTGCTGATGGACCTGTCGCGCGGCTATGGCGAAGGCTTCACCGCCATGATGGTGGGGCGCGCCGCCAGCCAGCGGGGCTTCGTCATGCCCGAGCGGATGTATCCCGTCCGCGTCCCGCCCCAGGTCGCCGGCGCCGCACCGCTGGAGTTCACCCAGGCGATCACGCGTCAGGAATCCAGTTTCGATCCCCGCGCCCGCTCCGGCGCCGACGCGCGCGGCATGATGCAGTTCCTGCCGTCCACCGCCTCCGGCGTCGCCCGCCGTCTGGGCATGAGCTATTCCGCCGAGCAGTTGTGGGATCCCGACTACAACATGACCCTGGGCAGCTATCACCTGGGCGAGCTGATGGCCGCGAACAACGGCTCCATGCTCCTGGCGACGGTTGGCTACAACGCTGGACCGGCCCGCCCCAGCCAGTGGATCGCCCGATGCGGCGACCCGCGCGGCGATGCGATCAAGACCATCGACTTCATCGAGTGCGCGCCCTTCACCGAGACGCGCAACTATATGATGCGGGTGATGGAAAACATGGCGGTCTACAAGGCGCGCCTGAACGGCGGCACGGCGCCGCTGACGCCCTCGGCCGACATCTCGCGCGGATCGGCGGCCGGCGCGCGGCCCTATATCGCCTACTGAGCCCGGCGGGCCGCCAGCAGCGGCCCGTTCGGCCCCTCGATCCACTCGCCGTCCAGCCCGAAGACCTGGCGCAGGACGGCGGGCGACAGCGCCTGGATCGGTGGGGCGTCAGCGACTACGCAGCCCTGATCCAGAACCACGACGCGATCCGCCACGGCGGCAGCCAAGGTCAGGTCATGTAGGCTGACCAACACCCCCGCCCCACCGTCGGCCCTCGCCCTCAACCGTTCGAGCACAAGCCGCTGCGCATCCGGGTCCAGCCCCGCAATCGGTTCATCGGCCAGCAGCAGCGGGGCATCGACCACCAGGGCCCGCGCCAGCAGAACCCGCGCCCGCTCTCCCCCCGACATCTCCGCCACGCCGCGATCCGCCAGATGACCGGCGCCCATCTCATTCAGCGCCGCCCTGGCCCGCCCCAAGGCCTCGGCCCCCGACAGGAAGGGCGCCCCCAGGGCCGTGACCTCGATGGCCGGCAGGTTCCAGGCGATGCGTCGCTCCTGCGGCAGATAGGCCGCCCGTTCCGCGCGCTGACGATGGGACAGGTCTGTGATCTGCGTCCCGCCCAGCCGGACCTGACCGCCGGTGACCGTCAGCAGGCCGACCGCCGCGCGAATGGCGCTGCTTTTGCCCGCCCCGTTCGGCCCGCAAAGAGCCACGACCTCGCCCGCCGCGACCGACAGACTCACCCCCTCCAGCACAACGGCCTTGCCCAGCCGCGCCTGAACCGTCTCCAGCGACAACAGGCTCACAGCCGCCACTCCCGCGCCGCCCGCCAGGCGATCAGAGCGAACAGGGGCGCGCCGATCAGGGCGGTGAACACGCCCAGCTTAAGCTCCTGATCCGTCGGCGTCAGTCGCGCCAACAGGTCCGCGACGATCAGCATCAGCCCGCCGGCGAGCGCCGAGGGCGCCAGGACTCGCTTCGCATCGCCGCTAACCGCCGCGCGCACCAGATGCGGCGCCGCCAGGCCGACGAACCCGATGACGCCCGCCACCGCCACGGCCGCCCCTGTTGCCAGGGCCGCCGCGATCAGGGCGAAGGCCCGCAACCGTCCCATATTCAAGCCCGACGCCGCCGCACCCTCGTCGCCCAGGGTCAGCATCCGCAGACCTGTGCCCGACAAGGCAGCAAAGCCCCCCGCGACGATGACGGCCGGCGTCACCCAGGCCACATCGACCCAGCTTCGGTTCTGCACCGATCCCAGCAGCCACGACATAACCTCGGCCGAGGCGATGGGCGACGGCGACAGGTTGAAGATCAAGGCTGTCGCCGCGCCTGCGAAACTGGACACCGCCACTCCGAACAGGATCAGGGCCTCCGGGGCCCGCATGGCTCTGGACGCCGCGATCAACAGTCCGCCCGCCAACGCCGCGCCCGCCAATGCCGAAAGCTCGACCATTCCCGGCACAGCCGCAGCGCCAAGGACGATCGCCAGCGCCGCGCCCAGGGCCGCCGTCGCCGACACGCCCAGTACGCCGGGATCGGCTAGCGGATTGCGCAACAGCCCCTGCATCACCGCGCCCGCTAGACCCAAGGCCGCGCCGACGACAAGGGCGCAGACCGCGCGCGGCGCCCGCACCTGCCACAGCACCTCGGCCGGACCGGATGTCGGATCGGTGAAGGCAGCCGCGTACTGATCGACGCTGAACGCCGTCTCGCCTGCCAGCACCGCCAGAGCCAGCGCCGCGAAGATCAAACCGGTCAGGACCAGGCACAGCCGAACCGTTCTGCTCACGGCCGCCCCTTGGCCATCATCTCAACCGCGTCGGCGGCGAACCAGGCCGGGCAGGTCAAGGTCGCGGCAGGCAGGCGCGCCGCCGTTCGGCCCTCGGCCGCCCGCGTAACAACCGGATGCCGCCCCAGTCCGCGCAGGTCGGAACGCAGCTGATCGAAAAAGCCGAGGACAAATCGGATCGGCGGGTTCATCGCGATTCGCTCGACGCTGAGGGCGCCAAAACCGGGAGCGGCCGTCAGGTTGCGAAATCCGGCCGCCCGCATCATCGCATCCATCAGCGTGCCTGGCCCAGCAGTGAAGCCCCCCGATGTCAGATAGACGGCACCAGGCGCCTCAACCTCGTGCTTCACCGGCGCCGCTTTGACCAACTTCCCGTCCATCTGTCGCTCTAACGCCTGTCCGCGCTCAGCCTGTCCCAGATCCCGCGCCACAGTCCGGATATTCCGTCGTACGCCCTCCAGATCAATCGCATCATCGATTGTGACCACCTTGACGCCGCGCTGCGTCAGCGCGGACAGCAGGCGCGGCTCGCCGCCCCAGTAGCGCACCACGACGTCAGGCTGAAAACCCACGGCGGCCTCAAGTGTCGGACGCAAACGCTTGTGACCGACCGCCTGCTGACGCAGCCAGGCGTCCGGATCGTCGGCACGGGGCGACAGCGCGAGGTCCGCGTCCGGCGCCAAGGCCAGCACATATTGATCCGCGCATTGATCCAGCGCCATGATCCGCAAGGGCCGCGCCTCAGCCACACTGCTGCTGAACGCCAGAGCCGCCAAGGCGACGCAGACACGCCTCATCGTTCGATCAGACCGGCGAACAGGGCGTCCAAAGTCGTGCGAACCAGCGCCTGCCGATCGGACCACGGGAAGTAGGGCTTTGTGATCATGAGCGACACGATCCCGTGCGCCGCAGCCCAGATCGCCTGCGCGATCGTGGCGGGATCGCCTTTCATGCGTCCGGCCGTCACGGCGTCGCCGACGGTCGCTTCCAATGTCGTGAACAGGCTGGAGCCGAGCTCGCGCGCCGCGTCCTGGGCGCCCTCTCGCGCCTCGACAGGTCTTGTCAGATAGATCAGGCGATAGGCGTTGGGATGGGCGAAACCAAAGTCGATGTAGCCCTCGATCATCCGCCGCAGCCGCTGCTCGGGCGGCGCGGCCTCATCGGCGACGGCGGCATTGGATGCGATCAGCCGCGCAAAGGCGTCACGGCAGATTTCCTGCAGGATCGCGCCCTTGTCCGGGAAATGCATGTAGAGCGCCGTCGACGACAGCCCGACCTCGTCCGCGATCTTGCGAATCGTCGCGCCTTCATAGCCGTGCTCGACGAAGATGCGCTCGGCCGCGGCCAGGATTTCGCCCCTACGCGAATGGCCTTCGCCCTTGGGCTTTCGGGTCGTGCGCGAGGCGTTCGAAAGTTCAGACAAGCCGCTGCTCCGGGTGAGGCGCCCTGAATAGCGACAATCCGTCCCGGACGCCAACCGACTTGCAGAACGAGGTTGTTTCAAATAGCGATTAGGGGTTGTGACGCTTTGGGGGCGGATGCGGTGAAGGATTGGGCGCATCCAGGGATCAGGCCCCGCCGAAACGGCGCCTCACGACGTACGCCGAGCGGTTTCCAGGTCACGACCTTGATCCTGCTTACGCTGACATCCGCCGTGGCGCTAATCCGCTGGCCCCAAACCGCTCTCACCGTCGCCCTGGTGTTGTTCCAAGCCGCGTTCGTCGTGTGCGCGCTGTGGAAGGCCGTCATCGGTATCGCCAGCCTGCGACGCCCCGCGCCTGTTCCGCGTCCGATCGAATGGCCGCGCTACACCATTCTGGCGGCGCTTTATGATGAGGCGGCTGTGACCTCGCAGTTGATCGCCAACCTCGGCCGGATCGACTATCCGGCGCACAGGTTGGAGGCGTTCATCGTGCTGGAGGCGCATGATGAGGTCACACTGGCCGCAGCCCAGGCGACGCCCAAACCGCCGTGGCTGAAAATCCTGATCGCACCGCCGGGCAGCCCCCAGACCAAGCCGCGTGCTTTGAACTACGCCTTGGGCCACGCGCGAGGCGATCTGGTCACCATTTATGACGCAGAGGATCGACCGCATCCGCAACAACTCCGTCAGGCGGCGGCCCGCTTCGTCGCCCAGCCCCGGCTGGGTTGTCTTCAAGCGCCGCTGCGTATCCGAGCATCCGGCAAGACTGGCTCGTGGTTTTTAGATCGGCAGTTCGCCTTTGAGTATGCGGCCCTGTTCGAAGTGACCTTGCCGGGCATGGCGCGGCTGGGCCTGCCCTTTCCGCTGGGCGGCACCAGCAATCATATCCGCATGACGGCGCTGCGTGGAGCTGGCGGCTGGGACGCGCACAATGTCACCGAGGACGCGGACCTGGGCTTTCGGCTGTGGTCGATGGGCTGGAGGCTCGGCGTCATCGACAGTCCGACGTGGGAGACGCCGCCGGGCGCGATGGACCGATGGCTGCCCCAGCGCACCCGATGGCTGAAGGGCTATATGCAGACCTGGGGCGTGCATACGCGGCGTCCCAACGCCCTGGGCCGTCGCGGAAGCTTGTCGCTGGTCATGACCTTGGGCGCGGCGATCCTGTCGGCGGCCGCCCATGCCCCGACGCTGGCCTGGCTGGTTCTGGCCATCGCCGTCTGGGCGCTTTCCGGCGTCTTGCCGCCCCTGCCCGGAGGCTCGCTAGGCGTGCTGGCGCTGGGCGTCATCGCCGCCTGGATGAGCTGTGCGGTCGGAGCACGACGCGCCGGGCTCGATTATCGGCTGGGCGATGTGCTGGCTGCGCCAGCCTATTGGGCGTTGCTCAGCCTGGCCTTCGTCCATGCAGCCTGGCGGTTGGCGGTCGAACCGCACGTCTGGGACAAAACCCCGCATGATCGCGACGATCAGATGCCGGAATTGACGGTCGTGGCGCTGGACGCTGGACGCGAGGCGGCCTGAGCGCCTATCAGCCCGACGATGGCGCCCGTCCTTTCCAAAACTCCCGAAACCCTCGTGACCTCCGGCTGGTCCGACTATGCCCTGCTGGACAGCGGCGACGGCAAGAAGCTGGAGCGGTACGGCCGTTACACCGTCGTTCGGCCCGAGCCGCAGTGTTTCTGGTCACCCCGCGATCCGAAAGCCTTCGAAAACGCGACAGCGACGTTCGATCCGCAGCAGGAAGAGGAAGACAGCGGTCGCTGGCGGTTCGACAAGCACGGCCCCATCGACGCCTTCCCTTTGAGATGGCGCGATGTGAAGTTCACCGGCCGCTTCACCCCCTTCCGCCACCTCGCCTTCTTCCCTGAACAGGCGGCCAACTGGGAATGGCTGGACGGACGGGTGCGGGACTTCACACGTTCAGCCGGCCGCGCGCCGAAGATCCTGAACCTGTTCGGCTATACCGGCGTCGCCAGTCTGGCCGCGGCCGCCGCAGGCGCCGAAGTCACCCACGTCGACGCGTCCAAGAAGTCGGTCGCCTATGCCCGCGAGAACGCCGAGCAGTCGGGCCTGGCCCAGCATCCGATCCGGTGGATTGTCGAGGACGCCCGCAAATATGTCGCGCGCGAAGTTCGTCGCGACTCAAAATACGATGGCGTCATTCTGGATCCGCCCAAATACGGGCGCGGCCCCACGGGGGAAATCTGGCGCCTGTTTGAGGACATGCCGGGTCTGCTCAAGGACTGCGCCGCCTTGCTGGCGGACGATGCCGACTTCCTGCTGCTGAACGCCTATGCAGCCCGTGTGTCCGGCCTGTCCCTGGCGCATCTGATGGTCGAGGCGACCCAGGATCGCGGCGGCCGGATCGGCTGGGGCGAACTGGCCCTGTCCGAAGACGGCCCGGACGCCCGCGCAATCGGCTTGTCCTTCTTCGCGCGGTGGAGCCAATGACCGAACGCGTCATCACCTCCCTGACCAACGACACGGTCAAGGGCGTCCGCGCCCTGCATATGCGCAAGGAACGCGACCTGACCGGCACCTTCCTGGCCGAAGGGCTGAAGTTCATCGGCGAGGCGTTGGACCTGGGCCGTGCGCCCCGCATGCTGCTGGTCGGCGATGACGCCCGTCCTCATCCGTTGCTTGACCGCGCCAAGGCCGCCACTCTCAAGGCTGGCGGCGATATCATCGTCGTCACCCACGCCATCCTTGAAAAGATCAGCCGCCGGGACAATCCGCAGACTGTGCTCGGCGTGTTCGAACAGGCCTATGCGGCTCTCGACAGCCTGAACCCCGCCTCGGCCCCCTGCTGGGTCGCGCTGGAACAGGTGCGCGATCCCGGCAATCTGGGCACCATCATTCGCACGGCGGATGCGGCCGGTTGCGGCGGCGTCATTCTGATCGGCGACTGCGTCGATCCCTATTCGGTAGAAGCCGTGCGCGCGACCATGGGGTCGGTCTTCGCCGTCTCGATCACCAGGACGACGCCCGAGGCTTTCCTGACCTGGCGCAAGACCTGGCCCGGCAGCGTCGTCGGCACCCGACTGGACGCCAAGGTCAGTCACCGCTCGGCCGTAATGCAACAGCCGTCGCTGATCCTGATGGGCAATGAACAGGCCGGCCTGACCGACGACCTGGCCGCCGCCTGCGACGTCAACGTCAAGATTCCGATGCGTGGCCGCGCCGACAGCCTGAATCTGGCCATCGCCACCGGCATCATGGTCTATGCCGCGACGGATGAAGCCTAGCGCTTCTCCTCCGGCGCCACGCGGCCCATGCCCCACAGGGCCGCGATGGTGACCAGGGCAGAAATCGCCAGATAGCCGCCGACGGCTCCCGGCCCGAATCGCTCGGCCAGCTTCAGCGCAATGTAAGGCGCAAGCGATGCGCCCAGGATGCCCGCCAGATTGAAGGCCATCGACGCGCCGGTGTAGCGCACCGGTGTCGGGAACGGCCGCGCCATGGCCGCGCCGATAGGGCCATAGGTGCAGCCCATCAGGGCAAACCCGAGCGCAAAGAAGATCAGAAGGCCGCTGAGGCCGCCTCCGAACAGTGGCGCGAACAGAAAGCCGAACAGGCCGATCCCAACCGACGAGGCGATCAGCACCCTGACCTGCCCATATCGATCCGCCAGCAACGCCGTCACAGGGATGAAGGCGGCGAAGAACAGCACGCCGATCAACTGGATGGGCAGCACATCGGCCCGGGCCAATCCCATGCCTGTCGTCGCCCATCCGAGGGCGAAGACGGTCATCAGATAAAAGAGGGTGAAGGTCGTCACGCCGCTGAACGTCCCCAGAACCAGCGCCGCCTTGTGATGGGCGAACAGGGTGACGGCCGGCGCCTTGACGCGCTCGTCACGGTCCACCGCCTTCTGGAACTCGGGCGTCTCGGTGATCTTCAGCCGCACCCACAGGCCGACGAACACCAGCACGGCGCTCGCCAGGAACGGAATTCGCCATCCCCAGCCTTCGAACGCGGTCTCGCTCATCGTCGACGTCAGAACGATGAAGGATGTGGTGGACAGGATGAAGCCGATGGGCGCGCCCAGTTGGGGGAACATGCCGAACCAGGCCTTCTTTCCGGGCGGCGCGTTCTCTGTCGCCAGCAACACCGCCCCGCCCCACTCGCCGCCCAGGCCCAGCCCCTGGCCGAACCGGCACAGGGCCAGGAGCAGGGGCGCCAGCAGGCCGACCTGCTGGTGCGTCGGCAACAGGCCGATCGCCACGGTCGACAGGCCCATCGTCATCAGCGCCGCGACCAGCGTCGCCTTGCGCCCCACCCGGTCCCCAAAATGCCCAAAGGCCAAGGCGCCGATGGGCCGCGCGAAGAAGGCGATGGAAAAGGTCGCGAACGACGACAGAAGCGCCGTACCCGGATCCTCGCCCGGAAAGAACAGCGTCGGGAACACCAGAACGGCCGCCGTGGCGTAGATATAGAAGTCGAAGAACTCGATCGTCGTGCCGATCAGGCTTGCGAACAGCACGCGGCCGGTGGAGTTCTTCGGCAGGACGTCGGACATCTTCTTCTCCCGGTTGTCCCAGCGATGCCCGTTTCCCAGCCGCCGCGTCAAGGCGATCAGGCGCCGCGCGGCTTGACCCGGTTCGTCGCTTGCGCCTCGGCTGGATTTTCCGGCCACGGATGACGGGGATAACGGCCGCGCATCTCCGCGCGCACCGCCGCCCACGAGCCCGACCAGAAGCGCGGCAAGTCTTTGGTGACTTGCACCGGCCGCCGCGCCGGCGACAACAGGGCCAGGGTCAACGGTACGCCGCCGACGGTCGGATGCGTCGTCACGCCGAACAGTTCCTGCACCCGAATATCGACGCGCGGTCCGGCCTCGGCGGCATAGTCAATGGCCGCCGAGCCTAGCGGCGTGACCAGACGCGGGGGCGCCAGCTCGTCCAGACGGCGCTGTAGGTCCCAAGGGATCAGTCCGCGCAGGGCCTCGGCCAGACGACCGTCAGCTATCCCCTCCAGCGACTTCGCCCCTTCCAGCAGCGGCCACAGCCAGCCCTCACGCGCCGCCAGCAGAGCCTCGTCGGACACATCGGGCCACGCTGGGTCGCGCGCGTGCAGGAAGGCCAGCCGCGCGCGCAGTCCCGACGCCTGCTCGCCCCATTTGAGCGCGCCCAGCCCATCCGCCTCGATCTCGGTCCGAAGGGCGGCAGTCAGGGTCTTCGCATCCGGCGCGCCGACAATCTTTTCGTCCAGCATGATGGCCCCGATGCGCCGCAAGCGCCGGATCACCGACCGCCCCGACGGTTCGCGCGCCAACCGGTCCTCCGTCGAGATCAGGCGCGCCAGATCGCTGTCGATCCGGTCCGCCTCCAGCGCCGCCGCCAGTCGCACCCGGTCGCGCGTATCGCCTCCGCCAAGATCGGCGATCGCCAACCAAGGCTCACGCGCCAAATGGTCGGTCGCCTCCAGCACGGCCCCTCTCCCGCTGGCGAGAAGGTATTCACCCGCCTTGCCCCGCGCCCTTGCGATCCGCTCGGGAAAGGCCACGGCCAGCAGCAGTCCAGAATCGATCGTCCGACCCGATCCGCCGCCCGCCGCGCGCGCCCAGCGCTCCGCCAGCTTGATCGAATCGCGCGTTCTCTGCGTCCGATCGCGCTCCAGCCCGATCAGGCGATCCGCCAGATCGACGCTCGATCCGCCCAGACCCGGCTCGCTCAACACCGCCGCGATCCGTGCGCCCGTCATTGCATCGCCGGCGTCGGACGCCACGGCCACCATATGGGCCAGCCGCGGCGACAGCGGGATCTTCGTCAGGCGCAGCCCGTGTTTCGACAGTCCGCCATCGGCACCCAGCGCCCCCAACCGTGTCAGCACCTTGCGCGCCTCGGCCAAGGCTCCAGCCGGCGGCGGGTCCAGCAAGGCCAATCCCTCGACCGAGCGCGCGCCCCAACGCGCGAGGTCTAGGGCCAGTCCGGTCAGATCCGCCTCTTGGATTTCCGGCCGTTGATGCGGGACGAGCCCGCGCGTTTGTTCCTCATCCCACAAGCGGTAGCAAACGCCCGGCTCGGTGCGCCCGGCCCGGCCGCGCCTCTGTTCCGCGGAGGATCGGCTGACCTTGACCGTCGCCAGCCGGGTCAGGCCGCTGGAGGGTTCGAATCGCGGCACACGCGCCAGGCCGCCGTCTATCACGACCCGCACGCCTTCGATGGTCAGACTGGTTTCCGCGACCGAGGTCGCCAGCACCAGCTTGCGCCGCCCCACAGCCGCCGGTTCGATGGCTCGGTCCTGTATGGCCCGGTCCAGTCCGCCGTACAGCGGCACGACATCGACGTTCGGCAGACGCAGTCGCTCATTCACCAGCTTGGCCACCCGATGGATTTCACCCTGCCCCGGCAGGAAG
The DNA here is from genome assembly GCF_058790795.1 of Brevundimonas sp. EU05-FHT14B07. Lineage (NCBI taxonomy): Bacteria > Pseudomonadati > Pseudomonadota > Alphaproteobacteria > Caulobacterales > Caulobacteraceae > Brevundimonas > Brevundimonas sp. EU05-FHT14B07. The sequence continues at coordinate 294,704 of NZ_JBYTCZ010000003.1, forward strand.
ACAAGCGCGGACCCCGTCTCCTCGCCCAGCGCTGTCAGGCAGGCGCGCGCCACAGCCTCTTCGAACCGTTCGGACGGATTGCGGCCAAGATACCGGGTCTCGACCGGCCAAGCCCGTCCCTCGGCCTCGATCACCGGCGCGCCGTCGAGCAGACGCGAGACCCCGACCACATCCAGCGTCGCGGACATGACCAGCAGCCGCAGATTCTCACGCAGCAGCTTTTGCGTCTCTCTCGCCAGCGCCAGTCCTAGGTCTGCGTCCAGACTGCGTTCGTGAAACTCGTCGAACAAGACCGCGCCCACGTCCTCCAGACCCGGATCGTCCAGAATCATGCGCGTGAAGACGCCCTCGGTGATCACCTCGATGCGTGTGTTCGGCCCGATCCGGCTCTGCAACCGGGTGCGATAGCCCACCGTCTCCCCGGCCTGTTCCCCCAGTGTCTTCGCCATCCGGTCGGCCGCCGCCCGTGCGGCCAGGCGTCGCGGCTCCAGCACCAGTACCTTGCCCTCCAGCCAGGGCTGATCCAGCAGGGCCAGCGGCACGACCGTCGTCTTGCCCGCCCCCGGCGGCGCCGCCAGCACGGCCGTATTGCCCGCGCTCAGGGCGGCTTTCAGCGGTTCAAGAACGGCGTGGATGGGCAGCATGCGTCGCCTCTAGCCTGCCGACAGGCGATCACGAAAGCGTCGTCGCGCCTTAACCACCCCGTCATGCGCGTTGCGCGCCGCCTCATCCGTCGCTAGCGTCCGCCCCAAGCAGCCGAGGGGCTGCATCAAAACGTGGGGGTATTTTATGTGGCGCGTTAAGTCGCTCGACGCGATCCTTGCCACGGCCGAGAAGAAGTCGCTTCACCGGTCGCTTGGTCCTATTCAACTAACGCTTCTGGGGATCGGGGCCATCATCGGCACCGGAATCTTCGTCCTGACCGCTTCGGCCGCCCAAAAGGCCGGACCGGGCATGATGATCAGCTTCGTCATTGCCGGCGCCGTCTGCGCGGTCGCAGCGCTCTGCTACTCCGAACTCGCGTCGATGGCCCCGGTTTCGGGCTCAGCCTACACCTACACCTACGCCGTGATGGGCGAACTGCTGGCCTGGACGGTCGGTTGGGCGCTGATCCTGGAATACGCCGTGGCCGCCTCGGCCGTGTCGGTCGGTTGGTCGGGGTATGTGCTGGGGCTGATAGAACAGGGGCTCGGCTTCGATTTCCCCGACCTCCTATCCGCCGGGCCGACCTGGTCGATGAACGGCTTCATCCCCACGCCTGACTTCTCGGCCGGGATCGTCAACATCCCCGCCATCGTCGTGGCCCTGCTGGTGACGGCTCTGCTGATGGTCGGCACCACGGAATCGGCCCGGGTCAATGCAATCCTGGTGGCGATCAAGGTCGTCGCCCTGACGGTCTTCATCGTCATCACCCTGCCTGTCATTAAGTCGGCCAACCTGTCGCCGTTCGCTCCCAATGGCCTCTTCGGACAATACTCGGGGATGGGCATCGTCGGCGCCGCGGCCTCGATCTTCTTCGCCTATGTCGGCTTCGACGCTGTTTCGACGGCGGCCGAAGAGACCAAGAACCCGCAGCGCAACGTGCCCATCGGCCTGATCGGCTCTTTGGCCATCTGTACGGTCTTCTATCTGCTGGTCGCGCTCGGCGCCGCCGGCGCCATCGGCGCTCAGCCGGTTCTGGGCGCCGCCGGTGAAGCGGTCCAGCCGGGCTCGCCCGCCTTCGTCGCCGCCTGCGCCCTGCCCGCCAACGCCGAAATGCTGGTCTGCTCTAACGAGGCCCTGGCTCACGTTCTGCGCGTCGTCGGTCATCCCCAGATCGGCAACGCCCTTGGCACCGCCGCCCTGCTGGCCCTGCCGTCGGTCATCCTGATGATGATCTTCGGTCAGACCCGCATCTTCTTCGTGATGGCGCGCGACGGTCTGCTGCCGGAAGGCCTGACCAAGATCCATCCCAAGTGGAAGACGCCCTATATCGTGACCGCCGCCACCGGCATCGCGGTCGCCATCGCCGGCGCCCTGTTCCCGGTCGGTCAGCTGGCCGACATCTCGAACTCGGGGACCCTGTTCGCCTTCTTCATGGTGTCGATCGCGGTGCTAGTGCTGCGGGTCAAGGATCCGAACCGCCGCCGTCCGTTCCGTACGCCGCTGATCTGGGTGTTCGCGCCCCTGTCGGCGTTTGGCTGCGCGTTCCTGTTCTGGAACCTGCCGCACGACGCCAAGATGGTGCTGCCGATCTGGGGTGGCATCGGCCTGGTGATCTACTTCCTGTATGGCTACCGCAAGAGCCACCTGGGTCGCGGTCTGGTCGAGGTTCACGAAACGGACCGCGACGTTCCGCCGCCGCCCGTGCCGCCAATCAGCTAAGACCAAACTGGGCCTGTCGCACCAATCGCGGCAGGCCCATCTATCGGCCTCAAGTAGCCCGCAAGGGCGATAGGCCAAGAATAAAGAAAGGCCCCGGATCGCTCCGGGGCCTTTTTGTCTTGGTGCGGATGAGAGGACTCGAACCTCCACGCCTCTCGGCGCTGGAACCTAAATCCAGTGCGTCTACCAGTTCCGCCACATCCGCATCGGGTAGGCGGTCGCCTCTAGAGGGTGACGCCGCTCAGGGCAAGACCTCAGCGACGGCCAGCGACCAGTTCGTTGCGAATGGAGCGTCCCAAGGGATCGCGGGCGCGCCAGGTGTCGCCGACATCGGCCTCGACCATCCGGCTGCAGAACCGCGGCAGAATCTGGCGCGGGCTGAAACCAGTAAGACAAATCTTGTCACCCTCGGCCGACCAGCGGGCCGCCACACGTCGCCCGTCCGAAAACTGCGAGGTGTAGCGTCCATCCGGATCGAAATAGTGCCTGACCCACTGTCCGTTCGGATAGTGGGACACGATCGTATTGCCGAACGCCTTGGACATATCGGCTGAGGCGGGAGAGGCCGCCAGCACACCCACAATAGCCAAGCCGCAGATCACCGCACCCTGCTTCACACGCCCCTCCTGCGCCGTCCATAATCGACTATCGACGATACATAAGACGGCGCAAGCGCTGCGGTTCCTCAGCCGTTGCCGCGACGACCCGATTCGAACAGGAACCAGACGCGCTTCTCGCTTTCGTCGATCCAGTTCTCGAGCAGGCTGGCGGTCGCGACGTCGTTGTGCTCGTCGCACAGGTCATGCACCTCGCGCATCCGGCCGATCAATTCACCGTTGTCGTCGCGAAGCTCGGCCAGCATATCCAACGGATCGACGTAATCGGCGTCATTGTCGGCGACGCGTGATTCCTTGGCGATCTGACCGATGGAGCGCAGCGTGGTCCCGCCGATCTTGCGCGCGCGTTCGGCCATGGGATCGGTCATGGCCAGGATTTCCGCCGACTGCTCGTCCAGCATCAAATGATAGTCCCGGAAATGCGGGCCCGAGACGTGCCAGTGGAAATTCTTGGTCTTGATGTAGAGAGCGAACGTATCGGCCAGCAGGCCGGTCAGAGCGGCGGAAATGCTCTGGGTCGCCTCCTCCGACAGGCTCGTCGGCGTCTTCAGGGGCGCCAGGCGCTTTTCTTTGGCGGTGACCATCATCGTTCTCCTCAGCAGCAGTCTGCGGTCAAGCTAGGTAGCCGGGCATCCGAACGGAAGCCCTGGCGCAGATGATAATGCTGAAGCTGTGAACTAGTTCGGCGGCGCCGACCTTTGTCGGCGGATGGCTGGGGAACTAGGACTCGAACCTAGAATGACGGTACCAAAAACCGTAGTGTTACCATTACACCATTCCCCAGCAGGACCGGCGTTTCCGAAGCACTCTGTGCGGCGGAGGCGGTCAGATACGCCAAGCCGTTTTGGGATGCAACACCCTCTTTCAGGACTATTTTCGCTTACCGTGAAGATGGGTCGAAATGGGCGCTTGCGGCCTATCGAACCCATGGCTATAAGCCGCGTCCTCACTTCGGGGCGACGCCGCCAGGCCAGCCCCCACGGTCGGAGTGTGGCTCAGCCTGGTAGAGCACTGCGTTCGGGACGCAGGGGTCGGAGGTTCGAATCCTCTCACTCCGACCATCTTCTCCTCAGAAAAATCGACGATGCGACAGCGGGTCTTTGCCCGCTGCCAGAGCCGCGTCAGTCGTCGTTCGCCGCGCTCTCCATCGCCCGGCGCGCCACCGCATTCAGATGCGCCCCAACCGACTCGATGGCCCTAGAGCCTAGCGCCTTTCTGCGCGCGGTCAGATCGGGCGAACCGGCGTCGTAGTCGGCCATCAGCCGCCGCACGAACGCCCCGCTCTGAACCTCGGCCAGCACCTCATCCATCGCTTGGCGCGATTCGTCTCCGATAACCCTCGGCCCGGTCAGATAGGCGCCGTATTCCGCCGTGTTCGAAATCTTGGCGAAGGCGCCCGCGATGCCGCGTTCGTACATTAGGTCGGTCACCAGCTTGGTTTCATAGAAACATTCGAACCACGCCACTTCGGGCGGATAGCCGGCGTTGACCAGCTTCAAGAAGGCCGCGTCGATCAGTTCGGCGATGCCGCCGCACAGAACCACCTGTTCGCCGAACAGGTCGCTCTCGCACTCGTCGCGCATCGTCGTTTCCAGAATGCCCTTGCGCCCGCAGCCCAGCGCCGCCGCATAGGACAGGCCCAGCGCATGCGCGTCGCCCGTCGCGTCCTGCTGCACGCCAAACAGGCAGAAGACCCCCTCCCCGGCTTCGTACAGATCTCGGATGCGCGGCCCGATCCCCTTGGGCGAGGCCAGGATGACGTCCAGATCGGCGCGCGGTTCGACCAGGCCGAATCTCACTGACAGGCCGTGGGCGAAGACCAAGGCCGCGCCCGGCCGCACGTTCGGCTCCAGTTCGTCGCGCCACAGATCGCGGTGCGCCTCGTCTGACGTCATGACGGCGACCACGTCGGCGCCCGACGCGGCGTGTCCGGCCGTCATCACCTCGAACCCGTCGGCGCGCGCCAGGTCTCGCGTCTTGGAGTCAGCCTTCAGACCCACCACGATGTCGGTCACGCCCGAATCGCGCAGGTTCAGCGCATGGGTCCGGCCCTGGCTGCCGTACCCGATCATGGCCACGCGCTTGCCGCGGATGATCGAAAGGTCGCAGTCGCGATCATGGAAGACGGGCAGCGGATTGGGTAGGGTCTGGGTCATGACCGCCTTCATAACCCCATCCGACGTCGTCGCCTTCTGGAAAGAGGCTGGGCCCGAAAAGTGGTTCGTCAAGGACGAGGCGTTCGACGCCGATTTCCGGGATCGCGGTCGCGCGGTCCACTGGGCCGCCGCGCGCCGCGAATTGGACGACTGGATGGACACGGCCGAGGGCGCCTTGGCGCTGCTGATCCTGCTGGATCAGTATCCGCGCAACAGCTTTCGCGGCACGGCGCATCAGTTCGCCACCGACCCGCTGGCCCTGATGTTCGCAAACCAAGCCGTAGCCCGTGATCTGCATATGGAGGTCGAGCCGGCGCTAAAGAACTTCCTGCTCCTGCCCTTCGAACATTCCGAACGGATCGAGGATCAGGACCGCTACATGGCCTTGGTCGCCGGCGATGAAGAGTTGGAGAAATGGGGCACGCTGCACCGGGACATCATCGTCCGCTTTGGCCGCTTCCCGCACCGCAACGCCGCGCTGGGCCGCCAGACGACGCCTGAAGAACAGGCCTTCCTCGACGGAGGCGGTTTCGGCGGCTGATTCGATCCACAACGATCAGATAGCGAGCGGCGACGGCCGATTGGCGAAAGACCGATTCGGGTAGAAGCTGATGCCATGAACGCTCAGGTCGCCATCGCTGAACTTCAGGCTCGCATCGCTGCGGCGCCTACCGATCATCCCGAGCGTCAATACCTGAACCTGCTGCGAGACATCCTCGACAACGGCGTGCGCCGCGACGATCGCACCGGCACCGGCACCCTGGGCGTCTTCGGTCGCCAGATGCGGTTCGATCTGTCCAAGGGCTTTCCCGTCCTGACGACCAAGAAGCTGCATCTGCGGTCGATCATCGTCGAACTGCTGTGGTTCCTGCGTGGCGAGACCAATATCGCCTATCTGAAGGACAATGGCGTTCGCATCTGGGACGAATGGGCCGACGCCGAGGGCGAGTTGGGTCCGGTCTATGGCAAGCAATGGCGGTCCTGGACTGGGCCGGACGGCCGCATCATCGACCAGATCGACAAGCTGGTTCATGGGCTGAAGACCAATCCCAACAGCCGCCGCCACATCGTCACCGCCTGGAACCCGGCCGATGTCGACGATATGGCCCTGCCGCCCTGCCACTGCCTGTTCCAGTTCTTCGTCGCCGACGGAAAGCTCAGCTGCCAGCTGTATCAGCGCAGCGCCGACGTCTTCCTGGGCGTGCCGTTCAACATCGCCTCCTACGCCCTGCTGACGATGATGCTGGCCCAGGTGGTGGGGCTGGAGCCGGGCGACTTCGTCCACACCTTCGGCGACGCCCACCTTTATCTGAACCATCTGGAACAGGCCGAACTCCAGCTGACCCGCGAGCCCCTGCCCCTGCCCGTCATGCAGATCGCGCCCAAGACCGACCTGTTCGCCTTCGACCTCTCGGACTTCACCCTCGAAGGTTACGAGGCCTGGCCGCATATCAAGGCGGCCGTCGCCGTTTAAGGTCGTTCACGATGATCCGCGCTTTCTCTCTTGGTCTCGTTCTACTCGCAACGCCCACGGCGTCGGCGGTCGCCCAGCCGATCTCATCCGCCGTTGAAGCCGCCGAGATCACACCGGTACAAATCAAGGTGCCTGCGCCGGACGGTCGGGCCATACCGATCAGCATCTGGACCGCCCCGGTCGAAAGCGGCGTGGTGGTGTTCAGCCACGGCTATAACGGTTCGCCGACGGCCTATGCCCGCATTCTGTCGGCCTGGGCGGCGCACGGTTTCACGGTAATCGCACCGCTGCACGTCGATTCTCTGCGCCATCCCGAACATGAGAAATATGACAATCGCGCCGCCTTCTCGACCAGGCTGATCGACCTGGGCGTCGCACGCGGCATCGCCGCTCATGCGCATTCGGGCAAACCGCTGATCGTGGCGGGGCATTCGTTTGGCTCTCTGATGTCCGTAATCGAGGGCGGCGCCGTCACGGCGGCGGGCGCCGCAGGCGACCCGGCGGTAAAAGGCGTGATCGCCTTTTCCTCGGCCGGCTCTATCCCCGGCCTCGTCACCTCCGACAGCTACCGTACTGTTGACCGTCCGCTGTTGGTGATCACTGGCGATCAGGATCTGGTGCCCGGCTTCGTCAGCGATTGGCGCGATCATCGCGCGCCGTTCGACAATAGTCCGGCCGGCGACAAAACCCTCATGATCTTCGCGGGCGCAGACCATCAACTGCCGGGGACGGCGCAAGGCGAACGTTTTGATCAGATCATCCGGGCGACGGAGGATTTCCTAGACGCCTACGCGCTGAATGATGCCGACGCCCGGTCGCGCCTACTGGCCTTCGCCGCAGACGGCGTCAGCGTCGAGCGACGCTGAACGGATGGATTTGCGCGATCTGTCCGCGTCGGTGATTCGCATCTCCGACATCTATGCCGCAGAACACGATATCGACCGCGACCGCGACTGGGCCTTGCTCAAACTGCAGGAAGAGCTTGGCGAACTGACCGCAGAGCACCTTCGGCTGACTGGCCGAGCAAGAGGCGCGCCCGACAGCCAGGCGCTGGGTGACGAGGCGGCGGATGTACTGGGGATGCTGCTGATCTACTGCGCGCGGGCCGGTGTCGATCTGGATCAGGCCATGCAGCGCAAATGGCTGAACTGGCTGGAGCCGAATGTATGACCGTTCCTCTTATCGCCCTGGTCGTCGCGCGTGGACGCAACGGCGTCATCGGCCGCGACGGCGACCTGCCCTGGCGGCTGCGCTCGGACCTGCAAAGGTTCAAGGCCATCACGGTGGGCAAGCCCTGCCTGATGGGCCGCAAGACCTGGGAGAGCCTGCCGTTGAAGCCTCTGCCCGGTCGGCTGAACATCGTGCTGACGCGTGACGAATCCTACGAAAGCGACGGCATGTCCAAGGGCGCGCTGGTCTGCGCCACCCTGGACGAAGCCATCGAGATCGGACGCGAAACCGCCGAGGACGATGGCGTCGAGGAGATCTGCATCATCGGCGGCACCGCCCTGTTCGAGGCGTCCCTGCCCCGCGCCAGGCGCCTCTACATTACCGAGGTCGAGGCCTCTCCCGAGGGCGACGCCGTCTTTCCGTCATTCGACGAAACGGCCTGGGTGGAGGTATCGTCAGAATCGCACCCGGCGGGCGAGAAGGACGACCATGCCTTCACCTTCCGTGTGCTGGAACGACGCTAGGAGAAACAGATGTACGTCACCACGACCAACGACCTGCCCGGCTTTCGCGTCACCCGCCACATCGGCCTGGTGCGCGGTGTCACGGTGCGCTCGCGCAACGCCATCTCCGACGCCATCGGCGGGGTCCAGTCGATGCTGGGAGGCCGAGTCGGCGCCTATGTGAAGCTTGCTGAGGCCGGGCGTCAGGAAGCCTATGACGAACTGGTCAAACACGCCCAAGCCCACGGCGCCAACGCCATCCTGGCCGTCCGCTATGACGCGACGGAGATCATGCCGGGCGTGACCGAGGTGCTGTGCTACGGCACGGGCGTGATCGTCGAGCCGGCATGACCGGCTCGACGTTTCCCGATCAGGACAGAGTCATCAGGTCGGAACGCTCGAAGTTGCGCAGCTCGTCTTCACGACCGTCGCGGATCTTGGCGACCCACTGAGGATCGGCCAGCAGTGCGCGGCCGACGGCGACCAGGTCGAACTCCTCGTTCTCCAGACGGCGCAGCAGACCGTCCAGCGAGGCGGGCTTTGAACCCTCGCCGCCGAAGGCCGCGATGAACTCGCCGTCCAGGCCGACGGACCCGACGGTGATCGTGGGCTTGCCTATCAACTTCTTGGTCCAGCCGGCGAAGTTCAGGTCCGAGCCTTCGAATTCCGGCTCCCAGAAGCGGCGCTGAGAGCAGTGGAAGACATCGACGCCGGCGTCCGACAACGGAGTCAGCCACTCGACCATCTGTTCCGGCGTCTCGGCGATGCGGGCCGTGTAATCCTGAAGCTTCCACTGCGACAGGCGCAGGATGACGGGGATGTCGTCGCCGACGCCTTCACGCACCGCTTTCACGACCTCGGCGCCGAAGCGGGCACGGTCCGCGATGGTCGGTCCGCCCCAGCGGTCCTCGCGCGCATTCAGGCCGCCCCAGAAGAACTGATCGATCAGATAGCCGTGGGCGCCGTGGATTTCGACGGCGTCGAAGCCGAGGTCGCGAGCCGCGCGGGCCGACCGGCCGAAAGCGGCGATGGTGTCGGCGACATCTTCCTCCGTCATCGGCTCCAGCTTGGTCTTGCCCGGCATGGTCATGCCCGACGGGCTATCCACCTTGCCCAGCGGCGCCCAGTCATCGCCGCGTCCGCGCGCCGAGCCCACGTGCCAGATCTGCGGCGCGATCAGACCGCCAGCGGCATGAACCTCTTGCACCACGGACTTCCATTCCGGCAGCGCTTCGCCGTGGAAAACCGGAACATTGGCGTCGTTGCGCGCCGCCGGACGCTCGACGACCGTGCCTTCGGTCACGATCAGGCCCACCCCGCCCTCGGCGCGACGGCGATAATAGGCGGCGACGTCGGAGGTCGGGATGCCATTCGGCGAGAAGGACCGCGTCATGGGCGCCATGACGATGCGGTTGGGCAGGGTCAGCCCTTTGATCGTGAAGGGGCTGAACAGGGCGTCGAGGCTCATCGTATCTCCTTGGGTATCTGTAGCACCCAAGGTGGCGAACAGGGTTGCGTTTGAAAACCCCTTGCCTCGGCTTTTTCTAAAGCCCGAGCGCCGCCGAGACGCGCGCGGCTATTTCGGCGAAGCGGCCGGCGATAGCACCCTGCGGATCGGTTGCGACAGGCGGTCGTCCGGCATCGCCGCCCTCTCGGAAGGCGGCGTCCAGCGGCAAGGCGCCCAAAAACGGGATGGATAAGCGCTCGGCCTCGGCTTTGGCTCCGCCTTCACCAAAGACTGGCCCGCTCATGTTCTCGATCAGGCCAAACGTCGGGACATTGACGCGCTGGAACAAGGTGTGGGCACGTCGCGCATCGGCCAGAGCGACTTCCTGCGGCGTCGACACGATCACCGCCCCATCCAGCGGCGTCTTTTGGATCAGGGTCAGCTGGACGTCGCCCGTGCCCGGCGGCAGATCGACCACCAGCACGTCCAGCGGCGCATCAGCCGTTCCCCAACGCGTCTGTGTCAGCATCTGCGTGATGGCCTGCGACGCCATCGGTCCACGCCAGATCATGGCGTCGTCCTTCTTGGTCAAAAGGCCAACCGACATAGCCTTCAGCCCGTGGGCGACGTGCGGCACGATGGCGCCGTCCTCGTAGGCGGGCTGACCACTGATGCCCAGCATGGTTGGTAACGAGGGCCCATACACATCGGCGTCGAGAATGCCGACCGAAAGCCCGCGCGCCGAAAGCGCAGCGGCCAAATTTACGGCGACGGTGGACTTGCCGACACCGCCCTTGCCGCTGGCGACGGCCAGCACGCGGCGGACATGAGCCGGGCGCTCGGTCGGGACGGGCGCCTTGGCGCGGCCCTGATCGACCGCCGCCTTTGACAGGCCCGCCGTGCGCGGCGCAGCAGGCTTGGTCTCGGCGGTCAGAATGACCGAGACGCGCGCCATGCCGGGAATGGCCTTCAGTGCAGCCTCCGCCGCGTCACGAACCGGTGCGTAGGCGGCCGCTTGGGTGTGATCCACTTCCAGAGCAAACCCCGCGCGATCCTCAGCCACGACCAGACCCTGAACCAGACCGGCGGCGACCAACCCCAGGCCGGAAAGAGGATCGATGACGGCGTCGAGTGCGGCGATGACGGCGGTGCGTTCGACCAAGGCGGTCTCCAGAAGACTTGCGGGCAATGATGCGCGCGTTCTATCGCCGTCGAACCCATCCCGCGAGCCACGATTTGTCCCAACCGTCCCCAATCACCCTGATCGCCGGCCCGACCGCCTCGGGCAAGTCGGCGCTGGCGCTGAAGATGGCGCGCGAAACGGGCGCGGTGATCATCAACGCCGACAGCCAACAGCTTTACGCCGACCTGCGCATGCTGACAGCCCGCCCTTCGGCGCAGGATGAAGCCCAGGCCGATCATCTACTGTATGGGGTCGCCGACGCCGCCGACGCCTGGTCGGTCGGACGCTGGAGCCGCGCGGTAATGGCGTTGCTCGACGACCTCCGCGATCAAGGCCGGCCGGCCATTTTGGTGGGGGGGACCGGCCTTTATTTCACCAGCCTGACACGCGGCCTGGCCGATATTCCTGCGGTGCCGAGCGCGGTGCGCGATCAGATGGATGCCGACTACACGGCGCTCGGCGAGTCAGGTTTCCGCCGGCGCCTGGCCCAGATCGATCCCGAGGCGGCGCAAGCCATCGAACAGGGAGACCGCCAGCGACTGGTGCGGGCCATGAGCGTCTTCATCGCCAGCGGCCGCGCGTTAAGCGTCTGGAGGGCCGACACCCAGCCCTTGTTGGCGCCGGATTCATGGACCGGATGGGTCAGGGAGCCTGAGCGCCAGCAACTCTATGCAAACTGCGACCAGCGCGTGGACCTGATGATCGATCAGGGAGCGATAGACGAAGTCCAAGCCCTCATGGACCGTGGATTGAACCCCGCCCTGCCCGCCATGAAGGCGGTCGGGGTCAGAGAACTGGCCGCCTACCTATCCGGCGATCTGGCCCGCGACGACGCGATCGCCGCCCTGAAACAAGCCACCCGCAACTACGCCAAGCGTCAGTTGACGTGGTTCCGAAACCAGACGCCGGAGTGGCGCCGCGCCTGAGTGCAATCCGGCGCTTGGAATGCCTCACGGCTGCGCCTATATTCGTCTGGTCCGGTTTCGGCCGGACTATAGCGATAAACGCGCTTGTAATAAGCGGACCGGACCCGGGTGCGATTCCCGGCGGCTCCACCAACTTTCTCCCCGCGTTATCGGCGGAGGCAGCATGGGGCCGACTAGCATCGACGGACGTGTAAAGAGGATTGCTTTCGCTCGTCCTGGCCCACCGTATCGGGCCATTTTCTAACTGCGAACGATAACTTCGCTGGAGAAGTCGCTCTCGCCGCGTAATGCGGTTCGAGTGATTTCGAATCTTAAGTCCTAGGGGTTCAGATCCTTGGGCGGGGCCCGTCGGGGGGCCTGGCAACAGAACCCCCGGCACTTTCCAAAAGATGATCGGGAGCTTGGCGCCAAAATCCCGGCGCTTTACCTTCATGACACCTTTCGCCTACGGCCCTGCGCCGCTATCAGTCGCGCTCTGATGTGAGGTGACGATGAGCGACCAGGCCCCTCCGGTCGATGAGATGCGGTACGAACAGCTGGCGCAGGAAGCCCTGCGCGGCGTCATGCGCGCCGCGCTGGAACGCGTGCTGGCCGAGGGCCTGCCCGGCGCCCACCACTTCTACATTACCTTCAAGACGCGCGCCGTCGGCGTCAGCGTGGCCCCCGACATTCTGGCGAAATATCCAGAAGAGATGACGGTCGTTCTGCAGCACCAGTACGACGACCTGCGCGTCGAGCCTGAGCGTTTCTCGGTCAAGCTGCGCTTCGGCGGCATGCCCAAGAGCCTGGTCATCCCCTATTCCGCGATCACGCGCTTCTACGATCCCAGCGTCCAATTCTTGCTGCAGTTCGAAGACCCGCAGCTTCTGGACGAGGTCGAAGACGAGCCGACCCCGCCCCAGGACATGCCGCCGATTTCGGACGGCCCCAAGGTCGTTTCGCTGGACCAGTTCCGCAAGAAATAGCCGCCGTCAGTCCTTGCGTGGATAGGAGCGGATCAGGATCCGCTCTTTTTCGCCTTCGCGTCTTTCGACCAGCAGCCGCGCGACCTGGGCGTCGTCGTGGAACAGATAGCCCTTGATGGAATCGAGCAAAGCCTTGGCCAGGTTGTCGAGGTCCATCCAGGGCGGCTCGCCGACATGCTCCATGCGGATTTCTACGACATGGTCGCCCCATGATGGTCTGGCTCCGCGCCATTCCTTGCGCATGAACTCATAGACCAGCGGCTTGTAGTATTTGGCCTGGGTCGTCAGGCCGTCGATAACGAGCTCGACCGCATCGCCATCCTCGCGCGCCCTTACCTTGCCGGTCCCGATCCAGCCCGCGGTCACGGTCGCATCGACTTTATGCAGACGGCGGGCGCAGCATCCAGCAAGCGCGCAGAGCGGATCGTTACGGGCGGCGTAAGCTGCTCCTCAGAATTCGCGGGCATCCGCTGGATTCTGCGCGCGACATCCAGCCCTTCGACCACAGCGCCGAAAGCGGCGAAGCCCTGACCGTCAGGATTCCGCCCTCCGCCAAAGTCCAGGCTCGGCGTATCTTGTGTGACGATGAAGAAACTGGATGTAGCGCTGTCCGGTCCGTCCCGCGCCATGGACACCGCGCCGGCCGTATGACGCAGGCCAGTGTCTCGTGTCCGTTCGAGAATGATCGGCGGCCGCGAGGCGTCGTCGCTGCCGCGTGGCGTCGCCGCCTGGACTACGTCGATGGGATAGCGGCTGGCGGTATTGGTATCGCGGTTGACCGTTCGGAAGAACGTGCCCCCATCATAATCACCCGTCACGACGTAGCTGATGAAGTTGCATGTCGTAATCGGCGCAGCGGCTGCATCCAGCGCCAATACGATCGTGCCGGCTGTCGTGTCGAGCGCAACGCGGGTCATTCTGGGTTCAGGCTGAACAGTCGCGCAGCCCACCAACGTCGACAGCGCCGCCACGGCGATCAACCCTCGTCTCATATCCGCGCTCTTCTTGCCCTGCATGGCTCTCGTGCTACACCGCCGCGCAACCCATCGCCACGCCTGAGAGACGAGATTTACGCGCATGAGCAACGTCCGCACAGAGACCGACACCTTCGGCCCGATCGAAGTCGCCGCCGATCGCTACTGGGGCGCTCAGGCGCAGCGGTCGCTCGGAAACTTCAAGATCGGCTGGGAGAAGCAGCCCCTGCCGGTCGTGCGCGCCCTGGGCATCGTCAAGCGTGCGGCCGCCGAGACCAACCGCGACTTGGGCAAGCTGGATCCGGCTCTGGCCGACGCCATCATCAAGGCCGCCAATGAGGTTATCGAAGGCAAGCTGAACGACCACTTTCCGCTGGTGGTCTGGCAGACGGGTTCGGGCACCCAATCGAACATGAACGCCAATGAGGTGATCTCGAATCGCGCGATCGAGATTCTGGGCGGCGAGATGGGCTCGAAGAAGCCGGTCCACCCCAACGATCACGTCAACATGAGCCAGTCGTCCAACGACACCTATCCCACCGCCATGCACGTCGCCTGCGCCGAACAGGTGGTCAACGACCTGATCCCGGCCTTGAAACATCTGCACGCCGCGCTGGACGCCAAGGCCAAGGCCTGGGGCCACATCATCAAGATCGGCCGCACCCATACCCAGGACGCCACGCCTCTGACGCTGGGCCAAGAGTTCGGCGGCTATGCGCAACAGGTCGAGAACGGCATCAAGCGCATCGAACAGACCCTGCCGGCCCTGATGGAACTGGCGCAGGGCGGCACCGCCGTCGGCACCGGTCTGAACGCGCCCATCGGCTTCGCCGAGAAGGTTGCGGCCCAGATCGCCGAGATCACCGGCCTGCCCTTCACCACGGCCCCGAACAAGTTCGAGGCCCTGGCCGCCCACGACGCCATGGTCTTCAGCCACGGCGCCATCAACACGGTCGCCGCCAGCCTGTTCAAAATCGCCAACGACATCCGCTTCCTGGGCTCCGGCCCGCGTTCGGGTCTGGGCGAATTGGCGCTGCCGGAAAACGAGCCAGGCTCGTCGATCATGCCGGGCAAGGTCAATCCGACCCAATGCGAAGCCCTGACCCAGGTCTGCGTCCAGGTGTTCGGCAACAACGCCGCCCTAACCTTCGCGGGATCGCAAGGCCATTTCGAGCTGAACGTCTACAACCCCGTGATGGCCTACAACTTCCTGCAGTCGGTGCGCCTGGTCGCCGACGCGGCCATCAGCTTCACCGACAACTGCGTCGTCGGCATCGAGGCGCGCGAGGACAATATTGCGCGCGGCCTGAACAACTCGCTGATGCTGGTCACCGCTCTGAACGGCAAGCTGGGCTATGATCTGTGCGCCAAGATCGCCAAGACCGCGCACAAGAACGGCACCACGTTGCGCGAAGAGGCTGTCGGCGGCGGCTATCTGACGGACGCGGAGTTCGATGAAGCCGTGCGGCCGGAGAAGATGATCTCGCCGGGCTGACCCCATCCAAGATCGATATTTGTGAAACGCCGACGTCGTCTGACGTCGGCGTTTTCGTTTGGGTCAGGCCTTGTCGCGGATGGTGCGTCCGACCGGCGCCAGCGCCAACTTGGCCAGTTCGAGATCCTTCAGCGCAAACGGAATGCCGATGATGGAGACGAACTCCGCCACGGCGATGAGCAGGTGCGTCAGGGCGATGTACCAGCCGGCCACGACGAACCAGACGACGTTCAAAACGACGCCGACGCAGCCTGCGACGGGATGCGTGTCCTGCCACACGATCTCGCGGCCGAAGGGCCAGAACGAATAGCTGGCGATGCGCCACGCCGCGAACGTCCACGGCAGGCCGACGACGGTCAGCGCGAGGATCGCGCCGCCCAGTAGCCACAGCAGCCCGGAAATCCAGCCGCCGAAGATGAGCCAGAGGATATTCAGGATCAGGCGCATCAAAACAGGCTCCCCTGTCGCCCAATGCGACATACCTCAAATAAGCAAAAGACCCCGCTTGTGCAGCGGGGCCTTCATTAAATCGGCGTCAGATCGGCCTTAGTGCGGCTTCTCGGTCCAGCGCGCCTTGGCGTCGTCTTGGGTCAGGCTCAGATGGACGTGCTTGTCGTCAACCCGTTCGACCCAGCTGACCGGGATCATGTGGTGCTTGAAGCCGCCGGCGAAATCCAGCTTCGCCAGTTCGATCTGGTCGCCCAGGACGTGATCGACCCGGCCCACGTGACCGCCGTCCGAGCCCACGACTTCGAGGTGTTCCTTGATGAGCGAAACGTCAACCATGTGTATCTCCAGCAGTTTGGTTTGTCCTGCCGATGAGAACACACCCGGCCTGCGACGGTTTCAAACGGCGACGCTTGTTCATCGCCTTGATGACAGGATTGCCAAGGACGCGGTAGAAGCCGGCGTTCACACGGAACCGGAACTCAAGATATGCGGCGGATTGGATCAGGCCTGTTCGGCGTCCTCATGGCCTTGGCCCTTTCGGCGTGTGGAACGCTGGATCGCCCGACCGGCCCCCTCCGCATCACCGACGGCACGCTCGTCAAGGCGGAAGACCCTCGCATCCGCGCCAGCGACAGCGCGCGCCTACAAGCCTTCACCCAGGAAATCGGTCAGCGACTTCGGCCTGACAAACCGACGTCGATCCTGGCGCTGTCCGGCGGCGGCGCAAACGGGGCCTACGGCGCCGGGGTTCTGGTCGGTTGGACCGAACAGGGCGATCGCCCCGCGTTCGATGTCGTCACCGGCGTCAGCACGGGGGCGCTTGCCGCTCCGTTCGCCTTTCTTGGATCGGATTGGGACGACGAACTTCAGCACGCCTACACCAGCGGCGCCGCCAGCAATTTGCTGAGCTGGCGCAGTTTCGCCGCCTTCCTGAACCCGAGCCTGTTCTCGTCACAGGTCCTGCGCAATCTGGTTGATGACAACGTCACCCCTGAACTGATGCAGGCCGTCGCGCGCGAGCACGCCAAGGGCCGACGCCTGCTGGTGGCGACGACCGATCTGGACAGCGAGGAAACCGTCATCTGGGACATGGGTCTCTTGGCGACCCAGGGCGACGAGAACGCCCGCGAGCTGTTCAAGGAGGTGCTGGTCGCCTCGGCCAGCATTCCCGGCGTCTTTCCTCCGGTTCTGATCGCCGGGCTTCAGGACGACGACAAGGTGGTTCTGGAAATGCACGTCGATGGCGGCGTCAACACGCCGTTCCTGGCTATTCCTGAAGACCTGATGCTCTGGACCCGCCCAAAGGACGAAGGCCGCGTCGGCGCCCTCTATGTGATCGTCAACGGCCAGGTCGGCCGCAACGACGGCGTTACGCCCGGCCGCCTGTCGGGGATCCTGGCGCGGACCTATGACAGCATGAGCAAGTCGTCGCTGCGCATCCATTTGGCGGTGACGGCGGCGTTCGCGCGGCGCAATGGGCTGGACATGGCGCTGTCGGCCATTCCAGACAATGTCGCCGCCTCCAGCCTGAAGTTCGATCAGGAGACCATGACGGCCATGTTCGAACTGGGGCGTCAGCGCGGACGCGGCGCCGACGCCTGGACCCGGCTGGGCGAGCGCCCGGCGGACCAGCCCTTCATCCCCCAGACGACGATTTCGGAGTCTCAGGTGCCGGCTGTGCTGGCGCCAGAGCCCTCGGCCAAGCCGCCGGCCGATGCGCCCCCCGCCGAAAAGCCCAAGGCGTAGTCATGGGCGAGATCATCAATCTAAACCGAGCGCGAAAGACCCGCGCCAAGGCTGAAGACAAGGCGTTGGCCGCCGCCAACCGCTTGGCCCATGGACGCTCCAAGGCCGAGAAGACCCTGTCCGCTCTTGAGCGTCAGCGCGCCCAGAAGCAGCTGGACGGTCAGAAGCTGGAGCCGAAATCCGACGACTGACGGCTCAGGCCTTGGGCGCGCGAATCAGCATGACCTGCCCCGCCAGCACAAGCGCCAGGCCGATCACGGCGCTCGAGCCGAAACGCGCGCCCTCGAACAGCACCGACACCAGCATGGCGATGGGCGGCGTCAGAGCCGAGATGTAGCTGGCCAGGGCATAGCCGCGTTGGCGCGCGATGGTGAAGTACAAGCCGAACGCGATCACCGACCCGAACAGCGAGAGATAAAGCAGCGACAGGACATAGTCCGGCGTCGGCTCGATCTGCCACGTCACGCCGGTCGCCATGCCGTACAGCGCCAACATGGCTGTGCCATAAGCCATCGCCCAGGACGTGGCGGCCATGACGGGCGCGCCCGCCTGCTGTCCCTTCCAGGCGAACCAGTTGCCGAGCGCCGAAGCCAGTACAGCGGTTAGCGCGAAAAGGACGCCCAGCTCCGGATTGAGCCCAGCGCCGGCCGCAGTGATCTGGCCGTAGGACAAGACCCCGACGCCCATGACGCCCAGTACTGCGCCGATCCACGCCGCTGGTGCCGCCTTCTGTCCACCCAGCAGCCGAAATAGGATCAGGTTCACAAAGGCCAGGGCGGCGAAGATCACCGCGACCACAGCCGACGCCACCTGCCCTTCTGCGGCATAGACGAAGCCATAGCTGACCGCGAAGACGAAGGCGCCCTGTCCGATGGCGGCCAGATGCTGGCTGCGCGTCAGACGCAGCGGCCGTCGCGTCACGGCGCAGAAGGCGAACAGCACCGCCGACGCCAGACCAAACCGCCAGACGATGGAGACGATGGAATCAACCGGCCCCAGCTGCAGGGTGATCGCGTACCAGGTCGTGCCCCAGATCAGGGCGCAGATGGTGATCGCAGCGATCGCAAAGGGGCGGCTCAAAGGTTGATCTCCGACGGTGGACGGCCCGCATAACACGCCGTGACGCCACGCGCCCTCACGTCTTGCGCCTGAGTGTGACACACTGGGCGCCTCGAAGGAGATCGCCATGCGAAACGCCCCCCTGATCCTGCCTGCCGCTCTGGTCTTGGCGGCCTGCGCCGCCACGCCGGACGTGACGACCGGAACGACGATGGTGAACGTAACGGCCACCTATCGCGAACGGATCATGCTGCCGCCCGGCCATGTCCTGACCGTCAGGGTTGAGGATGTCAGTCTGGCCGACGCGCCCGCCAAGGTTCTCGCCGAAACACGAGAGCCGCTGACTGGCGCCCCGCCCTATCGCGTCACCCTTGGCTTTCCCACGTCTCAGATCGATCCACGCCACACCTATGCCGCGCGCGCCGAGATCCGCGACGCGGCCGGCGCCCTGGTCTTCGTCACAGACACCCACCACGCGATCCTGACGAACGGCGCCCCCGCCTCGGCCGAGATCGTGCTGAAGTCCGCGCGTTGAGCAGCCTCAGCAAACGTTCGGTCGCCCTCGCCGGCCATGCCACGTCGGTGGCGTTGGAGCCGGAGTTCTGGGCCGTGTTGGACCGGATCGCGGCTGCCCGCAGCCTTAGCAAGGCTCAGCTTCTGGCCGAAATCGACGCCGGTCGCGGCCGACGTCCCCTCGCCTCCGCCTGTCGCCTGCTGGCGCTGGACTGGGTGGCGGATCATGGACGTCAAACGTGAACGCCCCCTGGAGAATCGGCTAGTCGCTGCCGCCGTGCCTGCCATGGTCGTCTATCGCTTCCGATCGACTGATCAACTGCACCTCATCTGAAGGGGCGTCGCCCATTTCGACGACCGCCACCCAGATCGCCATGATGGCGAACATCGAGGTCATGCCCAAGGCAAAGGCGATCCAGCCCGCCCGCCCGTTCGGCTTGCGGCGCGTCGGCCTTGGCTGGTGATCGTCGTGCTGCATTGCAGCTAGGAACCGACCCTCGCCCGCACGGTTCCGAGCTTTCGTCATGCGCGGCCCTGACATTGCCGCGCGGTCCCCTTATGTTCCGGTTCGATTCTGACTGACGGATATTTTTGCGCCTGTGACTGATCTTCCCGCCCCCCGCATTTCCGACCTCGCGCGCGCTCGTGCGCCCGAGGGCGAGGCGCCGCGCGATTATCTGAAGGGGCTGAATCCGGAGCAGCGCGAGGCGGTCGAGACGACCGAGGGGCCGGTGCTGGTGCTTGCCGGCGCCGGCACGGGCAAGACCCGCGTCCTCACGACACGACTGGCGCACATTCTGGCGACAGGCCGGGCAAAGCCGTGGGAGCTGCTGGCCGTCACCTTCACCAACAAGGCCGCGCGCGAAATGCGCGAGCGCATCACGCATCTGATCGGCCCCTCCGCCGAAGGTTTGCGCTGGCTGGGCACCTTCCACTCCATCGCCGCCCAGATCCTGCGTCGCCACGCCGAACTGGTCGGTCTGAAATCCAGCTTCACCATCCTGGACACCGACGACCAGGAAAGAGTTCTGAAACAGCTGCTGGAAGCGGCCAACATCGACACCAAACGCTGGACGCCCAAGTCGCTGTCCGGCCTGATCGATCACTGGAAGAACCGCGGTTGGACGCCGGACAAGCTGCCACCGGGCGAGGACTTCGCCAACGGCAAGGGTCAGGGTCTGTACGCCGCCTATCAGGCGCGCTTGCGCAGCCTGAACGCCTGCGACTTCGGCGATCTGCTGCTGCACAACATCACTATCCTGTCGCAGCATGCGGACCTGGCTGAGGAATATCGCCGTCGGTTCCGCTACATCCTAGTGGACGAATACCAGGACACCAACGTCGCCCAGTATCTGTGGCTGCGGCTGCTGACGGCCTCGACAGGCAACGTCTGCTGCGTCGGCGACGATGATCAGTCGATCTACGGCTGGCGCGGGGCCGAGGTGGACAACATCCTGCGCTTCGAACGCGATTTCCCTGGCGCCAAGATCGTCAAGCTGGAGCGGAACTATCGCTCGACCAGTCATATCCTGGGGGCGGCGTCCGGCCTGATCGCGGCCAACCGCGACCGGCTGGGCAAGACCCTGTGGACCGAGGACGACAGCGGCGACAAGGTGCGCGTGCGCGGGGTCTGGGACGGTGAGGCCGAGGCCCGGCTGATCGCCGACGAGATCGAGACCGCGCGGCGTCCCCATGCCGGCGAACCCGGCCTGAAATACAAGGACATGGCCATTCTGGTTCGCGCCTCGTTCCAGATGCGCGCCTTCGAGGAACGGCTGGTCATGCTGGCCATCCCCTACACCGTCATCGGCGGCCCGCGCTTCTTCGAGCGCGCCGAGATCCGCGATGCCCACGCCTATCTGCGCCTGATCCTGTCGGAAGACGACGACCTCGCCTTCGAAAGGATCGTCAATGTGCCCAAACGCGGCATCGGCGACACCAGCGTGCAGAAAATCCTGCAACTGGCCCGCCAACACGACCTGTCGGCCCTGACCGCCGTGCGGGGCCTGATCAATACCGACGAGCTTCAGGCCCGCACCCGCACCGCCCTGTCCAACTTCGTGCGCGACATCGACCGCTGGCGCCAACTGTCCGAGACCACGCCCCACTGGCAGGTCATGGAGACGGTGCTGGAGGAGAGCGGATATACCGACATGCAGAAGGCCGACCGCACCAGCGGCCAAACCCGCCTGGAGAACCTGAAGGAACTGACCCAGTCGATGCAGCAGTTCGAGACGCTGCAAGCCTATCTGGAGCACGTCTCTCTGGTGATGGATCTGGAGCGCGCGACCAGCGACGATCCCAACGGCGACGGGGCGGTGCAGATCATGACCCTGCACGGCGCCAAGGGACTGGAGTTTCCGCTGGTCTTCCTGCCCGGCTGGGAGGAAGGCGTCTTCCCCAGCCAGCGCAGCATCGACGAAAAGGGCGAAAAGGGTCTCGAGGAGGAACGCCGTCTGGCCTACGTCGGCGTCACACGCGCCAAGCAGGACGCCCGCATCTCCTTCGCCGCCAACCGGCTGGTCTATGGACGCTGGACCTCCCAACTGCCCAGTCGGTTTGTCGACGAACTGCCCATCGCCCACGTCGATCCCCAATCCGACACAGGCTATTACGGCGCTTCGACCGGCATGAAGGAGGCCAAGAGCCGCTGGGACGACGCGCCATCCTTTGGCAGCGGTTATTCCTCCCCCGGCTGGAAACGCGCCCAATCCTTCACCGCCGCCCAGACCCCAGCCAAGATCCCGGCGCGCAAGGCCGTCATCGAAGGCGACGGCCGACTGATCGCCACCGCCGACCCCAAATCCAGCTCAGGCTGGAAAAAGGGTGAACGCGTCTTCCACCAGAAGTTCGGCTACGGCAACGTGCGTGTCATCGAAGGCAACAAGCTGCTGGTCGAGTTCGAAAAGGCCGGGGAAAAGCGCGTGATCGACAGCTTTGTCGAGAAGGCCTAACCCGGCACCCTAACGCAATGAATGGAGCCAAAGATGGCGGGCCTCAAGGACAAGCGCGGCTTCATCGACAAGGATCGTATTGATCTGTCGGAACGTCAGTCGGTCGAATACTGGATGAAACGCTGGGGCGTGACCAAGGACCAGATCACCGCCGCGCACCGCAAGGTTGGGCGCATGACCAAGGATATCGCAGCGGAATTGGGCAAGAAGCGCTGACGCCGCCTTCCTGAAACGAGAAACGGCCCCGGAGCACTCCGAGGCCGTTTCCGTCTCTGGCTTAGATGTGGATCACACGCCCATATGCGTCCAGCGCCGCTTCGTGCATGGCCTCCGACATCGTCGGGTGCGGATAGACGATCCCGTGGATATCTTCCTCTGTCGCCTCCATGGTGATGGCGGTGACATAGCCCTGGATCATCTCGGTGACCTCGTGGCCGATCATGTGGGCGCCAATCAGCGCGCCGGTCTTGGCGTCGAAGATTACCTTGACGAAGCCGTCGGTATCGCCCGAGGCGATCGCCTTTCCGTTCACACGGAACGGGAAGCGGCCGATCTTGACGTCGCGCTTCTCGGCGCGAGCAGCCTGTTCGGTGACGCCGACCGAGGCCACCTGTGGCTGGGCATAGGTGCAGCCGGCGATCGGCGAATGGACGTTGGGCGTCTTGTAGCCAGCGATATGTTCGGCGGCGTGGATGCCTTCGTGCGACGCCTTGTGCGCCAGCCAGGGCGCGCCGGCGCAGTCGCCAATGGCGTACAGGCCTTTGACGTTGGTCTGGCAGTGGCCATCGATCTTGACGTGGCCGCGGTCCATTTCCAGACCAAGTTCTTCCAGACCGATGCCGTCGGTATTGGCGGTGATGCCCACGGCCGAGATGCAGACCTCGGCCTCCAGGGTCTCGGCCTTGCCGCCGATCTCGACGCCGACCTTCACGCCCTTGGCGTCCTTGCTCACCTTGGTGACCTTGGCGCCCAGCTTGAACTTCATGCCGCGCTTTTCGAACGACTTCTGAGCGGCCTTCGAGACCTCTTCGTCCTCGACCGGCATGATACGATCCACGGCCTCGACCACGGTCACGTCACAGCCCAAAGCGCGATAGAAGCTGCCGAACTCGATCCCGATGGCGCCCGAACCGATCACGACAATCGACTTGGGCAGGAACTTCGGGGCCATGGCCTCGCGATAGGCCCAGATGCGATCACCATCGGCTTCCAGTCCGATCTGCGGCAGGGCGCGGGCGCGGGCGCCGACGGCCAGCATGACGGACTTGGCTTCCAGACCGCGCGAACCGCCCGCCTTCAGCGCGACGACGACCTTGGGCGCGGCGGCGCCCTTCTCCAGCTTGGCCGAACCCTCGATCACCTCGATCTTGTTCTTCTTCATCAGGAAGCCGACGCCCTGATTCAGTTGTTTGGCCACGCCACGCGAGCGCTGGATGATGGCGTCGAAATCGAACGACGCGCCGGACGCCGACAAGCCGTACTCCTTCAGGTGGCTCAGGCTCTCGAACTTCTCGCCCGACTTCAGCAGGGCCTTGGTCGGGATGCACCCCCAGTTCAGGCAGATGCCGCCCAGGTTCTCGCGCTCGACGATGGCGACCTTCAGGCCCAACTGGCTGGCGCGAATGGCCGCGACATAACCGCCGGGGCCCGAGCCGATGACGACGAGATCGAATTCAGCAGCCATTAGATCAACTTCTCGATGTCGGCCTTGATGGCCTCGGGTTCAGTCTGCGGGGCATAGCGGGCGACCACCCTACCCTCGCGGTCGGTCAGGAACTTGGTGAAGTTCCACTTGATGGCTTTGGAGCCCAGGAAGCCGCGCTTCTGTTCGGTCAGCCAGGCGTAAAGCGGATGTCGGTTCGGTCCGTTGACCTCCACCTTGTCGAACAGGGGAAAGGTCACGTCGAAACTGGTGGCGCAGAAGGCGGCGATTTCCGCCGCCTTGCCCGGCTCCTGCTCGCCGAACTGGTTGCAGGGAAAGCCCAACACCTCGAAAGGCTGATCAGCAAACGCGCGGTGCAGCTTTTCGAGGCCGTCGTACTGCCCCGTAAAGCCACACTTGGACGCCGTATTGACGATCAACAACGCCTGACCGAGAAAGCGATCGAGCGAAACGTCCGTGCCGTCGATGGCGCGGGCGGAGAAGTCATAGACCGAGGTCATGACTTCCTCTCCCTTACGCCAGCATCGCGACGGGATCTTCGATCAGCGGCTTGAACGCCTGCAGGAAGCGGGCGCCGGTCGCGCCGTCCACCACGCGGTGATCGCAGGTCAGGGTCACGGTCATGACCGTGGCCGGTACGACCTGGCCGTTCTTGACGACCGCGCGCTGCTCGCCTGCGCCCACACTCATGATGCAACCCTGCGGCTCATTAATGATCGAGGTGAACTGCTTGATGCCGAACATGCCCAGGTTGGACACCGAGAAGGTGCCGCCCTGGAACTCTTCGGGCTTCAGCTTGCGGTCGCGCGCGCGCTTGGCCAGGTCCTTGGACTCTGTCGCGATCTGCGCCAGGCCCTTGGTTTCGGCCTTCTTGATGATCGGAGTGATCAGGCCGCCATCGATCGCCACCGCCATGGAGACATCGGCGTTGTGGTGCATGGCGATGCCTTCCGGCGTGTAGGAGGCGTTCGCCTCCGGCACCATCTTCAGGGCCAGGGCGGCGGCCTTGATGACGAAGTCGTTGACCGAAACCTTGATCCCTTGCGGCTCCAGCATCTTGTTGACCTTGGCGCGCACGGCCATCAGCTGGTCGATTTCGCAATCGATGAACAGCGGGAAGTGAGGCACATTCTGGACGCTGTCGACCATGCGACGCGCCACGGCCTTCTTCATGCCGTCCAGCGGGATCAGGTCGTAGCTGCCGTCTGGAATGCCCATCTGCGCCAGAGATTGCGCCTTGCGCGGCTCGGCTGCGGTCGTGGCGGGCGACGCCGAAGAGGCGGTCGCCGGTTGGGTCGAACCCTTGCCAGCGGCCTCGACGTCGCGCTTGACGATGCGGCCGTGGGGACCGGTGCCCTTGATCGATTTCAGATCGACGCCGTTCTGAGCGGCGATACGTCGAGCGAGCGGCGACGAGAAGATGCGATCTCCGCTGTCCGACTTCGGCGCGGCGGGCGCCGGAGCGGCAGGCGTAGTTGTCTTGGGCGCCTCGGCAGTAGCCGGAGCGGCCTCGGCCTTGGGCGCTTCTTCCGTCTTGGCGGCGGGTTTTTCGGCCGGCTTGGGTGCGGCCGCGCCGCCCTCGTCCTTCAGGCGGGCGATGGGCGTATTGACCTTCACGCCTTCCGTGCCTTCAGCGACCAGGATGTCGGTGATCTCGCCTTCATCCACGGCCTCGACTTCCATCGTGGCCTTGTCGGTTTCGATCTCGGCGATCACGTCTCCGGCGGACACGACGTCTCCGACCTTGACGTGCCACTTGGCCAGAACGCCCTCCTCCATCGTCGGAGACAGGGCCGGCATCAGGATGTCGGTCATCAGGCGTTCCCCCCGGTTGGCGCGATCGGTTCGGCGACAGTGCGGACGTCATTCGCCTTCACCACTTCGCTGAGACCTTCGAGGATGCGGTGGTAGGCCGCAGTTTCATCGTGTTGATGACGCACGGCATAACCGTGCGCCATGTGTCGCGCCGCATAGGCCAGCAGCCGACCGAACTGTATGGGATCGTTGAAGGCCGGTTTGACAGACATCACCGGCTCGTCCTTCGACCACCACATCCGAAGGACTTCGATGGCCTTGGGGTCAGCAGCGACGCTGTCTGGCGTCGTCAGCATGAACTCCGATGCCTCGGTCATGCCATCACCTGTTTCACGGCGGCGATGATCTTGTCCACGCCCGGCAGCGACAGCACTTCCAGATTGGCGGCATAGGGCAGCGGCACGTCTTCCTGGTGCACGCGTAGCGGCGGGGCATCCAGATAATCGAAGGCGTGCTCAATGACGCGGGCCACGACCTCGGCGCCGACGCCCATCGGACCCCAGCCCTCTTCGGCCGAGACCAAACGGTTGGTCTTCTTGACGCTCTCGACGATGGTCTCGTGATCCAGGGGGCGCAGAGTGCGCAGGTCGATCACCTCAGCCTCAATACCCTCCTCGGCCAGCTTCTCGGCGGCCTGCAGGGCGAAGCCGACCATGCGGCTGTGGGCGGTGATGGTGACGTCCTTGCCTTCGCGACGGACCTTGGCCTTGCCGATCGGCAGGACATAGTCCTCGACCTCCGGCACATCGAACTCCAGGCCGTACATCATCTCGTGTTCGAGGAAGACGACCGGGTTCGGGTCACGAATGGCGGCTTTCAGCAGGCCCTTGGCGTCGGCCGCGTCGTACGGCGCGATGACCTTCAGACCCGGCACCTGCGCATACCAGGCCGAGTAGTCCTGGCTGTGCTGGGCGCCGACGCGCGAAGCAGCGCCGTTCGGACCGCGGAAGACGATAGGCGCGCGGATCTGACCGCCCGACATATAGAGCGTCTTGGCGGCCGAGTTGATGATGTGATCGATCGCCTGCATGGCGAAGTTGAACGTCATGAACTCGACGATCGGCTTCAGGCCCGACATGGCGGCGCCGACGCCCAGGCCGGCGAAGCCGTGCTCGGTGATCGGGGTGTCCACGACGCGCTGGTCGCCGAACTCCTGCAGCAGGTCACGGCTGACCTTGTAGGCGCCCTGGTACTGGGCGACTTCCTCGCCGATCAGGAAGACGCGGTCATCGCGGCGCATCTCTTCGGCCATGGCGTCACGCAGGGCGTCGCGCACGGTCGTCTTGACCAGTTTGGCGTCGGCCGGAATTTCCGGGTCGCGCAGTTCGACCTTGGGTGTCGCGGTCTGGGCCGGGGCCTTTTCGGGATCGCCAGTCTTACCCTCGGCCGCAGCCTTGGGCGCCTCAGCTTCGCCCTTTGCGGATTCAGCCTTGGGCGCAGGCGCCGCTGCGCCGTCTTCGCCGGCCAGACGCGCGATCGGCGTGTTGACCTTCACGTTCTCGGAGCCTTCGGCGACCAGGATTTCCAGCACTTCGCCTTCGTCCACGGCCTCGACTTCCATCGTCGCCTTGTCGGTTTCGATCTCGGCGATCACCTGGCCGGCCGACACGGTGTCGCCCGCCTTGATGTGCCACTTGGTCAGCGTGCCCTCTTCCATCGTGGGGGACAGCGCCGGCATCAGAATGTCGGTCACGGATCAGGCCTCCACGTAGACGTCGGTATAGAGCTCGGACGGATCGGGTTCCGGGCTCTCTTGGGCGAATTGAACAGCTTCGGCGACGATCGCCTTGATTTCGGTATCGATGGCCTTGAGCTCGTCCTCGGTCGCCTTGGCGGCCGACAGCAGCATTTTCAGGTGATCGATCGGGTCGCGGGTCTTCTTGACCTCGTCGACCTCTTCCTTGGTCCGGTACTTGGCCGGGTCAGACATCGAGTGACCGCGATAGCGATAGGTCTTCACTTCCAGGATGAAGGGACCGCCGCCTTCGCGGGCGCGCTTCACCGCACGCGCCGTCGCGTCACGCACGGCCAGTACGTCCATGCCGTCCACCTGCTCGCCCGGAATGCCGAAGCTGGCGCCGCGCTGATACAGTTCGGTCGTCGACGACGAGCGCTCGATGCTCGTGCCCATGGCGTACTGGTTGTTCTCGATGATGTAGATGGCCGGCAGCTTCCACAGCTGCGCCATGTTGAAGCTTTCGTACACCTGCCCCTGGTTCGAGGCGCCGTCGCCGAAATAGACGAAGGCCACCGAATCGTCGCCGCGATACTTGCCGGCGAAGGCCAAACCGGTGCCCAGCGCCACCTGGGCGCCGACGATGCCGTGACCGCCATAGAAGCCGGTCGGCACGTCGAACATGTGCATCGATCCGCCCTTGCCCTTGGACGAACCGCCGCTGCGGCCGGTCAGCTCGGCCATGACCTCTTTCGGATCCATGCCGGCGGCCAGCATATGGCCGTGGTCGCGGTATCCGGTGATGATCTTGTCGTGGCCCTGTTTGACGCTCTCCTGAACACCGACCGCCACGGCCTCCTGCCCGATGTACAGGTGGCAGAAGCCGCCGATCAGACCCATGCCGTACAGCTGGCCTGCACGCTCTTCGAAGCGGCGGATCAGAACCATCTCGCGATAGAAGCGAAGAAGATCTTCCTTGGACGCCGTCGGCGTGTTGGGCAGTTTGTCAGGCGTGGTCGTCTGAGCGGATTTGGCTGGGGCTTTCGCCATCCGGTATCTCCCGGCTAGGCGCCGAGAACCGACGCCTTCTTATCGTTACGGAAAGGGGCTTTAGCAGCCTTCCTTCCGGTAACGCAAAGGGGTGCGGGCCGCCCTGTAACAATAGTTCAAGTGGTGAAGGTCGCTCAGCCTTGGGCGGCCGGGGCCGAGACGCGGATCACATAGTCGCGCGGATCGGAGAAGCCGAGCACGGCGCGCGCGCGCTCTTCCAGAAGGTCGCGAGACAGGCTGTCTGTGCGCAGGTAGCGGACCCGTGTCTCAAGGTCGCGGCGCTGCTCGGTCAGATGCGCCAGTTGGTCCTCGCGCTGCCCCAGCAGGGCGTCGCGAGACGATCCGCTCAACAGTCCGCGCTCGCCCGTCAGCGCCTGCACCCCGAGATAGGCCAGAAGCAGCAACAGGGCGAGGGACAGGCGGTAAGGTTTCATCCGTTCGGGCACTTGAGACGCTCCTTCTGAGCGCGAAAACACAGTTCAGAAACCGTGCCCGAAAATGCCTAACGAAATGTAGCTTGACCGTAAGAATGTCGGCGGAAAACGCTGATTCTCCGCCGACAATTCCGATTTCTATTTGAGTAGCATACCGTCGCCGAAATAGACGCCCTGATCGCCCAGCATTTCCTCGATGCGGAGCAACTGGTTGTACTTCGCCACGCGGTCAGAGCGGGCCAACGAGCCCGTCTTGATCTGACCGCAGTTTGTCGCCACGGCCAGGTCGGCGATGGTGTAGTCCTCGGTCTCGCCCGACCGGTGGCTCATCACGGCGGTATAGCCCGCGCGGTGGGCCATATCGACGGCGTCCAAGGTTTCCGACAGGGTGCCGATCTGGTTGACCTTGATCAGGATCGAGTTCGCTAGACCTTCGCCGATACCGGCGGCCAGACGCGCCGGATTGGTCACGAACAGATCGTCGCCGACCAGTTGGACGCGGTCGCCCAGGCGCTCGGTCAGCAGGCGCCAGCCGTCGAAGTCATCCTCGGCCATGCCGTCCTCGATCGACACGATCGGGAAGCGTTCGCACAGGTCGACCAGATAGGCGGCCATGCCTTCGGAATCGACGGTCTTGCCCTCTCCGGCCATGACGTATTTGCCGTCCTTGAAGAATTCGGTCGAGGCGACGTCGAGGCCCAAGTGGAAATCCTCGCCCGCGAGGTAGCCCGCCGCCTGGCCCGCCTTGGTGATGAAGCTCAGCGCCTCATCGGCCGAGGCCAGATTGGGCGCAAAGCCGCCCTCGTCGCCGACGTTCGTGTTGTGCCCGGCGTCCTTCAGTTGCTTTTTCAGGGCGTGGAAGATTTCGGCGCCCATGCGCACGGCGTCAGAAAACGTCTCGGCGCCGGTGGGCAGGATCATGAACTCCTGGATGTCGATCGGATTATCGGCGTGGGCGCCGCCGTTGATGATGTTCATCATCGGGGTCGGCAGGACGCGGGCCGAGACGCCGCCCAGATAGCGATACAGTTCCTGATTGGCCGACAGGGCGCTGGCCTTTGCGACCGCCAGAGACACGCCCAAAATCGCATTGGCGCCCAGACGGCCCTTGTTGGGCGTGCCGTCCAGCTCGATCATCGCCTCGTCGATCCGGCGCTGCTGCTCGGCATCCATGCCGGACAGGGCGTCAAAGATTTCGCCGTTGACGGCGTCGACCGCCTTCTGGACGCCCTTGCCGCCCCACATGTCCTTGTCGCCGTCACGCAGTTCGACCGCTTCGTGCGCGCCCGTAGACGCGCCGGACGGAACGGCGGCGCGGCCAAACGAACCATCTTCCAGCGTGACATCGACCTCGACCGTCGGATTGCCCCGGCTGTCGAGGATCTGGCGGGCGACGATGTCGGCGATGTCGGTCATGGCTCGGCTCTTTGGCTCAAGGGGCAAGGGAGGTCCGACGGTTTAGCCGCCTCCCCACCAAACGCCAATGCCGACATCGTCGCCAGGCGTCAGGAACAGCCCTCGACGAGCTGGATCGAAGGATCACCCGCGTGGACCATCATTACCTTGCCGTCGCTGCCGATCTCATATCGAACGCCGCGCGCCGATGGATCGGTGACATAGGTCGTCGATCCGCCCTTCGACCAGACGAACAGATCCTCGGCCGGCGCCTCCTGGTATTTGTGCGGCTGGGCGAAAACCGCGCCGCCATAGGCTTGCTTGATCGCCATGGCCGTATCGCCCACCCCGAATCCACGATCGGTCTTCGTCGTCGCACCGCGCGCCAGGGTGATTCGCGTCAGCACGCCGTTCTGGACCATCACCTGCACATCTGCTGGCGCGTTTGCCGGATGGAACTGGTCACAGACTTCGGGCTCGGCGCCGCCGACGGCGTTCGGTTGGGAGTCCTCGCCCCAGACCTTCACCAGTTCGGCGCGCGTCATGCCGATTCGCACCGGCCCCAGACCTTCTGCCGTCAAAGCGTTCGGATCGGCGGAGGGCGTAGCGGGCGTCTCGTTCGCCGAAGCGACCGGCGCTGCGGCGGGCTCTGAGACGCGCTCTTCGGCGCGATTGCAGGCGGCGAGGCTAAGCAGCGCGCAGGCGCTGACGGCGGTGAAACGAATCATCATGCGGCGTCTCCCATGGAAGCTTCACCGCATTGAACGCACGAAAACGGCGCGCGGGTCACCGCGCGCCGTCGAAATCGTCATCCGACCGAAGTCGGGGTCGCCTGAAAGACTAGTCTTCCTTCGGCGTGATGACCTGACGACCGCGATAGGTGCCGGTCTTCAGGTCGATGTGGTGCGGGCGCTTCAGCTCGCCGGTGTCCTTGTCCTCGACGTAGACGTTTGAGGTCAGGGCGTCGTGGGCGCGGCGCATGTTGCGACGCGAGGGAGATACTTTACGCTTCGGAACGGCCATGTCCGTCTCAATCTTCTAAGTCGGGCGCCGCCCAGAGCCGAGCTCCGTCTAGCGCGAAAACAATAGCGGCGGCCCTCAGGACCGCCACGCGAGGCGCGGCTTATGCATGAACCGCGCGACGATTTCAAGGCGTTTAAGCAGCCGTCAGACGCCGGACGATCTTCGCAGGATTGCCGACCACCACCACGTCGGACGGCACGTCCTTCGTCACGACCGATCCCGCGCCGATCACCGAACGATCGCCGATGGTGACGCCCGCCAGAACGATCGCGCCGCCGCCGATCCAGACGTCGTCCCCGATGACGATCGGCCGCGCCGTCTCCTCGCCCCGGCGGGCGACCGCGTCCAGCGGATGCTCCGGCGTCAGCAGCTGGACGCCTGGCCCAGCCTGGAAGTTGTCGCCGATAAGGATCTCGGCGCAGTCCAGGAACACGCAGTTGGCGTTCGCAAAGGCCCGCGCGCCCAGATGTATGTTGACGCCGTAGTCGCAGAAGAAGCCCGGCATGATGATCGCCTTGCCGTCGGCCGCATTGACCAGTTCGTTGACCAAGGCGCCGCGCCGATCGCGATCCGGCTCGGCGTTGATGGCGACGGTCAGGGCCACGGCGCGGGCGCGACCGTCGCGCAGATCGGGATCGCCCGGATCGTAAGGCAAGCCCGCCAGCATCTTCTCGCGCTCGGTCATGCGGCCTCCGTCAGAGCGGAGGCCACAGCTTCACCGATGGCCAGGGAACTGGTCAGGCCAGGGCTTTCGATGCCGAACAGCGCCATCAGACCATCGATGCCGTGATGTTCGCGGCCATGAAGCTGAAAGTCCGGTTGCGGCTCGCCCGGCCCATGCAGTTTGGGCCGAATGCCGGCGTAGTCCGGCGTCAGGGCGCCGTCGGGCAGACCCGGCCAGAAACGACGAATGTAGGTGGCGAACTCTTCGGCCTTGGCAGGATCGACCGAGTAATCCTCGGTTTCGACATAGGCCAGGTCGGGCCCGAACACGGCCTGACCACCCAGATCCTTGCGATAGTGGGTGCCCAGCGCGCCGGGGATGGGCGGCGGATAGATCAGGCGGTCGAACGGCGCCTTGCCCGTCAGCCGGAAATAGACGCCCTTGCCGAAATGTCGGGCAGGGATGTCACCGAGAGGATAGCCTTCGATCAACGCCGCCACCGCCTGGGCCGACAGTCCGGGCGCGGTGACCAGAAGGCGGCTGGCGACCTGCATCGCCCCCTCCCCGCCGACACGGATCGTGAAGCCGCCGCCCGCCAGCGGCTCTGCGCCTTCGAACGGCGCCGAGACCACGACCGACCCGCCCGCATCCTCGATCTCGCCCTGCAGGGCCAGCATATAGCCGTGGCTGTCGAACAGCCCGCTCTCGGGCGACAGGATGGCGGCATGAGCATTCAGTTCGGGTTCCAGCGCCCGCGCCTGTGCGCCGGTCAGATGCGCCAGCCCTTCGACGCCATTCGCCGTCGCCTGTTCGAAGATCGCCTCGATCTGCTCGACCTCTGATTCCTGCGTCGCCACGACCAGCTTGCCGCATTTCCAGTGATCGATCTTGCGGCTGGCCAGGAAGTCGTAGAGCGCACGGCGTCCCTCGACGCAGAAGCGGGCCTTCAGCGATCCGGTCGGGTAATAGAGGCCGCCGTGGATCACCTCGGAATTGCGGGAGGAGACGCCCTGGCCGATGTGGCCTTCCTTCTCCAGCACCAGCACCGTCAGGCCTCGTTTCGACAACGCCCGACCGCAGGCCAGGCCCACAGCCCCGGCGCCCACGACGGTCGCGTCGAAATCAAAACTCATCGGACGTCGTATCTCCGTTTCGCCTCGGCCTCGAAACAGCCGATCAGCTTTTCCACGGCCCGGTCGAAGTTCGCCGACAGCATCATGTCCAGCATCCGGGACTTGAAGGCGAAGTCGATCATGAACTCCAGCCGCGTGCCGCCGGGATGAGGAAGGAACTCCCAGCGGTTCTTCAGGTGCTTGAAGGGCCCGCGCAGCAAGCCGACCTCGACCTTCGGCGCATTACGATCATGCCGGACCCAGGTAGAGAACCGCTCCTTTAGAAAGGAAAACCCGACGCTGGCCTCCGCGTCCTGCAAGCCGACGCCCTCGCCTTCCTCGCGCGCGTTCCAGACGCGCATCGACGTCACCCACGGCACGAAGTCGGGATAGGCACGCACGTCGGCGACCAGATCGGCAAGCTGTTCGGGCGCATAGGGAAGAATGCGCGTGACGCGGTGGACGGCCATTCGGAACTTAGCGGCGCAGCTGCGCCTCGCGCGCCGCCTTCAGCCGGGCGAAATCGTCTCCGGCGTGGTGCGACGAACGCGTCAGCGGGCTGGACGACACCATCAGGAAGCCCTTGGCCCGGGCGATCGCCTCATACGCCTTGAACTCTTCCGGCGTGACGAAGCGGTCGATCGCGGCATGTTTGCGCGTCGGCTGCAGGTACTGGCCGATGGTGATGAAGTCGACGCCGGCGGACCGCATGTCGTCCATCACCTGCATGACCTCTTCTTTGGTTTCGCCCAGGCCGACCATGATGCCGGACTTGGTGAACTGGTTCGGGTCGCGCTCCTTGACCATCTGCAACAGGCGCAGGCTGTGGAAGTAGCGCGCGCCCGGCCGGATCTTCAGATACAGGCGCGGAACGGTCTCCAGGTTGTGATTGAAGACGTCGGGCTTGGCGTCGATCATTACGGCAGCCGCCCCGTCCTTTCGCAGGAAGTCGGGCGTCAGGATCTCGATGGTGGTGTCCGGCGCCTGGATGCGGATCTGGCGCACCACCTCGGCGAAGTGGGCTGCGCCGCCGTCGGCCACATCGTCGCGATCGACCGAGGTGATGACGACGTGGTTCAGGCCCATCTGCTGGACAGCCAAGCCCACCTTGCCCGGCTCTTCCGGATCCAGCGGCTGAGGCAAGCCCGTCTTGACGTTGCAGAAGGCGCAGGCCCGCGTGCAGGTGTCGCCCATGATCATCAGGGTGGCGTGTTTCTGGCTCCAGCACTCGCCGATGTTCGGGCAGGCCGCCTCTTCACAGACCGTCACCAACCCCTTGGAGCGAACGATCTCCTTGGTGGCGTTGTATTGACCAGAGCCCGGCGCCTTGACCCGCAGCCAGTCGGGCTTTTTCAGAACGATCGACTCGGGCCGGTTCTGCTTTTCGGGGTGACGCAGCTCGGACGGCTTGCGCTGAAGGGTGTCGATCAGGGTGACCATGGCCGGTATTTCGGACTTTGAGGCCGTTTAGGCAAGGCACACCGGGTAACAGACTTGCCGCAGGCGTGATCGCGCATCGGAACTCACGCGACGTTACGCATCTTTTCAAGATGACGCGGCGTCATTAATGACAGTCGCCCGAACAACAGAGAGGGCCGCCCGCGTCCTCCGTAGGAGACGCGCTTGCGCCAGGCCCTGGATCCCTCGCTTTACGACTCGACCCTGATCGACGCCCTGATCGATGCGCGGTCGCGGTTCGGCGACAAGGAAATCCTTGAGGATCAGGACCGGCATCCGCTGACCTACACCGGCCTGATCCGCGCCGCCTTCGTGCTAGGCCGCAAGATCGCCAATATGACCGACAAGGGCGAGCGGGTCGCCATCCTGCTGCCGTCGTCCATGGGCGTCGTCGTCACCTTCTTCGGTCTGCACGCCCACGGTCGTGTGCCGGTGATGCTGAACTTCACCGCCGGCGAAGCCAATCTGAAGGCGGCGATCAAGGCCTCGGGCGTCAAGAAGGTGCTGACCGCCAAACGCTTCATTGACCAGGCCAAGTTGGACGACCTGATCGTCGAACTGAAGACGGTGGCCGAGGTCGTCTGGCTGGACGATGTCCGCAAGACCATCGGCTTGGCCGACAAGCTCTACGGCCTCGCCGCCGGCGCGGCGCCCAAGCGGTTCCGCGTGAAGACGGACCCCGATGCGCCGGGCGTCGTCCTGTTCACCTCCGGCAGTTTCGGCACGCCCAAGGGGGTGGTGCTGAGCCAAAAGAACCTCGTCGCCAATGCGCGTCAGGTAGCGGCCCACATCGACCTGCTGCCCGAATGGGTGATGTTCAATCCCCTGCCGACCTTCCACTGTTTCGGCCTGACCGGCGGGGTCATTCTGCCGCTGCTGCAAGGGTTGAAGGCGTTCCAGTATCCGTCGCCGCTGCACGCCAAACAGATCACCGACCTGCTGCCCCAGGTGAAGGCCTCGATCCTGTTCGCGACCGACACCTTCCTGAACCAGTACGGCCGCGTCGCCGAGCCGAACGACTTCTCGACGCTGAAGTTCGTCGTCGCCGGCGCCGAAAAGGTGCGCGAGGAAACCCGCACCCTGTTCAACACCAAGTTCGGCGGCGTCGAACTACTGGAAGGCTACGGCGCAACCGAGGCCTCGCCCGTGATCGCCGTCAACCATCCTGACCGAAACGCGCCCGGCACGGTCGGTCAGGTGCTGCCCGGCATCGACTGGAAGCTGGAGCCCGTTGAGGGCATCGAAGCAGGCGGTCGCCTAATGCTGCGCGGGCCCAATGTCATGAGCGGCTATGTCACCTCGGCCGAGCCCTTGCAGTGGGATCCGATTGGCGACGACTGGCTGGACACCGGCGACATCGTCGATGTGACCGACGACGGCTATGTCACCATCCGCGGCCGCGCCAAGCGCTTCGCCAAGATCGGCGGCGAGATGGTCTCACTAACCGCCGTCGAAGGGATCGCCGGCGCCGTCTGGCCGGATCAGCGCCACGCCGTGGTGTCGATTCCGGACAGCCGCAAGGGCGAGAAGCTGGTGCTCGTCACTGACCACGCAGACGCTGAGGTCGCGCCCCTGGCCGAATGGGCGCGAACCAACGGCGCGCCCGAACTGATCGTGCCGAAAAAGATCGTCAAGGTCGCCGAGGTCCCCGTCCTGGGCACCGGCAAGACCGACTATGTGTCGATCCAGAAGATGGTCGAGGCCGAGAAGGCGGCCTGATCAGCCGATCCGGACGCCCGTCATCGAGATCGAGCCGCCGTCGATACGGTCGTTGAAGAAGCTGACCGCCTCGCCCGGCTCCTGCTGGGCGGCGATGTAAAGCACCGGCAGGAAATGTTCGTCGGTCGGCACGCTCAGTTGCGCGTCCTCGGCCAGACCCACCCAGTCGATCAGCGCTTCATGGTCGCCCCGTTCGAACGCCGTCTTGACCGCCTCGTTGAAGCCGGTCGCCCAGGCGTAGGGCTCTGCGCCGTCCTCGCGCTTCCAGGTCCGCAGATTGTGGACGAAGTCGCCCGAGCCGGCGATGACGATTCCCTCGTCGCGCAGCGGTTTCAGCGCCTTGGCCAGTTCGTAATGCTGGCGCGCCGTCAGCTCGCGATTCAGCGATAACTGAACCACGGGCACGTCTGCCTCTGGCCAAACATGGCACAGCACCGACCAGGTCCCGTGATCCAGGCCCCACCCTTGCGTCTGAACTGCGCCGGTCAGCGCCGACACCCGCGCCGCCAGCGTAGGCGACCCGGGCGCCGGATACTGCATCTGATGAAGTTCGCGCGGGAAATTGCCGAAGTCATGGATGGTTTCGGGATTCTCCTGCGCGGTGACGCCCAGCCCGCGCGTCTCCCAGTGGGCGGAGATCATCACCACCCCCATGGGCTTGCCGATCGCTTCGCCCAGCGCATGCCAGGCGGCCCCATAGGGACCGCCAAGCGCATTCATGGGCGAACCGTGGCCGAAGAAGACGGCGGGCTGGCGCATCAGGTCAGCCGTGCAGCTTCTTGGCCAACTCGGCGATATGCTTGCCCTGGAACCGGGCGCCGTCCAGCTCGACGTCGCTGGGCTGACGCGAGCCGTCACCGCCCGTGATCGTCGATGCGCCATAGGGCGAGCCGCCGTGGATGGCGTCCAGCGTCATCTGCCCCTGGAAGGAATAGGGCAGACCCACGACCGGCATGCCGTGGTGCATGAAGAAGTTGTGCAGGCCTTGGAACGTCGTCTCCTGACCGCCGTGCTGTGTCGCCGTCGCGGTAAAGGCCCCGCCAACCTTGCCGATCAAGGCGCCCGAGAACCACAGGCCGCCGGCCTGATCCAGGAAGGCGCGCATTTGCGACGCGGCCGAACCGAAGCGGGTGCCGGCGCCGATGATGATGGCGTCATAGTCCTTCAGATCGTCGATCTTCGCGATCGGCGCCTTTTGATCCAGCTTGTAGTGCGAGGCCTTAGCCAGCTCTTCCGGCACGGTTTCCGGCACGCGCTTGATGTCCACGACGGCGCCGTCGACCTCGCGCGCGCCTTCGGCGACCGCCACGGCCATGGTTTCCAGGTGACCATAGGTCGAATGATAGAGGACGAGGACTTTCGGCATCGAGGAGGCTCCGTTGAATGGCAACGGTCGTCATTCGCAACAACGACCGTTGCTAACTTGGCGCGCTGCCAGCCGTTCCGCAAGTCCCCGACCTCAAATCACGTCTCGAAGGGACAGATGGTATCGTAAAAGGTCTCGTCGCCCGGCGTGGGGCGACCGCGACGACAATGGAAACGGTGCTCCATCACCATCGCTTGCTGTTCGATGTTCAAGGCGTCCCAACGGCAGGTCAGTTCCACGCGGTAGGCATAGGAGGCGGGTGTGTCCCCAGCTTTCAGCTTGGCGAACAGCAGATTGACGCCCTGCTGGGCTTGCCAGACGTGCGTCAGTTCATGGATCAGGACGCCCTGCATGCGAACCGGCGCTGCCGCGAAGTCGGAGACGAGCTGCGCTTGAGGCCACACGATCCAGTCTCGCCCGAACCAGCGTCCAGCCACGAAGGCGCGGCGGAAAGGCCAGCCGATAAAACGGACGGGCGCCAGGTCGATTGCAGCGCCGAACGCCTCTCGCGCTAGGCCCTTTTCAGCTTCGGTCAGGGCGCGAACGAAGGATCCCAAGGCTTCACATACTCCCAGTGCCACGGCTCATAGACATAGGGCACAAAGCCGAAACGCCCAGCGTTCGCAACCAGCCAGCGATAGGTCTTCGACCGCGCCATATATTCGCGACTAACCGGGGTGGTGGAATCGACACCCAGACCCGGCGCCTGGCCGATATACAGATCGACCGCCGTGCCGGTCCGATGCGGCGAGCAGACGGCGCGGCGCAGGCCGTCGCAGTTGCCCTGCTGCGCACAGCGCGCCGCGTCCGCCTCGGGATCGCGGAAGCCGGAGAAGATCTGCAGCAGTTCTGGATCGGCCCCCACCTCCGGAACCTCCGCCCGCGCGGCCGCGACCAGCCGACGATAGGCGTCCAGCACGTCGCGGCGCAGCAGACGTGTCAGACGGTCGGCATGCTCTTCAGATTCGACCAGATAGCCCAGTTGATTGATCGGCGGCGGCTCGGGACAGGCTCCGCTGACGCGCGCCATGACGAACGGCCGCCGCTCCTGCCAAAGGCCGCGAAACACCTGGAATGTCGCCGCATCGAACAGGCCGGTCGGCGCGAGGCCGTGCGTCTGCTGAAACCCCGCCAGTTGCGATGCGAAGATCGGCGTGCCGGGCCCGCAGGCCGTATGCAGTTCGCGCTGGATCAGCGGCAGATAGGCCTGCCACCCCCACTCCGCCGCCCCGAACGGCGCCCATTCCATGCCGTAGGCCGACCCCGCGTTCGCCAGTCCCTGCGCCTGCCAGCCGTCGGCGTTGGTGTGACAGGGCCCGGCCGCACGCGCGCCGCCGGCAAACGTCAGAACGAAGCAAACGGACAGGAACGCAAAAAGGCTTCGCCACATGTCCCACAGGAAGCCCCAAGCCGGTCGATCTCACAAGTGCATGCGTCACCGATCGCTGGCATGGTGACGCGCGGCCGACTCGCGCCGCGCCTTTCGGACCGACGCATGTCCACCGCCGCGCCGACCGCACCCCGCCGTTCCAACGCCGTGCTCGCGGCCTTTTCCGGCCCGTGCCTGCCGCTGGCGGCCTTTGGCGTCGCCCTGCCCGTCACCCTGCCGGAATTCTACGCCACCTATGTAGGCCTGGAGCTGGGAGTCGTGGCGGCCGTCTTCATGGCCGTGCGCCTGATCGACATCGTCTTCGACCCCTTCATCGGCTGGGGCATGGACAAGACCAAGACGCGGTTCAGTCGCTATCGTCCGTGGATGGCGATTTCGACGCCGATCCTGATGCTGTCGGCCTTCATGATGTTCGTCGTGGTCCAACCGGGCGCCGGACCTGCCTATCTGTTCGGCTGGCTGCTGGTCCTCTATCTCGGCTTCTCAATCGGCACCCTGGGCCAACTCGGATGGGCCGCCGTGCTTGCGCCGCAGTATGACCAGCGCAGCCGCGTCTATGGCTGGTGGCAGGTGTTCAACATCATCGGCGTGATCCTGATTCTGGTGCTGCCGACCGTGGTGGTTCAGACCGGCATCGGAAACTATTCCGACGGCGTGCGCATCATGGGCTGGGCCATCCTGATCGCCCTGCCCGTCACCATCGGCCTGGCCATGGTGGCCGTCCCGGAGCCCGTAAATGCGGGCGACCAGCCGC
Source organism: Brevundimonas sp. EU05-FHT14B07 (assembly GCF_058790795.1). Classification (NCBI taxonomy): domain Bacteria; kingdom Pseudomonadati; phylum Pseudomonadota; class Alphaproteobacteria; order Caulobacterales; family Caulobacteraceae; genus Brevundimonas; species Brevundimonas sp. EU05-FHT14B07. The sequence continues at coordinate 334,218 of NZ_JBYTCZ010000003.1, forward strand.
ACGGGGGCGCCAGCGCCTATTTGGCTCTCCTGAAGATGCCCACGGTCCGGAAGCTCTTGATCGCCGACCTGCTGCTGGGCGTCGCGCCGGGCATCACGGGTTCGCTGCTGTTCTTCTTCTTCGGACAGATTAAGGGTTACGACCACAGCCAGGCCGGCCTGTTCATGTTGTTCTATTTCGTCGCCGGTCTGTGCGGCGCGCCGATCTGGGCATGGCTGGCCACGCGGATCGGCAAGGACAAGGCCCTGGCCGTCGCCAGCCTGATCTTCGCGGCTCTCTATATCGCCGCCACCCTGGTTCCCGGCGGCAACTTCATGCTGACGGCAGGCGCCATGTTCATCGCCGGCCTGCCCTATGCGGCCGGCCTGTTCCTGTTGCGCGCCATGATGGCGGACGCCGGCGACGAGGTGCGGCTGGAGACGGGCGTGGATCGCACCGGACTGATGTTCTCCATCCTGTCCGCGACGACCAAGATCGGCCACGTGGTCGCGCTGATTCCCTACCTGATCCTCCAAGGTGTGGGCTTCAAGGCGGTGCCGGGCCCGATGGGCAACAGCGCCTTTTCACTACTGACGCTCCAGATCCTGTTCATTCTGGTCCCCGGCCTGCTGCTGGCCGCCGCCGCCTGGGTGCTGAAGGGCTATCCCTTGACGCCGAAGCGGCACGATGAAATCCGCCTCGCCCTGGAAGCTCGTGACGGAGCCCGCCGTTGAGACCGATCGACCGCCTGCTCGGCGTCATGGAGCGGTTGCGCGATCCCGTCGGCGGCTGCCCCTGGGACGTGGAGCAGACCTTCGCCACCATCGCCCCCTATACGATCGAGGAGGCCTATGAGGTCGCCGACGCCATCGAGCGCAACGATCTGGTCGAGCTGAAGGGCGAACTGGGCGACCTGCTGTTCCAGGTCGTCTTCCACGCCCGCATGGCCGAGGAACAAGGGCTGTTCGCTTTCAACGACGTGGTCACGGCCATCGCCGACAAGCTGAAACGTCGCCATCCCCACGTCTTCGGCGACGAAGCCCAGCGCTCGTCCAAGGAACAGACTGTCGCTTGGGAAGCCATCAAGGCCGCCGAGCGCAAGGACCGCAAGAAGCCGGGCGTCCTGGACGATGTGCCGGTCGGCCTGCCCGCCCTGACCCGCGCCGCCAAGCTGACAAAGCGCGCCGGTCGCGTCGGCTTTGACTGGCCATCCACCGATGAGGTGTTCGACAAGCTGGCCGAAGAGGTCGAGGAATTGCGCGTCGAGATCGCCGCTGGCGACAAGGCCAAGGCGCGCGAAGAGCTGGGCGATCTTCTGTTCGTCGTCGCCAACCTGGCGCGCAAGCTGGACGTCGAACCCGAAGACGCCCTGCGCGCCGCCAACGCGAAGTTCGTGCGTCGCTTTGGCTTCATCGAGGCCGAGCTGGCGAAGGACGGCCGCACGCCCGACCAATCGGACCTGGCCGAGATGGACCGCCTCTGGGACGCCGCAAAGGTCGCCGAAAAGGCCGCGCCTGAAGCCTGAGCGACCCGCGTGAACTACGACCTGATAATCTTCGACTACGACGGCGTGGTCGCCGACAGCGAGGTGCTGAACAGCACCGTCATGGCCGAGCAACTGACCGCCATCGGCCTGCCGACCTCGCTCGACGACGTCTTGGCCGCCTATACGGGCAAGCGCTGGCGTGACAATCGGCCGGTCGTCGAGGCGGCCTTGGGTCGTGCCTGCCCTGCCGACTTCCACACCACATGGTTTGCGACCTGCCGCCAGCGCGCGCCGCACCAGCTTGAGCCCGTGCCCGGTCTGCTGGACTTCGTCGCCGCCCGGACCGAGCCTCGCTGCATCGCCTCGTCCAGCGGCCCCGACTGGATCGGCGTCGGCCTGAACCTATTCGGCCTGACGGATCATTTCGACGGCTCGGTCTTCACCGGTCTGGTGGTCGAACGCGGCAAGCCCCACCCCGACATCTTCCTGCACGCCGCCCAGACGATGGGCGTCGATCCGACGCGCGTCCTGGTTATCGAAGACAGCGAGGCGGGCGTCACGGCAGGCGTCGCGGCCGGTATGACGGTCGTGGGACTGACGGCGGGCGGCCATGTTCGCGACGGCCATGCCGAGCGCCTGACGGCCCGCGGCGCACACCACATCGCCGACAGCTATACGGCCGTCTCCGCCTTCATGGATCGTCAGAGGTAGCGCAGTTCCTGAAGATCGACGTCACGGAACAGCTTCTTGGCCGTCACCTCATCCAGCTGACGCGCCCTCATCAATCGACGCAACTCCTCACGCTCGGCCGCCAGCGCCGCTAGCCACAGACGACGCTCGATATCGTCCATCTTGCGCGTCAGGGCGGCGTCTTCCTCGTCCGTGCGGGTGTGGGTCTCGATCCGCTGGCGATAGGTTTCCATGATCCGGCCGGCGATGTCGGAATAGAGGTCGGGGTTGGGCTTGCCCTCCGCCATGGCGTGCGACGCGTCCTCGATGGCGCGCAGGGCGGCCGAAGCGGCCGCGACCCGGCCGCGATCCTCTTCCTGCTCATGCGACGGCTCCGGCGGCAGTTCGACGTTCTTCAGCAACCGGGGCAAGGCGAAGGTCGCCAGCACCAGCGAAACCACGATCACACCCGCCGCCAGGAAGATCGCAAGGTTCCGCGACGGCATCGGCGATCCGTCGCCCAAGGCGAATGGAAGGGTCAGGATACCCGCCAGAGTGATCGCGCCCCGCACGCCCGCCAGAGACATCACCATGGTCAGCCGCAGACCGACCTTGGCCGGCGGCCCACGATGGCGGCGAAACAGGGTCAGCTTCAGCGAGGTCCAGACCCAGACGAACCGCAGCGCCGCCAGGGTGGCGACGATGCCGAACACATAGACCGCCAGCCACCAGACCTCGGGCCGGCTGGTGCCCGCCACCACCTCGGCCGCGCGCGACATGATCGAGGGCATCTGTTCGCCCAGGATCACGAAGATGATGCCGTTGGCGACGAACTGAACCGTGTCCCACACGACGCTGCGCCGGATCCGCGTCATCGCCATCGACTGGCCGGCGATGCCCCCACGCTCGGTGAAGCTCATCGTCACCCCGGCCGCAACCGCCGCCAGAATGCCGGACGCGTGCAGTTCTTCCGCGACCAGATAGGCCGCAAACGGGATCAGCAGGCTGACCAGAATCTGCGCGCCCACGTCCTCTCCCCAGCGTCGGCTGACAAAGCTCTTGGCGTAGCTGATGGCCATGGTGACCAGAACGCCGACGGCGACCCCGACCAGAGCCAGCCAGGCGAACGTCCCGACCGCATGACCGATCGAAAACGCTCCCGTCGTCGCGGCGGCGACCGCGATCCGCATGCAGGTCAGGCCCGTCGCATCGTTCAATAGCGACTCGCCTTCCAGAATGTGCATCAGGCGCTTCGGGATCGGCGCTCGTGCCGCGATCGCCTGAACCGCGATGGGATCGGTCGGCGACAGGATGGCGGCCAGGGCGAAAGCCACCGGCAGCGGCATCTCCGGGATCATCCACCAGATCAGGAAACCCAGACCGACGACGGTGAACAGCACCAGCCCCAGCGCCAACTCAAGGATCACCGCCCGGTCGCGAAACAGGTCTTCCTTGGGAATTCGCCAGCCGTCCAGAAACAGCAGCGGCGGCAGGAACAGAAGAAAGAAAATGTCGGGCTCAAGATCGACCGTCTTGCCCGTGATCAGCACGATGGCGGCGCCCAGCCCGATCTGAACCAACGGCAAGGCGATGCGCGTGATCCGCGCGATCGAACCCGACACCACCACGGCTAACAGCAGAAGCAGGACGGTTTCGATCAGATGCATGAAAACTCAGTCGGTCAGGTCGGGATACAGGCGCTCGAATCGCCCAAGCGCCGCAGGGTGCAGCCGGACCGTGACGTGAGTACGGCCAAGCTCGTCCGCATCGCGCGACGTGACCCGCCCATGTTCGTACAGCCACGCCAAGGCGTCGCCCTGATGCGGTTCGAGCGTCAGCTGAGTCTCGGGATCGTCGTCGATCAGGCCGGCAATGATCTGGCGCAGAGGCTCGATCCCCTCCCCCGTCCAGGCTGAGACGGCGACCGCCTCACCGTCCTTCGCCAACCGTTCGGCCTGACCCAGCACAGTCTCGCGCGCCTCGTCGTCCAGCAGGTCGATCTTGTTCCAGACCTCCAGCACCCGGCGCGTCTTGCCCTCTGGCGTCTCGATCTGTTTCAGCACGGCCTCGACGTCCTTGGCCTGGGCCGCGCTGTCGGGCGAGGCGATGTCGCGGACGTGCAGGATCAGATCGGCCTCGCCGACCTCCTCCAGGGTCGCGCGGAAGCTCTCGACCAGTTCGTGGGGCAGGTCGGAGATGAAGCCGACCGTATCCGCCACGATGGCCGGTCGCCCTTGCGGCAGCCGGATGGTGCGCTGAGTCGTGTCCAGAGTGGCGAACAACAGGTCCTTGGCGAAGACCTCCGACCCCGTCAGTCGGTTGAACAGCGTCGACTTGCCGGCATTGGTGTAGCCGACCAGGGCGATCGTCGGGAACGGCGCCTTCTGACGCTGCTTGCGGTGCAGGCCGCGCGTGCGTCGCACCTCTTCCAACTCGGACTTCAGCCTGACGATGCGGTCGGCGATCAGACGCCGGTCCAGCTCGATCTGGGTTTCGCCGGGCCCACCGGTCGAACCGGTGCCGCCACGTTGCCGCTCAAGGTGGGTCCAGGTCCGCACCAGCCGCGACCGCTCATAATCCAGTCGCGCCAGCTCGACCTGAAGCCGCCCCTCCTTGGTCCGCGCGCGACGGCCGAAGATTTCCAGGATCAGGCCGGTGCGGTCGATGACCTTCACCTCCCACGCCTTTTCCAGATTGCGCTGCTGCACCGGCGTCAGGGCGTCGTCGATGATGACAGCCTCGGCGTCTGCGGCGCGCACGAGCGCGGCCAACTCCTCGACCTTGCCCGTGCCGAACAGGGTCGCTGGCGTGGTGCTGCGCAGCCGAACGATCTCTTCGGCGCGCACATCGAGGTCCAGCGCGCGGGCAAGGCCCGCAGCCTCCTCAAGCCGTTCGCTCGCCAGCCGGGGACTGTCCGAGCGTCGGTCGGGGTGAATGACGACCGCCCGGATCAGCGGGACGGTGTGGTCGATCAGTTTTTGGGTCAATCAGTCTTCTTCGGCGTCGGGCTCGTACAGTTGAACGGGCGCGGACGGCATAATGGTTGAGATGGCGTGCTTGTACACCAGCTGGGACTGGCCATCGCGGCGCAGCAGGACACAGAAGTTGTCGAACCAGGTCACGATGCCCTGCAACTTGACTCCGTTGACCAGGAAGATGGTCAGCGGCGTCTTGGTCTTGCGGACCGAGTTGAGGAAGGTGTCCTGAAGGTTCTGACGTTTGTCTTGCGACATGGCAGGTTTTTCCTGTTCTTCGTTGTTCGTCGCCGTGGGAGCGGCGGGGCCGATGCAGCCAACCGCGACCTTAACCGCCGCCCGGCCGCTCGGGCAACGCCCTAAATGGCCCCTCGACGCGCCTGTTCAAGATAGAGTTCTCGCAGGCGGGTCGCGACGGGGCCGGGCTGGCCGTCGCCGATCTTCACGCCGTCCAGCGAAACCAACGGCATGATGAAGGCGCTGGCGGCGGTGACGAACACTTCGCGTGCGCGTTTCGCTTCATCGACCGAGAAGGCGCGTTCTTCCAGTTCGACACCCTCGGCGGCGGCGAGCTCGAGGACGGCTGCTCGCGTGACGCCCCGCAGGATATTGGCTTGGATGTCCCGCGTTCTCAGCCTGCCGTCCTCATCCACGATCCACGCATTGGTCGATGCGCCTTCGGTGATCAGACCCATGTCGTCATACATCAGGCACTCGTAGGCTCCGCGCTCGCGCGCCGCCTGTTTGGCCAGCACATTCGGCAAGAGACCGACGGTCTTTATATCGCAACGCCCCCAGCGAATATCGGGCTGGGTGACGCCGGCCGCGCCGTTTTGCGCCAGACGCTGACTCCGCGCCGGATCGATCGACTTGGCGGTCACGACAACACTGGGCGCGACATCGACCGGAAAGCCATGATCGCGTGGCGCCGTGCCGCGTGTGATCTGCAGATAGACCATGCCGTTGCGCACACGATTGCGCCGCACGGTCTCGCGCAGAACGACGCCCAAGGCGCCGGCGCTCATCGGAATGTCGATCTTCAGTTCGTTCAGACTGCGGTGAAGGCGGCTCATATGACCTTCGAAATCGCCCAGCCTCCCGTCGAAGACCGACCAGACCTCATAGACGCCGTCTGCAAACTGGAAACCGCGATCCTCGATATGGACCACGGCCTCGCCATGCGCGCTATACGCGCCATTCACATAGGCGACGCGTGACATCAGGCCGGCTCTTCTTCATCGCCGCCGCGCGCTGGCGAGACGCCCAGCGACTTCAGCTTTCTATGCAGGGCCGATCGCTCCATGCCGATGAAGGCGGCGGTGCGCGAGATATTGCCGCCGAACCGCATGATCTGCGCCGCCAGATACTCCCGCTCGAAGACCTCGCGCGCCTCCCGCAGCGGCAGGGCGATGGTGCGCTCGCCGCCCAGGTTCGCCGTCCCGCCGTTAGAGGTCGCCACCTCCTGCGGCAGCATGTCGGCGGTGATCGTTTCCGCCGGATCGCCGGTCGCCAGGATCAGCAGACGCTCGATATTGTTGCGCAGCTGGCGGATGTTGCCGGGCCACGGGTGGACTTGCAGCACCGCCACCGCATCGTCCCCGACGATGCGTTTGGGCAGCCCTTGCGAGGCGCTGATCGTGTCGACGAAATATTCGACCAGTTCGGCGATGTCCTCGCGCCGTTCCGACAGCGGCGGGACACGGATCGGCACCACATTCAGACGGTGGAACAGGTCTTCGCGGAAACGTCCCTCTGCGATCTCGGCCTTCAGATCGCGCGAGGTCGACGTCACGACGCGGACATCGACCTGCACGTCCTGCTCTCCGCCGACACGCCGGAACCGCTGGTCCACCAGAACGCGCAGGATGCGGCTCTGGCTCTCGCGCGGCATGTCGCTGATTTCGTCCAGATACAGCGTGCCGTTGTGGGCGCGTTCGAACACGCCGATCTTGCGCGGACGGCCGTCCTGGCCCTCCTCGCCGAACAGTTCGACATCCAGACGTTCCGGCGTCATTCCGGCGGCCGAAATCGCGACGAACTCGGCGCGCGCGCGCGGGCTGGCTTCGTGGATCTGACGCGCAACCAGTTCCTTGCCCGAGCCGGCCGGTCCGGCGATCAGGACCCGACTGTTGGCCTGCGCCACCTTGGCGATGGTGCTGCGCAAGGCCTGCGCAGCCTGTGATCGGCCGATCAGACCCGACGGCGTCATGGTCGCCGCGCGCAGGCGGCGGTTCTCGCGCCTTAGCGTCGCCGCCTCGATGGCGCGTTCGACCACGACAACGAGCCGATCCGACTTGAACGGCTTTTCAATAAAGTCATATGCGCCACGCTTCAGCGCCGTCACCGCCGTCTCGATGTTGCCGTGACCGGAAATCATCACCACCGGCAGGTCAGGGTCCAGTTCCTTGACCACTTCCAGCAGCTCCAGCCCGTCCAGCCCGCCGCCCTGCATCCAGATGTCCAGGATCGCCAGCGACGGCTTCCTTGCCCGGATCGCCGCCAGGGCCTCGTCGGAGTTTGCGGCGACGCGCACGGCATGGCCCTCGTCCTCAAGCAGGCCGGACACCAGGTCGCGGATGTCGGCCTCGTCGTCGACAACGAGAATGTCGGAACCGGTTGGTCGCATCTTGCCTCGCTATTCGGCGGCCAGGGTCTGGAGCTTGCGCTCCGCGCCCTCGCCGCCTTTACCGTGGGGTTTCAGGGGGAAGATCATGCACACGCGTGCGCCGCGCAGGGTCTTGGCGTCGGCCAGCTTCAGCTCGCCGCCGTGGTCCTCGCAAATGCGTTTGACGATGGCCAGGCCCAGGCCCGTGCCCTTCTCGCGCGTGGTCACATAGGGTTCGGTCAGGCGATCGCGGTCGCGAGCCGGCAGACCCACGCCGTCGTCCTCGATGACGAAGGTGGCGAAGCCGTCCTCGATCGTCAGCGACGCGATGACGCCCGCACGATCCGACGCCGCAGCTTCGCCAGCGGCAAGCCGTTGCGCCGCAACCGACTCGCCCGCGTTTTTGAGGATGTTGATCAGCGCCTGCCCAACCATGCGGCCGTCGGCCTCCATTGTCGTCTTGGGCAGGGGCTCGGTGATGTCGACCACGATGTCCGGCGCGGCGACCCGCTGGGCGAACACCGCCTCGCGCAGCATTTCGGCCGGGTTCTCGGGCGCGAAACGCGGCGCCGGCATGCGGGCGAAGGACGAGAACTCATCGACCATGCGACCGATGTCTCCGACCTGGCGGATGATGGTGTCAGTACACCGGTCGAAGATTTCGACATCCTCGCCGATCCGCGCGCGGTATTTCCGCTTCAACCGCTCGGCCGACAGCTGGATCGGCGTCAGCGGGTTCTTGATCTCATGGGCGATGCGACGGGCCACGTCGCGCCAAGCCGCGTTTCGCTGGGCCGTCACCAAGCGGGTGATGTCGTCGAAGGTCAGGACCATCTCGCCACCGAAGCCGCCCTCGATCCGAACGCGCAGCCGCCGCGTGTCTCCGCCCCGGCTGACGTCGATGTCTTCCTCGATATGGGCCTCGGCGCGCCGAACCAGATCGCTCAGCTCTGGCGACAGGGCCGCGAGTTCGTGACCCAGAACCTCGGCGTCGTCGATGTGAAGCAGTTGCAGGGCGCTGTCGTTGATCGCCGACACCCGCCCACGCTTGTCCAAGCCGATGACACCGGCGCTAACGCCCGACAGCACCGTCTCGATGAACCGGCTGCGATCATGCGCCTCGTCGCTCGCGGCTTTCAGCGCGGCCTGCTGAGCCTGCAGATCGCCGGTCATGCGGTTGAAGGCGTCCGAAAGGGTGGCGATTTCGGCCGGGGCGCCGTCGCTGTCGACCCTTGCGGTGAAGTCGCCGCCCGCGACCTGTCCCGCCGCCTTCACCAAGCGACCAATGGGCGCGGAGATGCTGCTGGCTGCCGACATTCCCAGCCACACCGCCCCGACCAGCACCAGCAGCGCCGTTTCCAGATAGCTGAGAATAAAGGCTGACTGAATCCGCGCGCGGCTTTCCTGAGCCTCTCGATAAGCCTGGATCGACTGAACCGACGTGTTCATTCGCGCCACAAGGCCGTCCTGAAGCGGACGCACCAGATAAAGATAGGCGTCGCCATAGGACGGCAGGGCGATGATCGACCGGACGGCGTCTGGATGCTGCGTGACGGTTTGCGGAGGCTGCCCGCCTTCAGCTGCGGCCGCGAGTTCATCGCGCGGCGGCGCAAGATAGGGAGGAGCGCCCGTCTTTTCAGCGCGAGCCAGCACCTCGCCCTTACCATCCAGAATGTAGATGGCGGGATAGCCGAAGATGTCTCCAACTTGACCCAGAGCGTCGTTAAACTGAATGCGATCAGCGAACAGACTTCTGGCGCTTCCCAACTGATCCGAAATAGTGACCAGGTCAGCATCCATCGCGGCCGACACGTCCTGGATATAGGCGCGTCCCACGATCGCTCCGTTCTCGACCGAGGCCTGGACGTTCTGGCTGAACCACTGGTCCACGCCCCGATTGACCAGAACGCCGAACACCAGGGCGATCAGCACCGACGGGACCAGGGCCACCATCGAGAACAAGGCGACGAACCTCAGGTGAAGGCGCGATCCGGCTTCGTCAGTGCTGCGCACCAGCGTCAGCACGCGCCGGCCGACGATGATGGCCAGGCCTGAAATCAGCAGCAGATTGGCCGCCAGCACGATCAGGGCGATCTGGCTGCTCGATCCGCGCGCCGAGCCCGATGTCGCGCCCGGCGCGACCGCCACCAGCCAGATAGCCGCAGCCGTGATCGCGACAGCCAGAAAAAACGCCAGTCCGAAGCCGGTCCGCGCCCGTTCGCTATCGACCCACCCCCAGAACGACCCGTCGTCCGACGCGAGGTCGGGCAAAGCGGTGCGTGCTGAAGGCGTATCCGTCATGCCACAGCAGTCTCCAACACCTGTGGCCCATTTTCAACAGCAGACTTACCCAACCGAGGCAAATCCGGCCGCCACAGTTCGCGCATGGCGTCTTCGACGGCCATCGGATCGTCCAAGCGGCAAATTCTTGCCTTCGCCTCACGACGGTGTTGCGGATCGGCCGGCCACGGCGCCTGTTCGATGTACCAGCCCAGATGTTTGCGGAACATCTTCAGACCCAGCGGCAACCCATAGAAGTCGGCCGACGCCCGCAGATGCTCGATCACGATCGTCAGACGCTCTTCAGGTCCGGGTTCCTCCAGCGCCACACCGTCGATCAACGCCCGCTCAAGATGCGCCGCCAGCCATGGCCGGCCATAGACGCCACGTCCCAGCATCAATCCGTCCGCGCCGGACTGCGCCAGGGCCTGGCGCGCTTCATCCGCGGTGATGATGTCGCCATTGACGATGACCGGGATGCCGACCGCCGCCTTCACCGTCCCGACCGCATCCCAATCCGCTTGCCCAGTATAGAACTGCTTTCGCGTCCGGCCATGCACCGTGACGGCCTTCACGCCGATCTGTTCCGCGCGGCGGGCCAATTCGGCGGCGTTCCGGTTCTCGTCGTCCCAGCCCAGCCGCATCTTGACCGTCACGGGCCGATCGGTCGCGTTGACCGCCGCCTCCATGATCCGACAGGCCAGATCGGGCGTCCGCATCAGGGCCGAGCCGGCAGCCGAGCCCGTGACCTCCTTGGCCGGACAACCGAAGTTCAGGTCGACGATGTCCGCCCCGGCCTTTTGCGCCATGCGTGCGCCCTCGCCCATCTGTTCGGGATCGCGCCCGACCAGCTGGATGACGGTCAGCGGCAGGCCGGCTCCCACGGCGGCACGCCGCACGACGTCCGGCCGCGCCCGCGCCAGTTCCTTTGCGGCCACCATCTCCGTGGCGACATAGGCGGCGCCCAGTCTGGAGGCCAACACGCGGAACGGCAGGTCGGTCACGCCGGTCATCGGCGCCATCAGCACCTGGCCGGGCACAATCACATCGCCGATTTGCAAGGTCTTGGGCATTTCCGTCTTTCGCCGCATCGCAGCCGCCCTCGTCAAGCACGACCGCGGCGCTTTGATGGTTTCGCCCCGTCGCCGCGCGCACTATCAAGGCCGCCATGACATTCTCGGGCATCATCGTCGCAGCCGGTTCCGGCTCGCGCGCCGGCGGCGACAAACAGTGGCGGGACCTGGGTGGAAAGCCCGTGCTGCGCTGGTCAGCCGAGGCCTTGCTGAACGCTGGCGCCGACGAACTGATCGTCGTGGTCGCCCCTGACGCCGTTGACCGTGTGGCCGAGGTGCTGTCCGGTTTGCCGCGTTGGAAAGCCGTCGTCGGTGGAGCCGCCCGCGCCGATTCGGTCCGCGCCGGGCTTGCAGCCCTGAGCTTTCCGGCAGATCAGCCGGTGTTGATCCACGACGCCGCCCGCCCCCTGCTGGATCGCGCCGTCATCGACCGTCTGCTTTCGGCCCTTGAAACTTCGGACGGCGCCCTGCCCGCCCTGCCTGTCGCCGACAGCCTTCGGCGTGGCGAGGCGGGAATCATGACCGACGTGGTTGATCGCGACGGTCTGTGGCGCGCCCAGACGCCTCAAGCCTTCCGCCGGGTCGTGATCGAGAGCGCCTATGCCGCCTGGTCGGACGCCGAGGGTCCGACCGACGAAGCCGTCGTCGTGCAGCGCAACGGCGGCGCGGTGGCCCTGGTTCAGGGCGACGCACGTCTGATGAAACTGACTTATCCCGAGGATTTCGCCATGGCCGAAGCTCTGCTGCCCCAAGCGCAGCGTTATCAGACCCGCATCGGCTCCGGCTATGACGTGCATCGCTGGGGACCGGGCGGGTCCGTCTGGCTGTGCGGGATCGAGGTGCCGCACGATCAAACGCTGATTGGCCACTCCGACGCGGACGCCGGTCTCCACGCCCTGACCGACGCCATCCTGGGCGCCATCGCGGCTGGCGACATCGGCGACCATTTTCCGCCGACGGATCCGAAATGGAAAGGCGCCTCGTCGGACCAGTTCCTGATCCACGCCGCCGAACTGGTCGCGGCGCGCGGCGGCCGCATCGTCAATGTCGACGTCACCCTGATCTGCGAACGCCCCAAGGTGAAGCCGCACCGCCAGGCCATGCGCGACCGGATCGCCGGACTTCTGAACCTTCCGCTCGACGCGGTCAGCGTCAAGGCGACCACGACTGAAGGGCTTGGTTTCACCGGACGCGGCGAGGGTCTGGCCGCCCAGGCTGTGGCGACTGTGGAAACGCCAGTCGCCTAGCGCGCCGCCATCTTCATCTGACGCACCAGCGATCCGAACAGATTGACGTAGTCGTCCGTCCACGGACGCACCGTCGTCGGCGACAGCTTGCGCCAACGCGCATCGTCCCTGAAGCCCTCCAGCGCCGCCGGACTCTTGCCGATCAGCAGGGCCTCGGTCGAGGCCTCGGCCATGTCGCCTTGGCCCGACTGCTCGATATAGACCTGGTGCAGGTGCGGGACCTTCAGGGCCTGCGCCGCCGCCTCGGCCGGCAGGGTAATCTCCAGATTTCGGTTCGACAGATGCAGCACAACGACGCCGTCGGGCGCCAGCAGCCGCAGATAGCCGCGGATCGCCTCCACCGTCAGCAAATGGGTCGGCACAGCGTCGGACGAGAAGGCGTCGATGACCAACAAGTCGTAGGATCCCGCCGGCTCGCGATCCATCGTCAGGCGGGCGTCCCCCAGAACCGTCCGAACCGGCCCATCGGCGCAGCCATTGATGAAGCTGAACCATTGGGGGTCGCGCGACAGCCGATCCACCATCGGATCGATCTCGAAGAAGGTCAGTTGGTCCTGGGCGCGCTTGTAGGCGGCCATGGCGCCCGAGCCCTGCCCCACCACGCCGACGCGCGCGCCGTCCAGCCGCCTCGTCTGCATCTGCAGCATCGCCTGCCCCAGCGGCGTCGAGGTCGCGTAATAGAGCGTCGGCTGACAGCGGTTCGACGGCGCCTGGGCCTGGGCGCCATGCAGGGTCGTGCCGTGCATCAGCACATGGACCGGCCCGCCCATCAGCGGATCGTCGATCTTGGCCACTCGCATCACGCCAAAGAAGCTGCGTTCCGACAGGGCCCAGTCATAACCGCGCGCCAGATGATAGCCTGACCAGACGATGGCGGCCAAAACGATCGTGAACATCACCGCCCGATCACGGACCAGGAAGGCGAACAGGGTCGCGATCCCCAGGATGGCTTGCGCGATCCGCACCAGTTCGGCGTCGGGGATGGCCGCGCGGATGTCCGGCGCATACCGGACCGCCTCCATCGACAGCGGCCCCAGAAGAGCGATGACCACGCCGGCGACGCAGCAGATGATCTCCCACGGCCTGATCTCGCGACGGCTCCACGGCCGCAGTAGTCCGACCGCCACCAGCACCAGCGGATACTCCCACACCATGTCGAAAACGGCCGGCGCGATCAGGCCATTGAACAGTCCGCCGACCACGCCGCCTAGCGACAGCAACAGATAGAATTCGGTCAGCCGATCCGGCGCCGGCCGCCGCGCCGCCAGCCTTTGGTGACACATCAGCGCGGTAAAGAAAAAGGCCGCCAGATTGATGGTGAACACCAGCAGCCATTCGCCTGTCCGGAACGCAATCAGGGCGGCGCAGGCCGCTGCCGCCGCCGCCTGCAAACCAAGGCCGATGGCTGGCGAAATCGCCGGCCGGGTCTGGAAAGCGATGACAAACGTCAGCAGATAGAGCGCGAGCGGTATGACCCACAGAAAGGGCGCCGAAGCCACATCCGTCGTCAGATGCGCCGTCACCCCCAGCATCAGACTGGACGGCGCGGCGGCCAGCAGGAGCAACATCCCCTTTTCGCGCCAGGCGATCGGCGGGCTGGCCTCAAGCGGCGCGGGCTCCGCCGTCCCGATCTCGCGTCGTCGCCAGACCTGAACGCTCAACCCTACAACCATCACCACGAACAGCCCATAGCCGACGCTCCAGCTTAGGCGCTGATCCGACAGGCTGGCCAGCGGCTCGATCACGACCGGATAGGCCAGCAGGGCCAGGAAACTGCCCAGGTTCGAGGCGGCGTAGAGAACATAGGGGTTCTGGCCGTCTGCATGTCCGGCCCGCACACGCGCATACCAGGCCTGAAGCAGCGGCGCAGTCGCCGACAACACCGCGAACGGCGCGCCGATCGACACCGCCAGCGTCGCCAGCAGCCACATCGCCGGTTGGGACGGATCGGGATCACCCAACAGGCCGCTGATCTGCAGGGGCAGGAAAAACGCCGCCACGATCAGCAGGCCCAGGTGAACCCCGACCTGCGCCCGCATCGTCGCCAAACGTTGCAGCAGGTGCGCATAGCCATATCCGGCGAGCAGCGCGGTTTGGAAGAACACCATCGACGCGTTCCAGACCGAAGGCGATCCGCCCAGGGTCGGCAACAGCAGCTTGGCCGCCATTGGCTGGACGACAAAGACCAGACAGGCCGATGTGAAGATGGCGACGGCGAACAGGATCGGCGCGATGCGATCCGATGTCGGGGCGGCGGGGCGTAACGGATCGACAGCCTCGGTCATGCCTCTGGTTAGAGCGGGGTTCGCGGCCTATGAAAAGACCATGTTTTCCCAAGATATCGAGCACCTGGCGCAACAGATTGTCGCAACAGCCAGCGAGCGCGGCCTGATGCTGGCGACGGCCGAAAGCTGCACGGGCGGGCTGGTGTCCGCTGCGATCACGGCCATCCCCGGTTCGTCAGCGGTTCTGGATCGCGGCTTCGTCACCTACAGCAACGAGGCCAAGGTCGAGATGCTGGGCGTGTCGCTGGAAAGCCTGTCCGTCCACGGCGCCGTGTCGCAAGCCGTCGCAGTGGCGATGGCTGAGGGCGCCGTGGCGCACTCGCGCGCCTCCGTCTCTGTGTCCGTAACAGGCGTGGCCGGACCGGGCGGCGGATCGGTCGATAAACCCGTGGGTCTGGTCCACTTCGCAGC
Organism: Brevundimonas sp. EU05-FHT14B07; assembly: GCF_058790795.1. Classification (NCBI taxonomy): domain Bacteria; kingdom Pseudomonadati; phylum Pseudomonadota; class Alphaproteobacteria; order Caulobacterales; family Caulobacteraceae; genus Brevundimonas; species Brevundimonas sp. EU05-FHT14B07. The sequence continues at coordinate 349,228 of NZ_JBYTCZ010000003.1, forward strand.
CTCAGGCCCACAAGGCGTCGTTCACCGTGTCGAGCGGTTCGGCGACCTCGGCCGCGACGACATTCGCCAAGCCAGCGTTCGTGTGGCGCTGGAACTGCTGGCGGATCGGCTCGCGTGAGCGACCCTGTCGTCATAGACGCCAGGGGTCACCGCTGCCCTGTTCCCAGCCTGAAGCTCATGAAGGCGTTGGAAACCGCCTCGCCCGGCGCGCGGATCGTGCTGCTGGCCACCGACCCGATGGCCCGGATCGACGTGCCGTTTCTGATGTCTCAGAAAGACGGGCGCGTGCTCGAGATCGACGAGGCCGACGGCCTTCTTCGCATTACGATCGAGACCGGCGCCCGGCCCTACGCTCCGACAGATTGACGACATCGGCCGGCGGCGTGTCGGCGATCGCGCGCGCCTTGGCCGCCAGTTCCATCTCGGTGGCGAACGCTCCGCCGTAAAAGATGGCGTTGACGTTCCACGACAGCCAGATCAGCAGCACCACCACGGCGCCGACCGATCCATAGGTGGCCCCCAGCGGCGCGATCTGCTCGACATAGATGGCGCACAGCCATGACGACACGACCGACATCAATGTCGCCACCAAACCGCCCGCCGTCGCCGGCAGCCAGGCGACCGGCGTCCTGTGGCTCATGGCGTAGCGGTAAAGCAGGGTCAGTCCGATGACCAAGCCGATAGCGGGCAGGAAGGCGTCCAGCGGCGCCATGCCGCTGCGCCCAGGTAGGCCGGCGGCCGACGACGACGCATGCGCCATAATGCGCACGGTCACGACCGCCCCCGACACGACCGTGAACAGCGCAAAGGCGAAGATGGCCACAAAGAAGGCCAGCAGATTGAACTTGAAGAAGCCGTGCGGCTCGGTCTCGTCATGGATCAGGTTCAATCCCGCCAACAAGGCCTTGAAACCTCGGTGCGCGGCATAGGCGCCGACGAACAGGGCGAAGGCGCTTTGAGCGGAAACCGTCCGCGCCGATGCATTGCTCAAACGCGTGATCTCGCCCTGAAAAATGGTCTGCGCCGCCTTGGGCAGCAGGTCCGACAAGGCGGTCGCCTGCGCGCTGACTTCGCTGATCGACAGACCCAGCTTGTAGAAGCCGATCAGGATGGCGATCGCCGGAAACACGGCCAACAGGGCGAAGAAGGACACGCCGCCCGTATAGAGCATGACGTCGCGCCCCCAGCTGCGGGTGAACGCTCGCACGGCCAGCCCGCCCCAGAACCCGGGCGCTTTCAGGACCGACCGTGTCAGTTGCTCACTCAAATCGGTCCCCACAACCGTTGCACAAGCGGCGGAACCTAGCGGATTTCGTCTGCGGCGAAAGTCTCATCCGCGTGAGGACAATCATTCGCGATCCGGCCGCATCCCTTTGGCGGACGACATTGCATCCTTAACACCCTCGTCGCTATGGTCCGCGCGTTTCCGGCCGGCTATTGGCGCGGCGACTTTTGGAGACGATCGGCTTGGCTTTCGACGCGCGCGTATTGATCCTGGCGGCTGACGATGGCCGGATCGGGCCGCTCGCTGCGGGTCTGGACGCGCTGGGCTGGACGACGGTGACCGCCCGTGACGTCGTCTCCGCTGAGATGACGCTTCAGGACTTTCCGCTCGAAGCCGCCGTCATCGATATCAACACCTTCGACGCCGACGTGGCGTCACGCCTTCGCGCCGCCGCCGAGCCGCGCCGCCTGCCCATCGTAGTCATCGGCGCCCGCCCTGATTCGGTAAAGGGTGCGGATCTGACCATGTCCACGCCGCCGCATCCGGCCCAGGCCGCCTTGCGCCTGGAGCAGTTGGGCCGGGCCGCCATCGCCGAGGAAGAATATCGGCTGCGCGTCACCACCTTCGCCACGCGCGGGGTCGGCTTGGACAAAAGGGCCGACGACGATGGTCCCTTGCGTGTGCTGGCCGCCGGCGTCGCGGACCGGCGCTTTCTCGCCCTGTCGAACGCCCTGACTGCGGCCGGTGTCGAGGTGGTCGCGGCGCCGACGCCCTACACCGCCTTCGACTATCTGCACGAAAGCCCGTTTGACGCCGCCGTTCTGTGGGGCGCCGAAGACCATGCGCCGGCCCTGTCGATCGCGGCGGGCATGAAGCGCAACACGCGCCTCTATCATATTCCGCTGATGCTCTATCTGCGCGGCAGGAACGAGATCAGCTTGGCTGAACTGTTCAATCGCGGCTTCGCCGATGTCGCGTCCGCCGACACGCCCGAGGGCGAAACGGCCGAGCGGATCCTGGCCCTGGCCGGCGCGCACCGCATTCATCTGGGCATCCGAAAGACGTTGGACTCGGTCCGCAGCCTGGAAGTGATGGACCCGGAAACGGGCCTGTTCACGCCCGAACTGTTCGCAAGCCACCTGGGCCGTGTCGCCGAGGCCTCGCGCGCGCGCAAGCGCCCACTTTCCGTCTGCGTACTGAGGGTGCGCGAAACCGAATCCGTCACCTGGGCGCGTCAGGGCGGTTGGCTGGATCGCGCCATGCCGCAGATCGGGGCCATGGTTTCGCGCCTTGTCCGTGTCGAGGACACCCCTGCCCGCTTGGCCAAGGAGGTCTTCGCCCTCGCCCTGCCCGCGACCCACGCTGAACCGGCGCGTCTGGCTGCAGAGCGAATCGCCGCCGTGATCGGCTGCACCGCCTTCGACGCCGGTCCAGACAGGTCGCCGTTCGTCGCCGAGTTCGACGTCGGCGCCGCCGAGATGCGCCCCGACGAAAGCGCCGCCGCCCTGCTTGAGCGCGCCTCGGCCGACCTGTTCGAAAAGACGCGCTGAGGGGCTTTACGCCCCCGCCACCCGCGCCAGATCGGCAGTGATCCGCTCGGCCACCTTCAGACGCTCTTCCGCCGTCGGCCAATCGCCCGAAACGACGATCTTCTGATCCGGCCGAATTTTCCAGAAGGCGTGGTTCTTCTGGATCAGCCCGACCAGTCCCGCCGGATTGGGGAAGCTGTTGTCGCGCAACGTCAGGACCGCACCGCGCGGTCCGATGTCGATCTTCTCGATGCAGGCCTTGCGGCAGTTCGACTTGATGCCGACGATCTTCAGCAGTTGCTGCGCCTCATCCGGCAAGGGCCCGAAACGGTCGATCAGTTCGGCGGCCAGGGCTTCGCGATCCTCGGCCTGTTCGGCGTCGGAAAGACGACGATAGAGGCTGAGACGCACGTTCAGGTCTGGCACGTAATCTTCTGGAATGAGGACAGAAGCACCGACATTGATCGACGGCGACCAACCACGATCCACGGCCTGTCCCTCGCCCTTCTCGCGCAACTCCGCCACGGCGTCTTCCAGCATCTGCTGGTACAGTTCGACGCCGACCTCGCGGATGTGGCCCGACTGTTCGTCGCCCAGCAGATTGCCGCCGCCGCGCTGGTCCAGGTCGTGGCTGGCCAGTTGGAAGCCGGCGCCCAGATTGTCCAGCGACTGCAGAACCTGCAACCGCCGCTCGGCTGACAAGGTCATCGGCTTGACCGCATCGGTGGTCAAATAGGCGAAGGCTCGGGCCTTGGACCGCCCGACCCGACCCCGGATCTGATACAGCTGCGCCAGGCCGAACATGTCGGCGCGGTGCACGATCAGCGTATTCGCCGTCGGAATGTCCAACCCGCTCTCGACGATCGTGGTGGAGACCAGGACGTCATATTCCCCGTCGTAGAAGGCGCTCATCACCGCTTCCAGCTGGGTCGCACTCATCTGGCCGTGACCGACGACGAACTTCACCTCGGGGACATGTTCGCGCAGGAACTTCTCGATGGCGGGCAGGTCCTTCAGGCGCGGCGCGACGTAGTAGGCCTGACCCCCGCGATATTTCTCACGCAGCAGGGCCTCACGCACCAAGACCGGATCCCACGGCGTGACGTAGGTCCGCACCGCCAGGCGATCGACCGGCGGGGTGGCGATGATCGACATCTCGCGGATGCCCGACAGCGCCATCTGAAGCGTGCGCGGGATCGGCGTGGCGGTCAGGGTCAAGAGATGCACGTCGGCGCGCAGCGTCTTCAGCTTCTCCTTGTGCTTGACGCCGAAGTGCTGTTCCTCGTCGACGATGACCAGGCCCAGGTCGCGGAAGCCGACCTGTTCGCTCAGCACCGCATGGGTGCCGACGACGATCTCGACCGAGCCGTCCTTCAGCCCAGCGCGCGTCTCCGCCGCCTCCTTGGACCCCACCATCCGCGACAACTGACGCACCTTGACCGGCCAGCCGGCGAAGCGTTCGGTGAAGGTCTTGTAGTGCTGGCGGGCCAGCAGGGTCGTCGGCGCGACGATCGCCACCTGCTGCCCCGTCATGGCGACGACGAAGGCTGCCCTTAGCGCCACCTCGGTCTTGCCGAAGCCGACATCGCCGCAGATCAGGCGATCCATCGGCGTGCCCTTGCCCAGATCTTCCAGCACATCGCCGATGGCGTTCAGCTGATCGTCGGTCTCCTCATAGGGGAAGCGCGCGCAGAACTCGGCGAACAGACCCGGCGGCGGCGTGACCGCATCGGTCTCGCGCAGCGCCCGTTTGGCGGCCAGAGCGATCAGCCCCTCGGCCATGGCGCGCAGACGTTCCTTGGCCTTGGCCTTTCTGGCCTGCCAGCCTGCGCCGCCCAGTTTGTCCAGTTGGACGCCCTCGGAGTCCGAGCCGTATCGAGTCAGAAGGTCAATGTTTTCAACCGGCAGATAAAGTTTGCTCTCACCGGCGTAGAACAGCTCTAGACAGTCGTGCGGGGCCTGCTGGATTTCCAGCGTCTTCAGCCCTTCATAGCGGCCGATCCCGTGATCCAGGTGAACCACCAGATCGCCCGTCGTCAGGGCCGACGCCTCCGCCAGGAAGTTCGAGGCGCGGCGCTTCTTGCGCGGTCGCGCCAGACGATCACCCAGGATGTCGGTCTCCGAAATGACCGCCACGGCGTCGGTGACGAAGCCATGCTCAACCGGCAGGACGCCGCGCAGATAGAGGTCCTTCGGCGCCGCCTGAACGTCGGCCCAGTCGCGCACGGCGACGATGTGATCCAGCCCATGGTCGGCCAACATGGTCGCCAGCCGCTCCGACGATCCTTCGGTCCAGGAGGCGAACAACACCCGCTTGCCGTCGGCCTTCAGCGCCGCCGCATGGGCCGCCACCGCCTCGAACAGATTGACGCTGTCCTGCGCCCGCTCGGCGGCGAAGGTTCTGCCCAACCGTCCGCCGGCATCCTCGCCTCCCGTGGAGAAGGGCGTGAAACGACGCACGGCGCGACCCGCCAGCGCCTGGTTCCAGTCTCCGGCGTCCAGATAGAGCCGCTTTGGCGGCAAGGCGCGATTGGCGCTGGCTTGTCCTTTGGCCTTGGCCGCCTCGGCGCGCGCATCATAGGCGTCCGCCACCAGATCCCATCGCTCGGCGCGGGCCGTCTCGACCTGGTTGTCGAGGAAGATCGCCGCGTCGTCCGGCAGATAGTCGAACAGGCTGTCCAAGGTCTCATAAAACAGCGGCAGCCACTGTTCCATGCCCTGACGCCGCGCGCCCTCGCTGATCGTCGCATACAGCGGGTCGTCGCCCGGCGCGCCGAACAGGTTCAGATAACCCGTGCGAAAGCGCGAGATGGCGGCCGCATCCAGCAGCGCTTCCGACACCGGCGCGAGGGACACGGACGTCATCTGGCCGGTCGACCGCTGCGTTTCGGGATCGAAGGTGCGGATCGATTCCAGCTCGGATCCGAACATGTCCAGCCGGACCGGCTCCTCGAAGCCAGGCGGATAGACGTCGACGACCCCGCCGCGCACCGCGAACTCGCCGCGCTCCGACACGGTCGAGGCCCGGACATAGCCGTTGGCGGCGAAATAGCGCTCCAGCGCCTGGATATCGAGATCGCGTCCGACCTTGGTTTCGAACCCGGCCTGTGTCGTGACCGACTTGGGCGGGGTGCGTTGCATGGCCGCCGACACCGTCGTCACGACCAGAACCGGCGCATCGCCGGGCTTGCGCATCGCCAGTCGCGTCAGCGTCGCCATGCGCTGCGCCGCGATTCCCGCCGTGGGGCTCAGTCGGTCATAGGGTAGACAGTCCCACGCCGGATAATCCAGGACTTCAATACCTTTCGAGAAGAACTGAAACGCTTGAACGAAGCTGCCCGACCTCTGAAAGTCGCGTGCGACGAACAGGCCGACACCGCCCCCGGCCTTGATCCGTTCGGCGACGATCAGCGCGTCCAACCCCTCGGGCGCGCCGCCCAGATCGGCGTCGGTCCGGTGTTCGACCTTGGCGTCCATCAGCCGATTCCCTTGCCGACTTCGGCCGCGACGTGGGCGCGCATGAAGGCGCGCACCTTGGCCATCACCGGCGTCTGGAATTCGGGCGGCGTCGGATCACGCTCGATGATCCAGCCGTAAAGCCACTGATCTTCCTCGTCGATCAGCCGTTCAAACTGGTCCAGTTCCGCATCGGTCAGCGTTGGCGCGACCTGATCTGAAAATGGACCCAGAACCATATCAGCCTCGCGAAAGCCCCGCCGCCAGGCGCGGAACTGAATGCGTCCCAGCCGCTGCCTGCGCTCAGGCGTCATCTGCTCAGGGGTCATTTCGCTTTCGGGACGCGCGTCGATTTCGGCCACAAGAATCCTTGCCCGTTAAAAATGCCGATGCGCTCAAGCAGCGATCCGCCGCGCGGAGAGCGATAGCGCATCAGGAATGTGAGAAGCGCAGATAGCGTTCCTGAACGCACTTCGCCACCCGTCATGGTCACGCTATGTTCACGGCGATGCGTCCGCAGATTCTCTTTCCCCTGTTCGCCGAGGTCTCGACCCTTAAGGGCGTGGGCCCTCGCGTCCTGCCTCTGGTGCAAAAGGTGGCGGGCCCGCTGGTTCGCGATCTGCTGTTCCTCAGCCCGTCCGGCGTCATCGTACGCCGCCCTGCTGAGGCCGCCACCGCGGTCGATGGCGAGGTGGGCGTCTTCACCGTGACCATCGACCGCCTCTTCACCCCCAGCCGTCCTGGCGCGCCGCTAAAAGTCCGGGCCAGCGATCCAACGGGCTTCGTGCATCTGGTATGGTTCGGCGGTTCGCCCCAGCACATCGACCGGCTGTTGCCGCGTGGCGAAACGCGGTTGGTCGCGGGCAAGGTCGAAAGGTTCAATGGCGAGGTCCAGATCGTCCATCCGGACATCGTCACGCCAGACAAGGCCGCCGACATTCCGGCGTCCGAACCCGTCTATCCGGCGACGCAGAGCCTCAGTTCGCGCCAGTTGCGCAAACTGATCCAGGCCGCCCTGCCCGCCGCGCCCGATCTACCGGAATGGCAGGACCCCGCCTGGCTGAAGAAGCAGAACTGGCTGGGTTGGCGCGCCGCTCTGGACGCCCTGCATGCCCCCACAGGCGAGATCGACCTGTCGCCCGATGCCCCGGTCCGCCAGCGCCTGGCCTATGACGAGTTCCTGGCCCATCAGTTGGCTCTGGCCCGTCGTCGTCGCGCCCGCGAGATCAGGCCCGCCCCCGTCATCGTCCCCGGCGCAGCGTCCGAACAATTGCTCCAGGCCCTGGCCTTCCAGCTGACCAAAGCCCAGGCCCAGGCCGTCGCCGAAATCCGTCGTGACCTGGCGTCGGGCCAGCAGATGGGCCGATTGCTGCAAGGCGATGTCGGCTCGGGCAAGACCGCCGTCGCCGCCCTGGCGCTGGCCGACGCCGCTGCCAGCGGTTTCCAATCCGCACTCATGGCCCCGACCGAAATCCTGGCGCGCCAGCATTACGAGAAGCTCGGCCCCATGCTGGACGCAGCCGGCGTCGCCGCCGTCCTGCTAACGGGTCGCGACACCCCGGCGCAACGACGCGAGAAACTGGCTGCCCTGGCCTCGGGTTACGCCCAGGTCGCCATCGGCACCCACGCCCTGTTCCAGGACGCCGTCCGCTTCGACCGCCTGGCCCTTGCCGTCATCGACGAACAGCACCGATTCGGCGTGAACGAGCGCCAGCGGCTGCAAGCCAAGGGCGACCCGCGCCTGGGCGCCGTGCATCTGCTGACCATGTCGGCCACCCCCATTCCCCGCACGCTCGAACTGACGCAGTACGGCGAGCTGGAGGTCAGTCGCCTGATGGAGAAACCGCCCGGCCGCACCTCCGTCACAACCGCCGTCCTGCCTTTGGCCCGCATCGGCGAGGTCGCCGCCCGCCTGAAGAGCGCCGTCGAAAGCGGCGCCCAGGCCTATTGGATCTGTCCTCTGGTTGAGGAATCCGAGGCCATCGACCTGGCCGCCGCCGTCGATCGCGCCGACGATCTGCGGCGCCTGCTGGACGTGGAGGTCGGCCTCGCTCACGGCCAGATGCCGGGCGCAGAGCGCGAGGCTGTCATGGCCGACTTCGCCGATAGCCGCCTGCCGGTTCTCGTCGCCACCACGGTGGTCGAAGTCGGCGTGGACGTGCCCAACGCCTCGATCATGGTTATCGAACACGCCGACCGTTTCGGTCTGGCGCAGTTGCACCAATTGCGCGGCCGCGTCGGTCGCGGCGCCAAGGCCAGTTCCTGCATCCTGCTGTATGGCGGTCAGGACGGCGCCCTCGGCGAGACGGCGAAAGAGCGGCTCGAAACCCTGCGTCGCACCGAGGACGGATTCGTCATTGCCGAGGAAGACTTCCGCCTGCGCGGCGGCGGCGATCCCCTGGGCCTGAAACAGAGCGGTTTTCCCGCCTACCGATTCGCTGACCCGATCCGCCACCGCAGCCTGATGCTGGCGGCCGCCGACGATGCGCGGCTGATCATGAACCGCGATCCTGATCTGACGTCGGAACGCGGTCAGGCGGTGCAGGTGCTGGAAGAGCTATTCGACTGGAAAAACCACAAGGCCGGCGCAAGCTAGCCGATCACTCGGCTCCAGCCATCGAATCCGACCTCGACGTTGTCAGGAACAAGCGCCGACAACGCCTTGTAATCCATATCGATGTGCAGGTTCGTCAGCACCGCGCGCTCCACGTTAGCCGCGGCGATCCACGCCAGGGCCTGGTCCAGATGAGCATGGGTCGGATGCGGCGCGTAACGCAGTGCATCCACGATCCAGAGCTTGCAGCCGGCCACCGCCGCCAGGGCCGCCTCGTCCAGATCGGACACATCGCTGGAATAGGCCACGTCGCCCAACCGATAGCCGACAGAGCGGATCGGCCCGTGCGCCTGGTCGAAGGTCGTGACCGGGATCGAGCCGCCCGCCCCCTTGACGGACCAGGCCGTGCCATGCGGCGGAATGATCCGTCCGTCCAGCAGCGGCGGATAACCGAACTTGCTCTCGAAGATGTAGTCGAACCGATGCGTCAGCGAGCCGTGCGTCGCTTCATCCATCCACGCCGGTATCCGCTTCCTGGCCCGCGCGGCGAAGGTGCGCAGGTCGTCGATGCCGTGGGTCTGGTCCGCATGATCGTGGGTGTAGAGAACCGCATCCACATGTTTCGTGCCGCTGGCCAGCATCTGTTCGCGCAGGTCCGGCGAAGTGTCGATCAGGACAGTGGTCACCCCCTCCGGCCCGGTCTTCCTCGCCAGCATCGAACAGCGCGTTCGCCGGTTCTTGGGCTCGTCCGGGTCGCAGGCGCCCCAGTCGCCGTCTCCGCGCGGCACCCCGCCCGACGATCCGCTGCCCAGAATGACGACGTCGAAACTCATGCAGGCCTGGGTATCCGGTCAAAGAGGCCGAAGAAGGCCTCGGTCGTGATGCGGTCCGCCTCCTCGGCGCTCCAGCCTCGGATTTCGCCCAGCTTGTCCAGCACATGGCCGATGTAGGCCGGCTCGTTGCGCCGTCCACGATGCGGAACGGGCGCCAGATAGGGGCAGTCGGTTTCGACGATGATCCGGTCGCCCGGCATATCGCGGATCACCGCCCGCACGTCCTCGGCCGCCTTGAAGGTCGCAATGCCGGATACCGAGAACCACGCGCCCATTTCAGCAGCGATTTTGGCCAGTTCCGCCCCACTCGTATAGCAGTGCATCAACATCTTGAACGGCCCCGCCGCATACTCCTCGCGCAGGATCGACGCCATTAAACCGTCCGCCTCACGCGTGTGGATCACCAGCGGCAGGCCGGTTTCGCGCGCCGCCTTCACATGCTGCCGGAACAAGGCCGCCTGCACCTCGCGCGGGCTGAAGTCGTAGTGGAAATCCAGACCGCATTCGCCGATGCCCACAATCTTGGGCCGCTGGGCCAGATCGATCAGTGTCGCCGCCGTCAGGTCCGCTGCATCCTTGGCCTCGTGCGGATGCACCCCGACCGTGCACCAGATGTCCTCATGGGCCATGGCGATGCCGTGCGTCGCCTCGAACGTCGTCAGCTTGTCCGAAATCTCGACCATCAGCCCGACGCCCGCCGCGCGCGCGCGCGCGATCACGGCGTCCCGGTCCTCGTCGAACTGCGGCGCGTGCAGGTTCACGTGACTGTCGATCAGCATCAGCCCATCCGCTCCTGCTGGGCTTGAACCCGCTTCAGGTCCGCCAGCGCGCCGGCCAGCACATCGGCCTTATCCAAGTTCAGCCCCGCCGCCCGTTCCGGCAGCGGCTGCAACCGCTCCCACAGTTCGGCCCATCGATTGCCGGCGCCGGGTGCGCTCTGTAAGGCGCGCATACGGACCGCCGCGATCAGCCGATCCATCAGCGTCTCGAACCGCTCCTGCCCCTCGGCGCCGCGGAACCGGTCGGCGATGGCCAGGGCTTCGGCCCGGTCCACGTCGCCCTCGACCCATCGCCGCGCCAGCTGGTCCATCTCGAACGTCGCGCCGGACGCCAGGGCCAGGGCCGCCCCCGGCGATCCGCCCGCCATGATCGCCGCATGTTCGGCGTCCTCACGCTCCGCGCCCGTCCGATTGCGCACCAGGGTCTCCAGCCGATCCGGCGTCCAGATCGGAAAGCTCAACCGCCGGCACCGCGACCGGATCGTCGCCAGCAACCGCCCCGGCGCATGGGTCACCAGAAACAGCACGCCGCGCTCGGGCGGCTCCTCAAGAACCTTCAGCAAGGCGTTGGCGGCATTGAGATTCAGGTCATCCGCCGCATCGATGATCGCCACCCGAAACTGGGCTTGCGACGGGCTCTTCGAAAAGAACTCCGGCAGTTCACGCGACTGATCGACCGAGATCGACTTCTTGGTCTTGCCCCCTTCGACCAGGCGTTCCAGCACCAGCAGGTCCGGATGCGACTGGGCCGAGATCAGCCGGCTGACCGGATCATCGCGCCGCGCGCCCAGCGGCCCGGACGCCGGATTGGCCGCCGCGCCCAGCAGTCGTCGCGCCGCGCGATAGGCGAACGTCGCCTTGCCCGTCCCCTCGACCCCGCACAGCAGCCAGGCGTGGTGCAACCGCCCCCGCTCCCAGGCGTCCAGAAACGCCGTCTCCGCCGCCGCATCGGGAACCAGGTCGAACCGGTCGCGGGGGTGATCGTCGCTCACAGCAGCCGATCCTGAACCGCCTGCCAGACCCGCGCCTCGACCTCGTCCAGCAATCCGACCGCGTCGATCAGCACGCAACGCTGCGGATTGGCCTCGACGATCCTCAGAAAGCCCTCGCGCAGCCGCTGATGGAACTCCAGACCCTTGGATTCGAACCGCGTCTCGAACAGGCCGCGCCCGAACGCTCGCTCCAGCCCGACCTCGACCGGCAGGTCGAACACCAGCGTCAGGTCCGGCTGGTCGTCCCCGACCACGCCCGCGTCAATCTGTTCGATGAAGCTTTGGGCCACGCCGCCGCCTGCGCCCTGATAGGCCCGGCTGGAATCGGCGAACCGGTCGCACACCACCCAGTCGCCGGCCGCCAGCGCCGGACGGATGGTCCGCTCCAGATGGTCCGACCGCGAGGCGTACATCAGCAAGGTCTCGGTCATGGCCGACCACGGCTCCGCGTCCGTGGCCACCACCAGATTGCGGATCACCTCCGCGCCCCTGGAGCCGCCGGGTTCACGCGTGCGCACGACCTTGCGCTCGCCCAGCGTCGCCTGCAGCCGGGCGACCAGCCGCCCGACCTGGGTCGATTTGCCGGCGCCCTCGCCGCCTTCGAAGCTTATGAATTGTCCACGGGTCACGCGCCTTCATGGCGCGCCGACGCCGCCCGGCGCAAGCCCGCCCGCGCGATCAGCTGCCGGATATCAACAGGGCGCCCGCATAACCTCGCGCCACGACCGACTGACGCGCCGCCTCGGCGGCATTGGCGCTGTCCCACGGCCCCACCACCACATTGAACCCCCCCGCGCCCCGATCGGCCCGCACCCAGCCGCTCAGGCTGTCAGCGATTCGCCCGGCCTCGACCTGGTCCGAGAAACTGCCCGCCTGGACCCAGAAGGTCGTCACCTCCGCAACCACGGCCGGCGCGGGGGCGATAACGGGCGTGCTGACGGGCGTGTTGGCCGGAACCGCGCCTCGCGGCGTCGGCGCTGACGCCCGCAACAGCGTGCCCCCGCCCTGCTGCGGCGCCCGGCCGAGGTAGCGCACCCGCACCCGCCCCACGCCCTGCGACAGCATTCCCAGTTCGCTCGCCGCCTCGCGCGACAGATCTATGATCCGGCTGTCCACGAACGGCCCCCGGTCATTGATCCGCACCACCAGCCGGCGCCCGTTCTCCAGGTTCGTCACCTCGACCAGACCGGGCAGAGGCAGGGTCTTGTGCGCCGCCGTCAGGGCATGCATGTCGAACCGCTCGCCGGTCGAGGTTGGCCGCCCGTTGAAGGCGTCGCCGTACCAGGACGCCATCCCGACCTCTTCGTAATCCGGCTGTTCCTTGGGCGTGTACCAGCGCCCGCGCACCTGATAGGGCCGCATCGTCCCCGACACGATCGGCGCCGGGTCCTTGACGACCGGCGGATGGTCCTCGCCACGCCCGGCGACCGTCCCGCGCACGCCCGCGCCGCCGACGGTGGAACAGGCGGCCAGCAGCGAAAACAGCCCCAGGATCAGCGCGCCGCGCACTCCCTGTCCAAACGTCATCGATCCGCCTCGCAAAAAATACGAAAACAGGATGACCGAAGACATTTCCGCTTTGGTTAATGACCCGTTCGCCTGCTATGGCGTCCGCCTCCGCTGCGGCGGCAAGGAAGTGTGGCCGAGTGGTTTAAGGCACTGGTCTTGAAAACCAGCGACGGTGAGAGCCGTCCGTGGGTTCGAATCCCACCGCTTCCGCCACTAACGCTCGGCGCTACAAAGCAGCAGATCGCAACTCAAAGCACTTGACTGGAAAACGTCTAGGTTGAATGACGAGAGTCATCACGGGGGTGACCATGTCAAATCAATCGACCGGCCTGAGCGCCGACACGCAGGCGCTGATGGCGTTCGAGTCAAACAAGAAGTCGGCAGGCGTCGCCTATCTACTTTGGTTTTTCACGGGCGGCGTCGGTGGGCATCGCTTCTACGCGGGCCGCACGGGTTCCGCTGTGGGCCAACTCATGCTTACGATCCTGGGCTGGGCGACCATTTGGTTTGGCCTAGGCTTCGTCTTTCTCGGCGCGCTCGGCATTTGGTTGTTGGTTGATGTCTTCCTTCTGAGCGGCATCATCCGCGCCTACAATGCCGACCTGATGCTTCGACTAAATGCGGCGCCTCGTCGGGAAACTGCGTCTGCGGACGACCTCGCTAAATTCGCGGCTCTGCGCGATAGCGGCGCGATTTCCAACGACGAGTACGAATCCCAGAAGCGGCGCATTTTGGGTGTGCCCGGCAACGCCGTGGTCTGACGCGGCCGCGCGCCCTCATTAGCCCTTGCTATTGCCCCGTCTGCCGTTAGGAACCCGGCTCCCCTGCCTGGAGCCCTGCCATGACGGCGACGAAACCGATGACGATCGGGATCGACTTCGGCACGACCAATACGGTCGTGGCCCTGACCGATGCGGACGGCCTCGCCCATCTCGTGACCTTCGACGCGGTCGAGGGCCAGACGACCACCTTCCGCTCGGCGCTCAGTTTCCAGACCCATCCCGGCGTGGACGGCCAGCCGCCCGAGCGCGTGGTCGAGGCCGGCCCCTGGGCCATCGCCGCCTATGTCGAGGATCCGCTGGAGACCCGCTTCATCCAGTCGTTCAAGACCTTCGCCGCCAGCGCCGCCTTTACCGAGACCCGGATCGACAACAAACGCTACGCCTTCGAGGATTTGCTGGCCGCCTTCCTCTTGCGCCTGCGCCACCATGCCGGCGACGCACTGACGGACGCCCCGCCCGCCGTCATCGTCGGCCGTCCCGTCACCTTTGCGGGCGGCAATCCGGATGAGACCCTGGCCCTGTCGCGCTATCAGACGGCGTTTCAGCGGCTGGGCTTCACTGACATCCGCTATGCGCACGAGCCGGTCGGCGCCGCCTTCTATTTCGCACGCCAGCTGAAGGCAGACGCCACGGTCCTGGTCGCCGACTTCGGCGGCGGCACCAGCGACTTCTCGATCATCCGGTTCGAACATACGCCCGACGGCCTGCGCTCGACGCCGCTGGCGCGCTCGGGCGTGGGCGTGGCTGGCGACGCCTTCGACTACCGGATCATCGACCAGCTGGTCTCGCCCGAACTGGGCAAGGGCGGTCTGTACAGCTCCGTCGGCAAACAACTGCCGATTCCCCAGCGGTATTATTCCGCCTTCGCCCGCTGGGATCAGCTGGCCCTGCTACGCGCCTCGCGCGACATGCGCGACATCCGCGCCTTGGCCCGCACCGCACTGGAGCCGGAGAAGATCGAGCGTCTGATCGAGGTGCTGGACGACAACCACGGCCATGACCTGTACCGCGCCGTCTCAACGCTGAAGATGGCCCTGTCGGCCGACGACCAGGCGACCTTCCTGTTCCAGGCCGGCGGCGTCCATATCGAAAAGCCGGTCGCCCGCGCCGATTTCGAACGCTGGATCGCGCCGGAACTGGCCGCCATCGAGGGCGCGGTGGATCAGGCGATGGCCCGCAGCGGCCTGGCGCCCGACGCCATCGACCGCGTCTTCCTGACCGGCGGCACCTCCTTCGTGCCGGCCGTGCGGGCGCTTTTCCAGAACCGCTTCGGCGCCGATCGGATCGAGACGGGCGGCGAGTTCGAATCCATCGCCGCCGGCCTGGCCCTGATCGGGCGCGAGACGGATCTGGACCTGTGGAGCGAAAAGGCGGTCTAGAATCCCGACCCTAGAACCCTTGCGCCCGCGCCAACCGTTCGGCGTGGAAGCCGGCGTCTCCCAGCAGTTCGTTCAGCACCCTCACCCGCTTCATGAACAGGCCGACGTCGAACGCGTCGGTCATGCCGACCCCGCCGTGCATCTGAACCGCCTCCTGCACCGCCAGCTCGGCGACGCGCCCCGCCTTGGCCTTGGCGATGGAGGCCGCCAGCGGCGCGTCCTCGCGCCTCTCGTCGATGGCGATCTGGGCGCCGATCGTCGCCGCGCGCGCCAGCTCCAGCTCCGAGAACAGATGCGCGGCCCTGTGCTGCAACGCCTGAAACTCGCCGATCAGCTTGCCGAACTGTTTGCGGGTCCGCAGATAATCCATCGTCGTCTTGAACGCCTGATCGCCCGCGCCTGTCAGGCTTGAGGCCGCGCAGGCCCGCCCCAGGTGCAGCGCGCCATCCAGCAGCGCCTCCCCGCCCCCGACCGCGCCGATCACTGCATCGGCGTCAACCGCCACATCAGTCAGCGTGATCCGCGCCGCATTGTGCGCGTCCACCATCACCGTGCGCTCGACCGCGACGCCCGCCGTCGCCGGATCGACCAGGAACAGCGTCGTGCCCTCCTCAGCCGTCGCGACGACGATCAGGGCGTCGGCCACATGGCCGTCCAGCACAAAGGCCTTGGCGCCGTTCAGCTTGAAGCCGTTGCCCGCGCGCTCGGCCCTCGTGGTGATCCGCGACGGCGCGTGTTTCGCGCCCTCGTCCACCGCCAGCGACAGGATCGCCTCGCCCGCCGCGATCCTGGGCAGCCAGGCCTGCTGCGCCTGCGATCCGCCGTCGATCAGCACCTTGGCGGACAGGATCGACGATCCCAGATACGGCGACGGCGTCAGGGTGCGGCCCAGGCTCTCGGCGATCACCCCGGCTTCTACGGCGCCCAGCCCCATGCCGCCCAGCGCCTCTGGGATGATGACGCCGGCGAAACCCATCTCGCCAAAAGCCCGCCACAGGTCGCGCGACACCCCGTCGGCGTCACGCTCGTCCCGCAGCTTCCTCAGATGGGCGATCGGCGCCTGTTCGTTCAGGAAGCCGTCGGCGGCGTCCTGCAACATCGTCTGTTCTTCGGTCAGGATCAGCGGCATAGTCTCACGCTCCCGGCAGTTGCAGCAGGTGTTTGGCGATGATGTTCAGTTGAACCTCGCTGGTGCCGCCCTCGATGGAATTGGCCTTGGTCCGCAGCCAGTCGCGCGCCGCCTTGCCGTCATGCGACCGCTCGCCCTCCCATTCCAGCGCATCGGCCCCGCCCGCCGCCATAAGCAGCTCATGGCGCCGCTTGTTCAGCTCGGAGCCATAGTATTTCAGCATGGAGGCGATGGCCGGGTGCGCCTGTTTGGCCTTCACCTGATCGCCCACCCGCTCCATCGCCAGACGGAAGGCGGCGGCGTCAATCTCCAGGTCCGCGATCTGCGCGCGCAGCATCGGCTCGTCCAGACGCCCAGCTTCGTCGGCGCCGATGGCGTCCAGCGCCACCTGCCCCACAGGCCGCCCGCCGCCGACCTCGCCCATCGCGCCGATCATGGTCCGCTCGTGCGCCAACAGATATTTGGCCACGTCCCAGCCCCGGTTCAGCGTCCCGACCAGGTTTTCCTTCTCCACCCGGACATCGTCGAAGAAGGTCTCGCAGAAGGGCGACTTGCCTGAAATCAGGGTGATCGGCCGCGTCGTCACACCCGGCGTCTTCATGTCGAACAGCACGAAGCTGATGCCCAGATGTTTGGGCGCCTCGGGGTCCGTGCGCACCAGGCAGAAGATCCAGTCGGCCTTGTCGGCGTAGGAGGTCCAGATCTTCTGACCGTTGACGATCCAGTGGTCGCCGCGATCCTCGGCCCGCGTCTGGATGGACGCCAGATCCGATCCCGCGCCCGGCTCGGAGTAGCCCTGGCACCAGCGAACCTCGCCGCGCACGATCTCTGGCAGGAAGCGCTTCTTCTGCTCTTCGGTCCCAAAGGCCAGCAGCGCTGGGCCCAGCATCCAGACGCCGAAACTGGCCAGGGCCGGCTGGGCCTTGATGCGTCGCAGTTCGGAGGCCAGCACCTTGGCCTCCTCGCGGCTGAGACCGCCTCCGCCGTATGCCTTGGGCCATTCCGGCGCCGTCCAGCCCCGCGCGCCCATTCGCTCCAGCCACAGCTTGTGCGCCGGGGTCTTGAAGGTGGGATTTCGCCCGCCCCAGATCATCTCGTCGTCGGCCATCGGCCCGCGACACTCGGCCGGGCAGTTCGCCTCCAGCCAGGCGCGCGTCTCGGCGCGGAATTGCTCCAGATCGGTCATTCCTCGTCTCCCATGGCGTGCGTCGCTGACCGGCCGAAACCGATGCGAGACATCGTTGGGAATGACCTTATCCAGGAAATCCCCGCCTTAGAAAGCGAAACCTGAATGCCGATCACTTAGCTGACGTAACGTCAGATCAGGCCGTGACCCTTGGGCAGTTCGGCATAGCGGTGAACCCGCGTCGCCATCACCAGACCGAAGCCGATCATGACAGTCAGCATGACTGTTCCGCCATAGGACAAGAGCGGCATAGGCACGCCCACGACCGGCGCCAGCCCCATCACCATCGCCCCGTTGATCAGCACATAGAGCGCAAAGGTCGCCGTCACGCCCGACGCCGCCAATCGCCCGAAGTGACTGTGCGACAGCGAGGCGATTCTCAGCGAGATCAGGATGATGGCGGCATAGGAGGCCAGAAGCGTGAAGGTGCCCACAAAGCCGAACTCCTCGGCGAAGGCGGCGAAGATGAAGTCGGTCTGGCGTTCAGGCAGGAACTCCAGCTGGCTCTGGCTGCCCAGGCCGAACCCGCGCCCCAACGGCCCGCCCGACCCCATGGCGATCTTGGACTGCACGATCTGATAGCCCTTGTCCGACATGTCGGCCTCGGGGTTCAGGAAGGTCAGCACCCGGTGACGCTGATAGTCGTGCATGCCGAACATCACATAGGGCGGCACCAGCACGGCGGCGGCGATGATCAGCGGCAGGATGATCCGCCAGCTCAACCCGGCGACGAACATGATCGCCGCGCCCGTCAAACCGATCAGCATGGCCGACCCCAGGTCCGGCTGGTGCGCGACCAGCAGAAACGGCAAGCCGATGATCCCGACCGGGAAGATCAGCTTCCAATGGAAACTCGCCTCCTTGGCTGAGGCGCCGTGATACCAGCGCGCCAAGGCCAGCACGACACCGATCTTCATGATCTCGGACGGCTGGATGCGGGTGAAGCCCAAGTCCAGCCATCGCGTGGCCCCTAGCGCCGTATAGCCCAGCGGCGTCTCCACCAGCGCCAGCATGAACAGCGCCATCCCGTAGATGGGATAGGCCAGGGCGAACCAGTAGCGGATGCTGATCAGGGACAGCATCAGCATCAGCGCCAAACACATGCCGAACCGGATCAGGTGCTTCATCGCCCACGGCGACCACGATCCGCCCGCCACCGAATACAGCATCAGGGCGCCGGTGCCGGACACCACGCACAGCAAGGCCGTCAGCCGCCAGTCGATCTGGCCCAGCTTGGTCGAGACGCGTTCGCGCTCGCCGGGACGTGATAGGGCTGAGGCGGTCAACGACCGGGCTCGGACAGATAGGGACGCGGCCCGCTGGTTGCAGACGGCGCGGGGCGACTCGGCTGCGGCGGGGCCACGACATCGGGCTCGGGCGCGGCGCCCACCACCCCGTCCTCGACGATGGCGTCGCCGGTCGGTTCGGGCGGCAGCGGCCGTTCGATGCGGGCTCGCATGTCCGGATCCTTGAGCAGGACGGTACGCATCACTTCACGCGCACGCGGCGCGCCGGCGGTCGCTCCGCCCTTGCCCCCGTGTTCGACGATGATGGCGACCGCATATCGCGGCGCATCCACCGGCGCGAACGCCACGAACAGGTTGTGGTCCTTCAGCGCCCAGATATTGCTCTTGCGCGAGCCGGAGCCGTAGTTCCGGACCTGCGCCGTACCGGTCTTGCCGGCCATCTGGATGTCGCCTAACCCCAACTGGCTCTGGCGATAGGCGGTGCCGGATCGATCGTTGGCCACGGCGATCATGCCCTGGCGCACATATTCGACGTGGGCCGGATCGAACGGCAGGTCTGGGGCCTCGGCTCCGCTGGGCTGCTCGACGCCGCCGATGGACTTGATCAGGCGCGGCTGAAGCTGCTTCTTCCCGTTCGCCAGACGCGAGGTCATGACCGCCAGCTGCAGGGCGTTCACCGTAATCGCGCCTTGCCCGATTGCGACCGAGGTCGTCTCCCCCGGATGCCAGACCGGATCGCGCGGGAAGGTTCGCGCCTTCCATTCGGTGGACGGCAACAGGCCTTTGCGCTGGTTGCCGACACCGATGTCGAACTCGTGCTCGAAGCCAAGCGCCAGCCCGGCCTTGCGGATGTTATCCACGCCCGCGCGGTTGCACATGGCGTAGAAATAGACGTCGCAGGAGTTCTTGATCGCGTCGTGCATGTTCTGGGTGCCATGCCGCCCCCAGCATCGCTGCGTTCGGTTGCCCGTCCGATACGAACCCGAGCAGAACACCGTCAGCTTCGGATCGACCCCGGCTTCCAACAGAGCCAAGGCCGTGGTCGGCTTGAAGGTCGAGCCCGGCGGGAAGGTGCCGTTCAGCGTCTTGTCCAGCAGCGGCTTGCGCTCATAGTCGGCCAGCGCGCGATAGGTCTTGCTCGGCACGCCGCCGACGAACAGGTTCGGATCGAACGATGGCGCAGACATCATGCACAGGATGTCGCCGTTGCGCACATCCATGACCACACAGGCGCCCGACTCGTCGCCAAACACTTCCAGAGCCCGGTTCTGAACATCGGCATCCAGCGTCAGGATGACTTCCTTGCCCGGCACGGCGGGCCGCGACCCGCCGATGTCCTCGGCGACGACGCGGCCTCGTGCATCGACCTCGACCCTATTGCCGCCCGGCTCGCCGCGCAGCGACGTATCCAGCGCCTTTTCCACGCCCTGGCGGCCGATGCGAAAGCTGGGGTTGAACAACAGGGCGGGCGGCTGCTCGCCCTTGTCACGGATCGCCTTGACGTCGCGATCGGACACCTTGGCCACATAGCCAATGACGTGGGCGAACGATCCGCCGAAAGGGTAATAGCGCGCCTCGTTCATATCGACCATCACGCCGGGCAGTTCGTTGGCGTACTGATTGACCTTGGCGAACTCCTCCCAGGTCAGGTCGCTCTTGACCGGCACCGGGTTGAACTTGGAAGCCGCATTGACGTCGCGGATGATCGCGCGACGGCGCTCCAGCGTGTCGGGCAGCAGCCGTCCCAAAAGGTCCAGGGTCTGGTCCAGATCCTTGGTCTCGTCGCGCACCACCAGCACACGGAAGCTGGGGCGGTTGCCGGCGATGACGACGCCGTTGCGGTCCTTGATCAGGCCGCGCGGCGGCGGGACCATGCGGAAGTTGAACTGGTTCTGCGACGACAGGGTCGCATATTCCTGAGCCTGCACGACCTGAAGCTGGCCCAGCCGTCCAATCAGCGCGGTGATCCCCAGCGCCGTCGCCCCGCCCAGCACAAAGGTGCGCCGCAGGAAGGACCCCTGACGCTCATTCACATCGGCAAAGAAGATGGAGGGCTCGCCGCTCATCGGAACCGAATATCTCCGTCGTCGAATCGCTCAAGCATCCAGTTGGCGATCGGAAACAGCAGCAGCGTCGGCACGACCTGTCCGACCAGTGGCAGGATCGCCGGCGCGTTCGCCGCCCGCATCGTCACCACCAGATAGGCCAGAAAAAAGGCGCCCAGCGTGCAGGCGGCATAGGCTCCGAACCGGATCAGCCCCTCATGCCCCGCCAGCAGATTGCGCGAGAGCAGCACCGTTCCATAGACGCCCATCAGGCACAGCGCCCACAGACCCAGCGGCGTATTCCAGAACAGATCGAGGAAAAGGCCGATCAAAAACAGCACCGCCGGCGCCAGCATCGACGGCCGGATCAAGGGCCAGGCGAAGGCCAGGATCATCGGAATGACCGGCTCGGGCAGATGCAGACCGAACAGCTGGAGCGGCGTTCCCAGAACGACCGTCGCGGCGAGGACGAGCAGGGCCGGATAGACGATCCACTGAAGAGGTCCGACAACGCGAACCGCGACGGGCCGTCTCACGCCGCGCCTCCCGGAGCGGGCGCCGGCGCAGGGCTGGGCGCAACCGGCGCAGGCGACGGGGTCGAAGCCGCAGGCCTCGGAGACGTCACGGCCGGACGGGCCGCAGTCGGCGCAGCGGCGGGCGCAGGCGTTGGCGCTGGCGTCGCCGCCGCAGCACGCGCCCGTTCGGCCTGAGCCTGCTGCGCCGCCGCACGACGGGCGGCGGCGTCACGGATCGCCCCGACCTCGGCCGCGCTCGGCTCCGGTGCCGTCGACAGGCCTGCGAGCGGCGGCGCATTCAAGGCGTTCGGGCTGACCAGCTGTCCAAAGCTCTGGAACAACAGCACGCGGACATAGTCGATCGCGCCGTGATCACTGAACAGTTTAACCCGCCAGGCGCCGTCCACGCCCTTGGCGGCCACCCCGACCGGCAGACCGCGAGGCAGACCGCCGCCGTCCCCTGAACTCAGGATACGGTCACCCGCCTTGATCGAACCCGATCCGCGAATGAACTCCAGACGCGGGCTGTCGCCGCCGTCTCCGGTCAGCATGGCGCGCGCATCGGTGCGCTCGATCATTACAGGGGTGCGCGACGCCACATCCGTCAGCAGCACGACACGGCTGACGCCGCCCGTCACGCCCGTCACCCGACCAACCAGTCCGTGTTCCGTCACAACGGGATTACCGATCCGCACGCCCTTGGCCGAACCGACGTCGATCAGCTTGGCGTTGGAGAAGGGACCGCGAGATTCCGAAATCGCTCGTCCCGTGGCCATGGGCACCGGCGGCTCGGTGCGCAGACCAAGCATGGCCTCATAGCGGCCGTTGATGTTCTTTTGGGCGATCGCTTCGTCGCGCCAGCCGCGCAGTTCGGCGATCTCGGCCTTCAGGCGGCGGTTCTCGCCGATGGCGAAGAAATAGCCGCCGACATAATCTCGCGCGGCCCCGGCCCAGCGCACCGGCGCGGCGAAGACCCCGCCCACTGGCCCGGCCGCCGCTTCGAAACCGCCGCGCGCCGCGCCCATGGTCGAGCCGCCCTCGGACGTGGTCCGGTCGCCAAGCAACAGGACGACCGCGCCGATGACGGCCACGACGACGACGACCGCGGCGGTCCACGCCAGCGGCACCTTGATGTTTTCAAAAGGGCCGTCGCGAAACGCCACGGGCGACCTTCCACTCAAAGGGGTTGGAATCGGCAGGACGCCCCCTGCCGCTGAGCCTGCCTATCGCAAAATCAAGGCCGGAATGGAACCGTGATCACGCAGGCCTGACAAGGATTTGCAGCCAAGCTTTCACCTGGCTGCAACGGACGGATCAGAGCGCGGAGTCGAGAACGCCCTTCATCCAGCGCGGGTGCTCCAGCACGCGGCCGCAGCCGATGGCCACGCACGACAGCGGATCATCGGCGACCGAGACCGGCAGGCCGGTGTGATCGCGGATCTCGACGTCCAGACCGCGCAGCAAGGCGCCGCCGCCCGTCAGCATGATGCCCTTGTCGGCGATGTCGGCGGCCAGTTCAGGCGGGGTGGCTTCCAGCGCGACCTTCACGGCTTCGATGATCTGGGTGACCGGCTCGGCCAGGGCTTCCGCCGCCTGACGCTCCGAGATGCGCACCTCGCGCGGCACGCCCTGCATCAGGTCGCGGCCCTTGACCTCGATCGACAGGCCTTCGCCGTCGGCCGGGATGCGGGCGGTGCCGATGTCCTTCTTGATGCGTTCGGCGGTCGTTTCGCCGATCAGAAGGTTATGGTTGCGGCGCATGTAGCTGATGATGCTGTCGTCCATCTTGTCGCCGCCGACGCGGACCGAACGCGAATAGACGATGCCCGACAGCGACAGGACGGCGACTTCCGTCGTGCCGCCGCCGATGTCGACGACCATCGAGCCTGTCGGCTCGTGGATCGGCAAGCCGGCGCCGATCGCAGCCGCCATGGGCTCGTCGATCAGGCCCACGCGGCGCGCCGAGGCGTTCAGGCAGCTGTCGTTGATCGCGCGACGCTCGACCGCCGTGGCGCCCGAGGGCACGCAGACGATGATCTTGGGGTTCACGAAGCCCTTGCGATTATGAACCTTGCGGATGAAGTGCTTGATCATCTCCTCGGCGACTTCGAAGTCGGCGATGACGCCGTCACGCATGGGGCGGATCGCCTCCATGTGGCCCGGCGTGCGGCCCAGCATCTGCTTGGCCTCGATCCCCACGGCGTGAACGACCTTGCGCCCCCCGACGTTTCTCAGCGCCACGACCGACGGCTCGTTCAGGACGATGCCCTTGCCCTTCATGTAGATCAGGGTGTTGGCGGTGCCCAGGTCCATCGCGATGTCGTTGGAGATCGCGCCGAAAAGGGAGAAGCTCATGGGAATCGATACCGTTGTTAGCTGGCAGGGCGTCTAGATGTCTCAGTCGACCTGGCGACGCCCCAACTGCCCTGACATCCCCACGCCGGACAGTTCCTGATCGTCTTCGCCACGCCTACTAGCGGCGGGTTTGCCCGTATGAAACCGGGAATACAAGCCCCGATGACAGTGTCGTCATATGGAGAGGGCTATCGAGGCACGACGCCTGTGGACACCGGCTTCAGGATGTCGGCCTGCCGTCGCGCTTCGGAACGACGGCCAGGGCGTCCGCCGCCTCCATCGTGGGATACAGCGTGTCCTCCTCGCGGGCGACCCGATGCGCCAAGGCGCCGATCAACCCCTTGGTTACAGAAGCGAAACGCTCCCGATCCCTCAGAATGCGGGCCTGTGACCACTCTTCGAAATAGTGCGCCCAAACGCCGCTCAGAGCCCCCATGTCCTCAACATAGTGCTGCGCGAGGTCGCGAACCGAATGATCTTGGGACCGCATCAGTACGGGATAAAGTTCGCCGTCCTCGATCGCGAGATGCTCGGTCAGAGCCGTATTCAGCGCACGCATCAGCTCACGGGCGCGGATCGCATCGTCCGACGTTTTCATAATGGCGGCGGTGCCTCCCAGGGCGCTGGCCAGTCGAATGATCCGGCCGTGCTGCGTCTTCAGAATACGGACATCCATGGCGACGCCTCCAAAGCAACACCATGCAACCTCTGGATGAACGGAATCTAAATAGCAGGCTAAGCAAATCCCCTCAGTCGCCGCGCGCGATCTCGCGCCGCTTGACCAGTTCACGCACCAACAGCATCAGCGCCAGCCAGGCCAGCGCCACGCCAGCCAATATGGCCGAGGTCCAGATCCCGTCGCCGCTGACCGCCGTCATGAAGGATCCGCCAAAGAAGGCGACGAGCGCGGTCTTCGGCAATACCCCCAGCGCGCACCCCGCCAGAAAGCCCGGGAACGACGCCCTCGCCGCCCCGAACGCCATGTTGACGACGATGAACGGCGCCGACGGCACGTTGCGGATCATGAAGCTGGCGTAGAAGGCGTTCTTGCCGACGAACCGCGTCAGCCGTCCGACCGTCTTGCCGCCGTGCCGCGCCAGCAGCCGCGCCGTGGGTCCGCGTCCCAGCCAATAGGTCACGCCCGCCGACACGACCGTCGCGATCCAGCTGTAGAGGAAGCCGAACCACGGCCCGAACGCCACGACGCAGGCGGCGATCAGGATGAACTGCGGCGCGCCGAAGAAGGCCGAAATCGTGAACACCACGATGGCGGCTACCAGCCCCCAAGGCCCCTGACGGAACCCGCCCAGCCAGTCTTCCAGCCGCCCCTCGGCCTCCAGCCCCAGTTGGCTCTTGCCGACGGCGAACAGGGCGATCATCGCGCCCAGCAGCAAGGCCGTCGCCAGCACGGCGCGCCAGCGACGCGCCTCCATGTTCGACAGAAAATCGATGATCCAGCGCATCAGAGCCGCCGCTTATCATCCCATCTCTGCATTAGCGAGCATCAGCGCATTGTCCCGAGGGGCGACGCCGCGTAAACAACCCCGCCTCCCCGGCAAAAACTTCCAAAACCACGGGATAGTTCATGTCCAGCCTGCAATCTTCCGCCCTCGCCCGCGTCAAGCCCTCGGCCACCATCGCCGTCACCGCGCAGGCCCGGAAGCTTAAAGCCGAAGGCCGCGACGTGATCGGCCTGGGCGCCGGCGAGCCGGACTTCGATACGCCGGACAACATCAAACAGGCCGCGATCGACGCGATCAACCGCGGCGAGACCAAATACACCGACGCCGACGGCATGCCCGAGTTGAAGGCGGCCATCGTGGCCAAGTTCAAGCGCGAGAACGATCTCGACTATACAGCCGCCAACATCCACGTCGCGCCGGGCGGCAAGCCCGTCATCTTCAACGCCCTGGTCGCGACGCTGAATCCCGGCGACGAAGTCATCGTGCCCGCCCCCTACTGGGTCAGCTATCCTGATATGGTGCTGCTGGCCGGCGGCGAGCCGGTCACCGTGATCGGCGAGGAGAAGGACGGCTTCAAGCTGCTGCCGGCCGTGCTAGAGGCCGCCATCACGCCCCGCACCAAGTGGCTGATCCTGAACAGCCCTTCCAACCCAACCGGCGCCGCCTATACGCGCGCCGAACTGGAAGCCCTGGCGGAGGTGCTGCGTCGCCACCCGCAGGTCTGGGTGCTGACCGACGACATGTACGAGCACCTCGTCTATGGCGACTTCGAATACACCACCATCGCCCAGGTGGCGCCGGACCTGATCGACCGCACCCTGACGGTCAACGGCGTGTCCAAGGCCTATGCCATGACCGGCTGGCGCATCGGCTACGCCGGCGGCCCCAAGCCGCTGATCGATTTGATGCGCAAGGTGGCCAGCCAGACCACGTCCAACCCGTCCAGCATCAGCCAGTGGGCGGCTGTCGAGGCGCTGAACGGCCCGCAGGACTTCATCCCCGAGCGCAAGGCCGCCTTCGAAAAGCGCCGCGATCTGGTCGTCTCGATGCTCAACCAGGCGGCTGGCATCGCATGCGCCACGCCCGAGGGCGCTTTCTACGTCTATCCGTCAATCGCCGGACTGATCGGCAAGACGACCGAGACGGGTGTCGCCATCGATGGCGATTCCACCTTCGCCGCGGAACTGCTGAACGCCGAGGGCGTCGCCGTGGTCCAGGGCGAGGCCTTCGGCCTGAGCCCCTATTTCCGCATCAGCTACGCCACCTCGGACGCCGTGCTGGAAGAAGCCTGCACCCGCATCCAGCGCTTCACGGCCTCGCTGCGCTGATCGACCAAGGGCGGAGGCTCAGGCCTCCGCCCGCCATCCGGCCCTACTTGCTGGGCTGCATATAGACCACGCGGCAATCGCCATCGATCGTGGTGTAGCGGTTGTTCGACGCATCGACGAACGAGATCCGGCCGCCGTCGTCATATTCGACCTTGCCGGTCGAGCGTCCCTTGAAGTTCTCCACTCCATAGGTCCAGCAGGTGATGTCCGCCGGCTTGTCGCCCCAGGTGGCGTCGTTGCGCGCCCGCTTGCTGTCGGTGCAGGCGGACAGGGCGCCGGTCAGGGCGATGGCGGTGACGGTGATGGCGAGCGCTTTCATAAGCCTAGCCTTGCATGGACGACGCCCAAGGAAAAGGCCGCCCAAGCGATGCAAGGGCGGCCTGATTTTTCGACGATGGCGCTCGACCTACGGCCGGCTGGCCATGCCCAGCTTCACCGGCTTGGCGTCGTCAGCCAGGGCGCCGCGCTTGACGCCCCACAGCAGGATGATCGGCGCGCCGACATAGATCGACGAATAGGTGCCGATGATGATGCCGAACATCAGGGCGATCGAGAAGCCGAACAGGGCCTCGCCGCCGAAGATGGCCAGGGCCGCCAGCACCATGACGGCGGTCACGCCGGTGATGATGGTCCGCGACAGGGTCTCGTTTAGCGACAGGTCGATCACGTCGCGCAGCGGCATGGTCTTGTACTTGCGCAGATTCTCGCGAAGGCGGTCGAACACGACGACGGTGTCGTTCATCGAATAGCCGATCACGGTCAGGACCGCGGCGACCATGTTCAGGCTGAACTCCAGCTTGAACAGCACGATCAGCCCGAACGTCAGGATCACGTCGTGCAGCAGGCCGACCACGGCGCCGAAACCGAACTGCGGCTCGAACCGGAACCAGATGTACAGGAACATCAGGCCGATCGCTACGCCCAGAGCCAACAGGCCCGAGGTGAACAGCTCGCCCGACACCTTGGAGCCGACGACGCTGACGCCCGAATAGTTGACCTGACCGACCGCGCCGCTGATGGCGCCTTCGACCTGATTGACCACCTGGGTCTGATCGCGGCCTTCCGGCACCTGGAAGCGAAGAATGGCGGTCGAGCCGTCATCGACATTGGTGTCGCGGCGCGCGATGCCCTGGACCTGGACGTCGCCGAGGTTCAGGCCGTTCACGGCCTCGCGGACCCGATCCAGCTCGATCGTCTGGCCCGCCGGCTTGGACACTTCCATCGAGGCGCCGCCCCGGAAGTCGATGCCCATGTTCAGGCCGGGATAGAAGCAGGAGACGATCGCCGCGACGCACAGGATCACAGACAGGACGCCGGCGAACCGCGCATATTTGACGAAGTGGAAGTTCGTCTTCTGCGGCAGCAGTTTGATCAGGGGCCATCCACGCATCGCCATCACTCCGCGATCGGCAGTTTTTTGGGCTTGGCCGTCTTGAGCCAGTAGCCGAGCAGGACCTGAGCGACCAGGACCGACGAGAAGACCGAGGTGAACACACCGATGGTCAGGGTCCAGGCGAACCCGCGAACCGGGCCTTCGCCGAACACGAACATGATGCCCGCCGCGACCAGGGTGGTCAGGTTGGCGTCGATGATGGTGCCCATGGCCTTGTTGAAGCCGGCGTCCATCGAGGCGATGACGCTGCGTCCCGCCCGGGCCTCGTCACGCATCCGCTCGTAGATCAGCACGTTGGCGTCCACCGCGACCGCGAAGGTCAGGATCAGACCGGCGATGCCGGGCAGGGTCAGTGTCGCCTGGGTCAACGACATGGCCGCCACGATCAGCACGCCGTTCAGCACCAGGCCGACCACCGACACGCCGCCGAACAGCAGGCCGTAGGCCAGGATCATGAACAGCACGATGATGGCGAAGCCGACGGCGGTCGACAGGGCGCCGGCGGCGACCGCGTCCGCGCCCAGTTCGGCCGTCACGGTGCGGCGCTCCTCGACGTTCAGCGGCGCCGGCAGGGCGCCCCCGTTCAGCAGGTTCACCAGCGTCGCCGCTTCCTGGATCGAGAAGTTGCCTGTGATCTGACCCGAGCCCGAGGTGATCGCGCTCTGGATCGTCGGGGCCGAAATGACCTTGCCGTCCAGGATGATGGCGAAGGGCTTTTGAAGGTTGGCGGCGGTGGCTTCGCCGAACCGGCGGGCGCCGGCGCCGTCGAAGCGGAAGTCGATGGCCGGACGGCCGCTCTGGTCCGAACCGACGCCGGCGCGGGTCAGGTTCTCGCCCGACACCAGCACGCGCTTCTTGACCAGATAGGGCGTGCCGTCCTCGCCTTGCAGCAGTTCGGAATCGGGCGGCACACGGCCGGCCAGGGCGTCCTGAACCGAGTTCTCGACATCGACCATCTGGAAGGTCAGCTGCGCCGTCTGGCCGATGACTTCTTCCAACTTTGTCGGATCGCTTTCGCCCGGCGCCTGGACGACAATCCGGTCGGCGCCCTGGCGGGTGATGGACGGTTCGCGCGTGCCCAGGCTGTCGATCCGGCGGCGCACCACCTCGATCGACTGGTCCACGGCCGTCGCGCCCATGCCGTTCAGCGCGGCGTCGGTATAGGCGAAGCGGATGCGGTTATCGCCCAGGCGCGTCGCGGTGCGTTCCGCCTGGCCGCCCGGTCCGACCTGACCGCCCAGTTGTTGCAGCGCCTTGAACGCGACATCGCTCTGGGCCGGATTGGCCAGGGTGACGACCACGCCGCCGGCTTCACGCTGGAAGCCGTTGGTGGCGACGCCCGCGCCGTTCAGCGTGACCCGAACGTCTTCGATCAGGTTGGTGACGCGCTTTTCGCGCATCGCCGGCACATCGACTTCCAGCAGCAGATACGAACCGCCCTGAAGGTCCAGCCCCAGGTTCAGCTTGTTCTTGGGCATGAAGCCGGGCAGCGCCTCGCGTTGCTGATCCGACAACAGGTTCGGGAACGCCAGCAGACAGCCGAGAACGGCCGCGACGACGACGAGAATGACTTTCCAGCGCGACAGCTGAATCATGAGGGCGGTCCAGGTATCGGCGGATACGCGAGCGTATCAGGCCTTGGAATCGTTGGCGGCGATGGCGGTGCGGTTGCGCACCTCGGCGATCATGGCCTTGACCACGCGCACGTTGACGCTGGGGGCGATCTCGACGTTGACCTCGGCCTCTTCGACGCGGGTGACCTTGCCGATCATGCCGCTGCCCAGGACGACGGTGTCGCCACGCTTGACGGCGGCGATGGCGGTCGCGTGTTCCTTGGCGCGCTTCTGCTGCGGACGGATCAGCAGGAAGTAGAACAGGATGAAAATACCGATGATGGGCGCAAACCCGATCAACTGCGCCGTCAAGCCGCCTTCAGCGCCCATGGTAGTCTCCGCAAACAGATAGGGGGCGGCCGTCATCGGCACCCATCAAAAACGAGGCGCGGAACCTAGGGCTCCGCTTCGTGGAATGCAACGCGGCGAAAGCGCTACCTGGGCAACACTGTCAAAGGATCGACAGCGACCGGATCGTCGCCGCGCATCTGACGGGTCTCGAAGTGGATCGAGGGGCGTCCGTCGCCGGCCGTCAAACCCACGGTGCCGATCTGCTGGCCCGCGCGAACGTCGTCACCGTCCTTGACCGTCGCCGAACCCAGATGGCCATAGACCGTGCGCCAGCCGTTGGCGTGCACGATCAGCACCGTCAGCCCCTGCCCCACCAGATCGCTGCCGACATAGGCCACGCGCCCAGCCGCAGAGGCGCTGACCGTCGCGCCGGCTGAGGCGCCGATGTTGATGCCATTGTTCCGCTCGCCCATGCCGACCGGGCCGAAACGCCGCACGATGTCGCCGCGTACAGGCCACAGCAGATTCGGCTGAGCGGCAGCGGCGCCGGCGTTTGTCTGTTCGACAGGTCGCGTCTGGACCGGCAGGGCCGCATTGCCCGAGGGCGGCGGCGGGGGCGGCGGCACGGCGCCGTTGTTGGGCACCAGCACGCCGACGGGCGAGGCGCCGGTCGCGTAAGGATCGCGGCCGGTATCCACCGCCGCTTCTGGCAGGATGATTCGCTGGCCCGTCGTGATCGCCCCGCGCGGCCCCAGTCCGTTCAGATCGATCAGCGTCTGAACCGGCGTCTGGAAGCGGCGTCCCACGCCCGAGATCGTGTCGCCCGGTTGGATCACATAGGCCGCGCCCGGGCGCACCGGGGCCGACGAAGACGGATAGGACGGCGGCGTATAGGCGGGTGGTTGCGACGCCGGCGGCTGATAGGTCGGTTGGCTCGGACCGACATTGACCGTCGGCGGCAAGGCTCCGCCGTCCACCTGCCCGATCGGCGCGGTCGCAGGCGGCGGCGATTCATAGGGGGCCGGCCGATAGGGCTGGTTCGAATTCTGACCGGCGTTCGGATAGACCGGCTGCTGCGGATAGGCGCCCTGCCCCGGACCGTAAACTGGAGCCGGGTTCGCATGCGTCGAATAGCGCGGCTCCGAAGGATAGCTGATGCAGGCCGCCGTGCTCAACGCCGCCCCCGCGACCAGAACCGCTCTCATCCAGCCCGAAATCATCGCCACCGGCTGCTCCCATTCGTGGTTAAACTCGCCCGCCCGGTGTGCCCGCTCGCGCCCCATAAGCCAACCCCGCAAACCGCACGGAATTGGGGCGCGAAGGTTAACGGCTCAAACAGCGAGCAACCCGGTCGCGAGCGATAGCCAGCAAAAAGGAGCCTAACCCTCCTTCGCCGTCCCCTCGACCAGGGGCACGAAACGCACTTCCGTCAGACTTTCGCGGTGGAAGGATCCGTCGCCCTGTCCGACGTAGCGATGCAGCATCTGCACCGACGTGCGCCCCACAGGCGCGACCAGCACCCCGTTCGGCTTCAGCTGTTTCAGCAGTTCGGTCGGCTCGGTGGGCGAGGCGGCGGTGACCATGATCCGGTCGAAGGGCGCCTGTTCAGCCCAGCCCAGGCCGCCGTCGCCGTGCTTGGTGATGACGTTCTCGATCTTCAGCACCCGCAGTCGCGCTTCGGCCTCGACCAGCAGACTGCGATACCGCTCCACCGAATAGACATAGCGCGCCAGCCGGCTCAGCACCGCGCACTGATACCCGCTGCCCGTACCGATCTCCAACACCCGGTGACGCGCCTGCACCTCCAGCGCCTGGGTCATCAGTCCGACGATATAGGGCTGGCTGATCGTCTGGGCGCAGTCGATCGGCAGGGCCTGATCCTCCCACGCCTGATCCAGGAACTTCTCGTGCACGAAGACCGCGCGGTCGATGCTCTCCATCGCCTTCAGCACGCGCGGATCCGTGACCCCCTGCTGCCTCAACGACAGGATCAAGCGCCCGGCCCGGTCGTCGTGCAGGTTCATGCGGCGGTCGCCACAGTCTTGGGCGGCGCCCCGCCCAACACCTTCTTCAGGTCATGCACGCTGGTCATGTGCGTCAGGTCGATATGCAGCGGCGTGACCGAGATCCGCCCCTCCTCGATGGCCCGCAGGTCCGTGCCCTCGGCATGCTCCTGCTTTTCACCGCGGAAGCTCATCCAGTAATAGTCCCGTCCGCGCAGGTCCGTGCGCCGCACCGCATGCATCTCGCCGACGTTGCGGAAGCCCTGGGTCGTCACCTCGACCTGATCGACGGCTTCGGGCGGCCGGTTGGGGAAGTTCAGGTTCATCACCACCCCGTTCGCCCATTTCTGGTCCAGCAGGCGGCTGATGATCGCAGGCGCAAAGGCTTCCGCTGTCTCCCAGTGCGCCACGACCTCGTCGTGGAACCGCTCCAGGCTTTGGCTCAGGGCGATGGAGCGGATGCCGAACGCCATCCCCTGCAAGGCGCCCGCCACCGTGCCGGAATAGCTGACGTCCTCGCCGATATTGTGCCCGCGATTGACGCCCGACAGCACCAGATCGGGCTTCTCCGGCATCAGGTCATTGACCGCCAGCACGACACAGTCGGTCGGCGTGCCCGTCACCGCGAACCGCTTCTTGCCCAGGTTCAGCACCCGCAGCGGCTCGGTCAGGGTGATCCCCCGCCCCTTGCCCGACTGCTCGACGGCGGGCGCGCACACCCACACGTCGTCGCTCAGCGTGCGCGCGATCCGCTCGAGGCATTCCAGACCTTCGGCCTCGATGCCGTCGTCGTTGGTCAGAAGAATACGCATCAGCCGCCCACGACCTGCAAACCGCCCATATAGGGCTGCAACACCGCCGGCACGGCGATCCGCCCGTCGTCTTGCTGATAGTTTTCCATGATCGCCACCAGCGTCCGGCCGACCGCCAGGCCCGAGCCGTTCAGCGTGTGGACGAACTCGGTCTTCTTCTCGCCGGCCCGCTTGAACCGCGCATCCATGCGCCGCGCCTGGAAGTCGCCGCAGTTCGAGCAGCTGCTGATCTCGCGATAGGTTCCCTGGCTGGGCAGCCAGACCTCCAGGTCGAAGGTCTTCTGCGCCGAAAAGCCCATGTCGCCCTTGCACAGCAGCATCCGCCGGAACGGCAGCTCCAGCGCCTTCAGCACGGCTTCCGCACAGGCCGTCATCCGCTCATGCTCGGCGTCTGAGTCCTCCGGCCGCGCGATGGACACCATCTCGACCTTGGAGAACTGGTGCTGGCGGATCAGCCCGCGCGTATCACGTCCCGCCGACCCCGCCTCGGCCCGGAAGCACGGCGTCAGCGCCGTCATCCGCATCGGCGTCGCCAAGTCGTCCTCGGGCAGGATGGTCTCGCGCACGAGATTGGTCAGGGAGACTTCGGCGGTGGGGATGAGGTAGTGCCGTTGACTGTAGGAGCCGGCATTTATTTCGCTCGCTATGACGCTCCAGTCGCGCTCATAGACCTCTCGAAACGAAGCTGTGGCCGCTTCTCGCATAGCGGACACGAAAGCTTCGCCTTGCAGCCCGTCTTCGGCCAGTTTGCGTTCTAGGGCTTCAACTAGAGGACGATGCTCTTCGCCTGATTGAGCGCCCATCTCTCGCACTCGATTGCGGACTGCTTCCTGATCTAGGGATTCGGCGCGGAACAAATCCTCCTCAAATTTGGGCAACTGCCCGGTCCCGAACATCGCGTCGTCCCGCACCAGATACGGCGGGTTCACTTCCAGATAGCCGTGCTGGTCCGTCTGCATATCCAGCATGAACTGGCCCACGGCCCGTTCCAGCCGCGCCAACTGCCCCTTCAGCACCGCGAACCGCGCGCCCGACATCTTCGCAGCCGCCTCGAAGTCCAGCATCCCTAGGGCCTCGCCCAGGTCGGCGTGGTCCTTGGCCGGACCCGTCCGACGCGGCTCACCCCAGGTCGAGACCTCGACATTGCCCGCCTCGTCCTCGCCGTCCGGCACATCCTCGGCCGCCAGGTTCTTCTGCGCCGCCAGCAGGTCGCGCAGCTCCTTGCCGACGCGCGCCTCGACCTCGGCCGCCGCCGCGATATCGCCTTTCAGCGCCTCGACCTCGGCCTTCAGCCGGTCGGCCTCGGCCATGTCCTTGCGTCCCATGGCGGCGCCGATCAGCTTGGAGGCCGCATTGCGCTTGGCCAAGGCATCCTGCCCCGTCGTCTGGGCGTGACGCAGTTCGCCGTCCAGCCGCAGGATGTCCGCCACCAGCCCGTCGGCCTCATCCACCCCGCGCGACGACCAGCCCGCCACGTAAACCTGGGGGTTCTCGCGAATGGCTCTGATGTCGTGCATGGTCTGAAACTTCGGCTGGGCGGGAGAAGCCGAACGCTCTACCCGCCCACGCGGAATCGGGCAACGCGAGAAGCTCGCACCATTGTCTCCTCCCCACTTGTGGGGAGGGGGACCGCGAAGCGGTGGAGGGG
The DNA here is from genome assembly GCF_058790795.1 of Brevundimonas sp. EU05-FHT14B07. NCBI lineage: Bacteria > Pseudomonadati > Pseudomonadota > Alphaproteobacteria > Caulobacterales > Caulobacteraceae > Brevundimonas > Brevundimonas sp. EU05-FHT14B07. Next base: position 383,294 of record NZ_JBYTCZ010000003.1, read on the forward strand.
TTCTACACGCCGCTCAAGCACCGGGATGCGCTGAAGAGCCCCTCCGTCTCTCCGCTACGCTTCGAGCCACCTCCCCATGACATGGGGAGGAGACGATGCTCAGCCATCGCAATGCCGCTGGCCCCTCCCCAGCGATTTCAACCGCTTGCCGATTTATGTCCGCCTTCTCCCATCCAAGGGGTCAAACGGCCGCATAATGCACCCGTCTCGTCGCATGGAGGGCTCGTAAGGCCTGCGACCTTGCGGCGGCGAGAGCGGAGGGAACGGGGGCGGTGGTGAAACTCCATCGCGGCGCCGGGGCTGATCGGTCGGGGAATCGCCCCGGCGCCCGCAGTCGCGTCGCAGGGTCGAGGGGGATACTCGGCCGAACCGGGGATCGGGGATCGCTGCTCCGACCCGCCCGTCGCAGGCTTATGGGGTTAGGCGATAAGACCGCCACCGCTCGGCGCCCCGAGCTTGCAGGCCAACCCCCCGCGCGGAGCGTCATACCCTTCGTCGAAACGGTACTTACAAACTCACACTCCGGGCGAAGGCCCGGCGCTCCGCCTAGCCCTCCAGACTTCGCTGCGACCGCGCGAAGGCGCCGTCGCACGTCCAAACATCTTAATTCACCCGCTTGAGAATCGCGCCTACAAACGGATCATGGCCACGCTTCGCCCCGACACGCTGGCGACCTCGCTCGCGCGAATTTTCGAAGGTCGCATGGTCGACCGGGCCAGCTGGTTTGCGCTGACCGGCGGCGAGCCGCTGTTCACCGAAGGCGATCCGGCCGACACCCTTTATCTGGTCCGCTCCGGCCGTCTGGGCGTGTTTCGGATGGAGGCGGATCAGCCGCCGCACATGCTGGGCGTGGTCAAGGCGGGCGAGCCGGTGGGCGAGATGGCCATGCTGGCCGGCACGCCGCACACCGCCACCGTCGTCGCCCTGCGGGACAGCGAGATCCTGGCCCTGCCGCGCGAAGCCTTCTTCGAGGCCGCCCGCACCGAACCGGACCTGATGGTCGAACTGTCGCGGTTGATGATCCACCGCGCCCGCGAGCGCACGGCGGGCGCGTCCGAGCCCAGCGTCTTCGGCTTCGTCTCGGCCCGTCCCCGGCCCATCCGCGCCTTCGTCGAACGCATCGCCGCCGCCATCCAGGCCATGGGCTTCACCTGTCAGGTCATCGACCAGTCGGCCCTGGCCTCGGCGTCCGAATGGTTCAGCCGGGTGGAGGGCGACCACGACTATGTCCTCTATGTCGCCGAACAGGATCAGCCCGCCTGGGCCAGCCTGTGCGCGCGTCAGGTGGACCGGATGTTCATCGTCGGCAGCGGCCTTCTGGCGCCGCCGTCCGCCGTGCCGCGCCGCCAGGGCTTCGGCGACGGCCGCCGCCTGACCGACCTGATCCTGCTGCGCGATCCGCGCATGCATCACCCGGCCAACACGCGCGTGTGGCTGGATGCGCTACAGCCCGATCGCTGGTTCCACTGCGTCGAAGGACTGGCCACCGACGCCGAGCGCATCGCCCGCGTCGTCACCGGCACGGCGGTCGGACTGGTTCTGTCCGGCGGCGGTGCGCGGGCCTATTGCCACATCGGCGCGATCCGGGCCCTGGAAGAGGCCAAGGTCCCCATCGACTTCGCGGGCGGCGCCTCCATGGGCGCGGTTGTCGCCGCCGGCCCGGCCCTGGGCTGGTCCTTCGAACGGCTGGATTTCGAGATTCGGCGCGCCTTCGTCGAGTCCGATCCGCTGTCGGACCTCGCCGTGCCGATCATCGCCATGTCTCGCGCCCGCAAGGTCGCCCGTCTGCTGGAACAGGCTTACGGCGACATCGACCTGGCGGACCTGGCCCTGCCCTTCTTCGCCGTCTCCTCCAACCTGACCTCGGGCCGGATCGAGGCGCATCGCACCGGCCTGATGCGGCGGGCCATGCGCGCCTCCATCGCCATTCCCGGCGTCCTGCCGCCGGTCGTCATGGACGGTCAGGTGCTGGTGGACGGCGCCGTTCTGAAGAACTTCCCTACTAGCGTGATGCGTCAACTGAACAGCGGCCCGATCATCGGCGTGGACATGTCCCAGACGCGAGGCGTCGATCCCCAGGCGCTGGAGAATCCGCCGTCCTGGTGGAAATGGGTCCTGTCCGGAGCCTGGAAAGCCGGCCCGCCCATCGTCTCGATCCTGATGCGCTCGGCCACCATCACCACCGACGTCGAGATGACGCAGTCGCGCGCCGACGCCGACGTCCTGGTCCTGCCCCAGGTCGCCGGCAGCGACATTCGCGACTGGAAAACCTACGACGGCCCCGTCGCCACGGGCTATGAGGCGATGAAGGCCGCGCTGGCCGAACTGACGGTCCCCGTCACTCACCTGCGGCGACGGGTTCCAGTCCTTTAGGTCAAAGCGGTTCGCAGGCCCGCTTCAGCCAGTCCAGCGCCTCGCCATCCATCAACGGCCCGACCTTGGCCAGCGTTTCGGCGTGATAGGCGTCGACATAGGCCCGCTCGTCCGGCGTCAGCATCTCGACCGCGATCAGCTTGCGGTCGATCGGCGCGAACGTCAGCTGCTCGAACCCGTGCATGGGCCTCTCGCCACCCTCGGGGACCTCAGCGGGCGTCACGACCTGCAGGGTCTCGATACGGATGCCCCAGTGGCCTTCACGGTAATAGCCGGGCTCGTTGGACAGGATCATCCCTTCCGCCAGCGGCTGGGACGTGCCCCATTTCGCAATCCGCTGCGGCCCCTCGTGGACGCCCAGATAGCTGCCGACGCCGTGGCCGGTGCCGTGATCGTAATCCAGCCCCGCCGCCCACATTGGAGCCCGCGCAATGGCGTCCAGCGCCATGCCGCTGGTCCCCGCCGGGAAACGGATCGTCGCCATGGCGATGTGCGCCTTCAGAACCAGCGTGAACTTGTGGCGCTGGTCCTCGCTCGGCTCGCCTACCGCCATGGTGCGGGTCACATCGGTCGTGCCGTCCAGATACTGACCGCCGCCGTCCACCAGCAGCAACGAGCCCTTCTCGACCTTGCGGATGCTGGCTCCCACCGGCTTGTAATGCGGCAAGGCCCCGTTCGGCCCGGCCCCGGCGATTGTGTCGAAACTCAGGTCCTTCAGCACCCCGGTCTGCTCGCGGAATCGCTCCAGCGCCTCAACCACCTCGCGCTCGTCCGGCAGCGTCTCCTGCACCACCGTATCGACCCAGTGCAGGAACCGGCTCAGCGCCGCTCCGTCACGAATGTGCGCCTGACGGCTGCCCTCGATCTCCACCGCATTCTTGGCCGCACGGGGAATAGCGCAGGGGTCCATCGCCCGCACAACCGTCGCGCCCGCCGCTTCCAGCCGGTCGAAATACCAGGCCGAGGAAAGCGACGGATCGATCATGACCTTCTGGCCCGAAAGCCCGTCCAGCGCCGCCGGCAGCTGCTCGGTCGCCTCGATGCGGACATCGTCGCCCAGCCAGGCCGGCAAAGCATTCGTCACCTTGGCCGGGTCCAGGAACAGCCGCGCCTTGCCATCCGCCGCCAGGATGGCCTGGCCGATCGGCAGGGGCGACCGGATCACGTCCCCGCCGCGCACATTGAACAGCCAGGCGATCGACATCGGCGCCGTCAGCACCACCGCGTCTGCGCCGGCGTCCGCCACGGCCTTGCCGATCCGCGCCCGCTTGGATGCATGGCTCTCGCCGGAATAGGCGTCCTCGTGCGGCACGACCGGCGCCGTCGGCTGGGCCGGACGACCGGCGCCCCAGGCCAGGTCCAGCGGATTGGCGTCCACGGCGCGCAACTCGGCCCCCGCCTTCTGCGCCGCCGCCTTAAGGGCGACCAGGGCATCCGGGCTGTGCAGACGCGGATCATAACCGATCACCGCCCCCTTCGCCGCCGTCTCGAGATAAGCCGCCACGTCATTGAGGTCGCGTCGCTCGAAAAGCGCCGGATCGGTCTGGGCCTTGACCTGAACGGTGTAGCGACCGTCGGTGAACATGCTGGCGCGATCCTGAAACACCACCGCCGCCCCGGCCGAGCCGGTGAAGCCGGTCGCCCAGGCCAGGCGCTCATTGGCGTCCGGCAGATACTCGTTCTGATGCTCGTCCTCATGGGGGATCAGAAACCCGTCCAGCCCCTGCTTCGCCATTTCGGCGCGCAGCAGCGGCAGGTTTTTGGCCCCAAAGGACGGGTCGGTCGTCTCGTCGAAAGTCTGGCGCATGATCGATCCTCAGCCCTTTCGCAGTTGCAGGGCGCTCCAGGCGTCGTGATGGATGGTCTGTTCGACCGTAAAACCCAGCGGCAGATAGGCCTCCAGCACCCGCTCCTCCTGCGTGCGCAGCAGGCCCGACAGGATCGCGACCCCGCCGCTCTTCAGCGCCGCCGCGATCTCGGGCGCCAGATGCACCAGCGGCGCGGCCAGGATGTTGGCGAACACCAGATCATACGGCTGATGCTGGGCGATGCGAGGATCGCTGAGGCCATCGGCGAAATAGAAGTCGCACTTGGCCTCGTTGATCTCGGCGTTCTCATTGGCGATCCGGGCCGAGGGCTCGTCGATGTCGGTGCCGACCGCGATGGGGGTGCCCGTCTTGGCCGCCGCGATCGCCAGCACGCCCGTGCCGCAACCCACGTCCAGCACCTTCTCAAAGCTTTCGGTCTCCAGCAGCTTGTCGAACGCCTCCAGGCAGCCGACCGTCGTGCCATGGTGGCCTGTGCCGAATGCGGCGCCAGCGTCGATCTTCAGCGTGACGCGACCCTCGGGCACCTTACCCTGATCGTGCGCGCCGTAGACGAAGAACCGTCCGGCCTCGACCGGCGGCAGACCCGACAGCGACATGGCCAGCCAGTCGGCGTCCGCCAGCTTCTCGACCAGCACCGTCACCGGATAGCCCGCCAGCACCGCCTTCAGCCCCTCGACCTCGTCATCGGTCGTGGGAAAAGCGTCGATGCGCCAGACGTCGTTGTCCTCGTCCTCTTCCAGGATCGAATAGGTCGCGCCTTCCAGTCGCGGATCGGCGTCGACGGCCTCTGCGGCGGCCTCTGCGGCGGCGCGAGGGCCACGGGCGATTATCTGAAGTGCGGACTCGGACATTTTTCAAACACCGGTAATATGGCGAATCGTAGCGATCCGGTGCTGAACGCCCGTCGCCACCGCGTTTTTATCAAACCGAGGGGTCGGGGAATACATGGCCAAGTCACCGTCTACGTCTAAACCAGCGTCGCCAAAGCCGGCGACCGCCGCTTCCAAGCCTAAAGCCGCGCCGAAGTCGAGCGCCGTGAAGACCGCCGCCGAGAAAACCGCTGCGCCCAAGGCCGCTGCTAAGCCGGCAGCCGCTGCGCCTAAGCCCGCTGCCGCCAAGGCTGTCGCGCCCAAGGCTGCGGCGCCCAAAACCGCCGCCGCCAAGCCTGCTGCTAAGCCGGTCGCCGCCAAGGCCGCAGCCAAGCCGAAACCCGCCCCTGCCCCCAAGGCTGCTCCGAAAGCCGCCGCCCCCAAACCGGCCGCAGCCAAGCCCGCCGCCGCCAAGACGGCAGTGAAGCCTGCAGCTTCGAAAGCGGCCGCACCGAGGGCGACGGCGGCAAAGCCTGCAGCGGCCAAAACTCCTGCGCCGAAAGCCGCCGCTTCGAAACCCGCTGCCGCCTCGAAGGCCGCGCCTGTCGCCAAGCCGGCCGCAGCTGCGCCCAAGCCTGCCGAGCCCGTCGCCGCGCCCAAGCCCGCCGCTGCGCCCGCACCCGCTGCTGCGCCCGCCGCTGCGGCGCCCGCGCCGACGCCGGCTCCCGCTGCCAAGCCGGTCGAAGCCCCCAAGCCGGCGCCGGCGCCCGCCGCCAAGCCCGAGGAAAAGGGCTTCTTCGCCAAGCTGGGCGACATGATCTTCGGCAAGCGCTGATCGCACTTCCTCTCTGATCCAGCAGATCGCCGGACGGCTCGCCCGTCCGGCGATTTTCGTTTTCGGGACCGCGATTTACGACGTGCGGCCGGCATAGCGAAAAACCAGGAATACTTGACTTCTGCGCAGGGGCTTCTATATGCCCCCCAGCCTCGGGACAGGTCTGCGATCCGCGCCGCCCGCTCGCCCAAAGAGGGGCGGTTCCGTCGCTGCTATGCACGCAGACGCTTTCTCTCCCAAGGATTCATGACCGAATTTTCCCAACTGGGCCTTTCGCCCACGACCCTTCAGGCCGTCGCCGACACCGGCTACACGACCGCCACGCCCATTCAGGAACAGGCGATCCCCGTCGCCCTCGCCGGCCGTGACGTGCTCGGCATCGCCCAGACCGGGACCGGCAAGACGGCCGCCTTCACCCTGCCCCTGGTCGATCGCCTGTCCACCGGCCGCGCCCGCGCCCGCATGCCGCGCGCCATCGTCCTGGCGCCGACGCGCGAACTGGCCGACCAGGTCGCCGAGAGCTTCGCCAAATACGCCAAGGGCACCAAACTGAGCTGGGTCCTGCTGATCGGCGGCGTCTCCATGGGCGACCAGGTCGCGGCGCTGAACAAGGGCGTCGACGTCCTGATCGCAACGCCCGGCCGCCTGCTCGACCTGTTCGAACGCGGCAAGATGCTGCTGACCGGCGTCGAGATCATGGTCGTCGATGAAGCCGACCGCATGCTGGACATGGGCTTCATCCCGGACATCGAGCGCATCTTCAAACTGACGCCGCCGCGCCGCCAGACCCTGTTCTTCTCGGCGACCATGCCGCCGGAGATCACGCGCCTGACGACCGCCTTCCTCAAGGATCCGACCCGGATCGAGGCCTCGCGTCCGGCGATGACCGCCGACACCATCACCCAATATATCGTCCGCATCCCGACCTCGGACCCCAAGGCCAAGCGGACCGCCCTGCGCGCCCTGGTCGGTCGGGAGGACGTGCGCAACGGCATCGTCTTCTGCAATCGCAAATCCGAAGTCGATATCGTCGCCAAGTCGCTGAAGACCCACGGCTTCGACGCCGCGCCGATCCATGGCGACCTGGATCAGTCGCATCGGATGAAGACCCTGGCGGACTTCCGCTCGGGCGCCCTGAAGATTCTGGTGGCCTCCGACGTCGCCGCGCGCGGCCTGGATATCCCGGACGTCAGCCACGTCTTCAACTACGACGTCTCGCACCACGCCGACGACTACGTCCACCGCATCGGCCGTACCGGCCGAGCTGGCAAGCTGGGCCAGGCTTTCATGATCGTGACCCCGGCCGACGACAAGTCGCTGGATAAGGTCCTGAAGCTGATCAAGAAGGATCCGGAAGAGCTGGTTCTGGACGGCATCGACTTCGCCGCCATCAAGGACGGCCCGCGCCGCGACGACAAACGCACGGGCGAACGCGGTCGCAGCCGGTCGCGCACCAGCAGCGCGCCCACCCCGTCCGCCGAGCCTGGCGACATCGCCCCCGTCACCGCCGCGCCATCGTCTGAAGAGGCCGCGGCGCCCCGCAGCCGCAGCCGCCGCAAGGCCCGCCCCGAGGCGCCGGTTGAAGTCGCGGCTCCCGTCGCCGCTGCAGTCGAGGCGGAAGCGACCGTCGAACCCGTCGAGACGGCTCGCGCCCCACGTCCCGACCGTGCAGATCGTGAGCCGCATCTGCTGCAATCCGATCGCCGCGGTGACCGCAAGGCCGACAAGGCCGACACGCAGCGCCAAGGCGTGCGTGGCTTCGGCGACGACATCCCCGCCTTCCTGCGCCGGCCCGTCGTCATTCGCGCTTGAATTCGTACACAACGGCGCGGTGAAACGCCGCGTCGTTTACCCTGCATTACGGAACATCCCGTAGTGTGCGCCCCGACACAGCTCCAGAACAGGAGCTCAGGGGAACAAGAATGTCGAAAAAGGTCGAGACGGCGCTAAGAGCTCCTCAAGCCTATGCTTTGGCGCGCAACGTCATCGGCGAAATGGAAAAGGCCGGTGTGTGGCCCACGCCGCTGAACTTCGAGCTCTGGCTGCACTACATCAGCGACCCTGACGGCCCCCTCGCCCAGGAAATCCGTCGTCTTCTGGCGCAGTCTGCGGTCATCACCGACAAGACGTCCGAAATGCTGGCCGCCGAGTTCCTGCCGCGCGGTCGCCTGCCGGATCAGATCCGCGACGTCGGCGCCGTGCTTGACCGCGAATTGGCCAGCGTCGCCAGCGCCATCGCCATGGCGCACAAGACCCAGCACGACTATGGCGAAACCCTCGCCGACGCCTCCCAGTGCATGGAGACCGTCGATGATCCGTCGTCGCTGAAGGATCTGGTCGGCGGATTGTCGACCGCGACCAACCGCGTGCGTCGGGAAACAGCGATCCTGGAAAAGCGTCTGGAAAAGTCCAACAAGGAAGTCATCCGCCTGCGCGAAAACTTGGAACAGGTGCGCCGCGACGCCATGACCGACGCCCTGACCAATCTGGCTAACCGCAAGGCCTTCGATGAACGGCTTGAGGCCGCCTGCGCCGAGGACGACGGCGCGCCGCTCAGCCTGGCCATCCTCGACATCGACCATTTCAAACGGTTCAACGACACCTGGGGCCACCAGACCGGCGACCAGGTGCTGCGCTATGTCTCCACCGTCCTGTCCAACATCTGCGGCAAGACCCGATTCGCCGCCCGGTTCGGCGGCGAGGAGTTCGCGATCATCTTCCCGGGTGAAGGCGCCGGCGTGGTCATGGCCGCGTTGGAGAGCATCCGCAACGACGTGGCGTCACGCGCGCTGCGCCGTCGTTCGACCAATGACGACCTGGGCTCGGTGACTGTCTCCGCCGGCTTCGCCCAGCGCCAAAAGGGCGAAACCGCCGCCAGCCTGCTGGAACGCGCCGACGCCGCCTTGTACGAATCCAAGCGTGCGGGCCGAAACTGCGTCACGCCGGCATCATCGCTCGAAAAGGCGGCTTAGGGTCTGACAAGGCCAAGCTTTCTGCCATAGTCGTCCCATGCGCAGCTTCGCCTTCAATGTCGCCTACTGGATCCTGTCGATCGGCTACGGGCTGACCGCCGCCTTCGCCGCGCTGGCGCCCGGGCGCGGCCCGGCCAGTTGGGTCATCCGTCGCTATGTGAAACGCATGGTCCAGGCCATGTCGATCTTCGCCGGCATCAAGCTGAACGTTCACGGCAAGGATCGACTGCCCCCGGGCGCCTTCATCATTGCCTCCAAACATCAAAGCTGGGGCGACGGCTTTGCGACCTACGATCAGTTCGACGACATCGCCTTCGTCACCGGCGATCACCTGGAAAAGTTTCCCCTGCTGGGCGGCGTGCTGAAGAAGCTGGGCGCCATCGTCGTCAACTCCTGCGGCGGCCACGAAGCCCGCAAGGCCCTGGCCATGCGCGCCGCGGAGGCCCGCGCTGAGAACCGCAAGATCCTGATCTATCCCGAGGGGCACCTCGCGCCCGTCGGCAAGAAGTTCAAATATCGCTCCGGCGTCTGGCACATGTACCGCGACTTCGAAGTGCCGGTCGTGCCGCTCGCTACCAACCTCGGCCTCTTCTGGCCCGAGGAAAAGTACGAGAAGCACCCCGGCACGGCGACGCTAGAGTTCCTCGACCCGATCCCTGTCGGCCTTCCCAAGGACGAGTTCCTGGCTCGGCTCGAAGCCGTGATCGAAACCCGCACCGCCGAGCTCATCGCCCAGGCCACGGGTCAACTCGTGACGCCGGCCGTGCTGATCGACACACCGATCAAATAGGTTTGCAGACAGCGATCTCGAACAACAAAGGCCGGAGCGATCTCGCTCCGGCCTTTTTCATTTCAGCGCTGGTCGTCAGTTCAGGCGGCGCCGTCGGCCTTTTTCTTGGAGGCTTCCGAGTAGATCAGCAGGGGCTGAGCCTTGCCGTCGATGACCTCGGCGTTGACGACGACCTCTTCGACGCCTTCGAAGGTCGGCAGTTCAAACATGGTCTCGAGAAGGATGCCTTCCAGGATCGAGCGCAGACCGCGCGCCCCGGTCTTGCGGGTGATGGCCTTCTTGGCGACAGCGATCAGAGCGTCGTCGGTGAAGGTCAGTTCGACGTTCTCCATCTCGAACAGGCGCTTGTACTGTTTGACCAGAGCGTTTTTCGGTTCGGTCAGAATGGTGACCAGCGCCGTTTCGTCCAGATCTTCCAGCGTCGCCAGCACCGGCAGACGGCCGATGAACTCGGGAATCAGGCCGAACCGCATCAGATCGTCAGGCTCGACACCCTTTAGAATGTCGCCGGTGCGACGTTCATCGATCTCCTTGACCTGCGCGCCAAAGCCGATCGAAGCCCCTGCCCCGCGCGCCGAGATGACCTTCTCCAGCCCGGCGAAGGCGCCGCCGACGATGAACAGGATGTTGGCGGTGTCGACCTGCAGGAATTCCTGCTGCGGATGCTTGCGACCGCCTTGCGGCGGCACGGAGGCGACGGTGCCTTCCATGATCTTCAGCAGGGCCTGTTGCACGCCTTCGCCCGACACGTCGCGCGTGATCGAAGGGTTGTCAGACTTGCGCGAGATCTTGTCGATTTCGTCGATATAGACGATGCCGCGCTGGGCCCGCTCGACGTTGTAGTCCGACGCCTGCAGCAGCTTCAGGATGATGTTCTCGACATCCTCGCCCACATAACCGGCTTCGGTCAGGGTCGTCGCGTCGGCCATGGTGAAGGGCACGTCGATGATGCGCGCCAGCGTCTGGGCCAGCAGCGTCTTGCCCGAGCCGGTCGGGCCAATCAGCATGATGTTCGACTTGGCCAGTTCGACGTCGTTGTTCTTAGTCGCGTGGTTCAGGCGCTTGTAGTGGTTGTGGACGGCGACCGAGAGCACCTTCTTGGCGTGCGCCTGGCCGATGACATAGTCGTCCAGCACGTCGCGGATTTCCTTGGGCGTGGGCACGCCGTCGGTCGTCTTCTTAAAGCCGATCTTGTGCTCTTCGCGGATGATGTCCATGCACAGTTCGACGCATTCATCGCAGATGAAGACGGTCGGGCCCGCGATGAGCTTGCGGACCTCGTGCTGGCTCTTTCCGCAGAACGAGCAGTAGAGGGTGCTTTTGGCGTCGGTGCCGGCTGCTTTGGTCATAGACCCTTATCTCACTCCCGCGGGTCGGACCGAAATGGCCCAAAACGCGCTTCCCTCACATTGAGTCCAGCACTCTGGATGCGAAGGTCTTCAAAAAATGACAATCACCCATCACACGTTCCGGAACAACCCCGAAGGCGGCAAGGGATTGTTGCAGTGCGTGGATGGATCAGTGTCGACGGGGATCAAGGCGAATGTCTGACATGGGTATTGTGCAGGAAATACGCCAGTCCACGGCGAATGGACCTGCCATCGTCGCCTTCGATTTCGACGGCACGCTGACGATTCGAGACAGCTTCACCGAGTTCCTGCGCTGGCGCGCCGGTCCGGGCGCCTGGGCCTTGGGATTGGTCAAGCTGGCTCCGGCGCTGGCCGCCTACGCCAAGGATCGCGACCGGGGCCGGATCAAGGCGGCCTCCGTAAAGGAATTCCTGCTTGGCGTGAGCCGCCAGACGCTGGAAACGGAAGCCGCAGCCTTCGCCGAAGAGATCTGGCCCCGCTTCATGCGCCCCGATGCGCTTGAGGTGTGGAACGACTGGGGCCAACGCGGTGCGCATCGCGTCATCGTGACCGCGTCGCCGACGACGACCGTTGCGCCGTTCGCCCGCAAACTGGGGGCCGAGGCCTTGCTGGGCACTGAGTTTGTCTTCAACGCCGATGACCGAATCACCGGCGACTTCGCCGGTCCCAACTGTCGCGGTGAGGAAAAGGTGCAGCGGCTGAAAGCGGCCTATGGCGATGACATGACGCTCGTCGCCGCCTACGGCGACACCTCGGGCGACACCGAGATGCTGGCGATGGCCCAGCAGCCAGGTTTCCGAATTTTCCGCCGGAAGCCCTGAAACTTAGTTGCCGTCGGCGTCCACGTCGAACACCATCGCCTTGCCGCGCGAGGCCGGATCCCAGCCGGCCTCGATCGCCGAGGCGACAGCGGTGCGGACAGCGTCGACATTGACGCGCTGCTTCTCCACATCTGGTCGGCCGTTGGGCCGAAGTGGCGGCGGAAACTGCACGATGGCTTCACGCTTGAAGTCCGCGTGGCGAAGGGAGACGGCCATGCCCTCCCAGACATTTCCGCCCTTGGGCTGAGGTTGGCGACGAAGCTCCCAGACGTAGCTTTCGCCATCGACATCGACCGTGCCGCTTTGATCTCGTGTGAACTGCATGGCGGTTCCGATAGCACAAAATGAAAAGGGCGCGCCGCAACGGGCGCGCCCTTTTCGCCTTTCGACGGCAGTCTTAGTTGCCGGGCGTCTTCACGCCATCGGCGTCGGCCTGCTCGCGGCGATCGTAGACATGGTCAACGATGCCCCAGGCCTTGGCTTCCTCGGCCGACATGAAGTGGTCGCGATCCAAAGTCTTCTCGACCTCCTCATACGTCCGACCGGTGTGATGGACGTAGATCTCGTTCAGACGACGCTTTGTGTACCGGATGTCGGCGGCATGCAGTTCGATGTCCGACGCCTGGCCGCGGAAACCGCCCGAGGGCTGGTGCACCATGACCCGCGCATTCGGCAGGGCGATCCGCTGGCCAGCGGCGCCCGCCGTCAGAATCAGCGAGCCAGCCGAAGCCGCCATACCCATCACCACGGTCGAAACCGGGCTCTTGATGTATTGCATGGTGTCGTAGATCGCGAGCGCCGAGGTCACCTGACCGCCGGGGCTGTTGATATACATGCTGATTTCCTTCTTGGGGTTCTCCGATTCAAGGAACAGCAGCTGGGCGCAGATCAGCGACGCCATCCCGTCCTCGAACGGTCCCGTCAGAAAGATGATTCGCTCACGCAGCAAGCGCGAGAAAATGTCGAAGGAACGCTCACCGCGGCTGGATTGCTCCACCACCATCGGCACCAGGTTCATGTTCATCAGTTCGATCGGATCGCGCATTTAGCCTTCTCGGATGCAGTGGCGACGATTCAGCGTCGTCAGCCGGTTATGCTGCATATCGCGTTCGATGACACCCTGCGCAAGACGCCGGGTTCAATCGGACTGCGCGTCTTGCTGGTTAGCCGCTGCACGACGTCCTTTCTGTAGCCGTTCCGCGACCGCCGCCTCCTGCGCGGCGGCGGATGCGCGATCGGGCTCCGCTTCATATAGCGCTTGCAGATAGGCGCGGTCCCAGTCCGTGAGGCCGGTCACGTTCTGAGGATCACCAAATAAATTCAGCACAGTGGGCTGATCGGAGTAGTCGGCGCGGGGATCGACCTGCGCCAAGACGACCATCGCGGCGTAGTCCATCAGAGCCGGCAAAAGGACGCCACTGGCCTTGGTCATATCAATGACGACGGTCGCTGAGTTCAGGTCGTACCGCAGTGGCGACCTCATGCGGCTGACGGCCCGCGATCCAATCGAGGGCGGCTCTCCACCGGCGACACGGGCCGCCAGTTGGCCAGTGTCTGCTGAGACTGGCAGGGAAATGTGCCACCATCGCACTGGCGCATCGCTGGTTTTGAACCGTTCCAGCGCCGCCAAACCCATGTTCGTGTTGTCGATCGGAGGACGGAAACGACGACGCCAACCTTCCACCAGCGCAGATGCGACACTGGGACCATCCTCCGTGGCGATTATGAGCACATTGGCCGAGCAGCCAGGCTCGCCCACTCGAATTTCAAGATCATGAGCGATTTCGCCGATGCGATCGGCAAGCATCTGACCGTAGGGCGCCTTCAATCCGGCGACGCTGACGCACAGCGGCGTATTCCACCGTCCAAGCCGCGCACCGGCGGGCGCGGTCGCAACACGCTGGACAAATTGGCGCGCAGCCTGCCGCGGCGACTGACCCTCGACCGTGATCTCCTCCAGATCTGTCGGGGGCGGCTGTGCCGGATCCTGCGCCTGCGCGCCTGCGGTGATGAGGGCGGCCAGAGCGACAGCGGAAAAAGACATTGAAGACATACCTGAAAAAGCAAAATGGGCCCGCACTGCGGACCCATTCGACTTACAATCCAGACGCCACAACCGCCAGTTACGGTCGTGTAATCGAGCGGAAAATCAGCCTTCGCCCTCGTCTTCCTTCAGCAGCTCTTCCTTGGTGATCGGCTTGTCGGTCACATCGGCGACGCCCACGATCAGGTCGACGACCTTTTCTTCGTAGATGGGCGCGCGCATCTGGGCGGCGGCGTTGGGGTTCTGGCGGTAGAAGTTCAGGACGGCCTGTTCCTGGCCCGGATAGTTGCGGGCTTCCTGCAGGATGGCGGCGTTCAGTTCCTGGTCGGTGACCTGGACGTTGTTGGCGCGACCGATTTCGGCCAGCACCAAGCCCAGACGCACACGGCGTTCGGCGATCTTGCGGTATTCAGCCTTCAGATCTTCGTCCGACTTGGCGGCGTCTTCTTCCGGCAGACGACCAGCGGTCTTGTCAGCCTCAACCTGCTGCCAGATGCCGTCGAACTCGGCGTCCACCATCTTCGGCGGCAGCGGGAAGTCGTGGGCCTCATCCAGCTGGTCCAGCAGGGCGCGCTTCAGCTTGAAACGGGCCGCGCCGGCGTACTGCTGGTCCAGGTTGGACTTCAGCAGTTCCTTCAGCTTGTCCAGCGACTCCAGACCGATGCGGGTGGCGAAATCGTCGTCGATCTTGGATTCGGCTTCCGCCTTGATGGCCTTCACCTTGATGTCGAAGGTGGCCTTCTTGCCGGCCAGATGAGCGGCTTGATAGTTCTCGGGGAAGGTGACCTCGATGGTCTTCTCTTCGCCGACCTTGGCGCCCGTCAGTTGCTCTTCGAAACCGGGGATGAAGCGGCCCGAGCCGATCACCAGGTCCGCGTCCTCGGCGGCGCCGCCTTCGAAGGGCTCGCCGTCCAGCTTGCCCAGGAAGTCGATCGTCAGCTGGTCGCCCTCGGCGGCCTTGACGGTCTTGCCCTTCTTGTCTTCGTAGGTCTTGGCCTGACCGGCCAGTTCCGTCAGGGCCTCGTCCAGATCGGCGTCAGACGCTTCATAGGTCGGGCGCTCCAGCTTCAGGGTCTTGGGATCGACCGGCTCGAAGTCCGGCATGATTTCCAGCGACATTTCATAGGCCAGGTCTTCCTGACCGGCGATGACCTTGTCCATGTCCGAGGTCAGCTTCATCTCGGCCGGCGCGGCGGGACGGATCTTGGCCTCGTCGAGCGCCTTCTGGCTGGTTTCGTTCAGCTCGGCGTTGATGATCTCGCCCATGAACTCACGGCCGAAGGTCTTCTTGACATGGGCGACCGGCACCTTGCCCGGACGGAAGCCCTTCAGCTTCACCTGCGGGGCGACTTCCTTGACGCGGGCTTCGAGCTTTTCGTTCAGCTCCGCGACGGGAATGGTGACCGCGATCACGCGGCTGAGGCCTTCGTTCGACTTTTCGACGACTTGCATGGTCGGGATTCTGACGCTCTGGGGCGCATGAGCCATCGAGACGGCCGGCGCGGAATGGATAAAGCAAGAAGGCCGCCCCGTGTGGAGCGGCGCCTCGAAGCCCGCCCTTATGTCGAGAAGGGCCCGAAAGGTCAACGCGGGCGTAGTCAGAGCCGGTGGTTTCGCGGCCTTTGCGTGGCTATGTTGACCAAATGAGCCAACCCGCCTCCCCCATCGGCGTCTTCGTCACGCCCGTCACCCCGCTTCAACAGAACTGCACGACCGTCTGGTGCACCGCCACCAACAAGGCCGCCGTGATCGATCCTGGCGGTTCGGTCGATGCAGTCCTAGGCGAGGTCACGCGGCGCGGCCTGACGCTGGATCAGATCTGGATCACTCACGGCCATCTGGATCACGCGGGCGGCGCAGCAGAAATGCAGGAAAAGACCGGCGCCCAGATCACCGGCCCTCAGAAAGCCGACCAGTTCTGGATCGACCGAATCGTGGAGAGCGGCCGGATGTACGGCCTGCCCGACGCTCGCCGCTTCACGCCCGACCGCTGGCTGGAGGATGGCGACACGGTATCGTTGGGGGAAACGATCTGGGAGGTGCGCCACTGCCCCGGCCATACGCCCGGGCACGTCATCTTCTTCAATCGCGCGGCGCGATTCGCTCAGGTCGGTGACGTTCTGTTCAAGGGTTCGGTCGGTCGCACCGACTTCCCGATGAGCGATCCGCCCGCACTGATCCGCTCCGTGATCGAAAAGCTCTGGCCGCTGGGCGACGACGTCACCTTTGTGCCGGGCCACGGGCCGATCTCCACCTTTGGTGAAGAGCGACGGACCAATCCGTTCGTGTCTGACGCCGCAATGCGACAGGCCCCGATCCAGCGTGAGCCGTCGGGGCCTGCCTGAGCCTGCTGATCGCGTAGCTTAGCGGCGCAGGATCATGCCGATGATGACGCCGATGCCCAACGCATAGAGCGTGGCCTTCATCGGATTGTCCTGAATGTCTTCCTGCACACGATGAACGCGTCCAGATATCTTCTCACGCACCACACCGGCGTCTTCTCTGACGGCCTGACGGACCGACGTGGTCTTGCCAAAGCTACGGCCCTCGCCTTGGGCGAGAATTGCGTCTGCCTGTCGGTCCAGACGTTGGGTCAGATCATCGTCCTCCAGGACGATGTCGTCGGGTGATGTCGCGTTTATTGGGGTGTTGGTCATGTCGATCTCCGTAGTTCGCTGAACAAACCGGCGTTGCGACCCATGGTTCCTTTTTTGAACGCGGGCGATCACGGCGCGTTGGTTGGTCTCACATGGAGCCGCTCATGACCTATATCGAACCCACTCCGACCACGCCGCAACCCGAGATCCAGCCTGAGCCGGCGCAGCAGCCGGAAATACAGCCTTCAGACACGCCCGATGAAGTTCCGCCGATGGAACCGGATGGTGGCGGCGAAGGTGATTCGCGGCCTTACGGTGCTGGGTAAAGTCAAACTCACGAGCCCTTGAGGATCGCGACAGTAAAACGGAGTTCCCGACGGAACCGTCACCGAGTCACTGGGTTCACTTCAGCAAGCGCAACGGCAGCACTGAAAGGAACACGATGGACAGCCAACCCACACGACCCTCCGGCGTTTCCAAGCGAGGTTTCGCCTCCATGGATCCCGAACGTCAGCGCGAAATCGCGCGCAAAGGGGGCGCCAGCGTCCCCAGCGAAAAACGCAGCTTCTCCCAAGACCGCAGCCTCGCCGCACAGGCGGGCCGCAAGGGTGGAGAAGCGTCGCACGGAACCAAGAAAGACGCGGACGCCGCCGACGGGCAATAGTCGGCGGAACTCGATACAAACAAGGGCGGCCCATCGATCGATGCGCCGCCCTTTTTCTTGCCCGCGATCAGCCGCGCATTCGGCTCAGGCGCGCAGGACCGCCAAGGCGACGCTCGGCGCCGGAGAGGTATCGATGCGGACGACCGTCCAGCCGGAGGCGGCCGCCATGGCTTGGATCGATTCAGGCGTGAACTTGCGCGAGCTTTCGGTGTGGATCGTCTCGCCGGTCATGAAGCGGAATGTCCGATCTCCGACGTGCGCGGTCGTCGGGGCAATCGCTTGGAGATGCATTTCCATTCGCGAGGCGTCCGGGTTCCACACGGCGCGGTGAACAAAGGCGTCCACATCGAAATCAGCATCCAACTCGTGATTGGCGCGGATCAGAACATTGCGATTGAAGGCCGCCGTGACGCCCTGGCTGTCGTCATAGGCGGCGACCAGGATCGCAGGGTCTTTGACCAGATCGACGCCCAGAATGAACAACGCCCCCTCGCCCAGCATCCGACGCGCCGCCGCCAGGAATTGCTCGGCCTCTTCCGGTTGCAGATTGCCGATGGTCGAGCCGGGGAAGAAGCCGATCCGTCGCCCCGACGGAAGATCGTCGGGCAGCGGGGCCAGATGTTCGAAGTCGCCCAGAACCGGCTGCACGCGCAGGTTTGGATAATCAGCACGGACGCGAATGGCGGCGTCCATCAGAGCACTCTCGCTGATGTCGAGCGGAACGTAGGCGCCGAGGTCGGTGGCGGCGTCCAACAAGATCCGCGTCTTTTCGCTGGCGCCGGATCCGAACTCGACCAGTACGGCGTCGGGGCCGAAGTCGGCCGTCAGTTCCGCTGCGCGATCGCGCAACAGCGCCATTTCCTGCCGGGTCGGATAGTATTCGGGCAGCACGGTGATGTCTTCGAACAGACGTGACCCGTCCCCGTCATAGAACCACTTCGGCGGCACAGCCTTTTGCGCACGCGACAGCCCTTCGATCATATCCTTTCGAAAGGCGGCGGTTTGGGCGTCGTCCGCTGCGGCGTCTCGCGCCACGGTCCGATCTTCAGCCAGTCTCAAACCCATGAAGGCCCACCTCTGTTGGGGATAGAAGAAGTTGCGATAGGTGATGCGGTCATGGCCCGGCGGCGTGGCGAAAGATCCGCCTCGCAGCACCATCTGATTGGCCATGAACTTGCCGTTGTATTCGGCGGCGGTGCCCGGCGTCGGCTGAAAACCGGGATAGGGCGCATAGGCGCTGGACGTCCACTGCCACACTTCGCCAACCAGGTTCGAGAACGCATCAGGCGAAGAGGCGGCGGCATGTTCCCATTCCGCCTCGGACGGCAGTCGCTTGCCGGCCCAACGGGCAAAAGCGTCGGCCTCATAAAAGCTGATGTGGCGAACCGGCGCAGTAGGATCGACAGGTTTACGCCCCGTCAGACCCATCACGGTCCAGGCGCCATTAGCCAAACGCCAATACAGCGGCGCGGTCCAGCCCTCAGCCTTGACCGTCGCCCAGCCGTCAGACAGCCACAGCTCGGACCGCAAATAGCCGCCATCCTGGATGAAGGCGATCCAGTCGCCGTTCGTCACCAGATCCGCAGCCAGAGCGAACGGCTCCAGCCAGACGCGGTGCGACGGCCCCTCATTGTCGAAGGCGAAGCCCGATTGGTCGTGGCCGATCGTCACCAGACCGCCTTCGAACGCCACCGTTCCAACGCGCGTGTTTTGAAGCGCCTCGGCTCTGGGCTCGATCTCATAGGCGGCGGGGTCGAGCGGAGAGCGCGACATCAGGTTCAGCACATCCATCAGGAAAAGCTCCTGATGCTGCTGGTCGTGGTGCAGACCCAGCTCGAACAGATAGCGTTGATGGCCGCTGGTCTCGCCCTGCGCCAGCCAGGCGACCATCCGGCGGTCGATCTCTCGGCGATAGGCCAGGACCTCATCGACGGAGGGGCGAGTCATCAGCCCGCGCTGGTCCCGCCTGACCCGCTCGCCCAAAGCCTCATAGTAGGAGTTAAACAGCTGCTGAAAACGCGGATCGACGGGCTGGTATCCGGGATCGGACGACAGGATCATCGCCTCGAAAAACCAGCTGGTGTGCGCCAGATGCCATTTCCCTGGGCTGCAATCCGCCATCGACTGAGCTGACAGATCCTCGGCAGACAAACCTTCAGCCAGAGCGATCATGCGCGCGCGAACAGACTTGAACCGCGCCACGTCTGACGCAACCCGCGGGTCGGGCTCGGAGCGCGCATTCATGTCAGCTGTCCCGTCCGACACCAGCCCCAGCGCCTTGTCAGTGCCGAACAAACGCACCAACAAGGCCAAGGTTCCCAAGCACTTGGCGTTCGGGATCACATATCAGCGCATCGGGCGGCCGCCATGTTTGGCGTATTCCAACCGCGCGATGGTGCGATTATGGACCTCGTCCGGGCCGTCGGCGATGCGCAAGGTGCGGACACCCGCGTAAAGCTCGGCCAAAGGCGTGTCACCCGAGACACCGGCGCCGCCGAACGCCTGAATGGCGTCGTCGATGATCTGCAAAGCCATCTTCGGCGCGGCGACCTTAATCTGGGCGATCTCGGAACGCGCGTTTTTGGCTCCCGCCTGATCCATCATCCAGGCGGCCTTCAGCACCAGCAGGCGGCACATCTCGATGTTGGTGCGCGCCTCCGCGACGCGCTGTTCCCAGACCGAATGCTCGGCCAACTGCTTCTTGAACGCCGTTCTGTTCAACAGCCGCGTCACCATCAGTTCCAGCGCCCGCTCGGCCGCACCGATCGTGCGCATGCAGTGGTGAATACGGCCCGGGCCAAGCCGCCCCTGAGCGATCTCGAAGCCCCTGCCCTCGCCGGCGATCAAGTTCTCGACCGGCACGCGGACATTTTCCAGCACGACCTCGGCATGGCCGATCGGCTTTTCATCATAGCCGAATACCGACAGCATCCGCTCGACACGGAAGCCAGGCGTGTCGGCCGGCACGATGATCTGCGATTGCTGGGCGTGGGATGCGGCGTCGGGGTCGGTCTTGCCCATGACGATGGTCACGGCCAGATTCGGATGGCCCATATTGGTCGACCACCATTTGCGGCCGTTGATGACATAGTGGTCGCCGTCGCGCTCGATCCGGGTCTGGATGTTGGTGGCGTCGGACGAGGCGACCTCAGGCTCGGTCATCAGGAAGGCCGAACGGATTTCGCCGGCCATCAGGGGCTTCAGCCAGCGCGCCTGCTGCTCGGCATTTCCGTACATATGGAGCACCTCCATATTGCCGGTGTCGGGGGCGTTGCAGTTGAACACCTCGGCCGACCACAGATGCCGCCCCATCATCTCGGCCAGCGGCGCGTATTCCAGATTGGTCAGACCCGCCCCGTGTTCGCCGGGCAGGAACATATTCCAAAGTCCGGCTTCCTTCGCGGCCGCCTTCATCGTCTCCATGACCGGCGGCTGACGGTTCGAATCCTCGCGGACCTGTGCGAAATATTCGGCTTCGCGCGGGATGACCTGCTCGTCCAGGAAGCGACGGACGCGGGCGTGCCAATCCAGGGCGCGGTCGGAATGTTTGAAGTCCATGTCGTTTCCTCTTTCCCGTTCGCGTCTCTGCCGGACGCTCGATACGAAAACGGCGCGGTCCCTTGTCGGGAGCCGCGCCGCCATAGCTGGTCGTTCAGACCGGCATCAGCGCTTCAGCAGCGGAGCCAGTTTCTGGGCGATCATCATGTCGCCGGCGATCTTCAGCTTGCCCTGCATGAAGGCCATCATCGGGTCCAGCTTGCCTTCCGACAGAGCCATGAAGTCATCCCACTTCATCGAGACGGTGGCGTCGGCGGGCTTGTCCTCGTTCGTCACCGTGTTCGGCGTGGAGGCGCCGTCGATGTAGATCTTGCCCTCGTCGCCGAGATCGAGCTTGACGGTCTTGCCGAGGCCGGAGTTGTCGCCGACGGCGCCGCGGATGTGTTCGGTGACTTGTGCGAGATCGGGCATTGGGGGCGTCTCCCTGTTGGACGTTGTGAACTACGGGTTAGCCCGCATCGGCGGGGGCGCCAAGATCACGTCGGGGAAAGGTCTGATCACTTCTCCGGATCGCCGTCGCGGAACCGCCACTTCATCACCAGCACGCCGGACGCCATCACCAGGGCGCATGCGTTGGCGACCGTGACAGGCCAGGCCTTCGTCATGATCCCATAGACGACCCAAAGCACGAAACAGGTCACGGTCAGGGAATAGGTCTTCAAGCTGACCGATGACGCGTCGCGCTCCTTCCAAATCTTGACCGCCTGAGGCGCGAAGCTGGTGATCGAGCAGATCGCAGCCGCCGAGCCGACGATATTGGCGATCAGATCGCTCATGCTGCGATCGTCGATATGACGTTGAGGCTAAATTTGCACATGCCGCACTCTCAGCGGCCGCCCCAAAGGATGTCAGCGTCGAACGCCAGGCGGCGGCCGTCTGGCCTGGGTCACCTGTTCGAAGGCGTAACCCAGCGAAAGGATGCGCGCATCGTCCCACTTCCCGCCAAGGAAGCTGATTCCCATGGGCATTCCCCGATCAAAGCCCATCGGCACGGTCAGGTGCGGATAGCCGGCGACGGCGGCCAGTCGGCTGGCCGATCCCTGCATATCGTCGTCGTCCTTGGGATCGTTGGTCCAGGCGCGCGACGTGGTGGGCGCGATCAGGGCGATCACGCCATTGTCCCTCATCAGTCGATCGATGCCCTCAGGCCCCGCCAGCCTAAGCGAGGTTGCGCGCGCCTCCAGATAGTCAGCGTCGGTCAAATCGCCCATCGCCTGGGCGCGCTCGAAGATGTCCTGACCGAACAGCACCGTCTCGCGCGGTTCGGCGGCGTTGAAGGCGATGACGTCGGCCAGGGTGCGGGTGCGGACCTGCTCCGGGTCCGTCGAGGCCAGATAGGCGTTCAGATCGTGCTTCAGCTCATAGAGCAACACCTTGAACTCGGCCGCGCCGATGGCGCGACCGTCCGGTCCCTCGGGCAGATCGACCAGCACGGCGCCGGCATCGCGCAAGGCCTTCAGGTTCTGCTCGAACACCGCCTGCGTTTCGGGCGAGTAGCCTTTCAGGAACCGCATCACCCCGATCCGCGCACCGCGCAGCGCGTTGGCGTCCAGCCCGGCGGCGTAGTCGACCTTGCGCGCATCGGCCTCGACCGTCGCCGGATCGGCCGGATCGGACCCGGCGATGACGGTCAGCACCCTGGCCGCATCCCTGACGGTGGTCGCCATCGGCCCGGCCGTGTCCTGCGAATGGCTGATGGGCACGATGTGGGTGCGCGAGACCAGGCCCACAGTCGGTTTGAACCCGACCACGCCGTTGACCGACGCCGGGCAGGTGATCGACCCGTCTGTCTCCGTTCCGATGGCGACGGGCGTCAGCCCCAGCGCCACCGCCGCCCCGCTGCCGGACGACGATCCACAAGGCGTACGCGCGGGATCATAGGGGTTCAGCGTCTGGCCGCCGACAGCGCTCCAGCCGCTGATCGAGTCCGACGACCGGATATTGGCCCATTCCGACAGATTGGTCTTGCCGACGATTACGGCCCCAGCGGCGCGCAGGCGCGCGACCAACGGCGCGTCCCGTCCCGGCGCATTGTTCGCCAGCGCCAACGATCCGGCGGTGGTCGGCATGTCCGCCGTCTCGATATTGTCCTTCAGCAGGATCGGCATGCCGGAAATCGCCGACACGCCCCGGCTAGGTGATGTCGCGGTCCAGACCAGCACCGAATGGGCGCTGTCGTTCGCCCGCCCCGCCGCGACCACGGCGGATGCAGTTGGATAGGCGCCCTGACCGGTCGCGCAGCCCGCAAGGGCCAGCGCGACCGCAGCCGCCAGAATCAGTCGGCCTTGGGTTCGGCCCGCTTGCCGATCGTGCGGTCCAGGAAGTCGAGATAGGTGCGCCATTGTTGCAGTTGCCTCGGATCGCCGCGGACGCCGTGCCGCTGGCCGGGATAGAGCATCATTTCGAACGGCACGCTCTTGGCCTGCAAGGCGTCGATGACGCGCGTCGCATTGCCGAAGATGACGTTGTCGTCGGCCATGCCGTGCAGCAGCAGCAGCCGCCCCGTCATGTCATCCAGCCGCGGCAGGACGTCGGTGGCGGCATAGCCCTCCGGATTGGCCTGGGGCGTGGACATATACCGTTCGGTGTAGTGGGTGTCGTACAGGCTCCATTCCGTCGGCGCCGCGCCCGCCAGGGCCGAGGCCAGGCCGGCGTCCTTGTCGGTCAGTGTCAGCAGGCTGAGGAAGCCGCCGAAGCTCCAGCCCATCACCGCGATATGGTCGGCATCGACGTAAGGCAGGGTCTTCAGCCATTGCGCGGCCTGGGCCTGATCCTCGACCGCCGGAATGCCCAGACGGCGATAGATGCTGGTCTCGAACGCCTGCGACCGGTCGCCCTCGCCGCGATTGTCGACGCGGAAGACGATGTAGCCCGCCTCGGTCAGCAGTTGGTTGGTCAGGGGCTGCCAGCTCTTTTGCACGCCCGCCCCAGTGCCGGGGCCGCCATAGACCTGCATCACCACCGGATACTTCTTGGACGGATCGAAGTCGGGGGGCGTGGTCATGCGCCAGACCAACGTCTGGCCATGGCTCTGCATGGTGCCGAACTCGGGCGCGCGCAGCCGCGAAACGTAGGGCGCGAACGGATGGCTGGCGTCCAGCCTGTTCTCCTCGATCCATCGCACCCGCGTTCCGTCGATCCGGTACAGGGCCGACTGCGCCGGCGTCGCCGGATCGGAATAGTTGCCGACATAGGCCGTCGCCGGCCCGTTGACCGACACGCTCCACCAGCCGCCGCCCGGCGTCACCGCGACCGGATCCACGGTGCGGTTCAGATTGGCGCGGAACATCTGCTGCTCGATCGGCAGTTCCTTGCCGTCGCGCATCGAGGCGGTGAAATAGACGTCGCCAGTCTGTTCGTTGACGCCGTCCAGATGTTTGACCGGATAGTCGCCGCGCGTGATGGCCCGCAGGCGACGCCCGTTGCGGTCGTACAGATACAGGTGCCGCCAACCCGAATCCTCATTGGACCAGATGAACCGGCCGTCAGACAGGACGCGGAAGTCGTCGTTTAGATCGACCCAGGCCTGCGCCTTCTGGCTCAGGATCACGCGTGATGCGCCGGTCGTCGGATCGACGCTCAGCAGATCCAAAGTCTTCTGGTCGCGCGACTGACGCTGGACATACAGGGTCTTGCCGTCGCCGGACCAGTTCACCCGCGCCAGATAGATGTCGGTATTAGATCCCAGGTCCACCTTGACCCGTCCCCCGCCCTGTAGGTCGCGCACATACAGTTCGACCACCGCATTGGGCCGGCCCGCGCGAGGATAGCGTTGCTCCACCATCGTCGCGCCGCCGCCGGTGATCTCGAAACGCGGCACGATATCGACTGGGCTCTCGTCCACGCGCGTCATGGCGATGTAGCGCTCGTCGGGGCTCCACCAGTATCCGGTGTCGCGATCCATCTCCTCCTGGGCGATGAACTCGGCGGTGGCCCAGGTGATCAGGCCCGCGCCGTCGTCGGTGATCGGCGTCTCCTTGCCGCTCGCTAGATCATAGACGACCAGATTCTGATCGCGGACATAGGAGACATAGCTGCCCTTCGGCGACACCTTGGCGTCGATCTCGTCGGCCGGCGTCTCGGTCAGGCGGCGCACCTTGCCGTCCGCCCGGTTCGCCAGGAAGATGTCGCCTTCCAGCGGCGCCAGGATGTAGCGGCCCTGCTGGTCCCAAGAATATTCGACCACGCCGCGCGCACTGATCCGCATCCGCTCGCGCCGGGCCTTTTCGGCCTCCGACAGTTCGCCGGCGTCGGGAACCAGCGCCCGTGCGTCGATCAGCTTATAGGGTTCGCCCTCGCCCGTAGGCGCCGCCCACAGGTCCTGCACATCTACATTGTCCTCGCGCGAACGCAGGAAGGCGACCAGCTGTCCATCGGGCGACAGGCTGACTCCCTTGGCTACCGGACCATTCAGGCTGGGGCTGGAGAAGACCCGTTCGGGCGTCAGGATGTTGGAGGGCGTCTCCTGTGCGAGCGCCGATGTGGCCGACAGGAGGATGGTCGAGGCGAGAAGAATGGTGCGCATGGGTCGAGACGCTAGCGGTGCTTCTGCAAGCCGTCACGAGGAAATGTCGTCGCCGGGCGAAAGGCTTGTCCTTCCCTGCGAGGGGTTCTCAGATTAGAGAGACGGCACGATGACAGACGCCGCCCGCTCCCCCGCCCCCGTGAAAGCCAGCCCCTTCAATGAGCTTGAGGTTTTGTGGGTGCGCCATTGGACCGACAGCCTGTTCAGCTTCGGCGTCAAACGGCCCGAGGACTTCCGCTTCCGCTCGGGCGAGTTTGTGATGATCGGCCTGCCCGGCGAAGACGGCGGAAAGCCTGTTTTGCGCGCCTATTCCATCGCCAGCCCTTGCTGGGCCGAGGAGCTGGAGTTCTTCTCGATCAAGGTCGCCGACGGCCCCCTGACCTCGCGCCTGCAGAAAATCCAGCCCGGCGACACCGTCCTGATGGGCAAGAAGCCGACGGGCACGCTGGTGCTAGACGCCTTGACCGGCGGCGAGCGCCTGTTCCTGATCGGCACGGGAACGGGTCTGGCGCCCTGGCTCAGCGTCGCGCGCGATCCAGAGACCTATTCCCGCTTCGGCCATGTCTATGTGATCCACACGGTCCGCAGCGTCGCCGACCTGGCCTATCGCGACTTCTTCACCCGCGAGATCCACGACGATCCACTGATCGGCGAAGAGGCCCAGGCACAGCTGACCTATTACCCCACCGTGACCCGTGAGGATTTCGAAACCCCCGGCCGGATCACCGACCGCATCAAGTCCGGCGACTTCTTCCGCGACCTGGGCCTACCCGAGGGCTTCGACCCCGCCCGCGACCGCGCCATGCTGTGCGGCTCCATGGCCATGATCAAGGAAGCCGGCGAACTGCTGGAGACCTATGGCCTGAAGGAAGGCTCCAACGCCGAACCGGCCGACTATGTTCTGGAACGCGCCTTCGTCGGTTGAGACAGTCTGACGGCTTGGCTTGGGCGGCCTGACCCGCTAACCCCACGCCCATGTCAAAGCCTGCTCTTGTCGCCGTCGATGCGCGCGTCGATCCCGCCGAATGCCAGTCGATGGCCGAGGTCCGCCAGGGCGTCGACGCCCTGGATCGCGCCCTGGTCGCCCTGCTGGCCGAGCGTCAGCGCTACATGGACGCCGCCGCCCGCATCAAGCCCGACCGCGACGCCGTCTTCGACCAGGCCCGGATCGACGACGTGGTCGCCAAGGTTCTGGTCTCAGCCGAGGCCCACGATCTGTCACCCGACATCGCCGAACCCGTCTGGCGGCTGCTCATCGACCGCTGCATCGCCCACGAGTTCGCGACCTACGACCGCACGCGCAGCTGAACGCGACAAGCCCGACTAGGTCTTGAGACTTCTCAGCATGATTTCGTGCCGATAGGCCGCGACATCAGCCAAGGCCGTCGCCAGCGCATCGCGCACCCGCTCAACCGCCGGCGCAGCCAGCTTCTGATCCACCGCTTCCGCCTCGGCGCAGATCACCGCCAGGTCTCGCGCGCCGATGCCCGCCGCCGCGCCTCGGATCGTATGGACCCCGTCGCGCCAGCCCTCGACCTTGGGATCCATCATGACGGACCACAGGCCGGCCTGATTGACGAACAGGCCCAACACCTCCTCATTGATGGCGTCGTCCCCGCCCGTCATGCCGTTCAGCACGGCGAAATCGACGGCGCCCGTCAGATCGCGCAACGCCATCAGGCCGCCGTCTCCTCGCCCTTGGCGAGGCGGGAGTTCCGCGAGGACCACAGCAGATAGATCGCCACGCCGACCACGTTCCAGACCACGAAGCCGATCTGCGTCACCGGCTTCAGGCTCAGGAAGAAGACCAAGCAGCCGATCACGCTGACCGCTCCAACCAGCGGCCACAGCGGCGCCTTGAACACCCGCTTGCGACCGGGCTCGCGGATGCGCAGCACGATCAGGCAAACCCCGACCGAGCAGAAGGCCGCCAGCGTCCCGGCGTTGGCCAGCGACGCCAGTTCGTCCAGCGGCAACAACCCCGCCAGAATCGCCACGACGATGGCGGTGAACACAGTCACCACCGCCGGCACGCCCCGGCTCGATACCTTGGCCAGGCGACGCGGCAGCAAGCCATCGCGCGCCATGCCCAGGAAGATGCGGCTTTGCCCGAACAGGAAGGCCAGCAGGACGGTCGGAAGCGCGATCACCGCCGCAGCGGCGATCCACTGGGCCGCCGTCCCCTGCCCCATCTGACGCAGAATCAGGGCCAGCGGCTCGGGGCTGCTGGCGAAGGTCGCGACCGGCCGCGCGCCGATGGCTGCGGCCGCGACGACCAGATATAGCGCCGTGCAGATGAGCATGGAGCCGACGATGCCGATGGCCAGGTCACGCTCAGGCTTCTTGGTCTCTTCCGCCGCCGTCGAGATGGCGTCAAAGCCGTAGAAGGCGAAGAAGATGATCGCCGCCGCCGCCATTACCCCGGTTTGGACGAAGGGCGCGCCGAAGCCGTTGGGCATGAAGGGCGTGAAATGCTCGGGCTTGAACGCCGGCAGGGCGATGGCGACGAACACCACCAAGGCCGCGATCTTGATCAGGACCAGCACCGCGTTCAGCGTCGCGCTCTCCTTGGTGCCCAGCAGAAGCAGGCCCGTCACCACCCCGATGATGGCCACGGCCGGTAGGTTGATGATGCCCCCCGCATGCGGCCCGGCGACCAGCGCCGTCGGCAGATCGATCCCCAGCCCGCTCAGGAAACCGACCGCATAGCCGGACCAGCCCACCGCCACAGCGCTGACGACCAGCGAATATTCCAAGATCAGACTCCACCCCACGATCCAGGCGATCAACTCACCCAGCACGGCATAGGAATAGGTGTAGGCGCTGCCCGCCGTCGGCATCATGGTCGACAGCTCGGCATAGGCCAGAGCCGCGCAGGCGCAGACCAGTCCCGCGAGGCCGAAGCTGATCAACACGGCCGGGCCCGCCAACCCCGCCCCGACCCCGATCAGCGTCAGGATGCCGGTGCCGACGATGGCCCCCACGCCCAGGGCCAGCAGGTGCGGCCAGCTCAACGTCGGCTTCAGCCGCGGTCCGTCGTGCGGCGCCATCATGGTGTCGATCGATCGACGACGGTTCCAGAAGGCCATGATGTTCGCTCCCCCGCCGCTTGCCGCGGCTGATTCCACGGGGACCATACTCCGTCGCAGAAAGTTTGCGAAAGCGCTTGCCAACCCCCGAACCGCTGGGTAGTAGGAGCGCCCTTCGGCAAGGCCTCGCCC
This sequence comes from Brevundimonas sp. EU05-FHT14B07, assembly GCF_058790795.1. Classification (NCBI taxonomy): domain Bacteria; kingdom Pseudomonadati; phylum Pseudomonadota; class Alphaproteobacteria; order Caulobacterales; family Caulobacteraceae; genus Brevundimonas; species Brevundimonas sp. EU05-FHT14B07. The sequence continues at coordinate 411,702 of NZ_JBYTCZ010000003.1, forward strand.
CCGAAGACGCAGACGATCGGTCGGGTGATTAGCTCAGTTGGTAGAGCAGCTGACTCTTAATCAGCGGGTCGTAGGTTCGAACCCTACATCACCCACCATCGTCTTTCTCCAGAATGTATGGATACACGGCTGGCTGGCTTTACTGCGAGGCTAGATCGCGTTTTTCGCCGGTTTGTATCGCCCCGTCAGAGAACCAGGATCGACAAGCCCTGCAGTTCGCGCGACTGATCACAAAGGCAGCCGCCGATCTGCCCAAGCATTCCCCTCTTCACCGGTTACGCCCGATGACTCCTGCTCCGCTGAAACGCATTCTGATCGTCGGGGGTGGCACGGCCGGCTGGATGGCGGCCGCCGCACTGGCGCATGTCACGCGCGGCACGGTGAAGGTCGAGTTGGTCGAGTCGGAGGTTATCGGCACGGTTGGCGTCGGCGAGGCGACCATTCCGCCGATCCTGCTGTTCAACCAGTTGCTGGGCATCGACGAGAACGAATTCGTCCGCGCCACTCAAGCCACCTACAAGCTGGGCATCCAGTTCAATGACTGGTTCCAGAAGGGCCGGAGCTATTTCCACCCGTTCGGAACCTATGGCACGCGCATCGACGCCGCCTCCTTCCACCAATATTGGCTAAGGCTGAACAAGGCGGGGCTGGACGACGACCTGGACGCCTATTCCGTCACGACGATGGCGGCGCGCATGGGCCGGTTCACCCGGCCTGACACCGACCCGCGCGGAGCCGGCTCACAGATGACCTACGCCTTTCATTTCGACGCCGGCCTGTACGCCAAGTTCCTCCGCCAGCGCGCCGAGTCGCAAGGCATCGTGCGTCACGAAGGCAAGATCGCCGACGTGCGCCTGCGCGACGGCGACGGCTTCATCCAGTCGGTGCGGTTGGACGACGGCCGCGAGCTGGAGGCGGACTTCTTCATCGACTGTTCGGGCTTCCGCGGCCTGCTGATCGAAGGCGCGCTGAAGACAGGTTACGAGGACTGGACCCATTGGCTGCCGGCGGACCGTGCTGTGGCCATGCCCTGCACCCGGGTCGGCGATCCGACGCCCTATACCCAATCGACGGCCCTTGAGGCGGGGTGGCGCTGGCGCATTCCGCTGCAGCACCGCACTGGCAACGGCTATGTCTATTGCAGCCCCTACATCTCCGACGACGAAGCCCAGGCCCGGCTGCGCGCCTCCCTGGACGGCGAGGCGATGGCGGAACCCAACTTCCTGCGCTTCACCACCGGTCGCCGAAAGAAGGCCTGGAACAAGAACTGTCTGGCCTTGGGCCTGGCGTCGGGGTTCCTGGAACCACTAGAATCGACCTCCATCCATCTGGTGCAGTCGGGCATATCCAAACTGCTGCTGCACTTCCCCGACACCGGCTTCGCCCAGGCCGATATCGACAACTACAACCGCATGATGCGGCTGGAGACCGAGCGCATCCGCGACTTCATCATCCTGCACTATCACGCCACGGCGCGCGACGACTCGCCCCTTTGGCGCCACGTGCGGGCCATGCCGATTCCCGAGACGCTGAAGCAAAAGATGGATCAGTTCCACAGCCGGGGCCGCATCTTCCGCTATGAGGACGAACTGTTTCAGGAGACGAGCTGGATCGCCGTGTTGCTCGGCCAAGGCGTCATCCCCGAGCGGCACGATCCGATCACGGAGACCATCCCTCTGGCGCAGGTCCAGCAATGGTTGCAGAAGATGAAGGCGATGATCCAGCAGGGCGTGGCGCGAATGCCGACCCACGAGGCCTTTATCGCCGCCAACTGCAAGGCGCCGCGGATCAACTGAACGACTCGACGCGACCAACCTGATTAGGTCTGAACAGACCGTTGAGCTCTTGGATTTCGCGCAGCGTGGCTTAAATGGCGATGCCTGCCGCTGAACGGAATCCGACCTATGGCCGACTACGACTACGACCTCTTCGTCATCGGCGCCGGTTCGGGCGGGGTGCGGGCGGCGCGGCTGACGGCGCTGGATGGCAAGAAGGTCGCGGTCGCCGAGGAATATCGTGTCGGCGGCACCTGCGTGATCCGCGGCTGCGTGCCCAAGAAGTTCATGGTCATGGCATCCGAAGTCAGCCACACGCTCGAGATCGCCGAGGGCTACGGCTGGTCGTTCGACAATGCGAAGTTCGACTGGCCCACCTTCCTTGAAGCCAAGGACGTCGAGATCGCGCGCCTGTCCGGCATCTATGCCGCCAATCTGGGCAAGGCCGGGGTCGAACTGGTCCACGGGCGCGCGGTTCTGAAAGACGCCCACACGGTTGAGATCGTCGGCAAGGATCGCACCATCACCGCCGAGAAGATCCTGATCGCCACGGGCGGCCGCCCGTGGAAGCCGGACGAAATGCCGGGGATTGAGCACGCGATCACGTCCGAAGAAGCCTTTCACTTGCCTGAACTGCCCAAGCGCATCCTGATCGCAGGCGGCGGCTATATCGCGGTGGAGTTCGCCGGCATCTTCGCGGGCCTGGGCGTGGAGACGACGCTGATCTATCGCGGCCCCAACATCCTGCGCGGCTTCGACGACGATGTGCGCGCGCACCTGGCCGGAGAGATCGAAAAGCGCGGCATCAAGGTCATTCTGGGCTGCCAGCACGAGAAGATCGAAAAGACCGAGACCGGCCTCATCAACCACCTCGAAAACGGCATGAAGCTGGAGACGGACGTCGTCATGTTCGCCACCGGCCGGATCCCTCACGTCAAGGATTTGGGGCTGGAGAGCGCTGGGGTCGAGCTGAATGAAGCGGGCGCCATCAAGGTCGATCCCCATTCCAGGACGACGGCCGACAATATCTGGGCCATCGGCGACGTCACCGACCGGATGAATCTGACGCCCGTCGCCATCCGCGAAGCCGTCGCCTTCCATCAGACCGTCTATCGCGACAATCCCCAGCATTTCGACTACGAGGCCGTGGCCACCGCCGTCTTCAGTCAGCCGCCGGTCGGGGTCGTGGGCCTCAGCGAGGCGGAGGCCCGCCGCTCCTGCTCGAACGGCGTCGATGTCTATGTCACCCGGTTCCGGCCCATGAAATACGCCTTCACCGGCTCGGATGAACGGGTGCTGATGAAGCTGGTGGTCGATGCCGACAGCCAGCGCGTGGTCGGCGTCCATATCGTCGGCCCCGACAGCCCCGAGATGATCCAGCTGGCCGCGATCGCCGTGAAGGCCGGCTTGACCAAGGCGCAGTGGGACGCCACCTGCGCCGTCCACCCGACCATGGCCGAAGAGCTGGTCACGCTGAAGGAAAAACAGTCGGGCGCGACCTCCGCCGGCTGACGCTTGCTCTCAGGGTCTGGGCCGCTCGCGGAACCGCTCGAGCAGGTCCAGCCTGGCGCTCAACGGCACGGGCGTCACGGTCGGTCCCGGATTCACGAAGTTCATCAGCCGGGTGTCCCTCAATGTCGCCGTGGGCCAGCGTGGCCGCCCGACGCCGTTCGGATCGCCCGAGCGCGCGAAGGCGGTCCAGTAGCCCATCATGGCCTCCGATGCCTTTCGATCCCGATCCTCGACCGGATACGGCAGGGTGTTCAACGTGCCGAACACATAGGGCCGCTCGATCGCATGGGTCGCGCCGCCATGCGGCTCGGGATTCTGTGGCGACGAGATATCGAACCGATAGAGCCACGCCGGATGGCCCGCCTTGGTATGCAGTCGCGCCAGCATACGGGCGGGCTCCGAAAACACCAGATCCGTGATCGCCAGCTTGTCAAACGCCTCCAGCCCGCCATAGGCCTGGACGGCGTCGGCGCGCTCGAGCCAGGTCATGTCGTCGTCGATCTGACCATAGCCGTTGCGATCCGTGGGCCGCATCCACCAGAACTCGGCGCTGTTGCTGCCGATGATGAAGGGCACCGGGGCCTGCCGACCCGCCTTGAAGGCCACCTCGACGGTGGACGGCACGATCCTCCCGTCGATCAGCGTCAGGTCGCCGTTGGCGAAGACCGGCGGCGGCGTCAGGAACAGATCGGCCGGCGCCGCGCGCAAATCCGCCGCCGTTCGCAGTCCCGCGCCATAGGCCCAGACCTCGCCGCGCTCCCGCGCTGAGGGCGCGCCATAGGGGCCCTTGCGGTCCAGCGGCGTCTGTAACTCCCGCCCCAGTCCGGACTGAACGATCGCCCGATCGAACAGACCGCGCGCCGGGGGCGAGATCATCAGCCGCGTGACGATCGCCCCGCCCGCCGATTCGCCGAAGATGGTCACGTTCTTGGGGTCGCCGCCAAAGGCCGCGATATTAGCGCGCACCCATTTCAGCGCCGCCGTCACGTCCATCAGACCGTAGTTGCCAGCCGCCTCGCCTGCCGGCCGCTCGGCCGCCAGCGCCGGATGATCGAAGAAGCCCAGCCGCCCCAGTCGATAGTTCAGCGTCACCACGACCATGCCGCGCTTGGCCAGGTTCGTTCCGTCATACAGCGGCGCGGTTCCCGACCCGTTCACCAGGCCGCCGCCGTGGATCCAGACCATGACCGGCGCGGGCTGAGCCGCGCTGATGGGCCGCCAGACGTTCAGGTTCAGACAGTCCTCGCTCATCGGCAAGGGACCGACGCCGGGGTCGCCGTTCGGGGGCGCCTGGATGCACAGCGGACCATATGTCGAGGCGTCGCGCTGGCCCTGCCAGGTCGGCGCGGGACCGGGCGGTCGCCAACGCCGCTCGGCCGTCGGCGGCGCGGCATAGGGAATATTCTTGAACGCAGCCACTTCGGCATCCGCGCGTCCGTTCAGGACGCCCTGCGGAATGCGGACAGTGGGCTGGTCGGCTGCGGGCGCCATCATGAGCGAAAGGGTGGCGAAAACGCCGGCAATTGTCATGCGCGCTGATTAGCAAATTACGGCGGCGCGCCAATCATCTTGCGATCACAGATCACGACACACGGTGAGAGAACCGATTTCGATGTGGCGCGTTATCGCCAAGCTGTGCGGGGTAAGCGTTGAACGAAGCGGCAAAATCTGTCGATCCGACCGTCAATCTGGGTGCGGCTTTCGAGGCCTCGCCCAATCCCTATGTGCTGCTTACGCCTGACCTTCGGATCGCGGAGGTCAACCAGGCCTATATGGATGTGACGGGCGCCAAGCGCAGCGAAGTGTTGGGTCAACCGCTTTTTGCCGCCTTTGACTCGGGCCCTGGCTCGGACGCCCCAGAGAACGTCCGCCAAGTCCGTGCCTCACTGGAAAAAGCGCGTGATACCCGACAACGCGATCACCTGGCGGTCGTGCGCTTTTCAATGCCCCGAGCCCAGCCGGACGGCAGCGAGATTTTCGAAGAGCGCCTTTGGAGCGCCACCCATACGCCCATCCTGAACGCCGACGGCGAAGTGGTCATGCTGCTTCAGCACACCACGGATGTGACGGATTTGGCGCCCGTCATCCGCCCGGATGAGCCGACAACCGCGCTGGACGCGATTGTCGGCGGCTCGGTCCTGCGTCGCGCCCAGTCGGTGCAGGAGGACAATCGTCGCCTGGAGACCGAGCGCAATCGCCTCGTTGAAATGTTCATGCAGGCCCCTGGCTTCGTCGCCATCCTGTCCGGGCCGGATCACCGGTTCCAGATGCACAACGACGCCTACAGCCAGCTCATTGGTCACAGGGATATCGCCGGCAAGCCCGTCAGGCAGGCCCTGCCGGAACTGGAAGGCCAGGGCTTCTACGAGTTTCTCGACAGTGTCTTCGCCACAGGCGAACCCTATGAAGGGCGCGAGAGCGCGGCCCAGCTGCAGCGCAAGCCCGACGGGCTGCTAGAAACCGTCTATCTCAACTTCATCTATCAGCCGATCCGGGACGACGCAGGTGCGGTCGTGGGCATCTTCGTGCAGGGCCACGACATCACCGAGAACGTCCTGGCCGCCCAGCGCCAGAAGTTGATGATCGACGAACTGAATCACCGCGTGAAGAACACACTCGCCACGGTCCAATCCATCGCCATCCAGACGGCCCGCTCCAACACCGATCCGTCCAGCTTCGCCGAGACCTTTCAGTCCCGCATCATGGCGCTTTCGCACACCCACAATCTGTTGACGCAAAGCCACTGGGAGGGCGCCGACCTGCGCGCCATTCTGGAACACGAGACTGAAGCCTACGGGCCGACCCGCATCAGCCTGAATGGACCGCCGGTGTCGCTGGAGCCCGCCGTCGTTCTGTCTCTGGGCATGATCTTCCATGAGCTTGCGACGAATGCTGCGAAATACGGCGCCCTTCATACGCCGGACGGTCGCATCCTCATCGACTGGGGTCTGGCGGATCAGCGCGACCGCAAACTGAAGCTGAGCTGGCGCGAAATCGGCGGCCCCAAAGTTACGGTTCCGGACAGAAGAGGCTTTGGTAGCCGTTTGATAGAACGAAACATTCGACATGATCTGGCGGGCGAGATCGATCTGGTCTACGCCCCCGATGGATTGATCGCGGAACTGACGGTTCCATTGGACAGGACGGCCGCACAATGACTCAACCTCTGACCGGTCGCCGTGTCCTTGTGGTCGAGGACGAGTCGCTCGTCGCCATGCTTCTGGAAACGATTCTGGAAGACATGGAATGCGTGCCGATCGGTCCGGCCTCAAATGTGGACGACGGTCAAAGACTGGCCCGGGACACGGAAAATCTCGACGCCGCATTGCTGGACGTGAACGTCGCCGGCCGTCAGGTCTTTCCCGTCGCGGAGGCATTGAAGGAACGCGGCGTGCCGTTCGTCTTTTCGACCGGCTACGGCGAAGGCGGACTGCCCGACGAATGGCGCGGCCAGCCCACGATCCAGAAACCCTTCACAGAAGCCGCCATCCGCGACGCGCTGATGAAGGCAATGGGAGTCGCCGAGGCCTGACCCTAACTCGGCATCCGCCGTGGCGCGAACCACCCGGCGTCCGTTCGGTAGATGCTGCCGGCGGCTGTCATAACATCCAGAGTGTGTCGTAGGTTTTCGGCGACCGCTTTCGCGCCCTTCGGAATCTCGAGACAGGATGCGAGATGTTCGACGTCCACCGGTCGCCCCTCCCCGCGCATCACCTCCAACACGGTCATAATCCGCGCGATTTCGTCAGATGGTAAGATCGGACGAGAAGTGGGCGCCTCTTTCTGCATCGATGGGTGTGATTTGCGGAATTTGGGAGACCTGGCTGTCTGGTAGTCAGGTCGAACATAACGAATCTGGCCCGCATCTTCCTCCGCTGATCGGCTTTGATTTAGCGCCGCCAGCAGTGAAATGACGGCCTCGTCACCGAGATCAGAGGGCCATCCATAAGCTTTCAACACCAGCGCATCCAAACGCTGGTTAATATGCAAAAGCAGGTCCACGCACCCTGCCTGCCGGATGGTTCGATCATTGTCGGTAAGCGCTACGCCCGCCAGGATCTTTTGCATCACGTTGTACAGGCCCGTCATCGACAGGTCCTCATTTTGACCCAGCACGCGGGATCTCAGATCGTCCAGGCCCTCAGCAACGGTGGCGACTTCCTCACGCAGCAATGGACTTGCGTCGGGGAAGGGAAACCGGTCGAAACACGTTCCCTTAGAATAGACAGGGCGATCTTCGAGCTTTCCGCCGACGGCAAGCGCCCACGCCCGGTGTACCCTGGACGACAGCACGCCCAGCACGAAGGCATCGTCAGACGCGATGCAGACCAGCCGATTATCCGGCAATATCGAGGCGTCCAGAAATCGGAACCAACGGTGTTTGGACGTCTCTACCGTTGCAATGAAGCGCGGCAATCCTTTCAAGGCCCGACGAAGTTCTCGTCTCGGCTCGCCAAAAATCCACCAGTTGTCACGATAGGACGCCCTGTTGTTTGCGTCCCGGTCCGGTTTCACAGTTTCCATCAAATGCTGCATGAAGCCGGGATGCTGTCGGATCGCCTCGTCCTGAGGCCATCCGAATAGATCGATGACCTGCAGATTACGCGAGCGGTCCGTCAAATCCTTGCCGTTGCGGTAGGACCTGAGGGGTGCGGTCTGTCGGTCAACCGACTGGTTCGCCAATGCAGCGGCTTTCTTTGAAGCAATGAGAAAGCCGTCTCCCATCAATTGCACGCCTCGGTGAGCCAAAGTGGCGTTGGCCTTCAGTCGCACGGTGCGTTCGACCCCGCGCCCGATCGTGAGATCGCTGCCGATATCGCCTCTGGCCTCTGAGTAGGTCACGCCTTCCGCACTCTCCCGCGCGACGGTCAGCAGCCTTCCCCGCCCATTGGGAGGCCCTGCTTCTGCGACCAGCATCGCCACCCTGACTGCTGCTGCGCCCTTACCCTTGGTCCAGGGATGATCAGCAATGGCGAACGTCAATCGGATCGGCACGTCGCCCTGAAGCCTTTCCTCAATGACGCGGCGCGAAAATGTTTGGGTGATGGAATTCGTCGTCACGAAACCGAAACGCTGCAATGCAGGCGCAGGCATGGAATGGGTTCGAAGCGCACCAGAGAGGTCATCGAACGGACCTCGGTTCGCGGCATCTTCGATTAGAACTTCTGCCGCTCGATCCCACCACACCGTCACGATATCGGCGGACCTAAAACGCTCTCCACGAGAAGCCCACAGCGCCTCGGCGTAGTCCGAGCCCAGTTCGTCGCGAAGGTTCTTCCCCGCGATAAAGGGTGGATTTCCGATGATGAAATGGGCTTTTGGCCATGTTGGCGCGCAGGGTTGGATGTGCCGTACGCCGTCTTTCGATGACGAACAGGGAATCTTAGTGGTCCGCAAGATCGCATCGCCCTGCTCGATGACGCAGTAATTCTTCAAAACTGGATTGGACGTAAGCACCTGGCCCGAGTGCCGGTAATGCCATTGTAGATGGCCGATCCACATGACGACGGTGGCGATCCAGACGGCTTGAGGGTTCTTCTCGATGCCCATGAACTGACGTGGGCCGACCGACAATCCATCGGTCTCCAGCACGCGCTGCGAGACACCCAGCGACGCCAGCCGCTCAACAACCTCGCCCTCAAGGCCCTTCATCCTGTCCATGGCGATGTAGAGAAAATTGCCCGTCCCGCAGGCAGGATCAAGCACGGCGATGTGGCACAAGGCGTCGTGAAAAGACTTCGCCAGCTCACACGCCTTGCGAAGATATCCCTCCCGCTCGAGCTTATCGATTTGGACGCTCGTTGCTTCCCACTCGTTCTGCAGCACATCAATGATGGTCGCCTGCACCAACGTCTCAACCATGGCTTTTGGCGTGTAATGCGCTCCAAGCTCGCCCCTCTCCCCGGCGGACAAGGCATTTTCCATGAGCGCGCCAAAGATCGCAGGCTCGACCTTCGCCCAGTCGCAGGCCGCAGCCTTACAAAGAATATCCAGCTCACTTTCCGAAACCGCGATCGCCGCATCTTCGGCATACAAGCCGCCATTGTACCAGAGCATGTCGCATCGAAGGACCGGGCAGTAACCCCCTGTATCCATCGTGCGAAACACCTGACTGATCGCCTTGCTGAAGTTCTTCGCAGCCCCCTGATAGCTTTTCAGGAACTCGCCAAAGGCTCGGTCCGGGATTAGCTTTATGCTGTCGGCAAACATGGCGAAAACGCACTGCATCACAAAGACGGCCACGCGCCGTTCCCATGCTGCGCGATGAACCGGATCGTTCGCTGCCCCCGCCTCGCGAGAGAAGCGTTTTCGGAAGGACTGAACCAGGCGTCCCAGAAGCGCAGCAATTTCTGTCGTCGCCTCCTCCACACGCCTCGCAGGGTCCAGCGACATGGGATCGCTCCAAACGGCCGCCAGGCGCTCCCTGATCTTGGGATCGCGCAGGTCCGAAAGCGCAATCCGGTAGTTTTCGCGGTCGGGATATTGGAGGTAGGTCTTTCCCATCCGGCTGAAGTCGGACCAGAGTTCAATGGTCCGCCCCACGTCGACCATGATGAGAAACGGCGGCCATTCGTCCAGTGTTCGCGCATAGCCTTTAGCTTGAGCCCGAGCCTTCTCCATTTTTCGTTCGACAACGTCGGGTCCGACCAGCTTCATCTGCTGCTTGTCGGGAGTGTTGGCCAACCGCTTGGCTGTCTGTTTCGCTTCAAGCACGAAACATTCGCGACGATAGCAGTCGATGTAGCCCCAATGGGAGCTGAGGTCGTCGTGACGGAACCTCACGATCCGTTCGAACCCATAATCGGGGTCGTCGACCTTTTCGTCGTTAGGAGCGGCGACGCCAAGAACCCTGCAGAGTTGAATAACGAAGGACTGCGCTGTCTGCCGCTCTGAAGCCGATGCGTTTGCCCAAATCCTGATGAAGTCTTCTACATCCATAAGTCGCACCCCAGAACAGGAATGCGTCTTTAACGTGCATTACAACCGGCCACAACCGGTGATTATGTTTGGCCGAGAAGCATCGGCTTTCCTAGCCAGTAAGACAGTTCAGCAGGTCGCGAGATGTCCCAGATCGCGAAGTCAGCGGCTTTGCCACTTTCCAAAGTGCCGATCTCACCCAACAGACCCAGCGCCCGCGCCGCCTCCCGCGTTGCGCCGGCCAAAGCCTCTTCCGGCGTCAGACGGAACTGCACGCAGGCGAGGTTGAGCGCGGCGGTCATGGAAGCGATGGGAGAGGTGCCGGGGTTGCAGTCGGTGGCGACGGCCATCGGCACGCCGTGCCGGCGCAGTCGATCGATGGGCGGCGCCTGGGTCTCGCGCAGCATCAGATAGGCGCCGGGCAAAAGGACGGCGACCACGCCGGCGGCGGCCATGGCGGCGACGCCTTCCTCGGTCGCATGTTCGATGTGATCGGCGGACAGAGCCTGATAGCGCGCCGCTAGGGCAGCACCACCGCCGTTCGACAACTGGTCGGCGTGCAGCTTGACCGGTAGCCCCAGCGCGCGCGCCTTGTCGAAAAGACGCGACACTTCTTCGGTCGAGAAGGCAATGGGCTCGCAGTAGGCGTCGACCGCGTCGACCAGACCTTCGGCATGGGCGGCGGGCAGGATGTGGTCGATGGCCAAGTCTACATAGGCGGCCCGGTCGTCGCGATATTCAGGCGGCACGGCATGCAGGCCCAGATAGCTGGTACAGACACGCACGCCGCCGTCGCGCCCGATCCTGCGTGCGACGCGCAGCATCTTCAGCTCGGTCTCAAGGTCCAACCCATAGCCGGACTTGATCTCGACGGTGGTGACCCCTGTGGCCTTCAGCCCCGCCAACCGCGTCATGGCGGAAGCGAACAGGTCGTCCTCAGACGCCGCCCGCGTGGCCTTGGCCGAGGAGACGATGCCACCGCAGGCGCGTGCGATTTCCTCATAGGTCGCGCCGCCGAGCCGCTGTTCGAACTCGGCAGAACGGTCTCCGCCGAACACCAGATGGGTGTGGCAGTCGATCAGGCCAGGCGTGATCCATCGCCCCTCCAGCCGCTCGGTTTCAGCCGTCTCTACGGGCGGCAGGTCAGCGCGCGGTCCCACCCAGGCGATGCGGCCATCGGCGACGACCACGGCGGCGTCCTGAATCGCGCCATAAGGGACCGGTCCCTCGACCATGGTGGCTACATGGCAATCGATCAGCAGACGATCGGCCTTCATCGGCGAGGCTCCTTGGCCAAAACGGGTGAATGGGCTGACGAGAAACGCGCGACCAGATCGTAGCGGTCGCCGGGGAAGGTCTGCCAGACCCGCGTCACCCCCTGCCCGTCCCGCCACGTCCGCCGCTCGACGCACAGGCAGGCGGCGCCGGGCTTGAGTTCCAACAGGCGTGCAGCGCGGGCGTCGGCCGCGATGGCCGAGATGCGGTTCTCCGCCTCGGTCCAGGGCGCGGAGTCCAAGAGCCAGCTTCCCGGCGGAACCGTACGAAAATCGACGTCTATGGCTTGAGGCGCCGCGCCGAGCGCGATGAGCCGATATTCCAAAGCCAGGGGCGCGCCGTCGGCGCTGTGCAGACAGGTCAGATCCAACAGAAGACCACCCGACGCCAGTTCGATTTCGTCCGCACCGTCCGGCTCGCGTTCGATCCGCTCCAGCAGGACATAGCCGTAAGCCTGCCCGCGCTCGATCACTTCGGCCCGCAAGTCGGGAATAGCCAGGACGGCGGCGTGGGCCTTGGGCTGGGCGACGAAGGTGCCGGCGCGACGCCGACGCGTCACTAGCCCCCGCCCTGCCAGTTCCGAGATGGCCTTGGAGACCGTCATGCGCGAACAACCGTAGCGTTCGGTCAGCTCATGCTCGAACGGAATGCGGTCTCCGGGCGATAGCTCGCCGGACAGGATAAGCCCCTCCAGATCGGCGTAGATGCGGCGATGCAGGCTCATCCCAACACGGCCGATAAGGCCTTGCGATAGCGCGCCACAATGCCGTCTCGGGCGATATGGCGGCCGTCTTTCACGACCTCCCGCCCCGCTCGCCAAACCGAACGGATCGAGCCCGTCGGCGCGCCGAAGATCCAGCTGTCGAGCACCGCATCGCCCGACCGTCCCGCAAAGGCGACGCCGCTTGTATCCAGCGATACGATGTCCGCCGACGCCCCGACGTTCAGTCCCGACGCCGCGCCTGTCGCCTGGACGCCGCCCGCCAACGCGCGATCGAACAAGGCGCGCCCCGTCGAACGCTGCGGATCGGCCATGACGGCTCGGCCGCGCAACGAAAGACGCTGGCTGTACTCCAGCATCCGCAGTTCCTCTGCGACGCCGATCTGCACGTTGGAATCGGTCCCGATGCCGAACCGGCCGCTGGCGCGCGTGAAATCGACCGCCGGGAAGACGCCGTCGCCCAGATTGGCCTCCGTGATCGGGCACAGACCGACGACGGCGCCGCGCGCGACGACGCCCTGCCACTCGGTCTCGGTCACATGGGTGGAGTGGATCAGGCACCAGCGCTGATCGACCGGCGCATTGGCCAAGAGCCATTCGACCGGCCGAGCGCTAGACCAGGCCAGGCAGTCCGCGACCTCCTTGGTCTGTTCGGCGACATGGATATGGATCGGCCCATCGCCCGCCAGCGCAGGCATTGCCCTCAGCTGATCCGGGCTGACGGCGCGCAAGCTGTGCGGCGCCACCCCGACCACAGCGTCGGGCAGATCGGCGGTCAGGGTCCGGCATCGCTCGACCAGATCGACGAAACCGTCCAGATCGTTGATGAAGCGCCGCTGTCCATGCGCCGGCGGTTGTCCGCCGAACCCGGCATGGGCGTAGAAGACCGGCAGCAGGGTCAGGGCGATGCCCGTCGCCTGCGCCGCCGCCACGATCCGCGCAGCGATCTCGGCCCGGTGCGAATAGGCCGCGCCTGACGGGTCGTTGTGCAGATAATGGAACTCGGCGACGCGGGTGAAGCCGCCCTCCAGCATTTCCATGAAGGCCAGGGCGGTGATGGCCTCGATCTCTTCCGGCCCGCCCCGATCAAGGAAGCGGTACATTAACTCGCGCCACGTCCAGAAGTCGTCGTCTGAAGGCCCGCGCGCTTCGGTCAGGCCCGCCATGGCGCGCTGAAAGGCGTGGCTGTGGACATTGGCGACGCCAGGCAGGGCGACACCGCCCCCCTCGTCCGCCGGGCTGCGCGCAACGTCTGTTTCAAGACTGACGATCCGCCCGCCTGCGATGCCGATGCGGACGCCGCGCCCCCAGCCGTCCGGCAACAAGGCCGCCTCGAACCAGAGGGTGCGATCCACAGGCTGCGGCTGAAGGGTCACTGGACAGGTCCGTGTCGTTACGATCAATATGTCTAGACATACCACGGTGGATCGATTTGGCGAGGGAGGCCGAACGGATGCAGGACTGGCTGACCATCCACGAAGGTTCGGCGCCGCTGGTGATCGGCCTGCCGCACACGGGGACCGACATTCCGCCCGCCATCGAGGCGCGGATGACCTCATCCTGGCTGGCCCGCAAGGACGCAGACTGGTGGGTGGATCGGCTGTACGACTTCGCGATCGACATGGGCGCGACCCTGGTGCGAACGGGCGTGTCGCGCAGTGTCATCGACGTGAATCGCGATCCGTCGGGCGTCTCACTCTATCCCGGCATGACCACGACCGGCCTGTGTCCGACCGAAACCTTCGACGGCGAGCCGCTGTATCGCCCAGACCAAGAACCCGACGCGGCCGAAATCGCCGAGCGACGCGCGACTTGGTTCGATCCCTATCACGCCGCCCTGCAAGCCCAGCTAGAGCGACTGCGCAGCCGAGGTCCGGTCGTGCTCTACGACGCCCATTCCATCCGGTCCGTCGTGCCGCGCCTTTTCGAGGGCGAACTGCCTCAGTTCAACATCGGCGACAACGACGGCGCCACCTGCGCCGGCGAGCTGACGCAGGCTGTCGAAAAAGCCTGTGTGATCAGCGGCGACAGTGTCGTCGTCAACGGCCGCTTCAAGGGCGGCTGGACCACGCGCCACTACGGCCAACCCGACGCAGGTGTTCACGCCATTCAAATGGAGTTGGCGGACCGGGGCTACATTCTCGATCCGGCCGGACCGGTGTCGCCAGAAAACTGGCCCAGCCCCTATGAGCCGGACCGCGCCGAGCCGATGCGCGGCCATCTGCGCCGCGTCCTGACCGCCTGCATCGCCTTCGCCGAGAGCCAACGATGAACACGCCCAACGCCCGGATCGTCCGCAGCCCGCGCGGCCCGGAAAAGACCGCCAAGACCTGGGCCGCCGAAGCGGCCATGCGGATGCTGATGAACAACCTGGACCCCGAGGTCGCCGAGCGGCCCCAGGACCTCGTCGTCTATGGCGGCATCGGCAAGGCGGCGCGGGATTGGGCGGCGTTCGACAGAATCGTGGAAAGCCTGCAGGCGCTGGAGGCCGACGAGACCCTGCTGGTTCAATCCGGCAAGCCGGTCGGCGTCTTCCGCACCCATTCCGACGCCCCGCGCGTGCTGATCGCCAACTCCAACCTGGTGCCAAAGTGGGCGACCTGGGAGCATTTCAACGAACTCGATCGCAAGGGCCTGGCCATGTATGGCCAGATGACCGCCGGGTCTTGGATCTACATCGGCACCCAGGGCATCGTTCAGGGCACCTACGAGACCTTCATGGAGGCGGGCCGCCAGCACTACGGCGGCGACTGGTCGGGCAAATGGATCCTGACCGCAGGCCTGGGCGGCATGGGCGGGGCCCAGCCTCTGGCCGCGACCATGGCGGGCGCATCCTGCATCACGATCGAATGCCAACGCAGCCGCATCGAGTTCCGTCTGCGGACGCGCTACGTCGATGTCATGGCCGAAACCCTGGACGAGGCCCTTGCGCTGCTGGAGCAATCGTTCCGGGACAAAAAACCGTTGTCGATCGGCCTGTTGGGCAATGCAGCCGATCTGATGCCTGAAATGGTCCGACGCGGCATCCGGCCCGATTTGGTCACCGACCAGACCAGCGCGCACGATCTGATCAACGGCTACCTGCCCTCGGGCTGGACGTTCGCGGAGTGGGAAGACAAGCGCGTCAGCGATCCCGACAGCGTCGCCGCCGCCGCGCGCACCTCCATCGTCGCTCATGTGAAGGCCATGCTGGACTTCCAGGCGATGGGCGTGCCGACCACCGACTATGGCAACAACATTCGTCAGGTCGCCTTTGACGCGGGCGTGACGAACGCGTTCGACTTCCCCGGCTTCGTGCCTGCCTACATCCGCCCGCTGTTCTGTCGGGGCATCGGCCCGTTCCGCTGGGCGGCCCTGACCGGCGATCCGGAAGATATCAGAAAGACAGACGCGGCGATGAAGCGCCTGTTCCCCGACAATCCGGGTTTGCATCGCTGGCTCGACATGGCGGGCGAGCGCATTGCTTTTCAGGGACTTCCAGCCCGCATCTGCTGGATCGGATTGGGTGATCGCCACTGCGCCGGCTTGATGTTCAACGACATGGTGGCGTCGGGCGAATTGTCCGGCCCTATCGTCATCGGCCGCGATCATCTGGATAGCGGGTCGGTCGCCAGCCCGAACCGAGAGACCGAGGCCATGATGGATGGATCGGACGCCGTATCCGACTGGCCGCTGCTGAACGCCCTGCTGAACACGGCCTCGGGCGCCAGCTGGGTGTCGCTGCACCACGGCGGCGGCGTCGGCATGGGCTATTCCCAGCATTCCGGCGTCGTCATCGTCGCCGACGGCACGCCGGAGGCCGCCAAACGGCTTGGACGGGTGCTGTGGAACGACCCCGCCACCGGCGTCATGCGTCACGCAGACGCCGGCTACGAGATCGCCCGCGCGGCGGCTCGTGAGCACGAACTGAACCTGCCGAGCCTGAAGGCCTGAGCCATGACGACCCTGACTATCGGCCAATCGCCCCTCACCCTCTCCCAACTGCGCGCCGTGCTGGATGGCCCTGTGACCGTCTCCGTCACACCTGCCGCCTGGACTGATGTTGAGAAGAGCGCAGCGACCATCGCCGCCATCGTGGCCGAGGGACGCACCGTCTATGGCGTCAACACCGGCTTCGGCCTGCTGGCCAACACCTCCATCGCGCCGGAAGATCTGGAGACGCTGCAGCGCAATCTGGTTCTCAGCCACGCCTGCGGGGTCGGGCCGCTGCTGCCGGATTCGGTGACGCGTCTTCTGATGGTGCTGAAGATCGCCAGCCTGTCGCGTGGCGCCTCCGGCGTTCGGCGTGAGACGCTGGAGGCCCTGATTGCTCTGGTCAACGCGGACATCCTGCCCTGCATTCCGTCTAAGGGATCGGTCGGCGCCTCGGGCGACCTGGCGCCGCTGGCCCATATGTCCTGCGTCCTGATCGGCGTGGGCGAGGCGCGGCTGAACGGCGAGACCTTGGAGGCCGAAGCGGCTCTAGCCAAGGTCGGTCTGACGCCGCTCACGCTCGGCCCTAAGGAAGGCCTGGCCCTGCTGAACGGCACCCAGTGTTCGACGGCGCTGGCCCTTGCCGGTCTGTTCGCGGCCGAGGCGGCGTTCGCCGCCGGGATCGCCGCCGGGGCCTTGTCGGTCGATGCCTTGAAAGGATCCGACGCGCCGTTCGATCATCGCATTCACGCCCTGCGCGGCCAACCGGGCCAGATCGCCGTCGCCGCCCGCCTGCGCGAGCTGATGGCGGGGTCCGCCATCCGCGACAGCCACCGCGACGACTGCTCCAAGGTCCAAGACCCCTACTCCCTGCGCTGCCAGCCCCAGGTCATGGGCGCGGTCCTTGATGTGTTGACCAGCGCCGCCGCCACGCTTGCGCGCGAGGCGAACGCCGTGACCGACAATCCGCTGGTCTTCATCGAGGATGGCGACGTCATTTCGGGCGGCAACTTCCACGCCGAACCCGTTGCTTTCGCTGCCGATCAGATCGCCATGGCTCTGTGCGAGATCGGCAATATCTCCGAACGCCGCACATCAATCCTGGTCGATCCCAAGGTGAGCGAACTGCCGGCCTTCCTGGTCAAGGAAAGCGGGCTGAACTCCGGCTTCATGATCGCCCAGGTGACAGCCGCGGCACTGATCGCCGAGAACCGCATGGTCGCTCATCCGTGCAGCGTCGACACCGTGCCGACCAGCGCCAATCAGGAAGACCATGTCAGCATGGCCACCCACGGCGCCCGCCGCCTGCTGGACATGGCCGAGAACACGGCGACGGTGGTCGGCATCGAGCTCCTGGCGGCGGCGCAGGGACTGGAGTTCCATCGGCCGCTCACCAGCTCGCCGGCGCTGGAACAGGTGTTCGCCATCGTCCGCGAAGCCGCCGCCCCCTACGCCAGCGACCACTATTTCGCTCCGGACATCGCCCGAGCGACCGACGCCGTGCGCGCCGGTCGTTACCGGACCTTTGCGGAGGACCTGCTGCCTTCGGCCTGATCGGGCTCAGCCGCCGAGAACGCCCAAGTGTTCCAGCAGGATGGCCGTGCCCAGACCGATCAGGGCCACGCCGCCGATGATCTCGGCCGTCTTGCCGAAGCGCGTGCCCACGGCCTTGCCGATCAGCATGCCGATGGTCGTCAACACAAAGGTGGTGAAGCCGATCGAGGCGGCGATCACCCAGATATTGGCCCCGATGAAGGCCAGCCCCACGCCCACGGCTGCAGCGTCGATGCTGGTTCCGACCGCCGTCGCCACAAGCGCCCACGGGCCGGACCGGCGCGGCGCCTCATCATCCTCCGCGCCGCGAGGTTGAACGCCTTCCCAGATCATCTTGCCGCCGACGATCAGCAGCAGGGTGAAGGCGATCCAGTGATCCACCTTCTCGACCAGGCCGGCGGCGATGATGCCCAGTCCCCAGCCGATCAGGGGGGTGATCGCCTCGATCACGCCGAAGACTAGTCCAGCCTTGACGGCGTCCTTGACGGCGGGTCGATGCGACGCCCCGCGTCCGACGGCGGCTGCAAAGGCGTCCGTGGACATGCTGAGCGAGAGAATGGCGATGGCGCCTGGGGTCATGAAACAGCACTCGACCGGACGCGTGACAGCGGTCCTGCACCGGCCGGTCGCGGCGTCAGGACACGCTGGTCTCGCTAGGCGGTGGTTCCGCTGATCGCGCCACGCGCCGAAGCGCGAGTATGTTGACGCGATCCCGACGACGAACGCCGGAAGCTACTCCCCAACAGGAGGCGGCTCTCTACACGCCGCTTGCCGCGCTTGGCAACCTCATAGGTCGGTCACGTGCCCGACTTGGGCGCCGTCGCGGCGGGCGCATCATCGCGGGCCGAGGTCGATGCGCCGGCCGGTTGGCGCTCGACCGTCAGGGCATAGGCGCCCATCTGATTGGGTCCATAGGCGCGAGCGCGCACGACATACCAGCCGTCGTCCGGCGCGGTCCAATCCAGCTTGGCGTGCGCGTCGGACAGGCTGTCGTCATCGGTGGCCAGGCTGGTGAAATCGCCGTCCTCATCCTGCTTGCCCAAGTCGATGAAGGGGTCGAAGGCGTTCGAAACCATCGTCAGACGCAGCTTCTCGTCCTTCTTGGCCTGGAAGCGGTAGGCGTCGAAAAAGGCGCCTTCGTCGCTGAGCGCGGCGCTGTTCGACAAGGTTCCGCGCACGGTCGATCCGATCAGCAGGCTGCCGGGCTTGGGCTCTGGTCCGCGATCCAGCAACTCCAGCGAATAGAGGCCCTTGCCTTCCGCATCCAGCGGCATGGCGCGGACCACATAGTTCCCGTCCGAAGGCAGGGTGAAGTTCAGCCGCGAATCCGTGCCCTCGGCCAGGCCGTCGTCATCGCTGGCCAGCGCCTCGAACTCACCGTCGGCCTTGCCGATCTCCAGATAGGCGTCGAAGTCGCCGGACCGCAGGATCGCCTGAACGCGCTGGCCTTCCGTTCCAGCAAAGACATAGGCGTCATAGCGTTTGCCATCGTCGCCCTGGGGGTCCTCGTCGGTGATCTCGCCCTCCACGGTTTGACCCAAAGTCGCCGTGGTCGGCGGCGGCGGCGGCGCGGTTTCGGTCAGCTTCAGCGTATAGTCGCCCTCGGCCTCGTCACTGAATCCACGCGCCTCGATGATGTAGTCACCGTCGGCGTCCAAGGTGCGGGCGATGCGGGCGTCGGTGCCCGAGCCGGCGCCGTCATCGTCCTCCGCCAGAACGGTATCGTCCGAAGCACGGCGAAGCGTCAGATAGGCGTCGAAGTCGCTCGACTTCATCTCGATGGCCACGCGCTGGCCGTTCGTCCCGGTGAAGCGATAAGTCTCCGCGCGCTGGCCGCCGTCGTTCGTGGCGCTGTCCGAGTCCAGTCCACCCTTGATCTCGTCACCGATCGCGATGGGCTTTGACGGCGGCGCGGGCGGCGCCTCTGTCAAGCCCAGTTCGTAGCGACCCAGCCCGTCTTCCAGCGACGTGGCGCGGATCACATATTCGCCGGCCGTCGGCGCCGTGAAGGTCAGACGCGAATTCAGCCCGCCGCCGGGCGCATCGTCGTTCGAACTGATCTCGACGAAATCGGGACCGTTCATCCGCCCGACCCGCACCAGGGGATCGAAGGCCTCGGAATCCAACGTCACCACAAACCGATCGCCGGCATTGGCGCGGAAGGCGTAGGCGTCATAGCGGCCGCCGTCTTCCTGCTCAGGATCGCGAGTCGTCAGTTCGCCGCTCTGGGTCGCCCCGACACGAATGCCGCTGGGTCGCGGCGCACGCGGCGGCGCCGGGCGTTCCTGCAACGACAGACGATAGTCGCCGCCGTCCAGTCCGCTCAGCGTCCGGGCTCTCAGAACATAGGTACCCGCCTGTTCCGGCGTGAACCGCAGCCGCGCATTGGTGCCGTCCCCCAATCCGTCGTCGTCGGACGCCAGCGGCTCGCCCGCTGCGCCGTCGTCGTAGACTTCCAGATAGGCGTCGAAAGCGTCCGATCTCAGCGTGGCTTCCAGCCGCTGCCCCGCCCGCGCCTCGAACCGATAGTCGTCGTAGCGATATTCGTCATCCGCCGCCTTGGCGTCGCCGTCCGTCAGGGCGCCGGTCACATTGGCGCCGATGCGCAGCGACTGCGCGTCCTGGGCCACGGCCGGCGCGACCGCCCACAACAGGGCCAGGGTGCTGACAGCGGCGGCGAGCGACGGACGGTTCATGAATTCCTCCAGCATGGACTGCGGATCATAGACGCCGAACCGTGACGGCTGTAAATCGCCGCCATCCTGATTTCCCGCCAGACGGAGCTGCCATGTCGGCCCAATCCACGCGTGCGACCCTGATCGACGGCAAGGCCTTCTCGGCCGCCCTGGTGGACCGCGTCGGCGCGGCCGTCGCCCGGCTGGAAGCCGCGCACGGCGTAAAACCCGGTCTGGCCGTCGTCATCGTCGGCGAGGATCCGGCCAGCCAGATTTACGTCCGCAACAAGGGTGAGACGACGCTGCGCGCCGGCATGCGCTCCGACACCCACCGCCTGGCCGATTCGACCCGCCAGGATGAACTGCTGGCCCTGATCGCCCAGTTGAATGCGGATGCCGGCATCCACGGCATCTTGGTCCAACTGCCCCTGCCCGCCCACATCGACGCGACGGTGGTTCTGGACGCCATTTCGCCGGACAAGGATGTGGACGGCTTTCACGTCGTGAACGCCGGTCGTCTGGCCGTCGGCCTGCCGGGTCTGGTCCCCTGCACCCCGCTGGGCTGTCTGATGCTGCTGAAGGGTCAACTTGGCGATCTGTCGGGCCTGAACGCCGTCATCGTCGGCCGTTCCAACATCGTCGGCAAACCGATGGCGCAACTGCTGCTCGGCGAAAGCTGCACGGTCACCGTCGCCCATTCGCGCACGCGGGACCTGCCCGACGTCTGCCGCCGCGCCGACATTCTGGTCGCCGCTGTCGGTCGGCCCGAGATGATCAAGGGCGACTGGATCAAACCGGGCGCGACCGTCATCGACGTGGGCATCAACCGCGTCCCCTCGGCTGATCCCGTCAAGGCCGCCGAGGGCAAGACCCGCGTCGTCGGCGACGTCGCTTTCAAGGAGGCGGTCGAGGTCGCAGGTCACATCACCCCGGTGCCGGGCGGCGTCGGCCCCATGACCATCGCCTGTTTGTTGGCCAACACCTATTCGGCCGCCTGCCGCCTCAACAATATCCAACCGGAGCCATTGGACGCTTGATGCATTCATTGGGCCGGTGAATAGTCCCGCTCAACGGCGCTATCGCCGAACGGGAGATGTCATGGTCCGCTTCAACGCTCGCGCCGTCGCTCTGACCGGCGCTCTGATGATCGTCCCCGCCGTGGCGGGCTGCGGCTACAACACCATTCCGACCAAGCAGGAACGCGCGGAGGCGGCCTGGGCCGATGTGCAGAGCCAGTATCAGCGCCGCGCCGACCTGATCCCCAATCTGGTCGCGACGGTTCAAGGCGCCGCGATCCAGGAACGCACCACCCTGACGGACGTCATCAACGCCCGCGCCCGCGCTACCTCTGTCAATGTCTCGGCCGACGACCTCGATAATCCGCAGGCCTTCCAGCAGTATCAGGAGGCCCAGGGCCAGTTGTCCGGCGCCCTGTCGCGCCTGCTGGTGACGGTCGAAGCCTATCCGCAACTGCAGGCCAACCAGAACTTCCTGACCCTGCAGTCGCAACTGGAAGGGACTGAAAACCGCATCCAGATCGCGCGCCGCGACTACAATGAAGCCGTTCGCGACTACAACACCACCCTGCGCACCTTCCCGCAGGTGATCTGGGCCAAGACCCTGCATGGCGGGTCGCAGCCGATGCAGCTGTTCACCGCCACCGCCGCCGCCCAGTCGGCGCCGCAAGTCAACTTCAACCTGAACGCCCCGCCCGCCAACGCGTCGGCGCCCGGCGGCGGCGGCGCGCCGGCCGTGGCGCCGGGCGCGACCCCGCCCGCCCAGTGACGAACCTTCAAGCGGCGGCGCGGCGTTCGCCGGGCGTCGCCGCCCTCCTTTTTGGCCTTGTCATCGCCTTGCTGCTGGTCCTGCCGGCGGCGGCGCAGAGCAAGATTGACTACCCGCCCCTGACCGGCCGCGTGGTCGATCAGGCCAATCTGCTCGATCCGGCGACGGAACAGGCCCTGACTGAAAAGCTCGCGGCGCTGGAAGCCAGTTCCACCGACCAGCTGGTCGTCGTGACGGTCAACAGCCTGCAGGATCAGGAGATCGAGGACTACGGCTATCAGCTGGGTCGCGCCTGGGGCATCGGTCAGAAGGAAAACGACAACGGCGCCCTGCTGATCGTCGCGCCGAATGAACGCAAGGTCCGCGTCGAGGTCGGCTATGGGCTGGAGCCCATTCTGACCGACGCCTTCTCGTCCCAGGTCATTCGCAACGACATCCTGCCGTCCTTCCGCGACGGCGATTATCAGGCGGGCGTGATCAAGGGCGTGGACGCCCTGATCGCTCAGTTGTCGCTCGACCCGGCGGAGGCGCAGGCGCGCGCCCAGGCCGCCGCGGCCGAGCAAGCCGACACCAAAGGCGAATCCATCATTCCGCTGGTCATCATCGCCGGGCTTTTCCTGTTCATCTTCTTGATCGCCATGCGGTCCGGGCGCGGACGACGCAGCAATGTCAGCTCAGTCCTGCTGTGGGCGGCGTCAGAGGCGCTGCGGAACTCCGGCAGAGGCGGCGGCGGTTGGGGCGGCGGCGGCGGCTTCGGCGGGGGCGGGTTCGGCGGCGGCGGGTTCGGCGGCGGCGGCGGCAGTTTCGGCGGCGGCGGCGCCTCGGGGGGATGGTGATGCAGATCACGGACAACGACCGCACCCGCATCGCCGAAGCCATAGCGGCGGCCGAGCGTCAGACATCGGGCGAAATCTTTTGCGTCGTCGCGCGACGGGTCTCGACCTACGTGGACGTCAGCCTGGCCTGGGCGGCGGCGATGGCGCTTTTGACCCCGATCGTCTTCGTTCCGTTCGTGCTGGATCTTCGCTGGCCTAGCGATGGCTGGGAGGCGGCCCACCAGGCCGCGCAGGACGCCACGACGGCGCAGGCCTTGGGCCTTTATGCCCTGTCGCAGGCCGTCGTCTTCGTTGCTGTCTTTCTACTGACCCGTATCCCGGCCTTGCGCCGTCTGGTGACGCCCGCCGGCGTCAGGCGCGGCCGCGTCAGGGAGGCGGCCTTGCAGCAGTTCATGGCCCAAGGCGTCCATGTCACGCGCGAGCGCACGGGCGTGCTGATCTTCGCGGCCACGGACGAACATCAGGTCGAACTGATCGCCGATGAAGGCATCTACGCCAAGGTGGATGAGGACGCCTGGGCTCAGGCCGTCGCGGTCCTGACCCGCGAACTGCGCGCCGACCGACCCGTCGATGGCTTTGCCGCCGCCATCCGTCTGTGCGGAGAGGTTCTCGCCCGCCATTTTCCGCCACGCGCCGACAATCGCAACGAGTTGCCCGATCATCTGATCCTGCTCTGATCGTCGCATCGGGGTCGCATTCGCGCGCCAGAAGGCCTAGCCCACGGTCAAAGTTCAAACAGCCGCCAGCTCATGCCTCGCCTTCTTACCTACAATGTTCACCGCTGCGTCGGCACGGATCGCCGTCTGGATGTCGGCCGGATCGTCGCCGTCATCGCCGAGTTCGAGCCGGACATCGTCTGCATGCAGGAACTGGACGTGGGCCGCGCGCGCACGGGCGGGGTCGATCAGGCCGAGGCGATCGCCGACGGTCTGGCCATGACCTCGCGTTTCCATCCAGCGATGCGGGTCGAGGCGGAACAGTACGGCGACGCCATCCTGACCCCGCATCCCGAACGGCTGATCCGCGCCGGCGCCCTGCCGACCGTGAGCGGCATTCCGGGGCTGGAACCGCGCGGGGCGATCTGGTCGGAAATCGAGATCGACGGCACGGGCGTCAACGTCATGAACACCCACCTCGGCCTGGTGCCACGCGAGCAGCGTCTTCAGGCCGCCGCGTTGGCCGGATCCGGCTGGGTTGGAGGATGCGAGGGACCGATCCTGCTGGCCGGCGATTTCAACGCCACTTCGATCACCCGCCCCTACCAGACCCTGTGCCGCAGCCTGCAGGACTGCCAGCGTCAATTGGGCCAGAAGCCCAGCGTGAAGACCTTCCCGTCGGCCTTCCCTGCCATCCGCATCGACCACTGTTTCGTCAGCCCGCATATCCGCATCCGCGCGGTGCAATCCGCCTTCTCGCCCCTGGCCCGCGTAGCCTCGGACCACCTGCCGCTGATCGTCGATTTCGACGTCGTTCAACCCGGCGCGTGACCGCCCTCGGACGCTGGTCGCGTGCGTTGCGAACGGTTCAGACGCTTCCAAGGCCGCCAGGCGTCGCTGGACGACGTCGGGTCGCCCAGCTGCCATTCAGCGAACATCCGCTGGATACGCGTCGGGGGCTCTGAACCGAGCGGCCTCAATCGATCGGTTTCGAAGTTGCAGATCGCCTGCCCCACCGAGCCGAAGACGCCCTCGACCGCCGCATAGTCCTCCTTTGCGACGCCTAGCCAATGGGCGATCGTCCGGTGACGGTGCGCCGTGATGAAGGCCCGACCGGCCGCATCGACAGGCTCGGCGGCGATGTCGCATTCTGTATCCAGGCCCATCGACCGGTTGTTCAGATTGGTGGACCCGATCCGCAGAAGCCGATCATCGATGATGGTCACCTTGGCGTGGACGATGATCCGGTCGCCGTCGGCGGTGAGCGGGGCGAAGGCGAAGAAGCGGTTGTATTTGTCCGCCTGCTCCAGCCGGTGCAGCACCTCGGCACGGGCCGTGTCCATGGTCATGCTGTCAAACCAACTCGGGCTCTTGGCGGTCGAGATGACGATGACCTGCGGTCCCTCCACCTCGGCCAGTCGTTCGGCCAATGCGGCGGCGATGACCGGCGAGGTGAAATACTGGTTTTCGATATAGATCAGCCGCTTGGCGCGCCGGATTGATTCCAAATGCAAGGCTTCGCTCTCGCGCACCTCCTGCCGCCCCGACCATTTCGGCTCGGTGCGGGCGATGCCGACGGGCACGTCCGTCATCTGCACCGGCACGCCGTCGGGCCAGGGATCGTCCTCGACCTCATCCGGGGTCGTGCGTTCCCACGTCGCCTTGAACCAGCGTTCCCGCGCCAGATCGCCCAGCGCCCGCGCCGCCGGCCCGTCCATCACGCTCATTACCTCGTGCCGGGCTTTGCAGATCAAGCCGCTGGGCAGGGCGCGCCGCGGGTCGCCGTCCAGATGTTCGTCGGAGTCCCAGCGATCGGTCGAGATGTCGCCGCCGCCGCAGAAGGCCACCTTGTCGTCGATGACCACCACCTTCTGGTGATGACAGGCGCCGATAGGACCGGGGGAATCAAGCCGGAACTCCACCATCCGCTTACGGAACCAGCGCTGCGCCTTGTGCGGATAGAAGCCTTGCGACGCGGCGATCAGCAGCGGCGATTTCCAGATGAGCAGTCGCACATCCAGGTCCGGCTTCTTCTTGACCAGCATCCGCAGCTGGCGACCGATTTCCGCCGATTTGTCGCCGGGCCGCGTCTCTGGATCCAGATGGGTGCGCGGATCGAATTGCCATCCCAGCAGCACGATGGAGCGTTGCGCCTTGTGGATCGCAGACGACAGGGCGTCGAAATAGGCTTCGTTTTCCATCAGCACGGAAAAGCGGTGCGCGACGGCGGATGTCCACAGGGCGGGCCCCGGCTCCAGCAGACTGCCTTCGTAACTGTCGCCGGCTAAAGTCATGCGACCTATCTGTCTGATTCGCGTGACATGGTGTCGAAGCGCCTGCATCCTCCGTTCCACGCGCGTGTCCTTCGGTCAATCTTTCAGGGCGGGATTGTGACGTTCGCCGATTTGGCGCATAAGGAGCGTAGCCATACAGGCTGCGAGGGAGGGTAGAATGCAGGCGCTTGTCGAACTGATCGCTGGCTTCATCGCCCTGCTGGCCGCCGCCGTCCTGACGCAGTTCGGCGTCGACACCCACAACCCCAACCACGGCGACCGCGAAGTGCGTCGTGTGGTGGAGTGTCGTGACACCGGCTCCAACGCCACGCTGCTTTCCGAATCCAAGCGCGACTGCTGAACGCGGCGGCGCTTTGCGCTGCATGACGCGGTTCATCGACAGGTTGCGGGCTTGAGTCGGTTTCGTCCGCATCGATCATGCTCTAGGGTTTCATTGGCGCTGTCTGACGCCCGCGTAGAGATCGAGTTTTTGAGCTTATGAAGTCTCCCAAACGGCCGCCGTTGAACCTGACCGACGACGAGGCCGTCGCGCCGGTCGAGCTTTCGACCTTAGATGAAATGCCGGTCCAAGAGGCGACACCGCCGCTCGACCCGATCCCCGAGCCCGATTTCGAGATCGTGCAGCCGACGTTCGAGCCGCCGATGTCGGAGCGCCGCCGCCGTCGCCTGCTGGAAGAGCAGCGCCAGGCCGAGGAACGTGCCTTTGCCGCCGAACGCGGCGCCGCCCCCGTCAATGCGAAACCGACGCCAGAGGCTCCTGTCGATATGGCCGTCACCGCCGGTCAGCCGCCCGCGCCGTTCGAGCTGTCCAAACCGCCAGCTGTGAAAACCGTTCAAGCCAAGGCCCAGGGCGAGCCGTCAGGGCGCCACGCCTATGTGATTGCGGGCGTCGCCTCAGCTCTGTGGATCGGCGGCGTCGCCTCCTGGGCCGCTTACGAGTTCGGCGCCGGCGGGGCAGAACTGGATCCGCTGCGAATCGCCATCTACGCCCTGATCGCCTTGGCCCCTGCGGGCCTGGCCATCATGCTGGCCCATGCCGTCCGACAGGGCGCCGGTCTGGCCGCAGAAACCCGTCGCGCCCGCCAACTGGCCGAGGCCCTGGTCGCCCCGACCGCCCTGGCCGCCCAGCAGACCGGCGAGGTGCTTCAGTCGCTGCGTTCCGACATCGATCACGCCACTCTGGCGGCGGAACGCGCACGCAACGACATGGCCCTGCTCCGAGAGGCGCTGGCCCAGGAGACAACGCGGCTGAACGAGGCGGCCGAGAACGCCGGCCGCACCGCGCGTCGTCTGACCGAAAACCTGGGCCGCGAGCGCGACCAGATGCAGACCCTGGGCATCCATCTGGATACGCAGGCGTCGGGCGTCATCGACGCCGTCGAGCGGCAGTCGCGTATGGTCGCCGACGCCTCTGATTTGGCTCAGGCGCAACTTCGCGAAGCCGAGGCCGCCCTCGCCGCCCGCGCCGCCGACCTCGCCGCCGCCGCAGGCGAAGCCCAGGACGCCGCCCGCGTGGCGTCCGACGATCTGGCGCGCCAGACCATTCGACTTGAGAACGCCGGTTCGGGCGTCGCCGAGCAGATTCAGTCCGTCGAGGAAGGCCTCAGCCAGCAGCGCGCCGCCCTGGTCACCGCCGCCTACGCCCTGCGCACCGATCAGGAGGACTTCTCCGCCCAGGTCGAAAGCCAGCGCGCTCAACTGATCGAACATCTTTCCACCACGCGCAGCGCCGCGGGCGATCTGGATCGCACCACCCAGACCTCGGTCGAGTCCATGCGCGATCTGGTCGAGGCGGCCACCGACCAGTTCCGCGCTCTCGTCGACATGTCGCAACGCGAGGCCGACGGCTTCGATTCCGCTACCAAGCTCGCCCTGGATCGTTTCGAAGCCTTGGCGGCCGAGGCGCGCGACGCCCTGATGGAAGAGACGCGCCGCGCCCTGGAGCAGATGCGCGCCACGGCCGAGGATTCTCGCGCCGCCGCCGCCGACGCCGCCGAACAGGCGCGTCTGCGCACCGACCGCCTGGGCGAATCCTTGTTCGACGCGGCCCAAAAGGCCGACACCGCCGCCGACGCCCGCATCGCCGACGCCCGCCGCATCGTCACCGAAACGTCCGGCCTGGTCGAAGAGACCGGCGAGCGGATGGTCAGCCGCCTGGAAACCCTGGTGGCACGTCTCAACAGCGCCTTGTCAGAAATCGACACCGCCGTCGCCGACATCGACGAGCGCGCCGCGCGCCTGCCTCAGGAAGCTCGCGCCCGCGCCGACGCCGTGCGCGCCACTGTCGAGGAAGGCCTGGCCTCCCTTTCCGCCGCCTCGCGCAAGGCGGCCGAGGACACCGAGGCGCTGGATGTCGGCTTCCAGGATCGCGTGCGCCGAAACTACGACATGCTGACCGAGGCCGTGCGTCTGATGGGCGTGGTGTCGGGCGATACGACGCCGGCGCGTCGTCGCGAGCCGGCCGCAGAGATCGAGGCCCGGCCCGAACCTCGTCCCGAGCGCCGGACCGATCGCCCAACGCCTCCCGCCTCGCCGCCCGCCGAGGAGCGCCGGTTTGGTCTGCGCAGTCGCCTGCGGCTCGAGCCCGCAGAGACGCCCCCGCCGGCGACGGACAAGGGCCTGGATTGGAGCGATCTGATCGACGGCGACGACGACAACGAGGCGCCGCTGGAGTTGGACACGCCCTCCCCTTCGCCTGCCGAGGCCGAAGCCCTGTCCGACCGGGTCGCCGCCGCCATTCGGCGCATGGGGGTCGATCCCAACGCCCTTCTGCCCCGCTCGCGCGTCGAAGAGGCCGCCCGCGCCTTCAGCAATGGCGACCCCGACGCCGCGCGTCAGATCGTGCGTCGCGTCGCGCCGGCCGCTGTCCGCAGCGTGTCTCGCCGTGTCCTCAGCGACGCCGAACTGCGCGCCGACGCCGAACGCTATGTCCGCAACTTCGCAGTCATGCTGAACGCTTCCGCCCGCGCTGGAGACAGCGCAGCGGTTCAGTACAGCCTGGCGTCGGACAGCGGTCGCGCCTTCATGTTGCTGGATGCGGCGGTCGGCGACCTGGGCTAAGACTCTTGCGGACTTGACGGCGTTGGGAAGTTACAGCCTCTTGCACGTCACCGAACTGTCATGGATGGGGCTATGGCTGGCACGATGAACGAAATCGACAGTCGTGCCAGTGGTGATCGCCGCCCTGGCATCATCATCTGCGCCTATGACGGCGACGATGACGGTTGGGATCTGGTCGAGGATCTGTCGGGCGAAATCTGGAGCCCCAGCGGGGCCCGCGCTGTGCCTATCGCCGCCGCCGATCCCGACGAACTGGCCTCGACCCTGGCCGCCCGTCTCGGCAGCGGGGAATGCCGGGCCGTCCTCCTGGTCGGACGCACGCAAAAGGGCGCAGGCTTCCGGGTCCAGATGCGCGCCGAAAACCGCACCCTCGATTACAAGCACCGCCTGTCCAGCACCGGGCCGGGCGTGGCCCGCACCACGGCGCCCGTCGCCGACATGGTTCGCGCCCTGACCGCCGCCGGGCTGCAGGCCGACGCCTCGTCCGACATCGAAGAGGACGCCGGCTCCTACCTGCTCTACCGCGTGCTCTCGGACCTGCCGGATGGGCCGCTGACGCCGTCGATCGGCCTGCTGCGCGCGCCCGCCCCCGCCAACGAGGCGGCGGTGCGCAAGGGCGTCAAGGCCGCCGCCTCGGCCATGGCCAGCCACCTGACGCCGCTGCCGCGTGTCGGTTAACCCTCCTGGATCGCAGACATCGACGAACGGGCGGTCTAGGGTTTTCGAATGACAGTGAGTCGCAACCTGATCGTCTTCGCCGCCCTGAACGGCGCCCTGGCCGTGGCGCTTGGCGCCTTCGCCGCGCATGGCGCCGGGCCGCAGATCAAGACCCTGCTGACCACCGGCGCCCAGTACCAGATCGTCCACGCCGTCTTCGCCTTCGCCTGCGCTCAATGGACAGGGGGTGGCGGGCTGGCGCGGCTTGCGGGTTGGCTCGGGTCGATCGGCGGTCTGATCTTCTGCCTCGCCCTGACGGCGATCGCCTTTCTTGGCGTGCCGGCGTTCGGCGCCGTGGCCCCGATCGGCGGCCTGTTGATGATTGCCGGTTGGCTCTGCCTGGCCTTTGCGGCCTTGCGTTCTCGCCCCTGATTTCCTCGTAGAAAGACCAAGCATCCATGGCCTTCCCCACGCCCGCCGAGCCGCGTCGTGTGCTCCACCCTGAGATCGAGGCCTATGCCTCGGGTTGGATGCCGACCGAAGGCGTGCATGAAATCTATTACGAGGAGTCCGGCAATCCGCACGGCCTGCCGGTTCTGGTCCTTCACGGCGGACCAGGCGGTGCGGTCAATCCGGGCATGCGCCGCTTCTTCGATCCCGCCGTCTATCGCATCATCATGTTCGACCAGCGCGGCTGTGGTCAGTCGCGGCCCCACGCCTCGCTGGAAGACAACACGACCTGGACCCTGATCGACGACATCGAGCGTCTGCGCGCTTTGTGCGGCGTCGACAAATGGGTGGTGTTCGGCGGGTCGTGGGGTTCGACCCTGTCGATGGCCTACGCCATCACCCATCCTGAGCGGGTTATTGCGCTGCTGCTACGCGGCATCTTCCTGCTGACGAAGAAGGAGTTGCACTGGTTCTATCAGGACGGCGCCTCGATGATCTTCCCCGACGCCTGGGAGCGCTTCGTCGCTCCGATCCCCGAGGCCGAGCGCGGCGACCTGATGGCCGCCTATTACAAGCGGCTGATCGGCGATGACGTCGCCGAGCGCGAACGCTGCGCCGTCGCCTGGTCCAGTTGGGAGGGCGAAACCGTCAGCGTCGAGGGCCCCAACGCCCGCCCGGACAAGTTCGCCGAGCCCGACTTCGCCGTCGCCTTCGCCCGGATCGAGAACTGGTTCTTCACCAACGCCGGCTTCTTCGACGAGGACGGCTGGCTGCTGAAGAATGTCGACCGGATGCGGCTTATCCCGTGCTGGATCGCGCAGGGCCGGTTCGACGTGGTGACGCCGATTTCAGGCGCCTGGGCGTTGCACCGCGCCTGGCCCGAGGCGCATCTGGACATCGTCGGCGACGCCGGCCACGCCTCGTCGGAACCCGGCATCGTCGACAGCCTGGTCCGCGCCGCCGACTGGGCCGCAAGCCTTCAGGCATGAAAAAGCCGCCGCGCAGGACAGCGCGGCGGCCTTTCCCATTCTGGAGAAATCAGAACCGCTTTGCGGTTCGATTGTCGATGCTCCACGCGCCTGGACCGGCAGTGAAGATGTAAAGGAAGATGAAGCAGTACAGGATGGCCGCATCGCCGCCGTTCACCGCCGGATAAGGGCTGCTGGGGAAGTGGAACATCCAATAGGCCACGGCCATCTGACCCGAGGCGATGAAGGCGGCTGGACGCGTGAACAGGCCCAGGATCAGCAGCAGGCCCGTGATCAGCTCGATTACCCCGCCGATGCCGAACAGCGACAGCAGCTCCTGCTGACCGGGTTCGGCCCCGGTCGGAAAGCCGAAGACCTTGATGACGCCATGCGCCAGGAACAACAGACCGGCGACGATCCTGAGCGCCGCCAGGGCGCGGGAAGACCAGCCATTCACTTGATTGAACATTCTCTTTCCTCGCCTTTTTGATGCGGTTGTTCACGGCCGGATCGGGTCCGACCGTGAAGCTTGTTCCGAAAATCAGGCGGCGTCCACCAGCACGATCTCGGCGTCGGACAGCGCCTTGACCGTCACGACATCCTCCTGGGCGATGGCCGCGCCGTCACGGGCGTTCAGCCGGACGCCATTGACCTCGACCTCGCCCTTGGCCGGGACCAGATAGGCCCGCCGCGCGCCGCCCAGCGGATAGTCGGCGCTGTCGCCTGCCTTCAGCGTCGCCGCCACAATCCGCGCATCCGTGCGGATCGGCAGGGCGTCCTTGTCGCCTTCGAAGCCCGAAGCCAGGACCACGAACTGGCCTGACCGCTCGCCCTTGGGGAAGGGCTTGGTGCCCCAACTCGGCGCATCCCCGCGCCGGGTCGGCTCGATCCAGATTTGGAAGATCCGCGTCAGGTCCGGCTCGGCGTTGTACTCGGCATGACGGATGCCGGTTCCGGCGCTCATCACCTGGACATCGCCCGCGACGGTGCGGCCCTTGTTGCCCAGACTGTCCTCATGGGTGATGGCCCCATCGCGGACGTAGGTGATGATCTCCATGTCGGCGTGCGGATGCGGCGGGAAGCCCGTTCCGGCGGCGATCTCGTCGTCGTTCCAGACCCGAAGATTGCCCCAGCTCATCCGCTTGGGATCATAGTAGTTCGCAAACGAAAAATGGTGTTTGGCGTTCAGCCAGCCGTGGTTGGCGCCGCCGAGGGATTCAAATGGTCTGCGCTCGATCATCGCACTCGTCCTTTCGCGTCGGAACCGTCCGACGCCTTTGCTTGACGTCAAGATAGAGATCGGCGACCGATCAGAAATAGAAACAACCGAAACTCATCGTTTCAGGACGCGAGGCCGCCCATGTCCCGCCTGCCCGATCTGGAAGCCTTGGCCATCTTCGCCAAGGTCGCCGACAGCCAATCCTTTTCCGGCGCAGCCGAGACCCTGGGCCTGTCCAAGGCCACCGTATCCAAGGCGGTGACGCGGCTGGAGCAGCAGCTGAAGACCACCCTGCTCCACCGCACCTCGCGCCGTTTCGCCCTGACCGATGCCGGTCGCACCCTAGCCGCCCGCGCCGCCCACATGCTGGCCGAGGCCGAGGGCGCGGTGTCGGAGGCGTTGGACATGTCCGTCACCCCGCGCGGCTTGGTGCGACTGGCGGCGCCCATGTCGTTCGGCATGGCCTATGTGGCCCCAGCCCTGCCCGAGTTCCTCGCCACTCACCCGGACGTGTCGGTCGATCTGCACCTGTCGGACGAGGTCATCGATCTGGTCGGCGGCGGCTTTGACTGCGCGCTTAGGATCGCGGCCTTGGCGGACTCATCGCTGACGGCGCGCAAGCTGCGGCCTGTGGCCCGCGCCCTGGTGGCCTCGCCATCCTATCTGGAGCAGCGCGGTCGCCCGACCCACCCCGACGATCTGGCCCGTCACGCCTGCCTCGGCTACGCCTACATGCCCAGTCCCGACACCTGGCGGTTCAGCAATGCGGCGGGTGACGAAGTGGTGGTGCATCCGCGCGGGCCGCTGCGCGCCAACAACTCCGACGCCCTGACGGCGTCGTTGTGCGCAGGGCTAGGGCTCTTTCCCCAGCCGGACTTCATCTACTGGAAGGACGTCGCCGACGGCCATCTCGAGACGGTGATGACCGACTGGCGCCTGCCGCCCATCGCCCTGCATCTGGTGGCGCCCAGCGGCGGACCGCGCCCGGCCAGGGTCACGGCCTTCATGGACTATCTGGCGGCGAAGTTCAGCGGACCGCTGTGGCCGGGCGATACGGTGGGGCGCTAACGCTCAACCGCACTTCACTTCGCGCACGATGTTCGTCGCCTCGTCATAAACGAAGTTCACCCGGTTCTCGCGATAGTCCATGGTCGCGGCGCAGGTGGTGCACAGCACGCGGAACGTCTGGCCGGCGGGCGCGGTCGGGATGGCCGAGCGGCTGCGCCCCACATAACTTTGATAGTCCGAAATCTTGCAGGCCTTGAAGGCGGTGTCCGATCCGGGCGCAGGCTCGGCGGTCTGGACCGGCGCGCAGGCCGACACGGCCAAGGCGCCAGCGGCCAACAGGGTGCTCACGATGATCTTCATGGTCGTCTCCTTGCGTCAGGCTCAGCCGCAGCGGACCTGTTCGATGATGCCGGTCTGTTCGTTGTAGAAGATGTTCAGACGATAGGCGGAGAAGTCCTGCGTCACCGGGCAGGTGGTGCAGGTCACACGCCGATTGACGACATCCACCGGCACCGGGATTTCGGTCCGGGACTTGCCGACCAGATATTGCATCTCGCCGGCCTTGCAGACGTCCTCGGTCTGGGCGGTCGGCATCCGGCTGCCGACGGGCAGGTTGAGCTGAGCCTGCTCGACCGCGCGCGGCGCAGGCGCCTCGGAGACCGGCGTGGAGCAACCGGCCAGCAGAACCAGTCCGATCAGGCCGCCTTTTCCCAGCGCCCTTCGTCCGTTTGACGCCAATAGGCCAGATTCGCGCCCTGCCCCTTCAGCGCCTTCCAACGTCCCCGCGCGTGTTGCAAAGCCGGCTCGTCCCGACCGTCGAAAATGATGAAGCATCGTTCGAACCCTTCCGTCACACCCAGTTCTGCGTCGTCGACTATGAACAGCGCCTGAGCGCCGTTCAGGTTCTCGCCCGTCTCGCTCAACAGCACAGGCTGGCGCTCGGCATGGGGCTGGTCGGCCCGGCCGTGCGGCAGGAAACTGTCATCACGAAACGTCCACAGCGTCTCGTCGACCTCGTCCAGACGATGCGAATGCGATGACTTGATCATGGCCCGCCAGCCCCGCTCGATCGTCTTTTCGAGCAGGGTTGGCAGCACCTGATCCAGCGATGAACGCTCCAGGTGATAGAACCAGATTTCGGGCTTGTCGCTCACCCGGCTCCACCTCCCGACCGATCAGCCTTCGTAGGAATCCGCGACCATCCGGTCCAGAGTCCGCACAGCGAAGCCGACGCCGCCTTCCGGTACGGTGGGGCTGGGGCTCTTGTTGGCCCAGGCCGTCGGGGCGATGTCCAGGTGCGCCCACGGCACGCCGTTGGTGAAGCGTTGCAGGAACAGGGCGGCGGTGATCGAGCCACCGGCGCGGCCGTTGCCGGTGTTCTTCACATCGGCGATCTTGGAATCGATGTGCTGCTCGTAGATGGCCGGGATCGGCATGCGCCAGAAGTTCTCGCCGACCTTCTTGGCCGCCGCCAGGATCGGGTCAGCGACATCGTCGGAGTTCGAGAAGACGCCGGCGTAATCCAGGCCAAGGGCCACGATCATGGCGCCTGTCAGAGTGGCCAGGTCGATCATGAACTTCGGCTTGAAACGCTCCTGGGTGTACCAGAGGGCATCGGCCAGAACGAGGCGACCTTCGGCGTCGGTGTTGATGACCTCCACCGTCTGACCCGACATGGACACGACCACATCGCCCGGACGCTGGGCGTTGCCGTCCGGCATGTTCTCGACCAGACCCAGCACGCCGATGACATTGGCCTTGGCCTTGCGGCTGGCCAGGGCGATCATGGTGCCGGTCACGGCCGCCGCGCCGCCCATGTCCCACTTCATGTCTTCCATGCCGTCCGCCGGCTTGATCGAGATGCCGCCGGTGTCGAAGCAGACGCCCTTGCCGACGAAGGCCAGGGGCTGAGCGCCGGCTTCGCCGCCGTTCCACTTCATGATCGCAAGCTGGCTTTCGCGACGGCTGCCCTGGCCCACGCCCAATAGGGTGCGCATGCCCAGCTTCTCCATCTCGGCCTCGCCGAGGATTTCGACCTCCAAGCCCAGGCTCTCCAGCGCCTTCACCCGCTTGGCGAACTCCGCCGGATACAGGACGTTGGCGGGTTCGGACACCAGGTCGCGCGCGAAGATCACGCCGTCGGCGACGGCCGACAGCGGCTCCAGCGCGGCTTCGGCACCCCGCAGGTCGGTCGTGACCACGCGGATGGTGGTGATCGACGGAATCTTGTCGGCCTTTTGCGTCGTGCGATACTTGTCGAAGCGATAGGCGGCCAGACGCGCGGCGAAACCGACGCGGGCGGCCTGCTCAGGCGACAGATCCAAAGCGTCGATCGTCAACACCTCGGCGCCCGACAGCTTGACCGCCGCATAGGCGTTGCCGCCGAAGGCCTCGACCGCCAGGTCATCCAGCTTGTCCTTGGCGCCCGCGCCCACCAGCAGCACGGCGTCCGCCTCGACGCCCGCCGGCGCGGCGATGCTCAGGCTCTGTCCTGCCTTGCCGGTGAAACGACCCTTGCCCGCCGCCTTGGTCAGCGCGCCGTTGGCCTTGCCGTCCAGCGCGGTCCCGGCAGCGGTGAAGCTGCGATCTTCAAAAACCGGAACGGCCAGGATTTCGGCGGCGTCCACGGCGGCGACGAATTCGATCTTCATTCAATCAACTCCAGCCAGGCCCCACCCGGCGTCTGCAAACAGCAAAATGACAACGGCGCGTCTGCTTGTCGCGGACGCGCCCTGATGTGCTACTAGATGCGCCTCAATATCGCCGCCTGCAACCGGGCGAAAACCATCCGCCCATGACCCTGATTCAAAGATACCTTTTTCGCCAGATCCTGTTCCCTGTGATCGCCGCGTGCGCAGCGCTGGCGGGAATCGGGATTCTGAGCCAAAGCCTCGACCAACTCCAGGTCATTGTGGAGCGGGGTCAGAGCGTGTGGATCATGGTCAAGCTGACCCTGCTTGCCCTGCCGCAACTGCTGTCGGTGATTCTGCCCATCGGCCTTTTCGTCGGCGCCCTGATCGCCCTGACCCGTCTGCAACGCGAGCAGGAACTGACGGCGGCCTTCGCGGGCGGCATGACCCGATGGCAGGTCATATCCCCCGCCGCCCGTATCGCCGTGCTGGTCGCCCTGGTCACCCTGCTGGTCAACGTCTTCGTTCTGCCGTGGGCGCAGCAGGAGGCGCGGCGACAGGCGTTCGACATCCGCACCGACCTCGCCGCTCTGCTGGTCGAGGAGGGCCAGTTCGTTCAGGGGCCTGACGGTTTGACCGTCTATGTGCAGCAGATCGAACAGAACGGTCTGTTGAAGAACCTGTTTGTCTATCTGGATGACAAGGACAAGGTCACGACCTGGAACGCGTCCGAGGCGCGCTTCAGCCGCGACGCCGACGGCATTCCGATCCTGACCATGATCGACGGCTCGGCCCAACGCTATTCGTCGGGCGGCGTGCTGGAGACGCTGTCGTTCGGGCGATACGATTTTTCTCTCGCGCCCTTCGTCGGGGTGACCGACACCATTCGCTACAAACCGACCGACCTTTATCTGCGCCAGTTGCTGAACCCGACGGCCAAGGTGCTCGAGGTCGCCGGATCGCGCGGCGAACTGCTGGCCGAGGCGCATTCGCGGCTGGCCTCGCCGCTCTACGCCATGGTCGCCATGGCCCTGGCGCTTTCGGCCATTCTGGGCGGCGCCTTCAGCCGCACCGGCTATACGTTGCGCATCGCCAAGGCGGCGGGCCTGTTCCTGGTCCTGCGCGTCATCGGCTATGGCCTTGTCGCCGCCAGCGCCTGGAACGGCTGGATGAACGTGCTCCAATACGTCGTGCCGATCGTGGCCATTGTCATCGCCCTGCGGATTCTGTT
This sequence comes from Brevundimonas sp. EU05-FHT14B07, assembly GCF_058790795.1. Lineage (NCBI taxonomy): Bacteria > Pseudomonadati > Pseudomonadota > Alphaproteobacteria > Caulobacterales > Caulobacteraceae > Brevundimonas > Brevundimonas sp. EU05-FHT14B07. Next base: position 448,838 of record NZ_JBYTCZ010000003.1, read on the forward strand.
CCGCGCGCTGAAGCCGCGTCGCAGCCGGACCAACGCCGCCCTGCGCGATCTGAAGGCCAAGTTCGCATGACCGCCGTCGCCGCCTCCGCCCGTCGCTCGCCTCATATCCCCCGTCTCGGCGGCATCGAACGCTATGTGCTGGTCCAGCAGCTGAAGTCGCTGGGCGTGGCGTTGGCCGTGATCTCGGCCCTGGTCATGCTGATCGACTTCGTCGAGGTCTCTCGCGGCGTCGGCTCGGCCCAGGATTTGTCGGCCGTCCGCATTTTCGGCCTGGTGCTGTTGAAGTCGCCGTCGGTCATCGTGCAGTTGATGCCGTTCGTCTTCCTGTTCGGCACCCTGTCGGCCTTCATCAGCCTGAACCGCCGCAGCGAACTGATCGCCATGCGCGCGGCGGGCGTCTCCGCCTGGCGTTTTGTCCTGCCGGCGGCCGGCATGGCCTTCGTCCTGGGTGTGCTGACCGTCACGGTCTTGGGTCCGATGGCGTCGGCCGGCGACGGTCTGTGGCAACGCGAGCGCGCGCGGATTTCCGGTACTGCGCCCGGCGGCGACCCCAAGGAGGCGATCTGGCTGCGCGAGGGCGACGATCAGCGCCAGATGATCATCCGCGCCGGCCAGCAGGACCGCGCCAACGCCCGACTGCTGAACGTCAGCTTCTTCATCTACACGACCGCCGCCGGCGGCGGTCGCACCTTCTCCGAACGGATCGACGCCAAATCGGCCTCTCTCAACGCCGGCAGCTGGCGCCTGACGGACGCCGTCGGCGCCCAGATCGGCCAGCGCGCGGTCACCTATTCCAGCCTGACCCTGGTCTCCAGCCTGGCGGACGACGAGGCCTTCGATCGTTTCGCTCGACCGCAGGCCACGCCCTTCTGGTCGCTGCCCAACCAGATCAGCCGAATTGAAAACGCGGGCTTCACCTCGACCGCCTATCGCCTCCGCTTCCAGCAACTTCTGGCCACGCCGCTGGTGTTCGCCGCCATGTCCATTCTGGCCGCCGCCTTCTCGCTGCGGCTGATGCGATTGGGCGACCTGGCACGCATGAGCGTGGCGGCCGTGGTGCTGGGCTTCGCCTTCTTCTTCCTGAACCAGTTCTCGTCGGCGATGGGATCGGCCGAGGTCGTGGCGCCGTTCGTCGCCGCCTGGCTGCCGCCTGTTCTTACGGCGCTCGCAGCCTTGACCTTGCTGTTCTATACCGAAGACGGCTAATCGGGCGCTCGCTTCTCAGACTACGGATGGCCTATGCAGGGTGATCGGCGCTTCGACGCTTTCAAAGCAAGGCTTCTCGCCGGTGCGGCCCTGGTCGCCTGCGCGCCCTTGGCGACGCCTGCATGGGCGCAAACGACCCCGCCAGCCGCAGCCGCGCCTTCCGACGGCCTGCCGCCCGAAGCGGTCTATGTCGATGCCGACAATGCGCGTCGCGAAGGCGACAACATCATCGTCAGCGGCACGCCCGAGAACCGCGCCTATGTCCGCACACGCGGCCATGTGCTGCGCGGCGAGAACCTGTCCTATGATCTGAACGCCGGTTCGGCAACGGCCGAAGGCCGCGTCGAGGCCATCGCGCCCGACGGCACCGTGGTCTACGCCAGCCGTCTCGAGCTGGATGAAAACCTGGAGACCGGCGTCGCCGTGGATTTCGCCACGCGTCTGGCCAACGGCGCCAGTCTGATGGCGGCAACGGCTGTCCGCCGCAGCGAGAACGTCAGCGAGCTGAACTACGCCCGTTTCACCCCCTGCCCGATCTGCGACGATGGCGGTCCAAAGACGCCGACCATCTCGATCCAGGCGGAGAAGGTGACGCAGGACGAGCAGTTGCGCGCGATCCTGTATCGCAACGCCGTCTTCTACATCGGGCCGGTGCCCGTCTTCTACACGCCCTTCTTCGCCCACCCCGATCCCTCGGTGGAACGGGCCTCGGGCTTCCTGGTGCCCATCGTCAACTATGACGAAGGCCGCGGCGTCTCCGTCGAGGTTCCCTATCTGCACGTCGTATCGCCGTCCGAGGACTGGCTGATCAGCCCGCAGATCAACACCAGGGTCGCGCCGCTGCTGAACCTGCAATTGCGGCGACGGTTCGCCAACGGCATGATCGTGGCGCGCGGCGGCTACACCTACGAGCGTGAGTTCGGCGACTTCGATCGGGACGGCGACGGCGACTTCGAAAGCAACGTCAAGTTCGGCGATCGCGAACACCGCAGCTATCTGTTGTCGCACGGTGAGTTCGATCCGGATGGCCCATGGCGGTTCGGCTTTACGGCCGAGCGCACCTCGGACAAGACGCTGTTCGACCGCTATGACGTGCGCTCTCCGTATCAGGACAACGGCCTCTATTATGGCGACCGCCGTCGTCTGATCAGCCAGATCTACGCGGAACATCAGACCGATCGGTCTTACGTTTCGGTCGCGGCCTTCTCGATCCAGAGCCTGCGTCTGAACCCGGCCTTCGCCGCGACGGACTTCCGCGACGCCAACGGCTTCAAGGTGTTCGAGGACGACGACACCCTGCCCTTCGTCGCCCCGTTGATCGATGCCCGCTGGGAACCGCGCGAACTGATCTTCGGCGGCCGGCTGCGCCTGAAAGGTTCGGCCGTGTCTCTCTACCGCGACGCTTTCGTCGGCGCGCCGATTCTGAATCCGGAGATCGTTCCGCCCGTCACGACAGGTCGGGCTGGCGTGGACAGCCGCCGCGTCACGGGCCAGGTGGAATGGCGACGGGCGATCATCCTTCCTGTTGGCATGCGGGTGGAGCCGTTCGTCGATACGCGCGTCGATCTCTATTCCATGTCCGACCTGCCGCCGATGATGGGCGTCGACAGCGACGAGACGGTCAGTCGATCCAGGTTTAGCGCGGGCGTGGACGTCACCTATCCGCTGATCAAACGCATCGCCGACGCCGACATCATCCTGGAGCCGGTGGGTCAGTTCTCGGTCTCCAACAAGGTCAGCCTGGACCGCCGCATCCCCATCGAGGACTCGCAGGTTCTGGAACTGGACGAATCGTCGCTGTTCCGCATGGATCGCTTCTCCGGCTACGATCTGCTGGAAGGCGGCGCGCGCGTGACGGCGGGCGGTCGCGCCGCAATCCGCTGGGCTGAAGGTCGCAAGGCCAGCCTGTTCGTGGGACGCAGCTATCGCTTCGATCAGCAGGACGACTTCAAAACGTCGATTCCGGACGATCCCGCGCGTCTCTATGACCCGACAGGTCTGGCCTCCGAGACCTCCGACTGGGTGGTCCAGGGCGATTTCTCGCCGTCGGATCGCATCCGCAGCTGGTTCCACGCCACGGTGGACGGTTCAGGCGAGGTGCGCCGCGCCGAGGCGGCGCTGGACGGTCGCTGGGGTCAGCGCAATCTGGCCACCGTCAGCTACATTCTGGATCAGTCGAACCCAGTCGACGGGCCCCTGAACCGCAACTATGAATTCGTCCAGCTGGCGGGCCAGCAGTTCGTCTTCCAGAACTGGGGCTTCACCGTCGCCGGCATCGCCGATCTGGACCAGAACGAGATCACGCGATCCGAAGTCGGCGTGCTGTTCGACGACGACTGCTTGCGGTTCGAGCTGGGTTATCGGCGCGACAACACCCGCGCACGGCCCGGCGGCCCGTCGGAAGGCATCTATGTGCGCCTAAACCTCGCCACTTTCGGAGGTTCAGGTTATGGACAGGGCGATATGCGTTGAGCATGACGCTTTACGGGGCGCGACCGCCTGCCGGCCTGGCTGGCGGACCGCTGTGAGGAATCAGGACGACCAATGGGTTTGATGCGTTATTCGACGGGGGCTGCGCTCGCGGCAGTCCTCCTCGCCGGTTCGGCCTATGCCCAGACGGCGCCCGCTCCGGCACAGACCCCCACGCCCGCGCAAGGTCCTGCGGCCGGCGCGCCGAATCCTGCGGCTGAAGAGGCGCCGACGACGGCGCGCGCCGAGCCTCAGTTCGAAATGGCCGACGGCATCGTCGCAACGGTCAACGACAAGATCATCACCGGCTATGACCTGCGTCAGCGCATGCTGATGTTGATCGCCTCGTCCCAGGTCCAGCCGACCGAGCAGAACCTGCCCGCCATTCAGCAGGCCGCCCTGAACGCCCTGATCGAGGATCGCCTCAAAGATCAGGAGATGGCCAAGTTCGAGAGCCTGAAGGTCACGGACGAGGAAATCGACGGCGAGATCGCCGAAATGGCCCGCGCCGCAGGCACGACGCCGCAGGCCTACATGCAGTTCCTGCAACAGGGCGGCATCCAGCCCGCCGCCTTCCGCGACAATCTGCGCACCCAGATCGGCTGGAGCCAGCTGATCCCGGGCCGCTTCAACAGCCGCGCCCGCGCCAGCACCCTTCAGGTCGATCAGGAAGTCCGTCGGCTGAACGAGGCGGCCTCCAAGCCCCAGTTCCTGCTCGGGGAAATCTACATCGACGCCGCCCGCGTCGGCGGCGCGCAGGCAGCCTTGAACGGCGCCCGCCAGCTGGTGCAGCAGATCATCCAAGGCGCGCCGTTCCAGGCCGTCGCTCAGCAATTCTCCGCCGCCCCCTCGGCCAGCGCCCGCGTCCCAGGCGATGCGGGCTGGGTCGTAAAGGACTCGCTCCAGCCGGCTGTGCAGTCAGTGCTGGAACAGCTCCAGCCGGGCCAGCTGTCCAACCCCATCGTCGTCGATGGCGGCGTCTACATCCTCTACCTCCGCGACAAGCGTGACGGCGCCTCGACCAGCCTGGTTTCGCTGAAACAGGTCATGGTCGAACTGCCCGAAACCGCGTCGGAAGCTGACGTGGCCTCTGCGACCGCCAAGCTGGAAGGTCTGCGCAACGGTCTGACCTGCGACAACATCATCTCCCAGGCCCGCGCGACGCAGGGCGTCTTGGGCGCTGATCTCGGTGAATCGGATGTCGCCAACCTGGCGCCCCAGTTCCAGCAGTTCGCGCGCACCGGCGAAATCGGTTCGGTCTCCACGCCGATCCGCACCCCGCTGGGCCTGCACCTGGTCGCCGTCTGCGGTCGTCGCGTCGGTGGGCCGGAAGCGCCGAACCGTCAGCAGGTCGAAAACCGTCTGCGCGCCCAGAACCTGGCCGTGCTGGAGCGCCGCTATCTGCGCGACCTGCGCAGCGACGCCCTGATCGAGTTCAAATGAGCCCAGCGGTCGCGCCTCTGGTTCTGACGCTGGGCGAACCCGCCGGCGTCGGGCCGGAGATCGTAGCCGCCGCCTGGAAAGCGTTGCGCGCCGACCAGACGCCCTTCGCCGTCATTGGCGATGCGGCGCTATTGCGCTTGCAAGGCGTTGCTGTGGCCGAGGTCGGGGCTCCCGGCGACGCTAGTGGCCTGTTCGGGTCCGCGCTTCCCGTCATCCATCGCCCCCTCCCCGCGCCGGTCTTGGTCGGATCGCCCGATCCGGCCAATGCCTCGGCCGTCGCGGACGGCATCGAGGAGGCGGTCAGCTTTGCCCTGTCCGGCGAGGCGTCCGGCGTTGTCACCGCCCCGATCGCCAAGGCGCCGATGTACGCCTCGGGCTTTCGCTTTCCCGGCCATACCGAGTTCATCGCCGAACTCACCGCCGATGCGCCCTACGCCGGCACGCGCGGTCCGGTGATGATGCTGACGGCCCAAAACCTGCGTGCCTGCCTCGTCACCATTCACGTCGCCCTGGACCAGGTGCCGGAACTGGTCACGGCCGAGCGTGTCGCCCGCACCGCCCGCGTCGTCCACGAAAGCCTGAAACGCGACTTCGCCATCGCCCGCCCGCGCCTGGCCATGGCAGCCCTGAATCCCCACGCGGGCGAAGGCGGCGCCTTGGGCCTGCAGGAACTCGACATCCTGATCCCTGTCGCCGAACAGCTCCGCGCCGAGGGGATCGACATAACCGACCCCAGACCCGCCGACACGATGTTCCATGACGAGGCGCGCGCCACCTATGACGCCGCCATCTGCATGTACCACGACCAGGCCCTGATCCCGGTCAAGACGCTGGACTTCTGGGGCGGGGTCAATGTCTCCCTCGGCCTGCCGATTATCCGCACCTCGCCCGATCACGGCACCGGCTTCGACATCGCCGGTAAGGGCGTCGCGCGTCCGGACAGTCTGATCGCCGCCATTCGCCTGGCATCGGAGATGGCGGCCGCGCGCGCCGCGCGCTAACAGGGCGTGTGACCGACCTTCCCTCCCTCCGCGAAACCCTCGACGCCCACGGCCTTTCGGCCAAGAAGAGCTTTGGCCAGCATTTCCTGCTGGACCTGAACGTCACTCGCAAGATCGTGCGTCTGGCCGGTCCGTTTGAGGGCCGCGCTGTGATCGAGGTCGGCCCCGGTCCCGGCGGCCTGACCCGCGCCCTGCTGGAATCCGACGCCGGCCCCGTGGTCCTGGTGGAAAAGGATCCGCGCTTCATTCCCTTGCTCACCGAACTGGACGACGGCTCCGGCCGCCTGACCATCGTCGAAGCCGATGCGCTGAAGGTGAAGGAGGCGGATTTGGTCTCCGGCCCGACCCATCTGGTGTCCAACCTACCCTACAATGTCGGGACGCCCCTGCTGATCAAATGGCTGACCGGCCCGTGGCTGCCGCACAGCCTGACCCTTATGTTTCAGAAGGAAGTGGCCGAGCGCGTCGCCGCGGGGCCAGGCGAGGACCCCTACGGCCGTCTGGCGGTTATCGCCCAGGCTGTCTGCACCGCCCGCATCGTCATGCATCTGCCCGCCGCCGCCTTCACGCCACCGCCCAAGGTGGCCTCGGCCGTGGTCCACCTGGTTCCGCTGGATGAGCGCCCGTCGCCGGAACGTCTGAAGAAGTTGGAACGCGTCACCGCCGCCGCCTTCGGCCAGCGCCGCAAGATGCTGCGCTCCAGCCTGAAACAACTGGGCGGCGCCGCCCTGTGCGAGGCAGCTGGCATTGAGCCCGACGCCCGCGCCGAAACCATCGACGTCGCGGGCTTCCTGCGACTGGCGGACGCCCTTCAATGACCGTCGAACCGTTCCGCGCCATCTCCGTCAGCCGCCTGGCGCATCAGCTCAAGAGCGAAGGCCGCTCGATCATCCATATGGAGTTCGGCCAACCCTCCACAGGCGCGCCCGCCGCCGCTATCGCGCGAGCGCATCAGGTGCTGGACGCCGATGCGATGGGCTATTGGGAAAGTCCCGATCTGCGCGCGCGCATCGCGCGCCTGTACGACGAGCGTTACGGTGTCGCCGTCGATCCCAACCGCATTCTGCTGACCAGCGGCGCCTCTCCTGCGCTGGTGCTGGCGCTCAGCACTCTGTTCAAACCCGGCGACCGGATCGCCCTGGCCCGGCCCGGTTACGTCGCCTATCGCAACACGCTGCGCGCCCTTCATCTTGAGCCCGTGGAGATCGCCTGCGGTCCCGACACCCGCTTCCAGCTGACCGCCGTCCAACTCCAGGCGCTGGATCCAGCCCCTGCCGGCGTCATCATCGCCAGCCCCGCCAATCCGACCGGCACCATCATCCCGGACGCCGAGCTGGCCGCCATCGCCGAGGTCTGCCGCGCGCGAAACATCGCCATCGTCTCGGACGAGATCTATCACGGTCTCAGCTACGTCGGCCCGACGCCTTCAATGCTGCAGTTCGCGCCGGACGCCGTGGTCATCAACAGCTTTTCCAAATACTGGAGCATGGCGGGCTGGCGCCTGGGTTGGCTGCTGGTCCCAGAGGACCGGATCGACGCCACCCGCGCCTATATCGGCAACATGTTCCTGACGCCCCCCAGCCTCAGCCAGCACGCCGGTCTTGTCGCCTTGGACGCGATCAATGAGCTGGAAGCCCATATCCAGACCTACGCCCGCAACCGCCAGCTCATGCTGGAGGCCTTGCCAGCGCTCGGTCTGCGCAAGATCGCGCCGCCGGACGGCGCCTTCTATATCTGGGCCGACATCGGCCATCTCACAAACGACAGCGTGGCGTTCTGCGAGCAGTTGCTGCGCGACACCGGCGTCGCCACCGCGCCCGGCGTCGACTTCGACCCTGTCGAAGGCCACCATTTCATCCGTTTCAGCTTCGCCGTCTCGACGCCGGAAATCGAGGACGCCTTGACCCGCCTGCGGCCTTGGTTTGCAGCCCTCGGATAAGTTGCCTCGGGCTAAGCCGCCTTGGGCTGAACTGCAGCCGATGTCGCGCGGTGCAAGGCGTCGTAGAGCTTCTTCGGCTCAAGCGGCTTAGCCAACCAGTCCGTCATACCGGCCGCATAGCAGGCCTGCACCTGTTCGACCTCCGTGCCCGCGCTGAACCCGATCACCGGGGCGTCCGCATTGGGGCCGTCAGACGCGCGCAAGCGCCGTGTCGTTTCGTTGCCGTCAATGCCCGGCATATTCACATCCATCAGCACGACGTCGAACGCCTTCTCCGACAACAGCGCCAGCGCCAGATGGCCGTCCGAGGCCGTGGTCAGATCGACATCCAGCGGCTGAAGCACGAGCGAGATCGTGCGGCGATTGATCTCGTGATCGTCCACGGCCAGGACGCGAAGCCGCCGGGCCAGAACGGGCGCCGCCGTCTCCTGCCCGTCCAAAGCCTGCGTCGGCTGACCCGCTGGCAGATCGACACATAGGGTGAAGGCCGCGCCCTGCCCCGGCGTGCTCTCGACTGTCAGGTCGCCGCCCATCAACCGCGCCAGTTCCCGACTGACGGTCAGGCCCAAGCCCGTCCCGCCATAGGTGCGCGCCACCTCGGCCGACCCCTGTGCGAAGGGGGTGAACAGCCGGTTCATCGCGTCTGGCGCAATGCCGGCGCCCTGGTCGATGACGGTCAGGGTCAGACAGTGCTTCCCGTCGCCACGCGGCGCGGACGCCTCAAGACGGATCACGCCTGACGGTGTGAACTTGATCGCATTGGACACCAGATTGTTGATGATCTGGCGCAGACGATACGGGTCTCCGCGCAGCCACACCGCCTCGCTGTCCACACCCGACATGTCCAGCGTCAGTCCCTTGTCCGCCGCCGGCGCCGCCCAGAACCGCACCGTATCGCGCATCAAATCGCCCAGCTCGAAGTCGCGGCTTTCCATCGCCATCGCCCCGGCCTCCATCTTGGAGTGGTCCAGCAGATCGTTCAGCATGCCGGTCATCAATCGTCCGGCGTCGATGATCAGGTCGGCCGTCTCCTGGCGGTGTTCCGACGACTTGCCGTCGCGAATGACATGGGCGCCGGCCAGGATGGCGCTGACGGGCGTACGCAGTTCGTGGCTGACGATCGCCGCCATCGCCGCACGATCGGCCATGGCCGCCTGCGCCTGCTCCAGCCGCGTTTCCGCTTCCGCCCGGGATTTCACCTCGGCTTCGCGTGATCCGTGCACGCGCCAATAGATGTTCAGCACCATGCCGACGAACAGGATGGCGGACAGGGTCATGACCACGACCCCGCGGATATCGCCCTGGATCACCTTGATCGCCGGCATCAAGGCCAGCGCCGCCAGATAAGGGCTGCCGCCGATGAAGAAGATCCGGCGCGAGGCGATGCCGGACGCGACATTGGTCAATAGCCCGCCCGCCATCGTCAGGGCGGCGAGCGTCACAAGCGCTGGGTGATTGGTGGACCAGACCATCAGGGCCATCGCGGCATAGGTCGTCGCCATCACGGTGGTGGACGCCAGAGCGACGAACGCGGACAGCGGGCTCTGCGACGCTTCGGCGCGTCTGAACGGCGCCATAGCCCACAGTTCGAACGCCTGAACCAGAACCGCGACCGCCAGCCACAGCGGGACCCATCGCAGCATCCCAGCTTCGTTCATGGCCCAACCGACCAAGGCGGCCAGCAAAAGCCTGACCGGGACCTGCCTGACCCTCTCCTTGGCGCTGCTGGCCAAGAGAGGCGCGATCGAATGAAGAAAGCCCATGATACCCCCGTTCACCACCTGACGTTAGGTCAAGAGGGCGAACAGGACGTAAACCTGAGCCGTTGGGCGGCTACGGGACATTCCCTATGGCCGCGTTTACCGTCCGAAATCTTCTGGGCGGCAAAACAGCATCAGTAGCGTAGCGTTGAGTACCCCACAGCGCCGCAGGTCCCCACGGCCTGTGGCGCTGTTTTTTTTCAGACGACTTCGTTCAGAAGGGCGGCCTTGTAGTCGCCGACCCACAGGTTCCTGAACCGACGCGAACGCTCGGCGTGATAGATGTGGGCCAGTTCAGCGTAGGACCGGTCGAAATCCTCGTTCACCAGCACATAGTCGAAGGCGTCGCAGTGTTCGATCTCGCCCTTGGCGTTGGCCACACGGCGCTCGATCACGTCGTCGGCGTCCTGTGAGCGGGTGACGAGACGGCGACGCAGCTCTTCCAGGCTAGGCGGCAGGATGAAGACGCGCACCGCGTCCTCTGGGCATTTCTCAGCCACATCCCGCGCACCCTGCCAGTCGATGTCGAACAGGACGTCGCGTCCCTCGGCCAGCGCCTTGTCCACCGGCCCGCGCGGGCTGCCGTAGCGATTGCCGTGGACGTCCGCCCATTCCAGGAAGGCGTCTTCGTCGATCAGGCGCTGAAACTCGTCATGGCCGACGAAGTTGTAGTCGCGCCCATGCACCTCGCCCGGCCGGATGCCGCGCGTGGTCATTGAGACCGACAGCTCCAGACCGCCGTGATCGGCCATCAACCGCCGGCACAGCGAGGTCTTGCCGGCGCCCGAAGGACTGGCGACGATCAGGAGGACGCCCCGGCGGGGGCTGCGTTCATTCGACATTCTGGACCTGCTCACGCAACTGTTCGATGACGGCCTTGAGCTCCAGGCCGATTCCGGTGAGCGCGGTCGTAGCGGATTTCGAGCACAGCGTGTTGGCCTCACGCATGAATTCTTGCATCAGAAAGTCGAGTTTCCGCCCGGCGGGCGCCGACGCCACAAGCTGGCGGGCCGAGTCGACGTGGGCGGTCAGCCGATCCAGCTCCTCGCGCACGTCGGCCTTGGTCGCAAGGGCGGCCGCTTCCAGGAAGATCCGATCCTCAAGCCCCGGCGCATCGGGCGCCAGTTCGGAGATTCGACGGGTGAAGCGATCGCGAATAGCTTCGACCTGCGCGGCCGCCTCACCTTCCGCCTGGGCGACCAGCGCCTCGATCCGAGCGATGAATTCGTCCAGCACCGGCGTCAGTTGCGCGCCCTCGTTCTGGCGTGACGCCTTCAGCGCATCCAGCGCCTCTTCGACGGTGCGGGTCATGGCTTCCTCGACCGCCGCCCGCGCCTCGGGATCGTCCGCTTCTTCGGGCGCCTCGATTACGCCGCGCAGGGCTAGCAGGCCGTCGGCGGACGGCGGCGTTGCGCCGTCCTCGGCCAACTCATTGGCCAAAGTTAGATAGCGCGCCAGCACGGCGGCGTTGATCGTGACCGCCGCCGTGCTGGCCTCGGCCCGCTTGGCCTGAACGCCGATGGTGACCTGGCCCCGCGCGAATCGCGCCTGGCCGGCCGCCTTGGCCGCACGTTCCAACGCATCGAAGCCGTTCGGGCCTCGGAACCGGATTTCCAGATTGCGCCCGTTGACCGAGCGCGCCTCGACCGACCAGGTCCAGCCTTCGCCGGCCCCGTCGGCCCGGCCGAAGCCGGTCATGCCAGAAAGCGTGCTCATCGAGGCTCCTGCGTCGCGCCGGCCGGAAGGGTAATCGTCGCCTGACCGTTCCCGACAGGCGCGGCGGCGGGTTCGGTCGTCATCGGCGCCGCACTGGTTCCCGGCGTTGCGGGCGGCGTGGCCTCTGGCGGCAGGCCCGCCTTTTGGCGCTCGATCTGACGCCACCGCGCGACGTTTTGCAGATGCTCGTCATAGGTCAGGGCGAAGGCGTGTCCGCCGGAGCCATCCGCCACGAAGAAAAGAGCCGGATCGGCCGGCGGGTTCAACACGGCCTTGACGGCTTCCTTGCCCGGATTGGCGATCGGCGTCGGCGGCAGCCCGTTAATCTGGTAGGTGTTCCACGGCGTCGGCGCCAGCAGCTCCGAGCGCCGGATGCCGCGCCCCAAAGGCCTGCCCTTGGTCACGCCATAGACGATGGTCGGATCGCTCTCCAGCCGCATCCCTGCCCGCAGACGATTAGAGAACACCGCCGCGACACGCGGCCGCTCAGCCGCCAGCGCTGTCTCCTTCTCCACGATGGAGGCAAGGATCACCGCCTCCTCCGGCGTGCGCGCCACGGTCGCGGGCGACCTCTGGCTCCACAGCAGTCGCAGGTTCTCGGTCGCCGCGCGCTGCATCCGGTCGATCACCGACTGGCGAGTGTCGCCGCGCGAAACTTCATAGGTGTCGGGCCAGAGGCTTCCTTCCTCGGGCGTCTTGGCGACCGTCCCGGTCAGCACGGCTTCCTTATTCAGGATGTCCACCGCCTGCAACGACGACCAACCCTCAGGCAGGGTCACGAAATGGCGCACCACCCGCCCCTCGACCAACAGGTTCAGCACCCCGGCCAGGGACGTGCCGGACGGCACCTCGTATTCGCCGGCCCTTAACCGCCGATCCGCGCCGGTCAGGGTCGCCGCCGCACGGAAGAGGTCCGTCGAACGGATCACCCCCGCCGCCTTCATCCGCGCGGCGATGGCCGAGACGCCGGAACCGCTGGGCAGGGTGACGACCGTCGTCTGACCCTGCCGCGCGGACGGTCCCGGCGCATAATAGACCGCCCAGACGGCGATCAGCGCCACCAGCAGGAACAGGCCGAAGGTCGCGGACGCGGTCAGCAGCGAGACCGTAAAACCCGACCGCCCGCTGGATTTCTCGACCCGCCCGCGCCCGAACATCTCAGTCGACCTTCTTGAAGATCACCGAGGCGTTGGTGCCTCCGAAGCCGAAGCTGTTGGACATGGCCACATCGATCTTCATCGGCTTGGCCTTGTTGGGGACCAGGTCGATGGGCGTCTCCATCTCGGGATCGTCCAGATTGATCGTCGGCGGCGCGATCTGATCGCGGATCGCCAGCACGCAGAAGGCCGCCTCGATGGCGCCCGCCGCGCCCAGCAGGTGTCCGGTCATCGACTTGGTCGAAGAGACGGTCAGGTTCTGTGCATGATCCCCGACCAGCCCCTCGATCCCCTTCAGCTCGATCCAGTCGGCCATGGTCGAGGTGCCGTGGGCGTTGACATAGTCCAGGTCCGACGGCTGCAGACCGGCCCGTTTCAGCGCCGCCTTCATGGCCCGCACGCCGCCTTCGCCGTCCTCGGACGGGGCGGTGATGTGATAGGCGTCGCCGCTCATGCCATAGCCCACCACCTCGGCATAGATTTTGGCCCCGCGCGCCTTGGCGTGTTCGTATTCTTCCAGCACCAGGATGCCGGCGCCTTCGCCCATGACGAAGCCCGCATGGCCCCGATCATAGGGACGCGACGCCTTCTCAGGCGTGTCGTTATAGGCGGTGCAAAGCGCCTTGCAGGCCAGAAAGCCCGCGATGCCGATCGGCACGACCGAGCTTTCGGCTCCGCCCGCCACCATCACGTCCGCGTCGTCAAGCGCGATCATCCGGGCCGCATCGCCGATGGCGTGGGCGCCGGTGGCGCAGGCGGTCACCGCCGCATGGTTCGGCCCCTTTAGGCCGTGACGGATAGAGATTTGGCCGCCGGCGAGGTTGATCAGGGCGCTGGGGATGAAGAAAGGGCTGACGCGACGCACGCCCTGTTCCTTCAGCACGATAGCCGTGTCGGCGATGGGGCCCAGGCCGCCGATACCGGAGCCGACCATCACGCCGGTGCGCTCCTTGTCCTCGTCCGTCTCGGGCTTCCAGTTCGCATCGGCCAAAGCTTCGTCCGCCGCCGCGATGGCGTACAGGATGAAGTCGTCCACGCGCTTCCTGTCCTTGGCGGACATGATCTTCGCGGGATCGAAGTCGCCCTCGCCGCCGCCGCCGCGTCCATCCACGCTCGGCACTTCGCCGGCGATGGTGCAGCCATAGCCCGTAGTGTCGAACGACGTGATCGGGCCGATGCCCGACCGTCCCTCGACGATGCCCTTCCAGCTCTTCTCGACGCCCCAACCCAGGGGGGTCAGCAGACCGATGCCCGTAACGACGACGCGGCGCATGGTGCGTGCTCCCTTATCTCCAGCCCGACCCTTCGGAATCATTGCGGATTCGCGCGGGTCAGAAACAGTAAAGGCCGCCGGGCGTCTCCGCTAGGAGCGCCGGGCGGCCCTGTGAACCGTCAGCCTGTTCGGCCGAGATCGGCGACTGAGATCAGCCGGCCGACTTTTCGTCGATGAACTTGACCGCATCGCCGACCGTCTGGATGTGCTCGGCGGCGTCATCCGGGATCTCGATGTCGAATTCTTCTTCGAAGGCCATCACCAGCTCGACGTTGTCGAGCGAGTCGGCGCCCAGGTCGTCGATGAAGCTGGCCTTTTCGGTGACCTTGTCCGGATCGGCGTCCAGATGGTCGATGACGATCTTGCGAACGCGCTCGAGGGTGTCGGACATGAGTGTCTCTCTGCCTGTTTGAAATCGCCGTAGAGGCGGGGGTAGCTCAGAAATCGCCGTCTCACGGCAGCGATGGCGACGCAAGCCCGAAAGCCCGAACCGCCGACGCATTCAACCCTTTAGCACAGGCTTTCGGGCTGGAAATAGTCTGTTGCGCGACGTGATAAGGGCCGCGGTCCTTAAATCATCGCCATGCCGCCGTTCACATGCAGGGTCTGGCCCGTCACATAGGCGGCTTCGTCGGACGACAGATAGACGGCGGCGGCGGCGATCTCGTCGCCCGAACCCAGCCGGCCTGCCGGAATCCGGCCCAGAATGGTCTCGCGCTGCTGATCGTTCAGCACGTCGGTCATCGGCGAGGCGATGAAGCCCGGCGCGATGCAGTTGACGGTGATGCCGCGCGAGCCGACCTCCTGCGCCAGCGACTTGGAAAAGCCGATCATCCCGGCCTTGGACGCCGAATAGTTCGTTTGGCCCGGATTGCCGGTCACGCCGACGACCGAGGTGACGCCGATGATTCGGCCCGAACGGCGCTTCATCATCCCCTTCACCGCGGCGCGGGTCAGGCGGAAATAGCTTTCCAGATTGATCTGGATGACGGACTGAAAATCCTCGTCCTTCATCCGCATCAGCAGGCCGTCCTTGGTGATGCCGGCGTTGGCGACCAGGATGTCCAGCGGCGCGCCCGCCGCCGTTTCGGCTGCGTTGACCAGATTGTCGACCGATTCCGGGTCCGACAGGTTCGCCGCGGCGAAATGCGCCCGCTCGCCCAACTCCTTGGCCAGATCGGCCAGCACGGCCTCGCGCGTGCCCGACAGCACCACGGTCGCGCCCTGCGCATGCAGGGCCCGCGCCACAGCCCCGCCGATTCCGCCCGTCGCGCCGGTCACCAGCGCGGTCTTGCCTGCAAGATTGAACATCTGTTCCCTCTATTCCTTCCGTCATCCTCGGGCTTGACCCAAGAATCAGGCACCGTGCGGCGCCAATGTCGATAATGGCGCTCAGACGCCGAAGTGCGGACGGTCCGATCCTCGGGTCAAGTCCGAGGATGGCGACCTGCGTGGCTCACAACGCCTTGGCGAAGGCTTCCAGCTCTTCCGGCGTGTTCAGCGGCAAGGCCTCGGCGTCCGGCGCGATCCGCTTGGCCATGCCGGTCAGCACCTTGCCCGAGCCGATCTCGACGAAGCGCGTGACGCCGCCTTCGGTCGCCATCCACTCCATACTCTCGCGCCAACGCACACGGCCCGTGACCTGTTCGACCAGCAGGCGGCGGATGACTTCCGGATCGCTCTCGGGCCGCGCCAGGACGTTGGCGACGACGGGCACGACCGGCGCCAGGATGGTCGCCGACGCCAGGGCCGCAGCCATTTCGTCCGCCGCCGGCTGCATCAGCGGGCAGTGGAACGGCGCCGAAACGTTCAGCGGGATCGCGCGCGCTCCCAGTTCCTTGGCTTTCTCGATGGCCCGATCCACTGCGGCCTTCTCGCCTGAGATGACGATATTGCCGTTATTGTTGTCATTGGCGACGACGCAGACGCCGATTTCCGAACCGGCCGCCGCCGCTGCTTCCGCCAGCGCTAGATCCGTCTTGGGGCCGATCAGCGATGCCATCGCCCCCTGCCCCACCGGCACGGCGCGCTGCATCGCCTGGCCGCGCAGTTTCAGTAGCCGCGCTGTATCCGACAGCGAGATCGCGCCCGCCGCCGCCAGGGCCGAATATTCTCCAAGCGAGTGACCGGCGACATAGGCCGCGCTCGCCGCGTCAAAGCCGAACTCGGTCTTCAACGCCCGGATCGCCGCCACGGACACCGCCATGAGCGCGGGCTGGGCGTTCTCGGTCAGGGTCAGTTGATCCTCGGGCCCTTCGCGCATCAGCACCGACAGCTTCTGGCCCAAGGCCTCATCCACCTCGGCGAAGACGTCGCGGGCGGATTGGAAAGCGTCGGCCAGTTGTGCGCCCATGCCGACGGCCTGGCTGCCCTGTCCCGGAAACAGAAGTGCGAGGGTCATCGACCGCTCCCTGAATCATTGATCAAGGCGCGGACCCGTAAGCCCAGACTTACCCGAGGGCAAGCCGAGGGCTCCAGGGCCTACTGCATAAGGACGCCGGCTCCGCCCGACCCTCGCCTCATTTGCCCTTCGCGCGCAGGATCGCTACATCCGGCGCAACTCCCCATTCAGACGAACCCGAAGGGCGCACCGCACCTCATGGCGCAGCAATATATTTTCCAGATGCAGGGTCTGACCAAGACCTTCCCCGGCGGCCGCAAGATCTTCGAGAACATCTGGCTCAGCTTCTACAACGACGCCAAGATCGGCGTCGTCGGCGTCAACGGCTCGGGCAAGTCCACCCTGCTGAAGATCATGGCCGGCCTGGACAACGAGTTCAACGGCGAGGCCCGCGCCGCCGACGGCATCAAGCGTGGCTATCTGGAACAGGAGCCCCAGCTCGATCCGGCCCTGAACGTGCGCCAGAACGTCGAGGCCTGGTGCGAAGAGAAGCAGTGGGTCAACCGCTTCAACGAAGTCGCCGCTGAACTGGGTGAAAACTACACCGACGAACTGATGGAGGAGATGACCTCCCTTCAGGAGAAGATCGACGCCGGCGACGTCTGGGACATCGACAGCCGCATCGACCAGGCCATGGGCGCCCTGCGCTGCCCGCCCGACGACTGGGAAGTCACCAACCTGTCCGGCGGTGAAAAGCGCCGCGTGGCCCTGGCCCGCCTGTTGCTGTCCAAGCCCGACATGCTGCTGCTTGACGAACCGACCAACCACCTGGACGCCGAATCCGTCGCCTGGCTGCAGCACCACCTGGAAAACTTCCCCGGTTGCGTCATCCTGGTGACCCACGACCGCTACTTCCTGGACCTCGTCACCAAATGGACGCTGGAGCTGGATCGCGGCAAGGGCCACCCGCACGAGGGCAACTATTCCTCGTGGCTGGAAGCCAAGACCAAGCGCGTCGTGCAGGAGCAGTCGGAATCCGAAGCCCGCCAGCGCGCCCTCACTCGCGAACTGGAATGGGTCCGTTCGGGCGCTAAGGCCCGTCAGGCCAAGTCCAAGGCCCGTCTGGCCGCCTATGAGCGGATGGTCGAGGAACAGGAATCGATGCGCGGCGCCCAAACGCACGCCCACATCCAAATCCCGCCTGGCCCGCGCCTCGGCAACGTCGTTCTGGAAGTCGAGGGTCTGCAAAAGACCTATGGCGACAAGACGCTGTTCGACAATCTGACCTTCAAACTGCCGCCCAACGGCATCGTCGGCGTCATCGGCCCGAACGGCGCCGGCAAGTCGACCATGTTCAAGCTGATCACCGGCCAGGAACAGCCTGACGGCGGCACGATCAAGGTCGGTGAAACCGTCAAACTGGCCTATGTCGACCAGTCGCGTGACGACCTGAAGCCGGACGAAACCATCTGGCAGGCCATCTCGGGCGGCACCGACGTGATGATGGTCGGCAAGCGCGAGATCAACACCCGCGCCTATGTCGGCAGCTTCAACTTCAAGGGCGGCGACCAGCAGAAGAAGGTCGGCCAGCTGTCCGGCGGTGAGCGCAACCGCGTCCACCTGGCCAAGACCCTGGCCTCGGGCGGCAATCTGATCCTGCTCGACGAACCGACCAACGACCTGGACATCGAGACCCTTCAGAACCTCGAAGAGGCTCTGGAAGAGTTCGCCGGCTGCGCCGTGGTCATCTCTCACGACCGCTGGTTCCTTGACCGTCTGGCCACCCACATCCTCGCCTTCGAAGGCGACGGCCATGTGGAATGGTTCGAAGGAAACTTCGAAGCCTACGAACAGGACAAGATGCGTCGCCTGGGCGCCGACAGCATCATTCCAAAGCGCATCCAGCACCAGAAGTTCGGGCGCTGATCGCCTGATCTGACAAGAGGAGCCGCTGCATGACCCCACGCCCCGCCGTTCTCATCATGCAGCGGCATCTCGCGCCGCTCTCGGGATTTCTGGAGAGCGCCTATGACGTCTATCGCTTCTGGGAAGGTCCGCCGATCGAGGCCGCCCACGACATCCGCGTCATGGTCGTCGCCGGCGAGGCGCCGCTGGACAAGGCGCTAATCGAACGCCTGCCGAACCTCGACCTCGTGGCCTGTTTCACCTCCGGCTATGACGGGATCGACATCGACTGGTGCCGCCAGCGCGGTCTGCCCGTCACCCACGCCCCTGGCGTCAATCACGAGGATGTCGCCGATCACGCCTTGGGCTTGATCCTGGCAGCACGCCGCCAGATCGCCTCGGGCGACCGTCAGGTCCGCGCCGGCGGCTGGACCTTCGAGACGCGCACCATCACGACGTCGCTCGCGGGCCAGAAGCTGGGCATCGTCGGCTTGGGCCACATCGGCAAGGCCGTCGCCGACCGCGCCGAGGCCTTCCGAATGGCGGTCAGTTGGTGGGGGCCGCGGCCGCACGACGCCGAATGGCCACGCGCCGACAGCCTGCTGGCGCTCGCCAAGGCCAGCGACATCCTCGTCGTCGCCTGCAAGGCGGACGAGACCAATCGCGGCCTGATCTCGCAGGACATCATCGAGGCGCTTGGCCCCGACGGCCTGCTGGTCAACGTCTCGCGCGGTCAGGTCGTGGACGAGGACGCCCTGATCGCCGCCCTGAAATCAGGCGCTCTGGGTGAAGCAGCCCTGGATGTCTTCATCGAGGAGCCGACAGATCCAGCCCGCTGGGCCGACGTCCCCAATGTCATTCTCACGCCCCACACCGCCGGAGCCACGACCGCCGGGGTGCAGGGCATGCTGATGCTGCTGATCGAAAATCTGCAGGCGCATTTCGCGGGCGAGCCGCTGAAGACGCCCGTCGTCTGACTTCAGCGGGGACGCTGCGGCCGCTCGTCCGCCGTCACCACGCCGTCGCCGTTCTTGTCCATGGCCTTGAAGGCGGCGGCGAGGCCCACGTCAAACTCTTCGCGAGTAATGCGCCCGTCCGCATCGGCGTCGAAGCGCGCCAGCATACGACCGCCGCGTGCATTGGCCAGTTCGCTGGCATCGACCACGCCGTCTTCATTGGCGTCCAGACGGTTGAAGATCTGAGTCATGCGCGCCTGCATCTGGGCCAGGTTTTCGCGCTCCGGCGGCCGCATCTGTCCGCCCATAGGCCGCCCTGACATTTCAGGCCCAGACATTTGAGGCATGGGCGTCTCGGGAAAGTCGCTCTGGGCCAACGCCGGACCGGCGGCGGCGAGAGCAAGGGCGGCGATGAACAGGCTACGCATGAGATCACTCCAAGACGGGTCTGTGGGCTTTAACGCGCGCACGAACCATTCCCGTCGACGCGTTTCCAAGAAACCGATTTCACTTGCCAAATCATATAAGGATATCTTTATATGAGCATATGAGCTTGTCCGCCGATCAGACTGTCGAAGCCCTCCGCGCCGCCGGCGAACCCACCCGTTTGCGCGTTCTGTCGCTGCTGGCGGGCGAAGAGCTGTCGGTCATGGAGATGTCGCGCATTCTGGACCAGAGCCAACCCCGGGTGTCGCGCCATCTAAAGCTGATGACCGACGCCGGTCTGATCGAACGCTTTCCCGACGGCGCGCGCGTCTATTACCGCCTGTCGCACGACGCCCAGGCGCGCCGGCTGATCGACACCGTGCTGGACATCTTGGCCGAGGACGCCGGCGAGGCCGACCATCGCCGTCTGGACGAGGTCCGCAAGGACCGCGAGGAAGCCGCCGCCAGCTATTTCGAACAGGTCGCGCCCCAGTGGGACCGTTTGCGTTCGCTCTATGTCAGCGAGAGCGCTGTCGAGGCGGCGCTGGAAAAGGCTGTGGGGCCCGGCCCCTTCGAACGGGTCGTCGATCTGGGCACCGGTTCTGGCCGGATGCTGACCCTGTTCGGCAAGAAAGCCAAGATGTCGGTCGGGCTGGACCTCAGCCAGAACATGCTGAACATCGCCCGCACCAACGTCACCAAGGCGGGAGTGGAGCAGGTCGAACTGCGCCACGGCGACATCTTCGCCACCCGCCTGCCGGCCGCCAGCGCCGATCTGGTGATCGTGCATCAGGTGCTGCACTACTTGTCCGATCCGTCGGCCGCCGTCGCCGAGGCCGCCCGCCTGGTCAGTCCGGGCGGCCGCCTGGTCATCATCGACTTCGCTCCGCACGACTTCGAACATATGCGCGAGGCGCATCAGCATCGCCGGCTAGGATTCGCCGACAGCGAGATCAACGGCTGGCTGGTTGACGGCGGCCTAACGCCATCTTCCCCCATCGCCCTGCCCCACGATGCCGAGGGCCTGACCGTGACCATCTGGACGGCGGAACGCCGCGTCCAGGACAGAAAGACCGCCTGATGGCCTCCTCCGCCTCCCTCAATTTGGCCGACGCTCGCGCCCTGCTGCTGTCGCCGCTTGGCCCGGTGGCCCGCGCCGGATCGAACCGCGACGCCGTGCGCGTCTCGTTCGAATTCTTTCCGCCCAAGACCGATGAGGCCGAGGCCAATCTGTGGAAGGCGATCCGCCGTCTGGAGCCGCTGAACCCCGCCTTCGTGTCCGTCACCTACGGCGCCGGCGGTTCGACCCGCGAGCGGACCCACCGCACAGTCCAGCGCATCATCACGGAAACTTCGCTCCGCCCCGCCGCCCACCTGACCTGCGTCGAGGCCAGCCGTGACGAGGTCGACGAGGTCATCGAAGGCTACAAGGCGATCGGCGTCGATCACATCGTGGCCCTGCGCGGCGATCCACCGGGTGGCGCTGGCATCGGCGGCGTCTATCAGCCGCGCGCCGACGGCTATGCCAACGCCACCGAGCTGACCGCCGCCATCAGCCGCATCGGCGGCTTCGACGTCACGGTCGGCGCCTATCCCGAACGCCATCCCGAAAGCCCCTCCATCGATCACGACATCGAGGTGCTGAAGACCAAGGTCGACGCCGGCGCGACCCGCGCCGTCAGCCAGTTCTTCTTCGACATCGACTCCTTCCTGCGGTTCCGCGACCGGGTGCGGGCGGCGGGCGTCACCATCCCCCTGATCCCCGGCGTCATGCCGGTGTCCAACTTCGTCGGTCTTCAGCGGATGTGCGACGCGTGCGGCGCCAGCATTCCTGACTGGCTGAAGGCGCATTTCGAAGGCCTGGACGACGATCCCGAAACCCGCAAACTGCTGGCCGCCTCGGTCGCCGCCGAGACGTGCGCACGTCTGCAGGAAGAGGGCTTCTCGGACTTCCACTTCTACACCCTGAACCGCGCCGATCTGGTCTATGCGATCTGCCGCGTGCTGGGCGTGCGTGAAACCAAGGCCGTGGCGTAATGACCTCTCCCCTGACCCGCGCCGAACGCATCGCGGCCCTGCATCAGGCGGCCAAGGACCGGATCCTGGTCCTCGACGGCAGCTGGGGCGTGATGATCCAGCGTCGCGACCTGGACGAGGCCGACTTCCGCGCTGACCGCTTCGTCGCCGCCAACGGATATGACGAGAAGGATCAGATGAAGGGGAACAACGACATCCTCTGCATCACCCGCCCCGACGTCATCGCCGACCTGCACGACCAGTATTTCGGCGCCGGCGCCGACATCAGCGAGACCAACACCTTCTCCGGCACCACGATCGCCCAGGAAGACTACGCCCTGGACGCCCAGGCGGTGTGGGATATCAATCTGGAAGGCGCCAAACTGGCCCGCGCCTCGGCCGATCGCTGGACGGAAAAAGAGCCGCACAAGCCGCGCTTCGCCGCCGGCTCGATCGGTCCGCTGAACAAGATGCTGTCGATGTCGTCCGACGTGAACGACCCCGGCGCCCGCAGCGTGACCTTCAACCAGGTCTATGAGGCCTATCGCCATCAGGTGAAGGCGCTGAACGAGGGCGGGGTCGATCTCTATCTGATCGAGACCATCACCGACACGCTGAACTGCAAGGCCGCGATCAAGGCGATCAAGGACCTGGAGGACGAGGGCATGGACGCCCTGCCCATCTGGATTTCGGGCACCATCACCGACCGCTCGGGCCGCACCCTGTCGGGCCAGACGGCGGAAGCCTTCTGGAACAGCGTGCGCCACGCCAAACCCTTCGCCGTCGGCTTCAACTGCGCCCTGGGCGCCGACCTGATGCGACCCTTCATCGCCGAGCTGAGCCGCGTCGCCGACACCCTGGTCGCCGCCTACCCCAACGCCGGCCTGCCCAACGCCATGGGCCACTACGACGAGGAACCGCACGAGACCGCCCACTTCATCGAGGAATGGGCCGCCTCAGGCCTGGTCAACATCGTCGGCGGCTGCTGCGGCACAACGCCGGATCATATCAGGCACGTCGCCGAAGAGGTCGCGCCGCTGAAGCCGCGCGTGATCCCGGCACGGCCGGTGGCCTTGCGTCTGTCGGGGCTGGAACCGTTCGAGATGGTGGCGTGAGCAAGATTGCAGAAGTCGCTGCTTTCCGCAGCCTCCGCGAGCAGTTGCGGCAGTTCTCCCGTGAGAATCCTCAATGCTCTATCGACCATGAATCAGAAAAAGCGATCCTATTTCGGCTGGGATCGGGCGAGGACTTCTCATTAGTTGAAGTTGCGATTGGCAGCTTTGAGCTTCGCACCGAGTTGGATGTCGGTTGGAGCTATGAGATTCTACAGAGTGAGAAAGATGTAAATCGGCTTCTAGCGGCCTGCGACTCAATAATGGCTGGACGCGGCGTATCCATTGCAGGCCCAAATGGATATCCAGTTCGGTCTTGGCTGTTTCTCAACAGTCGCGGCGTACGTGAAGCGATGACATCAACGGCAGTTTCGATTCGGTCCTGCCGACGCGCGCGGTCCATCAAGAAAAGCGCTTGGCACCGCCGCAAATTGCTTTCGATTAAGGGCCCTACATTCTGATGCGTCCCACCTTCATCAATGTCGGCGAGCGGACCAACGTCACCGGCTCGGCCAAATTCCGCAAGCTGGTGGTCGAGGGCGACTATTCGGCCGCCTTGGACGTCGCCCGCCAGCAGGTCGAGGCTGGCGCCCAGATCATCGACGTCAATATGGACGAAGGCCTGCTGGACGGCGTCGTCGCCATGCGGACCTTCCTGAACCTGATCGCGGCCGAACCCGACATCGCCCGCGTGCCGGTGATGATCGACAGCTCCAAATGGGAGGTGATCGAGGCGGGCCTGAAGTGCGTTCAGGGCAAGCCCATCGTCAATTCGATCAGCATGAAGGAGGGCGAACAGGCCTTCCGCGACCATGCCACCAAATGCCTGCGCTACGGCGCCGCCGTCGTGGTCATGGCCTTCGACGAGGTGGGCCAGGCCGACACCGCCGCCCGCAAGATCGAAATCTGCACCCGCGCCTACAACATCCTGGTCAACGAGGTCGGCTTCCCGCCCGAGGATATCATCTTCGACCCCAACATCTTCGCCGTGGCGACGGGGATCGAGGAGCACGACAACTACGCCGTCGATTTTATCGAGGCGACGCGGGAGATCAAACGCACCCTGCCCTACGCCCGCATTTCGGGCGGGGTGTCGAACGTCTCGTTCAGCTTCCGCGGCAACGAGCCGGTGCGCCGGGCGATCCACAGTGTCTTCCTGTACCACGCCATCAACGCCGGCATGGACATGGGCATCGTCAACGCCGGCGACCTGCCGGTCTATGACGACATCGACGCCGAACTGCGCGAGGCGGTCGAGGATGTGATCCTGAACCGGCCGCAGCGGACCAATGTTTCGAACACCGAGCGTCTGGTCGACATGGCGCCCCGTTACAAGGGCGAGAAGGGCCAGGCCCGCGTCGTCGATTTGAAATGGCGCGACCAACCGGTCGGCAAGCGGATCGAGCACGCCCTGGTCAACGGCATCACGGAGTTCATCGAGGCCGACACCGAAGAGGCGCGCCTGGCGTCCGAGCGCCCGCTGCACGTGATCGAAGGCCCGCTGATGGACGGGATGAACGTGGTCGGCGACCTGTTCGGCTCGGGCAAGATGTTCCTGCCGCAGGTGGTGAAGTCCGCCCGTGTGATGAAACAGGCCGTCGCCTGGCTGGAACCCTTCATGGAGGCCGAAAAGGCCGGCAAGCCGCGCGAGCAGGCGGGCCGCATCCTGATGGCCACCGTCAAGGGCGACGTCCACGACATCGGCAAGAATATCGTCGGCGTCGTGCTGCAATGTAACAATTACGAGGTCATCGACCTAGGCGTCATGGTCCCGGCCGACCGGATCCTGGACGCCGCTGTCGAGCACAAGGTGGACATCATCGGCCTGTCGGGCCTGATCACGCCGTCCCTGGACGAAATGGTCTTCGTCGGAGCCGAGATGGAGCGGCGTGGCTTCGACATCCCCCTGCTGATCGGGGGCGCCACCACCAGCCGCACCCATACGGCGGTCAAGATCGAGCCGGCCTATCGCCGGGGCTCGACCACCTATGTCGTCGACGCATCGCGCGCCGTCAGCGTCGTTTCGGGCCTGTTGTCCAAGACAGACCGCGCGAAGAACGAGGCCGCCACCCGCGACGAATACATCCGCATCCGCGAGCAATACGCCCGCGGCCAGGAGGTGAAAGCCCGCGCCACCCTGGCCCAGGCGCGCGAGAATCGCTTCCGCATTGACCCCGCACAGCCCATGCCCGGCAAGCCGTCCTTCCTCGGCGTGAAGGCGTTCGACGCCTGGGACCTGCAGGATCTGGCCGACCACATCGACTGGACGCCCTTCTTCGCCAGCTGGGAGCTGATCGGCCGCTATCCGCTGATCCTGGACGACGAGATCGTCGGCGAGGCCGCGCGTGACCTGTTCGCCGACGCTCAGGTCATGCTGAAGCGGATCATCGACGAGAAGTGGTTCACGGCCAAAGGCGTCGTCGGCTTCTGGCCGGCCCGCGCCGACGGCGACGATGTCATCGTCTTCGCCGACGAAGGCCGCGACGCGGAGATCGCCCGCTTCCACACCCTGCGCCAGCAGATCAAGAAGTCGAACGGCAAGCCGAACCTGGCTCTATCGGACTTCATCGCCGAGGAGAGCGACGACTATATCGGCGCCTTCGCCGTTACCGCCGGCCACGGCGAGTTGGAGATCGCCAAACGATTTAAGGACGTCGGCGACGATTATTCCGCCATCCTCGCCACAGCCTTGGCCGACCGCCTGGCCGAGGCCTTCGCCGAACGGCTGCACAAGGAAGTTCGCACCACCCTGTGGGGCTATGCCGCCGACGAGACGACCGACATCGACGCGCTAATCGCCGAACAGTATCAGGGCATCCGCCCTGCCCCGGGCTATCCGGCCCAGCCCGACCACACGGAAAAGGCCACCCTCTTCCGCCTGCTACAGGCCGAAGACCACGCCGGCATGGCCCTGACCGAAAGCTTCGCCATGACGCCGCCGGCCTCGGTCTCGGGCCTCTATTTCGGCCATCCGGGCAGCCACTATTTCGGTGTCGGCAAGATCGATCTGGACCAGGTCGAAGACTACGCCCGCCGCAAAAGCTGGGACGTCGCCACGGCTGAGCGCTGGCTGGCGCCCATCCTCAACTACGATCCCTACGCCGCCAAACGCGAAACGGCGGCTTGAGCCAGGCTCAAGCCGCCGTCTGTCATCCGGTAACCGCCGAACCGATCAGTTGATGCCAACGCTCTCCAGCGTGGCGGGCGGCGTGGTGATGTTGTCGCGCAGGCGGCGCGCGGCGTGCTCGCACCGACCCGGAAGGCCGAAGAACAGCCCGAACGACTGGCTGCGCGCCTCGGCGTCGGGGTTCGCCATCAGCGGGGCCCACTGCGCCTTGACGGCGGCGACGGCCTGCTCGGCCTCGGCCTTCGAAGCCGCCGATTGGCGCGGCGCGGCCGCAGCCAGGGCGCTGCGGAAATCCTGGGCTTCGAGACGGCCCAGACGCACCAGCTCGACATCCTCCGGCGCGCGCGACGTCAGCGTTTCGCCCAGATCGGCATGTCCGGTCACCAGCGCATCGCACCACGCCACCAGCGGATAGTCGGCGCTCGGCGCGCCGCGCGGCAACGGCCGTGCGTAGGCGATGGCCTCGCGCGTCTTCAACGCATCGGCCGTCTCGCCCGAGCGATTACCCGTCACGATCGGTCCATCCTGCGTTTGAGCGACCGCCGCGCCGGCAGCCACCAGCGACAGGACCGACAGTCCGGGAACGACAAATTTCAGCATGATCTTCCTTGAAGGGGCGCGTCGCACAATGGCGACGATTCCTAACGCTCGCCCGCCCGAATGGTTTTTCTACGGCGCCGCTTAAACGAAAAAGGCGGCGGAGCGTTGCTCCGCCGCCTCAGTCTCGCGTCGTTGACCGGCCTTAGAAACGGTATCTCAGGCCGAAACGGACAGTCCTTGGCGATTGGTAGCTGCGCGGCAGACCGTAGTATGGCGCACGAGCGTTTGCAGTGTTTGCGCTGGTGCGAACCAGACCTTGTTCGACCACGCGGGTGACTTCGTCGTTATCAAACACGTTGAAGATGTCGATAGAGGCCGTCAAAGCGCCCTTAGTCTCGCTTTGATACAGGTTGAAGTTCATGTTCAGATCGAGCTGATAAGTCCAATCCGTCTGCCCTTGCGAACCACGCGGCGTCGAGATGACAGCATTGTTGGCACCAATCGGGCAGTACCATCCCGACGGCGTTCCCACTTGCGGCGCCAGCGGATCGACCGAGACCGGCACGCGGCCAAGGCAACCGTAGTAGCGACCGGACTGAGCCGTAAAGTTGGCACCGACGCTGAAGAAGTCGTTCGGTGCATAAGAGCCGAACAGCTTGACGGTGTGGCGGTGATCATTCGGGAGATAACCATACGCGCCCAGCGAGTTGGCCGAGTGGTCGTAGTCTTGCGTGATCGACGTGTCGGTCTGACCGATGTCCGACTTAACCGCCCCCTCATAGTTCCCCTTGGATTCCGAGAGGGTGTACGACCCTTGCAGGCCCCACAGACCATCGAACGGGCGTTCGAAGGTGAACTCCAGCGCTTGATATGTGCGCTCAACAGCAGGAAGTTTTAGATCGTCCGCAGTGAGCTGGATTTGCTGGGGATTGTAAGCCGGGTTAGCGGAACCATCCGCCAAGGTGCGTGTGTCACCTTGGAGATCGATGAACACGGAAGCGCCATCGCCCGGATTGATCAGAACGTAAGGGAAGATCGAAGCGAAGTTGGAGTCGCCCACGCCCGTCTGACCGCAAGCCGTATTGGTGCGAACGCAATACCGCACGATCGCGTCGCCAATGGCTGTGTCTTCAATCGCTTGTTCCAAGTTGCGATTAACATAACGAACGCCTGCCGACCAATCGGCGAACATGCCATCCGAGAAGCTGTGCTCATAGCCGAGGACGAACTCGCGTTCGAACATAGGCTTCAGATCAGCCTCCGCCACCGTGCGCGGATCGGGAGCGCCAGGAGGGCTGAGATAGTCGATCTGACGACGCGTTCCCAAGACAGGATAGTTGCCATTCAGAACCAACGGACCCGTCGCACCGCCCGTACGGCTCGCATCGAAGTATTCGTCGGTATACACTTCACCTGACGACGCGCGAATGGACGTGTTGGTCGCGATCGGCAGGTAATAGTCACCGAACGAACCGTAGATACGGTTCACCCCGTCATCAAGAGGATCCCAGTTGAAGCCCAGACGAGGAGCCCACTGATCATCGACCTTGATATAGCTTTCGCCATCAACGTTTTTGTAGTCGTATTTGTCGTTACGAACGCCGAGTTGCAGCGTCAGATTGGGCAGAATGTCCCATGAGTCTTGCACATAGAGGGCAGTCTGCTCAGCGGTGAACACACCGTTATTGGCAAAGGTGAGCACTTCCACGCATCCAGCAGCGGGCGTGCCGGCAGGGCAGTCGCCTTGAGCTAGCGCATAGTATAGCGCGCCACCCGAGTAGGCGCTCCGCGCCGAAGACGTCAGATCCTCCTTATCGTAACCAACACGGATATGGTGGTCGCCGAAGAGGCTGACGTAGAAATCGCCGTCTACGCGATATGTCTCGCGGATATCTTCGCCCTCGAGATTATAGGGGCCTGCGTGCAGACCAGCCGTGATGTAGTTGCCGCCAGCGGCAACATAGTCACGGATACCCGGCAGGCTGATCGGGTCGCCATAATCCAAATAGGCGTTCTCTTGGCGGCCATACAGGGCCGAGAGCGTAAACCAATCCGTGAACACACCAGTATATTTGTAGATTTGTGTAATACCACCCGCATCGGCATATACCGGGGCTGTTTCGCGCACAAAGGCGTCGGTGGCTGCGTCGAATGTTCTAGTAACCGTCTCGGTCGTGGTCTTATCGTTGATCACCGTCGCTTCGAGGCGATGCTCGGGGTTCAGAACAAAGTCAAGCTTCACAGCCCAGCGCGGGTCGTCATACGACGCATAGCTTTGCGTACGTGTACCAGCAGCCACGCCGTTAGGGTTAGCTGCACTGTATGAGTAGGTACGTGAGCGCGCTCCCGACGTCTCTACGTCACGAACGTTGTAGACGCCAAAGAGGAACAGGTGATCTTTCCAGAGCGGTCCGCCCAAGTAGGCAGTATAATCTTTTAGATCGCTTTCAGAATACTGGTTGAAGTTTTGAATACCTGCCGCGTTGTTTCCGCCGGCTTGGTAGGACACACCGCGGGTGCCACGAAGGCCATTGGGTGTCCAGTAGCTGCTGACGCCGCCCGTCCATTCGTTGGAACCGGAACGCGTCACAATGTTAACCACGCCGCCTGTGGCGCGGCCATACTCAGCTTGATAGCCACCCGTTTTGGTGTCGATGGTTTGAATAAAGTCAAACGGCAACTCACCGTAGCCCAAGAAGCTACGCTGATCAGTCACATTCAAGCCATTGATGTAGTAGACGCTTTCCGCCGCCGACGTCCCCGACAGCGACACAAGCGATTGGTTACGGCGCGAACTTG
This sequence comes from Brevundimonas sp. EU05-FHT14B07, assembly GCF_058790795.1. NCBI lineage: Bacteria > Pseudomonadati > Pseudomonadota > Alphaproteobacteria > Caulobacterales > Caulobacteraceae > Brevundimonas > Brevundimonas sp. EU05-FHT14B07. The sequence continues at coordinate 478,024 of NZ_JBYTCZ010000003.1, forward strand.
CAGCGATGGTTGCATCCGGCGCGCTAGCACCTGGCGTGAAGAGCGTAACCGCGTTGATGCTACGCCCGGTCGGGACGCGATCAGCAAACTCTTGGACGTCGACGCTCAGACCAGTGTCGGTGCGGCTGAAATCTTGGGTTTTTCGCGCACCCGTAACGACGATGTCGCCGAGGCTTGTCGCATCAGTGCTTTCCGACACCGTGAACGCATAGCTGCTACCACCCGGAGAGACGGTAATTCTGTCGGCGGAAGAACCGGCTGATGAAGTGACCGAAATTTCGTAAGAACCAACAGCCAAAGCCGGAATGCGGAACGAGCCGTTGGCATCAGTCGTAGCCGTACGAACACTACCTTGCGCCGAGGTCGCCGTGACCGTAGCCCCTGCGACACGAGCACCCGATGCGTTTGAAACCGTGCCAGATAGAATACCGCTGGTGTAGTCTTGGGCCGAAGCAGCTGTTGGCGTCAGCAGCGTTACGGCTGGCACTGCGACCACAGCCATCAAGGCGGCGCTGCCGATCATGGTCGAATGGAGTAAGAGCTGCTTGATATTCAGCGTCATGAAAGAATTCCCCTTCCTTCGACGCGCCTACGTTCCCGTAGGCAGCGACACGAATCTCATGCTGAAGCATGATTACAATCAGCTTAGGTCGTCCAATCCCATTCTGGATAGATTAGAAACGTCGGTTTCAGATGTTGCCTACCGCCTGTCGCAATCGTGCCACACGCCTGTCACCTACCCGACAATGTGTGGATGTTGCGTGCCGCATAGGGCGCGGGCTCCGGCGTGCAGGAGGCGGCGATCAGTTGCACCGCGGCGAGATACAGGATCGCCGCCGCGACGAACGGGAGCCGATTTGATACAGCGTTGGCGATCGAACGGGCCATTGTGGGCGCTCCAGGCATGATTACCGAGACGTTAACGCAAGCTCTGCGCCAAACGCGGCCGTGACGATGATCCCGTTCGTAAGGGCGTTCGACTTCGCCTATGGGCGGCGCGATCAGGTGTCGCCATTGATCCAGCGGTTGATCGCTGACAATCCGGGGCCTTTCACCTTCACCGGAACGGGGACCTATATCGTCGGCCGACCGGACCACGGAGCCGAGGTCGCGGTGATCGATCCGGGGCCGATGGACGAAGCGCATCTGGCGGCGCTGATGGCGGCGGTCGAGGGGCGGCGGGTCAGCTATGTGCTGGTGACGCATACGCATCGGGATCATGCGCCGCTGGCCAGGCCGTTTGCCGAGGCGACCGGGGCGCGGATTTGGGCGGCCCGGCCTCCGGTGCGGGAAACGCATGCGTCGGGTACGCTCGATGAAGATGACGATGCCGACTTCGCGCCCGATGTCGTGCTGACGGGCGGCGATGTCATCGGAGGCGACGGCTGGACGATCGAGGCGATGTTCACGCCCGGTCACGCGTCCAATCACATAGCCTTCGCCTTGCGCGAGGAGAACGCGCTATTTTGCGGCGACCATGTCATGGGCTGGTCGACGACGGTCGTGGCGCCGCCGGATGGGAACATGCGTCAGTATATGGCCAGCCTGGAGGCGGTGATCGCGCGTGATTTCGACGTGTTGTGGCCGACGCACGGGGCGCCGGTGACGCAGGTGCGGCCGTTTCTTGAGGCCTATCGCGCGCATCGGTTGGAGCGGGAGGCGCAAGTGCTCCAACGGCTTGCGGCGGGGGATCGCACGATCGCGGAAATGGTTCCGGTTCTGTACGCCGCCGTCGATCAGCGGCTATGGCCGGCCGCTTCGCTGTCGGTGCTGGCGCATCTGATCAAGCTGGTCGAGGACGGCGCGGCGATCAGCGATGGCGTGCCCGGCCTGTCGGCGCAGTTCCGGCTAGCTTAGCGTCCCGCCTCCAGGTTTCGGCTGATTTTCGCGGCGAGACGGCAGGTGGCGCCGCCGTCGGGACGGCTGTTGCGAGCAGCGACGCGGATGTCGGTGCGGCCGGGGCGGATGCGAACGACGGCGTCGGTGGCGAAGCCGAACCAGGCGCCGGCGTGCACGGCTTCGACCTGGAAGGTTGTCGCGCGGGTGACGACGAAGCCGGCGTCGACCAGCGCCGAAGTCGCCTGCTGGGCCAGGACCTGGGTCGGGACGGCGTCCACACCGTCACAGGTCTGCGGCGCGCCGCTGCGCACGCCGGCGGCGCGCGGCAGGCCGGGGGGCTCGTCAAGATTGGTGCTGACGTCACGTGGATGAGGCGTCGCATCCTGGCCCTGACGCAGCACGAAGCCGGCGACGGTCCCGCCCGCCAGGACCAGCGCCGCCAAAGCATAGATCCCCCTGCCCTTCAGATCGCGCAGCGCCAGCACCGCCGCCGCCAGAGCCGCCGCCAGACCGACCCAGGCCAGGAGGCGCGCCACGGTCCAGGTCAGCAGATCATAGCCGATCGCCAGATCGAGCCCGCCGAACCGCGTCGCCGTAACGGCCGCCACGACCAGTACGAAGGGCGCCGCCGCAAGCGCCGTCAGCCAGGGCAGAATGGCGGGTACGGGCTTTCTGGTCGGCATTCAGGCTCCGGTTTTCAGTTAGGCAGCGGTCGGCAGACGATAGTCCTTCATCCGGTCGCGCAGAAGCTTCTTGTCGATTTTGCCGGTCGCGCCCAGCGGGATGTCGTCCACCGCGACCACGTCGTCGGGCATCCACCATTTGGCGATCTTGCCGGTCAGGAAGTCCAGATGCTCCTGCTTGTCCAGCGTCTCGTCGGGTTTCAGCTTCAGGATCAGCACGGGCCGTTCGTCCCATTTGGGGTGGGCCGCGCCGATGACGGCGGCGATCTCGACCTTGGGGTGACCCACGGCGATGTTCTCGATCTCGATGGAGCTGATCCACTCGCCGCCCGACTTGATCACGTCCTTGGCGCGGTCGGTGATCTGCATGAAGCCCAGGTCATCGACCGTGGCCACATCGCCGGTGTCGAAGAAGCCTTCGTCGTCCAGGATCGAGCCGTCTTCCTTGAAGTAGGCGCGGCTGATCGTCGGCCCCTTGACCATCAGACGGCCGAAGGTGGCGCCGTCGTGAGGCAGTTCGGCGCCCGCCTCGTCCTTCAGCTTCAGCTCGACGCCCAGTGGCGGCACGCCCTGCTTCAGCCGGTATTTCATCTGCTCGTCGTAGGAGAGCTTCAGGATTTCGGGCGGCAGGTTGGCGATGGTGCCGATGGGCGAGGTCTCGGTCATGCCCCAGGCGTGGGTGACCTCGACGCCGAAATCGTCCTGGAAGCCGCGGATCAGGCTTTCGGGGCAGGCCGAGCCGCCGATCAGCACGCGTTTCAGGGTCGAGAAGCCCAGACCGTTCTGTTTCATGTGGGCGAACAGACCCTGCCAGACGGTCGGCACGGCGGCCGAGAAGGTGACGCCCTCCTGCTCGATCAGTTCATAGATCGACTGACCGTCCATCCTGGCGCCCGGCATCACTAGCTTGGTCCCGGCGGCGGGGCCGGCGAAGGCGATGCCCCAGGCGTTGGCGTGGAACATCGGCACGACCGGCAGGATCACTTCCTTGGGCGTGGCGCCCATCACCGTGGCCTGAAGGCCCATGAAGGTGTGCAGGAAGTTGGAGCGGTGCGAATACAGCACGCCCTTCGGATTGCCCGTGGTGCCAGAGGTGTAGCAGAGGCCGCAGGCCGTCTGTTCGTCGAAGTCGCCCCAGACGATGTCAATCGATTGACCGGCGATCGCGTCCTCATAGGCGACGGCCTTGGGCAGCTTCGTCTGCGGCATCTGGGCGGCGTCGGTCATGATGACGACGCGCTCGACCTTGGGGATATGCGGCAGGATCGCTTCCAGCAGCGGCACGAAGGTCAGGTCGACGAAGATGATCCGGTCTTCGGCGTGATTGATGATGTAGACGAGCTGTTCGGGGAACAGGCGCGGGTTCAGGGTGTGGCACACCCCGCCGATGCCCATGATGCCGTACCAGGCCTCGATGTGATTGGCGGTGTTCCAGGCCAGGGTGGCGACGCGGTCGCCCGGCTGGATCCCCCAGTCCTTCAGTGCGCTGGACACGCGTTTGGCCCGGTCGTGAATCTGGGCGTAGGTCGTGCGGACGATGGGGCCCTCGACCGAGCGCGTCACCACTTCACGCTCGCCATGCCAGTTTTTGGCGTGGTCGATGATCTTGTCGACCGTCAGCGGCCAGTCCTGCATCAAGCCCAGCATGTCGTATCCTTGTCCCTTGGATGCGTCTGCTTTGATGCGACGCTTGAGCCGACGCTAACATCGGTGATCAGCGATAAGCAACGTGACGTAGCGTCAGCCGCGGCGCGGCGGATCGTCCCCCGTGGCGTTGGCGGCGCGACCGCTCTAGAAGGCCGCCCATGACCATATTGATCGCGATCACGGGGGGCTCCGGCTCCGGCAAAAGCACCCTGGCGGAGGCGTTGGTGTCGGCCCTGCCGGAAGGTTCGGCCGTGCTGGTGCGCGAGGACAGCTATTACAAGGACGCGGCCTCTCTGCCCGGCTTCGACGCCGCGACCTTCGACTTCGACGATGTGACGGCGCGCGATCACGACCTGATGATCGCAGACCTGAAGGCACTGAAGGCCGGGCGCGCGGTGACGGCGCCGGTCTATTCCTTCATCCATCACGGCCGCGAGCCGGGCGGCGAGCCGATCCCGGCGGCCGAGGTGGTGATCGTCGAAGGCACGCATGTTCTGTGCACCCCCGATCTGACTGCCCTATTCGACATTCGCGTTTTCGTGGACACCCCTGCCGACATCCGCTTCATCCGCCGCCTGCTGCGCGACCAAGCCGAGCGCGGCCGGTCGGCGGATTCGGTCGTGGCGCAATATCTGGCGACCGTGCGTCCGGGCCACGAACGCCTGACCGAACCGTCGCGCACCCACGCCGACTTCATCGTCGCCGATGCGACGGCCGCCGTCCGTCTGGAAGACCCCCAGGCCGTGGTGCGTCTGGCGGCCCCGGTCCTGGCCCATCCGTTGCTGCAGGCGCTGCTGGGCGACTAGCGAAGACATCTCCGACCCGAAATTCGGCGGGGCGAAGCGCGGCACGCTCGACTGGCGGATGGCCATTGAGAGCCCTAATGCGCGCGCGTTCGGCGGCTTCGGCCTGTTTCTCGACCAGGATGGCGTCCAGACGGATGTATTCGAGTTCCAGTTGGGCGCGAAGGCGTTCGTCCTCGGCCTCCTCCTCGGGTGTTTGTCTGTAGGGAGGCGGCAAGCCGCGACCCGGCTTGGGACGACGAGGTTTTGGGCAAGCCATGCAGGTCTCCGGACAGGGGTTATCGGCTTCGCGCTTTCGCTGCGAAGTTATTGGAGGGCTGGGCGGAGCGCCGGGCCTTCGCCCGGAGTGTGATTAGAGATTACCGTTTCGACGAAGGGTTGACGCTCCGCGCGGCTGGTTGGCCTGCAAGCTCGGAGCGTCGAGCGGTGGAGGTCTTATCGCCTAACCCCATAAGCCTGCGACGGGTCGGCGGGGTCTGCGAAACCCCGTCCCGAGTGCGATCGAGTATCCCCCTCGACCCTCCGACGGCGCACCATGTGTCGCCGCCGGCGCGAGCCGTTCCAGACCCGCTCCCGTTCCATCCGCTACCGCCGCCGCAAGGTCGCAGGCCAGGCGAGCCCTCCATGCGACGGGACGGGTCTAGAATACGCGCCTTTTGGAGGGGGGATGGGAGAACGGGGACATAAATCGGCAAGCGATTGAATTCGCTACGAATGAACCAGCGTCATTGTGATGGCTGGCGTGCGTTTCTCCCTCTCCTTCATGGGGAGGGGCGGCGAAGCGAAGCGCAGCCGGGGTGGGGGCGTGCGAAGCACTGCGCCCGTCCTAACGGCCCCACCCGGATCGCTGCGCGATCGTCCCTCCCCATGAAGGGGAGGGAGAGGCGCCTGCGGGACTTCAAGAGCCCCTCCACCGCTTCGCGGTCCCCCTCCCCACGATGTGGGGAGGAGACGACGTGCGCTGGACCTTTAGATCAACCCCGCCAGCGGCGACGATGGGTCCGCATACATCCGTTTCGGCATCCGTCCGGCCAGATAGGCGTCGCGGCCGGCGATGACGGCGTGTTTCATGGCGCGGGCCATGCGGATGGGGTCCTTGGCGCCGGCGATGGCGGTGTTCATCAGGACGGCGTCACAGCCCAGTTCCATCGCCAAGGTCGCGTCCGAGGCCGTGCCGACGCCGGCGTCGACGAGCACCGGCACCTTGGCCTGTTCGACGATCAGGCGGATATTGATCGGGTTCTGGATCCCCAGACCCGAGCCGATGGGGGCGGCGGCGGGCATGATGGCGGCGGCGCCAGCGTCTTCCAGACGCTTGGCCATCACGACGTCGTCGGTGCAATAGACCATGACGTCGAACCCGTCCTTGATCAGCAGGTCCAGCGCCCGCAGGGTCTCGATCATGTCGGGATAGAGGTGGGCGGTGTTGGACAGCACCTCCAGCTTGACCAGGCTCCAGCCGCCGGCCTCGCGCGCCAGACGCAAGGTGCGCACCGCATCCTCGCCCGTGAAGCAGCCGGCGGTGTTGGGGAGGAAGGTGAAGCGATCCGGCTTCACATAGTCGACCAGCATCGGCTGGGTCGGGTCGGACAGGTTCACCCGGCGCACGGCCACGGTGACGATCTCGGCCCCGGCCGCCTCGGCTGCGGCGGCGTTCTGGGCGTAATCGGCGTATTTGCCGGTGCCCACGATCAGGCGCGAGTTGAAGGTGCGGCCGGCGACGGACCAGGTTTCGTTGGCTGTATCGGTCATAGGTGCTGACCTACGCGCCCCGGCCTCCGAACGAAAGGTCGCAAGGATCACACCGCGTTGCGAGAGACCAAAGAATAGACTAAACTAAGTGGACTAAGTTCAATGGAGACACGTCATGGAGACGGTCAATATCCATCAGGCCAAGACGCATCTGTCCCGCTTGATCGAAAAGGCAGCGAAGGGGGAATCCTTTATCATCGCCAAGGCCGGCCAGCCGATGGTGAAGGTTACAGCCATTGAGCAAGACGCGCCGGTAGACACCTCGCGCCGATTTGGATTCATGAAGGGCGAGATCCAGGTGCCTGATGACTTCGACACCATGGGGCAGTCCGAGATCGAGACAATGTTCTACGGCGACGGCGTCCACGAGGACGGCTCCGGCCGATGAAATTACTAATAGATACCCATCTTCTACTCTGGGCGTCTGAGGATCGTGCGCGGCTTCCCATTCAGGCCGCCAATCTGATGGCCGATCCTGACAACGATCTGATCTTCAGCGCCGTCAACATCTGGGAGATCGTCGTCAAGAGCGGGCTCAACCGCGCCGACTTCGGTGTCGATTTCCTCCCCTTTCGCCGCCGGCTGCTGGCGGCCGGCTATGAAGAAATCCCAGTGACCAGTCTGCACACATTGGAACTGAGCGGACTGCCCTTGATCCACCGGGACCCGTTCGATCGCCTGCTGATCGCGCAAGCCATCGCCGAAGGCGCACGACTTGTCACCGCGGACAGGCAGATCGCCTTCTATCCCGGCCCCATCATCAAGGTCTGATCACCCGCCGCCGACGAACTGGACCAGCTCGATGCGGTCGCCTGCGGCCACCGGCGTGGCGGCGTGCAGGGACTTGGGCACGATCTCGAGATTGCGTTCGACGGCGACCTTGCGCGGGTCCAGCGACAGTTCCTCGACCAGGGCCAGGATGGTGGCGGCCTGGACCTGACGTGGCTCGCCGTTGAGATGGATCTGGTGCACGCGCATTCTCCCTGACCTTCGCCTCGCCGACCGTCGCGCGTCAGATAGACGGTGACAGGCCAGTTCGCCAGACTGTGCGCTCAGCCCGCCTCGAACAGGAAGGCGCCGACCGCGACGGCCAGGGCCGCGAAGGTCGCCACCACGGTTCTCAGGATCAGTTTGCCGTCCTGGCGCATCCTCGGCGCTCCCTCGGGCCGTCCCGACCAGGGACGATGGCGGCCGGCGCTGCGAAATCCACGCCATCCCATGTAACGTCGGGGAAGGTTCGACGCCGCGAGCGTTTGACCCACGCCCTGCGTCCGCTAAAAGGCCCCTCTTGCGCCGCGCTGCGCCGGATCGATTCTGGAACCATGGCCGAAACGCCCGTCATTCATGTGCTGAACGGCCCCAATCTGAACCTGCTCGGGGTTCGGGAGCCGGACATCTATGGCCGTGACACCCTGGCGGACATCGAGCAGCGCTGCGTCCGGGCGGCCGGTGAAGCGCAGATCGTGTTTCGTCAGACCAACCATGAAGGCGTGCTGGTCGACTGGATACAGGAGGCGCGCGAGGGCGCTCACGCCCTGATCCTCAATCCCGCAGCCTATGGGCATACGTCGGTGGCGCTGCACGATGCGCTGAAGACGCTGTCGATCCCGGTGATCGAGCTGCATCTGTCCAATCCGGCGGCGCGCGAGGCGTTTCGCCATCACTCCTATGTGTCCTCCGCGGCGACCGGCGTCATCGCCGGCTTCGGCGCGGCGGGCTATGAACTGGCTGTCCAGGCGGCCCTCACCCAGGTTCGGGAACGCGGCTGAGCCCCGTCCCGTTTATCAAAGACCACGAAAGACAAGGCGCAACTCCAATGGCCGATGACAAGAAACACGCCGAAATCGACGCCGCCCTGGTTCGCCAGCTGGCCGAGATCCTGAACGAGACCGATCTGACGGAAGTCGAGGTCGAGCGCGGCGAACTGCGCATCCGCGTGGCGCGCGAAGTCACCGTCAACGCCGCTCCGATTCAGTACGCCGCAGCGCCCGCTCCGGTCGCCGCTGCGCCCGCCGCCACTGCTGCGCCGGCCGCCATGCCGTCGGATCCCGCCACCATCGTCGCCCGCGCCGGCGAAGAGGTGAAGTCGCCGATGGTCGGCACCGCATATCTGCAGGCCTCGCCGGAGGCCCCGGCCTTCGTCCAGCCGGGCGACAAGGTCAAGAAGGGCCAGACCCTGCTGATCGTCGAAGCCATGAAGACGATGAACCCGATCCAGGCGCCGCGCGACGGCGTGGTGGCCGAAATCCTGGTCGGCGACGCCCAGCCGGTCGAGTTCGGCGAACCCCTCGTCCTGCTGGAAGCCTAAGGCGCCGCGATGTTCACCAAGGTCCTGATCGCCAACCGCGGCGAGATCGCGCTGCGCATCCACCGCGCGTGCAAGGAGATGGGCATCTCCACCGTCGCCGTGCACTCCGAAGCCGATCGCGGCGCCATGTGGGTGCGGCTGGCCGACGAGAGCGTCTGCATCGGCCCTGCCTCTGCCGCAAAGTCGTATCTGAACATCCCCTCGATCATCGCGGCGGCTGAGATCACCGGCGCCCAGGCGATCCACCCTGGCTATGGCTTCCTGTCCGAAAACGCCCGCTTCGCCGAGATTGTCGAGGCCCATGGCATGACCTTCATCGGCCCCAAGCCCGAGCATATCCGGGTGATGGGCGACAAGATCAGCGCCAAACAGACGGTCAAGGACGCCGGCATCCCCGTCGTCCCCGGCTCGGATGGCGAAGTCGAGACGGTCGAGGCCGCGATCGAGGCGTCCAAATCCATCGGCTTCCCCCTGATCGTCAAGGCGGCGGCGGGCGGCGGCGGACGCGGCATGAAGGTCGCGCTGACGGCTGACGACCTGGTCGAGGCTGTCCAGACCGCCCAGTCGGAGGCCAAGGCCGCCTTCGGAAACGGCGCCGTCTATATGGAGCGCTACCTCCAGAAGCCGCGCCACATCGAGATCCAGGTCATCGCCGACAGCCACGGCAATGTCGTCCACCTGGGCGAACGCGACTGCTCGCTGCAACGCCGTCACCAGAAGGTGCTGGAAGAGGCCCCCTCGCCCGCCCTGTCGGCCGAAGGTCGCAAGCAGATCGGCGAGACGGTCAACAAGGCCATCGCCGCCATTGGTTACTTGGGCGTCGGCACCATCGAGTTCCTGTGGGAGGACGGCGAGTTCTTCTTCATCGAGATGAACACCCGCCTGCAGGTCGAACACCCGGTCACCGAAATGATCACGGGCGTGGATCTGGTTCGCGAACAGGTGCGCATCGCCGCCGGTCTGCCGCTGTCGTTCACCCAGGACGACATCGAGTTCAAGGGCCACGCCATCGAGGTGCGGATCAACGCCGAGAACCCGGAGACCTTCACCCCCTCGCCGGGCAAGATCACCGACTTCCACGCACCGGGCGGCCTGGGTGTGCGCCTGGATAGCGCGATCTACGCCGGCTATTCGATCCCGCCCTATTACGACAGTCTGATCGGCAAGCTGATCGTCCACGGTCGCGACCGCGAGGAGGCCATTGCCCGACTGAAGCGTTCGCTGAACGAGGTCGTCATCGGCGGCGTCGACACGACCATCCCCCTGTTTCAGAAGCTGCTGGCCGAGCCTGACATCCTGTCGGGCGACTACGACATCCATTGGCTGGAGAAGTGGGCGGCCCGTCAGAAGGGCGACAGCGCCTGACGCCTGGCTGAAACAAGAGGAACCGGCCCCATGCGCATCGCGGTCTTTGCGACCAAGGCCTATGATCGCCGGTTCCTCGATCTCGCCAACGCCGATTTCCTGCATGAGTTGACCTGGTTCGAGCCGCGCCTGGATACGGCGACCGCGCCGTTGGCCGCCGGGTTCGATGCGGTCTGCGTCTTCGTCAACGACCGGCTGGACGCCGCCGCGCTGACCCTGCTGGCCCGTGGCGGGGTACGGGTCGTGGCGTTGCGATGCGCCGGCTACAACAATGTCGATCTGCGCGCGGCCGAGGCGCTGGGCCTGATGGTCATCCGTGTGCCGGCCTATTCGCCCGAGGCGGTGTCCGAGTTCACCCTGGGCCTGCTGCTGGCGATGGATCGCAACATTCCGCGCGCCTCGGCCCGCGTGCGCGAGAACAACTTCGCCCTGGACGGCCTGATCGGCCGCAACCTGTCGGGACGCACCGCCGGGGTCGTCGGCACAGGCCGGATCGGCGCCCTGGTCGCGCGGGCGCTGAGGCTGGGTTTCGGCTGTGAAGTTCTGGCGCACGACGTGATCGAGGACGCGGAGCTGTCCAAGATCGGCGTGCGCTACGTGGATCGCGAGACCTTGCTTCGTCAGTCCGACGTCATCACCCTGCACTGCCCGCTGACGCCGGAGACGCGCCATCTGATCGATGCCGCGGCCCTGGCCATGGCCCGGCCGCGCGTGATGATCGTCAACACCAGCCGCGGCGCCCTGATCGACACCCAGGCCCTGATCGACGCGCTGAAAAGCCGACGCGTCGGCGGCGTAGCCCTAGATGTCTATGAACAGGAAGGCGATCTGTTCTTCGAGGACCTGTCGAACGAGATCGTTCAGGATGACGTGTTCCAGCGGCTGCTGACCTTCCCCAACGTCCTGATCACCGGACACCAGGCCTTTCTGACCGAGGAAGCCTTGACGGCGATCGCCGTGACCACACTGTCGGGCCTGAGCGAGATCGAGGCCGGCCGCGTCCCCGCCAATCGCGTGACCGCAGACCAGATCCGCCCCGCCGCATGACCGACCCCGATTTCAGCGCCAGCGGGCCTTTCGGCGGTTTCGGCCCCGAGGACCTGCTGGCCTGTTACGCCCGGGGCGTGTTTCCGATGGCCGAGGCGCGCGATGATCCGCGCGTCTTCATTATCGAGCCGGAACAGCGCGGCGTCATTCCGCTGGACGCCTTCCACATCCCCAGCCGCCTGCGTCGCACCGTGCGGGGCGAGCCGTTCGAGGTGCGGGTCGACACGGCCTTCGAAGCTGTGCTGGACGGCTGTGCGGCGGCGCAGGGGCCGGATCGCGAAGACACCTGGATCAACGGCCCGATCCGGCGGCTGTATGCGGCCCTGTTCGCCATGGGGTTCGTCCACTCCATCGAATGCTGGCGGGACGAGCGGCTGGTGGGAGGTCTGTACGGGGTGTCGCTGGGCGGCGCCTTCTTCGGCGAGAGCATGTTCAGTCGCGAACGGGATGCGTCCAAGGTCGCTCTGGTGCATCTGGTCGCGCGCCTGCGAAAGGGCGGCTGGGACCTGCTGGACGCGCAGTTCTTGACCGACCATCTGAGCCAGTTCGGTGCGGTCGAAACGCCGCAAGCGACCTATCTGGAGCGGCTTCAGCCCGCGCTGTCGGTCAGGCCGGACCAAGGCGCGTTGCGCGCACCCCTGACCGGTGCAGAAGCGGTCGCCTTAGCCAGCGCCTAGTCTGTCCGGACACGATTTGGGGCCTGTCCCGACAGCTTAGGATTGGCGTGTTCGCCCAGCCTGACGGTCAATGGCGGCATGACCCAGACCCCGCCAAAAGCCCCGCCCCGCCCGTCCCTTCTTCGCGAGGTGCGAGAGATCGCCCTGACGCTGCTCTTCGCCGTCATCCTGGCGCTCGCGATCCGCATCGTCCTGTTCCAGCCCTTCACCATCCCGTCGTCGTCGATGGAGCCGGGGCTGGTGACCGGCGACTATATCGTCGTGTCGAAATATCTCTATGGCTGGAGCACGGCGTCTCTGCCGTTCAATCCGGCGATGTCGCCGGGACGGCTGTTCGGGCGCGAGCCGAGACGCGGCGACGTCGTAGTGTTCCGCCTGCCGCGCGACCCCAGCGAGGCCTGGATCAAGCGCGTCGTCGGCCTTCCGGGCGACACGGTTCAGGTGCGGGGCGGCGTCGTCTTCGTCAATGGCGATGCGGTGCGCCAGACCCGGCTGGATGTCGTCGCCGATCACGATGCGCCGCAGCGACGGGTCCAGCAGGTGCGCGAGACCTTAGCCGACGGACGATCCTACGTCACATACGACGGCGGGCCGGACCTGCCGGGCGACGACACGCCTGTGCGCCGGGTGCCCGCCGGCCACTATCTGATGATGGGCGACAATCGCGACAACTCGCTGGACAGCCGCTGGCCGACCGAGATCGGCGTCGGCCTGCTGCCGGCCGAAAACATCATCGGCCGGGCCGAGGTGGTGCTGGCTTCCTGGAAGCCGGGCGCCGGCCTGTTCAAGCCCTGGACGTGGCTGAACCTTCAGTGGGACCGGTTCCTGGTCCGCATCCGCTAGCGTGCGCGGTATTCGTCGAAGCTGACGACGCCGTCGTGATTGCGGTCCAGCCGGTCGAAATCGGCGCGCGTGGGCGACGACTGGGCCAGGGAGGGCGCGGCGACGGCGCCAAGCGCCAGGCCCGCGACGGCAGCGGCCAGCAGGGGCCGCCAGCTCAGGCGGGGTTGAGGACGCGCGGATGACGTCGCGTTCAACTCGGCGTCTATGAAACGGCGAATGGCGTCGCTGGCTGTCCGGCCCTCGTCACGGCATTGGGCCATGAAGGCGGTCTTGGTCGCGTGGGGCAGTCGGATTTCGACCGTTTCAGTCTTCTTGGGCGGCTTGTTGCGATCCATGGCGCGCCTCCTCGCGGCGTCAGAGCTCAGTTCTTACAACCGACGACCCAGGCGTCGTAATAGGGGTTCTGGACCCCGCTGACGGCGGGCGACGAGGCGAACATCCAGCCGCGGAAGATCTGGCGGCCTTCCTGCCGGCCACGCGCCTGAAGCGAGACGTCCATATAGGCGATGGCGTCCTCGGTCAGTTCGTCCGGCGTCGTCACCTCGCACGCGCGGGCCGCGAAGATCAGATTCTGGTTGAAGCGCACGGGGCGACCGCCGACCTCGACCTCGAACTTCATCGTCTCGGCGGTGACCTTGTCGATGGCCTGGATGATCGCGAACTTGCGACGCTGGCGGCGCGCAGGCGTGGCGGGCTGGTCGATGGCCTTGGTCGCGACGGGCTTCTCAGCCGCGACCTCCTCCTCGGCCTTTTCCTCGACGGCGGCGTCCTCGGCGATGACGACGTTGGGCGGCGGCACCACGGCGACCGGAGAGCGCGGAGCCGGCGCGCCCGCAGGCGGCGTCTCGGTCGGGACCGAGGGCTGGGCCGGGGTGGTGCGCAGAATGTCGCCGATCGGATCCTGGACCGGACGCGCATCGCGCGGCGCGTCCTGAAGCACGCTAGCGGTCACCGCGCCGGCGCTCAGCACAGCCGCGACGGACGCCGCGCCCAACAGGATGCGGCGGATTTTCACTCGGGCGTCCACGCCTGATAATCGCCGGTCGCGGCCGGGCGCTTGGCGTCGCCCGCCAGCGAGCCGGGCGGACGCCAGGCCAGAGGCGTGCCGGTCATATTGGGCAGATGTTCTTTCTCCCAGGCGCGACGCGGCAGCGGCTGCTCGGTCGGCGGCAGGTCGAAGGTGTAGTGCAGCCAGCCGTGCCAGTCGGGCGTCACCTTGGACGCCTCGGCATAGCCGTCATAGATGACCCAGCGACGCTTGCGGCCGTCGTAGCTGACGTTGTCGCGGCTCTCGTAATAGCGATTGCCGTTCTCGTCTTGGCCGACGAAGCGACCGCGCTTGGCGATGGTGAACCGGGTGCCGATCGTGGCGCCCTCCCACCAGCCGAAAATCTTGCTCAACACGTCGTGGAATCCAACCGTAAGGGGTCGCCGGAAAGAGAGGCGGCGTCTGGTTCGGATCATAGAAACCCGCGCCCTCTTCGTCCAGCGTTCAAGCGTCTAGCGGTGAACCGATATCTTGTGGGCAAACCTGCCCAGCAACACCAGATGTATTGGCTAAGCCGCGTGCGCATCCTAGGCTTCCCCGAACCTTTCGGAGAGACGCCGCCATGCGCTTTCAATCCGGCTTCGCCGCTCGCGCCGAACGAGTCGCGATGGAGACCCGCGCCATCGAGCGCCCCGCTGGCGTGCAGCAGGTCCTGGCCCCCGCCGGCTGGTCCGACGTCCGGATCGAGGCCTGGCTGGATTGGGTCGAGGCCGAGGGGTTCGCAACGCCCCTGTCCGGCGACTGGCTGAACGGCGGCGTCGACGCCTGGGCCGAGCGGCTGGCGGAGACAGGCGTGGCCGAGGACGTGTTCGACCGGATCGAGGCCGCCGCGTTTGTCGACGAGCTGTCGGCCGTCTTCAGGCTAGGCCTGGCGGCGCCGGCGGCGTCTGGCCCTGCGGCTGTCGGCGTCGTCGATCTGAACGACCCCGGCGCGGCGGCGCGGCTGAAGGCGCACGCCGGACGGCGCGCAGCCATGCGTCTGGGGGCCCAGGCGGCCGACGCCTTGGCCGAGGCGCTGGCGGGCGTGGCCGATGCGGTCGATCGCTGCGAAGGCCCGCGCGGCGATTGCGGCGACCCTTCGCGCAATCCCGCCCTGGGCCGGGCGGCGGCGCTGGCGCGGCGGTGCGGCGCCAGCGACGCCGATATCCTGAGAGCCATCGACGGTGAACGACCCGCAATGGCCTTGGAGCCGATAGTCGAAGGCGCGCCTCTGGTCGCCCTGGCGGACCGGACCCAGATCGCGGCGGGCGCGCCCGAAGCCTTGCTGGCGGCCGAGGCGGCGCTGGACGGCGGTCTGATCGTCGCCTTCGACCCGCGCGATGCGGAGACCGCGACTGCGCAGACCACGCGGGCTTTGATCGATCTGAGCGCCCTCATGGCGCTCGACGGAGACATGGCGACCAATCTGGCGGATCTGACCCGCCTGCTGACCGTGGCGCTGGACCTTCAGTCCGCGCGGCCCGGTCCCATCGCGCTGGGACTGGATGGCCTGCTGGACGCGCTGGCGGCTGACGACGACCGCACGTTTCAGGCGCAGACGCTCGCGGGCCTGGTCGCCGCGACGGCGGGCCAGACCTCCGCCGAACTGGCGAGCCTGCGCGGCCTCTGCCCCGATTGGGAAGACCCGGAGAAGCCGCGTCGCCATTCGGCCATCGGCCTGTTCGTCGAGGATGCGGAGGCGCGGCTGCGGCTGGGCCTGGGCCGCGTCGCAGCGATCGATGTGTTCCAGACGGCCGACGGCGAGATCGGTCGCCGGCTGCACCCCGCGCTTGCCAAGGCCATCGCGGCGGCGGGCGGCGATGTTGAGGCGGCGGAACGGTGGACGTTCGGGCGCCGCACCCTGGTCGAGGCGCCAGGCATCGACCACACAGCCTTGCGCGCGCTGGGCTTCACCGACATCGAACTGGACGCCATCGAGACCGCCCTGGGCTGGGCCGAGGATTTCGACACGGTCTTCGCCGCCCCCGTCCTGGACCCCGGCTTCATCCGCGACGTCCTGGGCGTGGAAGACGGCGATGGTCTGCTGCTGACCCTGCTGGGCGTGTCGGAGGAGGCGGAGACGGCGGCGACGCGCTGGGTCTTCGGTCATGGCGATCTGCGCGACTGGCCCGAGGCGCCGGCGTCCGTCGGCGGCCTTCTGGCCGATCCGGCGGCGGCGGCGGCCGACCTGCGGCGCGCCGTCGAGCCGTTCAGCGACATGCCGGACATCGCGATCGAACCGATGGACTGGCGCACGACCTCCACCCAGGCCGCGCGCCTGTTGAGCCAGGGCGCCCTGGACGGTCGTCGCGCCATTCGTCTGTCCCGCGCCGCGCCGCCAGCGGGACCGCTGCTGTCCCTGCCGTCGCTCGACACCGCCCGCCCCGAGCTTGGCCGCTCAGAGCCTGTCCGCGAAGCCCCTCGCCCGGCTCCGACGGAACGGGTCGTCGAACGCGTGGTCGAGCGCGAACGCGCGCGCCGCAAACTGCCCGACCGGCGCAAGGGCTATATCCAGAAGGCCGCCGTCGGGGGCCACAAGGTCTATATCCACACCGGCGAATACGAAGACGGCGAACTGGGCGAGATCTTCATCGACATGCACAAGGAAGGCGCCGCCTTCCGCAGCCTGATGAACAACTTCGCCATCGCCATCTCCATCGGCCTGCAATACGGCGTGCCGCTGGACGAGTTCGTGGACGCCTTCGTCTTCACCCGGTTCGAGCCGGCCGGGCGCGTCACCGGCAACGACTCGATCAAGTCGGCGACCTCGATCCTGGACTATATCTTCCGCGAGTTGGGCGTCTCCTATCTGGACCGGCATGAGCTGGCCAACGCCGGCACCGATGACCTGAACGCCGACGGCCTGGGAGATGGAAAGCCCGACGCCAACGCGGCCGTGCCCGCCGCCCGCTTCATCTCCAAGGGGTTCGCGCGCGGATCGGCGCCCGACAATCTGGTCGTCCTGCCTTTCGGCAAGAAGGCCGAACCCGAGACGCGCGCCGCCGCGAACAGCGAGGCCGTCGCCTGCCCCGCCTGCGGCGATTTCAGCCTGCAGCAGCGTGGCGCCGCCTGGGTCTGCGACACCTGCGGGGCGGCCCCTGCGCTCCAGGGCGGCGATCAGGGGTAGGTTAAGGGTTATGGCCTAGGGTTTGCTGACAGACGATCAAACGTCGGAGCCCGGTCCATGAAACGCACACTTTCCCTTGGCCTGATCGCCGCCCTGCTGGCCACAGCAGCCCCCGCTGCGGCCCAGAACGCGAGCCAGATCGCCAGCGTGAAGCGCGGCGCCTCCTGCGCCGGCTGCAACCTGTTCCAGGGCGACTTCTCGGGGCTGGAGGCGCGAGGCCTGAACCTGTCGGGTGCGCGGCTGCGTCAGGCGGACCTGAGCCTCAGCGTCATGAACCGCACGCGATTTTCCAACACCGACATGCGTGACGTCGAAGCCTATGGCGGCGTTTTCTCGGGCTCGAACTTCTCGCGCGCCAACCTGACCAACGCCAGTTTCGTCGGCGCCTACCTGGAGGGCGCAAGCTTCGCCGGCGCGACCCTGTCGGGGACCAATCTGTCGGGCGCCCAGCTGGCGCGAGCCACCGGCCTGACCCAGGGCCAGCTGAACCAAGCGTGCGGCGACGGCTCCACCGTCCTGCCGCGCGGTCTTCGCATTCCGGCCTGCTGAGCGGCGCCGACCTTGCCTCGATTTCATGAAGTTACCTCGATTTAAGTAGGTGCGGCGGGGGTTTCGAGGCATTCAGAGTGCGTGAAACAGATCGCTGAACATATCCGGGTCCGCCCCACATTGGCTCTGCTGACGCTGGGACTGGCGCTCGCCGCCTCCCCCGCCTTCGCCGGGGTCGAGATGTCGATGCAGGACCGCGACGTGGCCCGTTCGGTGTCGCTGGGCGGATCGTGCAATCGCTGCGAACTGTCCGGCCGCAATCTGTCAGGCGCCACTTTCACCGGCGCCAGCTTCATGAACGCCACCCTGGTCGGCGCCAATCTGCGCGGCGCCGAGATGATGGGCTCCAACTTCACCGGAAGTGATTTCAGCCGGGCCAACATGGGCGGGGTCGAGATCGTCGGCGCCAACTTCACCTCCGCCAACTTCACCGGGGCGCAGATCAATGGGGCCGAGGCGCAAGGATCGTCCTTCGTTCGCGCCAACCTGACCCGCGCCAACCTTTCGGGCAGCGAGATGCACGGGGTCAACTTCACCGGCGCCACCCTGGCCGGAACCAACTTCTCCAACTCGGAACTGTTCGGCGCCACACTGGCCAATGTTCGGGCGTCGGGCGCCAACTTCGCCAGCGCCGAAGTCACGGCCTCGAACCTTTCGGGCGGCGATTTCTCCAACGCGGACTTTTCGAACGCCAGCCTGGATGGGGCGCGATTGACCGGCGGCAGCTTCTCGCGCGCCGACTTCTCCAACGCCTCGCTGCGTCGAACCGACATTCGCGGCGCCGACCTGTCTGGCGCGCGAGGCCTGACGCAGGACCAGATCAGCGAAGCCTGCGGCGACGGCTCGACCCGCCTGCCCGGCCGCCTTTCGCCCCAGGCCTGCCGCAGCAGTTCTGTCCGCATCGTCCGCGCAGCGCCCACGCCGCCTGTCCCGCCTCGCGTGCGCAACCTGGTCAACGCCGAAAACTAGGCCGTCCGCCCCGGACTCGTCCTTCAAGAATGCCCCGCATTTCAGGTCGGACCGCGCTACGGGGCCTAGAGACGCTAGCCTGCGGCGCAACCCTATCAAACTGGGATCTCCTACGAGCGCCTCTGGCGATCTGCGGATAGCCCCCACAGCAAAACGGCCCCCGGATTGCTCCGGGGGCCGCTCTGTTACGCTACTCTGTATCCAACCGGCCTCATG
>NZ_JBYTCZ010000004.1:0-159481 GCF_058790795.1 Brevundimonas sp. EU05-FHT14B07
GCGGGATGGAGCAGCCCGGTAGCTCGTCAGGCTCATAACCTGAAGGTCGTAGGTTCAAATCCTACTCCCGCACCCAACTTCGTAGTATTTTCGCCGTCTTGGTTCACCAGGGCGGCGATTTTGCCTTGTACGGTCAAGCCAAACTTTCCGCGCTCTTCCAACGGCGTGACCACGACGGTTCCAATCAACTTGCGCACCAAGTCCCGTGCTTCAGTCGCTGCCTCGCTGTTGCTGCGAGCCAAGGTGCGCTCCAGCGAGCCCACGACGGTCCGGTAATGCTCGGCCACGCGAGGATGCAGGGCGACGACCGACGCCGCCGGTGCTTGGGCCAGTTCTGATTCAATCTGGCTTCGCCGCGCTTCCAGCGCGTCCAGACGATCCTTGACTGCAGCGCCCGTAAGGACGCCATCGGCGATCTGGTCGACCAAGCGTTCGGCGCGGCGCTTCACCTCTGCAAGCTCACTGTCGAGTTTTGATCGAGCTTGGGTGATCCTACGCGCGTCATTCTCTGCTGCGAGCCTCGCCTCTTCCACGGCGAGCGCCACGCGTTCCGGCGCTAGAAGTCTGTTCTTGATCGCGGCGAGAACGCGCGCCTCGATCTCGGCGCTCTTGATCCCGCGGCCGTTCATGCATGCCGATTTTCCTCGTTCTCGTCGCCATGAGCACATAAAGCGTTGGTCGGCGCCGCTTCGGATCATCGGGCCGCCACAAACTCCGCAAGTCAGTTTTCCGCTCAGTAAGTGCCGGGGCCGAACGGCTACGCGCGGGGAGGGCCCCCGTGACGATAAGGTGTTCTCCGCGTAGCGATGCTGAACTTTCGCCCATAGTTCTTCGGAGATGATTCGAAGATGCGGCACCTCGGTCCGAATAATTTCTTCAGGATCCGCCGTTCGCGCCTGGCGCTTTCCTGTGCGCCTGTCCTTCACCCAGGTTTGACGACCAAAAACCAGGACGCCGCGATACAACTCATTATGGATGACCCCATTGCCGCGCTCGGCATTGCCGTTGATCGTCGACGCGTTCCAGCTTCCGCCTCGCGGGCCGGGTATGCTGCGCCGATTCAAGTCGCTTACGATCGCCCGAGGCGATTGGCCGGCGGCGTAGCGCCGAAAGATCTCTCTGACGACTTCTGCTTCACCAGGATCGATATCGCGAAGGCCCCGGATCGGTTCGCCGATGGCGTCGACTTCTCGCCTAATTTTGTAGCCGTAGACACGGCCCCCAGTATGACGACCGGAGCGGACGACACCTTGAAGGCCGCGCCTTGTCTTTCGGCCTGTCTCGCGCAGTTGGAGGGCGTTCATGGTGCCCATCAGCCCAATCTGAAGCTCAGATATGTCGCCTTCGGAGATCGTGCGGATTTTGACGCCGTGAAACCGCAGATCCTCGAAGAGGGCCGCGACATCGGCTTGGGACCGAGAAAGGCGATCTAACGCTTCACAAAGCACGACGTCGAACTCGCCGTTCTTTGCGCCGTGCATCAGGCTGTGCAATCCGGGCCGGTTTGCTGCGGACCCTCCCGAGATGGCTGCGTCCTCAAACGTCGCGACGATCTTGGTCGCGTCCTTCGCTGCAAAGGATCGGCACGTCGCAAACTGATCCGCGATCGAAGCGACGTTTTGAAGGTCGGTCGAGTAACGGGCATATAGGGCTGCACGCATCAGCTCAGGCTCCGGGCGATGGAAGATCGCAACGGTGCATATCGAGCGTCATACGCGCAAGGATGCGGGCCAAGTCGTCGAGAAGGGACTCGGCGACTGCAACACGGCTGCTCGGCGAAATTCCATCGCACACGCTAATCGCGCGAGCGGTGTTGAGTATGACCTCAGTGGATTCGACTGCACAATCCTGCGAAGGGGGTAAGGCCGTAGCCTCGTCGCAGGATTGGCGATGACTTGTTGCTGGAGCGGTCGGGGTAAACCCCTCCAAACGGATACTGTTGGCTTCTGTTGAAACCTCTGGGGAATAACCCATATCCAAACCTTTCGATTAAAGTAAACGATGGTTTTGGATCGGTCTTACGGCTCGGTCAGAGTGCTAAGGCGTCGGTTAAGGGAGAGTTAACGCGGCGACGTGGGCGGGTTGAACAACTCGGACGGTCCACAGCCGAGGCCGACAGCCAAGGCGTAGACAGCTTTAATACCGACGTTACGTTCGCCGCGCTCAATGCCGCCGATATAGTTTCGGTGGAGCCCGGCTCTGTCGGCCAGTTCCTCTTGGCTTAGGCCAAGCGCAATCCGCCGCGACCTGACGGCGCGGCCAAAACTCACCAGTTCAGCGTCAACTTCCACGCAACCGCACTTGCGGCTGCCGCCCGATCTTCACTACACACTATCAGTGTGATTTGTGCGAGGGGTGTGATGGCTGATTTTGTCGATATTTCCGAGATGAGTTCCGAACTGCAGCTCATGATCGGAACAGGGTCGCATCTGGACCCAGCAGAGCTCGACCCGTTGATCATGCTTGCATCGCTTAGGGTTCTGCAGAACGCCGCCCGGGAAGGCTTAAACGACGACGCACTCACGATCCTTTCGCTAGTGCTGATGGTTTGGGTTAGACAGCTACGGGACAATCCCGACAATGGGGGGTTGGTGAAGACGACCGCCGAGGATCTGGCCGACCTTTCAGGCTGGCGGTTCGAAAGGGTGCTAACATCCCTACAGACGCTGGCGCCGCATATCCTGATCGATGACCTCGCCCTGTTTGCTGAAGGGGATCTAGAGATTGGCTTGGCGCCTCTGCTTCATCATGACGACGCTGGCTGCGGCGATCTATTGGTCCGGTATTGGACGGCTCACTATGTGATGAGAATGGCCCCCAAGCTCGAGGCTGCCGAGGAGGTCGTCGCGGAGGGGTTGGCACGAGCGAACGACCTTGTCGGTTCCGGCGAGCGCGTGGCGAAGCTGAAGGCTCGTTGGGATGCCTATCGAGCCCAGCGAGGAGGCCTCGCTCACTACACGGTGTACGGGGCCGGCGCGGACCTGGCCTCTTTCGTGGATGACGTCTCGACGCTAGAGGGATTGCACGACGCCGTGGTTGGTCTGATCGACCCCGCCAATCATGGGCCGCTGACCTTTGCTCAGGAATGCGGCCTTCTTGCGTGTACCAAGCTTCAGGCTCTCGCGATCAGTGCGGCTGAGCTGCAGCTGAACCCCGTCGAGACGAAGGGCGTTCGACACTGAAAAGCAGGCATTCGGACGTGTGCTCTGGTCGCCGTGCCGCCGCACAGCTTCGGTCACACGACATACTGCCGTGTACGAGAGCCACAGACTTTGTTGGGAGACGCCTGATGATGGACGTTCTTATATTCATGGCCGGTGGGTTCACCGCTGTGTTCATAGCCTGGTTGGTCAAGCCCATTTTTGGAGGGCTCATAGAAGGCATGAATGGCGGGACGAGCCGGCGTAAAAACAAGTCAGAGTAGCAGCTGGCTTCGCGTGTCGGTCGATGTATCGGCCGCGCGTTCCTCCGGCCCGGAGGATGTGCACGCCTTGTCGCGGTAGCCCTGCGCCTACTGGACGAGCGCAGCCGGATCAACGCGAGAAATTTAGGTCAAGATTGCGTGCTTGACTCGTCATGATCGCCGGCTCGGGCCTTTCGATCACACAGCGCTCGCGCCATTTTGGAGATCACCGTCTTGATGGCGAGGACCGCCACAATGGTGAACGAGAACACCAAAGCCATCTGCACAAAGTTCATCTGAAAGGCTTGCAGCTCAGCGTCGCTCACCGTCGTTCTCCTAGCTGGTTGTGCAGCCAAATCTTCCATCTCAAGCGCCATCCTAATCACAGCCTAGGGGGCGATAGCCCGTGCTCTAAACGACGGAACCAGACGACAAAAAACGTCTAACCCCAGTTGGGGGCCATTAGGAATATCATCCTGTGGAGGATGATGCACACATTACGCACACCTGCGGTAGTATTAGGTGATTGTAAAACAACAAGAAAACTCGGGCGCAAAATAGGTTACAGGTGACCCAAGAATCTGTAGGGCTGATTTACCTAGATAAAACAGAAGGTTATATGGGTTGCGCGTAACCCATTTGAAGACACACATCTGTACGTCAGCTCAGCTTCACCCTCATCCTCATCATGGGGGCATGGGTCCTGATCATGAAATGGCGATTTCACGATGGGGATTCTGACCCGTCCTGCGGTCGCTCCTGGCGACTATCGGAAATCGCGCGCCTTCGGCTTGATCGTGTCGAGATGTAGATCGGGAATGTAGATGTCCCGGACCTTGATCGCGCGAGGCGGCGAGTCGCGCGCATCCGGCGACCCGCCGCGATGGAATTCGTCGCCGCGCCCGTGGGGCAGGGGGAAGACCTCGCCCCGGTTGCCGACCGAGGCGAGCAGGGCCGATGCGTCATGAAGTCTGGTCGCGACGATGTGGACGACGTCGCCCTCACGCTGGACCTTGCCGTCGACGACGAGCATGGAGGCCGACAGCACGATGCGGCGCTGCCGTTCGTAGAGGCTCGGCCAGATTACCAGATTGGCCACGCCGGTCTCGTCCTCGATGGTGATAAACATGACCCCCTTGGCGCTGCCGGGCTTCTGACGGACCAGCACGAGGCCTGCCACGCGCGTCAGCCGGCCGTCGCGCATGGCGGTCCCGTCGGCGCAGGTCATGACGTGGCGTGACTGCAGATCGCCGCGCAGGAAGCTCAGCGGATGGTCGCGCAGGGTCAGGCCGATGTGGCTGTAGTCCTCGACCACTTCGCGCCCGGGCGTCATCGGTTTGAGGCCCGGATCGGGCTCCGAGATTTCCGGCGTCTGGTCGTGGGCGTCGGCGGCGGCGAACAGGGGGAGGGGATCGTTTCTTAGCCCCTTGATGGCCCACAGCGCGTCGCGGCGGTCCAGATCCAGATCCGGCCTGAAGGCGTCCGCCTCCGCCAGCCGGACGAGGCTGGCGACCTGGGCGCCGGCGCGTCGCCACAGGTCATCGACCGAGCGGAAGGCGCCGTCCGTCCGCGCCGCCAGGAGGCGGGCGGCGTCGCTGTTCACCAGGCCGCGCACCATGCGAAGGCCGAGGCGGACAGAAAGCCGGCCATCCTCGCCCGCAGTCTCCAAGGTGCAGTCCCAGCGGCTGGCGTTGACGCAGACGGGCCGGATCTCGACGCCGTGCTGCTGGGCGTCACGGACGATCTGCGCCGGCGCATAGAAGCCCATGGGCTGGGCGTTTAGCAGCGCGGCGCAGAAGACATCCGGGTGATGGCATTTAAGCCAGGAGGAGGCGTAGGCGATCAGGGCGAAGGAGGCCGCATGGCTTTCCGGAAAGCCGTAGGAGCCGAACCCTTCCAGCTGGCTGAAGGTCTTCTCGGCGAAGGCGGCGTCATAGCCGCGCTCGACCATGCCGCTGATCAGCTTGTCCTTGAAATGGCTGACCCCGCCGGTGAATTTGAACGTCGCCATGGCGCGGCGGAGCTGATCGGCTTCCGAAGCGGTGAAGCCGGCGCATTCAATCGCGACCCGCATGGCCTGTTCCTGGAACAGGGGCACGCCCAGCGTCTTGCCCAGCACCTTTTCCAGCTCGGGCTTGGGATAGACGACGTCCTCCTTGCCCTCTCTGCGGCGCAGATAGGGATGGACCATGTCGCCCTGGATCGGCCCGGGACGGACGATGGCGACCTCGATGACCAGATCGTAGAAGGTGCGCGGCTTGATCCGCGGGAGCATGGCCATCTGCGCCCGGCTCTCGATCTGGAAGACCCCGAGCGTGTCGGCCTTCCGGATCATCGCATAGGTCCGGGGATCCTCGGCCGGGATGCTGGCGAGGTCGAGCGCAATCCCCTTGTGCTCGGCCAAGAGGTCGAAGCCGCGCTTCATGCAGCTGAGCATGCCGAGCGCCAGCACATCGACCTTCATGAACTTGAGGACGTCGATGTCGTCCTTGTCCCATTCGATGACCTGGCGATCCTTCATCGCCGCCGGCTCGATCGGGACCAGGTCGTCCAGTCGATCCCGGGTCAGGACGAAGCCGCCGGGGTGCTGGCTGAGATGGCGCGGGGCGCCGATCAGCTGGCGCGACAGCTCCAGCGCCAGGCGGAGCCGCCGGTCCTCCAGATTGAGGTTCAGGTCCGCGACATGTTTGTCCTCGACGCCCTCGCTGGAATAGCTCCAGACTTGCGACGACAGCGTCTTGATCAGGTCTTCGCTCAGACCCAGCGCCTTGCCGACGTCGCGCAGGGCGCCGCGCGAGCGATAGCGGGTGACGACGGAGCAGAGGGCGGCGTGGTTGCGGCCGTAGGTCTCGAAGATCCACTGCATGACGACCTCGCGCCGCTCGTGCTCGAAATCGACATCGATGTCCGGGGGCTCACGGCGCTCCTGGCTGACGAAGCGCTCGAACAGCAGATCATTGCGGCCCGGGTCGATCGAGGTGATGCCCAGCACATAGCAGACGGCGGAGTTGGCGGCCGAGCCGCGGCCCTGGCACAGGATGTCCTGGCTGCGGGCGAAGCGCACGATCGAATGGACCGTGAGGAAATAGGGCGCATAGTCCAGCGTGCCGATCAGATCGAGCTCGTGACGCAGGGTCTTGCGCACACTGTCCGGCAGACCCTCCGGATACCGATCCGCCGCTCCGGCCCAGGTCAGCTGTTCGAGGGTCTGCTGCGGCGTCATGCCCGGCGTCGAGACCTCGTCGGGATATTGATAGGCCAGTTCGTCGAGTGAGAAGCGGCACCGGCCGGCGATCTCGACCGAGCGGGCCAGGGCCTCGGGATAGCCCTTGAACAGGCGGTGCATCTCGTGGGGCGGCTTCAGATAGCGATCCGCATGGCGTTCGCGCCGGAAGCCCAGTTCGTCGATGGTGCAGCCGTGCCGGACGCAGGTGACGACGTCCTGCAGCAGTCTCTGGTCGGGATGATGGAAGAGGACGTCATTGGTCACGACGGTCGGCACGCCGGCCTGGACGGCGAGGGTCGACAGGTCGTGCAGCCGCAAGGCATCGCGGGGGCGTCGCCGCAGCGTCAGGGCGAGATAGGCGCCCGCGGGAAAGGTCGCCTTCAGCCGTCGCAGATTGGCGGCGCAGCCCTCGTCCGCCTCGTCCGGTACCAGGATGGCGATAAGGCCCTCCGACCAATCTTTCAGATCCGACCAGTCGAGGTGGCATTTGGCCTTGCCGGCGCGGCGCTTGCCCAGGGAGAGCAGGCGCGTGAGTCGGGAATAGGCCGGCCGATCGGTCGGATAGACGAGCACCCCCGTCCCATCGATCAGATCAAGCCGGCAGCCCACGATCAGCCGTACGCCGGAGGCCTTGGCCGCCTCGTGGGCGCGGACGATTCCGGCCAGCGAGTTGCGATCTACGATGGCGAGGGCCTCAAGCCCGCACAGCCGCGCCTGTTCGAACAGCAGCTCGCAACTGCTGGCGCCGCGCAGGAAGGAGAAGTGCGAAGTGGCTTGGAGCTCGACGTAGGACATAGGGATCAGGCGGCTGTTTGATCTCCCCGACAGCACTCCGGCGAACAGAATGGCAAGCGTCGCCTTGGACAAATGTTTTCTTTTTGTTCTCGTCTTGATATGCAGGCTGCATGTCCGGCGTCGCCACCCGCAAGATCGTCCACGTGGACATGGACGCCTTCTTCGCCTCCGTGGAACAGAGGGATGATCCCGCCCTGCGCGGTCGGCCCGTGGCGGTCGGTCATGCGGCGGCGCGCGGCGTGGTCGCCGCCGCCAGCTATGAGGCGCGGCGGTTCGGGGTGCGTTCGGCCATGCCCTCGACAACCGCCCAGCGGAAGTGTCCAAACCTCGTCTTCGTCCCGCCGCGCTTCGAGGTCTATCGCGCGGCGTCGGCGCAGATCCATGCGATCTTTTCGGACTACACCAATCTGATCGAACCTCTGTCTCTAGACGAGGCCTATCTCGATGTGACGGCCGATCGGCGAGGCCTGGGGACCGCCTCGGCGACGGCGCAGGAAATCCGGCGGCGGATCTTTGAAGAGACCGGCCTGACCGCCTCGGCGGGCGTTTCCTACAACAAGTTTCTGGCCAAGCTGGCGTCGGACCAGAACAAGCCGAACGGCCAGTTCGTCGTGGCGCCCGGGCGCGGCGAGGCCTTCGTGGAAGACTTGCCGGTCCGGCGGTTCTACGGCGTGGGGCCGGTGACCGCCGCCAAGATGGAAGGGCTAGGAATCCGCACCGGCGCGGATCTGCGCCGCCAGTCCCTGGCCTTTCTCCAGCATCATTTTGGCAAGTCCGGGCCCTGGTATTACGCCATCGCGCGCGGGCAGGACGACCGGGCGGTCAATCCGGACCGGACGCGCAAATCGAGCGGGTCGGAAACTACCTTCGCCTCCGACCTGACTGATCCGGACGCGATAGAGGCCGGGGTGGGGGCCATGGCCGACGATGTCTGGGCCTGGTGCGAGCAGACCGGCAGTCGCGGACGGACGGTCACCGTCAAGGTCAAATGGGCGGACTTCCAGCAGTCGACGCGAAGCCGGTCCCAGTCCGAGCCCGTGGCCTCCCGCCAGACCCTGCACGAGGTCAGTCGGGTGCTGGTTCGGTCCCTCTACCCGCTAAGCCGGGGCGTGCGCCTGGTTGGTGTGAGCCTGTCCAATCTGGAGACGACCGGCGCCGCGGTGAACCAACTGGTCCTGGCGTGACCGAACTATCGCAAATCGACCTGTTCGACGATGCACCCGCGCGCACGCCCGTGGTGGCGGGCTTTGACTATTGGGCCGGCGTCCTGTCGGCGCCTGAACAGGCCGCGCTTGTCGCCGCGCTCCAGACTCTGGCGTTCAAACCCTATGAACATCTGGGCTACCTGGGTCATCGCCGGATCGCCGCCTTCGACCGCGGGGGTGATGGCGCGGGTTGGCCGGCGTTTCTCTCGACCTTAATGGCGCGCTTGGCGGGCCGCCTCGATCTGAACGGCGCGGCCTTTGTGCAGGTTCTGGTCAATGAATATGCGCCGGGCGCCGGCATCGGCTGGCATCGCGACCGCCCCGTCTATGGGGAAATCCTGGGCGTGTCCTTACTTGCGCCCTGCGTGATGCGGCTGCGCCGTCGCCAGGGGGCGGGCTTTCTGCGTCGAAAGGCGGCGCTGGCGAGCGGCTCGGTCTATCGCCTGTCAGGAGAGGCGCGCGCTGCCTGGGAGCATTCTATCACACCTATGACAGCCTTGCGCTATTCCATCACCTTCCGGACCCTGACGGCTTGACGATTGTTGGGTCGACTGACGTCCAGCGGTCCGGATCGGCTGGGTCAGGCAAGCTCGATCCAGACCGGCGCGTGGTCGCTCGCGCCCTCGGCGCCGCGCACCGCGCGATCAACGCCGGCGTCGGTCAGCCGTTCGGCCGCGAGACCGTTGAGCAGCACATGGTCGATCCGCAGACCGGCGTCGCGGCACCAGGCCTCGCGGAAATAGGACCAGAAGGTCCAGGGCGGCGGATCGTGCGGGAAACGCTCGCGCAGGGCGTCGGTCCAGCCCTGGTCCAGCAGGCGCTTGAAGGCCGCGCGGCTCTCGGGCTGAAGCAGGGCGTCGGCCTTCCACGAACTGGTGTTGTAGATGTCGGCGTTGGTCGGCACGACATTGTAGTCGCCGGCGAGCACGACCGGCGCTGCAGTGGCGTAGAGGGTCCCCGCATGGGCGATCAGCCGGTCGGCCCAGGCAAGCTTGTAGTCGAACTTGGGCCCGGGCCTGGGATTGCCGTTGGGCAAATAGAGGCAGCCGATCAACACGCCATTGACTGCCGCCTCTATATAACGGGCCTGGGGATCAGTGGCGTTGCCGGGCAGCCGGCGTCGGGTCACGACCGGCTCGCCGATGCGGCTTAGGATTGCGACGCCGTTCCAGCGCTGTTCGCCAACCCAGGCCGCATCGTAGCCGGCCGCCTTGATCTCGGCATTCGGAAATTGGCTGTCGGTCGCCTTCAGCTCCTGAAGGCAGACCTCGTCCGGCTGGGCCTGTTCAAGCCAGGCGAGGAGATTGGGCAGGCGACGATTGACGCGGTTGATGTTGAAGGTGGCCAGCCGCATCCCGTCACGGCGTCCGCAGGGCCGCCAGGGCGGATCGCACATGGGGTGCAAGGGTGTCGGCCATCTTGCCCACGCCGGCGGCGTTGGGATGGATCCGGTCCGGCAAGACATAGGCCGGCTGCAACGCTACACCCTCCATCAGGAAGGGCATCAGGGGCACGCTCGCTGCGCGAGCGACCTCGGGGTAGACCGCGTCGAACGTGCAGGCGTAGGCGCCAAACCAGGGCGGCGCCCGCATGCCGCTCAGCAAAACGGGGATGTTGCGCTGTTGGAGTTTGTCGATGATCGACAGAAGATTATCCCTGACGTAATCGGCCGGGACCAACTGCATCATGTCGTTGGCGCCCAAGGCGACGACGCAAAGATTCGTTTGCGCCGGCACGTCCCGATCGAGCCGTCGCAAGCCATCCCTTGTCGTATCGCCGGACACGCCCGCGCCGATGACGCGAACCGGAGGCGTTCCGCTCGCCAATCGCGCCGCCAGTTGGCGCGGCAAGCTTTCGGCCGGCCTGAGGCCATAGCCGGCGGTGAGCGAGTCGCCGAGAAGCGTTACGACCTGCTCAGCGTCGATCACGAAAATGCTCTTCCGTCGCGGGATGATGAGGTGGGCAGGCCGAGACCGGATTCTAAGCGATCGGCGAGCAGCGGGTGTAGCGTCATGGCCTACCCAAAGGCTCGCTGAACCCGTCCTGTTCCTGCCAGGCCTCGTGAAACAATCACGGACTTCGCTATGGTGCGATCGGATGTCTGGCTGTCCATCGTGTCATGGCGGTAGGGCTCGAACGACGGCCGTCGATCAGCCGTGCGGCTTCAGCACCACCTTCGTCCATTCGTTCGGATTGTCGTGGAAGTTCTTGTAAGCCTCTGGCGCCTGCTCAAGCGGCAGGCGATGGCTGATCAGATCCGTCGTGTCGATCTTGCCGTCCATGACCAGCTCAAGGAGCTGCGGCAGGTATTTCTGCACATGGGTCTGGCCGGTCTTGATCGTCAGACCCTTCTGCATGAGGGCGCCGATCGGCAGCTTGTCGCCAATCCCGCCATACACGCCGGGGATTGAAACGCGTCCTCCCTTGCGACACGCCATGATCGTCTCGCGCAGGACATGTTGGCGATCCGTTCCCAGCTTCGTTTCTTGCTTCACCGCATCGATGATGTTGTCGGGCGAAAAGCCATGCGCCTCCATGCCGACGGCGTCGATGCAGGCATCCGGCCCGATGCCGGCGGTCATCTCCATCAGGGCTTCGCGAACCTTGACCTCATGATAGTTGAGGACTTCCGCGCCATTCGCCTTGGCGAGCTCCAGTCGGCGTGGATGATGATCGATGGCGATGATGCGGCCGGCGCCCATCAATCTGGCGCTCTTGATGGCGAACAGACCGACGGGCCCGCAGCCCCAGATCGCCACCGTGTCGCCGGGCTCGATCTCCGCGTTTTCGGCCGCCATCCAACCCGTGGGGAAGATGTCGGACAGGAACAGGACCCGCTCATCCTCGATCCCGTCCGGCACCACGATCGGGCCGACGTCGGAATAGGGGACGCGGACATATTCCGCCTGGCCGCCCGCATAGCCGCCGGTCAGATGCGAATAGCCGAACAGCCCGGCAGCCGGGTAACCGTAGGCGATCTCGGATGCGTCGGACTTGTCGGCGGGATTGGAGTTGTCGCAGGCCGAGAACTGCTGCTTGCCGCAATGGAAGCAGGAGCCGCAGGCGATCACGAAGGGGACGACGACCTTTTGGCCGACCTGAAGGCTCGTGTTGCCACGGCCGATCTCGACGACCTCACCCATGAACTCGTGGCCGAGGATGTCGCCATTGGACATGCCGGGGATCACGCTATCGTAGAGGTGCAGGTCTGATCCGCAGATGGCGGTCGCCGTAATCTTGATGATCGCATCGCGGGGATTGACGATCTGGGGATCGGGGACCGTGTCCACCTGAACGTTGTGTTTGCCGTGCCAAGTCAGGGCGCGCATGGGAATTCCTTCCTGGATCAGAAATGACGGTCGGCGCGCGGCGCCGCGTCGGGAGCCTTGGACGTCGAGATTTCGCCCGTCTCCATCAGCTGTTTGAAACGTCGCAGCTCGCGCCGGGCCTGGACCCGGGGCTCGCGCTGCATCACCTTGGCGACCAGTTTGCCGACGGCGCCCGCCGGCGGATCGTAGCTGATCAGAACACGGACCTCGGTGCCTCGGCCGAAGGCGTTGTCGCGAAACGTGATCCAGCCCTCGTGATCGACATCGCTGTCCTCGGTCGACCGCCAGGCGATGTATTCGCCGGGACGATCTTCAATGATCTCGCTGACAAGTTCGATCTCCGCACCGGCGGGGCCCGCGACGGTCCAGCTGGATCGGACATCGTCCAGAACATCGACGGACTTCACGTTCTCCATGAAGCGGGGCAGGTTTCGAAAGTCGCGCCAATACTCATACAGCGCCTGACGCGGCCGATTGATCATGACGGCGCGGACGCTGGTGGCGTCATAGGCGCCCTCCACATAATCGTCGTCATGGAAGGCTGGGGATTGGACGTCGGCGTCGGTTGAGAGGGGGGCGGACATCGTCGATGCCTCCTTGATGTTAAACAGTCGGGATCAGGCGGCTCGAGACTGGGGCGCGCCAGCGTAGCGTTCGAACTCTTCGGCGTAACGCGAGGCCAGACGGCTCTGGTGGTGACCCTTGGCCTTCAGCGTCAGGAACCAATCGCTCTCTTCCTCGAACATATGGGTGAGAACGGCGCCTTCGATGTGCGCCCACTTGTCCAGCCAGGCGGGCTTCGAGGGCGCGATGTTTTCAAGCTCCGCCATCTGAGCCTTCGTGGTCGTCTGCTCGAGATAGGCGTGGGCCGCGTGCATCTTTTCGCCGGCCTGGCCGAGGGCGGGATAGAGGACCAGCTCCTCGGCCAGCGCATGGCCGTTGAGCACGACCGCGAGCGCATCGCGAGCGGCGTTTCTTTCTGCGGCGGTCCTGGCAGTCCGGCCGCAGGCGAAGGCGGCGCGGATGGCGTCGTGATGATCGAGCACCAGCGAAAGCCAATCTCCCGCCTGGGAGGCGGCGCGGGCCTTTTCCGTCGCCGCCTTGCGCGTCTCGTCGTCAGGCTGCGGGGTGACGGCGGCGAGCGCCTTGTCGATGAGGGACATCAAACCTCCCGTGAAAGAGGGTTCAAGAGCCGTTGGGAGTTGTCCGTTCCGCCTGTCCAATAACGGGCACAACAGGTGTCCAGCTCGACAGTAAAACGATCCAAGGTCCGAAAACCGACCTTTGGAACAGCACTCGGAATGGCCCGGTTAGCTCGGCTTCAACCAAGGAGCCAACCATGTTCATGCATAACAAGCGCCTGATGTATACGGTCAGGGTAGCCGAACCGAACCCGGGTCTCGCCACCCT
Source organism: Brevundimonas sp. EU05-FHT14B07 (assembly GCF_058790795.1). Taxonomy (NCBI): domain Bacteria; kingdom Pseudomonadati; phylum Pseudomonadota; class Alphaproteobacteria; order Caulobacterales; family Caulobacteraceae; genus Brevundimonas; species Brevundimonas sp. EU05-FHT14B07. The sequence continues at coordinate 13,369 of NZ_JBYTCZ010000004.1, forward strand.
GATGCTTGAGCAATTCGGAGGGCCGCAGGGCGAGCTCGCCGCCGCCATGCGCTACTTCACACAGGCTTTGGCGGATGAAGATCCGGGCCGCAAAGACATGCTGCTCGACATCGCCACGGAAGAGTTAAGCCACCTCGAAGTCATCGGCTCGATCGTGTCCATGCTGAACCGGGGCGTGAAAGGCCAGATGGCTGAAGCCGCGATGGAGGAGGCGGATCTGTACGCCTCGCTGAACAGCGGCGGTGAAAGTCATACGACGTCCATTCTCTATGGCGGCGCGCCGGCCCTCATCAACTCCGCCGGTGTCCCGTGGACCGCCGCCTACATCGACTCGATCGGCGATCCCGCCTGCGACCTACGCTCCAACATCGCCGCCGAGTCCCGAGCCAAGATCGTCTATGAACGCCTGATCAACTGCACGGACGATCCCGGCGTGAAGGACGCCTTGAACTTCCTGATGACGCGCGAAGTTGCGCATCAGAAGTCCTTCGAAAAGGCCCTCTACGCCATGGAGCCCCACTTCCCGGCGGGGAAGCTGGTCGGCCTGCCCGCCTTCGCTGACAAATACTACGACATGTCTCAAGGAGAGGGCGATGCCCGCGGTCCCTGGAATGAGGGTGAGCAGTGGGAGTTCATCGACGACCGTGAACAGCAGGGCGCCGTGGACGGCGGCGACGGCTCCGCCAGCGTCTCACTGGGCGAACTGGACGCCGCCGCTGTCCAAGCCTTCGCGGCCCGGACAGCCTCTGACCCCCAACGCAATCCTGTGACCGGCGCTGATCTAGGGGCGGGACCTGGGGCAGGGACCACGACCGAGCTGATCGAGGACGAGGGCGTCAGTTAACCCATGTAAGTGCGCGAGGCCCGGAAAGTCGCAGGATGCGGCTATGCTCGATCCTGCGACACCGTCCGGCGAGACCTCGCCATGTCTAGAGCCGCGCGAGGAAATTCTTTCGTTGTGGCGGGCGTTCGATACGCTCTCCTTCGAAAGTCGCAGTCGTGCGCTACGCCTTGGAGAGATCATCCCCGTCGTGTCGGGCGGACCCTATCGTCCGGATGGCGAGATCGCTGTCGTTCTCGAGGGTTGTATTCTTCTCGATGACGGGAAACGAGGAACCCATTGCGGCGTCGCTGCGGCGGGCGATCTGATCGACATCGCAGGGGGAAGCCAAGGGCTTTGGCTGTCGAACGGCTTGGTGTACCGGGCGCCCGTGGCGGCCTTCTGCCGGGAAGCGGGTGAGGAAGGCGTTCATTTTCTGCTTGCAGGCGGCCTCAAGCGACTGAAGTCGATGGAGGCGCGGTTGAGGTGCGCCATGTCGCATGGGGCGGTCTCTCGCGTCGCCAGCTTTCTTCTGGATATTCATCGCGCTACCGGTGGCTTTGAGATCGCGCTGTCACAATCGAATATCGGAGCGTTGCTGAGCCTGCGCCGATCCAGCATCAATCAGGCGTGTCAGAGCCTTCGCGCCGCCGGCGCCCTACGCACCGTGCGGGGACGAATTCTTTTGAAGGATGAGGCCGTTCTCGCGAGCCTGGCCTGCTGTCACTATCGTCCACGGTCTCCAGCGTTCGCCGAAGCCATCGCGGCCGAGGCGGCCTAGATCAGGCCGTCACCGGTCTCGGACCGGTGCGCCGAATACATAGATGCCGGCATGGACGAGCTTTGCGATCAAGTCGGGCGAGAGGAGCGACGGGGCTGAATCGACGTCGGCGATCCACCGACCATCGCACCACAGGGCGACAGCCTGACCCATCGCTTTTGCGCGCTGAGACGCCTGGACCATGGCGTCAGCCATGTCGTTTGAGATGAGGGTCTCAGGCTCTCCGCCATCACGGTAGCGGATCTGATAGCGCAGAACGGGAGGATGGACGGTCATGCCACCCAGGCCTCCAGCACCTCTCGGCATTCGGCAGTTTCGACCTGTAGACTGAAGCGGTCGCTGTAGAGCGCCAAAAGGTGGTCGTGAGGCTGATCAGCCGAACTGCAGACCCCGTCGCTGACCACCACGATACGATAGCCCAGATCGATGGCTCCGAGCACGGTCGAGAGAACGCAAACGTCAGTTTCCGCGCCCGTTACGACGAGCGTATCGACACCCTGATCTTTGAACGCCTTGTGGAGGTGTGTGCCTGACCAGGCGGAATAGACCATTTTGTCAATGATCTGCGCAGGCGGCGCGAACCGCTGAAGCGGAAGCGCCAGATCCAACATCGCCGGATCGAGAGCGTTCTTCGTCATGGTCGACCAACGCCGCCAATAGTCGCGCCAGGCGCCCCCCGCCTCATCGGGCGTTGCGGGGGGGATGAATCGGGTGAACCACAGCCTTTCAGGCCTTGCAGAACATAGCGCCTCGATGGCCGGAAGGGTTTTGGCTGCCCAAGGCGTATGCCATTCGGTCCCTTCCACGAACATGCGTTGCATGTCGATGCAAAGGTGCGCCGTTGTTTCCGGAATGCGCGTCTTCAGGCCGTGTGTCACGGCCTGAGCCCCGGCGTCTCTTCACCGCAGTGGTGTTCGCTCTCGCCCAGCTCGACTTCGGTGCGGGAGAAGACCTCCTCCTGTCCCGCGTCGAGTATTTCGTCCTCGGGGCCGCCTAGACCGCCCTGCGCCAAGCCGCGCGTATCATCAATCTTGTCCCTGTGTGGCGTATGTCGGGTCATGTCGCCTTCTCGCCGGATCAAAAGACAACCAATCCTGGTGTGTCCGCTGAGTTTCATAGGTCCGATTTTGGACAGGCTTCTAGCCTGTCGAGAGTACCCCCCGACGGCGCGTCGGACAGCCCTTTACATGGGTTAGTGCAGGCATGCCGGGTTTGGGGGAACGCGGGGCATGGATGAGGACCTGCCGCCCCCAATCGATTCGCCATCCGATGCGCCGGGCCGGCTGGGAGAATTCGTCGCGCTGTCGTCTCGCGAGCGTTCGGCGCTGGCCGGGCTTCTCGAGCCGGTCCAGCATTGGCCTCGCCACCATGTGTTGCGTCATGAGGCGGCTGAACCTTCGCATCTCTATCTGCTGACTCAGGGCTGGGTCGCATCGTCCATCGCGCTTGCATCGGGCAAGCAACAGATTGTGAAGGTCCATCTTCCTGGCGATCTCCTGGGAGCGCCGAGCTTGTGCCTGACGACAACGGTCGACTGCCTGACCGCCATGACGCCCATCGCTGTGCACGCGATATCGAGGTCCAGGCTGATAGCGACATTTGAGGCCTATCCGCGGATTGCGCTTTCGCTCTTTCTGAGCGCGCAGAAAGAGCGTGTCGCGTTGATGGAAAGTCTGGCCGTGGTTGGTCAGGCACCCGCACACGTTCGCATCGCCGCCACGCTGACCAATCTGTTCGATCGATTGTCCGAACGCGGCGATGCGCCGGGCGGCATGTTCCATATGCCTTTGACCCAGCGCGATCTCGGCGACCTGATCGGGATCACGCCGGTGCATGTGAACAGAACCCTTCGCGAAATGGATCGCCTGAATCTGATCAAACGGTCCGACCAGACGATTTCCCTGCTCGATGTTGATCGGCTTCGCCGTATCGCTGGGCTGCCCGTCAGGCGCTATGTGTCCGGTCCCAACCGGATCGCGAGCGCCTGACGGCGCAGGCGCGGAGATGGAGGCGCAGCGGCCGCGCGCTAATGAGCTTCGGATAGATTTAGGCCGTCCGCCGTCTCGCGATCGGCGCGCCGCTTGAGGACCTCGACAGCTTCAGATCGAGATAGGAGGCGTCGAAGGCGACGCGCTCGGTCAGCGCCGTCCAGTCGTCGATCCACACCTGACCATTCCGCCATCGCACCAGGCCCGTGTCGCGAAGGACCTTGAGCGAGCGGTTCACGTGGACGCTCGACATCCCCAGCATGTCCGCTAGGTCCGATTGGGTCAGAGGGCATTCGAAGGTGTGGTCTTGGGCGAGGGCTACGGCTTCCAGACGGAGGTAGAGTTCACAGATCAACTGGCCCAGTCTTGTCCCTGCGTCTCTGCGTCCCAGCGCCACCAGCCACTGCCGGTGGATGGCCGCATCTATCAGCGTTTCAAGCCAAAGCGCTCGCGCAAGGCGAGGGGCGTGTTCCGTCACGCGCCTCAGATCGGCGTGCTGGACAACCGCAACAGTGACGTCAGACAAGGCTACAAGGCTGTGGTCCATCGTTTTCAGAAGAAAGCCATGCAGATCGATGAAGTCCCCGGGAATGCTAATCGCTGTGATCTGACGACCGCCGTCCGCCAGGGTCGAGACTCGGCCGACAAATCCCGAGAGCAGCAGCGTACTGAACGTGGGTCGATTGCCCTCTTCCACCAAGGCTTCGCCGGCTGCTGCGCGACGGCGCCCACTTAGGAGGTCTCCAAGCCGTCCGCGATCGTCGTTCGAGAGGTCGCCGAGGCGATGAAGCTTGGCATCGATGAGCGATTCCACGGACGTCATCCTTGAGAACAGAGGCGTCGGGACGCTGCGGCCCTTGTCACAGGATCAACGCGACGTAGCCGAGGACCGGCTCGCATGAGGGTCATCCGTCCTTGGCGCCAAATTCGACGAATGCGGCGCGTATCGTCTGTTCCTCGTCATCGGTTTCTGCAGACACGACGACTTTGACACGGCCGGCGATCGGCACGTCCGACCGAGAGTCGACGCTGGGGCTGTCGGCTTCGACGTCTCCGCTCGAAGGCCTGTCTCCAACCGTGTTCGCCTCGCCTCCAGGGGCGACCTGAATGGCGTCTCGTTCCATGCCATGGGTTTGAACGAGCCGTTCGACCACAAGCTCGGCGTCTCGACGTGTTGCGAATGTGGAGGCGAAAAGGTTGGTCATGGTTGGGTCCTTTTAGCTAGTCCAGAGAACGCGCCGAGTAGTTTATCGCTCCGGGGCTGGCCGCTTTCAGCGGCGCTCGCGCGTTTTCATTGGGTCATCCCAAACAAAATACGCCGGTTTCTGCTGGCTCAAAGAAGCCCGAACGCCTCCGATCGGCTTGAGACCGCTATCGCACACAGGAACGAATAGCCGCGGCATAGCTTTGACCTTCAGGCGTTACGCCATGGACCGATCCGAGGGGGATCGGGTTGTCGATCACGGCGGTATGGATGCGCATCGGCGTCATCGCACATCTCAAATATCCGATCGCAGAACCCTTCGCCGGCGGGCTGGAGATGCATACCCATCTGCTCTGTCGCCAACTGCGGCTAAACGGCCACGACGTCACTCTGTTTGCAGCGACCCTGTCGGACCCCGCGCTCGGTCTGGAGGCGATCTGCGAGCAGACGGAAATCGCCAAGGTCGGGACGGCGGAAGCGGGCGACGTCGCCTTCTTCCGAGAGCATCACGCCTATCTGTCGTTGATGAGTCGGCTTCGACGCAGTTCGTTCGACATCATCCACAACAACAGCCTGCACTATCTGCCGGTCTCAATGGCGGAGACCTTGCCCATGCCGATGGTCACCACGCTCCACACGCCGCCATTTTGCTGGCTGGAAAGCGGTATTCGCGAAGCGAGCGCGCCGTTCGCGCGTTTTGTCGGCGTTTCCGAGGCGATGCGTGAACAATGGAGCCCGGTGCGGCCGATCGATCAGGTTATTCTGAACGGGATCGATCTCGAGCACTTTCCGTGGCGTGCGCGTCACGACGAACCTGGGCATTTGATCTGGTATGGGCGGATCGTGCCCGAGAAGGGTCTGCATCTGGCGCTGGATGCGGCGGCATTGGCGAGTATCGCCCTGCGGTTCGCGGGCCCAATCCTGGATCAAGCCTATTTCGATGCCGAGATCGCTCCGAGGTTGACGCGCGAAATCACCTATCTCGGCCACCTCGACCACGAAACGCTATCGAAGGAGATCGGACAGGCGGCAGCCTTCGTCTGCACGCCGCGCTGGGACGAACCCTACGGGTTGGTGGTGGCCGAAGCGCTGGCGTGCGGCACGCCCGTTGCCGCCTTCGCGCGAGGCGCCATTCCCGAGATTCTGACACCCGACTGCGGCGCACTGGCGCGCCCGGACGATGTGCAGGATCTGGCGCGCGCAATCGCCCGGGCGGTCGGCCTGTCTCGATCGGCCTGCCGCGCCCGCGCCGAGGCGGCCTGCGATGTGCGCCGGATGATCACCGCCTATGAGGAACTCTATGACGAGATGATCCAGGCGGCTGCGGCGGGGCAGATGCAGGCCAATGACGCGCTGGAAGATCGGCTGATCGCATGACGGGCGGACCGGCCTTCTGCGTTTGCGTGCCCGTGCGGAATGAGGAACGGCGGCTTCCCGTGCTTCTGGCCGCCCTGGCCGCGCAGGATCTTCCAGGCAGGATTTCGGTCGCGCTCTGCATCAACAACTCCACGGACGGTTCGCTCCCTCAGGCGCAGGCCGCGGCCGATCGGTGGATGGATCGACTGGACATCGTCGTCGATCTGCAGACCTTCCCAGAGCATCGCGCGCATGCCGGCGCGGCGCGCCGTGCGGCCATGTCCGCCGGTCTCGAGCGTCTCGCAGATCAACCCAATGGCGTTCTGATCTCGACGGACGCCGACACGCGGCCGCCGTTGAACTGGCTGTCCGCCAATCTCACCGCCATCGCGGATGGAGCCGATCTGGTGGGCGGACGGCTGGTACTGGATGAAGCGGAATCGATCTCGGCGGATGTCGCGGCTCTGCGTCGACTATGGGACGCCTACTGGCGTGAAGTTCGCGCGATCGAGGACGAGATCGACCCTGCGCGGCATGACCCGGCGCCTCGGCATGGCGATCACACCGGGGCCAGCCTCGCCATCACGACGGCGGCTTATCGATCAGCCGGCGGCGTGCCGGAGCAGCCGACGGGCGAGGATCAGGCGCTTGTGATCGCCGCTCAAGCGCAGGGGGCCAGGCTTGTGCATCCCTTGGCGGTGTGGACCCGCGTCTCCGCACGGACTACGGGCCGCGCCGCCGGGGGAATGGCGGAGGATATGACCCGCTTGTTGGATCAGGCGCGGAACGGTGGTCCGATCATGGCGCCTGATTTTTCGCATTGGCGGCAGCGGGCGAAGTGGCGTCGGGCTCAGCGTCACGACGCGGCGAGCGCTAGGCGGCTGTCCGCACTGGAAACCCAGTTGCCGCCCATGCCGCTCGACATGGATTTACGAGAATGGGCCGACGGCGTTGAGAGAGCCGCAGCGTGAGGGCTTCGATCGGATACTATGTCCATCACCAGGGCGACGGCCACCGCCAGCGCGCACTGGAAATCGCCGCCGCTGCGCCCGAGCGATTTGTCTTGCTTGGAACGGGACTGAAAGGGCGAACCGGAGACATCGCCTGCGTGGATATGGAGGATGACAGGCCCCACGAGGAAGACCGCTTCTCCGGCCGTGACGAGGCGCCTGTCCGGCCCGAGGCGCTGCATTACGCCCCCTATCACCATGCAGGCGTCCGGGCGCGGACCGCCCGGTTCGCCCAGTGGATCAGGGACGCAAGGCCGGCCTTGATGGTGATCGATGTTTCGATCGAGATGGCGATGCTTGCCCGGCTGTGTGCGACGCCCGTGGTTTATGTCCGCCTCGCGGGCGATCGATCGGATCCGGCGCATCTGGACGCCTTCCGCGGCGCAGAAGCCTTGCTTGCGCCGTTTCATGAGCAGCTGGATGGAATGGGGGACAGCGAGGTGCGGGACAAGACGCACTACTTCGCCCCCCGGCGCAATTCAGGATTGAAGCGTGGATCAGGTGTCCTGGTCGTTCATGGGCGGGGTGGCGATCCGCTGGATGGCGCCAAGCTGGCGGCGGCTGCGGAGGCAACGCCCGAGAAAATGTGGAACGGTGTTGGGCCGATCGAGCCTCCGCTGGTTATGCCGCCGAACCTGAAGCTGGCGGGCTGGATCGACGCCATCGGCGACGAGATCGAGAAGGCGGAGATCATCGTCGGAGGCGCGGGAGACGGCCTGCTGAATGCGGTGATTTCGGCCGACAAACCCTTTGTCTGTCTTCCCGAGCCTCGCGCCTATAGCGAGCAGATCGCGAAGGCCGAACGGCTAGCGGTGCTTGGCGCCTCGATCGTCCTGGCGCAGTGGCCGCAGGCGCAGCACTGGCCGGGCATCCTCAGGTCAGCACTCTCACTGTCGCCCGTTGATCGGCAGCAGATCAGCGGACAGGGACTCGGCGCCGCCGGACCCTGGCTTGTCGATCTCGCATCAGAGCTTGGGGCACGCCGATGACAGTTATGGAAACACGGCCTACTGCGTCATCGCCTCTCGAACTTGAGGTTAGATTGGCGGCGCTAGGTGCGCGTTACGACGCTGCGCCGCGATATCCCGCCGACAGTCTGACGCTGCTCGCCTCGGAGGGTTGGGGTCGGCGGTTCGCTCCGGTCCAAAGCGGCGGAACGGCCTATGACGATCCAATCCAGAAGGCCTTGGCCTTGATGGACGCCCTACGCAGTGTGGGACGGTCGGATCTCAGCGTCGGCCGACTGTTCGAAGGGCACGTCAACGCCCTGGCGTTGTTCGACTGGTACGCGGATCCGGCCCAGAAGGCTTGGCTCGGCAAGGTCCTGGCGCAGGGCGGCTGGTTCGGCGTCTGGGCGACGGAGCCGCCGCCCGGCGTTCGTCTGGTCGGCGACCGGCTGCAGGGCGCCAAGATGTTCGCGACCGGCGCAGGCGGTCTGGAATATGCGATCATCACCGCCCAGCCGGAACAGGGCGAACGCGAGTTGATCGTCGTGCCGGCGAACGCGCCCGAGAGGGCCGATCTGAGCGGCTGGCGCGTCCGCGGCATGCGCGCGACGACCAGCGGGCGCTATGAGGTGACCGGGTTGACGGTCGACGCCGATCAGCGGCTCGGAAGACCCGGAGACTATGATCGCGAACCGCGCTTCACGGCGGGGGCCTGGCGGTTCACGGCGGTGCAGTTGGGCGGCGTCGAGGGCCTGGTCATGGCGATGCGCGACGCGCTGTCCGACGCCGCCCGCGCCGATCCCATCCAGCGCGCGCGCTTCGCCGATGCGGTCGTTGCGACGCGGACGGCCTGGCTCTGGGTCCGCGAAGCCGCGATCCGCGCGGCGTCCGAAGCGCCGGACGCCGGGGATTTCGCCCGCGCCACGCGCGGCGTCGTCGAACGCAGCGCCCTTGACGTCATGGAGTTGGCGGCGCGGTCGGTCGGGACGCGTAGCGCCTTCGACGGCGAGCGCATCGACAAGATCACCCGTGATCTCAGTCTCTATCTTCGGCAGGCCGGTCCCGACTATGCGAAGGACCAGGCGGCCAAGACCTGGCTGGATCGCGATCTCTGGGGCGAGGGCGACGCCCTATGGTGAGCGAGAAAACCGGCCGGCTGGCGACCCTGGCGCTGGAGCGTTCGCCCTGGCGATCCGCGCAATGGCTGGTCATTGCTCCGCATGCCGACGACGAGACGCTGGGCGCCGGCGCCTTGATCCATCAGGCGGCCGAGGCTAGGCGGTTGGCGGGCATCGTGATCCTCACCGACGGCGCGGGTTCGCACGATCATTCGGACGCGGCCTCCCGTGCGAGGCTTATCCGGACCCGACGGCTGGAGGCAGGGCGCGCCGTTCGACGGTTGGCGGGGCCCGCAGCGGCGCCGCCGGTGTTTCTGGATTGGCCCGACGCCCAGCCCGCTTCTCCCGGCAGTCTGATGTTCGAAGCGACAGCGCGCTGTGTCGCGGCTTTGTGCCGTGATCGGCGGGTGGATGCGATCGCCGTCACTGGACCAGAAGATCCCCATTGCGATCATCAGGCGGCGGCCCAGCTTGCGCGCCGCGCGGCCGGTATAGCCCGTCGGCCGGTGGCCGTGTTCGATTATGTCGTGTGGGGGGCGCCTCCGTCCGGATCGAAGCTGCGGATCACGACGCGACCTCTAAGGGCCGGCCTTAGGGCCTATGCCTTGTCGGCCCATCAGAGCCAGTTGACGCCGATGTTCGGCCAAGGGTTCCGGCTCCAGAAGGAGAGGGGGCTGCGAGCCGCCTCGGACACCCTGTATCGGCGCGACGCCTATGGCTGAACGATCGCTTCCCGCCGCCTATTTCGAAGGCATCTTCGCCGGGGACGCCGATCCGTGGGATCTGGCCTCCAGCCCCTATGAGGCCGCCAAGTTCGATCGCACCATCGCCGCCCTGTCGACGCGGCGAGCGGCTTTTGCGCTCGAGGTCGGTTGTGCGGGCGGCGTCCTGACCGAGCGGCTGAGCGCAGTCTGCGATCGTCTGTTGGCGATCGACGTCAGCCCGACCGCCCTGGAGCGGGCGCGTCAGCGTCTGTCGGGGCGGCGGAACATCCGGTTCGCGGCCGCGGCCTTCCCTCGGGACTGTCCGGTTCAGGACGGGCTGGATCTCGTCGTCCTGTCCGAAGTCGCCTATTACTGGAGCGACGCCGATCTGGACCTTGCGGCCCAACGCATCGCCGATGGCTTGGTCGAGGGCGGACGCGTTCTTCTGGTGCACTGGACCGGCGAGACCGACTATCCCCAGACCGCCGACGACGCCGTCGAGCGCCTCTGGCTCGGATTATCGGACCTCATGCAAGTAGATCTCGCCGAACGGCATCCGAACTATCGGCTGGATTTGTGGAGCCGGCGATGACCTCACTGTCCGCTCTCACGATGGTTCGCAACCGGCAGGCGCATCTGGACCGATTGGTCGAGGGATTGACCCTCAGCGCCTCGCCGCCCGACGAACTGATCGTCGTCGACATGAGCGATGCGCCCGCGAGGCTGCCGCCGGTGGGTTTTCCGGTCCGCGTCGAACGTCTGGCAGGCGACGCCCTGCCTCTGGCCGCCGCCCGAAATCTGGCGGCCGCCTTGGCGTCGGGCGATATTCTGCTGTTTCTGGATGTGGATTGCATCGTGTCGTCGGCAGTTTGCGACCGGATGCAGGCGGTGCTCGCCGAGCATGACGCCGTCATCTGTCCAGAGGTGCTCTATCTTCCTGCCGGAGCCGTCCGGCCGGGACCCCTGTCGGAAGTTGATCTGAGCGCCGCCGGGCGACCCCATCCCGTGCGCCCCTTTCCACGGGAAGGCGAAAGCCCGGAGGGCAATCCGGGCCTGTTCTGGTCTCTAGCTTTCGCGCTCCGTCGCTCGACCTTCCATCGGCTTGGCGGGTTCGACGAGACCTACGTCGGCTACGGCGCCGAAGACACGGATCTGGGGTTTCGCATTGCGCGAGAGGGCCTGCCGCTGCTCTTCGCCGGCGGTGTGCCCGTCTTCCACCAACATCATGACGGCTATGATCCGCCCCTGCAGCATTTCCGCGCCCTGATCGCCAACGCCAAACGCTTCCACGCCGCCTGGTCGATCTGGCCGATGGACGGTTGGCTGCGAGCGATGGCGGATCTCGGACTGGTCGACTGGTCGTCGGATGAACTGACCATTTGCCGGGACCCAACGCCGGCAGAAATCGCCGCTGCACAAAAAGATCCTGCAAATCCCTTTTAGGACTACGGTCTTTCAGAGCGCAGGCCCGCCGTACGAATGGAACTCAACAAGCCGACGCAGTTCAGTGTCCGTCTTCTCTAGTGAGGAAGCGATCTTGATCAGGCGACCCACGCATCGGACCGTTACTGCGAAGTTGGCTGGGTCGCTGAGCTCGTGGCTTTGACCGAAACGTGCGCTTCAACGCCGTCAGTCTTGCCGCTCAAACCCGGTACCTCATCGAGCTGGCGAAGGCTGGTGAAACGACCTCTTTCCTCCCGATAGCGAACGATTTCGAACCCGTGGCCGCGCAACATCTCAATCCCGTCCAAAGTATCGGCGCTGGCGATGTTCAGGTCGATCATCTCTCGTCTCCCTCAGGTCTGCCCGCCGGCAGGTGTCCGAGGGCGAAGTCGATGGCTTCGATATCGACCTTCAGCTTCACCAGATCACGGATGCGCTCGTGGTCGCCGGACGCCGCGGCGGCTCCGGCGGTTGACCACACTTCGGTTGTCAGCTGCTCGCGGATGGCCAGCAGCTGTGCGGCGACGGCATCATTATCCCGAATCGCCGACACTATTTAAGGTCGGCGATCGCCTCGCCGGCCTCTTCTTCCTCGAGCAGAGCGGCGTTGTCGGCGTTTGCAGATAGGCGCACCTGATTGCCCTCGACCTCGGCGATAAGGCCGCCAGAAAGGTAATGATGGTGATCGCTGTGCGATCCGCTGTCGGCCTTGGTGAGCTTGATGCGATCGCCTTCAACCTTATCGACGGTGCCGAGATGGACGCCGTCGGCGCCAATCACTTCCATATGCTCTTTGATGTTCGAGAGGTCGATCATGGCGGGTCTCCGTTTGCCTATGCCATCAACGAGGCGCGACGCGCGGCGTTCCAGAGACGAAAGCAGCGGGCTGCGTACGTGCGTCTGGGCTGGGCGTTGGCGACAGGCTTACCGATAAGACCGGCGGCTAGCCCGCACCATTTCCTCAACCCAGCTGATCAGCAGAGTGGCGTAAAGCCGCTGATGGGCGGGATCGCGCATCGCGTGGGTCGCTTCGGCGATGATCCTGTGGCTGAACGAGTTCGCGTCCTTGAAGGCTGCCTGATATGAGGCGATGACTTCGGGCGGAATGCGATCGTCCTTGCCCGACTGCACTATGAGGACGTCGCCCTTGAACGCGGCGCAGGCCGAGAGCGCTTTGTCTTCCTGCGGCGTTCGCAGCTGTTGTCGATAGGCGCGCACCGCGTCCTTATCGAGCTTGGCCTTGGGGACCTCCCAGTGCTCGTCCGGATAGAGGGCCGGGACACGCAGCGCCAACCAGCGCACGTCACGGATGCTCGTCAGCAGAGCCGACAAATAGCCTCCGTAGCTCGTGCCGATCACGCCGATCGCACCGGGATCGATCAGCGGCTGGGACGCCAAATAGTCATAAGCCGCGGTCACGTCGTCCAACCCATTCTGCCGAGTGACCTCGTCTCGGCTCGCATCGCTTTCGGCATGGCCTCGAAGGTCGAAGGTGAAACAGACGCAGCCCAGTCGAGCGAGATCCTCTGCCAGGCCCAGGTCTTCTTCCTGATCGCCGCCCCAGCCGTGCACAAACAGAAATCCCGGCACAGGCGCTTCCGGAGTCAGAAGGGTACCGGTCAGCTTCTGTCCGTCGATAGTCAGTCGAACCCGGCCCTCGTCGATCTCTTCAGGCGCGATCACGCTGTCCTCGTGACGTATTTCGTCATCGGCCCGACCTTGGGGTCCTCACCCCGGAAATAGACGACATCCTCCGGTCCGACATCGGCGAGGCCGTACACCTCGACCGTGGCGGTTTCGACGGAAGTCAGCGCCGGCGACGCCGCGAAGGCCTCTAGGGCGGCGATTTCCGCGCCCGTCGCGCCGCCGACCCGCCACGACTGCTCCAGAACGCCTACTCGCCTTCGCCCTCGCGCATCCTTGCCGGCGAGGACATCGTAGTTCCGGCGGGTCAGAACCAAGTCCGGATAGGCGCGCTGGGCGGCGTCGTCGAACACGGCGGCGCAACGTACCGCTTCCACCGCCTCGGGGGTCAGTCCGAGGTGAGTCAATCGATCGAGATCGCCCCTGACGCACCTCAGTCGTGAACCGCCGTACACCTCGCGTCCCTTGTGATCCGTCGTTTCCCGCTGATCGCCGACATAGCTGATGCGTAGTCCGCCGACCGACAGGGTTCCAACGCTGTAGGTTTCCACGCCGAGCAGGTTTTCCTCAAGGACGACGCCGAAGGCGGCGATTTGCGCTTGGTCCTGATAGGCGATGACGGCGACGAGCGCCTCAGGCGTTTCGACGACCGTCTGGCCCAGCCCTGCCTTGGCCAGGACATCCTTTACGCGGACAGGCCCGGTTTCCAGGAGGCGTCGACCGGCTTCGATCGCGTCGGCAACGCAGAAGGCGGTGTAGCCGTCCAGAGCCGCATCGCCCAGACGGTCGGCCATGGTGTTGGACCAGCCGGGCGGGCAGGTCGCGGACCGATCGATCAGGCCGTGGGTGATCGCTTTGGTCGCGATGAAGCGGTGGGGCACGCGGCCGCCTAACAGATTGCCCGCGGTGAAGACCGTGCGCGAGGTCATGTCTTCACCGATCAGGGTGTCGCGAGGCACCAGCAAGACGTCGGGTCCGACGTCTTCCGCATCTTCAACGACATCAATGACCGGGAGGCGCAGAAGGCGCGCCAGGCGAGAAACCAGCATCTCTCTGGACGCCTGATCGTGCAGATTGCCCGGATTGTGCCCGTCCGGATCGAACAGCGCGATGCCGGCAAGGGCGGCCGCATTGGTAAACGAAGGCATCGGGGCGACGCCCAATGGATTGACGATGGTCATGGCGGTCAGCGCTCCCTGCCGAGGGTCAACCCCAAGACGGGTCAACGGTTCAGCAACCCGGTCCTTCTTTTTTGCGAGAGCTGAGACGTCGTCGTTGAGAGGACAGGCCGGCGCCGCGACGGGGGCAGAAATCGGGATTGGAAACGTCCTATCCCCGCGCGGCTTCGCCACTGTAGAGGTGCGTTTTCGCACACAGGAACGGTGACCCAAGGGGCGCCGTTGCCCCTCCATGAGCGACCTGACAGCCAACATTGTGGGTACAGCGGCGGCGGTCTGCTCGATCACGAGCTTTGCGCCCCAAGCCCTCAAAATCTGGAAAGAGCGCGACGCGTCTTCGGTCAGCCTCAAGACCTATTCGCTCACCGTCACCTGTTTCATCCTCTGGGTGGTCTATGGCGTCATGACCCGAGCCTGGCCGGTGGCTGTGTCGAACAGTTTTGCCCTGGTCATGGCGGCCTGCGTCCTGATCATGAAGTGGCGGTTTCGCGATGGCGATCCTGACGGGCATTAGGTTGCATCTACCGGCTACCGCGTATCCCTCGCCTTGCCCGTGCCTGTCAGACGTGGCCCGGTACAACCGGTATTGCTGGGGAGGGCCATGCAGACATGCTATTTGTCCGATCAACAAGCGGCAGCCAAGGCCGACGGTCAGCAATTCCGAGACAGCGCGGACCACTCGAGATTGACATTGACCCCGGTCGAAAGGTGTCAGCCGAAAAGCCCGTGGAGCCACCAGCTGAGATCGCCGGTCTGAGACTGTTCGCCATCGCCGCGTCGAAAGACCCAGAAGCGCGCGCCAGCTTCGTCCTCCAGCTGAAAATAGTCGCGCACCGCATCGCGTTCGCCGTCACGCCGCCACCATTCGCCGAAGATCCGCTCAGGACCGTCAGCGCGCCTGACGCGATGACGAACGCCGCGCCAGCTAAAGGCGACCGGCGGCTGATCGGGCATAAGCGCGACGGCCTCGATGGCTTCGGGTTGGGCGAGCAACCGGGAAGGGCGCGGCCAGCGTCGCGTCCAGGTTTCCGGCACCGGCGGCGCGGTCGGCGGCAGTTTGCGGATCGAGCGTTCCGGCACGTCGCTCTGCGCGGGGGCCAGTCGATACAGGTTCTGCGGGCCGAGACGATTGGCGAGCAGATCGACGAGATCGCCGATGTCCGGCGTCGCCGGGCCGCCCAGATCGCCGGAACTCGGCGACCAGTCCAGCGGTAGGACGACCGGTGCGGCCAGAACCATGGCCTCCACGCCGAGACCAGGATCGACGGTTTCGATCTTGTCGCACAGCAGGCGTGTGAGCCGCGCGACATCGCGCACGGGGCGCGCCAGGCCGACGCGGACGGCCTCGGTCCGGTTGTCGATCCGTTCAAACCGCAGGTCGAGCCGCGACGCGCCAAGCCCCTGAGCCTCGAGCGCCTCGCTCAGGGCTTCGACCAGTTTCAGCGTGTAGCGTGTCAGGGTCTCGGGCGCGCCGATCGGCTCGGCGAAGACCCGCCGGACCTGGATCAGTTCCGGAGCGTCGATCGGGGTGATCGGCTCCTGGGCGCGACCGTAGGCCTGATCCAGTCGGCGGATCAGTTCCGGCCCGAAGCGCAGGGCCAGAGGCGCGCGGGGCTTGGCCTCCAGTTCGCCTATGGCGTCGATCCCCAGACGTCCCAAGCCATCGACCATGTCGGCGGGCAGGCGCAAGGCGCGCAAGGGCAGGCGACGGATGGCAGGCCCCCCGCGCGCGACGACAATGGTTGGTTCGGCGAGGTTGCGGGCCAAGGCATGGGCGGCGCCCCACGTGTCGGCGAGGGCGGCGTGGGCGCCCAGGCCGACAGCGGCGGTCTGGGCGATCAGATCCTCGAGCAGGCCCTCATCGCCGCCATAGCGGTGACCGGCCCCGGTGACGTCGAGCACCAGGCCGTCCGGCGGGTCGGCGGCCACGATCGGCGCATAGCGGCGCAGCGCCCAGAGGGCGAGTTGGTCCAGGGCGGCCGCGTCGCCTGCCGGATCGAAGGGATGGACGACAAGATCGGTGACCAGGGCCCGGGCTTGGGTCGCGGCCATGCCGGGATGCAGGCGATGGGCGCGGGCGGCGGGGTCGGCGGCCAACACCACGCGTCTGCGGCCTTGGCGCCCGACCAGGACCAAGGGCGTCTCAGGCGACGGCGCGTCGGGTCCAAGCCAGCGTCGCAGCCGATCGGTCGGCCAGGTGGGGAGGTAGAGCGAGACGACCCGTCTCATCGCAGGCTTCCAGTTCGAAATCCGCGCAGGCTCCGGCGCGGCAGCGGATCAGTTCGACGAACCAGCGCGGGCGGCCGACGCCGGGCACGGGCAGGGGGGCGGAGGGCAGGGCGGTGACCCGCCAGCGGGTGGCGGCGGCGGTCGGCTGGCCGAAGTCCGCCGCATCGGCCTGACGACGCCATCGTCGCACGGCCAGACCAAGAGAGCCGGTGTCCTCGGCGACCAACTGCAGCCGCCGGGACGCCGTCATGGACAGGCGGGCCACTTCGCCGACGACCGCGCCGAAGCCGCCGTGACGCAGGCCGTCCTCGAAGGCGGCCAGCAATCCGGCCTCGTCCTCGGCCTCCACATAGATGACTCGGTTCGAAGACAGCCCCGCCTGCTCCAGCGCCGGCGCGAACAGGTCCGGGCGGGTCACACACCAGAGCACCGGCCCCTGGGTGCGCGCTGCCACACCGGCCGCAAACAAGGCGGCAACGGCCCCGTCGATGGCCCCGTCGCCGCCGCCAGCCACCTCATGCAGCGCGCCGAGCGCCAAGCCGCCGGCGGGCAGCCGGCGATCGAGCGCGGCCAGTCCAAACGGCAGCACGCCGCCAGGCGGACGTCGACCCGCCTCGATACGGGCGATCTCCGCGCGGAGCGCCTGGAAGGATGGGGAGGCGGCGGACATGTTCTCCTGAAACCGGATGCGAGCTGAACGTTCCTTATTTGTTCTTATTCGAGCGTGTGAGAGTCAAGGCGGATCGCAACGGCGTTGTGGATCGCCCTGTGGGCGGCGCCATCCCGGGCGCGGCGCGTTAGCCCCACGATGACGCAGCCCCTCCGATACCCCACCACCCCCGACGGCCGCTATTTCGTGGTTCGAGGCCGGCTGTGGCGGTGCTCCAATCCTGCTCTGTCGGCGGAGGCGAGGGACGAACTGGTGCATGATCTGATGTCGGCGCGCCGGGCGGTGCGGACGGCCTTGGCGGCTGAGGATACGGACGCTTTGGCCGCAGCGCGGCGCAGCGTCGACAAGGCCAAGGTGGGGTTGGGTGAGCGGGGCCCTGTGTGGTGGACCGACGGCTCGCCGGATCTCAATCGACACATGGCGCGAAACACTACCTATGCAGACTGGTTCGCCAGTCTGGGCGAGACGGCCGAATGACCACAGCACTCGACCGTTTCGTCCTAGCTCAAGACCCCGTGATCGAAACGGCGATGGCCGAGCTCGCGGCGGGTCGCAAGACAAGCCACTGGATGTGGTTTGTCTTCCCCCAGGCCCGGTCGCTGGGACAGTCTTCGACAGCCGCCTTCTATGGCATGGGATCGCTCGCGGAGGCGCAGGCCTATCTGCTGCATCCCGTTCTAGGGGCGCGTCTCATCCGCGCAGCCCAAACCGCGACCACGGCGCCGGCGGCGTCGGTGCTTCAGCTGTTCGGATCGCCCGACGATCTCAAATTCCGATCATCGATGACGCTATTCGCCGCCGTGGCGGCCGATCCGAGCGTGTTCGACGCGGCGCTCGCACGCTGGGGCCTTTCGCCTGATCCGTTGACCGCAGAACTTGTGTTGACCGCCAGGACGGGACCGGATCGTCTTTAAACAACTATCAGAGGCTTTACGTGGCCTAGGCGTCGATAACTGACAAAGCGCCGTCGGGCAGCGGGCGCTGCAGCGCCTTGGCCGTCTCCCACGGCGCCGTCATCCAGGCCTCGATCTCGTCGGACTGCGTCAGGATCATCGCCTCACCGCCTGTAACCCAATCGGATGGGTCCTTCTCCGTGTTGCCGTTGGGATGGGGCTCGAGTTTGGGGTTGTGACTGTCCGTCATCATCATCTCCTGTGTTCCCGTAATGTTCTGGGTTTGCGGTGGTTCCTTGAGCAGGCGCGTCGAAAGTCTGATCGAGCCATCAAGCCGAGCGCCGCAGCGGCTGACGATCTCAGGGGGGGGGGACTCTCATCGTCACCCAATCGACACAGCCGGCGATTGGCAGGCCGGGTGTCGAAAGCCGGTTCTGCGACTGGGCGACCGACCAGTTAGACCTTCGACATGGACCTGCTCGCCGAGCGAGCGCTGGCGCAAATAAGGGAGATCTCGGACGGCCAGCTCTATCCGGGCGGCTGACACGCTAGTATCCGGGCCTGTGGCCATGTTGCGGCGTATCGCTCGGCGTCGTTCCTACTCGAACATGTCTGCTGATCATCCACGAGGGCAAGGCGGCCGCGAGCTGCGCGCGCATAAAGCCCGCGCGGCGCAGGCCTCGTTGACGCCGACGGACGGTTGACCGGAGGCTGCGTCGAGGCCCCGTGACCGTGCTCCGTTTCGACAGACGCCTAGACCGGAATGATCACCTAGCTGGCCGAGCGAGGGGACTGTTGGTGCTGCACCACCCGCCAGACGTCGTGCTCCAGACGGCGATAGGTCGTCGTGCAGACCGCGGCGTAGCGGTCTTGGGCGTTCGAGACCGAAACACCATAGGCGATGACGATCCATCCCTCCTGAGGACGTGAGACCTGTTGGTCCTCGAAGGCGACCTCCGTCCATTGCGGCGTCCGACTGACGGCGGCGACTGCGGCCTCGCCCGAGAAGACGTATGGCGCGTCCGGAAGAACCATCAGCGCTTCGGGTGCGATGATCTCGCGATAATGGTCAGGGCTCGCGGTCCACAAACCCTGTTCCGACCCCCATAGGCGTGCATCATCCATGACCGTTCTCCGTGGATGCCATGGGCTGTTGCGCTGCAGCGTGACCGGGTGTGACCGGGGCGAACTCGGCGGCCTGGCTCTTCGGGGGAGCGGCGTCGAGGGTGAGGGCGTCGGACACCGCCTCGTCCTCAAGCTGCGCGACGCTGAGGATGACCTCGTTCTCGCGCATCAGCGGCCGGGCGGCGTCCGCCGCCTGTACGTCGGTGGGGGACGGGACGGTTACGGTGCGTTCGACGCCTGAGGGGGCGCCCAGTTTTACGGCATAGGTCTTGAGGGTCATCGCGGCTCCTTTCCAGAACAACCGCACGGGCCCGCCGGCCGTTCCCGCCAAAAACGTGGTCATCGCCCGGTCGGCCTTCGACGTCGGCCGGTGTCGAGTGTGAAGCGCTCGCCAGCCTCCCACGGGGCGGTTCACGAGCGGCGAAGCGGCAGCCCCTCGCACTGGAGGGCAACTGATGACAGTCGGGTCGTCAGCCGCAGCCGCGCTTTCGCCTGAACCGGGGCGAACGGTTTTTGTCGAGCTTGGCTTTCGAACGCACAGCAGCCGCTTCGACCGGTTCGACGCCGGCGGATCACCGTCTCCGCCGCAGCCGCGATGCAGGAATCTTGGCTTTGGTCGCCGCCCTTTCGCCGGAGGTCATCGGAGTCGCCGGCGTCATACACGCCCCGAAGGGGCAGCACCGGTCCCGTCGTCGCGCCGGAACCGTGAGGTCACCCCGACGCTCTCATTTGGAAGCAAGAACCCGATGAAAACAGGAGAGGGTCATGGCAGGCGGTTGGACGCGGGATGGCGCCGTTCTCGATCAGATCGAGGACACGGTGCTCGACGGCGTTCTGAACGCCAGGGCCCGTTTGCCGAATGGCGAGGGAACCCCGGATTGCGTCGAATGCGGGGACGAGATCCCTGCGGCCCGGCGTACCGCCATGCCCGGGGCGACCACTTGTGTGCACTGTCAGTCGGGTCGCGACAGTCGCATCGCCCACTCAACGATCAATCGTCGGGGGAGCAAGGACAGCCAATTGAGATAGACCGCACACCCGTCTTGGAGCGACACGACCGGCGGCCTGTCTCCGATACCGATCGGCCGGACCCGTGTCGGGTTTGAGCGGCGCCGCCTGTGACACAACACGGCTCCCGGTCGTGCCCAGGTGTTGACAGGGCGTCAGCCGATCAACGGATTTGCAAATCCGCCTTCAAGTTGACGGTTGAAGACGCTGTTGCGGCTCGTGCTGCGGGAGTGACGCGTGGCGGTTGACCCGCTCGGGATGATTGACCTCATGATGATATTGAGCGGCGCCCGAGGCTGGCGTCTGTTCGCCCGCAGGATCGGAAATTCGGGCCCAACCGGCTTGAATCTGCTCCGCGGCGTCATTCGCCGCACCGACGTAGATGCCGCGGGTCATCGTGATATTGGCCTGTTCGAAGGCGCCGGCGCCGGCAAGGAGGATGGTTCGCGTCGGGGCGTCCTCGGCGGCCAGGGCGACGACTCCCGGACTGACAAGATCCGACGATAAGCCCTTGAGATCCTCGGGCGAATATAGGTCCTGCGTCATCTGGGTCGCGGCGCTGGGCGCCAGACAGTTGACGCGGATGCCGTGACGTTCGCCTTCCAGGGCCAGGGTCTGCATCAGGCCGACCAGCGCCATCTTGGCGGCGCCGTAGTTGGACTGGCCGAAGTTCCCGTAAAGGCCGGAATAGGAGGTCGTGAAGATCACGCGACCGTAGTTCCGCTCGCGCATGGCGGACCATACAGCCTTGGTGACATTGACCGATCCCATCAGGTGGACGTCGATGACGGCGGCGAAGTCGTTCAGGTCCATCTTGGCGAAGGTCTTGTCGCGCAGGATGCCGGCATTGTTGACCAGGATGTCGACGGCGCCCCAACGGTCCAGGACGTCGGCCGCCATGGTGTCGACGGCCGCTCGGTCCGTAACGCTGCAGACATGGGCGATCGCCTCGCCGCCGGCGGCCGCGATCTCGTTCACCACGGCTTCGGCGCCTTGAGCCGACATGTCGTTGACGACAACCCGGGCGCCGTAGCGGGCGAGGGTGAGGGCGTGACTGCGACCCAGGCCGCCGCCGGCTCCGGTGACGATGGCGACGCGGCCGGTGAGAGCGATGGTCATGATGTCCTCCAAGGATGTTCGCCGGACGATCGCCTGCGTTGCGCCCATCTGACCCGACACTGGTCGAACGGTCAATATTCACCCGCCGACTAGTGAAGTTGACAGGGCGCGGAATCGGTGGGAACGTCCGGGCATGGCGACGAAGAGCGCCGAGGAAACATTGAGGAAGGGAACGACCATGGGCCGCAAGCTCTGGATAACGACGTCCGCCGTCGTGCTGTTGTGGGCCGGCGTCGCCCAGGCCCAGCAGGCTGACGACGCCGAGACCAAGGCCCAGGCCGATCAGGCGGAGGTCCTTGGCGATGTGGTCGTCACCGCCGAACGGCGCACCAGCAATCTTCAGACGACCGCCGTCGCCGCGACCGTCCTCAGCGGGGAAGACCTGACCAACAAGGCCGTGACCTCGCTCGACCAGCTGCAGTTCGCCGCGCCGTCGACGACGATCCAGAACTTCGGCCAAGGCAACTTCTTCAACGTGCGCGGCATCGGCAAGTCGGAGGCGACGACGGCGGTGGGCGTGGGCGTCATCACCTATCGCGACGGCGTGGCCGCCTTCCCCGCCTATTTCCAGACCGAACCCTATTATGACATCGGCAGCCTGGAGCTATTGCGCGGGCCGCAGGGCACTTTTGCCGGCGCGAACGCCACCGGCGGGGCGGTGTTCATCACCGCCCGCAACCCCGACTTCTCGGGCATCAACGGCTATGTCTTCGGCCAGGTCGGCAACTACAGCGACGTCAAGCTGCAAGGGGCGATCAACCTGCCGCTGACGCAGACCCTGGCCGCGCGGCTGGCGTTCAATCACGAGACCCGAGACAGCTTCTACACCATCACCGGGCCCTACCGCGGCCGTCCCGGGGTCGTGGACTCCAACAGCGTTCGCGCCAGCCTGCTGTGGCAGCCGACCGACGCGCTGAAGGTGCTGTGGAAGACGGATTACAACAACATCGACCTGGGCGGCTATCCGGCCGATCCCGCGCTGGCGACCAACGACCCGTTCAAGATCACCTCGAACGGACCCAACGAGGCGCATGACGAGTTCGTCCGCTCCTCGGTCAACGTCAGCTATGTGTTCGACAGCGGCATGACCCTGAAATCGATCACCGGCTATCAGGCCGGCCGGTCGCGTTTCGCCACAGATCTGGACGGCACCGCCGCCCTGAGCAACACCTTCGCCGATCAGCTGGACGAAGAGGTCTGGTCGCAGGAGTTCAACCTGATCTCGCCGGACCAACAACGGGTGAAGTGGCTGCTGGGTCTCTACTATCAATACGATATGGCGCGTTTCCCCGCCAAGGCCTTCCCGACTGCCGAATACCGGATCGGCTTCCCGGAGAACGTCCTCGACATCTACCTGTGGGGCGATACGCCCAAGGAGACGGCGGCCGTCTTCGGCCAGGTCAGCTACGACATTTCGGACCGGCTTCAGCTGCAGCTGGGCGCGCGCTACGCCCATTCGGTCTCGACCAATGACGACGTCTATACGACCTATCCGCAGTTCGGGATCGTCCTTTTCCAGGACGACGAGGTCAAGGATGACAAGGTGACCGGCAAGGTCACGCTGAACTGGAAGGTGGACGAATCGAACTTCGTCTACGGCTTCGTGGCGACCGGTCATAAGGGCGGCGGGTTGAATGCGCCCAATCTCTATCGCCCGGCCCTGACATTCGGCCCCGAAGATCTCGTAGATTACGAACTGGGCTGGAAATCGACCCTGCTGGGCGGACGTCTGCGCAGTCAGGTCGGGGCCTATTACACCGTCTATCAGGACTTCCAGGTCAATATCGGCGACCCTCAGTTCCCGCAGGTGAGCCGCATCCAGAACATCCAGGGCGACACCACGCTCATGGGTTTGGAGGCCTCGCTTCAGGGACGGTTTGGACCCCTGTCCTTCGATGTCGCGGGCTCCCTGTCCAGCTCCGAGATGGGCGACTTCTTCGGCGCGGACCCGCGGCTGGGACGGACGGGCGTCTGCAATCCGTCGACGGGTCCGGCGAGCGCCAACTGCGTCAACATCTCGGGCAACACCAAGAGCTACGCCCCCGAGGCCACCTTCAACGCCGGGATCGAATACGCCTTCCCTCTCGGCACGAACATGACGCTGACGCCGCGGGTGGACTACGCCCATATCGGCGAGAGCTGGACGACAATCTTCAACAACGCCGCCCTGGGCGATCGTCTGGGCGCGCGCGACATCGTCAACGCTTCCCTCCGCCTGAACACCGGGCCCTGGACCTGGGCGGCCTATGCGCTGAATGCGACGGACGAGACCTATATCGCCGCGATCAACTCGGGCCTGCGCTACGCCGGACCGCCGCGCCAGTACGGGCTGAACCTGACCCGCACCTTCTGACCTCAAGGCGGGGCGGCTTGCGCTGCCCCGCCGCCCTATCGCCCGCCCGGACCTCCTATCGAATGTCGCTTGCCTCCGCCCCGCTCATGCAGGACTACGCCCTGACCGTGGATCGTTTCCTCGATCACGGCGCGAAATGGCACGGTCATCGCGCGGTAATCACGGGCGGCGGGGAGAGAGACAAATCCATCGGCTACGGCGATCTGCGCGACCGGGCCAACCGGTTGTCGGGCGCCTTGATCGATCTGGGTCTGCGGCCCGGCGACCGGATCGCGACCCTGGCCTGGAACACCCAGCACCATCTCGAAGTCTGGTACGGCGCCATGGGCGTGGGCCTGGTCTGCCACACGCTGAATCCCCGCCTGACCGTAGCGCACCTGTCCGCCATGATCCTCCAGGCGGACGACCGGGTGCTGGCGGTCGGCGCCGGCCTGTCGGCTCTGGCGCGAGAGCTCGCCGCGGCCTGTCCCTGCCTCGAACGTCTGATCCTGCTGGACAGCGATGCGGCGGACGGCGACCTCGGTCTGCCGGCGCACGCGTTCGAACCCCTGCTGACGGCGCACGGCCGTCCCGCCGTCTGGGGCGACGTGGACGAGCGCAGCCTGGCCGGCCTATGCTTCACGTCCGGAACGACGGGCGCCCCGAAGGGCGTCGGCTATACGCATCGGTCGAACTATCTGCACACGATCCGCGCGCTGCAGGCCGACGCCATGGCCCTGACCGCCGAGGACCGCGTGCTGGTGGCCGTGCCCATGTTCCACGCCAACGCCTGGGGCCTGCCCTTCGCCGCGCCAGCGGTAGGCGCGGGCCTGATCCTGCCGGGCCGGTCGACGGACGGCGCCTCCCTGGCGCGGTTGATTCAGCAACATCAGGCGACGGTCGCCGTCGGCGTCCCCACCGTCTGGCTGGGACTGCTGGATCATCTCGACGCGGTCGGCGGCGAGACGCCCAGCCTGAAGCGGATCATCATCGGCGGCTCTAGCTGTCCCGACGCCTTGATCCGGCGGATGCAGGACCGGCTGGGCGTCGTCGTGCAGTCTAGCTGGGGCATGACCGAGCTGTCGCCCCTCGGCGCCATTTCGCCGCCAACCGGTGAGCGCGGCGGCCCGCACGGTTCAGGTCGGCCCGTCATGGGGCTGGATGTCCTCCTGACCGATGAGAGCGGCGCGCCGCTTGCCCCACAGCGCAATGTCGTCGGCCGGTTGAAGGTGCGCGGCCACAGCGTGACCCGGGCTTATTTCGGAGCCTCGGAGGACGCGGTGGATACCGACGGCTGGTTCGAGACCGGCGATCTGGCCAGCCTGGATGACCGCGGCAATCTGACGCTCGCGGGTCGCTCCAAGGACCTGATCAAGTCCGGCGGCGAGTGGATCAATCCCGTCGAGATCGAGGACATCGTCGGCGCCTTGCCCGCCGTTGGTCTGGTCGCCGTCATCGGGCAGGTCGACGGCAAATGGGGCGAGCGGCCCCTGATGGTGGTCGAGCCCGCCCAGGGCGAGGCGATCGACGACGTCGCGCTCAAGGCCAGCCTGAAGGGGCGGGTCGCGGACTGGTGGATACCGGACCGGATCGTGCGGGTCGAAACCATGCCCCTGGCCGCGACCGGAAAGATCAACAAGACGCAGCTTCGCGCCCTCTACGGAGGCGCTTAGGATGACCGCTGTTTCCGTCAGGGAGTCGGCGCGTCGCTCACCGACCGCGCCGAACCATATCGAGGTTCCGGTCATGTCAAAGTCGCCCCGAAAGCCGCGCAGCAAGGCCGAGCAGCGCGCCGAAACCCTGGAACAGCTGTTGGACGCCGCCGAGGCCCTCTTCTCCCAGCACGGCTTTTCGGCCGTCACCATCAAGGACATCGCCGAAAAGGTCGGAGTCCATAAATCCCTGGTCCACTACTATTTCACCGACAAGCAGGAGGTGTTCGACAAGGTGATGGCCCGCAGGGCGCCGGTCACCAGCGGACGACGGATGGAGGCGCTGGACGCCTATGAGCGGGCCGTCGACGGCAAGCCGACGGTCGAGGGCGCGCTGCGGGCCTTCCTCGACACCGACTTGGACACCTATTCGACCGGCGGGGCGGGGTGGCGGAACTTCGGCGCGCTCAGCGCCCAGATCAACAACACCCCGGCCTGGGGCGCCGAGATCATGGATCGGCTCTATGATCCGGTCGTGCTTCGGTTGATCGACCTGCTGAAGAAGGCCATGCCCGACAGCGCCGAGGAGGACATCTTCTGGGGCTATCACTTCGTCTCCGGCGCCCTGACCCTGACCCTGGCCCGGACCGGACGGATCGACCGGCTGTCCGACGGCCTGTGCCGCTCTGACGACTTCGAGGCCGTGAAGGCGCGGATGGCCGAGTTCATGGCCCACGGCTTCATCGGCATCTGCCGCAGCCGCGCGGAAGCGCGGGCAGGGCCGTCCCATGGCTGACCCCGCTGACCTGCCCGTCGCCCCCAGTCCCGAGGCGGTCGGTTTCGATTCCGGTCGCTTGGCGCGGCTCGACGCCTATATGGCCGAGATGGTCCAGACGGGCCAGGTCGCCGGGACCTCGACGCTGCTGATGCGGCATGGTCAGGTCGTCGCCTTCACCACCCAGGGCAAGGCCGACCTGGCCTCCGACGCCCCGCTCGGGCGCGACGCCCTGTTTCGCATCTATTCCATGACCAAGCCGATCACCGGCGTCGCCCTTATGATCCTGTTCGAGGAAGGGCGATGGAGCATGGATGATCCGATCACGCGCTTCCTGCCGGAACTGCAGGGCCTGAAGGTCTTCGCCGGGCTGGATGCGGACGGAAACCTGCTGACGACAGACGCCGTTCGGTCGCCCACGATGCGCGAACTGCTCAGCCACACGGCGGGGTTCGGCTATGGTCTCTTCGACGTCCATCCTGTCGAGCGCGCCTATCGCGACGCGGGCGTGCTTCAGGCGGACAGTCTGGACGATCTGGCGTCTCGGATCGCGACCCTGCCGCTGCACTTCCAGCCCGGCGGCGAATGGTTCTATTCCGTCGCCACCGATCTGCAGGGGCTGATCGTCGAGCGGATTTCCGGTCAGAGCTTCGGCGACTTCCTACAGACCCGGATCTTCGACCCCTTGGGGATGGTCGATACGGGCTTCCAGACCCGTTCCGACAACGTCGATCGCCTGGCCGCCATCTATTGCGACGACGGCGCCGGCGGGCTGAAGCCGGCGACCGAGGCGTTCGACATGCCGATCAACGACTTCACCCGCCCTCCGCGGTTCGACAGCGGCGGGGGCGGTCTGGTCTCGACGGCGACGGACTATGCGCGGTTCTGCCAGATGATCCTCAACCGCGGCGCGCTGAACGGGGTGCGGATCCTGTCTCCCGTGGCCGTCGCGCTGATGGGAACCAATGTCGTTCCGGACGCCGTGCTGGCGGTGGCCAATCCAATGCGCCTTCTGCCCTTCAATCCGGCCTTCGGCTTCGGCCTGGATTTCGCGGTCGCCCTGGATCCGCGCCGGCTCGGCATGGTCGAGGGACGGGGCACGCTGAGCTGGGGCGGCGGGGGCGGGACCTGGTTCTGGATCGACCCGGAAAACGAAATCGTCTTCGTCGGCCTGATTCAGCGCATGGCGGACCCGGTCAGTAGCGCCTTCCGAAATCGCGCCCGGACCTTCGTCTACCAGGCGCTGACCCAACCCGAAAAATAGACGGGCCGCCAGGTCCGCATCACGAGGAAACGACCATGAGCCAGTCTGAAGCCAGCGTTCCCGATGCGGCGGGCGGGGCGCCGCCGGGGCAGGGCGTCGGGACGCGCGCCTGGATCGCGCTGGGGTCGTTGTGGTTCATCTATGTGCTGAACTTCCTGGACCGGCAGCTGCTGTCGATCCTGGCCAAGCCGATCCAGGACAGTCTGAAGATTACGGACAGTCAGCTGGGCCTGCTCGGCGGCCTGTATTTCGCGATGTTCTACTGCTTCATCGCCATCCCTGTCGGTTGGCTGGCGGATCGGACGAACCGGGTGCGCGTCCTGGCGATCGCCTGCGGTATCTGGAGCGCGGCGACCATCGCCTGCGGCCTGTCTCGAAACTATACACAGCTGGCTGTCGCGCGCATGACGGTCGGGTTTGGCGAGGCCGGGGGCGTGCCGCCGTCCTACGCCATCATCGCCGACTATTTCCCGCCGCATCGGCGCGGCATGGCTCTGGGCCTCTATAATCTCGGCCCGCCGATCGGGGCCGCCCTGGGCATCGCCTTCGGGGCCTCGATCGCGGCGGCCTTCAGCTGGCGCGACGCCTTCCTGGTGGTCGGGGCGGTCGGCATCGTGGCGGCCATTGCGGTGGTCTTCGTGGTGCGCGAGCCGCGTCGGGGCGGCCTGGACGGTCTCGCCGTGGGGACCGTGCAGCCCAAGGCCGGTTTCGGCGAGACCCTGAAGATGTTCTTCACCAGCCCCGTCCTGCTGCTGGCGTCCTTCGGCAGCGGCGCGACCCAATTCATCACCTATGGATTGGGCAATTTCGCCACCCTGTTCCTGATGCGCGAGAAGGGGATGGCCCTCGCCGACGTGGCCGTCTGGTACGCTCTGGTCGTCGGCGTCGGCATGAGCGCGGGCATTTTTTGTTCGGGCTGGGCGATTGACCGGTTCACGCGCCGATCCAAGCGCGCCTATGGCCTGGTGCCGGCGATCTCGCTGATCCTCGCCATTCCCTTCTATTGCGCCTTTGTCTGGGCGCCGTCCTGGCCCCTGGCGCTCGTCTTCCTGACCGCTCCAACCTTCCTCAACTATTTCTACCTGTCCTCATCCGTCGCCCTCGTCCAGGCGGAGGTGCGTCCGAATCAGCGGGTGATGTCGGGGGCCCTGCTGTTGCTGGTGATGAACTTCATCGGTCTGGGGTTGGGACCGACCTATGTCGGCGCCGCCAGCGACGTTTTCCGGGCGAGCCATCCCGATCATTCGCTGCAGATGGCCCTGTACACCCTGGTGCCCTTCTACGTCCTCGCCATCGGCCTCTTCTTCTGGCTGGCGCGGGTCCTCGGCCGCCGCGCGAAAACGGAGATCGTCCAATGATGCGTCTGAACAGACTGCCTTTGCGAGGCGCGGTTTTCGCCCTCGCGGCTTGCCTGGCTGCTCTTGTCGCGGGAGCCGTCCAGCCGGCGGTCGCCGCGGCGGCCGGTCGGGAAGGCGAACGGGTCATCCTCCAAACGCTCGCTGGCGGTCTGTCCGGCGTGACGCTCGACGGCGTTCGCGCCTTCAAGGGGGTACCCTACGCGGCGCCGCCAGTGGGGCCGGGCCGCTGGCGGCCGCCGGCGCCGGCGCCGCAGTGGACCGGTCTTCGCGACGCCCGCGCCTTCGGCCCCGCCTGCGTCCAGCCGACGCCGCGCGTGCAGACCATTTATTCCGCGGACCTTGGACGCACCAGCGAGGACTGCCTGACGCTGAACATCTGGACGCCTGCTCACGCGGAGACGGCGCCGGTCATCGTCTGGATCCACGGCGGGGCCCTGGTTGCGGGATCCAGCCGCGAGACCCTCTATGACGGTTCGCGTCTCGCCGCCGAAGGCGTGGTGGTGGTGTCGATCAACTATCGGCTCGGCGTGCTCGGCTATCTCGCCCACCCCGCGCTCAGCGCGGAATCTCCGGACGGCGTGTCCGGCAACTACGGCCTGATGGATCAGATCCAGGCCCTCAAATGGGTCCAGCGCAATATCGTGGCCTTCGGCGGCGATCCGCAGAATGTCACAATCGCCGGCGAATCCGCCGGCGGGCTCAGCGTAATGTATCTGATGGCGTCGCCTCCGGCGCGCGGGCTGTTCGCCAAGGCGATCGCCCAGAGCGCCTATATGATCTCCACGCCCGAGCTCAAGACGGGGCGCTACGGCATGTCTTCGGCGGAAGACGCCGGCTCGCGGCTGGCGCGGACCCTTCAGGCGCCGAGCCCCCGCGCCCTGCGATCGCTTGACGCCCAGACTCTGACGGATGCGGCGGCGCTCGCCGGCTTCTCGCCCTTTGGCGCGGTGGACGGAAAGCTGCTGCCCGGCCAGCTGGTGGACGTCTTCGATCATGGCAACCAGGCGGCGGTCCCAATCCTGGCCGGCTTTAACAGCGGTGAAGTGCGCTCGTTGAAGATGCTGGTTCCGCCGACGCCGTCCTCGCCAGCGGACTACGAGCGCACGATCCGGGAGCGGTATGGCGACCTGGCCGACGCCTTCCTCGCCCTCTATCCGTCATCGGATATGGGGGAGAGCATTCTGGCGACCACGCGCGACGCGCTCTACGGCTGGACGTCGGAGCGGCTGGTCCGGTCGCAGACCGGGCTTGGGCGCCCGTCTTTCCTCTACTTTTTCGATCACGGCTATCCCGCCGCCGATGCGGCCGGCCTGCATGGTTTTCACGCCAGTGAGCTGCCTTACATGTTCGGCATGCTAACGCGCACGCCGCCGCTGTGGCCAAAGGTCCCGGACACGGCGCAGGAACGGGCCTTGTCCGACGCCATGGTCGCCTACTGGACGGCCTTCGCCCGGGACGGCGCGCCGGGACAGGTCGCCGGAATCTCGTGGCCGGCCTATGGCGAGGCGCGACGGTTCATGAGCTTCGATACGACCCCGCATCCAGCCGAGCGGCTGCTGCCTGGCATGTTCGAACTGCACGAGCGGACCATGTGCCGGCGCCGCGCCAGCGGCGCCCAGCCCTGGAACTGGAACGTCGGATTGGCGTCGCCGGCGTTGGCTGCAGGCGCTGGCGCGACAGCGGGAGATTGCGGCTAGCCCAGGGTCGTTAGCCGGACTGCCCGCACGGGCGATAGAGCCGCTTCTGACTCGAAGAAGACATTGGAAAGGTCCGCTTCTTGGGCGTCAAAACCTTAAGGACGCCTGTTAACGACGGTGGTGACGCCTGCTTTGTGCTGAGAAAAACTGATCTCCTCGTTGCGATCACCATGCCGGCCGATTGAAGTCACAAGCGTCGACCAACTTTCGACTCTCAATCAATCGACGGTCGCAGCCTGGCAAGAACGATTGCGTCGAAGGCTTACACATTAGACGATGGTGGTAGACGCAGTTACACGCAGAAGTAAGCATGCATGGACGCAGTCGTTGGAGTGGGATGATGAGCAACAGTGTTCTGAAGCGATTGGGTCTCGCGCTGGCGGTGGGTGCTTTGGTCCTAGTTCTTGCCTTCGTCGGCTTGGAAATGCGACGCGATTTTGAGCGCGTGCGCGCTTTGCGCCAGGAGACCGCCCATTCCTACCGGGCCCGGGAAGAACTTCAGACCGTCTTCTCCCTGATGCAGGACGCCGAGACGGGTCAGCGCGGTTACATCATAAGCGGCAATCCAGACTTTCTGACGCCGTATCAGACGGCGATCAGACGCCTGGATCGCGAGCTTCCCAGGTTGAGGACCGCTTACGCTAGCGACGCTGCGCAGAGCGCCAATATCAAGGACCTCGAAGACCGGATCGCCGACAAGTTGGCTGCGATCCGGGAAGCCCTGGACGCCCATGATCAGCGCGGTAGCGAAGCCGGCCTTGCCGTCGTCTCCAAGGGGGAAGGCAAGGCGGCGATGGATCGCATACGGGTCACTATCGATCGGATGACTGAGATCGACGCCCGGGCGCTGGCTGCCTTGACCCAACGGGTCGAGGCGCGTTCCCGCGCGACCGAGATGATGGTGACGAGCCTGTTCCTGTCGCTGATCGTAGTGGTGGCCGGGGCGACGCTATTGCTTGTGCGGTACGTCGCCACAAGACGGAAGTTGCTGGCGGAGGTTCGGGCCACGGCGGCGCGGCAAGAAGCGATTTTCGACAGCGCCATCGATGCGATACTCACACTGAACCCCAGCGGCACCATCGAGACGATGAATGCGGCCGCGGCGCGGATGTTCGGTTGGTCGGCTGAGATGCTGGGGCGGCGAGATGTGTCGGTTTTGTTGGAAACGGCCGACCGAGACGACGCTGGTCTGATGGCGCGGATTCGGGCCGGCGGGGCGGACGCGACCGGTGGGCTGGTACAGGAAATGATCGGGCGTCGGCGAAGCGGCGAGGGCTTTCCGGTCGATGTCGCGTTCAGCCCCCTTGCGCTGCCGGCCGGCGTACATCTGGTCGCGGTGGTGCGGGACATCACGGATCGACGGCGGGTGGAGGAGTTGAAGAAGCAGTTCGTCTCGACCGTCAGCCACGAGTTAAGGACGCCTTTGACCTCCATCGCGGGTTCCCTCGGCCTTTTAGCGGGCGGGGCAGCCGGCGTTCTGTCTGAGCGCGCCAGTCGTTTGATCGGCATCGCCCATTCCAACAGTCTGAGGCTCGTGCGCTTGATTAACGACATTCTGGACGTGGAGAAGCTGGAGTCGGGTCAAATCAATCTGCAGCTTCAGCCGCTGGATCTGCGCGATGTCGCCGTACGGTCGCTAGACGCGGTACGCGGTTATGCTGACGAACTGGGCGTGTCGCTGGAGTTGGCCGACGGCCCATCGGCTCCGGTCTTGGGGGACGGGGATCGCCTGGTTCAGGTGGTGGTCAATCTCCTGTCAAATGCCGCGAAATTCTCGCCATCCAATGGCACGGTCGAGGTTGTTGTGATCCCAGAGGCGCGCATCGTGCGTCTGAGCGTGCGGGATTATGGTCCTGGCGTACCCGAGGCATTCCGCGCGCGGATCTTTACCAAATTCGCCCAGGCGGACGGGTCGGATACGCGCCAGAAGGGAGGAACAGGCCTCGGCCTGGCGATCGCCAAGGAAATTGCCGAACGGCATGGTGGGCGGTTGTGGTTCGAGTCGGCACCTGGGGACGGAGCTACCTTCCATCTCGACCTGCCGATGACGCTCGATAACAGCATGGCGCAGACGAGCGACGGACCTCGCCTCCTTATCGTGGAGGACGATCCCGACGCGGCGGAGGTGTTGCGCATCATGTTGGCGCAGGATGGATTCGATGCGGTGATCGCAACCAGCGCGACAGCAGCATTGGAAGCCGTTGAAAGCGAAACCTTCGCCGCCATCCTGGTGGATCTTCAGCTTCCGGACACGGACGGCATCGGCCTTATCCGAGCGTTGCGGGAACGGCCCGAGACTCTGGAAACTCCCGTGGTCGTCGTCTCGGCCGATGTGGCGCGAGGACGGGCCCGGGGAAGATCGCTTGAGGTCATCGACTGGCTGGAGAAACCTTTCGATCAAGGTCGACTGCGCGCCGCTATCTCGGCGGTGCTCGAACGATTGGGTCGCCGGGCGCCGATCATCCTGCACGTCGACGACGACCCCGACATTCTGCAGGTCACCGCCGAGACCTTGAGCGGCATCGCTGCGATCACCAGCGCTGTCAGCCTGTCGCAGGCGCGGCAAGTTCTGACGCAGATGAAGCCAGATTTGGTAATCCTCGACCTCGGTTTGCCGGATGGGTCCGGGCTGGAGTTGTTGCCCGAACTCGGGTCAGGGAGGTCGGGCGTCCCGGTCGTTGTCTATTCCGCTCAGGACATGGATGGCGCGTTGAGCGAACGGGTCGAGGCCGTTCTGGTCAAGTCATCAGCGTCGCTGGCCGATCTGGCGCACACGGTCCGGCGGCTGACGTTTACGCCGCAAGATCACTGAGAGGAGAGCCCATGACCCTGACCGTGATGCACGTGGACGACGAGCCGGACATCCGCGAGGTGGCGGCAATCGCCTTGGAGCTCGATGCCGATCTGACCCTTACGAGCGTGGCGTCGGGGGCCGAGGCGCTGACACGGCTCTCGGAGGGCGCACGCCCGGACTTGATCCTGCTGGACGTGATGATGCCGGGCATGG
Source organism: Brevundimonas sp. EU05-FHT14B07 (assembly GCF_058790795.1). Lineage (NCBI taxonomy): Bacteria > Pseudomonadati > Pseudomonadota > Alphaproteobacteria > Caulobacterales > Caulobacteraceae > Brevundimonas > Brevundimonas sp. EU05-FHT14B07. The sequence continues at coordinate 46,691 of NZ_JBYTCZ010000004.1, forward strand.
ATGGCCCTCGTGTTCTTGCACGACTTCGTGAGATGGAGGGCCTGGCGACGACGCCCGTCATCTTCATGACCGCGAGGGCGCAAAGTGATGAAGTCGAGCGTCTCAAGGCACTGGGTGCCATCGGAGTGCTAGTCAAGCCGTTCGATCCCATGACGCTGGCCCGTCAGTTGCGCGACATCCTTTCGGCTGATGCGGCATGACGAGCGATCCCCTTGCCAACTTGCGTATCGAGTTTCGGCAGAGGGCGGCGCGGGATCGGGCAGCCTTGATTCAAAGCCTTGCAGCGGGCGACATCGGCCAGGTCGAGTGGATCGCGCATGGTCTGGCAGGATCGGCCGGAATGTTCGGCTTCTCTGATTTGGCCGAGGCGGCGCTAGCGATCGATGAGGCCTTTGCCGCAGGGCGGAGACTGGACGCTGAAGAGGCGGATCGGTTGGTCGCGAGGCTTGAGGCCTTGGACTGATCTATTCGTAATCAACGCTGAGCGGCAGGGCGGCGATCGGCTCTGTTGCGCCCGCTGCGGGACGCAGACGGCCCGAGACGCGCAGCAGGTCGCGACCCTCGAAATCCATGCGAGAAGTGCGGCTGGAAGAGATGTCGCCCGTATTTTCGCTCCAGATCCGCAGGCCTTCGACCAAGGCGACGCCTTCGACGGACGTCAGAGTGTCGGGCACGCGGATGCGATAGACCCGCCCCGGATCGCCCGTCACGCTGATCACGGCGGGGGCGTTGGGCTGGATGTCGGCGCGCATGGACAAGGTGGCGACAGGATCGTCCGGCGACAGCTGGATCGGTCGAACGGAGGCGATGCTGAGGCTTCGCTCGACGCTGAGCGTCGCGCGGGCCGGCTCCTGGGCGAGGACTGGAAAAGCGCAGGCAAGAAGCAGGGCGGTGAGCGACAGCGCGCGCGGGATCATCATGTCACCAGTTGAACCGTGACGATGTAATCGAAGGCGTACGATCCGCTTGCAGGGTTGGCGGCCAGCACCACGTCCATGCCGAGACGCAGGGTCGCCGTGCTCAGCAGCCCGATCGGATTCAGGTCGAACGTCAGGCTGGCTGCGTCCGCTGGCGGCGATCCGGTTCTGTAGGTCGCTCCGCTCAGCGAGCCGACGCGCAGACGAGAAATGGAGGCAGGGCCGCTGCCCGTCACGGGCGTGATGGTGACGCGAATGTAGCGAACGGCGCACAGGCCTGACAGGTTCAGCAGGCCGCAATTGATCGACAGGGTTGGCGTCGTCACCGAGCTGGACGACAGTCGAATGGCGTTTCCGCTGGTCCGGGTCACGACGCCGGCTGTGGAAATGCTGAAGGTGGTCGCCGACGTGCCGCGAATAGTGGTGCCCAAGGTCGGCGCGGTCGCGGGAGAGCGCGTCACCGAAGCGTCGGCGATGGCTTGCCGAGGCGCGGCGAACACCAGACTGGTCGCGATCAAGATAGAAAGAGCGAACCGGTTCATTGCTGCGCCTCGCCAGTGATGCGGACCACCACGCGTCCGGCGTCAACGAAACCGCCGTGCGGCGGAACGATCACCCGAACACCCTCGATCAGCGACACGCCTAAGGCCTGCGCCTGGGCGGCGTCGAGACGAAGATCGTAGGCGCCGGGACGCAGGCTTTCGACGAACAATACTCCGGCATGATCGCTGCGGCCTGGAACGGGGGCGCCGCCGGCCTGCGGAACGAGCTCGATGGCCAAGGCGGCAAGAGGGCGGGGTGCGGCGGACCCGCGCGCCAGCAGGGCAAGCAACTGCACCTCGGCGCTGCGCTGCATCGGATAGTCGATCTGCGCCGTCTGGCCGGGGCGCGGAACGATCTGGATGTCGGTCGGGCCGCCCAACAGGAACGGATCGTCGACGCCCTCGGTCGTCAGCCGCACACGCGCCGTCGGCACGTCGCCCAGGCCGGTGGCGTAGACACGCCCATCGGCGTCGGTCGTCACGCCCCCAGCATTCGTATCGGCGACCACGCCGGGCACGCCGGCTTCGTCGATCTGACGCCTGCCGTCGCCGTTCTCGTCCACCCAGGCGTTGATGACGACCGACCCGCCGCCTGCCACGCCCGGTCGGGTGATCCGGTAGCGTTCGCGGCCGGGGTCGTAGCCGAAGCCGAAGCCTAGCTGCAGACCGATGCGCCAGTCCTGATGCCGCGTCTCATAGGCGACGTTCAGGGCCAGATCGAACCTGGGCGCCCGCCACAGGTGAGAGGCCTGGACGGCGGTCGAGGCCTGGGGCCCGAGGGCGCGAATGGCGCCAAAACGCAAGGCGGCGGTCGGGCTCAACTGCCAATCGGCGGTGACGTAGGCGGTCTCGAGGCTGGGGTTCGGCGATACCTCATAGGTCAGGCCCGCGCGCGTTTGCAGCCGCGCCGAGATCAGGGTGTTCACATCGAATCCGCCCAGCCAGCGGCGCCGCTCGAGCACGCTGACATTTTCGGCTTCGTAGGCGACGTTGGCCGAGGCGTAGTAGCGACCGAAGGGGGCGGAGGCGCGCAGTTCGGCGGTGGTCAGGTTGACACCGTCGACGCGGCTGAGACGGCGCGCATTCAACGAGATCGGCACGATCAGGCCGCCGGGCGCCGTCCACTGTCCATCGGCGCGAAAGTCGGTGGCGCGCGAGAGGGGCGCCTGGTCCAGCACGCCGAGCTGGCGCGTCTCGTCGATGAAGCCGGCGCCGTACTCGGAATGCCGACCTAACAAGGACACGCCATGGGCGCGGGTCGCCATGCCGACGGAAACGCCCCGGCCGCCTTGGTCGTCCAGGGCGGCGTCGATCTGGGCGGCGATGGGGCCGAGCGAGCTGCGAACGCCGGCGGTCGTCAGGGTGCGGCTGTCGCGGCCGGTCGGATCGTAGCGACCGGCGCCGGCGCTGAGCGTGAGACCGGACGTCAAACCGTAGTCGAGCGTGGCGACCAGACGCAGCGATCCGACCTCGGGCCCGCCCAAGCGCTCGCCGACGTCAAAGACGGTCATCCCTTGTTCGATGGCGCTGAAGCGCATGACGAATCGACCCGGCTCGATCTGGCCCGAGCCGAAGTTGATGCGGCGCACGACCTCGCGAATCTGACCCTGGGATCCATAGAAGACCAGGCGAATGGTGTTGAGGCCAAAGGCCAGCGGGACGTCCAGAAACTCGTAGCGTCCCTGAACCGCCGAGGTCTGCGAGCGCTGCAGCACCTCGTTGACGTACAGTTCGACCTCTTCGCCCAAGGCCAGTTCGCCTCGAAGGTTCAAAGGGGTGGCGAGGTCGAGATTTTCCAACGGCGCCGACGAATAATAGACGCCGCGTCCAGCGACGCCCGATGCGCCGATGGGCATGGAAGGCGAGAACACATCCCCCAGGCTGGCGCGAGTGCCGCCCAATGGTCCGAGGGCGCGGCCATACGGATCCTTGCGGGTCAGGGCAACGCGAATATTGCTGATCGCGCCGTCGTCGTCGGAGCCGACATAGCCCTCGAACCCGGCGTAGAGGAGGTCCCCGGCCACCCGCACGTCGTAGCGTCCGGCGTTGTCCTGACCGTCGCGCGTGATCTGACCGCCGATGTTGACATCGAAGGCCGGAGGGCTCGCGATCCGATAGGGGGTCGGCTGGCGCACGACGCCGTCGTCAGTGTCCATAGCGCCGGAGGCGGCTTGACGCCGGGCGCGTTCGGCGCGCTGCTCGAACGGCAGGGCGCGCGTCGTGGTGACCGTCAGTTTCTGGGCGCTGGGGTCGGCCTTCAGTTTCACAGGCAACAGCTGTTCGATCAGATCGACGCGCACATAGAGATCGTCGTCGTAGATCGCCGACTGATCGACGGCGAACCGGATCGTGCGCCCGGCGACGACCGCCTCGCGCGTCGTCAAATCGACCGTGATGCGATTTGTAGGGTCCAGCACCCAGCCTTCGGCCCGGCGCTGCGCCGGAAAGACGCCGACGGCGAGATCGAGTACGCGCGCGAACTCGCCCAACGGCAAGAACACGCCGGAACGGGACGCATAGACGTTCATGGAGTCGGTCAGGGCCACGCCGCCGGCGTCCACCTGCATCCACAGCAGATCGTCGGCGCTGAACGGCTGAGGATCGGCCGCAATGACCAGATTGCGGACCAGATTGTCCTGCGCCGCGGCGCTCCAGGCGATGCCCGAGGTGGCCAGGGCCATCAGAGCCGCGCCTGTGGAGCGCGCCGCCATCACGGGGCGATCAGCGTCGTCGTCGCCAGCACCTCGCCCTTTGCCGCATCGTCGTCGCGATAGACAATGGCCAGGCTCTGGCCGGCCGTGATGCCATCGGGCAGGGCGACGACGACAGTGCGACGCGCGACCTCGGGATAGACGGCCACGCCGCGAACGGCGGTCAGAGGACGGCGGCCCGCGGCGTCCTCCACGAAGACCTCCACGTCGCCATAGACGGAACTAGCGCCGTTACGGACCAGATCGAGCGAGAGCAGGGTCTGATCGCCGTCCTTCTTGACCGCCACGCGATCGATAGCCGCGCGCGCATCGACCGGGCCGTCGCGGACGATGACCGGTATGCTGACGCTGAACAAAGCCACGACCTGCAGGGTCACGTCGCCGCCGCCGGCCGCCGCCTGATCGACGGTGAAGCCGGCGTTCTCGGGCGGCAGGGCGGTGACGGTCAGATGGCTGCGGTGTTCGCCTTCGGCACCGGGACGGGCGCGTACCCGGATGGCCTGGCTTTCACGCGGTTGAAGCGTGATGCGGCGGGGCGTGTACTGGACGAGATCAAGCGCGGAATCGACCGTCGCATCGGGCCGATCTGCGGCGGCGACGATCTGGCCGTCCGCCGTCATCACCCGGTCGACCATTTCGACGGAATAGGTCGCAGGTTGGTCGCCCTGATTGAACACATAGACTGTGGCGCTGCGCTCGCCGGGCCCGAACACCACGCGCTTGGGCGAGATGTTCAGGTCGGCCCCAACCTGGGCGATGACCGGATCGGCGATGGCCAGGAAGGCGATGACCGGCAAAAGGTATCGAACCATCTTCACTCCGATCCCGCGCAACTGCGGCACGAAAGGACCATGGTCCTTCAAGCCTTCCGCTTCGTTAAGCGTCGACGGCGTTTCGTGGTCGACCTGGAGCGGATACATGGCCCTAGTTGTACGCCGCCGAGACGGTGAAGGTGCCGGTGTAGGCGCCCGTTGCCGTGGTGGAGGCGACGGGGACCGAGCCGCCGACGCTGAAGGCGAGCGAACCGGCCGATCCCAGAGCATTGGACAGGGTCTGGCTGGCGGCCGAACCCGTCAGGCTGTTCGAGGTCGTCACCGTCAGGGTGTCCGTGCCATTGGCCATCGAGAAGGTCGCGGGGATGGTTACCGACACCGACTGTCCGCCTTCACCGGCGACCGAGAAGGCCGCGGCGGCGGGCGTATCGCCCGAGTTCAGGCCGACAACGCCGCCCGTGACCGACCGGGCGCCGGCGGAGCTGACCACGACCGTGCCCGAACCCGTGCCGGGACGAACGACAGTGCCGAACTTCAGGTCGGCGGTCTTAGTGATGGTCAGGGGGCGGATCACGGTGATCGATCCCGACCCTGTGGTCGATGCGGATTGGGCCAGCGCGGGCGAGGCGATGGCGGTCAGGACGAGGGCGGCGGCGGCGATCAGCGACTTGTTCATCATCAGCTCCAACTGCGAGGCGGCGCCGGACAGGCGTCGTTGTTGGAGCGCCAAATCAGCCCGATCTGCAGCGGAGTCCACAAGCCCGACGTGCAAAACGGCTCAAACATAACCAAAGTTATAGCGCTGATGCGATTTTCCTTAGCAAGCTTTGCATACTGGCCTGAGTTGTATGGGAAACGCCTCATTAAGGTGTCCTAGGCAATCCTTACATGAGGCGAGACAACTTAAGGCTTAGCTTTGGAGGCGCTGGAGCGATGCGCTGGACTGTTCTTATCGTCGATGATCACCCCCTGGTGGGCCAAGCGTTGGAGCTGTCCATCCGATCGGCCTATGCGCACCTGGATGTCGCCCGCGTCTTGTCCGCTGCGGAGGCCGAGGCCTGCGCCAGACAGTTGGGCAGCCGGATCAAACTGGTAATGCTGGATCTGATCCTGCCCGACGCGACCGGGTTTGACGCCTTGCTTCGGCTACAACAGCTCCTGCCGGACGCCGATTTCGCTATGGTGTCGGCGCGCATCGACGCCCACTCGGTCGCCATGGCTCGCGCTTTCGGCGTCAAGGCCTATTTGTCCAAGGCCGCCCCAGTCGAGACCCTGGTCAATGCCGTTGGCGACATCATGCGCGGCGAGGAACGATTTCCCCACGCAACGCCGCCCGATCCAGTCGCCGTTGATTTCCATCGCCGCGTCGCGCGTCTCTCGGCAGCTCAGTTACGCGTGCTTCGCGCCCTCGCCGAGGGCAAGCTCAACAAGGAAATCGCAGGGGACATGAATCTGACTGAAGGCACTGTGAAGCAGCATGTCTCCGCCATTTTCAAAAAGCTTGAGGTCAACAATCGGAGCCAGGCCGTTCTCGCGTCCGCACCTTTTCTCCGGAATACTGGTTGAGGATACTGACAGCGACGGTGCGACAATCGCCTACACGCGCTTTGAAGATCACGGCGCCCCACTCAAAACACTGGACTAGCCGAAGGTCTTATTCTGGCCGCGAGGGCAATGCCCGCTCATGGCGCGTTTGAGCCTCTGAGCGGCTAGCCTGCCGTGACGTGCGTCAGCTTATCTGGATTGCGGACGATGTAGATCGCGCGGATCCGTCCTTCCACAAGATCCAACGCGGTCGTCTGGAGGCGCCCGTCCGGGTTGTAGCTGATGTAGCCGGGCAGGCCGTCGATGCTGGCGGTGCGGACCATGGTCGGTCGCTGTTCCGGATTGCTTGAAACATGGCTGAACAGCCGGAGGACGTTGTCGATGCCGCGCACGATGTTGCGGAACGCCGACACCTTGCCGCCGCCGTCAGCGTGGATCTCGACATCCCGAGCGAGGAGCCCCGCCAAGCTCGCCGTGTCGCCGCCGTGCGCGGCCTCGAAGAAGGCGCGCGCGATCCGGTCAGCTTCCGCGGCGCCGAGCGAATAGCGGCTGCGCTCGGTCTTCACGTTTCTGCGGGCGCGGGACGCCAGCTGCCGGACCGCGGCCGGCTCGCGATCAAGCGTGGTGGCGACGTCCTTGAGCGGCACCTCGAAGATGTCGTGCAGGAGGAAGGCCGCGCGTTCGAGCGGTGACAGACGCTCCATGGCCAGCATAAGGGTCACCGTGACGTCGTCAGCGATCGTCTCTATCGGATCGAGCGCCGCCACCAAGGGGTCGGGGAGCCAGGGTCCGACGTAGGTCTCTCGCCGCGCCCGGGCTGATTTCAGGCGGTCGAGGCAAAGGCGGGAGATGATGCGCGTGAGATAGGCAGCGGGCGCGTCGACACTCAGGCTGACGCCTGTCCACCGGAGCCAGCCATCCTGGACGACATCTTCGCCCTCGCTGAGCGAGCCGAGCATCCGGTACGCGAGACGAAGCAGACGCGGGCGTTCCGCTTCGAAGATTTCGGTTTTCGAGTCCGTCGGCGTCATCGCGCAGCGTTCCTGGTGGTTGTCGAACGATGACGATCGAACGGCCGGCGGTGTGACATGTCCGCCGTGAGGACGTCCGGATGTCACATGCCGCCGGGCTGCCTCGTCAAGTCGTCACCGCGCCGATGGACGGCGCAGACAATGGAGACCTTCCCATGACGACGTTGACCCGCCTGACCTGGCACTCTGTGGCCCCGGAGGGCGCGAAGGCGCTCTACGGCGTCCATCACTACCTTATGACTGGGACCAACCTTCCGGAAGAGTTGATCCACCTCGTGGTCCTGCGGGTGTCGCAGATCAATGGCTGCGCTCACTGTATCGACCTCCACACCCGGGATCTTCTGAAGACGATGCCGATCGACAAGGTCGCCCTGGTGCCTGTTTGGGAAGAAGTTCCGCATCTTTTCACCGCGACGTACCGGGCGGCGCTCGCCTGGGCTGAGGAAGTCACCCGCGTGAGCGAGACACACGCGTCGGACGAGGCCTATGCCGCGGCCAGCGCAGCGTTCGAGGCGAAGGATTTGGTGGATCTCACCATCGCGATCGCCGCAATGAATGCGTTCAATCGGCTCGGCGCACCCTTCCGCTTGCCGGTGAAGGCACAACCCTGATCACGTTGGCGGCGCCTCCGGCGGGGGCGCCGCGACCTTCGGAAGTCCGAAATCCGGCTCCGGGCCAATGTCTGCTTCTGGCGCATCTCAGACACTTTCGTCCTACAGCAGCTTTTGCCTTATGGCGGAAGCTCGCACTGTCAGCTCTACGACTGTACACTGCACCATAGCGTCAGCCTGAGCTTCACTTAGTCTTCGCTTGGTCAGCCACACCGCGTGGAGCAAATAGGCACCCGCGCGCACACGCCTTGATCGTGAGGGCGGTGGTCGGGCGGATATCTGGGGCAGGACCGCAGCTGGGCGGCCAGTACCGCACCCGCACCAGCATGCCGTGCGTGGCACCTGTTTTGTCGTAAAATTGCTTAAGGCTGTAAGCGCCATCCTCACAACGCCAGGCACTGCGCATAGTCATCTCTTCAACGTGCACCACCTCCCGAATGCCGCGTTTTGACGGAAACGCGGCTGCCGCACATCGTGACCCATGGGGAACTGGAATTGGCTCAAGGCGGTGGGAAATCAGAACAAGAACGCGTTCGCTGGTTGGGGCGGGAAATCCTGCCCCACGAACAGGACGTTCGTGCTTGGCTGCAGCGACCTCGAAATCCACTTACCGCGGTTCCGCCGCGTTTTTGCCTGAAATGACCGGTCGGAAGTACAAAAGTGGGCGCAACTCTCCGCCAGCATTTTGGGTTGGGCCACGATAAAACCGACACCCGCCGACAACAATCTTACCGCCGAAGGCCTGAAGTCTTGGTCGATCGTCCAGAATCCCCAAACGAACGACAGCAAGCGTTTGAGAATGCCGGCGTCACGGAAATCGTATCGGGACCGAAGGCGACGGCGTTGCGTATCGCAGCGGCGCGTCGGCCCGGCATGGAAGCGTCCTTTCCGTTGCGCGATGATCGACGCTGGTCCGAGGATCGCATGATCGTCGACGCCGCCAACGATCAACCGCACGACACGGCTTTCATCGAGAAGCTTCTGACCGAATTGGCGGCGGCCTGAGGGCAGGGCGGGTTTGAGCCGGTTTCAACGTCTGGAGTCTGTTTTGTTGGGAGCAATTCCGTCGCTGGCGCGCTGATCGACGACCGCCGACCGATCACGGCGGAGCCTCGCGTCTTCGCTTTCTAAAAAGCCCCTGCATGCTCACAGACACCCGCCTTACTGTCGTCTTCCTTCATTCCCTGGGCTCGAGCCGCCACGATTGGGACGCGGTGATCGACCGGCTTGCCGATGAGGTGGTGACCGTCGCGATCGATCTTCCAGGGTTCGGGGACAGGGCGGGGGAAGGCTATGGCGATGTCCAAGCCGTGCTCGACGACCTGAGCCGCCGCCTTACCGATCTTCATCTCCCCCGCTGGATCCTTGTCGGCCACAGCATGGGCGGCAAGTTTGCGACCTTGATCGCCGCGCGGGCACGTGACGGGGCGGCGGGTCTGAGCGGGTTGCTGGGCGTGGTGCTGGTCGCCGGATCGCCACCCTCGTCGGAGCCGATGGACGAGAGCAGGCGTGCGGATATGCTGACCTGGTTCGACGATCCGACCAGGATCGAGGATCGGGGACGCCAGTTCATCGACGCCAATACCGCCGCCGGTCTGCCGCAGGCCGCCTTCGATCGGGCCCTGGCCGATTTCACTCGATCCAGCCCAGAAGCCTGGCGCGGATGGCTGGCCGAAGGATCGCGCGAGGACTGGTCCGATCAGGCCGGCGTCCTACCTTTCCCCGCCCTGATCATCGCCGGCGCAGAGGATGGCGATTTGGGTGAGGCAGCGCAGCGGCGTGTCAACGCCCCCCACTACCGCGTGGCCGATGTGGTGGTCGTGCCGGATGCGGCGCACCTGATCCCTCAGGAACAGCCGGATCGTCTCTCGGGCCTGGTTCTAAAGTTCGTCGAGAAAGTCGGTTCATCCGCGCTGCCTCGACGCTTCGTGGGTCTGGTGGCGTCCGATCGCGTGTCGGATCGCACAAGACGCGCAATACTGGATCGTCATTTCGGTCCGGCGCCAGCTGACGGCGGCGTCCTGGACCCGACCCAGCGCGCCGTGCTGTCGGCGATGATCGCGCGCATTCTGTCTGATGCAGGCGATCCGGATGATCTGACGCGGCGTCTGGATGTGGGGCTCGGCAGCGGACAGGGCGACGGGTGGCGGTTCGCCGATCTTCCCTCGGACGCCGAGGCCTGGCGACGCGGGCTGGATGAGATCGCCGCCATGGCGCCGGAGTTCGCAACTCTGACGCCTAAGCGCCAGGACGACATCCTGCGCACCATCTCACAGGGCGAATGGCCTGAGCCGGGCCGGCTTTCGGCGGACGCCATGAGGCTGTGGTTCGAGGACGTCGTGTCCGAAGCCGCGCGCCTGTGGATGTCGCTGCCGGCGACTTGGGCCCAGATCGGTTACGACGGCTTCGCCACGGGCGGCGAAGGCCGGTTTCAGGGCTACGATCAGACGGCGGCGGACCACACCGAACCTTGGCGTCTGCCGATGGAGGGCGTGGGTTGAGCGCGCCTGCAAGGACGGCCGGCGAAACCGATGTCGTCATCATCGGCAGCGGGGCCGGCGGGGCTCCGATCGCGGCCAGGTTGGCGAATGCTGGTCTGTCGGTCACGGTGTTGGAGGCAGGGCGGGCTTTCGATCCGGCGGAGCATACGCCCGACGAAACGACGGCCGATCTCTATTGGATGGAGGAGCGCCTGAGCGGAGGGCGCGACCCGACCGCCTTTGGGGCCAACAACTCCGGCCAGGGCGTCGGCGGCTCGCTGCTGCACTGGGGCGCCTTCTGCCCACGACCCGATCCCCGTGATCTGACGCTGGCCTCGGAGACGGGACGCGGGCGGGACTGGCCGTTCGGCTGGGACGAACTGAAATCCTATGTCGAGACCGTAGAGACGGTGATCGGGGTTTCAGGCCCGGCCGACTATCCGTGGGGCGGGCGACAGTTCGCCTATCCGCCTGTCCCGCGCAACGCCCCGGCGGATGCGATGGCCCGTGGCGCGACGGCCGTCGGGCTGACCGTCACGGACGCGCCGGCGGCCGTGCTGTCCCGCGATCGCGAGGCGGGGGCGACGCCCCACCGCATGGCCTGCGTCAACTGCGGCGCCTGCCACCAGGGATGCAGAACCGGCGCCAAGGGCGGCGCGGACAACAGCTTTCTGCCGATGGCCGCAGCCAATGGCGCCACGATCATCGCCAACGCGCGGGCGATAGGCGTGGAGCGTGGCGCCAGCGGTCGGATCAAGTCGGTGATCTATCGTCGCGACGGGCAGGATCATCGACTGAACTGTCGAGCGCTGTTCCTCTGCGCGGGCGGTGTCGAGACGTCGCGTCTGCTGCTGAACTGGGGATTAGGCAACTCCGGCGGCGAGGTCGGCCGCAACTTCATGACTCATGTGGCGACGCAAGTATGGGGCCGGTTCGACGCCGACATGTCGATGAACCGCGGCTATCCGTCTTCCCTGATCAGCGAAGAGATGGTGCGTCCGTCGGACGCGAACTTCGCCGGCGGCTATCTAATTCAAAGCCTTGGCGTCATGCCGGTCACCCTGGCGGGTGGGTTCGCGCGCGGCGCGGGCCTATGGGGCGCGCCGCTGGTCGATACGCTACGCAACTATCGCCGGCTCGCCGGGATCGGCATCAATGGAGAGTGTCTGCCGAACGACGACAACCGCCTGACCCTGTCCGATGAGGTCGACGCCGTCGGGCTGCGCAAGGCGCGGATCGACTTCAGCTATGGCGAGAACGAGCGGCGTCTGGACGCCCATGCCCGGCGCGTGATGACGGAGCTTTGGACGGCAGCGGGCGCCGAGGACATCTTCGCGGTGGCCCGGTCGGCGCACACCATCGGCGGCTGCCGGATGGGAGACAAGGCGGACGGGGCGGTCGTCGAAGCCGACGGGTGCAGCGTCGAGATCGACAATCTGTACGTTTGCGACAACTCCGTCTTCCCCAGCGCGCTTTCGGCCAACCCGGCCTTGACCCTCATGGCCGTCGCCCTGCGCACGGCCGATCGCTTCCTCGAACGTCAACGAACAGGAGATTTGTGATGGACCTCGGGATCAAGGGGCGGATCGCCCTCATTTCCGGCGCCGATTCCGGCATGGGCAAGGAGACGGCGCGGCTGCTGCTGGAATCCGGCGTAAGGGTCGCCTTGACCGACAAGCCTGACGGCACGCTGGATGAAGCCGTCCAGGAGCTTTCCGCCTTGGGCGAATGCATCGGCGTGACCGGCGACGTGACCAAGGCCGACGATGTCGAACGCCTGTGGGCGGAGGTCCGAGACCGCATGGGCGATCCGGATATCTATGTGAACGCAGCGGGCGTGACCGGCGCGACCGGCGATTTCCTGGATGTCGATGACGCCGGTTGGCTGGAGACGCTCGACATCAATCTGATGGGCGCGGTGCGGATGTGCCGCCAGGCCATTCCGGCCATGCGGCGTTCGGGCTGGGGCCGCATCGTCCTGTTCGCTTCGGAAGATGCGGTGCAGCCCTACGTCGATGAACTGGCCTATTGCGCCTCGAAGGCCGGCATTCTCAGCCTGGCGAAGGGTCTGTCCAAGGCCTACGGCTGCGACAATGTGCTGGTGAACACGGTCTCGCCCGCCTTCATTGCCACCCCGATGACCGACGCCATGATGAAGAAGCGTGCCGAGGAACGCGGCGAAACCTTCGAGGAGGCGATCAAGAGCTTCCTGAAGGAAGAGCGGCCCGGCATGACGTTGGATCGCAGGGGCAAGCCGGAGGAGGTCGCAGCGGCCGTCGCCTTCCTGTGTTCGGATCGCGCCAGCTTCATCAACGGCGCGGGCATCCGGGTGGATTCCGGCTCCGTCGCCACCATCGCCGGCTAGTCGCCCGGCAGAACGAGAGAGACCGGCGGCGGGATGATCCCGCCGCCGGTTTTGTCTTGTCAGGCGACGCCCATGCCGCCGGTGACGCCGAAGACTTCGCCCGTGATGTAGCTGCCTTCTTGAGAGGCCAGCAGCACATAGACCGGGGCGATCTCGACGGGCTGGCCCGGACGACCCAGCGGCACCTGCTCGCCGAACTTCATCACGGCTTCCTGCGGCTGTCCGCCAGACGACTGCAGCGGCGTCCAGAAGGGGCCGGGCGCCACGACATTGGCGCGTATGCCCTTTTCGATCAGCTGCTTGGACAGGGCCTTCGTATAGGCGACGATCCCGGCCTTGGTGGTGGCGTAGTCCAGCAGGATGGCGGAAGGCTCATAGGCCTGGATCGAGGCGGTGGTGATGACCGAGGCGCCAGCCGGCAGATGCGGGACGGCCGCCTGGGCGATCCAGTGCATGGCGTAGAGGTTGGTCTTCAACGTCTTGTCGAAGTCTTCCGACGTCACCTGCGAGATGTCCTCGCGATATTGTTGGCGGCCGGCGTTGATGACCAGGATGTCCAGTCCGCCCAGCTCAGACACGGCCTGTTCGACCATCTGCCGGCACCAGTTTTCATCGGTGATGTCGCCGGGCAGATCGATGGCCTTGCGCCCTTCAGCCTCGATCAGCGCGATGACTTCGGCGGCGTCCTTGCGCTCGGACGGCAGATAGGAGAGCGCCACGTCGGCGCCTTCCCGGGCGTAGGCGATGGCGGCCGCGCGGCCGATGCCGCTGTCGGCGCCGGTGATCAGGGCCTTGCGTCCTTTCAGCTTGCCGGAACCCTGATAGCTGTCCTCGCCATGATCGGGCTTGGGGTCCATCTCGCGCGCTTCGCCCGGTACGGGTTGGGGTTGGCGCGGGAAGGGCGGCTTTGGATATTGCTCGCGCGGATCCTGAAGGGTCAGGCGATCAGTCATGGAACGTCTCCGTTTCGGGCTGGGGGGAAGAGGTCTGCGCCTTGCCGACGGCGGTCAGGGCGGTCAGATGCGCGAGGTGGCTCAGCCCCTGCGGCATGTTGCCGAGGTAGGCGCCGGTGTCCGGGTCGATCATCTCGGTCAGCATGCCCCAGCGGCCGCTGAGGGCTTCGCGCAGGGCGTCGATGCGGGCGCGCGCCTTGTCCGGTTCGCCTAGCGTCGCCCAGGCTTCGGCGATCCAGAAGGAACAGGCGATGAAGCAGCCTTCCTCGGCCTGCATGCCGGAATAGCGATAGTGGAAGACGCCGGCGCCGAGGTGGCGGTCCAGCGCGTCAAGGGTTGCGCGCAGCCGCGCTTCGCCATCGAACCGGAACCGCACGGCCAGGGCCAGGGCGGCGTCCAGCTTGTCGCTGCCCGGATACATCACGAACGCCTGAAGGTTTTCGGACCAGCAATGCGCCTCGACCCAGTCGGCAATCCGGTCGCGCTCGCGCCGCCAGCGATCCCGGCATGTCGTCGGCAGTTGTCCCGCGTCCGCCAGTTCGACCGCGCGGGCCAAGGCCTGCCAGCAGCTTATCTTGGACATGGTGTAGTGCTGCTGATCCTCCAGCTCCCACATGCCCGCGTCCGTCTGTCGCCAGGCGTCGGCGCACTGGTCCGCCAGTTCGGACAACTGCTGGGCGCTGGCGCTGTCGAGGATGTTGCCGCAGCCGACGAAGCGCGAGGCGGTCTCAAAGATGTCGCCGAATACGCCGTGCTGGGCCTGGTCGGCGGCGCGATTACCCGTGACGACCGGACGCGAGCCTTTATAGCCCGGCATGTCCCAGTGCGTTTCCGGCGGCACGAGTGCGCCGTCCAGGCTGTAGCAGACCTTGGCGCCATGGCGCTTCAGCTGCATCAGCAGCCAGTTGAAAGCGGCCTTGGCCTCCGCCTGCGCGCCGGCCGCCAAAAAGGCTTCGATCGTATAGCCGGCGTCGCGCAGCCAGGCGTAGCGATAGTCCCAGTTCTTGTCGCCGCCCAGACGCTCGGGCAGGGACGTCGTGGCCGCCGCGGCGATGGCGCCCGACGGGGAGTACAGCAGCAACTTCAACGCCAGGGCGCTGCGGATGAAGTCGTCGCGATACAGGCCGGGGCAGTTCAGGCGCGCCGCCCAGTCCCGCCATTCCTGATCCGACAGGTCGATGCGGGCGTCGATCTCTTCGATGGACGGCACGACCAGCGGCTCGTCCCGTCCGGCGACGATGGCCACCGTGCGCCGCTCGCCTGGGCCGACAACGATGGTTCCGACAATGCCCTCGTCGGACCATTCGCATGAGATGCGCGGATCGTGGACGAACAGGCCGAGCACCCGCTCGACATGGAAGACCGTGTGTTCGCCGATCTTCGAATGATACGGATTGGCCGTGTCGCCCCGACGCCCCGGACGCATGTCCAGGGTGAAGGTCACTTCGCCCTCCAGGCCATCGATACGGCGGGCCAGTTCACACCAGGGCAAACGACCGGCCGTGCCGCTGTTCAGGCTCTCGGTCAGGCGCGCGCGTCCGCTGGCGGTGGCGAACTCCGTCTCCAGCACATTGCTGTCGGGGCGATAGCGGCGGGTCGCCGTGAAGGCCTCGGTCGGCGTGATCGAAAACCGGCCGCCTGCCGGATCCAGCAGTCGGTCGAAAAGGGGCGGCGCGTCGATCGCCGGCACGCACCACCAGTCAATGCCGCCATCCAAAGCCGACAGAGCCACCGTCCGGCCCTCGCCCAGAACGCCATAGTCTTCGAGGGCGACGTATCCGTCGGGACGGAGCGCTTGCGACGAGCGCGCCGGATGGGGCGTGAAGGTCGTCTCGGTCATCGTTTGCACGATCCGATCGCAAAGCCAGCCGTTACGGCAAGGCCGGCAAGGACGCCGACCGCCGCGACCTTGAGCGCCGCAAGCTGGTGGCTGGACACGAAACCGATCCAGGGTCTGATCACCCGTTCGGTGTCCGGGCCGTCGATCGCCGCCGGGCCTTCTTCCGGGCGGTCGAGATTGCCCAGGCGGGGCAGTTGGGGGTCGCCCTGTTGTGCCGCGATCATCTTGGCGGCCTGGCGATCCGCCAGCGCCGGTGCGAACTGTTGCGCCAGCGCCATCAGCCATGTCGTGCGACCCACGAAGACCTTGCGGCTGGGCCGCTGCACGGCCGACCAGACGGCTTCTGCACACAGGCGAGGATCGAACAGGGGATCTGGAATGACCTGCGCCCGGTCTGTCCGGTTGCGTGACCACAAGGGCTGGGGCGTGTTGACGGCCGGCAGATAGATGGTGGTCAGGGTGACGTTGGAGGCTGCGGCGATCAGTTCGGCCCGAATGGCCTCGGTGAACCCGTCGACGGCCGCCTTGGCGCCGCAGTAGGCGGCCTGCAGCGGGGCAGGGCGCAGCGCCAATCCCGAGGAAATTTGGATCACCACGCCTTTGTCCGCCGGCCGCATGACCCGAAGCGCCGCGCGCGTTCCGTAGACCTGAGACAGATAGGTCGTCTCGACGACGCGGCGGTAATCGGCGTCGGTCAGATCTTCATCGCGCCCGATGACCGTGGACATGGCGTTGTTGACCCAGACATCGATGCCGCCGAAAGCGTCCATGACATCGCGGCCCGCCTGCTCGACGAAGGCCGGATCGGACACATCACCCGCCATGCCGATCACTCGGTCGCCCGAACGATTCAGCTGTTCGACGGCGTTGAAAAGCCGCTCAGCCTGTCTGGCGATAACCACGACCTGCCATCCGGCTTGGGCGAACCTATCGGCGATTGCGAGACCGATGCCGGCGCTGGCGCCTGTGACGACGATGACCGGCATGGCGATCCTTCTGATCTCGATTGCGGAATGACGATCGCGGTTGCGGCCGAACGGGGAGGCTCTGACAACGACACGTCCGGAGGAAGGTTGCCGATCGGAAGATCGGTGCTGCTACCCTAAACCGCCGTTGGGGCTATCAGCTGGACTGCCTCCGGCGACGACGTACCTAACCCGCCGGAACTCTAAACCGCAGACGCCGCCCACCTCTGTGTGGCGATGACCCGTGGCTCCAAGGGCCTGGTGATCTGCTCGTCAACACTGGTGATCGCGCCATCTAGCTGACTTGGGCAGGGATGGCACTTCAGGCTGGTATGGGTCGGTTGCCAGCCAGATGGGCAGCACGGATGAAAGTCCGGTTTCGGGCTAGACGCCAATATCTCCTTCTGGCGCATTCGCGACGGAGCGAAATGACGGATTTCGAGGCCTTCGGTTAGGCGGGGACAGCAATCATGCCAAATATACTACCAAGGCCAGTGCATGCTCCCGCACCCAAAACACCAAAAAGCCCCACCGCCAAAAGCCGTGGGGCTTTCTGACGTCTGGCGGTCAACACCGAGCCGCAAACCTCGAGATCCGGCAAAACCAACTACGGCGCCCACTTTAACTTCAGGCCGATCGTGCGAGGCCGTAAAGACGTGATGGACTGGGTGTCGGAAAGGCGGAAAGGGTCGCTGTAGGCCAAGGTGTTGGCTTCGGTGTCGAAGAGAGTGTCCACGAAGACGATCGCTGTCCATCCCGCCGTTCCGACACCGAAGGCGCGCCTTCCCGTGGCGTAATCGCCCATTCGATAATGCTGGCGGCCGCCGAAGGTCAGGCGCGAAGCGCCGACGTAGAAAGGGCCGCCGTCGATTAGAAGATCCAAACGCTCGCCCAGCGAAAGACGCCAACTGAAACCCACAGTCGCCGAGACCCAAGGCGCTCCTGGCAAACTCGCGTCTCGGCGGGAATCAAACCTCGCGCTGGGCGAGGTGATACGTGGGTCGGCGACAAGCCCGTTGGCCAATAGCTCAAGCATCTCAGAGGGACGATGAGCAGACGCGGCTTAGCAGGAACTCGGCACGCTGCTGCCGCGCGACTAGATCCCGCCGCTTCGCATGACGACGACCGCGATCAGCGTCAGAAAGACGACGGCTGCGGCCGCTATGGCGAGGGCTGTGATGCGAAAGGCGCCGCGTGTCGGCTTGTCGGGTCGGTCTTCGTAGCCGATAGGGACTTTGCGGGGTTCTTTGTCAGTCATAGGCGATCAACGCACGGAGGGGGTTCGCGTTCGCCGACGCGTGTGAGCTTTCGGCGGAGCCTTGGCTGCGCCGAAAGCTCAAGGTTCGTCAGAAGCGGTAGGCGACGCCGACCCGAAGGTTGCGGCCGGGCAGAGGGGCGATGTCCTTGAGGAAGGACACGTGTTCGCGGGCTTCCTCGTCCGTCAAATTCCGCGCCTCGGCGAACAGGGTGACGTTCTGCTGGGCGAAGGGGCGAACCGCCACTGACGCATTGACCAGGGTGTAGTCGTCGGTCGGCAGTTCGAATTCGTTGGCGATGCGGTCCTGTTCGCCGACGTGACGGACCTCGGCGCTGGCGTCGAACCTGGTCGAGGTCCAGGCCAGACGTCCGGTCACGGAGTAGGGCGGGATCCGCGCGGCAGGACCGAAGTCCGTCTGGGCGTGGACATAGTCGGCCGCGCCTTCCAGCGACAGTTTGCGATCGCCGTCCTGCCAAAGCGCATAGGCGCCTTCCAGCTCGAAGCCATAGAACTTCGCGTCGGTCTGGACGAACCGATAGATGGGGAAGAACTCGTCCTCTTCCTCGAAATAGAACTGGTCGCCCGTCGGCCGTTCGTCGATGAAGCCGTTATACCAGGAGTGATAGACGTGCAGATCGCCGGTGAATCGGCCGCGGTCATAGTGGGCGGTCCCCTCCAGCGTCGTCACCTTCTCGGAGTTCAGCGTCAGGTCGCCGGTCTCGTAGGCGGCGGTGGCGATGTGGACGCCGTCGGCGAACAACTCGACCTCGCTGGGCGCGCGTTCATTGTGGGCTAGGCTAAGGCCCAGGAACAGGCCGGCGGTCGGGCGGATGAAGGCGGCGGCGGACGCCGACCAGTTGTCGAACTCGCGCGTGACTTCGCTGGCGCCGCCGATGGGCGTGCCGCTGAGTTCGCGCCGGTCATAGCGCAGGCCGCCCTCGAAGCCATGGTTGCCGAGGTCCAGACGCTGCACCGTATAGAGGCCCAGTTCGTCGATCTTGACGGAGGGCACGAAGGCCTCCTCGCCGATGGCCTCGAAGTTGCGCGATAAGGCCTGGACGCCGACGGCGCCGTTCCAGCCGTTGCGTTCGCGCTGGACAAGGTCCGCACGGCCTTCCCAGCCGTCGGAGTTGAAGATGGTGCCCGGCTCGCCCACGGCCTCGAACTCGGTGTGGGTGTAGTCGGCATGGCCGTAGGAGCCGCGCAGGGCCGAGAAGGGCCCGCTGTCGAAACGGTATTCGCCGCGCGCGTCCCACCGCTTCTGGTTCAGCTTGATGAAGACCGACTCCTCGGCGACCGTGCCGTATTCGCTGTCGGTGTTCTTGTAGGAAACGCCGGCGAAGCCCTTGTCGCCGATGTAGGAACCGCCGACGCCCCAGGCTTCCAGATCGGTATAGCTGTTAGGCTGGGTTCCGGTGTCGTCGCGCGCAAGGCCTTCGGCGGCGGCGCGCCTGGCGGAAATGGCCGGGGCCGGGATTTCGTAGTCGTCGGTCTTGCGCTTCACCCCATCGACGTTGAAGGCGAAGTTTCCACCGCCGACGGTCACGCGACCGAAGGCGCTGCGGCCGTCATCGACGCTGGAAGCCTGGGTGGAGACCACGCCGGACACGCCGCCCTCGGGGATTTCGGTGGGGATGCGATCGTCCAGAACATTGACCACGCCGCCGATAGCCGAGCCGCCATAGACCAGCGTCGCGGGCCCGCGAATGATCTCGATACGATTGGCCTCGGCCGGATCGGTGGCCACGGCGTGGTCGGGCGAGACAGAGCTCGCGTCGATCAGGCCGATACCGTTGGTCAACACCTGGACGCGCGGCCCGCTAAGGCCGCGAATGACGGGTCGGCTGGCGCCGGGCGCGAAGTCGGTCGAACGAATGCCCGGACGCCCGCTCAGCATGTCGCCGAGCGAGGCCGCCGGCGCCGTGGCCAGGGTCTGTTCGTCCACGACGTCCGTCGCGATTACCGAGGCCCGCTGGCTGATGCCATAGGGCGCGCCCGTGACGATGATATCGCCCAACTCCGCCGGGGCTTGCGGAGCGGACTGCGCGGCGGCGGCGCCTGCCAGAATCGTGGAGCCTGCGGCCGCCATGAGCAGGGATCGCGAGACGCTTGAGGGACGCATGGAAAAACTCTCAGCCTGGGGAGGAAGTGACTTGTTACGAGATAACGTCACATAGGCTTTGCGCAATCAAGAACCCGACGACGATTTTGTGTCGGGCGTGTCTCTAGGGGCGCCGCCGGCAGGAGAAGAGTCGTGGACTATCTTGAAGGGGAAAATGGCGCACCCGACAGGATTCGAACCTGTGACCTCTGCCTTCGGAGGGCAGCACTCTATCCAGCTGAGCTACGGGTGCGTCGGCCGGCGCGACGCCGGAACAGGCCGCTTACAGCATGGCGCAAGCGGCCTCAATCCCGAATGCGCCACACAAGCATGATGACGGCGCCGACCACTGCGTACAACGGCCTCAAGCAGCGCGAAGCGCGATAGGCCCCGAAGGCAAAGCGGTAGGACGCTCGCGCCCTACTGCGCCGTCATGCCGCCGTCGATCTTGAACTCGGACCCCGTGACGAACTTGGATTCGTCGGACGCCAGATAGAGGACGCAGTAGGCGACGTCGTCGGGTTCGCCGATCCGCTTCAAAGGAATGCCACGCGCGAGGCGCTCGTGCGCCTTGTCCTCGTCCCCGCCGGCCATAGCGATGAAGGGATCCAGGATCGGGGTCTTGATGAAGACAGGGTGGACCGAGTTGCAGCGCACGTTCCATTCGGCCTTGGCGGCCTCAAGCGCCAGGGTCTTGGTGTACATCCAGACCGCCGCCTTGGTGGCGTTATAGGCGCCCATGCCGGGGGCGGCCGCGAGCCCTGCGATCGAGGAAATGTTGATGATCGAGGCCGGAGCCGAGGCGCGCAGATGCGGCATGGCGTGTTTGGTCCCCAGCATGATGGAGCGCAGATTGATCTCGTACTGACGCTGCCAGTTCTCGATCGTGTCCTGTTCGACGAAGGCCAGGGGGCCGCCGACGCCGGCGTTGTTGACCAGCACCGACAGGCCGCCGAGATCGGCGACGGCGGCGGCGATCACGCCTTCCCATTCGGCCTCGCTGGCCACATCGTGGGCATAGGGGAAGGCGGCGCCCGGAATTTCCGCATTGATCCGGCTCGCCAGGGCTTGAGCGCGTGCGGCGTCGATGTCGGTGACGGCGACGCGGGCGCCTTCGCGGGCCAGCATGAAGGCCATGGCTTCGCCCAGGCCGCCGGCCGCGCCGGTGATCAGGGCCTTCTTGCCGGCGACGCGGCCGGGACGCGCGGAGCCGCTCACGACTTCACCCCCGTGCCAGCGGCGGCGTCGTCAATGAAGCGGGCCAGGGTCACGTCCTTGTCCGTCACGCCATCGGCGTCGTGGGTGGTGAGCAGGATCTCGACCCGGTCGTAGACATTCGACCATTCGGGATGGTGGTCCATCTTGTCGGCCATCAGGGCGACGCGAGTCATGAAGCCGAAGGCGGCGTTGAAATCCGCGAACGTCAGCGTCCGCGTGATGGCCGGGCGATCGCCGTCATGCGCGCGCCAGGCGGGCAAATCCTTCAGCGTTTCCGCTACGTCAAGCCGTGTGTCGGTCATCGCGTTTCCTCTTTTTCTTTGGCGTAGGGCGCCTGATGGATGGCGGCAAGCGGCGAAGCCGCGCGGATCCGTCCAGGGAACCCATGGTCAAGCTTGTGCATTGATCGAGCAGCGATCGTCGCTCTTCGGCGTCATCGGTCGCCAGCGGGGTTAGGATGGAAAATCTCTGGATCGCCGCTCTGGATGCGGCCGACCGCAAGCGGATCGAACCGCATTTGAAGGAGCGCGAGATCACACGCGGCCAGATGCTCTATGACGCCGGCGAGGCGGTCGATCAGGTCTGGTTTCCGATCAAGGGCGTGGTGTCGCTGATGACCATCCTGCCGGATGACAAGATGGTGGAGACGGCCGCCGTAGGGCGTGAAGGCCTGATCGGCGTGACCTGCGGACCGTTCAACGCCCGCGCCGCCAGTCGGGCCATTTCTCAACGCGACGGGATCGCGGCCCATTGCTCGGCCGAGGTGTTCGGCGAGGCGCTGGAAGACAGCGAGACTCTGCGCTCAGCCCTGTCGCGCTTCACCGAAGGCTTGATGGCGCAGGTGCAGCAGGCGGCCGCCTGCAACGCCCAGCACCGGCTGGACGAACGGTTGGCCCGCTGGCTGCTGATGCTCCACGACCGGGCCGAGGATGACCGGATCGATCTGACGCAGGCCGATATCGCCGGTATGCTGGGCGTGCGTCGCGCCACGGTGTCGGAGGTCGGCACGGTGCTGGAGCGCAAGTCGCTGATCCAGCGGGGACGTGGCTGGGTCAAGGTGCTGGATCGCGACGGCCTGGAGGCGGCGTCGTGCGGCTGTTACGGCCTGATGCGCGACGTGATGAAGGATTTGAAACTGCCGCAGCCCGAAGCGGCCTGATCGGGTGTCTCATTGGATGACGGGGGCGCTGCGACGCGCTAGACGACGACTATGACCGACGCCTCCTCCCACGGCCCGCATTCGTCGGGTGATCGTTCCTCCTTCGGCTTTCGCGACGTGGATGCGCGCGAGAAGGTGAAGATGGTGCGCGGGGTCTTCGATTCCGTCGCCTCCAACTACGACGTGATGAACGACCTGATGAGCGTCGGCGTCCACCGCATCTGGAAGGACATCGCCGCCGCCAAGCTGAACCCGCGTCCGGGCGAGACCATTCTGGACGTCGCGGGCGGCACCGGCGACATGGCGCGTCGCTATTCCAGGATGGCGCGCGCGGCGCAGGAGCGGCGCGGCGGCGAAGACGCCAATGTCATCGTCCTGGACTACAACGCCGAGATGATCCTGGCGGGCGTCCACAAGGGCGGCGAACCAGAGATGCAGTGGAGCGTCGGCGATGCAATGAACCTGCCGCTGCCGGACGCCTCGGTCGACGCCTATTCGATCAGTTTCGGCATTCGCAACGTGGCCCATATCGACAAGGCTCTGGCCGAGGCGCGCCGGGTGCTGAAGCCGGGCGGTCGGTTCCTGTGCCTGGAGTTCTCGCGCCCCACCACCACGCCGATCCGCAATGTCTATGACGCCTGGTCCTTCCACGCCATTCCGCGCATCGGCGGCTGGGTCGCCAAGGATCGCGACAGCTATCAGTATCTGGTCGAGAGCATCCGTCGCTTCCCCGATCAGAATACGTTCAAGGGCATGATTGAGGACGCCGGCTTCCGCCGCGTGTCCGTCACCAATCTGTCGGGCGGGATCGCCGCCATCCATCACGGGTGGGCGATCTGACCAGCCGGATCTATCGCACGGCCCCGCCGCCGCCCGCGACGGTCGCGGTCCAGAACCCGGTTGTGTCCTTCCTGCGCCTGCTGGGCTGGCTGTGGGTCTTGGCGCGTCATGACGCCCTGATCCCGCGCGAGGTGACCCATCTGCTGCCGGCCTGGGCGCGGCCGTTCGCACGGTTCGTGCAACTGTTCTCAGGTCGGGCCGGGCGTCAGGGGCGGCCGGGCCAGAGGCTGGGCAAGGCGTTCGAGCATCTGGGCCCTGTGGCGATCAAACTGGGTCAGGTCCTGGCGACGCGCGCCGATATCTTCGGGCTGGAATTCGCGCGCGATCTTGGCCGGTTGAAGGACGCCCTGCCGCCGTTCTCTCTGGAAGAGGCGCGTCGCGAGATCGAGAAGTCGCTGGGGCGCCCGGCCGAAAGTCTGTTCATCGATCTCAGCCCGCCGGTCGCCGCCGCCTCCCTGGCCCAGGCGCACCGCGCGACCCTGGCTGATGGGCGGGCCGTCGCGGTCAAGGTGCTGCGGCCGGGCGTCGAGCGGCGGGTCGCCAATGGCCTGGATTCGATGCGTCTGGCCGCGCGGCTGGTCTGGCGGCTCGTGCCGATGGCGCGGCGTCTGGAGCCGTCCGCCTTTGTCGAGACCATCGCCAACTCGCTGGATCTGGAGTTGGACATGCGGCTGGAGGCCGCCGCCGCCAGCGAGATGGCCGAGGTGTTGGCCAAGGACGGATATATGTCCGCGCCGGCCGTGATCTGGGACGGGGTGGGCAAGCGCGTGCTGACGCTGGAGTGGGCGCAAGGCGTGCCCATGACGGATCCGGCGCTGCTGGACCTGCCGGGATTGGACAAGGATCAGCTGGCCGACAATGTCGTGCGCGCCTTCCTTGTCCAGGCGTTGGACCACGGGGTGTTCCACGCCGACCTGCATGAGGGCAATCTGTTCGCCAGCGCGCCAGCCCATCTGACGGCGATCGATTTCGGCATCGTCGGGCGGCTGGGACCGGCGGAGCGGCGCTATCTGGCCGAGATTCTGTGGGGCTTCATCAGCCGCGACTACGACCGGATTTCGCGCGTGCATTTCGAGGCCGGCTACGTCCCGCCGCACCACTCGGTCGAGACCTTCGCCCAGGCCCTGCGCGCCGTCGGCGAGCCGGTGATCGGCCGTGCCGCCAGCCAGGTGTCGATGGGCCGGCTCCTGGGCCAGTTGTTCGAGATCACCGCCCTGTTCGACATGCGGCTGCGGCCCGAACTGATCCTGCTGCAAAAGACCATGGTCTCGGTCGAGGGCGTGGCGCGCCGGCTGCAACCCGATCACGATCTGTGGAAGGCCGCCCAGCCGGTGGTCGAACGCTGGATCCGCCGCGAGCTGGGACCGCAGGCCCAGGCGCGTGACGCGATCAACGAAATGATCGCCGCCGCCCGCGCCATCTCGCGCCTGGTTCAGGAGCCGCCGCGCCCGGCGGCGGTGGTCATCGAAAAGTCGGGAACTCCGGCTTGGGTGGCGGCTTCAGTCACGGTCGCGGTCATCGCGGCCCTGGCGGCCTTGGGCCTTTCGCTCTGGCCCTATCTGACCTGACCGGAGCTTTCGCTATGAAGCCGACCTTGATGAAGACCGCCATTGTAGCCGCCGTGCTGCTGGCGCCCGTGCCCGCCTTGGCTCAGGCGGCCGCCGGCGCCGTGCCGAACGCCTTCGACCGCCCGGCTCAAGCCGCAGCACCTCAAGCCCGTCCCGCCGCTGCGCCCGCAGCGGCGTCCGCCGCCCAAGCTCCCGACATCGCCCGTTCGGAAGAGGCTTTGCGCGCCGTGATCGCCAGCGCGCAGGGGACCGGTTTCGACTATTCGGATTTCACGACCGGCCTTGGAACCCAGATCCGTCAGCAGGAAGCCCAGGTGGTCCCACTGATCAAGGGCTTCGGCGCCGTCAAGACGGTCGAATACGTCAAACAGGAAGGCGAGGCCCAGATGTTCAAGGTCACCTTCGACAATCAGGTCACCGAATGGCTGATCGGCTTCGACGCCGAGGACAAGATCGCGGCCCTGCTGTTCCGCCCGGCCGAGCGCTGACCGTTAGTCCAGCGAAGGCTTGCCGCGCCCCGACTTGATCGAGGCGCGGGTCGTCTTGGCCTTGAGGCGGCGTTCCTTGGACGCCTTGGTCGGACGTGTCGGCACGCGATAGACGGGGCGGATCGAGGCCTCGTCCACCATGGCTTGAAGCCGTTCGATGGCGTCGGCGCGATTGCGCTCCTGGGTGCGGTGACGCACGGCGGTGATCAGGATCACGCCTTCCAGCGTCAGCCGGCTGCCGGCCAGCTTCATCAGCCGCGCCTTGACCGGATCGGTCAGCGACGGCGAGTTCTTCACATCGAACCGCATCTGGACGGCGGTCGAGACCTTGTTGACGTTCTGCCCGCCTGGACCGCCCGCGCGGTAGAAGTGAAACTCAAGCTCGTCCTCGGGGATGACGGTGGTCATGTCGCCGCCTTGCGCGCCTTGACCACGGCCTGGTCCAGCGCTTGCAAGAAACGCGAACGGTCGGCGGCCGAGAACGGCGGCGCACCGGATGTGGCCACGCCCATCGACCGCAGATGCTCGCCCACCATCCGTCCGGCAAGGGCCGAGCCGATGGAGTCCGGGGTGAAGGGCTGGCCGTTCGACTTCAGCGCCTGTGCGCCCGACTTCAGACAGCGGTCCGCTAGGGGGATATCGGCGGTGATGACCACGTCGCCTACGCCCGCCCGCTCAGCGATCCAGTCGTCGGCGATGTCGGGGCCGGCGTCCACCACCACCTGTTCGATCAGCGGCTCACGCGGAACCTGCATCCAGGTGTTGGAGACGACATAGGTCTTCAGCCCATAGCGGCGGGCGACGCGATACACCTCTTCCTTTACGGGGCAGGCGTCGGCGTCGATGTAGAGCACGGTGGGCATTCTTGGTTGGGCCTATCGCGCTTCGCGCTACTTGAGGCCCAGCATAGTGAGTTCGCACAGCGTCCCAACCAAAAAGGGCGGGACCGTGCGGCCCCGCCCTTTCCGATCAGACCTAAGCGGTCCTCAGTTGCGATAGGCCGGCGGCATCGGCGTCTGCTGGCGATAGCGGTCGCGCAGCATCAGCGGGCGGCTGGTCAGGGGCTGTTCGACGCCATCGACGAAGACGGCCGACGGCTGGCTGAGCGGCTCCAGCGGATCGCCGGACCAGACCACCACGTCACCCGCTGCGCCCTGAGCGATCTGGCCGAACTGACCGGCCATGCCGAAGATTTTGGCCGGATTGACCGTCAGGGCTGCGATGGCGGCGGCGTAGGGCAGGCCGTGCGAGACGGCGTTGCCGGCGTTGTAACGGGCCTCGCGTGCGCGGTGGGTCGAGCCTTCGTTGCCCTTGATCGCGATCAAGACACCCGCCGCGTTCAGAGCCGCTGCGTTTTCCGCCCGCGCCGCCCGCATCTCGAAATCGCTGGGCAGGTTGGAGATGGGGTTCAGCAGCACCGGCACGCCGGCTGCGGCGATGTCGCCGGCGACCAGCCAGCCTTCCTCGGCGCCGTCCAGGATCAGCTTGATCCCTTCCTCGCGCGCCAGGCGCAGCACCTGCTGAATGTCCGAGGCGCGGTGGACGCTGACGATCAGGGGCATGGTCCCGTTGGCGACAGGGATCAGCGCCTCGAGATCCGCGCGCGACAGGCTGAGGTCGCGCAGGCCCGCCCGCTCATAGGCCGACTTGTTGCGGGCATAAAGGCGGACTTCCGACAGGGTCTCCTTGAACAGGACGAACTGCGCCCCGCGCGCGCCGCCGGCGATGCCGGCTCCGGCCTCGCCGAACGGAGCGACCATGGCCACGCGCGGCTTGACCAGGATGTTCGACCCCTGACCCAAGTTGATGATCGCCGCCTGGCCCGCGAACAGGCCCGGCGTCTGATAGCCGCCGTCGCCGGCGCCGGCCGTCTCGTCCTCATGGACGTGGCCGCCGGACGAGCCGGGATGCTGGGGCACGACGATGGCGCGGGTGATGCCGCCCAGCCGCGCGACCGGCAGGGTGAAGGACCAGGGGTCCAGGCCGTACGAGATGTCGAAGGCGGCGCTGAGCGTATTGGCGCTGTTGCGCAGTTCGTTGGTGCCGCTGACCGAACTGACCTCGGTCCCGGCCAAGCCGGAATCCACGGCGACGAAACCGGGCGCGACCGTCTTGCCCGCTGCGTCGATGACGCGGGCGCCGGACGGCGCGCCGCCTGAGCCCACCGAGACGATCTTGCCGTCGCGAATCACGACCGTGCCGTTCTCGATGACGGCGTTGCCGGTCAGGATGCGCCCGCCGACAATGGCGACGGTTTCCTGCGCAATCGCAGGAACGGCGATAGACAGGGCCGCGACGGCGCCCGCGAGGATGTGAGACAGGCGCATCAGCGGGCTCCTTCCGTGACGTTGGCGGCGGTCAGGCCATAGCCCGGCTGACCCAGTTCGAAGTCGCTGGTCGGCTGATAGGCGGGGTTGCTGCGATCAAAGGTCAGGGCACCGTCAATGAAGACCTGATCGGCGCGGGCGTAGATCGAGAAGGGATCGGCGCTCCAGATCACCACGTCGGCGCGCTTGCCGGGCTCCAGCGACCCGGTCTGGTCGGCGATGCCGATGGCCTTGGCGGCGTTGGAGGTGATCCAGCCGATGGCGTGTTCTTCGGAAATATTCAGCCCGGCGCGACGACCGGCCGAAAGGGCGGCGGCGGCTTCCTGGTTCAACCGCTGGGTCAGTTCGGCGTCGTCGGAGTGGATGACGGCGCACGATCCCTGTTGGGCGTCGACCAGGGCGGCGTTCTCCTCAATGGCGTCCAAGGCCTCCATCTTGAAGCCCCACCAGCCGGTCCACATGGCCGCGCAGATGCCGTTGGCGGCCAGTTGCGGCGCCAACTTGTAAGCTTCGGTGGCGTGGTGGAAGGTCGTGATGCGGTAGCCGAACTCCTTGGCCATATCCATCATCAGCGCCATCTCGTCGGCGCGGTAGCAGTGGTTCTGGATCAGGATCGAGCCGTCCAGAACGCCCATCAGGGTTTCGTTCTGCAGGTTGCGGGTCGGGGCGGCGCCTTCGCCGTCCTCGCGCCACTTGTCCCATTTGGCCTTGTAGTCGCGCGCGGCGATGAACGCGGCGCGATAGCCGGCCATATTGCCCATGCCCGTCGCCGGGCTTTGGTTGCGGCCGCCATAGACGCGCGACGGGTTCTCGCCGCAGGCCATCTTGACCGTATAGGGGGCCGCCGGGAACTTCAGCCCTTGCATGGTGATCGAGGGGACGTTGCGGATCGTCACGCCGCGGCCGCCGAACAGATTGGCCGAGCCAGGCAGGATGTGAAGCGTGGTCACGCCCCCGGCGCGGGCGGTGTTGAAGCCGGGGTCCTGGGGCCACAGCGAATGTTCGGCCCAGACCTGGGCGGTGTTCGGGCTGGTCGCCTCGTTGCCGTCGCTCATGCCGCTGACGCCGGGCGACGGATAGACGCCCAGGTGACTGTGCACGTCGATGACGCCGGGGGTGACATAGCGGCCGCGCGCTTCGACGACGCGATAGCCGGAAGGGACGGGGGTCGAGGCGTCGCCGACGGCGGCGATCTTGCCGTCCGTGACCACGACCACGCCGTTCTCGATCTTGCGATCCGTGCCGGTCAGGACGGTGGCGCCGACGACGGCGAAGTTGTCGCGCGGCAGGGGCTGATAGGTGGACGGATAGGGATCCAGCGTCGTCGCGGGATCCAGACCGGCGGCCAGGGTCCGGTCCTTCGACGGTTTCGCGGCCGTATCGTCAGGGGTCGAGCCGGTGGTGGCGCAGGCCGACAGGCCCAGCACGGCGCATGTAATGGCCGCGAGGCTGACGCCCCGCAGATGATGTCCGATCATCGAAATCCCTCTCCCGCGAAGCGTCAGCCCCGACGCCGCTTGTGACCGTCATAGAAGGGCGTTCGGTCGCGACCGTCAAAAGGTTTCCGCGTTCGTCTTCTGGACGCTAGTTCTGGACGCTTTGGCCGGCGACGGCTAACGGCAGGCGCATGAACGCCGATGACCGTCCCGAGGACGAAAACCCGCATCTCGACCGCCCGCTGCGATCGTTCGGCCGCATCAAGGCCCGCCCCATCAAGCCCCGCCAGGCGGCATTGATGGAGACCCTGCTGCCCGAGATCGCCGTGCGCGATCCCAAGGCCGGACCGCTGGATCCCAAGACGATGATGCCCGAGGCGACCGAGGTCTGGCTGGAGATCGGCTTCGGCGGCGGCGAACATATGGCCGCCCAGGCGGCGACGCGGCCCGACGCCTTGGTGATCGGCTGCGAACCCTTCCTGAACGGCGTGGCCTCGGCCCTGCGCCATGTCGAAGAGGGCGGGCTGAAGAACGTACGGATCCACGCTGACGACGCCCGCGACCTGGTCGACGCCCTGCCGGACGCTTCGATCGACCGGGTTCTGATCCTGTTCCCCGACCCCTGGCACAAGGCGCGCCACAACAAGCGCCGCCTGCTGCAGAACGAGACGGCCCAGGCCTTCGCACGCATCCTGAAGCCTGGCGGGACCCTGCGCTTCGTCACCGATTGGCTGGACTACGCCGAATGGGCTTTGGAACGGCTGAACCGCACGCCGGGACTGGAGCGGATCGGCGCGGCCGGCCAGGACTGGTTCGTCCCGCCTGCCGATCACGTCGTGACGCGCTACGAAGAAAAGAAGCTTGGCGACACGACCCCGGTCTTCCTTGAATATCGGCGCGTCGATTAGCAGCTAAGGGGTCGTTCCAACCGGACCTGACCTCCATGGCCTTTTCGATCTACGACGCCTCGGCGCCCGTCTTTGTGCGTACGCTGAACAATCTGTCGGCCTTGCTCGACAAGGCGCTTGCTCAGGGGTTCGATGAGGCCGCCCTGATGGAGGCGCGTCTCGCCCCGGACATGAATCCGTTCCCAGCCCAGGTGCGCACGGCGGCGTTTTCGGCGCGGGCCTGCGTCGCCCGGTTGGTCGGACAGGAGTGGCCCAAGACGGACGATACCGAAGCGTCGTTCGCCGAGCTGAAGGCCACCATCGCTCTGTCGATCGCCTATATCGAAAGCGTGCCCCGCGATGCATTCGAGGGCGCCGAGACGCGCGAAGTGGTGCTGAAATTCCCCGGCGGGCAGCACGAGTTCAACGGCGTCGATTATCTGACCGGGTTTGCGCTGCCGAACTTCTTTTTCCACGTCACCATGACCTACGCCCTGTTGCGCGCGGCGGGCGTCGAGATCGGCAAGCGCGACTATCTGGGGCCGCGCTGACGGCGCGTTTGATCGCGGGGGGCTGACAACCCCTTTCGGTTGGCCTATATGGCGCTCACATCGTTAGACCGGCGTCCAACGGCGTCGTTCCAAGCGGCGGCCCGGACGGACCGCCGCTTTTGTTTTGGATAGTCGTCGCTTGCGCGCAAGAACCGCCCAGGATCGCCAACTGCTGGACCTGATCGACCCCATCGCGGAGTCGTTGGGCCTGGACATCGTGCGCGTGCGCCTGATGACCGGCTCCAAACGTCAGCGCCTCCAGATCATGGCCGAGCGGCCGTCCGACCACGACATCTCGGTCGAACAATGCGCCAAGCTGAGCCGCGCGGTGTCGGAAGTGTTCGACGCCGCCGACCCCATCCCCGGCGAATATATGCTGGAGGTGTCGTCGCCCGGCATCGACCGGCCCTTGACCCGTCCCATCGACTTCGACCTGTTCGAGGGCGAGGAGGCGCGTCTGGAAACGGACCGGATGATCGAGGGCCGCAAGCGGTTCAAGGGCGTGCTGGCCGGCTATGAGCACGGCAACGTTTTGATCGACCTGGACGGCGAGGACGACACCGCCCTGATCCCCTTCGACTGGCTAAGCGACGCGAAGCTGGTCCTGACCGACGCCCTGATGAAACGGGGCGCCGCCATTCGCGCCGCACGCGGCGAACCCGAAGACGACGGCCTTCCCGAAGGGGAAGCCTCCGACCTGACAACCGACACCCCGACCCCTTCTGAGGACAACGCCTGATGGCCGTCACCGGTATTTCCGCCAACCGCCTCGAACTGCTGCAGATCGCCGAGGCCGTGGCCCGCGAGAAGAACATCGAGCGCGAGATCGTCATCGAGGCGATCGAAGAAGCGATCCAGAAGGGCGCAAAGTCGCGCTACGGCGGGCACCACGACATCCGCGCCAAGATCGACCACAAGACCGGCGAACTGTCGCTGACCCGTCACGTCACCATCGTCGAGGACGACTGGATGCCGGAAGACGAGCTGGAAGAGTTCAATGACAGCGCCATGGTGCGCCTGAAGGACGCCTCCAAGCGCGATCCGGAGGCGGTGGTCGGCAAGGAATACGTCGAGAACCTGCCGCCGTTCGAGTTCGGTCGCGTTCAGACCCAGATGGCCCGCCAGGTCGTGACCGGAAAGGTCCGCGAGGCCGAGCGCGCCAACCAGTACGAAGAGTTCAAGGATCGCGTCGGCGAGATCGTCAACGGCACGGTCAAGCGCGTCGAATACGGCAACACCATCGTCGACCTCGGCCGGGGCGAAGGCGTCATGCGCCGCGACCAGTCCATCCCGCGCGAAGTGTTCAACATCGGCGACCGAATCCGCACTTACATCTACGACGTCCGGCCCGAGGCCAAGGGCCCGCAGGTCATGCTGTCGCGCGCCCATCCGGGCTTCATGGCCAAGCTGTTCGCCCAGGAAGTGCCGGAAGTCTATGACGGCGTGATCGAGATCCGCGCCGCCGCCCGCGACAGCGGTTCGCGCGCCAAGATGGCCGTCCTGTCGAACGACAGCTCGATCGATCCCGTCGGCGCCTGCGTCGGCATGCGCGGCTCGCGCGTGCAGGCGGTGGTCGCCGAGCTGCAGGGCGAGAAGATCGACATCATCCAGTGGAATCCGGATGAGCCGACCTTCATCGTCAACGCCCTGGCCCCGGCCGAAGTCTCCAAGGTCGTGCTGGACGAAGAAGCCGGCCGCGTCGAAGTGGTCGTGCCGGACGAGCAGCTGTCGCTGGCCATCGGCCGTCGCGGCCAGAACGTCCGCCTGGCCTCGCAACTGACCGGCTGGCAGATCGACATCATCACCGAGGCTCAGGACTCCGAGCGTCGTCAGCGCGAGTTCGCCGAGCGCACCGGCCTGTTCCAGGAAGCCCTGGACGTCGACGAAGTCATCGCCCAGCTGCTGGTTACCGAAGGCTTCGCCACGGTCGAGGACTTGGCCTATGTCGATCCGTACGAAGTCTCCGAGATCGAAGGCTTCGACGAAGAGACCGCTGAAGAGCTTCAGGCCCGCGCCCGCGAATATCTGGACAAGAAGGCCGCCGAGCTGGACGCCAAGCGCGTCGAACTGGGCGTCGAGGACGGCGTGCTTCAGGTGCCGGGCGTCACCCTGCCCATCGCCGTCGCCCTGGGCGAAGGCGGCGTGAAGACGGTCGAGGATCTGGCCGACCTGGCCACCGACGAAATCCGCGGCGGCTATGAGGTCAAGAACGGCGAGCGGGTGAAGGTCCCCGGCGTGCTGGAAAGCTTCAATCTGGCGCAGGAAGACGCCGAGCTGCTGATCCTGCAGGCCCGCGTCGCGGCCGGCTGGATCGACGCTTCGGAACTGCCGCAGCCCGAGCCGGAAGAGTACGAAGAAGAGGGCGACTACGCCGAGGGCGAATACGATCCGGACCAGGTGTTCGGCGACGCGCCCGCCGAAGACGACGCGGCCGAGGGCGAAGAGTCCGACGCCGAACCGTCGAACGCGTGATGGGAGACCTGGCCACATATGAGCTTGCGCGACGCAACGATCGATAGAGAACGCCGGGACCTCGTCTCTCACGAGGTCATGGACGAATCTCGCCTGATCCGTTTCGTCGCCGGGCCCGATGGCCAGGTGGTCCCCGACCTGGGCAGGAAACTGCCCGGACGCGGCCTGTGGGTCGAAGCCAGCCGCGCCTCGGTCGAGGCGGCGGTCAAGAAGAACGGCTTCACCCGCGCGGCCAAGACCAAATTGACCGCCCCGGCCGACCTGGCCGATGTCATCGAACGGCTGCTGGCAAGGCGCTGTCTCGACCAGCTGGGTCTTGCCCGGCGCGAAGGCGTTCTTATATCCGGCTTCGAGAAAACCGCGGCGAGCCTGCGTGCGGGCAAGGCCGCCTGGGTGCTGGAAGCCGCCGATGGCTCGGCCGACGGGCGCGGAAAGATCCTCGCCCTGGCCCGTCATCAGACCGCCAAGATCTGCGGCGCGTTCACGGCGGACGATTTGAGTTTGGCCCTTGGGCTGGAAAATGCGATACACGCCGTCCTGCTTGCGGGCGGACGCGCCGATCGGTGGACCATCGAGGTCGAACGACTGGCTGGATTTCGGCCGCTTCGCCCCCCTCACTGGGACGTTTCCAGTGTCGAGGACGGATCGGCGGGAGCACCCCCTACAGGGGCGAGCTGAGGATTTTAGCGGCCGAGGGCCTGTCTCCAAGGGCGGAGACGGGCTCACGGTCGTTCATGGGTATTAGATGAGGACGGCGGGCCTTTCCGCCCCGAGTAAAGCGACCGGATGAGCGACGAAAACGACAAGACCAACCAAGGCCAAGGCAACACGGGCGGCACGCCGTCCCAGACGGGGCCGCGCGCTCCGCTGAGCCTGAAGCCGCGCGTTGTGGGATCGGTGCCGACCGGCACCGTGAAGCAGAGCTTCAGCCATGGCCGATCCAAGACGGTGGTGGTCGAGACCAAGCGCCGCGCCGGCGCCGGCGGACCGCAACGTCCGCAGGGCTTCGATGTCGCACGTCCTCAACAGGCCGCGCAGGCGCCGCGTCCGCAAGGTCCGCGTCCGTCGCAACCCGCCGGCGGCGCCCTGTCGGCCGAGGAGCAGGAAGCCCGCCGTCGCGCCATCGCCCTGGCCACGCAAGCGAACGCCGCCAAGGCTGACGCCGCCGCCGCCGCCAAGGCCGCCGCAGACGCCGCAGCCCGCGAACAGGCCGCCGCCACCGAACGCGCCGCCCAGGCCGCTCGCGACGAGGCCGCCGCCGCCAAGGCCGCTGCAGAAGCTGCACGCGCCGAAGCCGCCAAGCTGACGGCGGCTGCGCCCGTCGCGCCGGCCAAGCCCGCGCCAAAGCCAGCCGCGCCCGTCGCCGCCGCGCCTGCGCCTGTCGCGCCGACCCCGGCGCCTGCGGCCCCGGCCCCGGCTGCTCCCGCCCGTCCGGCCGCTCCGGCCCGCCCGGTAGTCAACTTTGGCCAACGTGTGCCCAAGCCCGGCAATCCCCAACGCGCCGCGCCCGAGCGTCCGGCCTTCGGCGGCCGTTCGGCCCGCGAGCAGGCGATGGGCGGCGGCGATCGCGCCTATTCGGACCGCCCGCAGAGCGATCGCCCGCAAGGCGACCGTCCGCAGGGCGCCCGTTCGGGCCCTAGCGGTCAACGTCCGCAAGGCGCCAAGCCGGCCGAGCCCGT
Organism: Brevundimonas sp. EU05-FHT14B07; assembly: GCF_058790795.1. NCBI lineage: Bacteria > Pseudomonadati > Pseudomonadota > Alphaproteobacteria > Caulobacterales > Caulobacteraceae > Brevundimonas > Brevundimonas sp. EU05-FHT14B07. The sequence continues at coordinate 81,408 of NZ_JBYTCZ010000004.1, forward strand.
CCGCTATTCGGCCCTGAATCCGCGTCCGGCGCCCGGCGCCGCCCGTCCCGGCGGCGCGCGCACCGGCCCTGGCGGTCGTCCGACCCCGAACGCCCCGCCGGCCGAGGCCAATGTTCTGCGTCCGGCCCGTGCGCCCGGCGCCGGCTTCGGTCGTCCGGCCGGTCGTGACGACGATCGCGAGAAGCGTTTCTCCGACGCCGGCAAGGCCGTCAGCCGCACGCGCGGCGAGCCCAAGCGCCGCGAAGGCCGCATGACCATCCAGTCCGTGGTCGGCGACGGCGACGCCGCCGAGCGGATGCGCTCGCTGGCCTCGGTCCGCCGCGCTCGCGAACGTGAGAAGGAAAAGCGCAAGGGCGGCTCGACCGATGCGCCCAACCGTCCGCGTGAAGTCGTCATTCCCGACGTCATCACCGTGCAGGAGTTGTCCAACCGGATGGCCGTGCGCGGCGTCGACATCATCAAGTTCCTGATGAAGCAGGGCCTGATGATGAAGATCAACGACGTGATCGATTCCGACACCGCCGAACTGGTGGCCGAAGAGTTCGGCATGGCCGTCAAGCGCGTCTCGGAATCCGACATCGAAACCGGCTTCCTGGGCGAGGCCGACGATGCGGACGCCTCCGACACCCGCGCGCCGGTCGTGGCCATCATGGGCCACGTCGACCACGGCAAGACCTCGCTGCTTGACGCCCTGCGCACGACCGACGTCGCAGGCGGCGAAGCCGGCGGCATCACCCAGCACATCGGAGCCTATCAGGTTCGCCTGCCGGACGACCAGAAGGTCACCTTCTTGGACACCCCGGGCCACGCCGCCTTCTCGGCCATGCGGGCGCGCGGCGCCAATGTGACCGATATCGTGGTCCTGGTCGTCGCCGCCGACGACGGCGTCATGCCGCAAACCATCGAAGCCATCCAACACGCGAAGGCGGCCAATGCGCCCCTGATCGTGGCGGTCAACAAGATGGATAAGCCCGGCGCGACGTCGCAGAAGGTCGTCAACGAGCTGCTGCAGTACGAAGTCATCGCCGAAAGCCTGGGCGGCGAAACCCAGATCATCGAGGTCTCGGCCAAGGAGCGGATGAACCTCGACGGCCTGCTGGAAGCCATCCTGATCCAGGCCGAGGTTATGGACCTGCGCGCCAACGCCGATCGCTCGGCCGAGGGTGTGGTCATCGAGGCCAAGCTGGACAAGGGTCGCGGCCCGGTCGGCACCGTCCTGGTCAAGCGCGGCACGCTGAAGCGCGGCGACATCGTCGTCGCCGGCGGATCGTGGGGCAAGGTTCGCGCCCTGCTGAACGAACGCAACGAGCAGCTGACCGAAGCCGGTCCGTCGGTTCCGGTCGAGATTCTCGGCCTGGACGAGGCGCCCTCGCCCGGCGACGTCTTCGCCGTGGTGGAATCCGAAGCCCGCGCCCGCGAGCTGACCGAATACCGTCAGCGGGTAAAGCGCGAGAAGGCCCAGGTTTCGGGCGGCTCGGTCTCGCTGGTCGACATGATGGCCAAGCTGGGCTCCAAGAAGGCCTCGGAACTGCCGGTCGTCATCAAGGCGGACGTGCAGGGTTCGGCCGAAGCCATCATGGGTTCGCTGGACAAGATGAGCACCGACGAGGTTCGCGCCCGCACGGTCTATTCCGGCGCCGGCGGCATCACCGAGAGCGACGTCAACCTGGCCAAGTCGGCCGGTGCGCCGATCCTCGGCTTCAACGTCCGGGCTTCGAAACAGGCGCGCGATCTGGCCGAACGCGAAGGCGTCGAGATCCGCTACTATTCGATCATCTACGACCTGCTGGACGACATCAAAGGCGTGCTGTCCGGCATGCTGGCGCCGCTGCAACGCGAAACCTTCCTGGGCAACGCTGCTGTCCTTCAGGTGTTCGACATCTCCAAGATCGGCAAGATCGCCGGTTGCCGGGTGTCGGAAGGCGTGGTCCGCAAGGGCGCGCGCGTCCGCATCATCCGCGACGACGTCGTGGTGCTGGAGCTGGGCACGCTCAACACGCTCAAGCGCTTCAAGGACGAGGTCAACGAGGTCACGGCCGGCCAGGAATGCGGCATGCAGTTCCAGGGCTTCCAGGACATCAAGGAAGGCGACTACATCGAGTGCTTCACGGTCGAAGAGATCAAGCGCACGCTGGACTAGTTCCCGTCGCGAGCACGAAGAGACCAAGGCCCGGAACTCAGGTTCCGGGCCTTTTTCTTTGCGCGGTTCCTGCGCATGATGCCAAGCGTGGCCGCAAACGCCGCGCGGGGGATCGCTTCATGGCTAGACCACATCTATCCTCCGGTGACTTCTTCGGCGCGGCTTCGCGGACGGTGGAGGCCGGGGGCTTTCGCGTCGGCCTGTGGGTCGCCAGCCGCCCGCCCGAGGGCGTGGAGTTACACGCTCATGACGACGCCCATTTCGTTCTGGCCCTGGACGGCGGATACCGCAGCCTAGCCCATGATGCCCTGACGCCTCAGGGCGGCGCCTTCGGCCCCGGCGCCCTGGTGTGGAACCCGCCGGGCGTCGAACACCGCGACTGTTTCGACGTGGCGGGTGGTCGTTTTCTGTCGATCAGCTTCGATCCGCCTAAGGGGGCCGGGCGCGGCGATCCCCTGCGTCTGCGCGGACTGCGAGCCGAGGGTGCAGCGCGAAGGCTGGTCGGGGTGGCAGGGCGGTTTGCGGCTGGAGACGCGGTCGTGATGGAGGGGCTGACCCTGGACCTGGTGGCCGCGGTCCTGTCGCCGGGCGAACTGGACGAGGATCCGGCGCCGGAGTGGCTGCTCCGCGCCCATGAGGTATTGCACGACCTAACCGACCGGCCAGGGTTGGAGGTGGCGACGGTCGCCCGAATGGTCGGAGTGCATCCCGTCTCTCTGGCCCGCCGCTATCGCCGGCATTTCGGCTGTTCGCCCGCCGTCGCCATTCGCCGGGCGCGGGCGGATCGGGCGGCGGCCCTGATGGTGCGAGGGCGCGATCTGGCCGAACTGGCCCTAGGCGCGGGCTATGCCGACCAGAGCCATATGACGCGCGAGTTCGGCGTCCTCTACGGCCTGACGCCCGCACGCTATCGCGCCCTGTTCGCCTGAAGTCTACGGTTTCACCTGTTCAAGACGCCCCTTAACCGACGTGGGACAAGGTCGTCTTCTCCCCTCCAAGGACCGTCATGCGTCATCTGCTTCTTGCGACCTTCGGGCTCGCGCTTGTCCCCGCACCCGTGATGGCCGAGCCGAACTGGCTGGTCTCCACACCCGAAACCCAGCAGGTTTCGGCCGAGCGCCTGACGGCCATGGACGCCGCCGTCCGCGCCGGGACCTTCCAGAAGATCACCAGCGTCCTCATCGCCCGCCACGGCCGACTTGTGCATGAAGTCTATTTCGATGAAGCGGGCCGCGAGGCCCGACGCAACACCCGCTCCGTGACTAAAACCGTCACCGCCATGCTGGTCGGCGCCGCGATCGCGCGCGGCGACATCGCCAGCGTCGACGCCCCGGTCCTGCCCTTCGTTTCGGACCACGGCCCATTCGACAATCCCGATCCGCGCAAGGCGGCGATCACGGTCGAGGACCTGCTGACCATGAGCTCGCTGCTGGAATGCGACGACGACAATTCCTTCTCGCGTGGCAACGAGGAGCGGATGTATTTGATCGAGGACTGGGTCAAGTTCGCCATGGACCTGCCGATCCGGGGCTTTCCGGCCTGGATTCCGAAACCGGCGGACCAGCCCTATGGCCGGGCGTTCAGCTATTGCACCGCCGGCGTGACCACCCTGGGCGCCGTGGTCCAGTCGGCGACGGGCGAACCGCTTCAGGCCTTTGCGCGCGACGCCCTTTTCGACCCGCTGGGGATCGAGGGCGAGCAGTGGCAGACCTCGCCAACGGGCCTCGCTCAGGGCGGCGGCGGCCTGGGCCTGCGCAGCCGTGACCTGCTCACATTGGGCCAACTGTTGCTGAACCAGGGCCGCTGGGACGGGCGCGAAGTCCTGCCAGAAGCCTTTGCGAAGGCCATGACCGCCCCACATTCCAAGGTCGATCCCGACCGAGGTGACTATGGCTATCTGGTCTGGCTGCCGACCTATCAGGTCAATGGCGTGGCCCACCCCGCCTGGAGCATGGCTGGGACCGGCGGCAATAAGGTAGTGATCGTTCCGGATCTGGACGTGGTCGTGGTGGTGACGACCGAGAACTACAACGTCCGCAATCCGCACGGCATCGCCGACACCCTGATCGCGGACCACGCGCTGGCGGCAATGAAGTAAGGCGTTCGTTCGCGCTTCGCGAATGAACGAGGGTGGTCGTTGGCGAACGGCGGCCGTTCATCGCCGCAAGCGCGGTGGTGAAGGGCGGGGGACGACGGCACGGTCCGGTCATTGAGGGCCGGTCGTCGGTCCTCTCACCGACACAGGATACGCCGTCATGAAGACTGTCGCCGCCATCGCTCCCGTCCTCGCTCTCGCCGCCGCCCTTACCGTTGCGGCGCCGGCCGCGCCCGCCTTCGCCGCCGACCTGACCGTCGCCTTCCCGAGCGCGGCGCCCCAAGGCCAGATCATGGTCGCTGTCTTCAATAGCGAGGCCAACTACGGCGGCGTGGGCCAGCCGGCCCAGGTCGCCAAGCTGGATGCAGCCGCCGGCCAGACCAGCGTCACCTTCGACGGCCTGCCCGACGGCGACTATGCGGTGCGCGCCTTCCATGACCTGAACGGCGACGGGAAGATGAACACCAATCCCTTCGGCATGCCGGTCGAGCCCTTCGCCTTCTCCAACAACGCCGTCGGCAATATGGGACCGGCTTCATGGGAACGCGCCAAGTTCACCGCCGCCGGCGCGACGACCCAGTCGATCGACCTGAAGTAAGCGACGAAAGCCGGAGCTCGATCATGACCCCCTCACGCCGTTCTTTCCTGATGGGCGCCGCCGCCCTCTCGGCCGCGGTCGCTACGCCCGAGATGGTGCGCGCCGCCGCGGCCCTAGACGCCGTCGCCGCGACGAAGGCCGACTGGGCGCTGGCGACCCAGGACGTCGAAGGCGACATCGCGCGCCAAACGATGCGCCTGGTCCACGGCCGGGCGCCGGCGGGGTTGCAGGGCGCGTTGTATCGCAACGGACCGGCCAAGTTCCGGCGGCCAGGCGGGTCGGCGACTCACTGGTTTGACGGCGACGGCATGATGCGCGCCTTCCGCATCCAGGACGGCCAGGCGACGCTGGAGGCGCGGTTCGCCGACACGCCCAAGCGCCGCACCGAAACGGAATTGGGCGCCGTGGTCACGCCGGGCTTCGGCACCAAGGGCGACGACCGCGCCCGCATTGGCTCGAACGACGACGCCAACGCGGCCAACACCGCCGTCATGGTCGCCGGCGATCAGGTCTGGGCGCTGTGGGAGGCGGGATCGCCGCTGGCCCTGTCGGCGTCGGACCTGTCGACGGGCAACTTCGTCACCCTGCGCGATGATTTGAAAGGCATGCCGTTCCAGGCCCATCCGCGCTACGCCCCCGACGGCTCGATCTGGAACGTTGGGTCGGCGGGCGGTCAGGCCGTCATCTGGCATCTGCGCCCGGATCGCAGCCTGAGCGACGCGCAGGTCGTGCCCCTGCCGCGCGCCAGCTATATGCACGACTTCACCGCCACCGCCCGGCACGTGATCTTGGTGCTCCAGCCTTGGGTGTTCGCGACCCACGCCATGCCGGTGACCGCAGGCCTGACCTGGCGACCCGAGATGGGGACGCAGGTCCTTGTGCTGGACAAGGACGACCTGTCGAAGCGCCGCCTTTATGAGTTGCCGGGCTTCTTCCACTTCCACCTGGGCGACGCCTGGGCCGAGCGCGACGGCACGATCCGCTTCGATGTCGCGGCCAGCGGCGATCCGCGCTTCGCGGTCGATGGCGCGCGGGTTCTGGTGGACGGGCATGGGGTCGTTCCGGGCGATCCGGCGAAACTGGCGCTGATCACCCTGCGGCCGGATGGTCGCGCCGACATGACCTACAGCGATGTCGTCGGCGAATTCCCGAAAGCGGACCCGCGTCGTGCAGGACTGAAGCGCAGCCTGACCGCCCATACCTCCGGCGAGACTCGCGGCCGGCCCCTGCCGACGGGACTGGCGGTCCACGACTGGGACAGCGGTCGCTCGCACGCCTTTGAATTCGGCGTGCATCAGGTGGTCGAGGAGGCGGTCTTCGTGCCCAAGCCTGGCGCGACGGCGGAACGGGACGCCTGGCTGGTCGGACCGTCGGTCAATCTGAAGGATGGGCGGACGGAACTGCACGTCTTCGACGTGGCGCGGATCGAGAACGGCCCGGTCGCGACCTGGCAGGCGGACGTGGCCCTGCCGGCCGGCTTCCATGGCGTCTGGGCCGGATAGTTAGGGTGGGCACAACCTTTGCGGGCCTTCACGGTTCGAAAAGGCTGACGTGCCAAGGTGAGACCATGACCCCCGTCCAGACGCCCGCCGATCTTCGCCCCATCACCGCCCTGCGCTTCGGCGCCGCCATGTGGGTCGCCGTCTACAGCTTCTGGGAAAACCTGGCGGGCGCCGGCCAGTCGGGCTTGGTCTCCAAGGGCTACTTGGGGGTCGAGCTGTTCTTCGTCCTGTCCGGCTTCATCCTCAGCCACGTCTATCTGGCGGCGGCGGGCGAAAAGCGGTTCTCGTATCGCGGCTTCCTGTGGGCGCGGATCGCGCGTGTCTATCCGCTGCATATCGCCACGCTGATCGGCGTGGGGCTGCTGGCGGCGGCCGCCCTTTTCGCCGGCATGAGCGTGGACGCCAATGTGCTGAGCTGGGCGTCGCTGCCCGCCAACCTCTTCATGGTCCACGCCTGGGGGCTGGCGCCGGTCGCGGGCTGGAACCATCCGTCCTGGTCCATCTCTGCGGAGTGGTTCGCCTACCTCTGCTTCCCGCTGTTCGCCTTCGTCTTCTGGCGCATGCGTCATCGGCCGATCGCGGCGGTGGTCGGGGCCGCAGCCTTCCTCGTCATCCTCTATTTCGCGTTCGAGCAATTGGCCGGGTTCGCCTTGACCGAGGCGACGATCCGCTGGGGCGCGCTGAGGATCGTGCCGTGCTTCGCCTTGGGCTGCGCTCTCTATCTCGTTTATCGCCGCGCGCCGTTGAAGGCGCCGTGGATGTGCGCCGCCGTCTCGTTCGGCCTGATGGTGCTCAGCGCCGCGCTCGGACTATGGGACGGCGTCACGGTTCTGCTGGCCGGCGCCCTGATCCTGTCGCTGGCCTCGCTGCCCAACGCGCGCGCCGGATGGCTGGCGTCAAAGCCTGCGGTCTACCTCGGCGAGATCAGCTATTCGGTCTATATGGTCTGTGTGCCGTGGAAGCTTCTGGCGGTCGGTCTGGCCGCCAAACTGTTCGACGCGCCCGACAAGCAGCTTCAAATTTTCGTGTGGTTGGCGATCCTGGCCCTTCTGCCGGTTGTCGCGGCCGTCTCCTATCATCTCGTCGAACGCCCGGCGCGTAAGGCTCTGAGAGACATGGCCGACAAGCGCGCCAAGCGTCACAACAAGGTTTCAGAAGGAAATATGAAGCACGGCGATATGCCGAAACAACTTGCGACAGGGCGTGATCCCGTGGCCTAAAGGGCGCTTCCAAGGCGGGTCGGGATACCCCAGCATGACGAAACGGCTCAAAGCCGCCGCGGTTGCGGCGACCCTCGGTTTTTTTGCGCTGGGCGCCGTCCCCTCCACCGCAAAGGCTGATGAGCCCTACTGGCAGTGCGTGACCTTCGCGCGCATGTTCTCTGGCATCAACATCTTCGGCGACGCCTGGACCTGGTGGCGCCAAGCCGCCGCCAACTTCCGCACCGGCAAGGCCCCGGAAACCGGCTCGGTTCTGGTCTTCCGCCCCGAGGGCCGCATGAGCCGTGGCCACGTCGCCGTCGTCTCCGACATCCTGACCGACCGCGTGGTGCGCGTGACCCACGCCAACTGGGGCGGCAGCCGCGGCAAGGTCGAAGAGAACGTCACCGTCGTCGACGTCTCGCCCTCCAACGACTGGTCGCAGGTCAAGGTCTGGTACAATCCGATCAACGATCTGGGCACGACGGTCTATCCGACCTACGGCTTCATCTACAAAGGCGCCCGCGACGCCTTCGACGCCGGCCGTCAGATCGCCGCCAACGTCTCGGCCCAAGGCCAGCATTAAGGACCGGCGCCAAGCTTGCACCGCCCGCCATCGCGGGCGATAGGCGGGCATGACCCAATCCAGCGACATCACCTACGCCGGCTATCTGGCGTTGGACGACCTGCTTTCGACCCAGCACCCGCTGTCGGACCAGCACGACGAGATGCTGTTCGTCGTCATCCATCAGACCAAGGAACTGTGGCTCAAGCAGATCCTGCATGAGACGGCCCTGGCCCAGTCGATGGTGCGCGCGGGCGACCTGGTCCCGGCCTACAAGAGCCTGGCGCGTGTCTCCCGCATCCAGGCGGTGATGACCCACAGTTGGGACATTCTGTCGACGATGACGCCGTCGGACTATCTGCGGTTCCGACGGTCGTTGGGGTCATCGTCCGGCTTCCAGAGCGACCAGTTCCGACGTTTTGAAGCCATGCTGGGCCTGAAGGACGCCAGCTTCCTGAAGTTCCACGAAGACCGCCCCGAGGCACTGGCCGCGCTTCAGGCCGCCATCGCTGCGCCCAGCCTTTACGATGACGCCCTGGCCCAACTGGCCAAGGCCGGTCTGCCGGTGCCCGCCGAGGTGCTGAACCGCGACGTGACCAAGCCCTATGAGCCGTCCGAAGCCGTCGAGGCGGCCTGGCTGGAGGTCTATCGCGACACGGAACGGTGGTGGGTCCTTTATCAGCTGGCCGAGAAGCTGGTCGATCTGGACGACGCCCTGCTGACCTGGCGGCACAAGCATGTCGTCACGGTCGAACGCATCATCGGTCGGCGTCGCGGCACGGGCGGAACCGAAGGCGCGGCCTATCTGGCCTCGACCCTGACCAAGCGCTGCTTCCCCGAGCTGTGGTCGCTTCGCACCAAACTTTGATGTCGCAGGCGGCAACCTTCGCCGCGCCGGACCATTTCGCCGTTTGACCGCAACAGCGGAAGGAATGGACGAGATGAGCAACCCCAACGCCCACGACATCAAGGTTCTGAACGGCCTGATCGAAACGACGCTGGACAGCGCGGACGGCTATCGTGAAGCCGCCGAACAGACGCAAGACCCGCACTACCGCACCCTGTTCGAGCGCCGCAGCAGCGAACGCCAGCAGGTCGTCGATGACCTGTCGGCCGCCGTGCGCGGTCTGGGCGGCGATCCGGAGTCCGATGGATCGATTCTGGCCAAGGCGCACCGTGCGTTTCTGGATGTGAAACACGCCCTGCTACGTAACGACGATTCCGTCGTCGGCTCGATCAACTCGGGCGAGGGGTTCATCGCCAACAAATATGAAAAGGCGCTGGAAGACACCGGCATTTCCGCCACCACGCGCGAGACGATCCGGCGCGCCTATGCTGCGGTGAAGACCGAGCATGAGCAGATGGAAGCCCTGAAACACAGTCTCGAAGGCCAGCGTGACGCGGCCAATCCCTTGTTCCCGCAGTAATCCCGAACTGACGGAATAGAAAAAGGCCCCGGCGTCACCGCCAGGGCCTTTGTCATTTGATCATCTACCTGAAACTAGGCTTCTTCGGTCTTGGCGGCCGAACCGGTCTCCGGAACGACGACGCCCTTGGCGGGACGAACCGTCTGGCGCTCGGCGATACGGGCCGACTTGCCGCGACGATCGCGCAGGTAATAGAGCTTGGCGCGACGCACGACGCCGCGGCGCTTCACTTCGATCGACTCGATGTTCGGCGACAGGATGGGGAAGCGGCGCTCGACGCCTTCACCGAACGAGATCTTGCGGACCGTGAAGGTTTCGCTGATGCCGCCGCCGTCGCGGGCGATGCAGACGCCTTCGAAGGCCTGAACGCGTTCGCGCTCGCCTTCCTTGATCTTCACGTTGACGCGCAGGGTGTCGCCGGGCTGGAATTCCGGGATTTTGCGTTCGCCCAGGACGCGGGCTTTTTCTTCGGCGTCCAGCTGTTGAACGATGTTCATGTCATTTCTCCTCGGGCTTTGCGCCCTTTAGCTGTGAGTTGGCGAGATGCGCCTGCCAGAGGTCCGGCCGCCGCTCCCGCGTAGTCGTCTCCCGCTGCGCCTCGCGCCATCCCGCGATCTTCTTGTGATCGCCCGACAGCAGCACCTCGGGTATCTCAAGCCCCTCGAACGTCCGCGGTCGCGTGTACTGCGGGTGTTCCAGAAGCCCATCCTCGAAGCTTTCGGACCACAGGCTGTCGCCTGAGCCGAGCACGCCGGGGATCAGTCTTACGCACGCCTCGATCGCGACCATCGCCGCCGCCTCGCCGCCGGCGAGAACCGCGTCTCCGACCGAGACCTCCTCGAACCCGCGTGCGTCCAGCACCCGCTGATCCACCCCCTCGAAACGGCCGCACAGCACGACGATCCCGTCGGCTTTCGCCCATTCCTTGACGCGCGCCTGGGTCAGGGGTCGACCCCTGGCGCTCATGTACAAAAGCGGCCGTTTCGGTCCCGGCAGGCTATCCACCGCCCGGGCCACCACGTCCGCCTTCAGCACAGCTCCGGGGCCGCCACCCGCAGGGGTGTCGTCCAGGAAGCCGCGCGTATCTGTGGAAAAGGCGCGAATGTCAACCGTTTCCAGGCTCCACAAGCCCTTCTCGCGCCAGGCCGTGCCGATCAGCGACACCCCGAGCGGGCCCGGAAAGGCCTCGGGAAACATGGTCAGGACGGTTGCGGTAAAGGGCATGGCGGCGGCTCATACACATAAAGTCGGAAAAAACCGACTCCACACCTCTCCCTCCCCGCTCCGGGGAGGGTGGCTGAGCGCGGCGAAGCCGGGTGGGGAGGGCAAGGCGCGTTCTCGGCAATCCTTCCGGCATCAGCAAGTGCGCCCCTGCCGGGCCGCCCCCACCCTGTCGCTTCGCGACATCCCTCCCCGGAGCGGGGAGGGAGAGTCGTTTAGGCCGCCGGCGCCCCGCCGCCCGCCGCGATCCAGCCATCTACCTGGTCCTCCAGCACGTCGAGCGGCACGGAGCCGGAACCCAGGACCACGGCGTGGAAGTCCTTGATGTCGAACCGGTCGCCCAACGCCGTCCTAGCCCGGTCGCGCAGTTCCTCGATCTTCAGCTCGCCGATCTTGTAGCTGGTCGCCTGGCCGGGGTTGGTGATGTAGCGCTCGACCTCCTTTTCTATGTCGCGCTCGGACAGCAGGGAGTTCTGGCGGAAATAGTCCATCGCCTGCTCGCGGCTCCAGCGCTTGGCGTGCAGGCCGGTGTCGGTCACCAGACGCACCGCGCGCCACAGCTCGGTCGAGAGGCGGCCGAAGTCGGAATAGGGGTCCTGATAGAAGCCCATCTCCTTGCCCAACTGTTCGGCGTACAGTCCCCACCCTTCCGCATAGGCGCCGTAGCCGCCGAACCGGCGGAAACGCGGCAGGCCCTCGATCTCCTGCGCATAGGCGATCTGGAAATGGTGGCCCGGCGCGCCCTCATGATAGCTGATGCCCTCGATCTGGGGCTTCAGCACCTGGGTCATGTCCGACAGATTGACGTAGTAGATGCCCGGCCGCGATCCGTCCGGCGCCGGCGAGTTGTAGAAGGCGATCGAAGCCGTCGCCTCGCGGAACGGCTCCACCGCCCGCACCTCCAGCGCCGCCTTGGGCAGGGTCGAGAACCATTGCGGCGCCGCCGCCATCACCTGGGCGATGAAGCCGCGCGCGTCGGTCAGATACTGCTCCTTGCCCTCGGGCGTATTCGGATACTGGAACCGTGGATCCGTCTTCAGGACGGTGAAGAACGCCTGCAGCGAGCCGGTAAAGCCGACCTGGGTCTTGATGGTCTCCATCTCGGCCTGGATGCGGGCAACCTCGGCCAGACCGATCTCATGGATCTGGTCGGCGGTCAGGTCAGTGGTCGTCGAGAGCTGGAGCCGGGCGTTGTAATAGGCCTCGCCCTGCGGCAGGCGCCACACGCCCGCGTCGCTGTCAGCCTTGGGCTGCACCTCGGCCAGCGCCGTCAGAACGGTCTCGAACCCGGCCTTGTAGGGTCCGGTCAGGGCCGCGCGGCCTTCCGCCAGCAGCCGGTCCTTCGTCGCCTGATCCGTCTCCAGCGCCGCGACCTTTTTGTTGAAGTCGGCCCAGACCGGATTGTCCGCGCCATCGTCGAACGGCGCGCCGGTGACGACGTTGCGGGTGTTGGCGATGGATGGGGCGAAGACGAAGCGCGGCGAGACGACGCCCGCCGCCGCGCGCTGACGCAGTTCCTCGGCCACCTGATCCATCTGCGTCTCGGCGGCCTTGATCCGCGCGACATAGGCCTCGGCGTCGGCCACGCCGGAGACCCGGTGGTTGTTGATCAGAAAGACCGGCAGGCTGGTGGTCGGATTGCCGTTGGCGGCGAACTGAAAGCCCCAGTCGCGCCACTGGTTCGACAGTCGCGTCTGCTGGACGCCATATTCGAACATCCGCCAAGACAGCGCCGCCTGCGGCCCCAGCTTCTGCGGATCGAACTGGGCCTTCATCTGCGCCAGCTGCGCCTCCTGAAGCGCCAGGGCGCGGTCGGCGGCGGCGTCCGACACATCGTCCAGCTTGTCGTAGTCGGTCTTGATGCCCAGCGAGGTCATTTGCTGCGGGCTCAGCGCGATCCGCGCCTGGAAGGCCTGCTCAAAGAAGGCGTTCAGCCGCGCGTCCTCGCTTTCGGCCGCGGCTGTCTGTGCGGGGACGGAGGTTTGCGCCAGCGCGGGCGCGGCGGACAGTACCGCCATCATGGCGGCGGACGAGATCAGAAGACGACGCATGAATAACCCCTCGTGAACCAGGGCGCACCTTCGGGGCCGCGTGCGCGCGGCGCAAGCGATCAATGCCGCCGCCGTTGCGGCGATCCGACACGTTGAAAGCAAAATTTTCGATACGGCGTCGCTTGATGCAACCCAAGTTCAGGGTCGGCGTTTCGACGAAACTTGACCATACCAACAAGGGTTCACACCATGCGCAAGATCATCACCCTGTCCATCGTCGCCGCCGCTCTGGCCGTGTCGGCCTGCAACACCATCGCCGGCGCCGGTCGCGACGTCTCGGCCGCCGGTTCGGCCGTCACGCAAGGCGCGAACGACGCCAAGAACTAAGGCTTTTCGAAAGCCGATGTTGGAAAGGCCCGCCGGACCCCGGCGGGCCTTTCTCGTATCCGTCGCATGACGATGTTACGGTGCGCCATCATTCGGGAGACGGCGATGGGCTTTCTGGACAATGTGGCGAAGGGTCTCGGCGACGACGCCGCAGGCAGTCTGAGCGACCTGCTCAAGGGTCAGGGCGGGGTCGGCGGACTGGCCGAGAAGTTTGGTCAGGCGGGCCTGGGTGATGTGATCGGCTCCTGGGTCGACACGGGTCCGAACGCCAACATCTCGCCTGAGCAGATCACGGCCGTCCTCGGCCACGGCCCCATCGCCGACATCGCCGCCAAGATGGGCGTGACCCCCGAACAGGCTGGCGAGACCCTGGCCGGTCTTCTGCCCGAAGCCATCGACCGCTTGACCCCCGGCGGTCAGATCGACGGCGCCGACGACCTGCTTGGCAAACTGCCGGGTGGCCTGGGCGACATGATCGGCGGTTTTCTGAAGCGCTGAAGCCTCAGGACGGCTGGCCTTCGGTCGCCGCGATCGCAGCATCTCCTTCCAACGCGGCCTTCTGGCGCGCCTGCAAGGCGGTTTGCTTGCTGGCCACGATGAAGGCCAAGACGATGGCGAACACGCCGATGATCGTCGAATAGAGGAAGAAGACGACGTAGCCCGCGCCCAGCGCCGCCGGCGTCACGCCGCTCGTCGCCGCTCCCGCCGCCAAGGACCCTTCGGGCAATCGCGCGAACAGCGCCCGCAAACCCGCGAACGGTCCTGTCCCCTCCGCAGCCCGCGCCGACGCCTCGACGATCCGGCCAGACTGCGATGCGATCAGCTTGCCCGGGAGCGCATAGAGCGAACTGAACAGGGCGTACTGCGTCGCGGTGAAGCCAATCGACGTCAGGCTGGACATATAGGCGATCAGGGCGGTGCCGGCGTAGCCGGTGGCGACGTTATCCACCCCGATGGCGACGGTCAGGGCCGGGATGCTGGGGCCCTGGGTCGCCAGCCAAGCGAAGACCAGGTTCGACACCGGGCTCATGAAGGCGCCGATCACCATGGTGCGGATCAGGCCCAGCTTGGCTACCGACCAGCCGCCGACGAAGACGCCCAGGGTGGTCATGACCACGCCAAACACCTTTCGCACCTCGGCCAGTTCCGTCTTGGAGAACCCAAGATCCAGATAGAAGGGGTTCATGATGTTCAGCACGAAATCGGCCAGGCGATAGACGCAGATCAGCGCCAGGATCAGCGTGGCGACCCCCGCGAACCGCTTGTAAAAGTCCACCACGGGTTCGCCGAACGACCCTGCCAGATAGGCGCCAGGTCGGGTCTTCACGCCAGGCACGGGCCAACACGCCAGCACCATCACCGCCAGGCCAAGGAAGACCAGGCCAACCTGCAGATAGACGCCCTCGGGCTTGGCCGAGAGGGCCGACGCCACCGCCGCCTTGCCTTCCGCGCCCACGCCGAACAGTCCAAACATCGCATTCAGCGGGCCCGACTGGCCGGTCAGGCCTGACCCCAGCACCATCGCCGCCACACCGATGACGGCCAGGCGCACGATCCATTCGATCACCTCGAAGCCAGGGCGAGACGGCACGTCACCGACCGGGATGGCGCGGATGGAATGGGCCTTTTCACGCGGGGCGAACAGAACGCCGGCGATGCCAAAGCCCATCAGAGCGGCCATCACGGCGTAGGACAGGTTCCAGTTATAAAGATCAGCCAAGACCAGCGGCACGGCGCCCGCGACGATCATGGCGACCCGGTAGCCCATCTGATAAGCGGCGGCCATGGCGCCATGCCGGCTGTCGTCGGCGGCCTCGATCCTCCAGGCGTCGATGACGATGTCCTGCGTCGCCCCGAAGAAGCCGACCAGGGCGGCGAATCCAGCCACCGCGATCAGGGCGTTGGCGGGGTTCAGCGTCGAGATCGACCACAGGCCGAACACGATCACGGCCTGCGTCACCAGCATCCAGGCGCGGCGATGACCCAACAGCCGCGTCAGTCCAGGCACGGACGTCCGGTCGATCAGCGGCGCCCAGACGAACTTCAGCGAATAGGACAGGGTGGCCAAGGCGAAGAAGCCGATCACTTCGAGCGTCTGGCCGCTCTCGCGAAGCCAGGCGGACAAGGTGTCGAAGATCAGCAGGTTCGGCAGGCCCGCCGAAAAGCCCAGCAACAGCATGATGAAGACGCGCCGCTCGCCATAGACGGCGAGGCCGCCGAAACGGCCGGCGGGCTTGCCGTTGGCGGGGGGATGGGCTTGGTCGGTCATGCACGGCTCCGGCGCGGCGGCCGGAAACGCGGGCGCCTGTAACTCAGCCGACCTTGGCGCGGATGTCGCGCTTCGTCCAGCGGGCGAGGGCGGCGCGCAGGGCTTCGGCGTCCAGCGGCTTGACAATATGGTCGTCCATGCCGGCTTCCAGACAGGCGCGTCGGTCCTCGGCGAAGGCGTTGGCGGTCAGGGCCAGGATCGGCGTCGTGTCGCCGGCCGCGCGGATGGCGCGGGCGGCGGCGGGGCCGTCCATGCCGGGCATCCGCATGTCCATAAAGACCACGTCGTATCGCGCGCGTTTCAGCGCCGCGACGGCTTCATCGCCGGTGGCGGCCGTCTCGACGGTGCAGCCCTCGCGGCGCAACAGGGTGCGGGCCAGAAGCGCGCCGACGGGATTGTCCTCGGCCAGCAGGACGCGAATGCCTGCGAACTGCACGGGGGCGACGCGGTCGTCTTCGACATGGGCCGCGACGGGAGCGGCGCTTCTGTCGCCCGTCTCGGCGCCGATGGCCGCCAGGACCCGTTCGGCCAGGGAGGCGCGACGCAGGGGCTTGATCAGATAGCCGTGGAAGCCGGCGGACCGATACCGCGCGATCAGATCGCGCTCCGACGGTTTCAGAAGGACGATTCCACGGCCGGTGGCGGGCAGGGCGGCCAGGCTTCCCGTCGAGGCGCCGGCGTGATCGATCAGGGTCACCGGCGCCTGGTCGGCGATCGTGCCGCCAGAGGCCTCGATCTGGGCGCTGGCGGCGGACTGGACGAAGGGGTCGGGCGAGCGCACCGAGACCTTATGATTTCGCAGCGGCTTGTCCCGCGCCACGGCGACGGCGGCGAAGGCAGCCTCGAAGCGGAAGCGGGCGCCCCTGCCGGATGTGGCGCCGTCGGGCCGGTCCTCGACCCGCACCGAGCCCTCCATGGCGGCGGCCAGTTTGCGCACGACCGCCAGCCCCAGGCCGGCGCCGTCATGCCGCACGGCGTCGGAGGAATCGGCATGCCCGAACTCCTCGAAAATGCGCGCGCGGGCCTCGGGCGCGACGCCCGGCCCGGTGTCGTCGACCAGGAAGGCCAGGCGCGGGCGGGCCGCGCTGCCGCCGGCGCGTTCGACTGTGATCCGCACGCCGCCGGTCTCGGTGAACTTCACGGCGTTGCCGGCGAGGTTGAACAAAACCTGACGCAGCCGGCCCTCGTCGGCCAGGACATCGGGCGCGTCGGCGGCCACCGACCAGACGATCTCCAGGCCCTTGTCGTGGGCGCGCGGGCTGAGAAGTTCGGCGACGCCGCGCACCAGCCCTTCCAGATCGACCGGCGCCAGGTCGAACTCCAGCGCCCCGGCCTCCAGCCGCGCATAGTCCAAGAGATCGTTGACCAGACCCAGCAGATGTTCGGCCGACTGACGCGCGTTTTCGGCATAGGCGCGCTGGGCGCCGTCCAGCCGGGTCCGTTGCAAGAGGTTGATCATGCCGATGACGCCGTTCAGCGGCGTGCGCATCTCGTGGCTCATCAGCCGCAGGAACTGCTGGGCTGGGTCGATAGGCGTGCTCGCCCGCTCCTCAATCCGCTTCGTCGCCGTCCGTCGCGTCATGGCCGTCTCCCCAACGACACGGAGCCTAAAGGTCGACGGTTAAGGATGTCTCCACCATGACGCGGGCGCGTCACGCGTGCAGGAAGGGAGTCTGCTCGTCGTCGCCCTCGCGCAGGCCGAACCCTTCATGGCGCTGCGCCACGCGGCGGTCGAAGTCGGCTTCGGCGCCGATGGTGGTGCGGCGGTAGATCAGGGCCTCGGCGATGTGGCGACGCAGAACGCCGGTGCTGCCGTCGAGGTCGGCGATGGTGCGCGCCAGGCGCAAGGTGCGGGTCCAGCCGCGCGCGGTCAGGCCGCCGGCCTCGCCCGCCCGCATCAGCAGCATCCGCCCCGCCTCGTCCGGCGTGGCGAACCGATCCAGCGTGCCGCCGGAGGCGCGGGCGTTCAGGCCTTGGGCGGCGTCCAGCCCGGCCTCGCGCACCCGGTTCTCCTGCATGGCGCGGGCGGTCGCGACGCGCGCCCGGGCTTCGGCCGTGCCCTCGGCGGGCGGGGGCAGGGCCATGTCGGCGGCGGTGACCGGCGGCGTCTCCACCGTCAGGTCGATACGGTCGAACATCGGACCCGAGACGCGGTTCTGATAGTCGCGCTGGCAACGCGGAGCCTTGCCGCATGCCCCGCGTCCGGCCCCGCCCATGCCGCAGCGACACGGATTCATCGCCGCCACCAACTGGAACCGCGCGGGATAGCGAATGTGGGCGTTGGCGCGGGCGACGACGATTTCGCCCGTCTCCAGCGGCGCCCGCAGCGAGTCCAGGGCTTGGGCCGAGTATTCCGGCAGCTCGTCCAGGAACAGCACGCCATTGTGCGCCAGCGACGCCTCGCCCGGCTTGGCGCGCAGACCGCCGCCGGTCAGGGCCGCCATCGAGGCGGAATGGTGCGGGCTGCGGAACGGGCGATCGCGGGTCAGGGCGCCGCGTTCGATCAGGCCGGCGACCGACCAGACCATCGAGGTCTCCAGCAACTCCTGCGGGGTCAGGGGCGGCAAGAGGCCGGGCAGGCGCTGCGCCATCATCGACTTTCCCGACCCCGGCGGGCCGATGAAGAGCAGGTTGTGGCCGCCGGCCGCCGCGATCTCCAGCGCGCGCTTGGCGCTTTCCTGACCCTTGACCTCGCGCAGGTCGGGCACAGCCTTGCCGTCCGCCAGCGGTCCGGGCTCGGGCGCGCGCAGAACCTGGGTTCCCTTGAAATGGTTGACCAGGCTGATCAGAGAGCGCGGCGCGAGGATGCGGGCGCCGCCGGCCCAGGCCGCCTCCGGTCCCGTCGTCTCGGGGCAGATCAGACCCAAGCCCATCGCGTCGGCGGCGACGGCGGCGGGCAGGGCGCCGCCGACCCGCGCGATCTGGCCGTCCAGCCCCAGCTCGCCGATGGCGGCCCAGCCGTCAAGCGCATCGGGCGCGATCACCCCCATGGCCGCCATCAGGGCCAGGGCGATGGGCAGGTCGAAATGGCTGCCCTCCTTGGGCAGGTCGGCCGGCGCCAGATTGGCGATGATCCGTTTGGCGGGCAGGGCCAGACCGATGCCGGCGAAGGCCCCGCGCACCCGCTCCTTGCTTTCGGCCACCGCCTTATCCGGCAGGCCCACGATGTTGAAGATGGTCGGCCCGTCATTGCCGATCAACTGGACCTCGACGTCCACGCGCCGGGCTTCCACCCCGTCAAAGGCGACCGTGACAACCCGCGCGACCATGTCGTTCTCCCACCTGAGTGGGAGAACGAACCATGAACTGAAATCTAATTCAAGTGGTGATCACGCAACCTGTGCAGCGCGTTTGGCTTCGATGGTGTCCCACATCAGGGCTGTGGCGTCGATGCCGGTGAAGGCCTTCAGCTGCTGGGCGCCGGTGGGGGAGGTGACGTTGATCTCGGTCAGATAGTCGCCGATCACGTCTATGCCGACGAAGATCAGGCCGCGTTCCCTCAGCGTCGGGCCGATGGCGGCGCAGATTTCCCGGTCGCGCGGCGTCAGCTCGACCGGCATGGCCGTGCCGCCGACATGCAGGTTCGAGCGCACCGCGCCTGCCGCCGGGACACGGTTGATGGCGCCGACGGGCTCGCCGTCGATCAGCAGGATGCGCTTGTCGCCCTTGGACACGGCGGGAATGAATTTCTGGATCACCAGCGGATCGCGGCTGCCGGCGGCATGGATCTCGATGAGGGCGTCCAGGTTGGGGTCGTCGGCGCGCAGCTTGATGACGCCCGAGCCGCCGTTGCCATGCAGGGGCTTCAGGACCACCTCGCCATGCTTCTTGTGAAAGGCGTCCAGGGCGACGGGGTCGGCCGAGATCAGGGTCGGCGGTTGCAGGCCGGGGAAGGCGGTGACCATCAGCTTTTCGGGGGCCGACCGCACCTGGGCCGGGTCGTTGACCACCAGGGTCCGGGGATGCACCGTCTCCAGCAGATAGGTGGCCGTCACATAGGCCATGTCGAACGGCGGATCCTGGCGCATCAGGATCACGTCCACGTCCTCGGCCAGATCCAGCTTTTCCCAGTCGCCGAAGTCGACATGGTTGCCGACCTCGCGCCGCACGGTGATCGGGCGCGCGCGGCAGTAGAGGCGGCCCTCTTCCAGCGCCAGGGTGCGGAAGTCATAGACCCACTGTTTGTGACCGCGCGCCTGGGCCGTCTCGGCCATCAGGAAGGTGGTGTCCCCGGCGATGTCGACGGCCTCGATCGGGTTCATCTGAATGGCGACTTTAAGCATCGAGGCTTTCCTTGCTTTGGCAGGCACGAATGGAATGGGAGCGAAGAAGCTCCACCGCAACCCCATCCGCTCATCCCCGCGAAAGCGGGGACCCAGTTCTTTCGCCCGTCAGCGCATTGGATCGATCAAGGGCATCCATCGGACACGCCTTATCGCCCAAAGCGCTGGGTCCCCGCTTTCGCGGGGATGAGCGGAGTATGAAATCAGTCCAACTGACGCGCTTCTTCGGCCAGCATGATCGGCACGCCCTCGCGGATCGGATAGGCCAGTTTGGCGCCCGCCGAGATCAACTCGTTGGCGTCGCGGTCATAGGTCAGCTTGCCGCGCGTGACGGGGCAGACCAGCACCTCCAGAAGGCGGGGATCGACCGAGACCGGGGTGTTGAAGGCGTCACTCATGGCGGGTTCCTGAAAGCGTGGCCGCTTATTGCATGGACGGCGCGGCGTCGTCACCGCCGTCAGCGGCGTCGATGCGCATCAGGGCGGTCAGGGCCTCGGCGCGGGGCATCAGGCCCATGGCCTCCAGCAGCGCCTGTTTCTCGGCGGGTTCGAACGGCAGAGCCATCGACAGGCTGTTGACCAGGGCCTCCATCGGCGCGGTCTCGGCCGTCTCCCAATCGATGTCCAGGAGCCGGTGGGCCATATAGGCGCGCAGGGCGTCGAGGAAGGCGTCCCTGTCGAAGTCCGGCTCCTCAGGCGGGGAGACCAGATCGTCCTCATAGGCCTCGAAGGCCGCGCGAACCTGGCGGTAGGGGGTCTTGGACGGCATTTCGGCGGCGATGCGGAACCGCGATACGCCGGTCAGGGTGATCAGATAGCGCCCGTCGGAAGTCTCGGCGAAACTGGTGATCCGACCCGCGCAGCCGACCGGCGACAGGCCGGGCAGGGCCGGCGTGCCGCCCTTGGGCTGGACCAGGCCGATGATCCGGTCGCCGGCCATGGCGTCGTCCACCATGTTCAGATAGCGCGGCTCGAAGATGTTCAGCGGCAGCTGTCCGCGCGGCAGCAGGATGGTCCCGCCCAGCGGGAACACCGGGATCACCTGGGGCAGGTCGATGGCGCGGACATAGCCTTGAGGCATCACTTCTCCTTGGCCTATCGCCTTTCGGGCGACTTGAGGCCGGTGGTATCGCGCTTACGAAAACAGAATGGACGACAGGCGGCGACGGCCATCCTTGGACACGTCCGAGGTCAGGCCCGCCGCCTCGAAGATGACAAGCAACTGTTTGCGGGCCGCCTGATCGTTCCACTCGCGGTCGGCCTGGATGATGGCCAGCAGATTGTCGACCGCGCCCTTGAAGTCGCCGGCCGCGCTCTGGGCCTCGGCCAGGTCGAAACGCGCCTGATGATCGTTCGGATCGGCGGCGACCTTGGCCTCAAGTTCGGCCGAGGCGCCGGCCAGATCGCCGGTGGGCACCTTGGACGCGAGGGCCAGCTGAGCGCGCACGCTCTGGACCGTCGGCTCCTTGGAATCCTGCGGCGCCATGGCGATGGTCTGCGCCGCCTGTTCGGGGTCGCCGCCCGCCAGATAGACCCGCGCCATGCCGGCGATCGCCTTCTCGTTCTCAGGCTCGATCGACAGAACGTGGGCGAAGGCCTGGGCCGCGCCGCCGAAGTCGTTCAGGCCCAGCGATTCCTCGCCCAGCTCCAGCAGTTGCGCCGTCTCGGTCGAGCCGCCCTGACCGCCGGTCAGCTTGTCGATGAAGGCCTTGATCTGACTGTCGGGAATGGCGCCCTGGAAGCCATCGACCGGCTGGCCGTTGACGAAGGCGTAGACCGTCGGGATCGACTGCACCCGCAGCTGGCCCGCATAGGCCGGGTTGGCGTCCACATCGATCTTGACCATCTTCACCGCTCCCTTGGCGGCGCGCACGGCCTTCTCCAACGCCGGGCCCAGGGTCCGGCACGGCCCGCACCAGGTGGCCCAGAAGTCGACGATGACCGGCTGATGTTTCGACGCCTCGATGACGTCGGTCATGAAGGAGGCGTCGGTGCCTTCCTTTATCAGGTCGCCGGCGGCGTCGGGGGTCAGGGTCGGGTCGAGCAGGGTCATGGGCGAGGTCCGCGCAGAGATCGGTCAGGTTCAACGGTTCAGATGGCGTCGGGATGCGTCGGCATCAAGCCGGGAAAAGATCGCGCCGGGATTTCAGACGGCAGTCGTGAAAAACACCGTCTAATTCGTCTAATTCGTCTAATTCGTCTAAAATCGCCTCTCGTCGCCGCGCGCTCGATCCATGATTTGCGAGATGGGGCTTAGGCCGCGAGGTTCAAGCGGTTGGCGTCAAGCGGTGACTACCGCGCAAACGCAAGGCTAGCCGGCCTGCCAGAAATATGACGCTAGGCCGATCAAGATGGCTAGGCTTAGGCAGGCTCTCAGCGCCAATGAGGGCTTGTACCAATCATTGCGTCCCTGAAGCACTGCCGTTTGATGTTCACGCACTCCGCGTTGCAACATGACGAAGGTTGATAGCCCGACGAGCGGCAACCATGCGTACGAAGACGTGACCCAGACCCAAGTCTCTTGGATCAGGTTGTTCACTCCCAAGAAAGATAGCATCGCGACCACAAGTGAGATTATCGCCAGCGCCCACATTGCTACTGTCCAACGATCTGGCATCAAATATCCCTCAAAGCCTCGAAATCCACAACGACCGGCTCACGCCCCAGCAGCGCCAGCACCCGCCGGAAGGCCGACTGATCCAGGGCGGTGGTCGCCGTATTGGTCAGGGGGTGGAAGTTGACGACGGCGGCGTCCCACAGGCGCTGGTCCAGCACGAAGGTGACGCGGCGGTCGGTATCGTTGATCAGGCCCAGCGCCGTGACCGAGCCGGGGCGGACGCCCAGCGTTTCCCACATCAGCGTCTCGTTGCCGAACGACAGGCGGCCCGACCCCATGACGGCGGCGGCGCGTTTCAGGTCGATCACCGTGTCCTGACGCGCCGAGATCAGCCACAGCCGGCCTTTGTGATCCTTGAGGAACAGGTTCTTGGTGTGGGCGCCGGGCAGGTCGGCCTTGAGGTCCAGCCCTTCCTCGACCCGAAAGACGGCCGGGTGGTCGTGGGTGAGGTGATCCACGCCGTTCGCCTTCAGCCAGACGGTCAGGGTCTCGCGGTCGAAAGCGGGTGCGTCAGTCATGGTTGAGCCGTCGGGTTTCGGGCGTTAGGAAATGGTCATGGTCGATACCGTCAACACGCGCCCGCTGGAACTGGAATGCTATCCGATGACGGCCCGCCCGCCGGACCTCGTGCCCGGCCGCCAGTCGCGTAACTGGATGGACGCCTTCATCAGCCGCCACCCCTATCGCTGCCTGCCGCTGAACATGGCCAACACGACGGGGTGGGAAATCCTGTGCCCGTTCGGCTTCTCGGCCGAGTGGAACGGCGGTCCGCGCCAGGAAGACATCGTCATCACGCCGGATCGGCCCCAGCACGATCTGGCCCATTTCGTCACCTCGCACTTCTCGCGCGGGGTGCTGACCATGCATCCGCAATATCTGTTCCGCACGCCGCCCGGCTGGGGGATGATGTGTTCGGGGTCGCCTAATCATGTGAAGGACGGCATCCAGCCGCTGGTCGGCCTGATTGAGACGGACTGGCTGCCCTTCCCCTTCACGATGAACTGGATCTTCACCCGGCCGGGGCGGATCACCTTCGAGAAGGGCGAACCCTTCTGCTTCATCAATCTGATCGAGCACAAGAAGGTCGAGCAGTTCCAGCCGATCATCCGCACGCTGGAATCCAACCCGGTGATGAAGGGTCAGTTCGAGGCCTGGAACCGCGCCCGCACCGACTTCAACCAGCGTCTGGCCGGAGGCGACCCGGATGCGGCCAAGGAGGCGTGGCAGCGCTACTATTTCAAGGGCGAGGTGCCGGAAGATCTGGGCACGGCGCCGGCGACCCACTCCAACAAGCGCCGGCTGAAGTCGCCGCGCGTGGGATGAAAGAAAAAGCCCCTCTCCACGCCGTGGAGAGGGGCTTTCAGCATCAGGCCGCCGGGCGGGTGACCTGCGGACCCAGGTTCTGGATCACCTCGCGGGCGTCGAAGGCGTTGGGGTCGTTGGCGGGTTTGGGGCCGCGGCCCAGGACGATTTCGGCATTGGCCTCGAAGCGGTCGACCTGGCGGACGTCGAAGTCGTTAACGCCCCACGGGCCGTAACGGTCCCATGGGCTCCAGAAGCCGCTGCGGTAATAGCGCCACGACGGACCCCAGTAGGGGCTGTAGAAGCGGTTATAGCCCGAATAGAACGGATCAGGCGTACCCACGAAGCGGGTGTCGCGGTCGGTGGCGCGATTGACGGTGGAGAACCAGTCGTAACCGCTCTCGACCGTCAGTTCGGCCGAACGCAGCAGCAGCGACTGTTCGACCTGTTCGCGCGACGTCAGCGAATTGCCCGAGAAGCTGACCCGGAAACGGTTGTTTTCCAGGCGCTGCTCAGCATAGCCGCCACGCTGGCCGTTGAAGCCTGCGGGTTGATACGGGGTGGCGGTGGCGCAGGCCGCCAGAGCCAGACCGGCGGCGACGGTCACCGCCAGGGTCTTCAGGGGGAGGGTTTTCATGACATCAAACTCCTTGATCGCCCATTCGGGCGCTCTGACGGCTGAACGGAGCATGAACGAAGGCGTTCCCGACCACTGTATGACGAAGCGTCGCGGCGTCTAGAGCCGATGAACGATCAGCACGGCGGCGACCATCAGCAAAAGGCCGACGAAGACGCCAAAGCCTTTGCGAAAGCGCGGTTGCTGCATGCGGCGCGACAGGGCGGCGCCGGACAGGGCGTAGGTGCTCATCGACACCATATCCATGCCGATGGCCGCCATGGCGAACATCGCCATCTGCGGCGCGACCGGGCGGTTCACGTCGATGAAGGGCGGCAGGACGGCTGTGAAAAACAGGATGGCCTTGGGGTTGGCGATCTGGACGGCGAACCCGTCGATCAGGGCGCTGCGGCCCTTCTTGACGACGACCGCGTCGGGATCGGCGGCAGTGGCGAAGGCGCCGCGCAGCGCCTTGATCCCCAGCCAGGCGACATAAAGCGCGCCCAGCACGGCGATGACCTTGAAGGCGGCGGGGAAGGCCTTGACCAGGGCGCCGAGACCCAAGGCCGCCGCGCCGAACCACACCAGGGTCGCGGCGTTCATGCCCAGCACGCCGATCAGGGCCGAGGCGCGGCCCTTCTCAACGCCGGTCGCGACGGCGAACAGATTGGCCGGGCCGGGCGTGATCGCCATCACCGCCATGACGCCGAGGAAGGTCGAATAGAGGTGCGGATCGACGGGCAAGGCGGGCATGCGGCGCGATGTCGCTGCTTAGTCTGTCGCGGTCAAGGCGCTCTGTCTCCTCCCCGCGTCGCGGGGAGGTGGCGCGGCGCATCTTCGCGCCGTGACGGAGGGGTTCTTCACCGCCAGTACGCATCCGGGCGATTACAAGAGCCCCTCCACCGCTGCGCGGTCCCCCTCCCCATTGCATGGGGAGGAGATAAAGACGTTAGGCGGCCGGACGGGCCGGCGGCGCCGGCGGTTCGGGCGCTTCCGGGGCCTCGGGCGCTTCGACGCCCTCCTCGACGACGGCGTCGGCGGCCTGGTCCAGCGCGTATTGGGCGACCAGGCTGTAGGTCTCCATCTGCTCGGGCGTCGGATTGGTCCAGGCGCTGTTGCGGGCGATGCCTTCGGCGGTGACGACGCCTTTCTGCATCCCCTCTTCCATCGCCTGTTTGACCTCGGGGTCATTCAGCGCCTCAGCGACAATGGCGTCGACGTCGATGTCCTTCAGGGCTTGGGCGGCCATTTCGGTGGCGTGTTTCGTGGTCTCGGCGGTGAAGGCGGCGACATCGGGCGCATAGTCCGACCACAGGGCGGCGATGCGACGGCCGCGTTCGGCCTCGCTCAGGCTTTCGTCTTCGGAAATCGCCTCGGCGCGTTCGCCAAAGGTCTCCATGCGCGCTTCGAAAGCCTCGGCGGCGGCTTCCATGCGGGCTTCGGCGGCTTCAGCGGAAGCCGGAGCCGAAGCCGGCGTGGAGGCAGGCGCGGGGGTCTGCGCCAAGGCCGAGGAGAGGGGCGCGAGCGCCAGGGCGGCGGTCAGGCTGAGCAGGCGGATCATGGGACGGCTCCCGTTGAATGACCCGCTCAAACTCCGCCCTCAGCCGCCCCGTCTCAAGTGAAATCGCGGTAAGGCTCGGCTTACTGCGGTTGGGCCGGGGCTGCGGCCGCCGCTGCAGCGGCGGCGTCGATCTTGCCTCGAACATCGGCAGGAATGCCCTTGATCTGCTGGATCGCCGGCGCGAGCTGCTCGGGCGTCGCCTGGCCGCTGCTGACGGCGAACGTCTGGACATCTTGGGCGAAGGCGTCGACCTCGGGCTGATACTTGGCCTGCACGGCGTCCAAATCGGACTTGGCCTTGGCCTTGTCGGCTTGAGCGGTAGCGGCCTGCATTTCGGTCGCCATGGCTTCCATGCGCTCCTGGAAAGCTTCCGCCTTGGCCTCGAAGGCGGCTTCCTCGGGGCTGTCCGCTTCTTGGGCGGGCGCCGGAGCGGCCTGCGGCGCAGGCGCAGCGGCCTGACCGGCGGCGAAGGCGGGGGTGGTCAGGGCCAGGACGGCGACGGCCGCGGCGGAAGACAGAAGGCGCATCGGAAACTCCACGACGGGCCGCCTTGCGGCCCCGAACGAGGCTGCATCCCAGCCCCGGCCGCACCCTCCTACAGTCCGGTCAGATTTCAAAGACCCGATAAGGCTTGTCGCCCAGGGTCTTCAGTACCGGCAGGGCCACATTATAGACGGGCGTGCCCTTGGTGGTGCGTCCCTCCGGTCCGCCGCGATGGGCATGGCCGTGAACGACCAGACGGACGTTGTCGTAGCGATCAATGGTCTCGGCCAGGCGCGACGACCCCAGGAAGGCGTGGATTTCGGGCGGCTCGCCCATCACCGTCTCGACCACGGGCGCATAGTGCAGCAGCACGACCGAGCGTTCGGTGCGCAGCATGCGGATCGAGTTTTCGATCAGATTGGCGTCCTCGACGGCCTCCTGCACGAAACGCTTGATCGAGGCCTCGCCAAACGAGGAGAGCATGTAGCGGCCGAAGCCGCCGACGAACCCCTTGCCGCCCGCAAAGCCGACGCCGTCGATCTCATAGGCCTCGCCGGTCAGCATCTTGACCCCGGCGTCGGTCAGCATCTTGGTGACGACCTCGGGCTGGCCGCACTCGTGCTCATGATTGCCCAGCACGCCGACCATCGGGATTTTGCAAAGCTTGAGATCCTCAAGCAGCCGCTCGACCTCGGGCGTCTTGCCGTAGTTGGTCAGGTCGCCGCAAAGGCACAGCACGTCCGCATCGTCCGACACCCGTTCGAACAGGTCGCGATAGCGATGCTCGGTGGTCTCGCCGACATGAAGGTCGCCGACGGCGGCGACGCGCAGCGTCTTGGCGGGGCCGGGCTCCAGGCCGGGTTGGGTCGTCTGGGGATCGGGGACGGCGTCGGTCATGGCGGCTTACCTTTCAGTGGCCCAGGTTGACGGGGTCGTGGCGTTCCTCCAGCCCCTTGCCCACCACGTCGCCAAAGCCCCATTCGGCGACGTCGGCGACATAGTCGCGCGGGCTGAACAGCCGGCCGCGACAAACCTTCACACGCGGCGCCGGCAGATCGATCTGGGCCGTCAGTCGCTGGACCAGTTCTTCCATCAGCCAGCGCGGAATCCGGTCGCGCTCGGTTGGATAGGCGAAGCGGAAGTTCAGCAGATGCGCCGCCAGCACCTCCCAATACAGGTCCATCTGGTCCAGCAGGCTCTTCCAGTCGATGGCGTCGGACTGTTTCAGGATAACGTGGTTCACATCGGCCCCGTCATAGCGGTAGCGGTCCTGAATGAAGACCTTGGACAGGATCAGCGCTGTGGGCGGGGTGATCTGGACCTGATGGCCATAGACGGTGATCCGGTCCTCGCTGAACCAGCTGTCGGACACGGCGATGGTGCCGTTGGACATGGCGAAGATGACGTCGAAGAAGTGTTTCTCGTCCTTCCAGACCTTGGCGATCCAGCGCTCGTCCTCGACGTCGGTGCGGTAGCCGTGCTTCTGGAAGAAGGCCAGGATGCGGGGGTAGTCGCCAGGCTTGCAGAAGACGTCCAAATCCTTGGTCGGACGACGGATGCCGGTGTAGGCCGTGACCGCATAGGTGCCCGACAACAGGAAGGGAATGCCGCTCTCTTTGAGCAGGCGCAGGCTCTCTTCATAGAAGGCCAGGGCGTCCGCCGGCGGCTCGAAGGTCGGTTCGGCGATCACGTCTGACATTGGCTGGGGCCCTTCGCTGGCAAGGGCGAGTAAACGGCGACGCTGAACGGCGGTTCCGCAATCCTACCTAGGTCGGCCGCTACAGGATCCTTAACCCCTGCGTGTCACCGTTACGTCATGGGACTGAAGTGGGTGAACGCAGAAGGCGGGCGCTGGCGGTTTTTCCGTCACGAGGCCGGCCGCGCGGCTGGACCGTCGCCCTACGCCTATGTGGCGCTGTTCGCCCTATGCCTGTCGGTCGCCCAGTGGAGCATGCATGCCTTCGGCGCCACGGTTCTGTGGCCGGCCAATGCGGTGCTTCTGGCCGCCGTCCTTCAGCTTCATCGTCGCCAGGCCATCGGAGTCATGCTCGCCTGCGCCGCCGTCAATCTGGTCAGCAACATCGTGCGCGGCGATCCCGGCGTGATGATGTTCACCAATGTCGCCCTGAACCTGACGCAGGTCTGCGTCGCCGCCGTGTTGGCGCGCCGGGTCTGCGGGGCCGCGCTGGACATGCGCCGGCCTTGGCGTCTGTTCCGTTTCGCCGTCTTCGCCGCCGTTCCGGCCGTCTTGATCAGCACCCTGCTGGCGGGCGCGTTCGCTGTGCTGATGAGCTGGAAGGTGCCGGGAACTCTGGCGTTCCGGATGCACCACCTGTTCGACATGGAGCTGCTGGCGATGATGATCGTCACGCCGTCCCTGCTGCTGCTGGCGCGCAATCACCGTTTCCGGGACGACGCCCAGGCCACGATGACGGAGGCGGCCGCCCTGCTGGTGCTGGTCGGCGGCGTCACGCTTTGGGCCTTCACCCAGTCGTCGGCGCCGGTGATGTTCGCGGTGTTTCCGCCGCTGATCCTTCTGGCCTTCCGGCTGTGCCCGCCCACGACCGCCTGCGCGGTGGTGCTGGTCGCGGCCATTGGCGGCGCCGCCACGCTGAGCGGGCATGGGCCGGTCGTGCTGACCCGCCTGCCGTCCGATCCGGTTCTGGCGGCCCTGCCCGAAGTGATGCGCCAGATGAATGTGTTTCATCTGTTCTTGCTGTGCGTCGTCGGGTCGGTCCTGCCCATCACCACCCTATCGACCGAGCGTCGGCGGCTGACGGCGCGTCTGCGGGCGCGCACGGCGGCGGCCCTGGACGCCCTGGCCCGGGCCAAGCGCGCCGACGAGGCGAAGTCGCGCTTCCTGGCCTTGATGAGCCACGAGATGCGCACGCCTCTGACCGGGGTCACCGGCTATGCCGACCTGCTGTCGCGCTCGACCAGCCTGGACGCCGAGGGCCATCGGCAGGTCAATGCGGTGCGCCAGTGCGGCGAATCCATGCTGCGTCTGGTCGAGGACTTGCTGGAGATTTCGCGCGGGGGCGACGAGGTCGTGCTGAAGCCCGCCGATCTGCGCGCCCTGATCCAGGACGCCGTGGCGCCGGCGCGCGAGTGGGCCGAGATCCGCAGCCTGTCGTTCGATCTGCACATCGCGCCGGAGGCCGAGGGCTGGGTGCTGACCGACATGCGGCGGCTTCGCCAGATCCTGCATCACCTGACGCTGAACGCCTCGAAATTCACGACGCGCGGGGGCGTGACCGTCACGGTCGATCGGACCGACGACCGGCTGCGGATCGCCGTTTCCGATACCGGCTGCGGCATGGACGCCGAAACCCTGGCGGGCGTGTTCCGCCTGTTCGAACAGGCGGACGCCTCCACCAGCCGCGCGCATGAGGGGGCGGGCGTCGGCCTGGCTCTGGCCAAGAGCCATGCCGAGCGCCTGAACGGAACCATCGTCGTCGAAAGCGTCCAGTGGCAGGGCTCGACCTTCACCTTGGAGATCGAGGCGCCCCTCGTGGCCCCCGTAGAGACGGACGGCGGCGCGCCGCTGGACAGCCGCCGTATGCGGGTGCTGATCGTCGACGACCACCCGGCCAATCGGGATCTGCTGCGCATCATGCTGCAGGCCGCCGATTGCGATACCGCCGAGGCCTGCGATGGGCGCGAGGCGGTGAACGCCGCCTCGGCCGAGGCTTTCGATCTGATCCTGATGGATGTGCGCATGCCCGTGATGGATGGTCTGGCCGCCAGCCGTGCGATCCGCGCCCTGGCCGATCCCGCCAGCCGAACGCCGATCCTGGCCGTCACCGCCGAGGCCATGCCCGAAGACGCCGCACGGTGCCTGTCCGCCGGGATGGACGGTCATCTGGCCAAGCCGGTGACCCAGGCCAAGCTCTACGCCGCCATCGACGAGACGCTGAGCGCCGCCGCGTCTCGCCTGGACGCCCAAGCCGCCTGAGCCTTCGGGTGCGGCTTCATCCCCAGGCCCGTCCCCAGGCCCGTCCCCAAGAATGTGCGGCACGGACACAACATCTAGCGGTCGCGATAAATTGTGATCGCAACATAGACCTATTTTGACTTGGCGCCGACGTCTTCAAATCGCATGGTGAACGCATCTTCAGAATCGCCCTCAGGTCCAGTTCGATGAACGCCATCACTCCGATCATCCTCCCCGAGCGCGCCGGTCTTCTGACCCCGTCGGCCGCCTACAAGCCGTTCCGCTATCCGTGGGCGTTCGACATGTGGAAGAAGCAGCAGCAGGTCCACTGGATGCCGGAAGAAGTGCCGCTGGGCGAGGACATCAAGGACTGGGCCTCGACCCTGAACGACGGCGAACGCAACCTGCTGACCCAGATCTTCCGCTTCTTCACCCAGGCGGACATCGAGGTTCAGGACAACTATATGGAGCGCTACGGCCGGGTGTTCAAACCGACCGAGGTGAAGATGATGCTGGCCGCCTTCGGCAATATGGAGACCATCCATATCGCGGCCTACGCCCTGCTGCTCGAAACCATCGGCATGCCCGAGAGTGAGTTCGGGTCCTTCATGGAATACGAGGCCATGCGGGACAAGCACGACTATATGGGCAAGTTCGGCGTGGATTCCGACGCCGACATCTGCCGGACCCTGGCCATGTTCGGCGGCTTCTCGGAAGGCGTTCAGCTGTTCGCGTCCTTCGCCATGCTGATGAACTTCCCGCGCCAGAACAAGATGAAGGGCATGGGCCAGATCGTGTCCTGGTCGGTGCGCGACGAGAGCCTGCACTGCGAAGGCATCATCAAGCTGTATCACGCCTTCAACAAGGAGACGGGGGCCGTCACCAAGTCGGTCGCGGACGACATCGTCGACTGCTGCAAGACGGTGGTGAACATGGAGGACAAGTTCATCGACCTGGCCTTCGAGATGGGCTCGGTCCAGGGCATGACGCCGGACGACATCAAACAATACATCCGCTTCATCGCCGACTGGCGCCTGCGTCAGCTGAAGCTGCCGGAAGTCTATGGGGTGACGGAAAATCCGCTGCCGTGGCTGCAGTCGCTTCTCAGCGGCGTTGAACACGCCAACTTCTTCGAGGCCCGCGCTACCGAATATTCCAAGGCGGCGACGCAAGGAAACTGGCACGGCGCCGACGGCGTCTGGACCGAGTTCGACCGCATGATGGCGCGCCGCGACATGAGCCTGGTCGCGGGCTGACACCCCGGCCGGTTCAGGCGTAGGCTCTCCCGAAAGGGAGAGCACGCCATGAGCGAAGAGATCGTCTTCTACACCAACCCCATGTCGCGCGGACGCATCGTCCGCTGGATGCTGGAGGAGGCGGGCCAGCCCTATCGCACCGTCGTGGTCGACTATGCGGCGATGAAGTCGCCGGACTATCTGGCGATCAATCCGATGGGAAAGGTGCCGGCCATCGCCCATCGCGGCTTCGTCGTGACCGAATGCGCCGCAGTCTGCGCCTATCTAGCCGACGCCTTTCCTGAAGCCGGCCTGGCGCCGTCGACGGACGATCCGCTGCGCGGCCTTTATTATCGCTGGATGTTCTTCGCCGCCGGGCCGGTCGAGGCGGCGGTGACGGCCAAGTCTCTGGGCCAACTGCCGCCGCCCGAGAAGTCTGCCATGGTCGGCTACGGCTCGTTCGATCAGGTGATCGACGGGCTGGAACATGCGCTGGATCGCAGTCCGTGGATCCTTGGCGAGCGGTTCAGCGCCGCCGATGTCTACGTCGGCAGTCAGATCGCCTGGGGGCTGATGTTCAAGAGCCTGCCTGAACGGTCGGCCTTCACGGCTTATGCCGAACGGATCACGACACGCCCGGCCGCTGTGCGCGCCCGCGAAATCGACGACGCGCTGATCGCCGAGGCGAAAGCCAAGGCGGACTGATGACGTTTACTGCGCCGGCGCGACCCACGCCGGTCGGGCGGTGCAGGCGGGGCGGAAACCCGTGCGGCACAGTCGCACCTGTTCCTGCCAGGCGGCATAGTCGCGGTCGTATTTCTCCTGGGCCAAGCGGGCGGTCTCGGCGGCGGCGCGCGCCTGTTCCTCGGCCTGGCTGACCTCGATCTGATGACGGGCCAGGGCGGCGTCGTAGTTCAGCCGGTTGTCGGCGTCGGTCTTGTCGGCCAGCGCGTTCTGGGCGGCGATCTCGTCGTTCAGAGCGCGGGTGGTGCGCAGTTCCTCTTCGGTCTGCTGGGCGTCGCTGGCGCGATGATAGGCCTCGCCCCGCGCCTTCAGCAGGGCGTCGCGGCTGGCGGGATCGGCCGGGTCGGGCAGGGCGCGCTGATCGCGATAGGGGTCGGCGGTCGCTGGCGCCGTCGTCGTCTGGGCGGCGACGGGCGCGGTCAGGGCGGCGGCCAGCAGGGCGGCGGCGACGGCGGTGCGAACGATCATGACTGTCTCTCCCGAGGCCAAGGCGCCCTACGCAGCTTGGCCATTGTGATACTGCTGCACAACGCCGCAGCGATGAAAAGGTGGCGAAAGGCTCGGCTTCGCGTCATGGTCGATCTCTCCCGACCGCAGCCTATCCGAGAAGACCGATGATCCTGAGCACCGCGTCCGGCGACTTCCCCATTCCTGCGGATGTCGCGCGCCAGTTGCCGAACGTGCCGGCCCTGCCCGATACGACCGCCGCAGACGCCAGGCTTCAGGTCGAGGACTTCCGTCACTGGCTGGACGCCTCGCCCGAGCACGCCATCGACTATGAGCGGCTGCGGCGCTGGCATCTGGTCCAGGAGGAGCTGGCGGCCCAGGCCAAGGCGGAGAACCGGCCCTTCGTCGTGTCCGACGACGGTCTGGAATAGGCGACGCTGGAACGTCTTCGAGCGCGGGGGATTGCGGCAACATCCCCTTGCCCCCGGAGACTTTCATGTTCCAATCAATCGGTTACGGCGCAAAGACCTCCCGGTCCAAGCTCGAGCCCATGACGTTCGAGCGCGACGATCCCAAGCCCAACGAGCTGGTGATCGAGGTTCTTTACGCCGGCGTCTGCCACTCCGACATCCACCAGGTCAAAAACGAATGGGCCAATACGGTCTATCCGTGCGTACCGGGCCACGAGATCGTCGGGCGGGTCAAACAGGCGGGCGCCGAGACCTCGCGCTTCAAGGAAGGCGATCTGGTCGGCGTCGGCTGCATGATCGACAGCTGCCGCCAATGTGAGGCCTGCAGCGCCGGCGATCAGAACTACTGCGAGGGTCCGAACAGCTGGTTGGCGACCTATAACGGCCCCATGACGCCAGCGACCGAGACAGAAGACGGCGCCAACATGTACGGCCGGGACAATACCTACGGCGGCTATTCCGATGTGGTGGTCGTGCCCGAGGATTTCGTGTTGCGCATCCCCGAAGGCCTGGACCTCAAGGCGGCCGCGCCCATCCTGTGCGCCGGCGTGACCACCTGGTCGCCGCTGAAACACTGGGGCGTCAAGGCGGGGGATAAGGTCGTCGTCCTGGGCTTTGGCGGTCTGGGCCATATGGCGGCCAAGCTGGCCAAGGCTCTGGGGGCGGAAGTGACCGTCCTGACTTCGACGCCCGAAAAGATCGAGGACGCCAAGCGGCTGGGCGCCGACGCGGCCCATATCGAGACGGACAAGACGGCCCTGGCGCCCCTAGCGGGAACGTTCGACTTCATCCTGTCCACCGTGCCCGAGAAGCACGAGATCGGCGCCCTGCTGGACCTGATGAAGCGCGATGCGGCCTTCATCGTCGTGGGCAATCTCGATGTCGTGGATGGGGTCGACAACTCCAAACTGGCCTTCAAACGCCAGACGGTCGGCGGCTCCTTGATCGGCAATCTTCAGGAAACCCAGGACGTGCTGGACTTCTGCGCCGCCAACGGCGTGGCCCCCGAGGTCGAAATGATCGACATCGCCGAGATCAACGACGCCTATGTGAAGGTCGAGAACGGCGAGGCGCGCTACCGCTACGTCATCGACATGGCGACCCTGAAGGCGGCCTGATCGCCTATCCGGGCAGGCGCAGTTCGAAGGCTGCGCCTGTTCCGTCGGTCTCGACCAGACGCAGGTCGCCGCCGTGAAGGGCGGCCAGTTCGCGCGAGATGGTCAGGCCCAGGCCCGAGCCGTCCGAGCTCTTTGAGCTGACGAAGGGTTCGAACAGGCGTTCGGCCAGACGCGGCGGAATGCCGGGGCCGTCGTCGGCGATGCGCACAACGCAGAAGCCGTCCTGACCAAAGGCGCTGACGGTGATGGCGCCCTTGCCGCGGCGCTCGGGCGGACGCGTGGGATCGGCCTCGATGGCCTGGCGGGCGTTGCGCATCAGATTGACCAGGATGCGATACAGCTGATCCGGGTCGGCCTCGACGGCGAACCGGGGCGGCAGCTGTTTGACCAGGCGCACGCCGTCGGGGTCCAGTCCGGCGTCCTCGGCCGCCAGGGTCAGGGCCTTGGTCAGGACGACGCGAGTCTTCTGGGGGGCTGGCTCCTCGCTCTTGCCGTATTCCAGCACATTGCGCGACAGGCCGGCGGCGCGGCTGAGCGCGCGCTCCAGCCGGGGCAGGGCCTTGGCTACCTGCGGGTCGGCGGAGGTCGCCAGCCGCTCGGACGCCATCTGGGCCGAGGTCAGCATATTGCGCAGGTCGTGGTTGATCTTGGCCACCGCCTCGCCCAGCGCGACCAGACGCGCGCGAGAGCGCAGGGAATGGCGCACCTCCTCCTGCATCCGGCTGAGTTCGCGCTCGACGCGGCCGATCTCGTCGTGGCGATCGGACGGCGCCTCGGCCTCGCTCTCGGGATCGGCGGCGAACCGCTCCATCGAGCGGGTGACGCGACGAAGCGGCCGCAGCACCAGCAGGGCCAGACCGCCATACAGCAGCGCGCCCGCCGTCACCGACACCAGCAGGGACACCAGCAGGCTGTTCAGCAGGAAGGCACGCAGTTCCAGCTTCAACGGCTGGGCGGGGGTGACGATCTCGATGAAGTCGCCCGAGCGATAGCGCGGCTTGGCCTGAACCCTCAGCGAGCGGTCTGGATGGCCGAACAGGGTGCGCCACGGGTCGGTCAGGCGCGACCAGCTGTCCTGACGCCTCAGATCGATCAGTTCGGGCGCGCGGGGCAGGTTGGGGGCCTGAAGCAGCAGTCGGCGCACGCCTTGCTCCGTCAGGGCCACCGCCTGAACCCCGCCGATCCGCATCAGCTCGGCGGCCGTGTCGTCCTCGACCGCGCTATAGGGCAGAGCTTCGACCCCGACTGAGGCCAGTTCGGCGGCCTGAAGCCGGTCGCGCAGCCAGCGCTCATGGAACGCCGCGAGATTCGGCCCCAGAATAAGGGCCTCGACCGCCAGGGTGAAGGCGACGGTCAGCAGCAGCAGCCGCGCCGACAGGCCGTCGGGCGCGCGCGGGGTCAGGCGCTCGCGCCAGAGACTGGCCTGGTCCGGCGTCAGGTTCAGCCGCGCCGCGATCCGGTCGAACAGGGCGCTCATGCCGCCGTCGCCCCGATCCGGCGGGCGCGGATCATCTGGAACAGCTTGATGCCGATGGGCAGAAGCAGGGACAGGAAGACCACGCCCATCAAAGGCCAGAAGAACTGTTGCAGCAGCATCGGCAGGTCCGGCCGCACGCCCGCGCGCAGCAGGTCGCCCAACTGCGATCCGATCCAGGTGTAGATGAAGGTGGACGGCAGCAGTCCGATGAAGGTGGCGATGATGTAGGGCCTCAGCGGCACCGCCATCATCCCCGCCGTCGCGTTGACCAGGACGAAGGGCACGCTGGGGATCACGCGCAGGGTGAACAGGGTGGTGAAGGCGTTGCGGTCGATGCCCTTGGCCAGCCGATCCATGAAGCCGGCGTCGGCCTCGAACTTGGCGCGCAGCCACGAACCGATCGAGGTGCGATAGACATAATAGATGACGACCGAACCGATCGTAGCCCCCGTCGACTGCGCCAGGGCCCCGACATAGGGGCCGAACATCATCCCCCCCAGCAGGGTCAGGAAAACGGGCCCGGGAATGGTCGAGGCGGTCGCCACGGCATAGACGGCGATGAAGGCGACCAGCGCAATCCACCAGTTCTGTTGCGCATAGGCCTGAAGGTTCAGCCCGTGCTCGCGGATCAGATCCATCGACAAATAGCGGTTCCAGCCCAAGGCGAAGAAGGCGATCACCAGGCCGGCGATGGCCGCCAGCGGCGCCAGCCGCAGGGCCCATTCCTTCGCCGTTCGTTTCGCCATCCGTTTCATCGTCCCGAAATGCCGTCCGAGCGTTGACTCACGCGGACATGCGACTTATACGCCCGCCCTTCCTGCGGCGGACGCCTCTTGCCCCGTCGCCCAACCTTTTAACGTCAGGAGCCGACCGTGAAGCGGACCTATCAGCCGTCGCGACTCGTGCGCAAGCGCCGTCACGGCTTCCGCAGCCGGATGGCCACCAAGAACGGCCAGAAGATTGTTGCGCGCCGTCGCGCCAAGGGCCGCAAGCGCCTGACGGCGTAAGCGGCTTACGCGTCCGGATCTTTTGGACGCATGAGCGACCTTTTACAGATCAAGCGTCTGTTGCGGCGGCCCCAGTTCCTGGCGGCCGCCAAAGGCGTTTCCGAGGCGCGCGGCGCAGTGGTGATCCAGCGGCTGGAGCGCGGCGACGGTTCGCCGCACATCGGACTGGGCTTCACCGCCACCAAGAAGATCGGCGGGGCGGTTCAGCGCAACCGCGCCAAACGCCGTCTGCGCGAGGCCGCACGGGCCATGCTGGCCCAGCACGGCGTGCCCGGAAGCGACTATGTCTTCATCGCCCGCATGGGCACGACCGAGCGTGCGTGGGACCGTCTGCTTGACGACGTGAAATCGACGCTTACAAGGCTGGCGACACCCAAGGCCAATAGGCCTTCGCACGCCCGCGCCCCCTCCGGCCAGGACCGCCAGAATCCATGAAAAACGAAAACACGCGCAACACGATCATCTTCATCGTGTGCTCGGTCCTGATCATGGGGATCTACTATTTCGCCGTGCTGCGCCCGCAGGCCGAGCGTCGCGCCGTGCAACAGCAGGCCCAGGCCGAGCAGTCGCAGACCGCTGACAACGCCGCGCGCACGGCGCTGAGCCCGCAGGGGCCGACCTTCGTCACCGACCGCAGCCAAGCGCTGAGCACCGCCGCGCGCGTGCCGATTCAGTCCGGCACGCTGAAAGGCTCGCTGTCGCTTCAAGGCGGCCGGATCGACGACCTGTTCCTGACCGACTACCGCGAGGTTCAGGACAAGCCCCAGCCGGTGGAGCTGTTCCGCCCACAGGGGATGCAGAACGCCTATTTCGCCCAGTTCGGCTGGACCGGCCCCAATGTCGCCGGCGGCGTGCCCGGACCCAATACCGTCTGGCGCCTGACCAATGGGTCAACCCTGACGCCGACGACTCCGGTCACCCTGACCTGGGACAACGGCCAAGGCCTGCGCTTCACCCGCGTGATCTCGGTCGACGACAAATACGTCTTCTCGGTGCAGGACACGGTCCAGAACCTGGGCACGCAGGCGATCACCATCGCCCCCTACGGCAGCGTCCAGCGCCAGGGCGTGCCGCCCGCAGCCGGCTCGTCGCACATCGTCCACGAGGGCGCGATCGGCACCTTCGGCAAGCCGGGCGACTACCGGACCGAGCAGAAGAAATACAAGGACTGGCTGAAGGAGCCGCGGATCGAGAACGCCTCGACCGGCGGCTGGCTGGGCATCACCGACAAATACTGGCTGGCGGCCCTGCTGCCCCAGCAGAACGAGGCGGTCGAGACCGAATTCCGCGTGCGCGACCTCAACGGCGCCCAGCAGCTGGAAGCCAATGTCCTGGGCACGACCCGCACCATCCAGCCCGGCGCGACCGCGACCGAGACCCAACGCCTGTTCGCCGGGGTCAAGCGCGCCGAGGTGCTGAAATCCTATGAGCAGAGCCTGAACCTGCCGCGCTTCGTCTATGCGATCGACTGGGGCATGTTCTGGTTCCTGACGCGTCCGATCTTCTGGATCCTGGAGAACGTCTATGGCCTGGTCGGCAGCTTCGGCGTCGCCATTCTGGCCCTGACCGTCATCGTCAAGCTGGTGATGTTCCCGCTGGCCAACAACGCCTACGCCTCGATGTCCAAGATGCGGAACCTCCAGCCCAAGATGGAGGAGATCAAGAAGAAGTTCAAAGACGACCCCCAGAAGCAGCAGCAGGAGACGATGGCCCTGTATCAGCGCGAGAAGATCAATCCGGTCGCCGGATGCCTTCCGCTGGTGCTGCAGATCCCGGTCTTTTACGCCCTGTACAAGGTGCTGACCGTAACCATCGAAATGCGTCACCAGCCGTTCCTGGGCTTCATCCATGACCTGTCCGCGCGCGATCCGTCGTCGATCTGGAACCTGTTCGGCCTGATCCCATGGGATCCGGCGATGGCGCCCCTGATCGGCGGCCTGTTGGCCGGCCCGCTGCACCTGGGTCTGCTGGCGATCGCCTATGGCCTGACGATGTGGTTGCAGACGGCGATGAACCCGCCGGCGGCCGATCCGGTCCAGCGCCAGATCTTCCAGTTCATGCCGCTGCTGTTTACCTTCATCATGGCGCCGTTCGCGGCGGGCCTGCTGATCTACTGGGCCTGGTCCAACATCCTGACCATCCTGCAGCAGTATGTGATCATGCACCGCTACAAGGCCGAGAACCCGATCGATACCTTCTTCGCCCGGTTCAAGAAGTCACCGGCGTGATCGACGAGACCGAGTTCACGCCCGAGGACATCGAGGCGGCGCGCGTCCTGTTCGCGCGGCCTGCGACCTTCGTCATGGGCGCGGCCAAGATCGAGCAGTTGCCCGACCCCGATCTGCCCGAGATCGCCTTCGCGGGCCGCTCGAACGTGGGCAAGTCCAGCCTCATCAACGGGCTGGTGGGCATGCACAAGCTGGCCCGCGCCTCGAACGAGCCGGGCCGCACGCGCGAGGTCAACTTCTTCGACCTGGATGGCCGGATGCGTCTGGTCGATCTGCCCGGCTATGGCTGGGCCAAGGCGTCCAAGACTACGGTCAAGAAGTTCCAGGATCTGGGGCGCGACTATCTGCGCGGCCGGGTGACGCTGAAGCGGGTCTATCTGCTGATCGACAGCCGTCATGGGCTGAAGTCGGTGGATACGGAGGCGCTGGATGCGCTGGACCTGGCGGCCGTCAGCTATCAGATCGTCCTGACCAAGGCCGACAAG
The DNA here is from genome assembly GCF_058790795.1 of Brevundimonas sp. EU05-FHT14B07. Taxonomy (NCBI): domain Bacteria; kingdom Pseudomonadati; phylum Pseudomonadota; class Alphaproteobacteria; order Caulobacterales; family Caulobacteraceae; genus Brevundimonas; species Brevundimonas sp. EU05-FHT14B07. The sequence continues at coordinate 120,808 of NZ_JBYTCZ010000004.1, forward strand.
CTGAAGAAGGGCGAGGGCGAGGCCGTGCAGGCCGCGACCCTGAAGGCCATCTCCAAACGCCCCGCCGCCTTCCCGGTGGTGGCCCTGACCTCGTCGGAAAAGGGTCTCGGTCTGCCCGAACTGCGCGCCGAGATCATGCGCACGACGGGCGCGACGCTGGACTGACATTCTCTTCGTCATCCTCCGGCAAGCCGCATCGCGGCGCAGACCGGGGGACCCAGCGGCGCGCGTGAGCGCGAACCTGTCGCGAATGCAATTTCAAGAACCGCGCTGACGATACATCGCTTTCGGCGCCGCTGGGTCCCCCGGTCTCGCCCCGCTTTCGCGGGGGTCGCCGGAGGATGACGAAGGAAAAATGTCGCAAACGAAAAAGGCCCGGAGATCGCTCTCCGGGCCTTCGTCGTTCTGGTCTGTCCTCGCCCTATTGGGCGGCGGGGGCCGCCGCGCGGACCTCGACAGGGATGCCCAGGGCGTCCAGTTGCGGCTTGACCACCGAGGCGTCGCCGACCACGACCCAGACGAACTGGTCGGGCTTGATGACTTGGCGGGCGGCCTGGTCCATCTGTTCCGCCGTCAGGGCGCGGGTGCGGCTGGCAAGGGTCGCCTGATAGTCGTCCGGCCGGTTGTAGAGGGCGTTCGAACGCAGGGCGCCCAGGATCTGGCCCGAGGTTTCGAACCCGCCGGCCAGCGAACGGGTGTTGCCGTTGATCGTCCGCTCCAGCTCGTTCGGCTGCACGCCCTCGCTCTTCAGGAAGCGGTCGTACTGGGCGATCAGGGCGGCGATCGATTCGCCGGTCCGGTTCGCCTGCACCGGCGCGTTGACGATGTAGGGGACGCGGTGCTGCAGGGTGTTGACGTTGCCGCGCACCCCATAGGACCAGCCCTTGGTCTCGCGCAGGTCCGAGTTGATCCGCGACAGGAAGTCCGAACCCAGGGTCACATTGGCCGCGTTCAGCGCGAGGAGGTCGTCGGTGCCCGACGCCGGCAGGACCGCGCCGCCGTAGATCAGCGACTGGGGCGACTGCGGACGGTCGATCAGGACGATGCGATTGGTCGGCGCCGGGATCGGGGCCGAGAAGTCCTTGGTCCCCTTGGGCGTCGACGGTGCGCGCCAGTCGCCGAAGGCGGCTTCCAGCTGCGGCGTCACCTGGCTGAGCGGCAGGTCGGAGACGACGAAGATCGTGGCGTTGTCGGGCCGGATCCAGGTGTCGTGGGCGGCCTCGAGCTCCTCGCGCGTCAGGGCGCCGATCGTCGCCTCGTCGCCGGTTCCGGTGAAGGAGCGGCCATAGGGGCTGTTCGCGCCGTAGATCAGCGGCGGCAGGGCGCGGGCGGCGATGGCGCCGGGGTTGGTCTTCTCGCTGGCCAGGCCCGACAGGCGCGCGGCGCGGAGGCGCTCGACCTCGGACGGGGCGAAGGCCGGGTTGCGGACCACGTCGGCCAGCAGCGTCAACGACGGCGCCAGGTTGGCGGTCACCGTCGAAAGGTCGGCGGACGTGCGGTCCATCGAGGCCGAGACGTTGACAGACGCGCCCAGACGCTCCTCCTCCTCGGCCAGCTGGTTGGCGTTCCGGGTTGTGGTGCCTTCGTCCAGCAAGTCGATCATCATCGCCTGGGTTCCCAGACGATCGGGACGGTCGGCGGCGAAGCCGGCGTCGAAGTCGATGCCCACGCGGGTCACCGGAACAGTATCAACATTAGCGTAGACGACCTGGATGCCGTTCGACAGGGTGGCGCGCTGCACGGCAGGGAAGTCCAGATCCGGCACCTGGCCGATCTCGGGCATGGGCGGACGCGACACGCGCTGGATCTCGGCTGCCGGAGCGGCTTGGGCGGCCCCCGCCGGCGCAGCTGCGGCTTCCTCATAAGCCTCGCGCTCGCCGGGCGCGATGGTGATGTCCAGCACCGGACGCGTCAGCCAGCGCTGCATGGCGTCGCGGACCTGGGCCGGGGTGACCGAGGCGTACTGGGACAGCTCCTTCTTGTAGTGGTCCGGATCGCCCGCATAGAGCTGGCCCTCGGCGAGCACGTTGGCCTTGCCGTTGACCTGTTCCAGGCTTTGGACGACGCGCGACACATACTGGGTGGCGACGCGGGCGACCTCTTCCTCGGTCGGGCCGGTGCGGATGAAGTCCGCGACGATTTCGTCCAGGCGGCGGCCGACCGCATCGGCGTTCTCGCCGGGCTTCACATCCGCCGTGATCGTGAACATTCCGACGCGGTGGAAGTCGGAGTTGGAGGCGCTCACGTTGACCGCAGTCTGTTCATCACGGACCAGGATGTTATCCAGGCGCGACGATGCAAGTCCGCCCAGCACCGCGGCTCCGACCGACAGGGGCACGGCGTCGTCGCTCAGCAGGCCGGGCACCGCCCAGCTGCGCGTCAGGCGGGTGTTGGCGACGCGATCGTGCATCACTTCCTTGACTGGAGCGGCCAGGGTGGGGACGTCGGCCTGAGCCGGCGCGTTGACCGGACCGCTCGGGATGGCGCCGAAATATTTCTCCATCAACGGCCGGGCCTCGGCCTCGTTGATGTCGCCCGACAGCACGACGATGGCGTTGTTCGGGCCGTAGTTCTCGCGGAACCAGTTGCGCACCGTTTCCAGGCTGGCGGCGTCCAGGTCGGCCATCGAGCCGATAGTCGAGTGGCGGTAGGGGTGACCTTCCGGGAACAGGCCTTCCAGCTGGGCGTACTGGAACAGGCCGTAGGGCTGGTTGTCGCCTTGGCGCTTCTCGTTCTGGACCACGCCGCGCTGCAGATCGAGCACCTTCTGATCGACTGCGCCGAGCAGATAGCCCATCCGGTCGCTTTCCAGGAACAGCGCCTGTTCCAGCGCCGGCGTCGGGACGGTCTCGAAATAGTTGGTGCGGTCGAACCAGGTCGTGCCGTTCAGGTTCGACGGTCCCAGATTGCGCATCCGACCCAGATAGGAGCCCGGCGCGTTCTCCGACCCGCCAAACATCAGGTGTTCAAACAGGTGGGCGAAGCCGGTCGAACCGGCCGGCTCGTCCTTGGAGCCGACGTTGTACCAGACGGAGACGGCGACGACGGGGGCCTTGCGATCCTCGTGGACCAGGACGGTCAGGCCGTTGTCGAGGGTGAACTTGGTGTAGGGGATGTCGACTTCGTTGATCAGCTGCGACACCGGCGCGGCCTGGACGGCGGGCGCGGCGGCCTGACCGGCGGCCTGGGCGGCGGGTGTAGAGGCCGCGGAGGCCCAGACGGGCGTTGAAACCGCCAGAAGGGCGGCGGCGGCGACGAGAGAGCCAGTGCGGCGCATGCGATATCCTCGGGATTGCAGTTGGAGGGGACCATAACGCCGGTCTGCGGTCTGGCAACGCGACCAAATGGAACATGACGAAAGGTTCATGTTCTCCCCCGCGCGACCCGGAAAAGGTTGCATCGCCGCACCCCCGGTCTTATGCGCGCGTCAACTCCCCGACTGACCGCCCCTTGCTGAAAGAGCCGCCATGTCCGCCCCCGCCGACAAGCCCGTCAAGAAAGTCGTCCTCGCCTATTCGGGCGGGCTGGACACCTCGATCATCCTGAAGTGGCTCCAGACCGAATATAACGCCGAGGTGGTGACCTTCACCGCCGACCTGGGCCAGGGCGAAGAGTTGGGCCCGGCGCGCGAGAAGGCGCTGAAGCTGGGCATCAAGCCCGAGAACATCTTCATCGACGACCTGCGCGAAGAGTTCGTGCGCGACTTCGTCTTCCCCATGTTCCGCGCCAACGCCCAATATGAGGGCGACTATCTGCTGGGCACCTCCATCGCCCGCCCCCTGATCTCCAAGCGCCAGATCGAGATCGCGCGTCAGGTCGGCGCCGACGCCGTCTGTCACGGCGCGACCGGCAAGGGCAACGATCAGGTCCGGTTCGAGCTGGGCTACTATGCGCTGGAGCCCGACATCCGCGTCATCGCGCCGTGGCGCGAGTGGGAGTTCCGCAGTCGCGAGGCCCTGCTGGACTTCGCCGAGAAGAACCAGATCCCCATCGCCAAGGACAAGCGCGGCGAGGCGCCCTTCAGCGTCGACGCCAACCTTCTGCACTCCTCGTCCGAGGGCAAGGTGCTGGAAGACCCGGCGGTCGAGGCCCCCGAGTTCGTCCACCAGCGCACGATCAGCCCAGAAGACGCGCCGGACGTGGCGACGGTCATCGAGATCGGCTTCGAGAAGGGCGACGCCGTCTCGATCAATGGCGAGGCCATGTCGCCCGCCACGATCCTGACCGCTTTGAACCAGTATGGCCACGACAATGGGATCGGTCGTCTGGACCTGGTCGAGAACCGTTTCGTCGGCATGAAGTCGCGCGGCGTCTATGAGACCCCCGGCGGGACCATCCTGATCGCGGCGCACCGCGGTATCGAAAGCATCACCCTGGACGGCGGCTCCATGCACCTGAAGGACCAGCTGATGCCGAAGTACGCCGAGCTGATCTACAACGGCTTCTGGTTCTCGCCCGAGCGCGAGATGCTTCAGGCGGCCATCGACAAGAGCCAGGAAAACGTCTCCGGCACGGTCAAGGTCAAGCTGTACAAGGGCAATGTCTCGGTCATCGGCCGTGAAAGCCCCAACAGCCTGTACGATCAGGACCTGGTGACCTTCGAAGAAGGCGTCCAGGCCTATGACCACAAGGACGCGGCCGGCTTCATCAAGCTGAACGCCCTTCGCCTGCGCGTCCTGGCCAAGCGCGACGCACGCAAGAGCTAGGGCGTCTTGTCCAACCGGGCGATCCTGAGGATCGCCCGGTTGCGGTCGTCCGTGACCCAGATCGATCCGTCGGCGGCGACGGCCAGCACGACCGGCGCGCCGCGCGGCTGACGGCCTGCGACCGTGTCCCAGCCCGGCGTCAGAACCTTGCCGCGCAGGCTGGGCGCGCCGGCGGGATAGGACAGGGCGCCGCGCGGATAGATGGCGTAGCGGCCGCCGATATCGGTCAGGGGGCGACCCTCGCCGTCCGTCTCGGCCGCCACGATCCGGCCGCCCGCGCGACGATAGCCGTGCCAGCTCATCAGCAGCCGGCCGCGCAGTTCGGGGAACATCGCCCCGTCGTAATAGATCAGGTCCAGCGGCGCGGCATGGGGCGGCAGCAGGGCGACCGGGCGGTTGCGCTGGCCGCATCGCGCCTGGCCCGCGCTCCAGCCGGGCAGGGGCGTCGCCAGATCGACGCAATAGGGCCAGCCGTAATGGCCGCCCTGACGCAGGACATTGATCTCGTCATAGGGATGGTCGGGCGTGGTCAGATCGACCGAGTTCTCACCTTGCAGGATTGTGCCCGACGGGTGCCTTGCCAGGGCGATGGAGTTCCGCAGGCCCGAAGCGAAGACGGTGCTGTCCTCGGCCCAGCGGCCATTTCCCATATAGGCGTGGCGCCGCACCTGGGCTGTCGTCGCGCTGTCGATGCAGGCCCCCGCCGCATTGGCGCGCGCTCTGCCCCGCGCATCCACACAGCGGTCGCTGGGCGCGCCGACATTGACCAGTAGGCCGCCGTTGGCGTCGAAGACGAAGCTGGACAGGGGGTGGCGATTGGCGTGTAGCCGATTGTCGGGCAGGTCGCCGATCACGGTGTGCACCGTCGCCGCCGGATCGGCCGCGTCGGGGTCCAGCGTCAGGATACGGTTCATCTCGGACACATAGATGCGCCCGTCCGGCCCGCGCGCCGCCGTGTGCGGCATGTTCAACCCCTGGGCCAGTCGTCTCCAGCGCGGCGCACCGTCGGCGCCGAACGACAGCCGCCAGATCGCGCCATTGCCCGGATACCAGTTGCCGAGATCCGTCACCAACCAGTCACCATTGGTTAGCGCCAGCAGGCCGCGCGGCATTCGCGGTCCCTCAGCCCCCGCGCCCTGCCAGACCAGTCCCAGGCAATAGCCGGGCGCCATGCGCACGGTGGTCATTGGGCGGCCGCCGCAGTCGCCATCGGTGGCATAGGCGCCTTGCGCGGCCCTCGCGCTGACAGGCGCGGTGACGAACAGGGACAGCAGGGCCAGAAGGCGGACGGTCTTCATGACGCCAGAAGTCCCGACAGACGGCCCGAGATCAAGTGCGGTGTCAGATCAGACCCTGCTCGCGCGCCGCCGCCGTCAGGCCGTCGCGAAACTCCGGCGCGGCCAAGGCGATCAGGGCGCAGGCGCGCTCGCTGGACGATTTGCCCTTCAGATTGGCCCAGCCGTGTTCTGTGGCGACGATGTGGGTGTCGTTGCGCGGGGTGGTGACCGGCCCGTCCAGACGGGCGACGATGCGTGAGGCCGTGCCTTTCGCCGCCGTGGAATGACAGGCGATGATCGACTTGCCGCCCTCCGACCCATAGGCGCCGCGCACGAAGTCCAGCTGTCCCCCGGCGGCCGTGAACTGGCGCCCGTTCAGAAACTCCGAGCAGCAGGCGCCGGCCAGGTCGATTTGGAGCGTGGCGTTGACCGAGAACATCTTCGCATTGCGCGCGATCACGGCCGGGTCGTTCACATAGGAGACCGGATGAGCCTCCATGCCGCGATTGCCGTCCAGGAATTCATAGGTGTTGAGGTCGCCCATCGAGAAGGCGAAGACGCCCACGCCCGGATGCAGGGTCTTGCGGGCATGGTTGGCCACGCCGGCCTGCATCAGCTCGACCAGGCCGGGCGTCAGCATCTCGGTGTGAACGCCCAGGTCGCGGTGGTCCATCAGGGCGTCGCAGACGGCGTTGGGCAGGGCGCCGATCCCCATCTGAAGCGTCGCGCCGTCCTCGACCAGGCCGGCGATGATGCGGCCGATGGCCAGGTCCGCCGGTTGAGGCTCGGCGCGCGGCACGACCAGCAGGGGCGCGGCATGTTCGACGATGCCGGCGACCTTGGACACATGGACGGTGCAGTCGCCGAACACGCGCGGCATGTGCGGATTAACCTCGACGATCACGGTCTTCGCCGTCTGCGACACCGGCTTGGCGTAGTCGGTGTTGGTGCCGAACGAGAAGAAGCCGTCCGCATCCATCGGCGAGACGGTGCAGATCAGCGCATCCACCTTGACCTCGTCGCACAGAAGGCGGGGCGACTGCTGAAAGCCCGTGGGGATGAACTGCACGGGGTTGGGGCGACCCTCCTCGTGTGCGCGCTGCTCAAGCCGGCGTTCGATGGCGCTGTGGAACAGGCTCCAAGGGCGGATCCGGTCCATCAGTTCATAGCGCAGCACCGTCTCCCCGGCGATGGCGGTCGAGAGCAGATAATAGAGGTTCACATCCTCCACCTCGCCGCGCGCGGCCCGTTCGGCCAGGGCCCTGAGCAGGGCGGGCGGCTGGGACACGCCAAGACCCATGGCGACCTTGGCGCCCGAGACGATCAGGGCGGCGGCCTGGTCGGGGGTCTTCAGGCGTTCGGCGTAGAGGGCGGCGTGATCCATGGCGTGCATCTCCGACATGTCTTCAGACTAGCCTGCCGCGAGGCGGATGGCGGGCCTAGACTTTGGTCGGGTCGGGGGCGGCTTCGATCGGGGAGGCTTCGTCCTGCAGCGCCGCACGGTGGCGCTTCTGCCAGCGCGCCACCCCATAGGCGACCAGCCACAGGGCCATGGCCCAGGCCGCGCCGACCGCCCAGCCGGCGAAGACGTCGGTGGCCCAGTGGGCGCCCAGATAGATGCGCGTCAGCCCGACCAGCAGGGCCAGCAGAATGCCGACGCCCAGCACGAAGACCTTGAACCGCTCGCGCGGGAAGGCGCGGGTCAGCATGACGGCGACGCTGAGATAGAAGACGGTGGACAAGAGGGCGTGGCCGGAGGGGAAGCTGGCGTTGATCGTCTCCACCGCCTGCATGGCCGCAGGGGGCCGGGCGCGTTCGAACACCGCCTTCAGGCCCTCCGAAAGCGCGACGCCGCCGGCCAGGCCAATGACCAGCAGCAGGGACGACAGCCATTTCCGCTGGCTCAGCAGGAAGACGACCACGATCAGGGCGAACAGACCCAGCACAGAGATGCCGCCCAGCGAGGTGATGTCCGCCGCCGCCTCCTTCAGCCACCACGGCCCCCACGGCCGGCCGGGATCGTTGGCATAGGGCCGCATCAGCGCCAGGACATGAAGATCGAAGGCTTGGCCCTCGCCCTCAGTCATCTCATCGGCAAGCCCGGCGAAGGTCAGAACGCCGCCGGCGACGACCAGCAGGGCCAGAAGCGCGGCGATTTCCGTGCGGGCGACCGTCAGGGCGCGTATCAAAAAGGCGCGTAAGTCAGAAAGCGTCATGCGCGAGCCAACGGCCAAGCTGAGCAGTCGTTCCGATCACGCGTTCGTGATCATGCCGTCGCGGGCTCGTAAAACGGACGTGCTGGCTTGCACGCGGGCTTTTCCCCAGACGGCTGGGACTTGTCCGACCGATTCGCCCACAATGGTCGGCGTCAACCCGTTGACGGGTCATTAGGCATATGCGCCCTATATGTGGGCTCGGGGAGCGCAGAGGCCACAAGATGATGTGGTCGCGGCGCGGGCGGCTCAAACGATTTTTTGTTCAGGACGCAGATGACCATGGCTGGCGGCGAGGCATTGAAGACGACGGAATTCCAAGGCGTTGCGGCGACGCCGACGCCGGAGCGCCCCCACCTGACCGTGGTCAAATCGGTCCAGGTTGACCGCTCGCGCGACAATCTGCTGACCGACTTCGGCAAGAAGACGCTGGAAGATCGCTATCTGCTGCCGGGCGAAAGCTATCAGGACATGTTCGCGCGGGTCTCGACCGCCTTCTCGGACGACGCCGAACACGCCCAGCGCCTGTATGACTATATGAGCCGCCTGTGGTTCATGCCGGCGACCCCGGTCCTGTCGAATGGCGGCGCGGATCGCGGCCTGCCGATCTCCTGCTTCCTGAACGCGGTGGGCGACAGCCTGGACGGCATCCAGAACGTCTGGAACGAGAACGTGGCCCTGGCCTCCAACGGCGGCGGCATCGGCACCTATTGGGGCGGCGTCCGCTCCATCGGCGAAAAGGTGAAGGGCGCGGGCAAAACGTCGGGCATCATCCCCTTCATCCGCGTGATGGACAGCCTGACGCTGGCGATCAGCCAGGGTTCGCTGCGCCGCGGTTCGGCCGCCGTCTATCTGGACATCCACCACCCGGAAATCGAAGAGTTCCTGGAGATCCGCAAACCGTCGGGCGACTTCAATCGCAAGTCCCTGAACCTGCACCACGGCATCAACGTCACCGACGAGTTCATGGAGGCGGTCAAGGTCGGCGGAACCTTCGATCTGAAGTCCCCCAAGGACGGCGCGGTCATGAAGACCGTCGACGCCCGTTCGCTGTGGACCAAGCTGCTCGACATCCGCATGCAGACCGGCGAGCCCTATCTGATCTTTTCGGACACGGTGAACCGCCAGATGGCGCCGCACCAGCGTGACCTGGGCCTGAAGGTCAAGCAGTCGAACCTGTGCGCCGAGATCATGCTGCACACCGGCCGCGACCATCTGGGCGTGGACCGGACCGCCGTCTGCTGCCTGTCGTCGGTGAACGCCGAGACCTTCCTGGAATGGCGCGAGGAGCCGCGCTTCGTCGAGGATCTGATGCGGTTCCTGGACAATGTGCTGGAGGACTTCATCCGCCGCGCCCCGCCTGCCATGGCCGCCGCCGTCTATTCGGCCAAGCGCGAGCGTTCGGTGGGGCTGGGCCTGATGGGCTTCCACTCCTTCCTGCAGGGGCAGGGCGTGGCCTTCGAAAGCGCCATGGCCAAGTCGTGGAACATGCGCCTGTTCAAGCATCTGCGCCGCGAGGCCGACAAGGCCAGCCGCCTGCTGGCTGAAGAGAAGGGCCCGTGCCTGGACGCCGAGGAGCGCGGCGTGATGGAGCGGTTCAGCCACAAGCTGGCCATCGCCCCGACCGCCTCGATCTCGATCATCTGCGGCGGCACCTCCGCCGGAATTGAGCCGATCCCGGCCAACATCTACACCCACAAGACCCTGTCGGGCTCGTTCGCGGTCAAGAATCCTTATCTGGAGCGCCTGCTCGACGAAAAAGGCATCAACACCGAGGCGGTGTGGAGCTCCATCCTGGAGAACGAAGGTTCGGTCCAGCACCTCGACGCCCTGAACGAGGATGAGAAGGGCGTGTTCAAGACCGCCTTCGAACTGGACCAGCGCTGGGTGATCGAACTGGCCGCCGACCGCGCGCCGGAAATCTGCCAGGCCCAGTCGCTGAACCTGTTCATCCCCGGCGACGTGAACAAATGGGACCTGCACATGCTGCACTGGTCCGCCTGGGAGCGCGGCGTGAAGTCGCTGTACTATCTACGCTCCAAGTCGGTGCAGCGCGCCGCCTTCGCGGGCGCCGAGGACAAGGCCGAAGAGGTGATCGATCCCAATCAGCCGGATCTCTTCTCCCTGCCCAAGACCGACTACGACGAGTGCCTGGCCTGCCAATAAGGCCATCTGCACCAAACGACCCGAAGGGCTCCGCGACAGCGGGGCCCTTTTTCGTTTGGGAACCCCTGCTTGGCGTCCTCGTTCAAAAGCGACGAAACCATGACCAAAAGCCGTTGGACTCTTGCGCCTGAGGGTTGCAGTGTGTGTCCAGCGGATCGGTGGGGAGACCGGATGCGATTAAAGGCCTGTATTGTCGGCTTTGGGGGCGTGTTGGCGATGGCCGGCGCGAGCGCCGCCTGCGCACAGACTTGGGCCCCCAACGCCTTCGACGCCTCGCCCGATGTCGAGGCGCGCCTGACTGAACAGACCAGTTTCCGCGTAGCACCTAACGCCCGGTTCGGCGCCCAGATCGAAATCCCGACCGCCTTCCGTCCCGATGACCGATCCGGCCTGTCCGCCAGCACGCGCAACGACGTCTGGATCGATCGCACCGACTTCACCGACCGGGTGACGCTGGAGACGGCCGGCCGTCTGCGCCGCGCCGACGGCTCTCCCTTGCCGGTCACGCCCGTCGATCGGGCCGAACTGGACCCCGACGCCTATGATCTGCGCTATGTGCGCGGTTTCCGCGGCGCGCGCGGCCACACCGCCTCGGGCCTGGAAGTCAGCCTGACGCCCCACGCGGGCCTGGGCGTCGGCAGCGAAGGCCGTTCGGCCGAGGCTGGCGTCACGCTGAAGATCGGCGAGGGGCTGGATCGTCTGGCCCCCAACGGCCGCGAGCGTTTCGGAGAGCGGCCGCGCTGGTATCTGTACGCCGCGGGATCGGGCCGGGCCGTCGGCTACAACTTCGCCCGCACCCGCGACGGCGACTACGCGCGCTCCGGCTATACCCAGGACAAGGGCAGCTTCCTGGGCGACGCCTCGATCGGCGTGGCCTATCGCAAGGGCGACATGCAGACGTCTTTCGGCGTCGTCTATCGCGAGATCGACGCCGGCAAGGGTCTGCGCGGCATGAACGGCCTGGACACCGACGTCAGCGAAGGGCTGCTGGCCTTTCAGCTGTCGATCCGTCCCGGCCGCTGAGCCTTTAACGAATCTCCGAGAGCGCCACGCCCTCGCGACGCGGGTCTGCGCCTCCGTCCCAGCGCCCGTCGCGCCAGATCGCGCCATGCAGGCCCGAGGTCTCGGTGGCGTTGGGCCTCAGGGCCATGCCCGCCGCCGCCAGGGCGTCGCGGATATCCGGCGCGATCATGTCGGTGTCGGCCCCGACCATCTCGCCCCGCACCACCAGATTGGGCAGGGCGATCGCCTGCTGCATCGACAGGCCCCAGTCCATCGTGCCGACCAGGGCCTTTGCGACATAGGCCAGGATGCTGGACCCGCCTGGCGAGCCGATTGCGCCGACCAGTCGCCCCTGACGATCCAGGATCAGCACCGGCGTCATCGACGAGCGCGGCCGCTTGCCCGCCGCCACGGCATTGGCGGCCGGATGTCCGTCCTCCTGCGGCGTGAAGGAGAAATCCGTCAGCTGGTTGTTCAGGAAGAAGCCGTCGACCATCCGGCCATTGCCGAAGATGCTCTCGACCGTCGTGGTCATGCTGACCGCATTGCCCCAGGCGTCCACCACGACCATGTGCGAGGTGCCGCCCGGCTCGGCGGTCTGGTCGACCCCGCGCGGCGGCGATCCCGTCGGGGCGCCGGCCTCGACCGGCCCGTTCACCTGCGGGGCCAGGGCCGCGCGCGACGCGACATAATCGGGATCCAGCAGACCGGCGATCGGCACCCCGACGAAGTCGTTGTCGCCGATATAGCGGTCCCGGTCGGCATACATCAGCCGCTGCAACCGCCCGAACGCGACCCAGGCTTCAGGGCTCTTGGCCCCCTTGTCCAGATCGGGCGTCGCCTCGGCCATGGCCAGGAACTGCAGCAACGCCACCCCGCTGGACGGCGGCGGCGGCACGCAGATCACATAGGCCTGATAGGGCCGGCAAAGGGCGTCGCGGCGAAGTGGTCGATAGCCGGCGATGTCCGCCTCGGTCAGACCGCCGGGACGCGGTCCTTCGCGAACCGCCGCCGCGATGTCGCGCCCGATCGGCCCGCCATAGACGACGCCCGGCCCCTGCTGCGCCAGTCGCGCGACGGTGTCGGCGTAGGCGGGGTTCTTCAGCGTATTGCCCACCTGATACCGCGTGCCGTCCGGCTTGGTGAAATAGGCGCTGGCCCAACGCGTCCGCGCCTGGGGATAGCGTCCATTGATCATGCCGGCCAGACGCGGGCTGACGGTGAACCCGTCGCGCGCCAGCCGTTCGGCGTCCCCGAACAGATCGCGCCAGGCCAACTTTCCATGATCCTTCTGCGCCATCGCCAGCATGGCCACCGCCCCCGGCGCCCCGGTCGAGCGGCCCGACAGCACTGCGTCGATGAAGGGCAGGGGTTTGCCGTCCTCATAGAACAGTTCGGGCGTCGCTGAGGCCGGCGCCGTCTCGCGCCCGTCATAGGCCGTGACGGTCCCGGTCTCGGCGTCATAGCTCATCAGAAAGGCTCCGCCCCCGAGGCCCGACGACTGCGGCTCCACCAGACCCAGAACCGCCTGGATCGCCACCGCCGCATCCACGGCCGATCCGCCGCGCCGGAGCACGGTCATCCCCGCCTCGACCGCCAGCGGATTCGCCGCCGCCACGAACGGCCCCCGAGCGGGCGATGCAGCAGGTGGTGGGGCCGACACGGCCGCCGACGACGCTGTCGTCGGCGAGTGCGCGCCGTGGATGTCTGTCGCGGTCTGGCATCCCGCCATCAGGACGGGAACCAGCACAGCGGCGATCTGGCGACGGAATGAACGCATGGAAGATCCGAAAGCAGGGGAGCGTCAGACAGGCCTAAGCCGTCGCAGCCGCCACGCCAACAGCTTCAGACGCAGAAACTGCATTCCCCCGCTTGCGTCCGCCCGATCCACCGGCTAAAGACCCGCCCTCGCCGCAAGGCAGCCGCACCCGTAGCTCAGCTGGATAGAGCATCAGACTACGAATCTGAGGGTCGGGCGTTCGAATCGCTCCGGGTGCGCCATTTACTTTCAATGACTTACCGACGTTAGGCCATGAGCGCGCTCATGGTCGTTACAGTCTCGTTACAGTCGTTGTTACAGCGAAAAAAATGTCGTTCCGAATCAAACTTAGCTCTTCCGCTGAGCCACTTTTTTGGGCAGGCGCACTTGCGTGAATTCAACGTGCACTATCTATTGAGGGACTAGACGACGATTCTTAGTTTTTCGCCCAAAACTGATTCTCGCTGTCAACCCTTTTTTGTAGACTTTTTGGAACAATCCCCGTAGGGTTGGGTTGCCCTAAGAGTTCGCTCTGGTGGAATTGGTAGCCATTATGGCTACACGGATTGGAACGGTGATCGCGTGACGAGATCAAATGATCTGTCGAATGGACATGATGGAACGGGAAGGAGGCTCTCTATGAATACGCAAGTTGACCGTGCAGTGGCTTTGCTATTTCCCGAAGCCGGCCGTCGGGCGATTGACGTAAAGTTTTTGTTTGGGGCTGGCGCAACCGCTGATGCTCTTGCCGAGCAGACAATCGTATGTCTGGCGGCGTTGGACGATGACTCCAGCACAATCGCACATATTGACCAAGGCTTGACGGTTTAAGCCACAATTGGTTAGCTGGCACTCTTTAACTAAGAGTGCCAGCCTTTGCTCTACCCCGCGTTTTTCAAGTGTTTGTCCGAAAAGCCGCGTGGGCCGCGTATCGAGCTGGACGCTCTGCGCGATATCGTTGACACGCGGCACACTGGTGTCGGCACTGTCCGGTTTAAGTTCTTCGACGATTTCCCAGGCGCACAGCTCGGCACATTTATCTGGCTGGACGAAGAGCGGACCTCAGCTCACGAAGAGCCCTACAATGACGCGGTGATATTCATCAACTCGCGGTTCCGTGACGATCGGGCAATGCGACGCCTCGTTGGCGCTAAGGAGCTGATGCATGTCTTCGACACGCCAGAGCAGAAGACCGACGACGCAGCGAAATATCGCCATCTCCTAAAAGAGATCGAATCGACGCCAGTCCACGAAGATATGTCGCAGCAGTATGCGGCAGATCGTGGTGCGTTGTGGAAGGCCGTCATAGCGCTGGTACCGCCTTGGATCCGGGATGAGTTCAAAGGCGATTGGGACGCAGGCTCAATCAAAGCGCCAGAAATCGCAGCAAGGCTTTGGTTGCCTGAGGTAACTGTATCGGCTGCTATGGGTGACTACTATGACGTCATGTATGAACGTTTGCTCGGCAAAGCTCGCTTTTAGCCAGCTATTTCTGACCTGACAGGCTTGGCCGCTCTGTTTCGGATCGAAACTACCCGGTCGATTTTGTCTTGTGCTGCATCAGCCAGCTTCCGTCGCTCCGCTTGGCGGCGGTAGATCTTCGCCGCACGATCAGTCGCATGCTCCAGCTGGGACATGATCTCGGCATCGGATGCGCCGGCGAGCGCCAGCTCGACACCCCGGGCATGGCGTAATCCATGAATGGTCAGGTTGGGGCGAACCCGGTTCGTCTCGGCAAGCTTTTCAATCAGACGGTCGATGGCCTGGTTCAGCTGGCGCGGCTTCCAGGCTCCTCCACGCTGATTGTAGGCGACCGTGAGGGCGACGTTCGGCGTTGAGGTGAGGATGGCCGTCAGGCGCGGGTCCTCCGGCTTGTCCGCCAACACCTTCCGCTTTTCCGTCACCCAATACAGCCGCTGGTGCTGGCGGCCGCGATCGTCGAAGCCAATCGTGCGAGCATTCAGCGGCAGGCCGCAGATCGTGCCGCGCCGGAATCCGCCGTAGCGTCCAAGGGCGATGGCGCGGGCCAGGCCAGGCATTTTGCGCGCGATCGCCAGATCGATCACGGCGTCCACCTCGTGATCCTCCCAGGTCGGGTGCGCCTCCTCAGTGTCGTGCGGCCGCCGAACCTTCTTCAAGCGAGCGAACGGATCGGCGGGCACCCGGCCATCGTCGATGGCCGGCTCCAGCGCATTCTTCATCACCTGAAGACGATCGTTCGCCGCCTTATATCCACGGATCGCCCACACATCGCGCATGTCGCGCATCCACGCCCCGTCGACTTCCTTGAGCAGCGTGTCGCCGGCGTCGTCGGTCATCTCGTCGATGAGGCGCTGATACTCCTTCTGCGTTGACCGCGCGAGGGCGAGGAACTCCGCCGACCTATTGTATTGCTTCAGCATGGCGCCGACGGTGCCGGCGCGGGGTATCGTCGCCTGGGTCGCGCGATCGATGCGCTGCAGGATGGCATCCACCTCAGCTTGAAGCGCCTCGGTCCCATCGGGCGAGAGCAGGGGGCCTTCGCGGAAGTCGCCCTTGCGGAAGTAGAGGTCTACCCGGCCGCTTGCCCGCTTGATGCGCTGGACGTGTTTGATTTTCTCCACGGTGATCGTCCTTTGCCGCTCAAGCCGAGGGCGCGTTGTCTTGCCCTCTCAAGGGCTGCGGCTGGGCGGGACGCGGGTTCAGCCTCTGGATCATTCGGCACCGCGACTCGATCACACGCCTCATCATCGTGACTCGCCTTCAGGTCGTGCTGCAAGGCCTTCGGCAAACGTGGCGGCAGACCGGCCGCCCAGGCGTCGATCTGCGGACGACTGTAGCGCAGGACATTCGCGCCGAGATCGAGTGGGGCCACGGGCAGGACCTTAGATAAGGTGCCCCACGATAGACCGCCCAAATAGGCGCACAGCTGCTCACGCGTGAGAAGCAGGGGCCAGGCCGAAGGGATGTCACAGGCAGGGGCCATGGTCAGGCGGCAGTTCCTGCACTAATCAGGAGTTGATTAGATTGGGGGGCAATTTGAAACTTATAGATGCTGTCGTATGCGGCTTTGTGGCTCTTGCAGCGTGCGCGACTTTGGCGTTGGTTTACATAGCGACAGGAACTCATTGGGGTTTGCGCGTCTATGCACCGATAGTGCAGGCCATCCTTACTGCTGCTGCGATATTTTCTGCGTGGTTTCTGCAAAGTCAGAAAAGAAAAGAGGATCGCGCAGACACCATCAAAGATAATGTATCTTCCATTATCGCGCTGTCTGCCAACGCAGAATGGACCTTCGCTAGAATGTTGTCTCATATTTGCAGTGGTATGAAGCCGGCTGCGCTTATAATATACCTGCCAGTTATAGCGGACACTGTTGAGATACTGAGAAAGCAAAATATTCACAGCCTCCCATCGAAGAAAGCAGTAGAGGCGTACATTGAGGTGCTTCACAAGCTGGCCGCATGTATTGCTCTTATTGAGTATGTGAAGTCGCAGGGGGGCGAAGAAGAAGTCTCGCGAGAAAACTTCAAGCAAATGTACGAGATGATTTATGAGTCGAGAGATGATTTTCTTCGAGCGGTTGGTGAGCCAAATGAGCCGAAGCGGCCGCCTCAAGAGGTCGAAGATGTCGTCAAGTGGGCTCCTATGCCGAAGAGCGAAGGTGTTCCCGAAAACCTCACCGCGGCCGATGAATCCAGCGACGAACATAACGAACAAAATCTGACTTGAGCGGAAAGTCACACCCGTACCGGCATGACGATGTTGACCAGGCCCTCGGCATTCTTCGCGCCGGGGCCGGGGTCGAGGCGGGCCGGACTGCCGGGGTCGGTGACGCGGAACAGCATCTGGTCGGCGTCGGTCTGGTCCAGCAGGTCGAGCAGATATTTGGCGTTGAAGCCGGTCTCGAATGACGGGCCTTCGCCCCTGACCTCGATCTCCTCGGCCGCGACGCCCGCCTCCATGTTGCGCACGGTCAGCGTCAGCACCTCGTCCGCGATCGTCATCTTCACCGAACGCGACTTCTCGCCGCTGATCAGGGAGACGCGCTTGATCGCCTCCTTGAACAGGGCGCGGTCGATGGTGATCTCGCGGTCCCACTGGCGAGGCGTGATCCGCTCATAGTCAGGATAGCTGCCGTCCAGAGCCTTGGTGATCAGGCGTCCCGTTCCGGTATGAAGCGCGAGGCCTGTGCTGGCGACCTCCAGCGTCACCGCGTCCTTCAGGTCGGCGAGGATCCGGCGCATCTCGTTGGCGGCCTTGCGCGGGATGGTGACCGACGGCATCCGTTCGGTGTCCCCGCGCGGCGTCTGATCGCGGACCATGCGATGCCCGTCCGTGGCGACCGTTCGCAGCACGCGTTCGCCTTCATCCGACACCATGCAGAGATGGACGCCGTTGAGGTAATAGCGGGTCTCGTCCGTGCTCTGGGCGAAGTGCACCCGGTCGAGAAGCCGGTGAAGCACGGCTGCGTCCAGCGTGAGCGAGACGGCCTCGGTTAGGTCGCCGCGAATGGGGAAGTCGCCGGCCGGCAGGACCGGCAGCTGATACCGCGATCGGCCGAACTTGACCGTCGCGCGCGGGTCGTCGTGGCTGGCCCACTCAATCGCCAGTTCGGCGCCGGGCGGGGCGTTGCGTGCGATCTCGGCCAGGGTGGCGGCGCTGACCGTGAACTCGCCCGGCTGGACGATCTCCGCCGGCAGCTTCTCGACGACCTCGATGTCCAGGTCCGTGGCGGTGATCGACAGGCGATCGCCTTCGGCCCGCAGCAGGACGTTGGATAGGATCGGAATGGTGTTGCGGCGCTCGACGGCGCTGACGACGCGGGCGGTCGCGCGTTGCAGCGCGGGTTGCTGGACCAGGACTTTCACGACTCGGACGCCTCAAGCTTAGTGTTGATGATGGCGATGAGGTTGCTGAGTGCAGTCATCCGCTGACGCGCCAACACCAGGTCTGGCTTCTCGCCGGAGAGGGTGGCAGCGAGGTTGTTTGCTGTCGCCTGCGCTTCTTCGGCCGCCTCAACGAGACTGTCGCTCGGGCCAAAGAAGTCCCAGCCGTCTTCAGCGTCTGTCGCCGCCTCCGATCGTGACAGCGCCGCTTCGCCCCAGTCGCGGCTCCAGGCGGCTTGCTCGGCTTCGCCGCCCTGGTCGATCGCCTTGTGCAGTTCGTAGCGCGCCTGGGTCAGGTTGCCGTCGAACGCCAAGTCACGGTTGGATGGGATCATCGGGGACATCAGTAGTCCCCGACTGAGGTGACCACGGCATCCTCGTCCAGAACGATCTTGGTTCCGGCGGCATAGTAGGCGCGGATCCTGTCAGGCAGGCCGTAGCTCCGTCCGATGTGCTGGGTGTCCTTGAGGTCCCGTTTATCAAGCCGGGCGCTGCTGATGGTGCCGTCCTGGTTCAGCAGCAGGCTGTGCCGGCACTGGTACTTGTCGCGGGACGAATGGTGCTGCTCTTCGTCCAGATACAGCCAGACCGAGCCGTACTCAGACCGCTCGACGATGACCGTGATGACTTCGCCATAGCCATCATCATGCCTGCCCTCGATCATGCCCTTGGCGATCTCCGACAGCTTGATCTCGGCCGGCGCTATGTTCAGCAGCTCGCGGATGTCTTCGGCCAGGCGCGCGTCGATTAAGGCGCTGGCGTGATCCGTGACCTGCTTCTCGATCATGCCGGTGACCAGAAGCCCGTAGGACGGAAGGTTGAGGTCGTTGACCGCAAGGCTGGCCTTCACCGCCTCTTTGATCTGTTTGCCGATGTCGCTGTAGCTGCGGAGGGCGTCGTCGACCGCTTCCACCACCAGCTTCTGGACCCGGCTCGCCACCTGACTTTTCACGAAGTCCGGGGTCATGACTTCGGCGACGGCCTTGTTGATCAGGTCCATGGTGTCGCTCATCACGCCGCGTCCTTCATGTCGTCGGCCATGACCAGCCGGTTGCGGCGCAGGGCGGCTTGCAGGACGTCGCGCCCTTTGCCGTCGAGGTAGGCGTGGCCGATCAGGCGGTCGCGGTCGTTGCCGGCGTCCAGGGCGAAGACGGAGACGGCGCGGCGGTTCTGGGTGTCGCCGTCGATTTCGAGGTCTTCGATCTCGACCAGTTCGAGCGCCTGAAGGCCGCGCTCGCGCTGGATGTGGCGGGCCAAGGCTTCAAGGTCGGGGAAGGCTTTCGGCTTGTCGGCGGGGTTCGCCGTCAGGATGGCGAAGCGGACGTCGTGGGACATGCGGTATCTCCGGCGATACAGGTTGCGGGGGGCGGGGGTTGGGAAGTTATGGGCGGCCAGCAGGGCGACGCCTTCGATCCAGGGGCGGTCCATCAGGCGGCTTCGTCCTGATCCGCGTCGGCGTCGGCCGTGCCGTCATCGCCTGTCGGCGTGTCGCCGGCGGCGAGGTGTTCGTCGGTCAGGATGACGGCGCCCTCGTGGGTCCAGTCGAACCCGTCCTCGCCGAACGCGACGCCATTGTCGTCAAGGAAGCTGGCGAGGATCTGCGCGGCCAGTTCGGCGGCCTGCTCTTCCGTCAGATCGGGGCGGCGGTCGGCGGCGACGGCGGCGATCGCCTCGACGAACTCTTCTTCGCTGGGCGCCTCAGGTTTGGGAGGCGTCGGAGTCAGGACGCCGCCGGCGGCGTTCGCGGCGACAACGATCATCTGATTGATCGCCAGTTCCTGCTCGCTCGGCGCCAGATAGTGGTTGCGGTCCTTCACCGTCTTGCCGTTCGCGGCGACGATCACACCGGACGGCAGGGCTTGCCACGGCAGGGGTCGGTCAAGGTCGCTGGCGATGCTGACGACTTCATGCGGCTGACCGGCCTCAGGTCGCTCTTGGGCGACTGCGAGAAGGCGCAGATGGCGCTGGCGGGCCTCGGCCCAGGCCGCATCGCGCGCGGCCATCGCGGCGGTGCGGTCGCGATCCTGCTGCTCGCGTACCGCAGCCTCAGCGCGGGCCGCCTCGACCAGGGCTACACCCTCCTCCGTCATCTCACCAGGTTCAGCCAGCCATGGCGTCGCAAGGATTGGGCTCTCGTCGTCCCAAACGGGCGCTTGCTCACCGAGCACCTTGGCCTGCGCAGCGCGAAGCATGGCTTTGCGCGCTTCTGTTCCGTCGTGCAGGCCCGCCGGTAGCGTGGGATTGCACCAGTCGACGCCGTGGGGTGCGCTGTAAGCTCGTTTTACGGTGTAGCGCCCAAGGTTCTGCCCGTAGGCCTGAAGGCCGCAGAACTGCAAAACGCCCAACTCTTGCAGGCGTTGAAACTCTGCGGAGCTGCTGGCCTCGGGAGCGACCACAACCTCATTCCAGAAGTTGCCGTGCCGCGTCATCTCCAAGGCCGCGAAATGAACCTCAATGACAGTCAGCCATTCGGCCGGGGTCAGGTCGATCGGCTTCGGCGCGTTGTCCTTCGCCGTCAGCTTCTGACGGGCGTCGCGCACCGACAGGTGTTTGGGGTCGTCGCGCGGCAGGGTCATCCGCTGCTGGTCGGCCTCGTCCAGCTTCAGGAAGCGGCGATGCTGCTGGACGTGTTCGGGGGTGTAGCCGAGGCGTTCGGCGATCAGCTTGTTCTCGAAGCCCAGCTCCGCCAGCTGTTCGAAACCCTTGGCTTTCTCGATCGGGTTCAGCTTGCGACGCAGCAGGTTCTCGGCGATGGCGGCGAAGCGAGTTTCCTTGGCGTCGCGGTCCAGCAGGCGGGTCAGGATCGGCTCTTCGGCTTCCCAGTCGCCGTCGTTGATCGCCTCGCCGATGGCGCGCCAGCGGCGTTCGCCGGCGACCAGGCGATAGCGCGGCAGGGTCAGTTCGCCGGCCGGGGTGACGACGGTGAACGTCGCATCCTGGAGGTCGTCATCGGCCATGGGCCGCACGACCAGGTTCTGAAGCAGGCCGTTCTTGACGATGTCGGCGCGCAGGGCGTCCAGCTCATCCTTCGCCTCGTCGCTGGTCCAGTCCTGACGGGCGTTGTCCGGGTCGGGCAGGATCTGGTCGTGGCGCAGCGCCAGCAGGCCGTCCGGAAGGCCCTCCCCGCCCTCCGCGGTCTCGGCGCGGTTTATGGCCTCCAGCTGCAACAGGCCGTCCGGAGTGAGGCCGTTGGCAATCGGCTCGGCGAGCAGCAGGCCCGCGCCCTCCATCCCCTTCAGCGTCTTGCTGAGGTTGGAGTGGTCGCGGCCGATCAAAGCCGCCAGGGCGCTGATCGACGGGATTGTCCGGCGGCCCGCCGGCGTGGCCAGGGCGCGCAGGACATCAGCGTTCTGGACGGCGAGGATATTCAGTTCGAGCATGATCGGGATCCGGTCAGGCGAAGGCGCGCAGCGCGCAGATGGCGGCGGCGATCAGGGTGGCGACGATGAGGAAACGGGCGCCCGTCTTGTTTGGGCGAGGGTTCAGCGGCCCGCCGTCTGGATGGCGGCGATCGGCTTCGTCGGCGACCTGATCCAATCGGAGGGCCGCGCCGAAGGCGCCGGCGAAGGCGTTGTCGGCGCGCAGTCTGTGGGCGACAGCGCGCGCGTCGTCCGAGGTCAGCAGGCGGTCGTAACCGGGCATGACGACGGCGATGCGCGTTTCTCGGGCGATATTGCGCGCCGCCACGATGCACGGCTCGGTGTAGCAGGACGCCTCCATCGCGAGGACGCAGTCGGCGACGCGATCGACGCCGGGGCGGACCGATCGGGCGACCATGGCGTCGACCCGCTGCGCCAGGCGCAGGGTCGATCCGGCGGAGAGGTGACGAACCGGGTTCGTCGGGAAGGGCAGGACGTTGGACATGGCGCGGACGCTCCCGTGGGTGGGTGTCCGCACCGGACCCGGCGGGATTGCCGGTGGCGCCTGCGGCGACGCCTTGTCGGTGCGGACAAGGCGAGGAATAGTGGGTGAAGTTTCACCCTGTCAAGCGGAAGGGGTGATATTTCCCCCTTTCGACATTTTGCGACGTCTTTGGAAGGGGTGCATTTCACCCGTCCAGTCGCGCTCTATCAGCTTGACCCTTCACTCAGGGGTTGCGACCTTGAAGCGGCTGAGGGGCGCGCATGACCGACGACAAAGACCAAGAACTTCGAGCGCTTCGCGAACGCGTGGCTCAGCTGGAGGCGTCGGGCGAACAGGTCGTCGCGCCGACCGCAATCGCTCCCGTTCAGCCCAAGCCCAAGGGCATGGGCGGGTGCGGCGTCGCGGCGGTCGTTGTCAGCGGTTTAGTGGTGGCGGGCTGGCTGATCGCGACGATCTTTTCCTCACCCGCGCCGTCGGGCGGATTCGACATCGCCGAGGACATCAAGGCGCAGCAATCGCTCTGGACTCCGCCGTCGGGCTATAGCGTCCACGAGACCGACGCCGGCGATCGGATGGGGATCGAGTGGACCAAACCTTCGCGCAGTGAGTGTCGCGGTGGCGGCGTGACATGCTTCGCCGTCAATCTGGTCAGCGAGAAGGACTGCCCTCGAAACCTCTACGCATCGATCACCCTGTTCGACGCAGCCAATCGGAATATCGGCTGGACCAACGACACGGCCCAAGGCGTCAGGGCGAATGAGCCGATCCGGCTTGTGTTCACGACCTATACTGAAAACGTCGATGCCGCGCGCGTGGCCGAACTCAGCTGCTACTGACCGCCGGGCGGCCTGTGCGACGGGCTAGAAACGCCGCAGAGAGCCGATAACCCAGCCCCGGATCCGCACCTCGGTGTCGGAGGCGTCCCCGTCGGCGTAGGGAATGGGGGCCGTCCAGCGCGGATTGGTCGAGCGCGGCCACAGCTGCACGACGCCGCCGATGTTCTCGACCTGTTTCAGCGTCACCTCGCGAACGCCGCCTTGGGCGCGGACCCGTTCGACCTCGACGATGTCGCCATCGCGCGGGCTGTATTCGATCGCCGTGACATCGACGCAGTGGACCATGTCGCCGTCATAGATCGCGGCCGGTTGGCCATTCCGCTCCAGGGCGTTCATCGAGTCGCCGCGCACGACCGACAGCCATTGAGCAGCGATGGGGAAGCGGAGATCTGCGGCCGCCGGGTAGGTTTCCGGCTCGCTCTGATCCTCATCGATCTCGAGCCATGCGCCGGCCTGGACGACGCCCCGGATCGGCAGGGTGGCGGCGGCGATCGTCGCCGCGCGCTCGGCCGCGTCGCTTCCGGACATGAAGGCGCTGGACGGCACCTCCAGATAGTCGGCGATCTTGGCGATCGTGTCGGCGCGCGCGTTTCGGCTGCGGCCGGAGAGGATGTCGCGGACCAGATGATCGTTTCCGCCCACGCCTCGCGAGACGGCGCGAGGCGATGTGCCTCGGTCGGCAATCAGCTGGCGCAGCTTGTCACGGTCGATCTCGATCATGCGCGGCATTGTGGCAGGTGCCGTTTCCACCTCTGAGGGTGAATATCCCCTTGACGACGGGTGAAGTTTCACCCTATCCGGCAAGTTATGAGCATCGCCCCCTTCCTCGCGGCTTGTGACGCCTTCTGCACCGAAACGGGTCAATCCCGCCGTTGGCTGTCCAAGCGTCTGTTCAGCGACACCTACCGGCTCGAGCGTCTCGAAGACGGTTCGATCGACGTCGGCGTCCGGCGACTGGAGCGCGCCCGGGCGGATCTGGCTTTGCTGGTCTCTGAACATCTGGCGGCCTCGTCGTCTGGTGACGCGGTTGTGGCGCCGGGCGTCGATCATGGCGCCGAGAAAAGCTTGGCCGTTTTCTCCCCAGCCGGAGGCGTGGCGTGAGCGTCGAACCCAATCGCTGGCTGAAGCTGAAGACGAAGCTGCTGATCAAGGCCTGCGGCGGGCTGGAAGAGGCCTCCGCCGCCTGCAAGGAGTCGTGCCGGTCCTATTCGGTGCAGCATCTGTCACGATGCCAGCGGCCCGAGACACCCGACTTCCTGCCGATCGACATCGTCCTGTGCCTGGAGGCCTATTGCGGCCAGCCGATCGTCACGGCCGCGATGGCGGAGGCGCGCCCGGCCGGCGACGTGGTCGGATGCCTGCGCGACGAGGTGGCGGATGTCATCGAGCGCGGCGGCGACCTGTCTAAGGCGGTGCGGGCGGCGATGGCGGATGGTCAGGTCGATCCGCGCGAGGGCGCCGAGATCGGCGTGATGCTGGACGCCTTCTTCGAGGATCTGCACCAGGCGCGTCAGGCTCTGGCCGAAGCGATGCGGCCCAGAGAGGCGGCGGCGCGATGAGCGGCAACACCTTCCGCACTGGCTTGGGCGTGTGCCCGACGACCCCGCAAAAGGACATGGCGGCCTTTGACGCCCTGCCGCCGATGGTGCGGGCGCGGCTGCGCGACGCGCCGTGCAATGTCGCCAGCGAGCCGCTGTTGCGGTTCTGGCGCTCGGATATCGGTGACGCCTCCGAACGGCACGACGCACTGCTGGCCAAACTGGATCGCGGCCTCGGCCGTATCGCGATGGGAGCGGCGGCATGACGCGGATCGATCACGTCGATGCGGACTTCGTGCTGCGCAAACGCGCCCTACGCGCCAGCTGGAGCGCGATCGCCGGGATGACGGGATGCTCCGAGCTGGAGCTGCGGCGCAAGTTCGACGCGTCCATGCCTGCCCTGCCCGTCGCCAAACCGACCCTGTCGCCGCGCGAGAAGGCGGAGCGGGCGCTGGTGAAGGCTGGCCTTGGTAAGGATGCAGCGGCCATCGTCGCGCGCCTGTGGCACGCCAACGGCGCCGTTCTGCCCAGCGCACAGTTGGCCCAGGGCATCGCCGGCGGCGGCGCGGCGCGCGCGGTCTGCGTCACGGCGCGAGAAATCGCCAAGGCGCGGCTGGGCCTGACCTTCCGCGACAAGGGGTTCGGCCTGACGCCCGGCGATCTGGCCGTCGTGTCGCGGCTGGCCGAAGCCTGGGAGGCCGCTCAGTGAACCGGCGCGCCGGCAAACCGCAGTCGCGACCGGCCGGCGTCAAGAGCCGGGCCGATTGGCGCGGTCTGGTCGAGCTGGCCAAGGCCTGCGCCGACGACGCCGCTGAAGAGGCGTGGGGTCAGGACGCCGAACTGCGTCTGGCCAGCCTGGGCAACCGGGTCAACGGCGCCTCGACCGAGGTGTTCGCGCGCGAGGCCGGGGCGGCGACAACGGATGCGGCGAAGGCCTTCGTGCTGGCCGCCAAGGCGTTCGCGCGTCGCGAGACGCCCGGCGAGGTGCGGCGGCGACTGGCGGCCTCGGTCGCCGACCTTTCGATGTTTTTGGATCAGCAGCTGACCGGCCTGGCGGACCGGGATTTTCGACAGGCCCATCGCGGCCGTCCGGAGGTGTGGGGATGAGGCTCTTTTCGTGGCGCTACCGGCCCTTGGCCTACTTGAGCGCGGGTTCGCCGTCGCGCCGGAGGCCGACATGAGCGCGCAGATCACAGCCGCCCATGTGGCGCTCGCGGTCGTGGCGGCGTGTCGGATGACGGGGGCGGATCCGCAGGCCGTGTTCGGCCCTGCCCATGGCAACAAACGCGCCCGGCTGATCGCGGCGGCGGGCCTGATGACGGCGCTGAAGCTGAAGCCCCGCGACGTCGCCGGCGTGTTCAAGGTCGATCGGTCGCGGCTGGCCCCGTCCATGCTGCGCAACGCGGACATCGAGGCGGATCACCTACTGACCGTCGCGGAGGCGCTGCGGACGGGCGGCGTTCTGGATGGCGCGCGCCCACAGCCAAAGGCGGCGGACGCGGATGCGTCGGCGCGTAAGCCCTCGCCGGTTCAGATGCGCCCGGATCGCCCGCTCGCCCCGCCGCCTCCGCCCACGCCACCGCCGCCCGCCCAGCCCCCCGAACCCGATCGCCCCCGTCCCGCCGCGACAAACCCGGTTCGTTCGCGGCCGACGCCGGCGCGGTCCGGCGCGGTCGAAACGCTGAAGGCCGTCAGCGACAACATGGTGCGCTGGTCGCGGATCTATCTGTCGCGCGGCGTGCCGATCGGCGACCTGGCCGACCTGTTCGACGTCGATGTCGAGGCCTTGGCTGGCCGCCTGAAGCCCGAACTGGCGAGGGCGGCATGATGCAATATCGCTATCCCAATGGGCAGATCGTCACGGTGATCGAACCCTTCTATCCGGCGTCATGCGACGGATGCGGATGGCAGGGTTCTTCCGGCGACTGCGGAACCGATGGCTGGGGCGACGACAGCGACGTCTACTGCCCTTCATGTTCGAGGAACGGCGCGGATTGCGGCAAGGCGGCTGAAGCGGCCGTCCGCATCAAAGCAAGCGGGCAGGACGCGCCATGACCGCCGACATTGTCGAATTCCCCGCTCGCCCGGCCGGCGAGCCTGTCCGCGTGCGCCGCGTCGCGGCCGAGGGCGACATCGTCGTTATCTGCCTGAACGCCACCGTCGGGCTGTGGGCGGCCTGGCCTGTCGCTGCCGTCGATGACGACGGGGTGGTGATGGGCGTCACCAATCGCGCCGGCAAGATGCTGGGCGTCGGTCGGCTGAACTGCGCGCCGGACGTGCTGGCCTTCCGCGCCGCCGACCATGATCCGGAGGCCTTCGCCGCCCTGCGCTGGCGGACCTGGATGGATCAGGGCGATGCGGTGCTCGCCTTCGCCGAGATCGCGACGGTGTCGTCATGACGAAACCGAAGGCAACACGTCAAAAGATGGCGCCTGCGTCTCCGGGCGATCTCGTTGTGCTTCAGATCCAAGGAACCGTCGGTTGGACTGTCCTGTCGGTCGCTGAGGTCGATGAAGACGGCGCGATCACCGCCGTGTTCGATGTCGATGGCCGGGCAATCGCCATCTATCGGATGACGGACAGCCTCTCGTCATGGTTCGTATGCGGCTCCGAACGGCTGCGCGAGGGCGCGCACGCAGAACTTCAAGGCCTGACCTCGCCTGACATCGCCGCCATCAAGGCGGCCTTCCGGGAGTGCGCGGCTGATGTGTGAGCGGTGCGATCTGCTGGCGGCCGAGTTGGCGCAAATGAAGGATGAGCTGGCCGAATGGCGGCGACAGGCGTCGGAAGAGCGCAGCGTCATCGTTCGCGGCGAGGTGCGGGACCGCTGGTCCAGGACGCTGCGCCTGGCCCCGTTGCTGTCGCAGGCTGTCATCCTGCTAGTCGAACGCGAGGGGCGCGCGGTCCGCTACGACGCGATCGCGAGGGCGACCTGCCGACACTTCGACGACCTTGCCGACCCCTGCACAAGCGCCAAGGTCACGGTGCACAAGGTGCGCCGGGCGATAGCGGCGGTCGGCATCAACGACGGGATCGAGACGGTCTGGGGCGTCGGCTATCGCATGCGCCCGAATGCAGCAGCCGCGCTGAGGCGGGTCGTATTCGGGCCTGACGTGCCCTCCATCGTCGGGGTGGCGGCATGATCCGCGAGCCTGTGGTCAACACGATCTGGGGGAACAGCGGGCCGTATCTGACCCGCGTCACGTGGGGCCGGTTGCGTCTGCACGTCTTTCATCGCGGCGATGAAGACCCAGACTGTCATGACCATCCAGCGGACTTCTGGACCTTTCCGCTTGTCTCCTACGTCGAGGAGTACCGCGCTGCGGATGGGTCGGTTCGCGAGCGACCAGTCCACGCCTTCCGTCTGCATCGGCGGCGAGCCGAGTTTGCGCATCGCGTCCTTCGCGCTCTGCACCATGACGGCCAGATCCTGACGATCGTTTGGTGGGGCCGCAGCCGTCGAGCGTGGGGCTTCCACACCGACAACGGCTGGGTGCCTTGGCGCGCCTACATCGCGGCGGCGGCTGAAGGTGCGGACCATGCGTGACCTGTTCGGAGAGACGCCTCGGCCGGCCCCGAAGACGGGCGAGATCGCCTTGGCGATGGTGCTGCACGGGCAGACCGACAAGGCGTGGCTGCTGGCCGAGACCAACGATCGGCGCGACGCGCAGTGGGCGCCGAAGTCGCATGCGAAACGCGGCGAGGGCCGCGACGAGACCATCTGGACCATGCCGACCTGGCTGGCCCAGGAACGGGGGTGGATGTGAGTAAGCTTGGGGAGGCCGGCGCGTTCGAGGCGGCCTTGAACCTGCTGCGCGAGCAGCTGCGGGCGGTGGCGGACGTGCGCCGTCAGATCGCCAGCGATGAGGCGCTGCGGGCGGAAGATCCGAAGCATCAGCACGCGCTGATGGTCCAGACGCTGAACGAGATGGGGCAACTGGGGCGGGCGATCAGCACGCTGGAAGCCGTCGAGGCCGGGCGGATCGTGGTCGCACCGGAGACGGTGCTGCGGCCCCGCGTGGCGGCGGCCGACTTGCCGCCGATAGAGCGGACCAGCGCCTTGGCCGTGAAGACGCCCAGCGCGCCTCCGGGGGCCTTGTCATGAGGCATAGTGGGCATGGACTGATGGAGGCGAATCGCTATGGCGGTCAGCAAGGCGCAGCGGATGCGCATCTTCGTGCGCGACAATCTCATCTGTCGCTATTGCCGTCGGGTCTGCGTCATCATGACGACGCCCTCGCTTCAGCCGCCGGAGACGGCGACCATCGATCATCTGGACCCGGACGGCGGGGACGACGATCGCAATCTCGCCACCGCCTGCAAGGGCTGCAACAGCCGCAAGCACGCGCGCACCGAAGAACAGTTTCAGGACTACATGCTGGAACGCTTCGACTGGGACGAGACGCGGCTCTAACGCCTGCTGCTCTGGTCGGAGATCGACCATGAGCGATGTCGCTGTCACGTGGGCGAAGGCTCAAAGCTGCCTGACCAAGTCGGGTAAACCTGATCGCACAGCCAAACAGGTGCTGGTGCACATGGCCTCCTACGCCGACGCGGCGGGTGAGGCTTGGGCGCTTGTGTCCGTCCTAGCCCTGGAAATGGAGGTGGACGAGCGCACCGTCGAACGGGGACGCAAAGCCCTGGTCGCCAGCGGCCTGCTGCTGAAGACCGATCAGATGAAGATCCACCGGGGCAAGCGGGTGCCGATCTATCAGCTGCCTTTAGACGTTGGACATGCCTCGACGGTTCGACGACTAAAAGCGGAACGGGCCGCTTGGGGCGACACGGGTGACGCCCCTAGGGGCGACATGGGTGTCGCCCGTGGAGAAACTGGGGCGACACCCGTGTCGCCCCAAGATGTCGCAGATGTCACCCCTAGGGGCGACACGGGTGTCGCCCAAATAGGGAATAGAATTACTCAAGGGCTAAAGCCCTCCGCGAGTGCGTGCGCGAGCGAGGCTGCAAAGGCCTGGGCGACGAAGGCGCCGGAGCGGGTCGCGCCTCCGATCATCGATGCGGCTTGGGCTCGCGCCATCGAGCGCAGCGGTGAAACCGACGAGCGGATGCTGAGCGCGGTTCGGGCCTGCGTCGCTCGTGATCCCGACTTCGGCCGGGGCAAGGCGATGAACCTAAACCGCTGGCTGGATGAGGATCGGTTCATGGCCTGGCTGCCGGACGACGGCGCGCTGGCGCAGGCCCCGATCGTCCTGGGCTGGGCGGGACCGGCGAACGTGAAGGCGGCCGTCATGGACGCGATGGGGGAAGCGGGCGTAGCCAGCTACCTCAATCACGCGGGCTGGGACGAAGGGCTCTGCGCGGTCGTCGCCGCGACGAAGATCGGGGCGCAGCGGCTGACGGATGGGGCGGGTTCGGCGCTGAAGGCGCTGGGCGTCCGGGTGATGACTAAGGGGGCGGCGCATGGGTAAGGCGGTTATGCCGATGCGGCTGAGCGCAGAGCAGCTGGCACGCATGGAGGCCAGCCGGGCGCGGCGCTTGGCCGGTCCGGTCGAGGTGGTGGTGTCAGGCGTGACCCTGCGCCCTTCGCAGCGGGATGCGCTGATGGAAGCCGAGCGTCTGGCGGGCGGCGGCCTGGCTGAGCGACGCAAGGCGGCCATGCTGGTCCGTCTGGTCGAGGGGCAGTTGAAGGCGGCGCGCGATGGGGCGGCCGTCGAGGCGGCGATCGAGGACACACTGCTGCGGGCCGAGGCGCGCGGCGAGGCGTTCGAGGTCGAGACGGTGGCGGTCGGCGAGTTCCGGCGCGACGACAACGGCGGGCTGGCGCGGCTCAAGGGTCAGCCCATCCTCGACGTTCAGACCGTTCGGCGGGCGCGGCGCATCGATGGGATCGCCAGCCTCTATCGGGCCGGGCACCTCGACGATGACCAGCTGCGGATTGCCGACGAGTATCGCCAACTGGTCGAGGCGGCCCGCCCGCCGGTCGGCGTCGCGACGATCGAGCCACGCGTGGGCCGGGCATGGGCGGATCCAGAGGCTCCGATGGCGGCGGCGATCGAGCGAGGACAGGCCGGCGCGCTGCTGTCGAGAAAGCACGCGGCGCTGACGCCGGAACAAGCCGCCGTGCTGCAGGCCGTCGCCGGTCGCGGTGAGAGCATTCGGGGGCTTACGGGAGGCGGTCGTCGGTGGCAGGCGAATCGGTCGCTGCTGATCGAGGCACTTACACTTTCCGACAAAGTTCGATCGGTCGAGAAAATGTAGGTTGTCGGACGGGAACGCTAAGTGCATCCGTTCCCTCACTTCCAGAGGTGCGACCCCAGCCCGCCCGGCCCTGCCGAGGCGGGTTTTTGGTGGCCGCAATAGGCCACGGGTCCTTCCCCCAAACCCTGACGTATACGGGCAGCTTGGGCATGCAGGTTCTCAAGCGAAGACCTAAAATGCGGATAGCACGGATCGCGCACGGATCAGGTTTGGCGCACGGGTGAACGCACATGAACGCACGGATGCAATCAGCACCGTCCGGCTTCGTGACTGTCGCCCAGGCGGCGGCCGAACTGACGCGGCGCGGCGATAAGATCGACGCCTCGAACGTGTCGAGGTACATCGCCCGCAACCCCGACATCGCCTCTCGAAAAGAAGGCCGATGCCGATACATCGATCTGGCGGCGTTGATCCTTCATCGCTCGGGCAACACGCTGTCGATAGGGCGGCGCGACATGGTCCCGGAGGATGCTGCATCAAGCGGCCTGGACGATGATGATGGCGGCGGCGTACCGCTGACGCCCGGCATCGCCTCGGAGATCCAGCAGGCCAACCTTCGCCTGAAACAGCTTCAGGTCCGCGACAAGGAACGTGAAGACGCACTGGCCGAGGGCGACCTTGTGCCGGCGGCTGACGTCCTGGCCGTCATCAACGGCGTGATGCAGACCTTCGTGACAGAGTTGGAGCGGGTCGAGATGTCCATCGCCACCCGCCACGGCCGCGTCGTCGCTGCTGATTTCCGCAAGGCGCGAAAGGATGCCCAGGCAGCGGCATCTGCCAAACTAAAGGTCGCGGCCGAAGCGCAGCTGCACCCGTCTGTCTCCGGCATGATCGCCGCCGATCAGGCCGCTGCGCCCTGACGCGATGACAGCAATGTCGCTGGCCGCTGCGGCGGTCTACGCGGGTGTGGCGGCGGCGATGGCGCCCGCCCCTGAAACGAGCATTTCAGAGTGGGTTGCGGGCGGCCCTGACGGCGGGCCGGTTATCCTGTCGGCGCGAACGAACACGCCCAAAGAGGGGCCGATCAGTTTCGACGGCGTCGAGTATCTGCGCGAGCCGCTGGATCGGCTGCACCCTGACGATCCGGCATCGCGGGTCACCATTCGTGGCGGGGCGCAATCCGCCAAGAGCACCGTCGGACAGCTCTGGGTCTGCTGGTCGGTCGAGAACAATCCGCGCTCCTTCGCAATCGGCCTGCCTTCGGCGGGCGAGATCATGAAATACAACGAGCTGAAGCTCGAGCCACTGCTGGACGATAGTCCCCGGCTGAAAGACCGCATCGACCGCCGCGTCATCCGTGGCCGGCCGATGTCGGATGGCAAGAAGAAGACGCTGAAGACGGGCGCGCAAATCCGCCTCTTCAACCTCGCGTCACCGAAAGAACTACAGATGATCTCGACCGGGAACCTGATCTTGGAAGAGGTCGGCAACGCCCTCGTCGATGTTGGTGAGCGCGGCTCCCCGGTCGCCCAGGCGCGTGAACGTCAGGCCGCCTATTCGGTCATCGGTTCCAAGGAACTGATGATCTCGACGCCGTCCGTGCTGGGCGAGTGCGAAGTTTCAAAGGCCGAAGAGGCGGGCGACCAGCGCCGCTTCTATGGCCAGTGCCCTCACTGCACCGGCTTCTTCCACCTCGAGCCGGAGGATTTCAAACCGGCCTCGCCGAACGGCACGCCTCATCACTTCGTCTGCCCTCCCTCGGAGGGCGGATGCGGCGGCGTGTTGGAAGAGACGGACATGCTGACGTTCCGCCCCGCCGGGATCTGGCTGCCCACCTTCCCGAGCCAGAACGAGGATAACCCGGCGCCAGCCAAGTTCGTCGCAGCTGAAGACGTCCATGGCTATACGCGCCGAAACTGCGAAGGCCGCGAGCCCAGCTACTACATCTGGCAGGCGTACTGCGGCCTGATCAGTTGGGCGAAGATCGCCAAGTCCATCGCCGACGCCAAGTCGCCAGCGGAATTGAAGACCCTGGAGCAGCAGACCTTCGGTCGCGCTTGGGATCCTTCGGTCGAGGCGATGAGCTGGGAGGAACTTCACCGCCTACGCGAGCCATACGAACACTCCATCGTCCCGGCAGGGGCGGAATACGTCACGGCCTTCACCGACGTCCAGGGCGCCTATGTCGAAGGCGGGGCCATCGCCTGGGGGCCGGGCGGCGAGTGGTGGGTCATCGATCGTTGGGTCATTCCGGGCGACACAGCCGGCGACCAGGTCTGGTTCGAACTCGACGAGATCTACCGCCGAACCTACCCCCATGCCGAAGGCGGCGAGCTGGGGATCGAGGCGTTCGGCGTCGACACCGGCTTCAGAACCCAGCGCGTCTATTCCTTCTGTCGCGGGCGTCCCCGGTCTTATGCCATGGACGGGCGGCCGGGCTGGAAAGTGCCGATCCTGGGCAAGGCCAAGCCGGTGAAGGTGGTCGAGCAGGGCCGGGTCAAAGGGCGCGTCAAGCTATGGCCGTCCGGCACGTGGGAACTGAAGGCCATGTTGGCCTGGTCCCTGAAGCTCTCGACCGAAGCGGGCTACGCGGTTCGTCAGCAAGGTCGGGGACACTGGTCAATGGCCGAAGACGAGGCCTGGGCGCAGCAGATCACGGCAGAGGGTCTGGCCGAGGAAACCGACGACCGCACCGGCGAGATCAAGCGTTGGTGGAAAAAGCTGCGGGATCGCAACGAGTGGGTGGACATCTGGGTCGGCGCCCGCGCGCTGGCGTGGAGCCTCGGGGTCGGCGCGCCGGCTAAGAACGGCGCAGAGAATGTGGATTGGGCCGCACGCGCCGCTGCGCGCGGCCAGGCCTCGGCATCGGCGCCTGACCTCTTCTCCGGCGAAAAGACGGCGCCGAAGTCCGCAGTTGCGTTGGAGCCGTCCGATCCGACGCCGCCGGCGAATGACAAACCGGGTTCGTCGGAACGTCGGTTCTTCCGTAAGAAACGAGGCTGACCATGGCGCTGACCGATGACGATGTGATCCGTCTCGCCCGCCTGCGGGCTGACCGCGACGCCCAGATCAGCGGCCGGGCGGTGTCCAAGGTCGCTTCAAATGGTCGCTCAAAGGATATGGCGGCGGCGGATCTGAAGCGCCTGGATGGTGAGATCGAGGCTCTGGAAGCCAAGGCTCTCACTGGACGGTCGCGTCGTCGCGGTGCGATCACCTTCCGGTGGGGCCGATGAGCGGCGTGTTCGGCCTGCGCGGCCCTGCCTATCCTTCCACCCGTTCGGCGTCGGTGGCTCATGTGCCTACGGCGTTCGAGCGACCCTATGAAGCGGCGCGCCGCGAGGGCGTGCATGCAAACTGGCGGCCGGGCCTCCGCTCGGCGGATGCCGACTGGCTGGATGACCGCGATGAGGTCATCGCCAAATCGCGTGACATCGGCCGGAACGAAGGCGTCGGCGCGTCCGCCACCATGCGGGTCGTCAATGCGTCCGTCGGCTTCCGCTGGGATTTCACCTCCAAGCCGAACCATCGCGCGCTGGGCATCAGCTATGAGGCGGCCCGCGAACTGGGCCAGGCGATCGGCGCTGAGTGGGAGCAATACGCCTACGGCATCCACTTCTGCGCCGATGCTGAACGCACCCTGACCTTCGGCCAGCTGCTGCGCCTGTCAGCCGCCCACATCTTCAACGACGGCGAAATGTTGGGCCTCGTCGAGTGGGCTGAGGAAGAGCTGACGAAATACAAGACGCGCCTGCGTGTCGTGGATCCTGACCGCCTGTCGAACCCTAACGGCAAGCCGGACACTCCAACCTTGCGCGGCGGTGTCGAGAAGAACTGGAGCCAGGCGCCGATCCGCTACTGGATCCGCGAGGGTCACCCCGACGACGTCGGCATGGGCGCCGGTCGCGTGTCCATGAACTGGAAGCCGTGGGAGCGTTACTCGACCAATCTGGGGCGCCCCCAGGTGCTGCATGCGTTCGACAAGCTGCGTGCCGGTCAGACACGTGGCGTGACCCGGTTCGCCTCGGTGTTGAAGCTGTTCAAAAGCTTCTCGCGGTTCACTGACAAGACTATCGAAGCAGCGGCCCTCAACGCCCTTTTCCTCGGTTTCATCAAGTCCAATGCTGGTCCGTCGGCGGTCTCGGATTCGTTCGACACCGACGACATGTCGGGCTTCGCGGCCGAGCGCGAGGACTTCTACGACGAGAACCCCGTTGAGGTTCAGGGCGTCCGCTTCCCCGTTCTGGGACCGGATGACGAAGTCCAGATGCAGACGACAGCCCGCGACACCTCGGGCTTCGACGGCTTTACGCGGGCGATCCTGCGGCTCATCGCGGCGGCGCTCGGCGTCACCTACGAAGAGCTGTCCATGGACTTCTCGACGACGAACTATTCGTCGGCGCGGGCGGCCCTGATGATCGCCTGGAAGGAAACGCTCGCTCTGCGCGGCTTGATCGAGCAGCAGATCGTCTGGCCCTTCTTTGCGGCCTGGCTGGAAGAGGCGATCGACATCGGCGCGATCCAGCTGCCGGCAGGCGCTCCCGACTTCTACGACGCGATAGACGCCTATGTCGAAGGCCGCTGGCGCGGTCCTGGTCGCGGCCACATCGATCCCACGAAAGAGCTGCTGGCGGCGGCGGGTCGGATGGAAGAGGGCATCACGACCATGGAAGACGAGTGCGCTGAGTACGACGGCTCGAACTGGGAAGACAAGCTCGAGCAGAAGGCCCGCGAGAACGCCTACAAGCGCGAACTGGGCCTGCCGGTCGATGGCGATCCCGTCGTGCCGGACGATGACCCTGAGGCGGATCGCCAGCGGGATGAGCGCCCTCGCTCCGCCCGCCGTTCGGCCATGTCGCGCGTGGCCGCGATCGCCGACAGCGTCGATCACAACGCCTTCCTGGATGCCCGGCCCGTCGCGGCCTGACCGGCCTTCGAGCCATCTGAGGACACCTCATGTCGAACCTGACCAGTCTGGCGACCCGCCACGCGGGCCGTCCCCTTCTACTCACGCCGCGCGCCGCTTTCGAGCTGGCCAACCGCGTGCGCGATGTCGATGCCGAGGCCAGCGTCAAGCCCGGCCGCTTCTCCGCTCTGATCCGTAAGCTGGCGGGCCTGGACCGCCAACCGACCGCCATGGACGACGATGGCGATTACACGCCCGTCCCTATGGAGACGCGCCTGGCCTACACGCCTCTCTATGCCGGGGAGCCGGATGACTTTGGCTTTTGCTGGACGCTGAAAGACAGCGTCGCCTTGATGCAGATCGACAAGCCGCTGCTCGATCGCGGCGAGATGTTCTGCGGCGAGGTCTATCACGGCTACGACACCATCCTGCAGGGCCTGCGCGAAGCCAACGAGGACGACCGCGTCCGGGCCGTCTTCATCCGTGAAGCGACGCCGGGCGGCGTCGTCGCCAGCGGCCTTCCTGCGCTCGCCGAATACATGCGCGAGAACAGCGCGCGGGGCGGCGGCAAGCCCATCCACGTCTATGCCGACATGGCATGCTCGGCCGGATACTGGATCGCCTCCGGCGCCGATAAGATCGTCGCCGGCCGCGTCGGCTTGGTGGGGTCCATCGGCGCCGTCATCGTGCATGAGAACTGGTCCGGGGCCTTGGAAAAGGCCGGCGTCGAAATAACGCCTATCCAGTTCGGTGACGCCAAGACCGACGGCGCCTGGTTCGCCTCACTGTCGGATCGGGCGCGCGCGGATCTCCAGGCCGAGATCGATCAGTGCGGCCGGGACTTCGTCTCGGATGTGGTCGCCGGCCGGCCCCAGCTTTCTGCGGAAGAAGTTCTGGCGACGCAGGCGGCCGTCTTCATGGGCCATCACGACGAAGCGCCCCGTTCTGCGCTCGGCCTGAAACTGATCGATGCCATCGCCTCCGAAGAGCAGGCGTTCGCCGAGCTGCGCGACCAGGTCGCCGGCTCCAAAACCAACACCGTCCCGGGTTCACAAGGATCGGCCGGCAGCGCGCGGGACCGCGCTTCGGCTTCCCCTGCAAAGGAGGCCCCTGTGGCCAAGACACCGAAAGCGGGCGGCAAGCCGTCCGCGAGCACCGCTCTGGCTGCCGCCCAGGCCGCCGCCCGCAAGGCGCAAGCCGAAGTCGCTCGACTGAAGGCCGAGGCCGCCCAGGAGGCACCGCCGGCGGACGATGAAGACGACGCCGATGCGCCGAATGCCGAGATTGAAAACGACGACGCCGACGACAATGACGCCGATGCTGAGGCGGATGACCCCGCTGAAGGCGACGAAGACAGCGACCAGACCGAAGCCGAGAAAATCGCTGGGTCGCCCGAAGCTGAAGCCAACCCGAAGGCGGCGACGGCGGCGATTGCAGCTGGGCTGACCTATGCCCAGTTCCGCAAGACGTCGGCTGCCTACTCCGGCGGCGGAGCGCGCCGTCTCGAAGCGACGCTAAAGGGCTCGCCGCGCCTTGGCGCCGATGCTTCTACGTCCAGCAAGCCGGCGTCTTCCGGTCTCGACCCGTCGGCCATCTACAAGCGCCGCGCCGAACGCGCCAAGGGCAGCGTCAAATAAGCCTCGCCTGAGCCTTCCAACCTCAATCGCCTGAAGGCGCCGCAGGGCGGCGTCGGATCTGGAGACCTCTCATGACCATCCTCAAGGACTCGCCTGGTGCGGGCCATTTCATCCTGTCCGAAGCCAATGGCTATCGGTCGCGTCAGCGCATTGTCGTCGGCCTGTCGCAGACGCTCCTCGCCGGCCAGGTGCTCGGCAAGGTCACTACGAGCGGTGACTATGTGAAGCTGGCGCCGTCGGCCACCGACGGCAGCCAGACCGCCGCTGGCATCGCTTTCGACGACTACGTCACCACGACCGAGAAGGTCGATGGGGTCAGCTTCGAACGGGATGGCGAAGTGACCCTCGCCAAGCTGGTTTGGCCTGCCGGCGCCACGGACAATCAAAAGGCGGCGGCCGTCGCCCAGCTGGCCGCGAAGGGCGTCCTCGCCCGCGTCTGATCAAGGCGCCTTCTTCCCTCATCTCGGCCCGGCCAGCGGCCGGGCCGGTCTCTTTTCACCGACGTCGCCCTGACGGCCGTCGGCTGCCAACACGCAAGGAAACCGACCATGTCTTTGGTGAACGTCTTCAAGTCGAGCCTTTTCAAAACCACCACCCTGACGGCGGCGATCAACGCCACCGAGACCCCGCCGCAGCGCATCGCGCAGCTGGGCCTGTTCGAAGAGCAGGGCGTGCCGACGACGTCCGTTGTCATCGAGCGCAAAAACTCGCGTCTGGACATTGCCCCCGTCCTGCCGCGCGGCGCGGATCCCACGCCGATGAAGGATCCGACGCGCCAGGGCGTTTCCCTGGTCATCCCGCACGTACCCGTGCGCGACCGTCTGATGGCGGACGAACTTCAGGACGTGCGTGAGTTTGGTTCTGAGGATCAGCTCGTCGGGATCGAGGCCGCGCGCGACGAGAAGCTTCAGACGATGGATGATACCCTGACGGTGACCGAGGAATATCACCGTCTGGGTGCGATCCAAGGCTTGATCCTGGACAAGGATGGCAGCGTCCTGCTCGACCTTTACGATGAGTTCGAAGTCACAGAGCCGGCCGCAATCGAAATCGATGTGACACGTGAAGGCTGGACTATTGGCGATGCCGGTCTGCTGCGGGCGCAGTTTTCGGGGCTTAAGACGAAGATGCGCCAGATCCTCGGCAACAAGCCGGTTCGTGGCATCTGGGCACCGTGCGGTGATGCCCTCTACGATCAAGTCGCCAACCATCCTGAAGTGATCGACACCTATCGCGCCACGATGGAGGCCAAGGATCTGCGCGGCGATCCTTCCGAGTCCTTCACCTACGGCGGCGTGATCTGGGAGAAGTATCCGGGTTACGGCGATGTCGAGATGGATGCGGACGAATGCCGCTTCATCCCCATGGGGGTTCCTGGCCTGTTTATCAGTCGCTACGCCCCGGCGAACTGGTTCTCGGCCGTCAACCGCAAGGGTCTGCCGCGCTATGCCATGGCGACCCTCGATCCGACGGGCGAGAAGTGGATCGACCTGGAGGGCCAGACCAACGGTCTGCACATCTGCACCCGTCCTGAAGTCCTGATCCCCGGCCGCCTGAAGTAAGTCGGCGCTCCGCTTTACCCCGCCGCCCGATCGCCTCGGGCGGCGGGCTTTTCCGAGTGCGCGGCGTCGCGCCCTCCGACAAGCCCGTCGAAAGGAACACGTCATGGACAATACGAACACGCCGACCTCGACCTCACAGCTCGCTCTACAGGCCGCGTCCAGCCAGGCGCAGCCGTCGCTGGACGCG
>NZ_JBYTCZ010000004.1:159581-183610 GCF_058790795.1 Brevundimonas sp. EU05-FHT14B07
GCGGCCGATAAGGCGGCGGCCGATAAGGCGGCGGCCGATAAGGCGGCGGCCGATAAGGCGGCGGCCGATAAGGCGGCGGCCGATAAGGCGGCAAAGCCCCCTCGTGCACGGCGTGGTCCGCCTGCCGATGGCGGCGAGGAAGAACGCGTTGACGCGATCCTGTCGACCTCCAAGCTGCTGGGCGCCGGCGGCGAACGTCTGCGCAGGGGCATGGCTGTTTCCGTGCCCAAGCGACGCGCGTTTGCCCTAGAGCGCTCCGGCAAGATCCGCTTCGGTTCGGTTGAAGAAGTTGAGCGTGCCGCGACGCGGCTTGGCTCGGCTCGCATCGGCTGATCCATCGTGGCCGGCTTCTCGGATCTCCTCGACGGCATCGATGATGCCATTGAAGAGCATTTGTGCGACGACGCCTTGTATTCGGTCGATGGCGCCGCCTTCGTCGGTGTCCGGATCCAACTAGATCATCCGACGCCGGCGGATCGGTTGCAGGCGATCTCCTTCACTCGCACGCGTCCGTCGATCAGGGTCGCCAAGGCCGCCTGTCCGACGTTGAAGGAGGGGCACTTCTTCCGCCACGGCGTGGACCTCTGGGAAGTTGCTGAGGCACCCACGGCGGATGGCGATGGCCGTTGGTGGGCGGTCGAGGTGATGCCGGGGTGACCACTCTTGCGCAGCTGAAGGCGGCGCTCGTTGGCGACTTCGACAAGGAGATGGACGCTGGTCTGAAGCGGGTCGAGGGCGCCATCCAGTCCGCGCTCTTCGACTATGCCGGCGACACGCAGACGAAGTGGCGGCAGGATGTCGCTCAATCTGGCCTACGCAACGCCGCGCGGATGACGAAGACCATCCGTGTACGCAAATACAAGAACCGGGGGCTGAACCCCGCCGCCCAGGTCTATTCCACCTTCCCCATCCTGCAGCGTGCATTCGAGCAGGCGACCACGGTCCGATCGCCGAACGGGCACTTCCTGCTGATCCCAAATCCCGACGTGTGGCCGAGCGGCCGCGTGCCTCGGCCTGGCGGGCGTAGCGGGCAGCGCAACAATACGCTGGCCATCGCCGAGGCCAGATTCGGAAAGCTGAGGCTGATCTACCGCCAAGGTCAGGCCTCCCTGCTGGTGGCCGAGGCGAGATCCAGCGCCTCACGGCCCGGCAGCTTCCGCAAGGCCAGCGCCACCGCTTTGCGCACGGGGAACGGCCTGACCACCATTGTCGTCTTCTACCTGGTCAAGGAAGCCCGCCTGCCACGGATGCTGCGCGGCAATGTCATTCGCGAGCGCGCACAGAGAAACGCCGCCGGCGCCATCGACAGACTGTTCGTCCGCTACTTCGAACAACCCGGCAGCCAGGCCCTTCTGACGGGACCGAGCAATGATTGAACCCGCCTATCAGCAGCTGGCGTCGGACGTCGCGGACGCCCTCCTATCGGCTGGCTTCATCAACGTGACTTCAGACCTCAAGATCGACCCATCGGCGCCCTTCACCCCGACCGGCGACGAGCGAACACTGATCCAAGCGGCGGCCTTGGTGAAGGTCAGGACGAACCCGGTTCGTCAGCTCATGGGCGGACCGGCGGTTCGCTATGTCGTCGAACGCCAGTGTCAGCTCGAACTCGCTATCGCCGGCCCTGAGCGTCTGCGACGCGACAACCGCGTCGAGGACGCATTAGCGGCGTTGGCAGTGTTGCAGGACGCCAATCCCACCCTGTCCGGTACGGCCGAACGGCTGATCCTTGGCGAGCAGACCGACGACGAGCTGCCGCCGAATGGCGTGAGCTTCTTCATTACCTTCACCATCCGCGTCCGCTCGGGCGACGCGCTGGGCCGCACCCCTTGACCGGAGCCTGACATGACCACGGAAACCGACACCGAAACCGACGCGCCGAACAAGCCCGGCCCCAAGCCCAAGCTGGTCTGGATCGTCACCTCAGAGGCCGGCCTGCATCAGGTCAACGCCAGCGCCGTCGACGGCGCGATTTCCAACGACAAGGGCCGCCGCGCGACCGAGCGCGACCTGGCCATCGCCGGCGTCACCGACGCCCAGGAGGACTGATCCATGCCCGCTGACGTCTGGTATGGCGGCGACTGCGAAACCCGCATCGGCCGCCGCGCGAACCTGGAGACGGCGCCGACCGTCTGGCAGAACTTCGAGTTCCTGTCCCTGACGATCACGCCCGCGCAGGAATGGCGCGAGCGGACTAAGTTGGGCAATCCCGGCATCCGCAAGAATGTGCTGGATCCGACGCGGCCGCGTAAGGGCTTCTTCCGCCTGACCGGCGAGCTGGTCGTCGACGCCGATACGCGTCAGCTGCCGCTATTGCTGCGCGCCGCCATGGGACCGCCCTCGGCGGCTGTCGCCAATGGCGAGCTGTTCGATCACACCTTCGAAAGCGGCTCCAAGGCGGAGCAGTATTTCGACCTGGCCATCAAGGTCGGCGACAACGACATCCGGGTCTATGAGGGCCTGACGATGTCGCAGCTCTCGACCCAGTTCACGGGCGAAAACACCCAGGACTTCAACCTGAACATCAGCTTGGCCGGCCTGCGCCGAAAGAAGCTGACCACCTTCCCCGTTGGCGATGTCACCGCCGTTCCGACCGAGGCGCCCATCCTGCGTGCCCTGTTCGAAGTCGACGACGTCGCCGCCGGCAACATGCTGACGGGGTCGTTCAGCTTTAGCCGCCAGCTTCAGGAGGGCATCTTTCTTAGCGCCACGCCGACGGTGTCCAGCCTGCGACCGAATGCGACCCAACATTCCGGCTCGGCCTCGTTCCGTGCGATCGGCGCGGTCTTCGATCAGATGGACGAGGAGGAAGACACCTTTGC
The DNA here is from genome assembly GCF_058790795.1 of Brevundimonas sp. EU05-FHT14B07. Classification (NCBI taxonomy): domain Bacteria; kingdom Pseudomonadati; phylum Pseudomonadota; class Alphaproteobacteria; order Caulobacterales; family Caulobacteraceae; genus Brevundimonas; species Brevundimonas sp. EU05-FHT14B07. The sequence goes on from NZ_JBYTCZ010000004.1 coordinate 162,404, forward strand.
GGCGACCTTCCGCATGCTGGGCGTCCGAGCCGGGCACCTGATCCGCCTGCGCCACCCGCAAGCTCTGCTGGCGCCCAGCGCCATTCCGATCAGCGGACCCGGCCAGATGGAGCGCACCATCAACTGGTCGCCCTATCAGACGGCGGCTGCGGCGGCGGCGCAGATCATCATCACGAACGACGTGGCGGCCTACACATGAGCATCCGCGTCGCCCTCAAAAAGGATCCGGTGACGAAGTCGCTGCGCGGCCTCTACACGGGCGCGTCTGTCACCGTTCGCCGGCTCCGCAGTCCCGAGTGGCACAGCGCACGCGCCGCCGCCCAAGCCGTTCTGCAGAATGATGCTGAGCTGCTCCCCCTTCTAGTCGAGCACGACCTGTTGCCAGAGGGGGGCGTCCGGGGCTGGAAGCGGATGCGTGACGATGATCCGGGCGCATACGCCGACTATCTGATCGGGATCTCGGCCTGGCTGACGGCTGTCGAGTGCGCCCTGGTCGGGGTCTCGAGCTGGATCGGGTTCACGCTCGACGACGGCGCGCCCGCTCCCATCAGCCGGGACGTGCTCCGGTCGCTGTTCCTGGACGAGAAGCTCAGCGACCAAATCATGGCCGTGCTGACGGAGGCGGCGGTGCTGTTGATCGTCGAGGGGGAGCCCTTCGGGGCCTCGCCGAATGGCTCTTCGGCGCCAGGGACGACGGCGTAGGCCCCGACCACTGCTTCAGTTGCCAGAAGATCGCCGCGCCCTGCAGCCAAGGCGTTGCGATCGAGGGCCGCCGGTGTCCCCGTTTTGAGCATGCGTGCCGAACGGCCGAGGGCGCCGAGATCTGGGACGCGGTTCAGCGCCCCGGCGCCTGGACGGGCGGCGGCATGACGCCCCGCCGGATCGACCGACAAGCCGTCCATGCCCGCCTCAATCATGTGCCGGGGTGGATCATCGAGACCCTGCTGGATGCGTTCGAGCCGGCGGCCCTGAAGGCGGCCGGCGTCGCCGAAAAGCGACGAGAGAAGACGGAACCGCGCGCACGGCGTGCGCATGCCGAGGACGAGCCCGACGATGACTGATGCAACAGCAGGACGCGGCGGCGTCGGCGTTCGCCTTTATGTGTCTGGCGGCGAGGTCGTTAGGCGCACGTTCAACGAGGTCGGCGACAGCGGCAAGAAAATGTGGGCCGAGATCGCTTTGGGCGAGAAGTCGGCCAATCCGGCGATCCGCGCCCTGTCGCTGGGCGCTGGCGAGGTGAAACAGGGCTTCGACGGCCTGACCAGCCGCGCAGGATCCGCCGGCGTCGCCCTGGGTGCGTTTGGCTTTGCCGGCATGGCGGCGGCGGCGGCGCTGGGCGCGCTGGCGATCGCCACCCAGGGGGCCTTTGAGGCAATGAAGAACGCGGCCGACCTGACCGACACGGCGGATCGGATTGGCATCGGCGTCGAGGCCCTGCAGCAGTGGCGCTACGTCGCCGACGAGGCTGGCGTAGACACTGGCACGCTGGAAGGCGTGATGGAAAAGCTGAACGGTACTCTCGGCAAGTTCAAGATGGGCTTGGGAGATGCCAAGCTGAAGCCGGTCTTCGAGGAGCTCGGCATCACAAAGGAGCAGCTGCGAAACGTTCAAACCGCCGACGAGATGCTGCTTCTGCTTTCGGACACGCTGGGCCGGGTTTCGGATCGGAGCAAACAGGTTTCGCTCGCTCGTCAGCTAGGCGCCGAGGAGGCCCTACCTGTGATCCGCATGACCCGTGATGAGATCGAGCAACTGATGCAGGCTTCAAGCGATCTCGGTTTGGTGATCGATAAAGAAACAAACGCAAGACTTGATGAGGCAGATCGGAAGCTCGAGCGTGCTGGACAGCAGATGCGCATCGTGCGGGACACCGCCGTCGCGCCCCTGGCCGACATCTTCGCTGATGTCGCCGCAGAACTGGCAGGCATGGCGGCTGAGTTCTCGAAGATTGAGGCTCGTGCTCCAGGCTGGGCGCAAGCGTTCATGGCGATCGGTCGCGCCATACCGGGAACGGGTGTCATTCAGCGTGCGGGTGAGTTTGCCCTAGGCCGTGTCTATGGCCATCTCGCGGGTAGCGGCGACAATCCTAATGTGCCGGGCGTCTTCAACACGGACGAAGTGGCCCGAGGTGTCGCCGCCTTCGCTATCGCTCCGAAGGGTGACTTTGAAACAAGGGGCCACACTGCGCGAAGTGGCGGCGGTGGCGGCTCCTCGGCCGCGTCGGCGGCGCGCCAGGCCGAGCGGGAGGCCGAAAGGCGTAAGCGCGAAGCCGAACGCGCGGCCGAGAACTTGCGTCGCGACATGATGACCGCGCGCCGCGACGCCACGCGCGAGCGCTGGTCCGGCGACACCCCCGAAGATCGCGCGCAGCTGGCCAAATCATTGCTGGCGCTGGATCAGCAGGAAAGAGACACGAAGCGGGAAGCGCTGAAGGCTGAGCTTCAGCGAACCGGCGCCCTGACAGAGGCCGCGAAGGTTCAACTGCAGCAGCTCGAAACGCTCGATCAAGAAACCGACCGGCTAAAGGATCGCGAGATCATCCAGACCCAGCGTCGGGAGCTGGCCGCCAAGCAGCTGCAGGCCGAGACCGTCGTTGCGGACGATGCGATCGCGCTGCTGAACATCCAGGACGGGCTGGCGAAAACGACCCGCCAGCGGTTCGAGATCGCCAAACAGATCATGGCCCTAGAGCACGAACTGGAACGCAAGGCGCGCAAGGTCGCCGCTGAGGCCGATGGCGTGGTGACGGAAGAAGAGCGCGCGTCGCTCTACAATCTCCAGCGCCGTCAGCAGGGCGAAATCAACGTTCTGAACCATCAGGAAGACGAGCGACTGCGGGCGCAGTTCAAGTCCTACGGGCGCGAGGTCACCGAGGCGATCCGCGAGGGCCGGATCGGCGAATACATCGGCGACCGGCTGAAGGAACGGCTGCTGGACGGCGCCTTGGACCAGCTCTTCAACCTGTTCAGCAGCGCGAGGTCCGGAGGGGGCAGCGCGGACGGCGGCGCTGGAAGCTGGATCTCGTCGGCTTTCAACGTCGCCAAGTCATTCTTCGGCGGCGGGCGCGCGGCCGGCGGTGGGGCCGAGGCCGGGCGCTTCTATCACACTGTGGAGCATGGCCGGCCCGAACTGTTCATGATCGGCGGATCCGGGCACGTCACCAGCGCCGTCGAGACGGCGCGGATGTTGCGCGAAACCATGGCCGAAACGAGCGGCGGATCCTCGCGCTCGGCTGGTGTGCCGATCGTCCACCAGACGCTGAAGTTCGATAACCGGGGGGCCGTCATGACGTCCGACCTGCTGCAGAACATGGAGGAGATGTCGGCTTCAGCAGGGGTTTCCAGCTTCAACGCCTCTCGGAAGACGGTGCCTTCAGACCTGGTGCGGTCTGATCGCTACGCGCTGGGGCGTCGCCGATGAGCGCAGTCTTGCCCATGGCCCCGCCGGCCTCGATGTCGGTGCGCCTGCTCTCTGCGAAAAACCAGCTGACGCCGGCCTTCGGCGATGGTGAACAGGAACTGCTGCGTAAGGGATCTCGATACGAGATCACCTTCGATATGGGCGAGATGGACTACGTCGACGCCCTCGACTGGTCTGACCTGATGACCGAAGGGCAGACTGTCGTGATGGCGGTCTATCAGCCCGGCGTGGTGATCGGTGCGCCAGGCGCGCCTCGGGTAAACACGTCGGGCCAATCAGGGCGTATCGTCGCGCTCAAAGGCATGACGCCCGGTTATGTGATCCGAAAGGGTCAGTTCCTGTCGATCGTCACGCAGGGTCGCCGGTTCCTCTACCGCGCTGCCGGCGCCGCCCTCGTACTGGAGAACGGCCAGGCGAATGTGCTGCTGCAGACCATGCTGCGCTTCCCTCCATCCGACAATGATATCGTCGAGGTCGAGCAGCCGATGATTGAGGGCTTTCCGCGCGACGTTTCCGACCTGACGATCATAGCCAACCATAACGTCGAGGTTTCATTCACGGTGAGGGAGCGCTGATGGACGCGAACCTGATCGCCGCCTATCAGCAGCCCGCCTTCGTCAAGGCGACGCTGGTGCGGTTAGATATGGTAGGCGGCGCCATCTGTCTGACCGATGGCGGGTTCGTCGTCTTCGACGCCGGCGAGGGCGATGGTCCGGAGGCCTACCTCGGACATCACCCGGTCTATGGCTCTCTCGACACGGTCGGATCGATCAAGGACGGCTCAGAGGCTCAGACGACGCGGATCGACATCGGCATCCTGCCGGTCTCGGACGTCGCCGCCGCCGCCCTCGCCGCTCCGTCGACGCAAGGCACGCGGGTTCAGTGGTGGGAGGGCGCTGTTGACCAGACAACCGGCCTGCTGATCGGCGCGCCGGAGCTGAAGTTTGACGGCGAGATCGACAAGCCCCGGTTTCAGGTCGGCGATAGCTGGCTGCTGTCGCTGGAGTGCGGCACCCAGGCCGAACGCCAGCTGGAGCCGAACGCGGACTGGCGCCTGAACCACGCGACGCATCAGCGGATATGGCCGGGCGAAATGGGCCTGGCCTATGTCGACGGCGTCGCCCGCAAGAACGAGTGGCGCAGCCGGCCGGAGAACCCCGGCCTGTTCAAGCGCCTGCTCAACACCTTCGTGCCTCTCTCCAAGTAGGGCGATCCATGCACCCCATGATGAAGCGCCAGGCTGCGACGCAGGCCTGCATGGACCGCTTTGCGTTCAAGGCCGTCCAGCCGGGCAAGCGCGACTGCGGCAAGCTGGCGGCGCACGCGATGGGCAAGATGGGCCGATCAGCGAAACTGCTGAACGGCACGCGCCACAAGACCTTTGCCGGCGCCCTCAAATACATCCGTCGCCTCGGCTTCAAGGACTTGATCGCCCTGATGGATGCGACCGACCTGGAGCGTGTGCCGCCGGCGGCCGCCCTGCCTGGCGACATCATCGCCATGCCGTCGGAGGATGGAGACGGCTTCGGCTGCTCGCTCGCCGTGGCGTTGGATAATGGCCGGGTGCTGGGCCTGAACCCCGCCTCGGGCCTGATCGAGCCGATGATCCCTCATCTGTTCATTTGCGCCTGGAGGGTCTGAATGCCGTTCCTCCTGCCCGCCGCCGCGTCCGCCGTCGCCGCCGCCGCGCCTGCCGCTGCCGCTGCGAGCGCCGGCGCTGCTGCATCGGCCGGAATCGGTGCGACCCTGACCAGCATCGCGGGCAACGTCCTGATGAACGTCGCCATCTCGGCGGCCATGTCGATCTTTCAGCCCCAAGTCGGGGTGGCAGGCCGGACCTTCGAATGGACGCTCGACCCCGACGGGCCGATCCCCTTCGCCGCCGGCCGCGTCGGCGTTCCCGGCTCGGCCGTCTACAGAAAGACCTTCGGTCCCGATCTGATGTATTACGGCATCCCGTCAGTGATCTCGGGCGCCGGGCCGATCGACGGCTTCGAAGGCTTCATGGCCGACGATGAGACAGTAGCGTTCGACGGCTCAGGCAAGGCGATCAGCAGCCAGTACGCCGGCGAGCTCTGGTACAAGAACAAGCTCGGCACGCAGCCCGACACCGCCCTTACCTCGCCCACTGGGCTGAAGAACGGCGCGACCCTTCCCGGCTGGACCTCGGCGCACAAGCTGTCGGGCAAGGCTTGCTACATGATCGTCATGGGCGAGAACTCGAAGGGGACCGCCTTCCCGACGGGTGAGATCAAGCCTCTGATCACCCTGCGCGGGCTGAAGGTGTATGACCCGCGCCTCGACAGCACCTATCCGGGCGGCTCGGGCTCGCACCTGCTTTCGAACCCTTCGACCTGGACCTATTCCGCCAACCCGATCCTGTGGGCGCTGAAGTGGGCGCTGGGGCTTTGGGAAGGCCCGACCGGCAAGGGCGCGCCGCAGGTCGATTATCAGGTCGGCGGGATCGGCGCGAAGCTGTCGGGCATCGATGTCCCGGCCTTCGTCGCGGCCGCGAACATCGCCGACATCAACGATTGGACCTGCGCGGCCTATCCCACGACGGACGACGACAAGCACCAGGTGCTGACGGGCTTCCTGCAAGCGGGCGGCGCCATTTACGCCCAGCGCGCCGGCAAGATCAGCTGCATCCAGCGCGCGGCGCCCCGCACCAGCATCGTCACGGTCTCAGCCTATGACACGGCCGGGCCGCTGGAGATCGACACGGCTGCGAGCCGTATCGACCGGATCAATACCCTGCGTCCCCGGTTCTGGAGCGAGCCGCATCGCTGGCAGATGACGGCGCTCGACCAGGAGGTCACCGCCCAGGCCTATCGCGACGAAGACGGCGGCGTTCGCCCGAGCGGGATCGACTATCCCTATGTGACCAGCGCAGTTCAGGCCGCACAGCTCGCGGCGCTGCAAATCGCCAACACGCGCGAGGGCATCGCGGGGGTGATCCCGCTGAAACCGCACCTGCAACGCATCCGGCCGGGCGACGCCTTCACGATCACCGAGGCAGGATTCGTCCTGAACGGCCTAAAATGCCTGTGCCTCAACACCGACTACGACCCCGCGACGGGCATAGTTCGGGTGTCGTTCGTCAGCGAAACAGACGCCAAATATCCCTTCGCGCTAGGCCAGAGCCCAACCCCGCCGACGCCGCAGGTTCTGACGCCGGTCGATCCCACATTCGTCAGCCCGCCCGGCGCCGGGGACTGGACGATCACCCCGCGCCCTCCTGCACCCGGCGGCGGCCAGCTTCCCGGCTTCGACCTGGGTGGCGGCGTTTCCAACGACACGGCGACCGCGATCATCGTCGAGACCGGCCCGACCGCAACCGGCCCATGGACGCAGGCCTATCAGGGCCCGCCGACCGTCACGAATATACCGATCGACGGCCTGCAATCCGGCGCGACCTACTACGTCGCGATCCAGTATCAGCGGAACCAGAACTACTCCGAGCGCCACGTCTACGGACCCTACACAGCGCCGGTGCTCGACCCTGGCCCCAATGCCCCGACGATCCTGGAGCAGCGCGCGGACATCGACGCACTCGCGGACCTGCAGGCCAGCGAGACGGTGATCCGGCAGGAGCAGATCGACACCCTGACGGCCCGTTCCAACCAGGCCGCCAATCTGATCGACAATCCGTCCGGCGCGGCAGACCCGGCCGGTTCGTCCTCGATCCGTGGCTGGGTCAAGGAAGGCGGCCCGAATGTCCAGCTGATCAACGACCAGGAGGTGGGGCGCATCTTCGTGGTCGGCGACTACATGGTATCGCAGGTCTATCCCGCCTCGCCGGGCCAGAAGCACGGCCTGGGCTACAACGCCTCACCAGTCGGGGGCGGTCACGTCCGCCTGCAATACATCACGCCCTCTGGCGCGGTCGAAGGCGTGCGGGTGGACAATACGCTCGACGAGAAGGCCGAGCGCCGCCGCTCGTCAGCGTCCTCTGTTGCGCCGGCCGGAACGACGGGTTTCCGCCTGCTCGCCGTCCCCCCGTCTGGCGGCGTGCTGCCGGTCTGGGCGATCAAGGTCAACTTCGGCGAGGTTGCGACCGATTTCACCGACGACTATTCGGCGAACGTGCTTCAGGCCGAGGCGTCGATTATCAAGACGCTGGTGTTCGATCTCGAAGCCCAGCAAGCGCTTGCGCGTGTCGAGATCGTCGCTGCTGCGGATGGCGCCAAGCCGGCACGCGGACGCTGGGTGTCGTCCGCCCTGGGTAGCTATATCGCCTTCGAGGCGCCCTACATTTATTGGGGCTCAAACACCGTCTTCCACGACGCGACCGACACGCTTCAGACGACGGTCGGCTCCAATGTCCGCGTCCTTGCTTTCGGCGCTCCCTTCGGCGCCACCGGAAACCTTCTTGAGTGGTGGGGACCGGCGAGCATCGGTCTCGGCGCAATGACGACTGGAAACGGCCTGAATGGCCGCATGACCACGGCTCCGTATGTCTTCGACAACGTCACCGGCGGCGCCCGCCAGGCCCTCGTGTCGGTCACGGATCGTTCCGTCACCACGTCCTGGACCTTGATGGCGCAATACGACATGGGCGGCATCTCGGCTGGTCCGAATGGCGTTGTCGTCGCGGCGGACTTCGACGTCGGCACCTTCTTATTCGTCCCGAGCGGATCGGGCGTCACCGACTTCTACGGCGAGATGCAGCTGCGCGAGCTGGCGCAGGACGGCTCGGGGGCCGCTGTGCTGGGCACCAAGGCGTTCAACTCTACCTCGGGCGACCCGTCAGCCTACGTCGTCGCTCAGGGAAGCCGCACCGGCGCCGTCCGCTATCAGGTGTGGATGCGCAGCACCCAGCCTGGCGAGAGCGCCACGATCGGCGGCCGGGTCCAGTTCCAGGCCGCTCCAAACGGCTGACCACCATCAATAGGATCGATTAGAATGGCGACCAACAAGCTGGAACAAAACTACGCTGCGCGTGAAGCCGTGTCCTTGGCGGTCGGCGCCAAGCTGCGCGAGATCGCGGCCATTCTGACCGAGGCCAAGGCGGACCCGGACCTTTATCGGGACGGCCTGACCGCGCCCTTGGACCGGGTTTTGACCCACGCGCAGATCCACGGCCCCGCCCTGCATCCTGACCCTCTGCCGACCGCAGACGCCTGACCGCCACCCAAGCCGCCCAACGGCTGTTCCAACACGGCCTGACTATCGGAGGGGCGGATGTTCGACCCGCGTGACCTGCCCCTGTTCTGGGGGCTGTGCGGCGGCCTGATCGCGGGCGGCCTCGGCATGATCCCAGCCTATGGGTCCAAGGGCGCGACGCGCGAGGCGCGGGTGCGAGCCTGGCTGTCCCTCGGCATCGGCGTCTTCGCCGGCCCGGTGGCGGCCGAGGCGGCGACGCCGTCGATCGTCGCCCTGGTCAAGGTGCTGGACTTCCGCGTCGTGGCGCTGGCGATCGGCTGGATGGCCGCCAACGATCCGCGCGGCTTCTTCAATCTGGTGGGGCGCATCATCAAGGCCGGCCTTCGGGCGGCCGTGGAAAGCAAGGAGGCGTCGTCATGACGCATCACGCATGGGTCGTTCTGACAGGGATGCTGTTCCTGTCGGCAGGTGGAGTGATGACGGTCGTGTTCCGACTACTCGGGCCGACCTATCACACGCGGATCTCGGGCAGCCTGTTCCTGCGCTCCGTCGTCTTGCTGATCGCGATCTTCCTGATGGTGCGGGGGGCGACGACTGTGTTTCCGGGGCGGCTGGTCCGCGTCGAGCATATGTCGCCCTTGCTGCCGCTGGGCGCGCTCTGTTCGCTGGCCTTCGCCCTTATCGTCTTAGACTTCGTGCAGCGAGATCGCAGCCCGCCGCCATGGAGCGTCATGGCGATCCGCCTGTTCACCCTGATCCGCCGCGAGGATTGGGCAGCCCAGGCGGCGATGAAGCTGCCGCCGGCAGGCCTGCTCGACCGGCCGGTGTCAGATCAGCCGCATCACGGCCTGCGCATCACCGTCATCTGTTTCTCGCTCGTGATCATCGCCGCCGCCGCCCTGACGATCTGGTTTAATGGCCTCTTCAGCTGACGAACCGGGTTTGCGCAGATCTGGTGTGCCATTTCGGCACTTGCCAAGCTTCAATCGCCAAGACCCGCGTTGCGCGAACGCCGTGCGCCGCATAGAGCCGCATGGTTAACCCGCGTTAGCCAAGTCGCTGATTCGTATCCTTTCGGGACGGCACGGCTTTTGGAGAGCCCAGGTTATCGGGATGGGCTTAGCCCTTTCCGAAAAGACGGGGGGGAGCTGGGAAACCAAGCGACCGCTGATTCAACAATGGCGAACTATTCGCTTGGAGAGATGACTATGAAACTTGCTTCTTTGATGGCCGGCGTCGCGGCGCTGGCGCTCGTCGCAGCTCCGGCCATGGCTGGCACTGTCTATCACGCGTCCGCCACAGCGGGCGTGACGAACGGCCCGTCGATCAACGTGCCCGGCTACGGCAATCTTCAGTTGGTTGCTGGTGCCACAGTGAACGAAACCACGGACCCGATCTCGGCCTTCTATCTGCCCGCCTTGCAAGCTGCTGGCGTTCATCAGAACGTCAACCAGAACGTTTCGATGGTTGTGATCGCCGGCAGCTCGGCCGCGAACAACGGCACGGCTTCGAACAACGACGGCGCGACCTTCACCCTGAAGGGCGCTGTGTCGACGGACTGCGCCTACTATACCGGCAACGCCTCGACCACGATCGACTTCGGCACCATCGGCATCTACGCCTCGGACGACACCGGCCCGGCCAACGCCTTTGACATGACCGCTCCGGCCAACGTCACCATCGACACCAACCTGGCCGGCTGCAACACGTCGAACACCGTCACCGTGTCCAAGAACGACATCCGCGGCCTGGTGAACAACTCGGGCGCCGGTTACGATTCCAACGTCTTCCAGGCCGAGCTGCCTTATTCGGTCACCGGCACCTACACCGCCGGCGCTGTCGGCTCCACGGCCGCCGCGACCAACGGCAACTACATCAACCTGGCCGCCAACGCCAACTCCACCAGCGCCAGCCACGGCGCCTGGAAGTCGGCCATGGCCCTGAACGTGAACATCCCCGTTCCGTCCAAGTCGCTGCTCGCCGGCGCCTATGAAGGCCAGCTGTCCGTCAACATCCAAGCCTTCTGATCTCCAGAACTTGGGATGGCGATAGGGGGCCTTCGGGTCCCCTATTTGCGTTCGGAATACACCCGAAAGCGGACAATCTAAATGTCTGAGATGGGTGGTTAGCTGACATCCCCACGGATATTGTTTCCAGATGAAGAGGTTCATCTCAGTTACGAACGACAAGGGCTTCGCCAAGACCGTTTTGGAGATCGATGACGGCGGCGTGGCCTGCTTTGCGTTTGAGCGCGAGGATAGTCCCTATCCAGAGTGGGACTATTGGGAGCAGGACGTGGAGACCGCGAAGGCGATGTGCCTCGACCTTTGGGGGGTGCCCACGCTGTCGTGGAGTGAAGTTCTCAACTAGCTGCCAACGTCCGCAATGGGTCGATTCCAGTCGTGAGCTTCACCGTCGAAAGCGGACGCCGACTTCCGCGCCGGAAAGCGGATAATCCGCGCTTCAGCTAGGGATCGGCAACCGACGTTCAATCGCTTAGTCCGAGCGCTATGTTCCAGCCGTAAAGGTAGCGGTTGTCGCAACGTAGCGACGCAGGATCGGCGACAGTTACGCGGCGATAAATCTCAGCGTCTGTCGTTCGGCCAGCGAGAGCCGGGCCAGACATCCGCACCACCAACGTATCCCTATCTGGCGAATAGCTTGTGCGTCCTGCGATCGCGTAGCTCACGGGGTTGCCGCTGCGATAATAGTTTGTGCCTTCATTGCGGTTTACGCGCCTGCCCAGCGTCGCGGGTCTGGCGAATATCTCGCTTTCCTGGACACTGTAACGCCCCTGAGGTCCCTCTACCTCGATACCCATGCCTTCCAGCCCGACACGGACGTCGGCGACGCGCTCGCCCTCTACGAGTTGAAGGCTGCTGTATTTAAAGCAAAGAGTCTTGGGGCCGATGATTTCACGATGTGGCGTATCAAATCCGCCCACTGCACCGGTCGCAACCGCAAGGGTTAAGGCGATAGTGAAAACCATATTTCACCGTAACACCGGTTGCTAATGTGTCCTATGGGTCGATTTCAGCCATAGACATCGGCGCTGAAAGCAGACCTGCGGCACCCAGCCGTTTCACGCAAAAGTCTGTGTGATCAGTTGATCCGTCAGACGCCTAGATCTCCTAGGGCGGTTTCACGAAGCCCCGAATAACCGCGCCGGACGGCGTCTGCACGTCAAGCGACGCCAGCGACAGGTCGCTCTCAAAATAGAGTTCGCCTGCCGAATAGCGTCATCGTCATCGGCGGCGATCGTTTCGATCCGCGCCCGATGGCCGGTGATATCGATGGTTAAGAAACGATACACGCCGCGTCTTAGCTTCGCCGGTCCAGCGTGTCGAATCGACAGCTTGGGTGGCGGCCCGACCGATGTCGCCATCGGCCGAACCGCCTGCCGCAGTCCAGCACGAGCTGCGACCTGTTCGACTTACCCCTTATCGCCCGCTGTTGTCAGTGCGTCCCGGTCGCGCGGCATTCGTCTCGATCACTTCCGCCTTGTCCTCAAGATCGGTCGCCATCTGGTTCAGCAAAGCGAGCGTGCGCGGGCAGTTGATCGCCCGCTTTAGCTCTCGATAGCGGCGGGCTTCGTCTCTCAAGGCACGGGCGGCAAACGGCATTTTCTCCAAACTGCGTGCACGCTGACCGGTTCGAGCGCTGCCGTAAAGAAAGTTGCTCGCATCAATGCCAGATCGCGCGAGCTAAGCCCCATACCGCCGCCACAACGTTGGCCAGCAAGACGATGACAAAGGCGGCGATGAATAGCCGTCCTGGATCACTATTCCGGTCGCCCCTCATGGCCGCTAGTAGAGCCTAAAACCAAGAACCCGACTACGGCGATAAAGTCTCGGGTTGCGCAACTTATCAACCCGTGATTATTTTCTTTCAGGGGTTGCTGCAGCCAGACCCTTAGCCTGCCGGTCGCTGTAATGATTAGGCGGAACTCACTACTCGGGTTGGCCGACGAAGAGGCTTAATCGGAGGCTGGGACTGAATATGGTGGTAAGGTTGGGCCTGTCAGAAGTCCCTGCGTAGCCTGGTGGGGCGGTGCCGGCGTAGCCACCCCATGGAGCGCTCCGCCCTTTGAAGCGGTAGTTCCAACCTTACTCCCCCTGGCCGCGTTTGCCCGAGCGTATTGGCGCCAAGTTGCCGCGTCAGCGGCGGCGGGCACTTCTTTGAATGGCCATCACACGCCGCCAATGCTGGCGATAAACGCACGAATGGCCCGTAATCCGATAATGTCGGCACTGTCGGTTCGTGCGCGATGCTCCACGATCAAACCGTGGATAACCAGATCAATCAGTGCGACGCACTCTTTTGCGCTGCTGGGCGTTTGGACCAAAGCTCGCGCGACCGCCTCGTCAATTATGTCGGCCGTGTCTTCAGCGTCATCGACTTGCTGAAGTTTCAAGGCAGTAGCGGAACAATCTAAACAGCCCATTGCGGGCTCCATGGTGAAGTTGACCCTACAGGACAGGCCGGGGCATTTGCGGAACCGCCGGCCTTAGCTCCCCGCTAGAGCGAGCCGCAAGGCTCAACCCCTACGCTATGCGACGCAGCTTAAGCGCGCAATCCCTAACAGCTGGAGATTGACCATGGCCTCGAAAGAGCCTGCCTGGCTGGCGTTTGCCCGCCAGCAAATCGGCGTGCGTGAAATCGTCGGACCCAAACATAGCCCGATCATCATGGGCTGGATCCAGAAGCTCGGCGCCAAGGTGCTGGGCATCAAGGTCGTCGACGACGAGACCGCCTGGTGCGGCACCTTCGTCGCCATGTGCATGATGATTGCCGGACTGGCGTCGCCAGCGATCGCCGTTCGCGCCTCGTCCTGGGCGACGTGGGGCCGTGAGCTGGTCGGGCCGCGTCTGGGCTGCGTTCTGGTCTTCACGCGCACGGGCGGCGGTCACGTCGGCTTCTATATCGGCGAGGACGCGACCCACTTCCACGTCCTGGGCGGCAATCAAGGCAACGCCGTCTCGATCACGCGCATCGCCAAGGATCGGCTGGCCAAGGGCGGCATGCGCTGGCCGGCCGGCGTGGCGCTGCCGGCGGTTCAAGTGATCCGCCTCAACGCCGCCGGGGTGCCCGTGACGGTGAATGAGGCATGACCCGCACCCTCACGCCGCTGGGCTGGTTGATCGCCGGCATCGCCGTGTTGATGGCCATCGCCCTGATCGCCTGGGGCTGGAACAATCTGTGGGCCTGGCTGCCGTGGTCGGCCGAGGCGCGTCTGGATCGGGCGGAAGCGCGGGCCGATCACGCGGAGAGCGACGCCTCGGCGCGCGGCTTGGAAGCCCAAGGCAACGCTGAGCAGGTCCGACGCACGGAAGCCTATGGCGACATCCGCGTCCGCGTCGAAGCCGTCACCGCCGAATCCATCACCCAAGCCCGGAGCGCCCCTGATGCGACCGATCCTCTCGCGGCCGATCGCGCCGCTCGCCTTCGCGATCATGACCGCCGCCTGTGCGACATCGCCCCGGCAGGTTGCCCCGCCGCGCCTGGCGCTCCCTGATGCGGCGACCCGGCCCTGCGCGCTGGCTGTGCTGCCAGATCATCCAACAGCCGCCGATCTCGACGCGACCTATATGCAGCGCGGCGCCCAGGTGGTCAGCTGCGACGCCGCCCGCGCGCTGGCCGTGGAGACCCTGATCGCGGAGCGGCGGCTGATCGACGAGTGGTTGAAGCTGGAGAAGGGACGGCGGCTGGAGTGGCTGGCCCGTGCGCCCGGCTAAAGGAAGCGCTCGCGGCGTGTTATGAGCTTCAACAAGCTGTCAGCACCTCTGAGAAACACGCCTAGAAGGTTCATGCGATGATCATCGTGTCATCGCATGAACAAGGTCACCATAACATTTGGTAAGGTCGGGTTTGGCCGCACTGTGCGCGGGACCTCCCCAACATGGGTCTACTCGCGGACTTTCAGTGAAGGATCCCGACGGCGCCTTCGATCCAAACCAGAATCACCGCGCCTAAGATACCAAGACAGGCAAGCAAACGTGTCCGTGGCGTCCAAATCTTCGAAAGAAAAAGCTCAACTCCCAAGCCGGCGACGATAAGCAGCACCGCCATCGCGGCGAAGTCAAAGACGGTCCATGCAACCTCGGATGTGAACTGCATAGCGATTAGCGGGGCGGCGAGAAGAGCGCCCAGACTCAGCCAGAGTCCCAAGCGCCAGCGTGCAGCGCGAGAATGAGAGAATGGCGTAGCTTTCATGACGGCTCGGGCATCTGAAGGGGTTTCTGTGGAGGTCGTGCTCTAGGTGCGCTGACGGCGTCAGTCGATCAATCCGCGCCGTTGCATGTCGATGACGATGGGATCCAGCAGCGATGCGATCACCTCCATGTCGAACGCGTCTTCCGCCTCCACTTCGTCAGCAAAGGTGCGCGGCTGGTTCTGGCGCATCGTGGAAAGCCGCCAAGACGACTGAACGACTTGCTGCCGGGCCAAGTGCTCTATGCGCTGAAGGCGGACGCCTGCGCGGGATTTGATGAGGGTCTTCCGTGTCGCCATGGCTTCAATCCTCCTGGATCGGAACCTGACACGGCGTTACGCGATTGTGGAGTCGAGACCGTTTGCGATGACTGGTTTCATGTGTTGCGCGATCTGGGGCCGTCATCCTTCGGGGTGGCGGCCTTTGCCGTTTTCTGTGCGCGCGACCCCATGCCTTAGGTCGTTTGGTCGGTGGGATGGAAGTGGTCGGAGCTGCATGTTCCTCCGGCGAACAGGGCGACGACGTCGTCAGGAAATCCCGCCTCCCTAAGCGTCGGGGCATCGACATCCCTCACCAAGTAGGCGACATCGTCGATCCGACGGCCTCCCTCCTGCAGCCAGGTCATCAGACGGCGCACATACTGGGCTTCAGTCGGGTCGCCCGGGCCCTTGCTGAAACCTTGAGCAGCTTCGTCCTTCTTGGCGGCGAAGGTCTGTCGAACACTGGGGCAGTTCTCGCATTTCATCGCCTTGGCCCACAGCCAAACATCCTTGGTCAGCCAGTTCGGGAAGAGGCGACATAGGTCCCGACCGCCGAACCAGACCTCATGCTCGCAGGTCGTGCACCTCTGCAAAATCCCAGCTCCGCGCTCGGGCAGTTGGACCAGGGGCCTGTGCGAAAGCCCGAACAGCATCGGGAA
This sequence comes from Brevundimonas sp. EU05-FHT14B07, assembly GCF_058790795.1. Lineage (NCBI taxonomy): Bacteria > Pseudomonadati > Pseudomonadota > Alphaproteobacteria > Caulobacterales > Caulobacteraceae > Brevundimonas > Brevundimonas sp. EU05-FHT14B07. Next base: position 178,060 of record NZ_JBYTCZ010000004.1, read on the forward strand.
GGCGCTGTCAGGGGCGGCCTGAAGATGATCTCCGGTCATCAGCCAAAGCCCAGAAGGCGCCTAGCGCCTCGCCAGGCGGGGTGCAAAGAAAGATCATCTTGCCGGTGCAGCCGTAGCGCCGGCATCGGGTTCGCGCATTCCACAGCTTTACGTTCTGGCCTGACAGCCGAATGACGACCGACAGGTCCACCCAGCAGTCGAGGTGGCAGCGCGGACAACGAGCGCAGACGTGCCAGCCGTCCCGCCGCATTTGAGAAACGGTCATGTGCGGCGCCACGCTGAGGTGATGGGCCAGCCCGCGAATTTCCGGCTTTTTGTAGCCCACGACTCATCGGCGCGAGAGGCGCGCTGCGAGCCTATGGGTTTCGTCCGCCGTCATCTTGGCGAACTGGCCCATGCCCAGCGCCAAGGCGGCGCTGACCAGACGGTCGTTCTCTTCCTTGGAAACATAGGCGACGTTCGACCCCGGCCCCGGCGTCGCCGGCAGGCTGGGATGGGGCGGCGGATTGCGCACGCCGTGCGCGGCCAGCTCGGCCTCCAATCGCATCAGCTCTGACAGCGGCATCGGTCGTGACGAACCCGGTTTGTCGATCGGCATGCCCTTCCTCCTCCTTCATTTCGCCCCCGTCCGGGGCGGGATCGGCGCGTTGCAGCGCGTCGATCTGCGGGCCTTACCCCGCACGACCAGGACCGATCGGCCGTCCGGCTGATCGCCGCTCCCGCTCACGCGAGCCGGGGACTCCTACTCGTGCAAAAGGCGACTCCGCAAATGAATTGTTCTCGTAATGTTCTCGTCGTTGATCAGCGCCCTGTCGCGCCGTGCGAACCGCCGACCGCGTGGCTGGGCGGCAAACGACATCTGGCTCGCCGGATCTGCGGCGTGCTGGCCGCCACGCCTCATGACGCCTATTGCGAGCCGTTCATCGGCATGGGCGGCGTGTTCCTACGTCGGCGGGTTCGCCCGGCCGTCGAGGTGATCAACGACCTGAGCGGCGACGTCGTGACCCTGTTCCGCGTCGCCCAGCGCTTCCCCGACGCCCTGATCCGCGAACTGGCGTGGCGGCCGGCGGCGCGGGCGGAGTTTGAGCGGATCCGCGAGACGCCCGATGGCGATCTGTTGGACATCGAACGGGCGGCCCGATTCCTTTATCTCCAGACGCTGGGCTTCGGGGGCAAGGTCGCCGGGCGGTCCTATGGCGTCAGTCCGACCAGCCCCCACAACTTCGACCTGACGAAGATCGAGCCGCGCATGCGCCAGCTGCATGACCGGATGGCCGGGGTCGTAATCGAGAACCTGGACTGGCTGGCCTTCATCAGCCGCTACGACCGCGCCGGAAGCCTGTTCTATCTGGACCCGCCGTATTGGGGCGGTGAGGGCGACTACGGCGCCGGCATGTTTTCGCGCGACGATTTTCAGCGGATGGCCGACAAGCTGCGGACGATCGAGGGGCGGTTCCTGCTGTCGATCAACGACCGGCCGGAGATCCGCGAGATGTTCGCCTGGACCGACGTCGAGGCTGTGAAGACGGTCTATTCCATCCAAGGCGGGAATGCGCCTGGCGCGGCCGAGCTGCTGATCGCCAAGGGCGTCGAACTTGCCCCGGCCGCTCCACAGGCCATGCTCTTTTGACGCGCGTTCACCTTGGCTTCCGGACGATTGCATCGAACCCAAACATTTCGGCATCTGCCTGCATGGCCAGGAACGACCGCGACGCGGATGTACGATCCATGTCCTGCAACATTGACGCTTCGATCTTGGCGAATTGTTGATCGGAGATGGCGGCCGAAGCATCTGCGGCCAACTGAGCTTTCTCCCGATAAAGGTCGAGCAAGTTGCTGGGCACGACAAATCGGCCGGGCCGAAGAACGCCATCTCTCACGTGCACTTTGGTGCCCTCCCACTTGTAGGGCCCGTGGTCGATCGTCCCGAATATCTGGAAGCGACCGAGTTTCGACCAAGCGTAGGTGGCTCCGTTTCCGCCCACTATATCCAGCATGACTGAGTTCATGATGAAGCGGTTGAAGTTCGTCGGCAGGTCGGGGATTGAGGTGTCTCCCGCCAAATCCCAAATCATCAAGTGTTGCTCGTGTGCTCCAGGATGGGGCCGCTTGCCTAGGAGGAACTCGCGCCAGATCGATTCCGTCCTCACGACCCTTTCTCTGTCCGCCAAATCGTAAACAGCGTCAGGATTTCGACCGTAAGCATATACGAGAGTGCGCCACGAGACTGAGACGCAGAACTTTAACAGCCAGTCGGAGTAACGGGTGATGTTTCGACCGTCACTCCAAGGGCCCACTACATCGTTAGCGAACCGTCGCTCCCAGGCTGAAAATCGCTGTTCACAAGAGTGGCAAAGCCACTTCAGCTTGATGCCATCTTGGATGCGTTTGTTTGGTGTTTCGGAGAAGCGTAGGTAACCCGTCGCGCCATTCGCTTTGAGATCTCTGAATACAAACGCCGGGATTATGTGGCTGTTCTGAAGCTCGGCTTCGCGCCAGCACAGGCGGCATAGTTCTTCGGACGGCGGACCCAAGCTTTTGGCCATAGTGTGATTGGAGCCGTTTGTATGGAGACACACAAGATGCGGTTACAAAGAGATGTCATGGACTGATTGAAAATGTGAGCATTTTTCCCAGACTACGAATCTGAGGGTCGGGCGTTCGAATCGCTCCGGGTGCGCCACTTCTTCCAAATAATGAGACTTCAAACGCTTCGCCGATTTGGCAGGCCGTTCGCCGCCTCGCGATACGTCGCAGCGCATCGCGAGGGCTTTTACGCGCGCCTAGAACTGTTTCGACAACGACACGAAGGTGCGCCAGCCTTTGTCAGGTTGGTTGTAGGGCGCACGGGACAGGGGTTTGGCGAACTCGATGCGCAGGGTGGCCTTGCGGTCGAAGGTGATGCGTGAACCGACGCCGGCAGACGTCAGCTGTTCGGACCAGTCGCGACCAGGCGTCTTGTTCCACACCTTGGCGGTGTCGAAGAAGGCGAAAGCCTGAGCGAAGGTGATAAGGTCGCCCTTGGGATCATATCCGACCCGCGCCTCAATCATCCCGGCGACGGCCTTGTCGCCGCTGGCTTCGCCATAGTCATACGCCCGGCCGTAGGTCGGGCCGCCGACGAAGAACTCTTCGGAGCTGAGCAAGGCGTCGTCCGACCATTGGCCTGAGGCCTCGACATAGACGCCGACATACTTGCTGAGATCGCGATAGGCGCTGACCTGGGCGTTGACCTTGAAGAACTCGCCCGTCGCGTCGTAGCGCGTATTCAGCGGCGAACGCTCGGTCGTGGCGCCAAAGGCGTCGATCCCTTTTGACAGCTGAACCGAGCCGGCCATCCAGCCGGGACTGTAACGCCGCTGTCCCGCCATAGATACCCGTGCCACGGTCAGGGTCTCGTCGGCGCGACCCGTGGCGACGTAGTTTTGCTCGACGCGACGGACATCCAGTCCCGCATTGAGCCAGAGGTTCTTGTCGCGCGAACGGACCAAAGGATGCGAGAGCGTGACCGAGGCCATGCGGCTGCTCCCCCCGACCCAGCCCGATGCGTTCTGAAGCGGCGCATCCGTCTCATAGCCCGATACGCCAAAGCGGATGCGGCCGCCTCCGGGCGCGACGACAGAGTAGGACGCATCGATATAGGTGAGTTCGTCAGGACGATCCGGCACCGTCAGCACGCCCAATGTGATCTGGTCGCCGGCTATGAATGTCGAGTTGCGGGCGCCGGACAGGTAGACTTGCCACGGACCCTGGGTTTCGGAACCGCGATTGTCGGCATACACGCCGGCGCTGCCCGAGGTCATTTCCGTCTCGACCACCAGGCGGTGTTGCGCCGGGTCGCCGATGATCGGCTCAATGCGGCTGGTCAGTTTGACCCCGGGCACGTCGGACGCCAGGGAGAGGCGGCGATCCAGTTCGCCGACGGTCAGGGGGCGCTGGTTCACCAAAGGCTTCAGGATCGGTTCGACGGCGCGTGCGCCATCGCCGGTCAGTTTCAGTTCCGAGATATAGCCCTCGAACACGACGATGCGGGCGGCGCCGATGGCGGGGTCGGTCTCGGCGACGACGGCGCGGGTCAGAAAATATCCGTCGTTGCGATAACGGGCTGTGATCGCATTGGCCGACTGCACCAGATCATCCACCGAGACGCGCCGCGCCAACTGCTGGTCATAGGTTTCGGCGAGATCGGCGAGCGGATAGGCGCTCACCCCCTGGATCAGCATGCTGGTCAGGATCAGACATCCGGCGCATCCGGCGTCCGGCGTCGAGGCCGGCTCAGCGTCCGCGCGAACCGGTCCCGCGACAGCCATGGTCAGCACCGCCGCCATCCCCCAAAGGACAGTGATTGTTCTTAACCATGAAGTCGAAAAAATATGACGCACGCTGTTCTCCAGACACAGGAGGCCACTTACGGCGTTTGGATTAAAAATCGTGTTAATATCGCCAGTTAAGGGCTTGGCAGGCACGTCCTGATATCCAGAACATCAAACAGAATGTGTGGAGCCTGTGTTGGCCAATCGATACGCAATATTCTTCGCGGTCCTCTTCTTCTTCGTGCGCTACCCGACCCAGGCTCTGGCGGATGAATGGCGCATCAGGGAAGTCGCGGGCGTTGTTCGCGTGGCCATACCGGCGCGGCCCGCTGCCAACGGCTCGGTTGGGCAGGTATTACCGACGGGAACCAGCGTCACGACAGGCGGAAACGGCCGCGCGATGATCACGAACGGTCAGCAGAGGGTCGTGGTAGGGCCGAACAGTCGCACCACACTGGCGCCCGAAGTCGGCGGCATGACACGGGTTTTGCAGGACCTCGGCTCGGCCCTTTTCCAGGTCGATCGGCAGCGGCAACCGCACTTCCGCGTGGAAACGCCCCTGCTTGCCGCCGTGGTGAAGGGGACGAAATTTACGGTCACCGTCGATCCCATGGGCGACCGCGTGCATGTCGCCGAAGGTCTGGTCGAAGTCCGCGCCAACAACGGCAACGCCGTCAGCGACGTGGCGGCGGGCGCCACCGCCCTGGTTCCGCGCCAGCAACCGACCAGCGTCGAGGTTTCCACACCCGTTGCATCGGTTCCGATCGAAGCGGCGCCGGTCGCGGCGCCAAGCCTTGACTACGAGACTTTGACCGATGGCCTAGTCCAGAACCCGCCTGCGACGGCGCCAGCGGCCACGAGCGGGACGACCGCGACATCCAGCAGTCCTATAGCCGTTACGGCGACAACATCGGCCCAGACGGCCAGCACCTCCTCTGGGAATTCTGCGGCGACATCCACCGGTAGCGGAGCAAGCTCTGCCCAAGGCGGCAACGGATCGGCCCCGCCTGTAGCGACCGGTTCGGGCGCCAATGGGTCGGTTGGAACAGGCAACGGCAATCCGGGCAGTCCGGGCGGCGGGGTCGCCAACGGCGGCGCTGGCAACGGCAGTTCGGGCAACCCCGGCAACCCCGGCAACGGGGGTGGCGATGGCGGTTCCGGCAACGGTGGCGGCAACGGCGGTAACTCTGGCAACCCCGGCAATCCTGGCAACGGGGGCGGCAACGGCGGTCCGGGCA
>NZ_JBYTCZ010000004.1:183708-372947 GCF_058790795.1 Brevundimonas sp. EU05-FHT14B07
CAACCCCGGCAACCCCGGCAACCCCGGCAACGGGGGTGGCAATGGCGGTTCCGGCAACGGTGGCGGCAACGGCGGTCCTGGCAACCCCGGCAACCCTGGCAACGGTGGCGGCAACGGCGGTCCGGGCAACCCCGGCAACCCCGGCAACCCTGGCGACGGGGGCGGCAATGGCGGCTCCGGCAACGGTGGCGGCAACGGCGGTCCGGGCAACCCCGGCAACCCCGGCAACGGGGGCGGCAATGGCGGCTCCGGGAACGGTGGCGGCAATGGCGGCTCCGGGAACGGTGGCGGCAACGGCGGTCCGGGCAACCCCGGCAACCCCGGCAACCCCGGCAACCCCGGCAACGGGGGTGGCAATGGCGGTTCCGGCAACGGTGGCGGCAACGGCGGTCCGGGCAACCCCGGCAACCCCGGCAACCCCGGCAACGGGGGTGGCAATGGCGGCTCCGGCAACGGTGGCGGCAACGGCGGTCCCGGCAACCCCAGCAACCCCGGCAACCCCGGCAACCCCGGCAACGGGGGCGGCAATGGCGGCTCCGGCAACGGTGGCGGCAACGGGGGCAATGGGGGGCCTGGCGGTCGTCCGCCGAGAGATTGATGAATCTTTATCGAGCGCTCCAATCGATGCGTGCGCGTGCCGGAATATGGAGCCTGTCAGTGCTAGCGGTCATAGGCGTCGGCATGCTGTCCGGCGCCTTCCGGCCCCTTGACGATGTCATCGCCTCTGCGCGGTTCTCGGTTCTGGAGAGGCCCGCCACCCAGAGCCTGACGATCGTCGAGATCGATTCCCGAAGCCTGGTCGCCGCAGAGTCCTGGCCATGGGATCGGCGACGGTATGCCCAGGCGATCGACAATCTGATTTTGGCGGGCGCGACCCTGGTCGCTGTCGATGTCGATTTCAGCGCGCCGTCGAACCCCGCGTCCGATCAGGCGCTGGCGGCGGCGGTATCGCGCCACCCCGGCCAGGTGGCGTTGGCGACCTTTGAGCAGATGGAGTCATATGGCGCCGGCGAAAGACGCAGATCGGGCAATCGTCCGATCGCGCCGCTTCTGAACGACTCCTTGCTCGCGTCGGTCAATGTGCCGGTGGATGGCGACGGACGGGTGCGCCATTACGATTACGGCGCCTCAGAAGAAGCGCCGCCATCGGTCGCGGCCCTCCTGGCCGATGCCTCGGTGCGTCAGGGCGCTTTCACCGTCGATTTCGGCATCGAGCAGAAATCGATCCCCCACCTCAGTTTCGAGGACGTCTATAGCGGCCGCTTCGACCCCTCGCTCGTGCGCGGCAAGAAGATTCTGATGGGGGCGACGGCCCTTGAACTCGGCGACGAGTTCGCCACGCCCGTCGGGCTGTTGCCCGGCGTCATCATCCACGCCCTCGCCTACGAAAGTATCGCTGACGGACGGGCCCTGGTCAGCCTTAGCCCGCTGGCTCTTCTGATCCTCTGCGCCGGGCTCGTCGCGGCGTTACAGCCTGTCAGAAGCGGAGGCGGCGCCCTGTGGCGGCTGGTCGTGCGCCATGTCGCCATCACGGCCTTGATCGTCATCGCGCCGATCGTGCTTCAGGCCTTGCTGCCGGTCAGCATCGACATCGCCGCGCTTCTTTTCACGCAGACACTGATGGCGATCTGGGCGACCCGCGTGGAGTTGACGAGGCAAGCCAAGGCGATCGTGCAGGCGCGAGAGGCCGGCCTGCTTCATCTGGCGATGCATCAGCCGGAAACAGGGCTTCCCAATCGCCGAGCCCTGCTGGCGGGCATCGACGACCTGATCGCCACAGCCGAAACCAACGTCGCCGTGTTTGCGATCGGCGTGGATCGCCATGCGGAAATGCGCGGGGTCGTCGGTTATGACGTCGCCAACACCTTGATGGTTCAGCTTGCGGACCGCTTGGCCGATTTGGCCGACGTGGACCTGGTGGCGCAAATCGCGTCCTCGGTGCTCGCCTTCTCGCGGGCCGATCTGTCCGTCGATCAGCAACACGCCCTGGCCAGATCGCTTCGCGCCGTGGAAACGACCTTTACAGTCGACGGCCAGCCGCTGGATTTGTTCGTCCGCATCGGCAGCGCCTCGCAGGATAGGCAGTCGGCGAGCGGCGACGCCCTCATCGAACGTGCGACGACGGCGCTTAACCAGGCCGATCTCTCGGACGACCGTACGGTGCTTTATGACGAGGCGACCTTTGTCGATCCTGACAACAACCTCGCCCTGATGTCGGAACTTCGCGACGCCCTGCGCACGAGCGATGTCAGTCTGCACTATCAGCCCAAGCGCAAGACCTCGGATGGCTCAACGGCTTCTGTCGAGGCGCTCTGCCGCTGGCATCATCCCGTTCGCGGTCGGATCGGGCCGGACCTGTTCATTCCGATCGCCGAACAGACGGGACAGATCAGGGCGCTGACCGAATGGAGCATCGTCAAAGCGATCGAAGATCAGGCCGCGTTGAGGGCCCAAGGCGTTCATCTGGCGATCGCTCTGAATGTTTCGGGACGTCTTCTTGTGGATGAGGCCTTCCGGGCGCGTGCGCTCCAGTTGATCGAGGGCTCCGACGCCGATCTCATCTTCGAAATCACTGAGACTGCCGTCATCGAAAACCCGAAGATCGCGGCCCAGGCGATCGCGGCCTATCGGGCGGCAGGGGTGCGAATCTCGATCGACGACTACGGGGCAGGTCTGTCATCGCTGAGCTATCTAAAAATGCTGAACGCCGACGAGTTGAAGATCGACCGCTCCCTGATCCTTGATGTCCTAGACAGCGGGCGTGATCGCCTGATCATCAAATCCACCGTCGATCTGGCCCACGGTTTGGCCATGACCGTCGTGGCTGAGGGGGTTGAAACCGAAGAAGTGTTTGACGCCTTGTCGGCTCTGGGGTGTGACACCATCCAGGGCTACTGGGTTTCGCGACCACTGCCGTTCGACGACTTGCTTGCCTTTTTCGCGACATCAGATCGGGCCGAAAAACGGGTGATGGCCGGCTAGGGCTGGCTACTGTAGGCGCGACGAGCATATGCTCGCTCAGCGGCCACACGAACGCTTAACTGTGCCTGATATACAACCCATGATAGTAATCGTGAGGTTGGCATGCGGACGTTTGGACCCATTCCTGCTGCAAGGCGACACGGGCGCGAGGGCGTGGCGGCGGTGGAGTTTGCGCTGGTGGGGCCGATCCTGGTCCTGCTGCTGATCGGCATCGTCGTTTATGGCGGCTGGTTTCTGATGGCCCAGTCGGTTCAGGCCCTGGCGTCGGAGGGAGCCAGGGCGGCGATCGGAGGGCTGGACGCGGCCGAGCGCGATGGTCTGGCGCGGCGCGAAGTCAGCGAGGCGGTGCGGGGCGTGGCGCTGAACCCCGATCACACGACCATCGAGGTGATGGAGGACGCCGGCCGCCTGCGGGTCGTCGTCGTCTATGACGCAAGCGATAGTCTGATCATGGCGCTGGGCGGAATGCTGCCGCGTCCGCCGTCCGTCATTCGGCGGTCGGCGGTCATCCATGTGGGCGACTATTGATGAGCGCCCGGGCGCCTTGTCTGCGGCTCCGGTTCGGCGCCGATCGGCGCGGGGCTGTGGCGGTGATCGCGGCGGTCGCGAGCGGTCTGTTGTGTCTGTTCACGGCGGCGGTGATCGACCTGGGCGTTCTGGTCCTGCACACGCGCCGGGTTCAGGGGGCGGCGGATCTCGCGGCGCTGTCGGCGGTGCGAAACCTGGCGCAGGGCGAGGGCGCAGTTTCGCGCGCGGCCCAGGCGACGGTCGAGGCCAATGTGGCGCCCGACGTCTCGGTCACGGTGGCGACGGCGCTAGGCGTCTATACGCCCGATCCGGCCAAGGCGCGCAATGACCGGTTCATGACGGGCGGGATCAAGCCGAACGCCGCGCGGGTCGAGGTCACCAGCCGCGCGCCGATGTTCTTCATGCCGTTGTTGCTGGGCCGCGATCAGGTGCGGGTCACCCGCCGGGCCACGGCGACGACGGGCGGCGGGACGCCCAAGGCCATGATCGCGATCGGGTCGCGTCTGGCGCGACTGGACGGCGGCGTGGCCAATCAGGTGGTCGGCAGCCTGACCGGCTCCAAGGTCTCGCTCAGCGTCGTGGACTATCGTCGTCTGATCGATCTGGACGTCAATCTGCTGGGGTTCACCGACGCCCTGGCGACCGATCTAGGCGTCCAAGTTGGCGACTATGACCGGCTTCTGGCGACCCAGGTCGACGCCGGCCGCGCGCTGAGGGTGCTGCAGCGGGTGGCGGGCGGCCAGGACGGCGGGGCGCTGGGCAAGCTGGCCTCGGCCTCGGTCGGAACGAAGGTCAGGCTGAGCGACCTGATCGGGCTGGAGGCGCAATCGCCCGACGGGATCCGCGAGGGGCTGGACGCGTCGGTCTCGGCCATGGATCTGGTCATGGCCATGCTGGAGGTCGGGGGCGGGGATCGACAGATCGCGCTGAACCTGGGCGTGCCGGCGGGGCTGGCGGATCTGAAGACCAGCCTGGCGATCGGCGAACGGCCCAATCGCTCCCCGTGGCTGACGGTGACGGCTGACGGCCAGCCGATCATCCACACGGCCCAGGCGCGGCTCTATGTGCGGGCCAAGACCGCGCAATCCCTGTCGGGTCTGGCGCGGGTCGAACTGCCGATCCTGATCGAACTGGCGGCGTCCGAGGCGCGACTGAAGTCGCTGTCCTGCGATCCGACGCGCGCGGTCGAGGTCGATGTGCGGCCGGGCCTGGCGCGCGCATCGATCGGTGTGGTGGATGAGGCGAAGCTGGGCGACTTCAAAACCCCGCTGACGCCCCAGCGCGCGACCCTGCTGTCGGTCCTGGGTTTGGTTAGCATCACGGGCAAGGCGGATGTCGAGGCGGCGGCCGCCGGTTTCAGATCGCTAAGGTTCGACGCGGGCGACATCGACAATCAGCGCACCAAGACCATGGCGTCGCGCGGCTTCGCCAGTGGTGCGGTGGCCAGCCTGCTGGCGCGCCTGGACGTGGATGTGAACGTGATCGGCCTAGGCCTGGGGCTCGGCGACCTGACCAAGGCCCTGGGGCGGCTGCTGGAGCCGCTGGGGCCGGTGCTGGACGGCGCGCTGAATCCGGTACTGGACCTGTTGGGCCTGAAGCTGGGCGAGGCCGATGTGACGGTCCACGGCCTGTCCTGCCCGACGCCGGGGCGCGCAACCCCGCGTCTGGTCGGCTGAACCTTAGCCGCGGGCGGGACGCAGGCCTTCGGCCGAGGCCTGCTGCATGGCCGGGCGCTTTTGACCGCCCGAAGCGATGATGCGGTCGATGCGGGCCTTTTCGGCGCGGAAGGCGGTCAGGTCGGCGCCGGCCAGTTCGGTCCCTTCCTGGGTGCGCACGCCGGCGGGATTGATCCGCTGGCCGCCGCGCCACAGCTCATAGTGAAGGTGCGGACCGGTCGAGGCGCCGGTTGAGCCGACGTAGGCGACGATCTGACCCTGGCTGACCCGCTGGCCGGCGCGGATGCCCGAGCCGTAGCGCGACAGGTGGCCGTAGCCGCTTTCCAGTCCGTTGTTGTGGCGGATGCGCAGCCAGTTGCCGTAACCGCCCCAGCGGCGCGCCTCGACCACCACGCCGTCCGCGGGGGCCACGACCGGCGTGCCGGTTCCGGCGGCGAAGTCGATGCCTTGGTGCATCTTCTTGTAGCCCGAGATCGGGTGGGTGCGGAAACCGAAGTTGGACGACACGCGGCGGAAGCTCTGCAGCGGCGTGCGCATCATGGCCGAGCGCAGGTTCTTGCCGTTCGAGTCGAAGAACTGAGCCTCCTTCGCGCCGGCGGGCTTGAAGCGATAGAAGGTCACGCCGCGCAGTTCGGCGTACATCAGGTCGCCCACATCCACCGTGCGGCCGGCTTCGGTCACTTCACGGTCGAAGACCATGGTGAACTCGTCGGTGGCGCGAATGTCGCGCTGCATGTCGAACTTGGTGGCGAACAGGCGGCTGGCCGAGCGGACGATGGAGGCGGTGGCGCCCAGTTCACGCGCGCTGGCCGACAGGCTGCGCTCGACATCGCCCTTCAGGACGACGGTCTCGTGGGTGACTTTTTCTTCCAGCGAACGCAGGCGCAAGGCGCCGTCGAAGCTGCGCGATACGGTCAGCTGCGACGCCGGGCCAGTGCGCATGGTCAGGCCGATCAGGCGGGCGTCGCCCCGGCCGTTGCGCGGTTTGGCGATGGCGGTTTCGAACTTCAGTCCGGCGCGCAGATCGGCCAGGTCGAAGGCGTTGGCGACGGTGGCGGCGACGGCGCTGGCTTCTTCCGGCGCGACGCCGGTACGGCGTACGGCCTGCTCGAAGGTTTCGCCACGGCGGATCTGGACGTTGACGGCCTCGGGCGCGGTCAGGCCGGCGGGCGCGTTGGCGGCGGCGAAGGCCCTGGCTTCCATGGCCGCCATCTGGGCCGAGGTCAGGGCGGGAACTTCTTCGGCCTGAGCGGGTTGATAGGCTCGACCAGCGATCATCGCCACCGAGATTGCAGCTGCCGCCGTAAGCATGTGCGGCGCGAGCCGCATCGGCTGGCGGCGTGGGTCGAACTGAGCCATCGGTCCCCGTCGTATTGCGACGCCTTAGGCGCCAAAGCTTTACTCGTTCTCGAAGATCGCGCCGTATCGCCCGTGGCGCGAAGGCGGTCCTATACCGCGCTTGTCTCATTTTGGAAAGCAGACCGTTACAAACGGTTAACGTGCGTCAGACAAAGCTCGACGGTGCGGGGATCCCGACCGGTCGATTCGCCGTTATCTGGCCCAGCTTGACCGGCAGGAAGCGGCGCCGAACACCGACCGTCACGCTTTGATCTTGTGCTGGGGATAAGGATGACCAAGGTGGACGGCCCGCTGTTTCAATCACGCGATCAATCCGTTTGACCGACACACCGTCCAAGCCAAAGCCAAAGCCAAAGCCGCAGGCCAAGACCCGTCGCATCCTGCGCGCCGTCGCAGTCGGCGTTCTGATTCTGGCGCTGCTGATCGGCGTGGTGGCGGCCCTGATCTATCTCAATCGCCGCGCGGTGGCGCGCAACGTCCTCGTCGGCTGGCTGGACCAGCGCGGCATCCAGGCCGATGTCGAGGTCGAGCGGATCGAGATCGACGGCTTCGTCGGCCGCATCCGCATCGGCGATCCCAAAAATCCCGATGTCGTCGTCGAGCGGGCCGAGGTCGATTACGCCGTCGCCCTGCCGTGGTCGCGGTCGGGCCTGGGCGTGACCCCCAGCCGCATCCGCCTGGTCCGGCCGGTGGTGCGGGCCAGCTGGAAGGGCGGAAAACTGTCGCTGGGCTCGTTGGACCCGCTGGTCAAGGAGTTCACCGGCGGGCCGCCGCGCCCGGATTCGCGCAGCCCCCTGGTCATCGTCGAGGGCGGTCGCGGACGGCTGTCCACCGAATACGGAACCCTCGATATTCTGGCCGACGCCCGGATCGACGATGGCAAGCTGATGCGCTTGGCGGCGCGCCTACCGAAAGCCGCGCTGAAGAGCGGCGAAGCGGAGGCCCAGGGCCTGTCCGGCATGCTGGACCTGACCACGACCGGCGACCGGATGGCGATCAAACTGTCGGCCGCCGCCGATAGCTTCGCGACACCAGCGGCCCGAGGGCAGGGGGCTGCGCTGACGCTGACCGGCGATCTGCCCTATCCAGATCTGAAGACGCGGCGCGGCGACGGCCGGGCGGTTCTGGACGCCCGCCTGACCGGCGAGCGCCTGGGAACCCCGACGCTCAGCGCCCGCAGCGCCGATGTCGCCGCCCGGTTCGACGGCGTCGTCTCCGGCTGGATCGAAACCTTCCGGCTGGACGGCGAAGTCACTACCGCGCTGAAGGCGGCGGCCGTCGAGGGCGCGGACCTGCGCATCGCCGATGTCGCCGCTACGGCGACGCGGGGCAAGCTGACGGTGTCGCGCGACGACGCCGTGCGCTGGCGCATGCGGGGGCCGCTGGCCCTGACCGCCGGTTCGGGACGGACGGGTCAGACGACGATCGGCGGATTGTCGTTGACGTCGCGCGACCTGGCCTTGGGCGGCAAGGATGCGGCCTTCGAGGCGACAGGCCCATTGAGCGCGACCTTCGACCGTTTCGGTTTCGGCGACCTGGCGCTGAAGCGCGGCCGCGCCGACCTGGACCTGGACGTGGTCAGCGACGGCGGGGTTCAGATCGCGACGAACGGATCGCTTCGCGCCGCGCACGGGGCCTGGCCCCTGTTCGGCGCGGTCGGCCCCGATGACATCGCCGAGCTGGCCGAGATGAAGCGCGCGCTGGGACGTTTCGCCCTGAACGCGCCCGCCATCCGCTTCGCCACGGGCGCGGCCGGCACGACCGTATCCCTGTCGCGTCCTGTCACCCTGACGCCCGCCAACGGCGGCGTCCTGACGGTGGCTCAGGGTCAGGGCGGCGCCTATCAGGCCGAGCCGGGGCGGCTGGGCGGCGGGGCGCTGACCCTGACCGCAACGCGCGGCAAGGGCCTGCCGGAAATGTCTGTCGCGATCCCGAACTGGCACCTGACCGAAGGCGGGTTCGAAGCGACGCTGGACGGTCGCGCCCGACTGGATTTCGATCTGGCGCGCGGCATCGACGCCCGGACGCGCGGCGTCCTGGCTATGAACGCCGGCCGGCTGACCTATGCGACATCGGACTGCGTCGACCTGACCGTCGCGCGGCTGGAGCTGGACGAGAACGACGTCCATCAGGTCGCCGGCAAACTGTGTCCCCAGGGCGGTCCGCTGTTGACGTCGAAGGACGGCGTCTGGCGCGTCGCGGGCGGTTTCGCCCAAGTCTCGGCCCAGGCGCCATTCCTCGGCATGCGGTTCGCCGACGCCTCGGGCCGTGTCACCGTCGATGGGACCAAGGCGGGCATCGGCTTGACCGCCAATGTGGCCGCCGCCCGCGTCGTCGACGCCCTGACGCCGGAACGGTTCGAACCGCTTTCCGCCACAGGATCTGCGACACTAGCCAACGAACGCTGGAGCGGCGCCTTCGATCTCAAGGGCACGGGCGCGGCGGCCGCCTATGGTCTCGGCCGCCTGACCTTGGCGCACGATGGCCGCACCGGATCGGGCGGCATCGTCATCACCGCCCCGAACGTGACCTTCGCCGAGCATGGGCTTCAGCCGGCGATGCTGAGCCCACTCGCCGCCGACTTCTTGCAGTCGCCGGTCGAAGGCGTCGTCAGCTTCGACGGGCGTTTCGACTGGACCAAGGACGCCGAACCGACCTCCAGCGGCCATCTGGTGACGCCGGGCTTGGATTTCGTCAGTCCGGTCGGGGCCGTGAAGGGGCTGCGCGGCGACATCGTCTTCAGCAGCCTGACGCCCCTGATCACCGCCCCGAACCAGAAGCTGACGGCCGACAGCCTCGCCGTCGGCACGGCCGTCACGGCGCTGGACGTGACCTTCTCGATCAACGAGGCCGGGGTGCTGATCGACGGCGCCCAGGTCGTCGCCGGCGGCGGGACCGTCTCGGTCGAGCCCTTCAGCGTCCCGCTGGACGCGACCCAGCCCTACAGCGGCGTGATCGTGCTGGATCGGGTGCAGCTGGGCGATATTGTCGCCGACACCGGCTTTGACGACAAGGTTCAGCTGGACGCCGTTGTCTCGGGCCGCCTGCCCTTCATCATGGACCCCAAGCGCGGGCTCAAGATCACCGCCGGCAAGCTGGAGGCGGTCCAGCCGGGCCGCCTGTCGATCAAGCGGGACGTCCTGACCGATGTCGCCGCCAGCGGCGGGGGCGGCGAGGTGTCGGAAAACGTCGTCGAGGACCTGGCCTATCAGGCGATGGAGAACCTGTCCTTCGACCAGCTCAGCGCCGATGTGAACAGCCTGGACGGCGGGCGTCTGGCGGTCCTGTTCCACATCCGCGGCCGCCACGATCCGCCCAAGCGCCAGGAGCTTCGGCTGACGATCGGCGAACTGATCAGCCGCCAGTTCCTGAACCGCAAACTGCCGTTGCCGTCGAACACCCAGATCGATCTGACGCTGGACACGACCCTGAACGCCAACCAGCTGATCTCGGATCTGCTGGCCGTCAATCGCGCTCGCCAGGGTCAGCAGGATGCGACGCCCGCGCCCGTCCCGGCGCCTGCCGATTGAACTTCACCATTCAGCGCGCGTTCATTGGACGGCGTGCTATTAGAGACATCACCCTCGGCCGAACCGGAGCCCACGTCATGATCCACAAGCGCCAACTGGCCGGCCTCGGTTTTGGAGCCGTCGTCGTCGCCCTCGCGGCCTGCGCCCCGACCATCCGTCTTGAGGTCGCGCCGATCCAGATCTACGCCAAGCTGGACGCCGACGTGCGCGTTCGGCTGGACCAGGAGCTGCAGCAGCTGTTGCAGCAGAACCCCAACCTCTTCTGATTTCCCGCTTCTCTCTGAAAGGGACAGGCTGACATGACCTTCCGCAAACTCTTCGTGATCGGCGCCGCCGTTGCGGCTCTGGGCGTCGCGGGCGCCGCCATCGCCCAGACCAGCGCCCAGAAGGCGCAGATCGACCAGGCCAAGGCCGCTGGCACCGTGGGTGAGCAGGCCGACGGTTACCTGGGCTTCCGCACCCCGACCTCGGACGCCAGCCTGCGCGCAGCCGTCGACGCCACCAACTCCGGCCGCCGCGCCGCCTACGCCCGCAGCGCCGCCGACGCGGGCACTTCGGCGGATGTCGCCGGGGCCCGGATGTTCGAGGCCCAGCTGCTGCCCCGCATCTCCTCGGGCCAATGGTACCGCAACGCCCAGGGCCAGTGGGTCCAGCGCTAAGGACCGCAAGTTTCCACCCCTCGGGCGATATCCCCGGGGGGTGTGTGTATCTTGGCGACCAGTCGGCGGCGTCAGGCGGCGGCGCGTCGATCCATCAGCGCCGGCAGCAGCAGCCCTTCGGCCAGCGCCCTGACCACCGGCACGGCGACCGCGTCGCCCATCAGCTTCAGCGCCGCGCTTTCGCTCGACGGCAGGCGATAGTCGTCAGACACGCCCATCAGCCGCGCGGCCTCGCGCCCGGTCAGCCGCCGAACCCGCGCCAAGCCCCGATTGCACACCACCACATATTGACGCGACGAGCCGCCGGCCGGCGTCCTCAAGCATCCGGCCAGGCCATCGAACCGGATTTCCAGGCGCTGGACCTTGCGGCCGTTCTCGGTCCGCACCCGGCGATAGGCGGCGCCGACGCAACGCTGTCCAGAGGCCAGGGCCGACGCGATCCGGGCGCGGTGCAGCGGCGCGGCCAGGGCCAGGATGGCGTCCGCATCGTCCAGCCAGTTGACGGCGTCGTCCGGCTCCAGAATGGCCGCCAGGTCCGGATTGCGCTGCGACGGCGAAGGCAGCGACCACCAAGCCCAGGCCGCCTTCACCGCCTCGGGCAGGCGCGCATGGGCGGCGACCAGACGCGCTGAATGGAAGGGCTGGGTCGGACCGGCCGCGCGCGGGGCCTCGCCCTGAATGGCCACAACGAACAAACGCGGGCGCGACTGGGGCAGCCAGTGGGCGGCGTCCATCTCCAGCGCGCCGACCGTATAGCCCGCCTCGACCATCGCCGTGCAGACGGCCGCGAAATCCCGCCCATGACCTGATGTCAGCAGGCCGATCACATTCTCCAACACGATCACGCGCGGGCCGCGTCCCTCGGCCGCCAGCACCTGCATCAGCCGCCAAAAGCCCCAGAAGGCGCCCGACCGCCCGGCCTCCAGCCCGCCGCGCGCGCCCGCCAGGCTGACGTCCTGACAGGGCGACGAGGCCCAGGCCATGTCGGGCCGTCCCAGCAGATCGTCGACGGTCAGGGTCCAGACATCGCACTGACGAAACGGGGTATGTGGATGATTGGCCGTGAAGGCGCGCGCCTTGGCCCCGTCCATGTCGTTGGCGAAGACGGTGTCGATGCCGGCGGCGGACAGTCCCAAACCCGCCAGGCCGCCCCCGGCGAAGAACTCGAATGCGGTGGGGCGAATCGACATGGGACCAGCATAACCCAGCCGCGCCCCTTGACCGAGGGCGGCGGGGACCTCACCTGCGCCCGAACCAAAAGGAGCCGTCATGCGCCTCATTCCGCTCGCCGCCGCCCCGCTCGCCATCGCCCTCGCCGGCGTCTCGCTCAGCGCCTGTTACGACCGCGAGGATTCCAAGCCCAAGCCGGCGCCGCAGCCCCAGGCCGCCGTCACCCTGGGCGGGGTCGATCTGGGCCAGCCGGTGCGGGCGCTGGGGACCGAACCTTTCTGGGGCGTGGAGATCACGCCGGACGCCCTGATCTACACCCGCGTCGATCAGCCGACCCAGCGCGCGCCGAACCATGGCGCGACGGTCCAGGGCACGGTCGCGACCTTCGCCAGCTCGACCAATCTGAACAAGGCGCTGAACGTCGTGCTGATCGCCACCGAATGTTCGGACGGCATGAGCGACCGCACCTATCCGCTTACGGCCAAGGTCGAGATCGGCGACGACGAGCTGACCGGCTGCGCCGCGCCTGCGTCGATGCTGACCACCCAGCCCGCGCCCTAGCGCGTGATCGTTTCGGATCGGGGCGCAACGCGGCCCCGTCCGAAGCGTGAATCATGCGCTCAAAGAGAGCGTCACCACCATTCGGCGTCGCGCAGCATCCGGGCGTAGCGGCGGCTGACCGGCGCCGACAGACCGCCGTCCAGCGTCAGGGTCGCGCGCCCGTCGCCGCGCTCGACCCCGCGCACCGCCTCGCGCGCCACCCACCAACTGCGGTGCGTCTGGGCGCCCTCCAGCCCCTCCAGCTCCTCGACCGCATCCGACAGCCGCATCAGGATCAGATCCGATCCCCGGTCGGTATGGATGCGCAGATAATGGTCCTCGGCCTGCACGGCCCGGATCGTCGCGCCTTTCAGCTTCATCGGCAGGCGGTCCAGAAACCGCACGGGCCGGGCCGGCGTCTCGGGGGCCGCCGCATGGGTCTGGACCGGCACGGCCCGCCCCAGAAAGACGTTCAACGTCGTCACCGCCGCCGTAATGACCAACACAGGCACGATCAGCTGCGGCAGCACCGCCAGCGGATAGAGCCTCTGGGCGAAGAACAATCCCGTCGCCGCCCAGACCAGCACGCACAGCGGCCCGGTGATGATCAGGACCATGGCCGCAATCGTCAGCCAAGGCCGCTCGTCCGAATCCAGAAATCGGCTGACCAAGACGCTGCACAGATGCCCCCAAAGCCCGCCCAGCACCATGATCACCACCCAATAGGCCAAGCGCACGGGCAAGGACGCTCCCGCGCTGCCGAAAGCGCCGGTCACCGCCAGAAAGACGCCCGCCAGAACGGCGACGATAAGCCCACGCAAAAAGGTGCGGCGGCGGTCGGCGGCTTGGGACGTCATGGCGGCTTTCGGCATCTGGAGGTCCCGCCTTGAGACCATGATTTCCAACCTCGGGAAAGTCGGGTGGGCGTTGGCGCAGTCTGGACGGCCGTTGGCGAAAGCCGGGATGCAATGATCGAAGCGCCGCGGCAAGGCGGTGGAAACGGAGATATCCCCATGCCTCGTCTGTCTCGCCTCGCATCGTCTGCCTTGGCTCTGACGCTGCTGATCGTGCCGCTCGTCGCCTATCTTTTGGTCGACGGGGGACGGATGTTGAGCGTCGGCTATGCCTTTCACGCCCCGCGATGGTCGCTGCTGTTCGCCTCGCCGACGACGATCCAGGTCCATGTGGCGGCGGCCGTGACGGCGCTGGCGATCGGAGTCGTCCTGCTGGTCGGGGTCAAGGGAAACCGGCTGCACCGGACTCTGGGTTGGATGTGGGTGATGGCCATGGCGACCACGGCGGTCAGCTCCTTCTTCATCCATCAGCTCAATCCGAACGGACCCGGCGGCCTGTCCCTGATCCATCTGCTCAGCGGTTGGACCGTGGTCGCCCTGCCGATGGCGGTGTACGCCGCCCGGCGTCACCGGGTGGCGGCGCATCGGCGCGCCATGATGGGGATGTTCGTCGGCGGACTGATCGTGGCCGGCGCCTTCACCTTCCTGCCCGGTCGGCTGATGTGGGCCGTCTTCTTCGGCCCGAACTGATCAGGCCCTGGACGACATTCCGACCACGGCCCGGAACCCGGCCGCCGCGAACCGGACCATATAGTCGCCGGCTGTCTCCAGATCGCCAGACCGCGCCCGCCCGTTAGACAGCCGGTCCAGACGCCCCGTCTCGCCCAGCGTCAGGGTCAGGGCGCCCGACAGATTGTGATAGCCCCAGTACAGATCGACCTCGCTGGCGTCGGGCAGCACCTTGGCGATCAGTTCGATCAGCCGGTGGATGGCCGGGTCGAAATAGCGCGCCATCGTCTCGCCGCCGAAGCTGGGGTTGGCGTTGGTTTGGGCCACCAGGGCGGAATAATGTTTCCAGCCCGGTCCGCCTTTCAGCGACCATTCGAACGGCGGCCGCAGGAAGGCTTCCAGCAAGCCTTCCAGAGTCATGTCGTCGCCCGCCGTCTCGGCATAGCGGTCGATGGCGGCGACGCGATCGTCGTTCCAGACCTCGGCCCGGCGCAGGAAGACCGCGTCGAACAGCTCGCGCTTGGCCCCGAAATAGTAGTGGACCAGGGCCGTATCGACGCCGGCCTCGCGCGCCACCTCGCGGATGGTGACGCCGTAGAAGCCGTGTTTGGAGAACAGATCCTCGGCCGCATCCAGGATCAGATCGCGCGTCTCGCCCGCCGCCTTGGCCTCGGTCTTGGGCGGGCGGCCGCGCCGCGCCGGCGCAGCGCCGGCCGCCTTGCGGCGCGCGGCGGCGACGGGGCGGGAAAGGGGGGCGGCGGCGTCCGGCTTGCTCATCCGGCAAGGCTAGGCGCACGACCGCAACGGTGCAACGGCGCCACGGTCGGCGATCCAAGTGACGCTGCGTCAGTCCAGTGTTTGACAGATTGCCGAAACCGGGTAGGTTCCGTGAAAATCATTGAACGCTGAATAAAAGCGTCCATCGGGCTGGAAACGACAAAGGGGTCTAGGATCATGAACCGTCATGTGAAGTGCGCGCTGCTGGCCGGCGCGGCGTGGGGCGTGCTTGCGGGGGCTTCGGTCGCCCAGGACGCGGAAGCCGCGGCCCAGGCGGCGAACGCCGACCAGAGTGCGGCGACCGTCGACGACATCGTCGTCACCGCCCGCCGGCGCGACGAGCAGCTGAAGGACGTGCCGATCGCCGTGTCGGCCCTCAGCGCCGAACGGCTTGAACAGACGGGCGCCGTCAACATCACCGCCCTGCAGCAGCAGACGCCGAACGCCACGGTCCAGATCGCGCGCGGCTCCAACTCCACCCTGATCAGCTTCATCCGCGGCGTCGGCCAGCAGGATCCGCTGTGGGGCTTCGAGCCCGGCGTCGGCCTCTATGTCGACGACGTCTATGTCGCGCGTCCGCAGGGGGCCGTGCTGGACATCTTCGACATCTCGCGCATCGAGGTGCTGCGCGGACCGCAAGGCACGCTGTACGGCCGCAACACCATCGGGGGCGCGATCAAATACGTCACCAAACGTCTGGGCCAGGATCCCAGCCTGACCGCACGCGCTGAGGTCGGCGCCTATAACGAGCACAACTTCCTGCTTTCGGGTTCGGTCCCGGTCGGCCAGACCTTCGCCATCGGCGGTGCGGTCGCCACCTATAACCACGACGGCTACGGCAAGAACCTGAACACCGGTCAGGACCAGTACGACAAGGACGTCACCGCCTATCGCGCCAGCGCGGAATGGACGCCGAACGACAACCTGTTCTTCCGCCTGGCGTGGGACCGGGTCGAGGACAACTCTAGCCCTCGCCACGGTCACCGCGAGGTCACCTCGACCGACGGCCTGTGGCGCGCGCCGGCCGGCAAATACGACACCTACGCCGGCATCACCGGCGAACAGAAGGTCGTGACCGAGGGCGTGGCTCTGACCGGCGAATACCGGGTCAACGACATGCTGACCCTGAAGTCGATCTCGGCCTATCGCTCGGGCGACACCGCCACCATTATCGACTTCGACCAGACGCCGAATCCGACCCTGGACGTGCCGGCCATCTACGCCGACCACCAGTTCAGCCAGGAGTTCCAGGCCCTCTTCACCGGCGAGCGCTGGTCCGGTGTGGCGGGCGTCTATTATCTGGACGGCACGTCGTCGGGCGTGTTCGACACCATCGCCGGCAATCTGGGTCTGTCGATCGCGGCAGCCGGGTCGGTGGACACCAAGTCCTTCTCGGTCTTCGGCGACTTCAGCTACGATCTGACTGACCGCCTGCACCTGTCGCTGGGCGGCCGTTACACCCGCGACGACAAGGACGCCGCCGTCCTGCGCCAGTTCTATCTCGGCGCCACGCGCAGCCCGCTGACCGGCGGCACGCCGCGCGCCGTCTTTGCGACCCGCACCAACTATACGGCATCTGACACCTTCGAGAAGTTCACGCCGCGCGCCAGCATCTCGTATGATTTCAGCGACGAGATGACCGGCTACGCCTCGGTCAGCCAAGGCTTCAAGTCGGGCGGCTGGGACATGCGCGGCGACGCGGCCCTGGTGCCTCAGACGGTCGACGGCTATCAGCCCGAGACGGTCACCACCTATGAAGTCGGACTGAAGGGATCGGCCTTCGATCGCCGCATGAACTTCGCCTCGGCGATCTTCTATTCGGACTACAAGGACCAGCAGATCACGACCCAGCAGGTGGCCACGCCGCCCGCCGTCGGCATCGCCTCGGTCGTCGACAACGCCGGCGCCTCGACCATCTACGGCTTCGAGCTGGAAGGGTCGGCCTATCTGACCAGCGACATCACCGCCAACTTCTCGGTCGGCTATCTGAAGAACGAGTTCGACGAGTTCATCACCCGCATCACCGGCACGCCGGTCGATATCTCGAACCTGCGCGAGCCCCAGAACTCGCCGGAATGGTCGGCCTACTACGGCATGACCTGGCGCGGCGACATCCTGGGCGGCGAAATCCGCGTCACCCCGTCGCTGTCCTACCGTTCGGACTACCATCTGTTCGATACGCCGGACCCGATCCTGGATCAGAAGGGCTACGTCCTTGCTGACGCCAGCGTGGTCTGGACGGCCCCTAGCAAGCGTTGGGAGGTCGGCCTGTTCGGTCGCAACCTGACCGATGTCCGCTACAAGGTCGGCGGCTACAGCTTCCCGGGCGCGACCTACAACAACTCGATCAGCGCCTTCTACGGCCCGCCGACTACCTATTCGGCGCGCCTGACCTATCGCTTCTGATCCACATCCATAACGCCTGACGACGAGGGGCGGCGGTCTCCGGGCCGCCGCCCCTTTTCGCTTTGTCGGGCCTATTTTGCACGGGGCGGACTTGCGGCTAGGCTCGCCGCAACGAACAACAAGACGCCGAGGGGAAACGCCGATGACGACGGAGACGCTGACGGTCAAGGAGGCGCGGCCCGAGCAGCCTGAGCGGCCCGGCTACCGTTACTATGTGCTGGCGGTCCTGATCCTGATCTACATGCTGAACTTCCTGGATCGCCAGATCATCGGCATCCTGGCCGCGCCGCTGAAGGAAGAGTTCGGCATGTCCGACAGCCAGTTCGGCCTGTTGGGCGGCATCGCCTTCGCCTCGGTCTATTCGACACTGGCCATTCCCCTGGCCTGGCTGGCGGATCGATTCAGCCGGGTCTGGATCATGACCGGCGCCTTGGCCGTCTGGTCGGGCTTCACCGCCCTGTGCGGCATGGCCGGGTCGTTCGGCCAGCTGTTCCTGTGCCGGATGGGCGTGGGCATCGGCGAGGCGGGCGGCGTGGCTCCGGCCTATTCGCTGATCGCCGACTATTTCCCGCCGCATCAGCGCGCGCGGGCCATGGCGGCCTTCGCCTTCGGCATTCCGCTGGGCATGGCGGCGGGCACCCTGGTCGGCGGCCTGCTGGCGGCGACCTACGGCTGGCGCACGGCCTTCATCGTGGTCGGCCTACTGGGCGTGCTGGTCGCGCCCCTGCTGCGTCTGACGGTGCGGGATCCCAGGCGCGGCGGAACCGACGCCATCAAGACCGAAGCCCAGGTCGCGGCCCTGGCCGCCGCCCCCGTCGGCACGGATCGAGCCGGCAAGATCGCCGCCCAGATCATGCTGGGCCTCGGCGCCGGCCTGCTGGTCCTCGGCGCCTTGAGCTGGCTGATGGGTATGTCGCTCGGCAATCCGCTGGTGCTCGCTTTCGGCGGCCTGCTGGCGGTGGTGATCGGCGTGTCGCTGATGATCGCGCGCCGCACCGCCTCGGTGGTCATCCGCAAGCCCAGCTTCTGGCTGCTGGGCCTAGGCGCCGCCTCATCGTCGGTGTGCGGCTATGGCGTGGCCGGCTGGCTGCCCCTGTTCTTCATGCGCAGTTTTGACCTGACCCTGAAACAGACCAGCATCTACTACTCCGGTATCGCCCTGATCGGCGGCATCCTGGGCATCTGGCTGGGCGGCATGATCGCCGACAAGCTGTCCAAGAAGGGCAAGGGCGCCTATCCGCTGACGCCCGCCATCGCCTTCCTGATCTCGGCGCCATGTTTCATCCTGGCGATGAACTCGCCCTGGCTGATCGGCCTGGTTCTGCCCGGCGGCGGCAGCCACGTTCAGCAGCTGACCCTGGCCTTCTTGATCTTCCTGCTGCCGACGGGATTGAACCTGGCCTGGCTGGGTCCGATCACGGCGGCGGTCCAGCATCTGGTGCCGGCGGCCATGCGCTCGACAGCCTCGGCCCTGTTCCTGCTGTTGAACAATCTGCTCGGGATCGCGGTCGGCTTCTACTATTTCGGCTGGATGAGCGACCTGCTGGCACCGCGCTTCGGCGAG
This sequence comes from Brevundimonas sp. EU05-FHT14B07, assembly GCF_058790795.1. NCBI lineage: Bacteria > Pseudomonadati > Pseudomonadota > Alphaproteobacteria > Caulobacterales > Caulobacteraceae > Brevundimonas > Brevundimonas sp. EU05-FHT14B07. Next base: position 202,423 of record NZ_JBYTCZ010000004.1, read on the forward strand.
GAAAGCCTGCGCTGGGCCATATACACCGGCATGGGCTTCTATGTGCTCGCCGCGATCCTGCTGATCGGGGCGTCGCGCACCCTCAAGAGGGACTGGGTCGACTAAAGGGGGCCTGTGGACGGTTGCACCTGCGAAGGGGTGGGGCCTATAAGCCCCGCAACTCTCCCAGCAGCGGTTGCGACGGTCCCCCATGAACATTCACGAATATCAGGCCAAGCAGGTCCTCAAAGGCTTTGGCGCCCCGGTCGCCGAAGGCGTCGCGGTGACGTCGGTCGATCAGGTCGAGGCGGCCGCCAAGTCGCTGCCCGGTCCGCTCTATGTCGTGAAGTCGCAGATCCACGCCGGCGGCCGCGGCAAGGGCAAGTTCAAGGAACTGCCGGCCGACGCCAAGGGCGGCGTTCGCCTGGCCTTCTCGGTCGAGGAAGCCGTCGCTCACGCCAAGGAAATGCTGGGCAACACCCTGGTCACCGCCCAGACGGGCGACGCCGGCAAACAGGTCAACCGCCTCTACATCGAGGACGGCGCCGACATCGAGCGTGAATTGTACTGCTCGCTGCTGGTCGATCGCGCCTATGGCCGCATCGCCTTCGTCGTCTCGACCGAAGGCGGCATGGACATCGAAACCGTCGCCCACGACACGCCCGAGAAGATCCAGAACATCGTCATCGACCCGAGCGCGGGCGTGACCGACGCCGACGTCGCCGCCATCGTCGCCGCCTACGGCCTGACGGGCGCCGCGGCCGAAGACGCCAAGTCGCTGTTCCCCGCCCTGTACAAGGCCTTCGTCGAGAAGGACATGGACATGCTGGAGGTGAACCCCCTGATCGTGATGAAGGACGGCCATCTGCGCGTTCTGGACGCCAAGGTCAGCTTCGACGGCAACGCCCTGTTCCGCCACGACGACATCAAGGAACTGCGCGACGAAACCGAAGAAGACGCCAAGGAAATCGAAGCGTCCAAGTGGGATCTCGCCTACGTCTCGCTGGACGGCAACATCGGCTGCATGGTCAACGGCGCCGGTCTGGCCATGGCGACGATGGACATCATCAAGCTGTACGGCAAGGAGCCGGCCAACTTCTGCGACGTCGGCGGCGGGGCCGGCAAGGAGAAGGTCGCTGCGGCCTTCAAGATCATCACCGCCGACCCGAACGTCCAGGGCATCCTGGTCAACATCTTCGGCGGCATCATGAAGTGCGACGTCATCGCCGAGGGCGTGGTCGCGGCCGTGAAGGAAGTGGGCCTGAAGGTGCCGCTGGTCGTGCGTCTGGAAGGCACCAACGCCGAACTGGGCAAGAAAATCCTGAACGAGTCGGGTCTGACCATCCAGGCCGCCGACGACCTCGACGACGCCGCCCAGAAGATCGTCGCGGCGGTCGGCTAAGGCTTCGGCCTTACTCGCCACCGCCCCGCTGACACATCGAATTCAGAGCACAGACCCATGTCCATTCTCGTCGACAAGAACACCAAGATCATCGTCCAGGGCCTGACCGGCAAGACCGGCGGCTTCCACACCGAACAGGCCCTGGCCTATCACGGCACCCAGATGGTCGCCGGCGTGCATCCCTCCAAGGGCGGCACGAACTGGACCGGATCGCACGGTGAGAGCCTGCCGATCTACGCCTCGGTCGCCGAAGCCCGTGACGCTACGGGCGCCGACGCCTCGGTTATCTACGTTCCGCCGTCGGGCGCGGCCGCCGCCATCATCGAAGCCATCGACGCCGAAATCCCCTTCATCACCTGCATCACCGAGGGCATCCCGGTGATGGACATGGTCAAGGTCAAGCGTCGCCTGGAAGGCTCCAAGTCGCGCCTGCTGGGCCCGAACTGCCCCGGCATCCTGACGCCGGACGAGTGCAAGATCGGCATCATGCCGGGCAACATCTTCAAGAAGGGCTCGGTCGGCATCGTGTCGCGTTCGGGCACCCTGACCTATGAAGCCGTGTTCCAGACCACCAACGAAGGCCTGGGCCAGACCACGGCCGTCGGCATCGGCGGCGACCCGGTCAAGGGCACCGAGTTCATCGACGTGCTGGAGCTGTTCCTGGCAGACGAGGAAACCACCTCGATCATCATGATCGGCGAAATCGGCGGCGGCGCGGAAGAAGACGCCGCCCAGTTCCTTATCGACGAAGCCAAGAAGGGCCGCAAGAAGCCGATGGCCGGCTTCATCGCGGGCCGCACGGCGCCGAAGGGCCGCACCATGGGCCACGCCGGCGCCGTCGTCTCGGGCGGCAAGGGCGATGCGGAATCCAAGATCGCGGCGATGGAAGCCGCCGGCATCCGCATGTCGGAATCGCCCGCTCGCCTCGGCAAGACCCTGGTCGAAGTGCTGAAGGGCTGAGACTTTCCAGTGCGCGCTGCGCGCGGGCGCTATCGCTCGTCGCGCGGCGGCTCGCTGCTTGAGCGCCTTTTCGGCATCAAAAATGCCGTGTGACGCATCGATGGACGCCCTCGGCTCAGGCCGGGGGCGTTTTTTCTTGGACCTGCGACCAATTTCCTACCAAATTGCCCCGTTTCGGTCATGACCCGTCAGGAAACGACGCCTATATGACGGGCGCGCCCCTCACGGAGATGTGTCTGTCGGGGCCCAGGGATTGCGAAACGATGGCGGACGATGCCGGTCGGCTGAACCAGGTCTTTGCCGAGACCTCATTCCTCTACGGGTCCAATGCGGCCTACGTCGAGGAGCTTCAGGAGAAGTGGGCGAAAGACCCCGGCTCCGTTTCCGCCGAATGGAAGACCTTCTTCGACCAGCTGCGCGACAATGCCGCGCTGGTGACCGCCTCGGCCGGCGCAGGCAGCTGGGGCCGTGGCGTCGCGACCGAGCCGACGGAGGAGACCGGCGTCTTCGACGGCCGTTGGCCGGCCCCGAAGCCTGATCCCAAAAAGCCCGGCGCTGCGCCGGCTGCTGCGCCCACGGCCGCATCGGCCGACGTCTCGGCCGATGCGATCCGCGCCGCCGCTCACGATTCCATCCGCGCCCTGATGCTGATCCGCAGCTATCGCGTGCGCGGTCACCTGCAGGCCAAGCTGGACCCGCTGGGTATCGAACAGCCGGTGGAGAACCCCGAGTTGACGCCCGAGTTCTACGGCTTCACCGGCGCCGATCTGGACCGCCCGATCTTCCTGGACGGCGTGCTTGGTCTTCAAACCGGCACGATCCGCGAAGTGCTGGAGATCCTGAAGCGCACCTACTGCGGCACGGTCGGCATCCAGTTCATGCACATCGCCGAGCCGGAAGAGAAATCCTGGCTGCAGCAGCGGTTCGAGGGCGCCGACAAGTTCGAGCAGAACGCCTTCTCCAAGGAAGGCAAGCTGGCCATCCTGTCCAAGCTGGTCGAGGCCGAAGGCTTCGAACGCTTCCTGCACAAGCGCTTCCCCGGCACCAAGCGCTTTGGTCTGGACGGCGGCGAGGCCATGGTCCCGGCGCTGGAGCAGGTCATCAAGCGCGGCGGTTCGCTGGGCGTCGACGAGGTCGTGCTGGGCATGGCCCACCGCGGCCGCCTGAACGTGCTCGCCGCCGTGATGGGCAAACCCTACAAGGTCATCTTCCACGAGTTCCAGGGCGGCTCGGCCGTGCCGAGCGACATCGAGGGTTCGGGCGACGTCAAATATCACATGGGCGCCTCGTCGAACCGCGAGTTCGACGGCAACCACGTCCACCTGTCGCTGACCGCCAACCCGTCGCACCTCGAGATCGTCAACCCGGTCGTGCTGGGCAAGGCGCGCGCCAAACAGGCGTTCGACATTCGCGAAGCCAACGAGGGCGTGCCCGAGGGGCAGTGGGCGCTGGATCGTTCCAAGGTCGTGCCGCTGCTGATCCACGGCGACGCCGCCTTCGCCGGCCAGGGCGTGGTCGCGGAGTGCTTTGCGCTGATGGGACTGAAGGGCTACCGCACCGGCGGCACGCTGCACTTCGTCATCAACAACCAGATCGGCTTCACCACCAGCCCGCGCAACTCGCGTTCGTCGCCCTATCCGTCGGACGTCGCCCTGATGGTCCAGGCGCCGATCTTCCACGTCAACGGCGACGATCCCGAAGCGGTCGTCTTCGCGTCCAAGGTGGCCACCGAATACCGCCAGAAGTTCCACAAGGACGTGGTGGTGGACATGTTCTGCTACCGCCGCTTCGGACACAACGAAGGCGACGATCCCACCTTCACCCAGCCGCTGATGTATTCGAAGATCCGCGCCCAGCCCTCGACCCGCGAACTCTATTCGCAGCGTCTGGTGGCCGAAGGCGTGATCAGCCAGGCCGAGGTGGACGCCGAGGTCGAGCGGTTCGAGAAATTCCTCGACGAGCAGTTCGAGGCCGGCAAGACCTGGTCCGCCGAGAAGGCCGACTGGCTGGATGGCCAGTGGCAGGGCTTCCAGTCGCCCAAGGACGAGCTGCGCGGCGACACCGCCGTGCCGCTGGCCAAGCTGACCGACCTGGGCCACCGCCTGACCACGATCCCCAACAGCGTCGACATGCACAAGACGCTGAAGCGCGTCATCGACGGTCGCCGCGAAGCCATCACCTCGGGCCAGGGCCTGGACTGGGCCACGGCCGAGAGCCTGGCTTTCGCCTCGCTGGTCGATGAAGGTTTTCCGATCCGTCTGTCGGGTCAGGATTCGGTGCGCGGCACCTTCTCGCAGCGTCACTCGGGCATCATCGATCAGACGACCGAAGAGCGCTACATCCCGCTGAACAACCTGCGCGAAGGCCAGGCCAATTTCGAAGTCATCGACTCGGCCCTGTCCGAAGAAGCGGTGCTGGGCTTCGAGTACGGCTATTCGCTGGCCGACCCCAATACGCTGGTCATGTGGGAAGCCCAGTTCGGCGACTTCGTGAACGGCGCCCAGGTGGTGATCGACCAGTTCATCTCTTCGGGCGAACGCAAGTGGCTGCGCATGAGCGGCCTGACCATGCTGCTGCCGCACGGCTATGAAGGCCAGGGACCGGAACACTCCTCGGCCCGTCTGGAGCGCTTCCTGCAACAGTGCGCCGAAGACAATATGCAGGTCGCCAACTGCACCACCCCGGCCAACTACTTCCACATCCTGCGTCGCCAGATGCACCGGCCGTTCCGCAAGCCGCTGATCCTGATGACGCCCAAGTCGCTGCTGCGTCACAAGAAGGCGGTCTCGTCCATGGCGGACCTGGCGGAGGGCTCGGCCTTCCACCGCGTCCTGCACGACGACGCCCAGACGCGGCCCGAGATCGCCGGCATCACGATCAAGGCGGACAAGGACATCCGCCGTGTCATCCTGTGCTCGGGCAAGGTCTATTACGACCTGCTGGACGCGCGCGAGAAGAAGGCCAAGGACGGCCAGGCCGTGGACGACGTCTATATCCTGCGTCTGGAGCAGTTCTATCCGTGGCCGATCCAGTCGCTGCGCAAGGAACTGGCGCGCTTCCCCAACGCCGAACTGGTCTGGTGCCAGGAAGAGCCGAAGAACATGGGCGGCTGGACCTTCGTGGATCCGTGGCTGGAGCTGACGCTGGACAAGCTGGACGTGAAGGCCAAGCGCGCCCGCTACGTCGGCCGTCCCGGCTCGGCCTCGACCGCCGCCGGTCTGATGAGCCGGCACCTGAAGGAACTCGAAGCCTTCACGACCGAAGCCTTCGCCTGATACACGTATAAAAGACCGACTAGAGACGAGCTGGACCTGACATGGCCGACATCCTGACCCCCGCCCTCGGTGAATCCGTCACCGAAGCCACCATCGCAAAGTGGACCAAGAAAGTCGGCGACCCGGTCAAGAAGGACGAGCTGCTGGTCGAGCTGGAGACCGACAAGGTCTCGCTGGAAGTCGTCTCGCCCGCCGATGGCGTGCTGGGCGACATCAAGGCGGCCGAGGGCGACAATGTCGTTCCCGGCACGGTCCTGGGTTCGGTGACGGAAGGCGCGTCCGCCCCCGCTCCGGCCGCTGCGCCCGCCGCTGCCCCTGCCAAGGCCGCCAAGGCCGCGCCGGCCGCCGCTGCTCCGGCCGCCGCCGCCGCGATCGACATCACCGTGCCGGTCATGGGCGAGAGCGTCGCCGAGGGCTCGATGGGCAAGTGGGTCAAGAAGAACGGCGACACGGTCAAGAAGGACGAACTGCTGGTCGAGATCGAGACCGACAAGGTCGCCGTCGAAGTCTCCGCCCCGGCTGACGGCGTTCTGACCATCGCCGCCGACGAAGGCGCGACCGTCACGCCGGGCCAGAAGATCGGCTCCATCTCGGGTTCAGGCGCTGCCAGCGCGCCGGCCGCCGCCGCACCGGCGCCCGCCGCCGCCCCGGCCAACACCGGCTCGGCCCAGGTCTCGGCCGCCAAGAACGAAACCCTGTCACCCGCCGTCCAGCGCGTGGTCGGCGAAAACAATCTGGATCCCAAGGCCATCAACGCCACGGGACCGAAGGGCAACATCACCAAGGCCGACGCCATCGCCGCCATCGGCCAGGCCTCGGCTCCGGCCCCTGCCGCCGCCGCAGCGCCGGCCGCCCCGCGCGCCGACCAGCCGCGCGAAGAGCGGGTGAAGATGACGCGCCTGCGTCAGACCATCGCCCGTCGCCTGAAGGAATCGCAGAACACGGCCGCCCAGCTGACCACCTTCAATGAGGTGGACATGACCAATGTCATGGCCCTGCGCGCCCAGTACAAGGACGTGTTCGAAAAGCGTCACGGCGTGAAGCTGGGCTTCATGTCCTTCTTCACCAAGGCCGTCGTCGCGGCCCTGCATGAGATCCCGGCCGTCAACGCCGAGATCGACGGCACCGACATCATCTACAAGAACCACTACGACATCGGCGTCGCCGTCGGCACCGACAAGGGTCTGGTGGTTCCGGTCCTGCGCGACGCCGACACGCTGTCGCTCGCCGGCATCGAAAAGGGCATCGGCGCCCTGGGCAAGGCCGCACGTGACGGCTCGCTGACCATGGATCAGATGCAGGGCGGCACCTTCACCATCACCAACGGCGGCACCTATGGCTCGCTGATGTCGACGCCGATCCTGAACGCGCCGCAGTCGGGCATCCTGGGCATGCACAATATCGTCCAGCGCCCGATGGCCATCAACGGCGAGGTCAAGATCCGCCCGATGATGTATCTGGCCCTCAGCTACGACCACCGCATCGTGGACGGCAAGGAAGCCGTGACCTTCCTGGTCCGGGTCAAGGAACTGCTGGAAGATCCGGCGCGGGCCCTGCTGGACCTCTGATTTCCTGAAAGGCGGCGATGATCTCGCCGCCTTTTTCTTTGCTGCGAGGCGCGACCATGCTGACCCTCTACGCCGCGACCGGATCCTGCAGCCGGGCCAGCCATATCGCGCTGGAAGAGTCGGGGCTGGCCTATGAGGTTCGTCTGATCGACTTCGCCAGGGCCGAACAACGCGAGCCGGCTTATCTGGCGATCAATCCCAAGGGCCGCGTTCCTGCGCTCGCGACCGATCAGGGCGTCCTGACCGAGAGCCCCGCCATTCTGGCGCACATCGCCGCCCTGTCGCCGCCCGGCTTTCTGGCGCCGACCGATCCCTTCGCCTTTGCGCGGATGCAGGCGTTCAACCTCTATCTGGCCACCACCGTCCACGTCGCCCACGCCCACGGTCGCCGCGCCGCGCGCTGGAGCGACGATGCCGCCGCTCAGGCGTCGATGGCGGCCAAGGTCACGCAGAACATGCGCGACGGCTTTGCGTTGATCGAGGCGGACCTGACTGGCGAATGGGCGATGGGCGACGCCTATACGGTCGCGGACCCCTATCTGTTCACCTTCGCCGGCTGGCTGGAAAGCGACGGCGTGGACATCGCCGAGTTTCCTCGCGTCCAGGCGCATTTCGAGCGCATGAAGGCGCGTCCGGCGGTCCAGCGCGCCTTGGCCGCCAAAGCTTAGCGCGCGCGCTCGCAGACCAACGGTTGTGTCTAATTTGCGCCGGTCGTTAACGATCCGAATCGGCGTCGCATTTTCTCTGATTACAACTACAGAAAATGGCGCCTTATTTCGGACATGGAGTGGGCGGCGCGCGCGATAGGGATGTTTTACGTCTTGGGCGGACTGATGCTTTTGTATCAGGCCTGGCTCAACTGGCGTCTGCAACGGGCCTTGTCCGGCGTCATCGCCGTTCCCGCAGACGATCAGATCGCAGACGGCGTGATCGCCGTGGGCGGTGTGGTGGTCCTGATGTCGGGCGTCGCGCTGGCGGCGCTCAGCGCCTGGGCCGTGGTCGCCTTCCTCGCCGGTTGGGCGATCCAGGCCGCCTATCTGCTGTGGGTCAACCGCGCCGATCTCGACAGCCCCTTGGCCAGCGGCCGTTTGAAGTCGGTCCATGCCTTCGCCGCCTATACCGCCGTCACCGGCGTGGTGCTGTGGCTGCCGCTGACCGGCGTCCTGGGCTGATCAGCCGAACTCGGCTTCCAGGTCGGCCAGACGCGCCGCCTGGTCCTCGGCGATCAGGGCGTTCAGCAGCGGATCGATGTCGCCTTCCATGATCTGGGGCAGGCTGTGCAAGGTCAGGTTGATGCGGTGATCGCTGACCCGCCCCTGCGGATAGTTGTAGGTGCGGATCCGTTCCGACCGGTCGCCCGACCCGACCTGTGACTTGCGGCTGTCCGAGCGCGCCAGGTCCTTGGCTTGGCGCTGCATGTCGTAAAGGCGCACGCGCAGATTCTTCATCGCCTTGTCGCGATTGACGTGCTGGGACTTCTCCGACGACGTCACCATGATGCCGGTGGGCAGGTGGGTGATGCGCACGGCGGAATCGGTCGTATTGACGTGCTGGCCGCCCGAACCCGACGCGCGGAAGGTGTCGATGCGGATGTCCTTGTCGTGGATTTCGATCTCCACGTCCTCGACCTCGGGCAGGACCGCCACCGTCGCCGCAGAGGTGTGGATGCGCCCCTGCGACTCGGTCGTCGGCACGCGCTGCACCCGGTGAACGCCGCTCTCGAACTTCAGCCGGCCGAACACGCCTTCGCCCGTCACCGTGGCGATGATCTCCTTATAGCCGCCGGCGTCGCCCTCGGTCGCCGAGTCCAGCTCGATCCGCCAGCCGCGCGTGGAGGCGTAGCGCGAATACATGCGGAACAGGTCGCCCGCGAACAGGGCCGCCTCGTCCCCGCCGGTGCCGGCGCGCACTTCCAGCACGGCCGAGGCGTTCTCGTCGGCGTCGCGCGGGGCCAGCAGCAGGGCGACCTCGCGCTCCAGCTCGGGCAGCCGGTCGGTCAGCGCCCGCAGCTCTTCCTCGGCCATCGCCGCCATTTCCGGATCGGCCGTCATGGCTTCCAGGTCCGCCATTTCTGCGCGCGCGCGAGCCAGGCCCTGGACCGCATCGACGACGGGCTTCAGCTCGGCGTGCTCCTTGGACAGCCGCACGATCTCGGCGCCGTCGGTCGCCGAACCCATGCGCGCCTCCACTTCATGGAAACGGTCGAGCACCTGATCGAGACGGGCCTGGGGCAGTCGCAAGAGCGAAATGTCCTGAGAAAAAGCGGAGCGCCGTCCTTACCCGCCGGGGGGCGTCGTGTCGATTGCAAGCCGTGTCCGGACGTGGACCAGCGCCGGCGCCGCGCTTGTGATCGGCGATGACGGCCGGGTCACGATGGCGTCAGTCGCGGTGACGCAATCGGCTCAAAGCCATTAGTTGAGATCGAACAACCGTGAGGAGGACGCCATGTTCGATCGCTCGCCCCCGTCGCAGCTCGACGCCGCCGAGGTCGCCGAAAGCGTCGATCGTTTGTGCCGCCTGTACGACAGCCGTCTGGCCGAGACCGGCGGCGACCTGTCGCCCGAGGACGCGCGCGAACTGAGGGCCATGGCCGCCATCTATGATCTGGACACCGACCGCCCCTCGACCGAGATCTGGCGCGACCTTCGCGCCGTGGTCACGCGTCAGGCGCCGATTGACGCCACGGCGCCGGCCAAGATCGAGGCCTTGACCCTGCTGGTGGTCGAGGACGATCCCGACGCCGCCGCCTCCCTGACCGAACTGCTGACCGAGGCGGGCCACAATGTCGTCGGCCCGTTCCACAGCGCCGCCGCCGCCGAGGCCGCCGCTGCGCTGCACAGCATCGATGCGGCGCTGCTGGACATCAACCTGTCGGGCGAGATGACCGGGGTGGAACTGGCCCGCGTCCTGACCGACCGCTGGGCCGTGCGGGTCATCTTCATTTCCGGCGATGTGGCCGCCGCCGCGAAGAATGCGGACATGGCCGAGGCCCTGGTGCTGAAACCCTATAACGGCGCGCAGATTCTGGAGGCGGTGGCGCGCCTCGCCTGAGGGCCGGAGCGAGCTCCCGCAGCTTGCGTCTAGGGCGCAGGCGGGCGATCACGGATCATGCTGTCGAACCGGTCCCGCTACGCCCTGCGCGCCATGGTGCATCTGGCCAGTCTGCCGGACGGCGGTCCTGCGACCATTGCCGAGATCGCCGAGGCGGCGGCTGCTCCGCGAAAGTTCCTGGAGGCCATCCTGCTGGATCTGCGCCGTCAGGGTCTGCTGGCCTCGAAGCGGGGCAGGGCGGGCGGCTATGCGCTGGGCGCGCCCGCCGACGCCATCAGCTTCGCCGACGTGATCCGCGCGCTGGAAGGCCCGCTGGCCCTTGCGCCTTGCGCCTCGCGCACCGCCTACGGCCCGTGCGAGACCTGCCCGGATGTCGAGACCTGTCCGTTGCAGCCCGTGCTTCAGGACGGGCGCGACGCCATCGCCGCCGTCTTCGAGGCGCGAACCCTTCTGCAAGCCACCGTCACTTCTTCTCCTATTGACCGACTAGGGAAATAGCCCGCACCGTTCGCCCCTGTTTCAGAGGACGCCATGCAAGATTTCCTGCTCTTCCTCGCCGTCGGTTTTCTGGCCCAGATCGTGGATGGGGCGCTGGGCATGGCCTATGGCGTGATCTCCTCGACCGTCCTGCTGTCGTTCGGCGTGCCGCCCGCGACGGCGTCGGCCAGTGTCCACGCCGCCGAGGTCTTCACCACGGCGGCGTCGGCCGGGTCCCATACGGTCAACAAGAACGTGAACTGGAAGCTGTTCGTGCCGCTGGCCCTCGGCGGCGTCGTCGGCGGCGGCTTCGGCGCCTTCGTCCTGACCAGCATCGACGGCGATCTGCTGAAGCCCTTCATCACCACCTACCTGGCTATCATGGGCGTGGTGATCATCTGGCGCGCTACGCGTCAGACGCGTGAGCGGATCTTCCCGCGCAAGTTCGCCGGCCCCCTGGGTCTGGTCGGCGGCTTCTTCGACGCCATCGGCGGCGGCGGGTGGGGACCCACGGTCACCACCACCCTGGTCGGCACGGGTCAGGATCCGCGCGTGTCGATCGGCACCACCAATACGGCGGAGTTCTTCGTCACCTCCGCCATTTCCGCCACCTTCCTGGTCGCCCTGCTGACCGGACATTGGCAGGAGGCCGAGGGCTTCTCCACCCACGCCATGGCGGTGCTGGGCCTGATCATCGGCGGCCTGATCGCCGCCCCCTTCGCCGGCGTCATCGCCCGCATCGCCCCGCGCCGGGCTCTCACCTACGGCGTCGGCGCCGTGGTGCTCCTGTCCGCCGGCTATCAGGCCCTGCGTCTGTTCAAGGTTATCTGAAACGAAAAACGGCGGCGGGCTCGCACACGCCGCCGTCTCACTTGTCCCGACGATAAGGATCAGCGCGCGCGGGCGCGGAACCGCGTCAGGAATTCTTTGATGTTCTCGCGGATCGCCGTCTCATTGGCCATGCGCAGACGGTCGCCAGCCACGAGGGCCTGACCCATCGTCGCTGTTCCCGTCGCCGAGACAGTTTCGTCGAAGACCGTGCGTTCGCCACGGGCGACCGTGTAGCGAACCTGGCTGGACACCGTCATGTCGAAGCCGGCCAGAGGCTGCTTCAAATTGATGAGCGATGCCGAGACCGTCATGGGCTGACCCTCGGCTCCCATGTAGCCGGCTGCGGCCAGGGAGCCTTCGAGCGCGGTCTTGAAATCCGCATTCGAGACCTGCGAGGTCCACAGAGGATTGGTGCTCTGGCCGCCGGAAACCGACACGCTCGTCACCGACCGATAGCCCAGGTCGCCGGCCGACGCGGTCAAGCCCGGAGTCGCCGACAGGGTCATCATGGCGGGGTTGGACGGCGTGGCGCAGGCCGCGACGCCCATCAGGGCGGCGATCAGGCCAGCCGCCGCGATGCGGCGGATCATTGCTCGCCGCCGGTCGCTGCGGGAGCGGCCGGCGTCCGGGCCGCCGCCGCTTCTTCGGCGGGCGTGCGCAGGGTGACGACCAGAGGATTGGGCTTCAGATCGTTGAGCGCGCCCGACGTCGCATCGACGGCGCCGCCGATGATCCCGCCGACCAGGACGTTGCCAGCCAGGGCTGCGCCGCCGGCGCCGGACATGCTGCTAGTGATCTCATGGGTCTGCGAAACATACCCTTCCTTCGACACCGTGATGTTGAACGCATCCTTGCGCGACATGCGGAAGGTGCAGGGGGTGGCGGCGCATTCGAAGCCGTTGGACGTGGTCGCCTGAGCGCCGGGCGGCGTGCTCTCGACGGTGAACTCCTGCGTCGTGCCTCGCGTCATAGTCGCACACGCAGGCACAGAAAGCGCCACGCCGACCAGCGTGAACGCACGCGCGCCAAAGCGCGCGACAGTCTTGGAAATCATTGAAACCCTCGATGGAATAGAGTCCGGCCTCCCCAGGCGGACCTAGAGCCTAGGTTGCACTTTCCACATCAAGCGTCAATCACGGAACGGTGAAGTTGGGCGACAGAGGTGTGGCGGGATGACGCAGTCTACTCGGCCGCCTGAAGCGCCGCCGCGCGTGCGGCGTCCAGTTCGGCGGCCTTTTGTTCGACCAAGTCGACGATGTGGTCGATCATGCCGTCGTTGGCCTGTTTGTGGGCGATCTTGCCGTTCAGATAGATCATGCCCGCGCCCTTGCCGCCGCCGGTGAAGCCGATGTCGGTATAGAGGGCCTCGCCTGGTCCGTTCACGACGCAGCCGATCACTGACAGGCTCATCGGCGTCGAGATATGGGCCAGCTTCTCTTCCAGCACCGCCACCGTCTCGATGACGTTGAAGCCCTGACGCGCGCAGGACGGGCAGGCGATGATGTTGACGCCGCGGTGGCGCAGGCCCAGCGACTTCAGGATGTCGAAGCCGACCTTGATCTCCTCGACCGGATCGGCGGCCAGGGACACGCGGATGGTGTCGCCGATCCCGGCCCACAGCATCGACCCCAGGCCGATGGCGGACTTGATGGTGCCGGTGCGCAACGGCCCGGCCTCCGTCACGCCCAGGTGCAGGGGGCAGTCGATCGCCTCGGCCAACTGTTGATAGGCGGCGACGGTCAGGAAGGGGTCGGACGCCTTCACCGAGATTTTGAACTCGTGGAAGTCGTGGTCCTGCAGGATGCGGGCGTGGTTCAGCGCGCTCTCGACCATGGCGTCGGGGCAGGGCTCGCCGTATTTTTCCAGCAGTTCCTTTTCCAGCGAACCGGCGTTGACGCCGATCCGCATTGAACAGCCATTGTCCTTGGCCGCTTGGATCACGTCGCGGACGCGGTCGGCCGAACCGATGTTGCCCGGGTTGATGCGCAGGCAGGCGGCGCCCGCCTCGGCGGCCTCGATGCCGCGCTTGTAGTGGAAGTGGATGTCGGCGACCAAGGGAACCTTGGCCTCGCGCACGATGGTCCTGAAGGCGGCGGTCGATTCCACGTCGGGGCAGGAGACGCGCACGATGTCTGCGCCGGCCTCTTCCAACTGACGGATCTGGTCGATGGTCGCCGCCGCATCCGTCGTCGGCGTATTGGTCATCGACTGGACGCTGATCGGGGCGTCGCCGCCCACCAGGACGGAGCCGACGCGGATCTGGCGGCTCTTGCGACGCTCGATGTGGCGCCAGGGTCGGACGTGGGTGTGGTCGCTCATGGGAGCATCATATAGGCCGATGATGACGGCGGGACCACGGCCGACGTATCAGTTCGGCGCAGGGGCGGGTGAAGAGGACGCGGGCGCGGGGGAGGGCGTCGCCCCTGGCGTCGTGGCCGCCTGGGTCCGGGCCTGGGCGGCCTGAGCCTGGGCCTGGGCGCGCGCCTGGCTGGCGGCCAGCGCCTTGGCCGCCTGATCCGCGCGGCTGTTCAACTGGGCCAGCGGCGTCAGCACGCCGGCGAGCGGTCCGCCGTATTCGCCGTTCAGGAAGACGTCGAAGGCGGCCGGGTCGGACACGTCCACCGTCGCCGCCACGCCGATGGGCGCGCGCCAGGCCTCGCCCGGCGCCATCTGGCGCGCGAACAGGGCCTGACCGTCGCCCAGCCGCACGACCAGGGCGCCGGCCGTCTTGGCCTGGATCACCACCATCGAGGCGTTGGCCGAGGCGCCATAGACGGCCCCGCGCGGGTTGAACGCCTTCTGCACCGGCTCCGGATTGGCGGCGGCGGCGATCACGGCCGGATCGGTCGGATCGACCCCGGTCAGTTCGGCCTCCAGCCCTGGGGTGATGTACAGCGCCGGCGTCGTCTGGTCGGGCGGGGCGGACATGGGCGCGCTGAGCGCGACCTGCGGGTCGGGATCGGCCGCCCCGGTCCAGGTCTTGGGCACGGCGGCGATATCGGACGGATGGGCGGTCTGATGCAGGCTGGCGCGCTGGAACACATTCCAGCCGACGACGGCGACCACCACGGCGGCGATGCCGGCGACGATGCGCGGCGAATGGCGTTTCACGTCCTCGAAGGCGATGCCGATGGGCGCCTTCAGCGGCACGGAGGTGTCCGGGCTCTCGCGCTTGAACCGCTCGACGGCCGTCTGTTCGTCCAGCGCCAGGGCCGAGGCATAGGCCCGGACATAGCCCAGGGCGAAGACGCGCGAAGGCAGGGACGACCAGTCGTTCTGCTCCAGGGCGGTCAGGAACCGGCGATGCACCTTGGTCTCGGCGGCCAGCTCGGCCGGCGACTTGCCCGACCGCTCGCGGGCGGCCCGAAAGCCGTCGCCCAGGGTCGCGGCGTCGACGAAGGCGGCCGTCGGATCCGGCCGGTCCGCAATGCTTTCGATCGCCTCGGGGGCGACCCCCGCATTCAGCGTCATGACGCCTGACCCCATGTCCGGGAAACACAGCGCCGACGCGCCGTTCACAGGGCTCGAGATAGACGATTGCGCGCCGACCAGCAACGCCGCCCGTGCGTCCAGACGCTTGCGATCAGACCGCGACGTTCAGCTTGCGCGCCAGGGATTCGATCTCGTTACGAACCGAGCCGGTGGACAGGTTCAGCAGATTGGCCATGCCGCGCCGGGCCGCATTCAGGTCCGCCGACAGGATCATCCGCTTGACCGGCCCGACCCCGCCCGCCGGCGCCGACAGTCGGGTGAAGCCCAGCACGATCAAGGCGAAGGCCTCCAGCGGCCGTCCCGCCAGTTCGCCGCAGATCGAGACCGGCGTGCCGGTGTCGGCGCAGGCCTTCTGGATGGTCTGGAGCGCCCGCAGGGTCGGCGGCGACAGCGGGTCATAGCGATCCGACACCAGCGGATTGGTCCGGTCGGCCGCGTACATGTACTGGAACAGGTCGTTGGTGCCGATGGAGACGAAATCCGTCAGCGGCAGCAGGGCGTCCAGATGCCACAGCAACGACGGGCATTCGACCATCGCCCCGACGCGCAGCAGGGCGGGCAAGGCGCGCCCGCGACGCCGCGCCCAGGCGCATTCGATATCCACCAGCTCGCGCGCGGCCCGGAACTCGTCCACCGTGGCGATCATCGGGAACATGACGCGCAGCTCGCGCCCCGCCCCCGCCGCCAGCAGCGCCCGCAGCTGCATCCGCAAAAGCGACGGCCGATCCAGGCCCAAACGGATGGCGCGGCGGCCCAGCGCGGGGTTCTCTTCCCGCTCGGCCTCCAGATACGGCAGGACCTTGTCGCCGCCGATATCCAGGGTGCGGAAGGTGACCGGCTTGTCGCCCGCCGCGTCCAGCACCAGCTTGTACAGCGCCGTCTGGGCGTCCAGCCGGGGCAGCTCGTCCGAGACCATGAACTGAAACTCGGTGCGGAACAGGCCGATGCCCTCGGCGCCCGTCTCGATCATGTTTTCCAGATCGACCGCCAGGCCGGCATTGGTCAGGACCGTGATCCGCTGCCCGTCCAGGGTCACGGCCGGCACGTCGCGCAGCTGGGCGAACTCGGCCTGGCGCTGTTCGCGCACGGCCATGCGCGACTGCACGGCCTCCAGCATGTCGGGGCGGGGACGCAGATAGGTCTCGCCGGTCTCGCCGTCGGCGATGACCATGTCGCCTTCCGACAGCCGGTCACGCAGGCCCATCAGACGGCCGACGCACGGGATCTGCAGCGCGCGCGCGACGATGGCGGCGTGGCTGGCGGCCGAGCCCTCTTCCAGCAACAGCCCCTTCAGCTTGTCGCGCGGATATTCCAAGAGGTCGGCGGGGCCCAGGTTTCGCGCCACCAGGATGGCGTCGTCGGGCAGTTCGCGCTCGCCCGGCTTGTCGCCCGCCAGCACCCGCAGCAGCCGGTTGGCGAGGTCCTCGAAGTCGTGCAGCCGCTCGCGGATATAGGGGTCGCGCGCCTGGGCGAAGCGGGCGCGGTGTTCGTTCCTGACCCGGTCCACCGCCGCCTCGGCCGTCAGACCGTTCCTCACCGCCTCTTCCAGCGACCGGTTCCAGCCGCGGTCGTCGGCGAACATCCGATAGGTTTCCAGAACCTCGAACGACGGACCGGCCAGGCCCTGGCCCTTGTCCAGCATGACATCCAGGCCGCTCTTCAGCGTGGCCAGCGCCAGCTTCAGCCGCGCCTCCTCCATCGCCGGGTCGTCGGATAGCAGGCGTTCGGGCGCCAGCGGCGCCTCGTGCAGAACCACATGGCCGAAGGCCAGGCCGTCGGCGAACTTCTGGCCCTTCAGTCGTTCGGGCCGGTGCGGCGCCAGCTCCACGTCGCGCAGCTCGTCCAGCGCCAGCAACTCGCCCGACGACACGGTTTCGGACAGGACCATGGCGATGGTCTGGATGTCCTCGACCTCTTCCTCGTCATAGCGCCGCTCGGTGCGGTTCTGGACGACCAGGACGCCGATGGCCCGGCCGCCGCGCAGCAGCGGGGCGCCTAGGAAGGCGTGATAGGGGTCTTCGCCCGTCTCGGGACGATAGGAGAAGGACGGGTGCGACGGCGCGTCAGACAGGCTGATGGGCTGGGCCATCCGCGCCACTTCGCCGACCAGGCCCTCGCCGGGCCGCAGCCGGGTGTTGTGCACGGCGTCGGGGTTCAGACCCTCGGTGGCGAACAGCTCGAGCTCGCCTGACGCGCGACGCAGATAGATAGAGCAGACTTCGGCGACCATCGACCGGGCGATGATCTTGACGACCATGTTCAGCCGGTCCTGCGCCGGCGTCGCGCCCGCGCCGGCCCCGCCCAGAGCCTCGCGGATCTGGCGCAGGAGGATCCGGGGTCCTCTGGTCATCGCGCCGCCTGCCGGCATCATGTCTCCCGCGCCCCGGCGCCTAGGCGCCTTCTGAACTCACCCTATACCGCGTCCAGCCCATATGCCGAATGCAGAGCTCGAACGGCGAGCTCGGCGTAGGCGGCGTCGATCAGCACGCTGATCTTGATCTCGGAGGTCGAGATCGCCTGGAACTTCACGCCCTTGTCGGCCAAGGCTTTGAACATGGTCTGGGCGACGCCCGCGTGGCTGCGCATGCCCACGCCGACGACCGAAACCTTGGCCACGTCCTCGTCGACGCGGATTTCCTCGAAGCCGAGCTGTTCCTTCGCGGCGGTCATCAGGTCGGCGGCGCGCACGGCGTCGCGACGGCCGGTCGTGAAGGTCAGGTTGACCGTTCCGGCGGTGCGCGACTGGCTCTGTACGATCATGTCGACGTTGACGTTGGCCTCGGCCAGGCGCGTGAAGACGTCGGCGGGCGCGTCCACCCGGTCGGAGAGGCCCAGCAGGGTGATGCGGGCCTCGTCACGGCTCATGGTCACACCGGACACGATACGTTTTTCCACGATCTCCTCCTCGTCGCAGATCAGGGTTCCACCCTTGTCGGGCATGACGCCATTCGCGTCGGGTTCGATAAAGCTTGAAAGAACGCGGACCGGGACCTGTTTGGCCATGGCCAGCTCGACCGAGCGGGTCTGCAGCACCTTGGCGCCCAGCGACGCCATTTCCAGCATCTCTTCGTAGGACACCTTGGCCAGGCGGCGCGCGCGGTTCTCGATGCGCGGGTCGGTCGTATAGACGCCGTCCACATCGGTATAGATGTCGCAGGGGCAGCCCAGGGCCGCCGCCACGGCGACCGCCGAGGTGTCCGAACCGCCGCGCCCCAAGGTGGTGATCTTGCCGTCCGCCGTCACGCCCTGGAAGCCGGGCACGATGGCGATCTCGCCGGCGTCGACGGCGGCGCCCAGCTTCTCGCCGGGGATGTCGATGATGCGGGCGCGGGCGTGGGCGTCGTCGGTCAGGATCGGCACCTGCCAGCCCATCCACGAGCGCGCGTTGAAGCCCATGTTGCGCAGGGTCGCGGCCAACAGGCCCGAGGTCACCTGTTCGCCCGAGGCGACCACCACGTCATATTCGTCGTCGCTGAGCGGCAGGCCTGCAGCGGCCGGTCCGGCGCCGTCGGTCCAGGCGACCAGTTCGTTGGTCTTACCCGCCATGGCGGAGACGACGACGGCGACCTGTTTGCCCGCCGACACTTCGGCCGCGACGATCCGCGCCGCACGGCGAATGCGTTCGAGGTCGCCCATCGAGGTGCCGCCGAACTTCATCACCAGTCGTGTCGTATCGGGCCGCGTCATCGTGGCGTTCCGCCCCCTGCTTGCGTGAAAGGGCGCGAAGGTTCATCCCTCGCGTCATGACCGCTTCTAACGGCGCCGCTCCGTCTCGCCTACCCCAACAGGGGCATGGTTTTTCGCAAAATTCGTCCGAAACGGCGTTCGGCGCATCGATCGACCCCGCCGACGTGGCGCGCTTCTCGGCCCAGGCGGCCGAATGGTGGGATGCGCACGGGCCGTTCGCGCCGCTGCACCGCTTCAATCCCGCGCGGCTGGCGTTGATCCGCGACCAGCTTTGCACGCGGCTGGGCCGCGATCCCAAGGCGCGCGCGCCGTTCGAGGGTCTGACTCTGCTGGACGTGGGGTGCGGGGGCGGACTGATCGCCGAGCCGATGCGGCGGATGGGCTTTGACGTCACCGCCCTGGACGCCTCGTCCGAAAACATCGGGACGGCCCGCGCCCACGCCGAAATGGTCGGCCTGGATATCGCCTATCGCGCCGCCACGGTCGAACAGATCGAGGCGGAAGGGGCGGGGCCGTTCGACGTGGTCCTGACGATGGAGGTGATCGAACACGTCGCCGATCCCGAAGGCTTCGTGCGCGCCTGTTCGCGCCTGGTCCGGCCGGGGGGGGTGATGATGGTCGCCACCCTGAACCGCACGCTGAAGTCGCTGGCCCTGGGCAAGGTGGCGGCGGAATACATCCTGCGCTGGGTTCCGGCCGGCACACACGACTGGCGCCAGTTTCTGAAGCCCGAGGAAATCCGCGCGATGCTGGCCGCCGAGCCGGTGACGGTCGAGGGGCCCTATGGCCTGAACTACGACCCGCTTCACGACCGATGGAGCCAGACCGACGATGCGGGCATCAACTATATGATGGTCGCGACGCGCAGCGCTTAAGCAATCTCCCTCCCCTTCATGGAGAGGGACGATCGCGCAGCGATCAGGGTGGGGGCGTAAGGGCGCGAGCGGGGTGGCCTTAACCTCCCCACTCTGGCTCCGCTTCGCTTCGCCGTCCCTCCCCATGAAGGGGAGGGAGAAAATCAGACCTTTTCGGCCTTCTTGCGCGTCCAGCTGTAGAGGCCGAACACCGCCGCCGCGAAGACGACGATCCCGGCCAGCATGGCGGGCCAGGCCGAGCCTTCGGGGATCATGGCGAAGGGGGCGTCGCTGTTCGTGCCGACGATGACGCTGGCGTAGAAGACGCCGAACAGGCTTTCGCCCACGATCAGGCCAGACGCCAGCAGCACGCCCATGCGGCGCGCCACATCGGCGAACCGGGTCGTCTTGACCGCCTTGTCATAGAACCAGCCGACCACGGCGCCGATGACCAGCATCGTCGTCACGGCCGCCGGCAGATAGAAGCCGATGCCCACGGCCAGAGGCGGAAGCTTGATCTTGCCCTTGGTCGATTTGGACACGACGGCGTCCAGCACGATGATGATCACGCCGATCACCGCGCCCAGGCCGATCAGGTCCCAACGCAGGTCGCCGCCGATGACGCCGCGCGCCAAGGCCGAGATCAGGGTCGCCTGCGGCGCCGCCAGCGGCTCGTTGGCGATGCCGGGAGGACCGCCCTCGAACCCGAAGGCGCCGTTCAGCTTGTTCAGGATGAAGGGGATGACCAAGGCGCCGGCGACGACGCCGATGATCAGGGCGACCTGCTGACGCCACGGCGTGGCGTCGACCAGTTGGCCGGTCTTCAGATCCTGAAGGTTGTCGTTGGCGATGACGGCGACGGCGAAGACGACCGCCGTCACGATCAGGGCGAAGGCGATGATCGACCCGTCGGCCGGCACGCCCGCGATCTTCATTACGCCCAGCATCAACAGCGAGGCCACGATGATGGCCAGGATGCCGACACCCGAGACCGGGCTGTTCGACGAGCCGATCAGACCGGCCATATAGCCGCAGATGGCCGCGACCGCGAAGCCGATCAGCACCACATAGACCAGGCCGCCGACGACCAGCAGGGGCGCGGACGCCGCCAGCGTGGGCGAGGCCAGGGCGATCCAGGTCAACAGGCCGGCGATGGCGATCAGGGCCGCCACCGAGACGGCGCCGACGATCTTGATCGGAATGTCCTGTTCGGTCCGCTCCAGCACCTCGCCGTGCGAGCGCTTGGACTGGGCCGCCAGGGCCGAGGTCAGGCCGCCGATCAGCGGACCGGCCAGTTTGATCAGGGTCCAGATCGCCGCCACGCCGATGACGCCGGCGCCCATGAAGCGAACCTCGCGGCTCCAGACCGTCATGGCCAGCTCTTCGGCGTGCGTCCCGGCCGGCAGGGTCGCGGCGATCGAGGGCAGGCCGTGCGAGGTCAGCCAGGCGATGGTGTCGGGGCTGGTCAGGATCGGCACGGCGATGACCCAGGCCAGGATCAAACCAAACAGTTGGGCCAGGCCGACCGTCAGGCCGATCAGGTGACCGGCGCCCAGCAGGGCGAACTGCATGCCAAAGCCGACGCCCGTCGCGCCGCCGCCCAGGGCGGCCGGCAGTTTGAAGAACCTGGCCGTCTCGCCCGCAAAGACGCGACCCGCGACCAGCAGGGCGTAACCGGCCGACACCACGGCGCCGGCGACCACGACCCACAGGCCGGACTTGTTCTCGCGCACGGCGCTTTCGGTCTGTTCGGCGCCGCGCGAGCCGACCTTCAGCACCTCGGCGGCGGCGACGCCTTCGGGGTAGGGCAGGCCGCCGTTGGTCACCAGGGCGCGACGCAGCGGGATCGAGAAGGTGACGCCCAGTATGCCGCCGAAGATGCAGATCAGCGTCGATTCCCAGAACGGAAACTCCAGCCACCAGCCGATCATCACCAGGCCGGGCAGGACGAAGATGATCGAACTCATGGCGCCGCCGACCGAGGCGACGGTCTGGACCGTCATGTTCTCCCAGATGGTCGAGGTGCGGAAACCGCGCAGGATCGCCATCGAAATGACCGCCGCCGGAATGGCCGAGGCGAAGGTCAGGCCCACCTTCAGGCCCAGGTAGGTGTTGGCGGCGGTGAAGACCACCGCCAGCAGCACGCCCAGCACAAGGGCGCGAAGGGTAAGCTCAAGCCGGCTCTTCGGGGCGGCGGCGGCGTCAGTCATCGAAAAATTCCCCACGTTCGCGGTGGACGTAAGCGCATTCTGTCGCAGGCGGCAACTGGTCGCGGTCAGATGCGGGCGCCCCCGCCGCTTGGCCCCGCGACCCGGACGGGCTAGGACCGGCCCATGCCCGAACTTCCCGAGGTCGAAACCGTCCGACGCGGCCTGACGCCGGTGCTGGAGGGCGCGCGGCTGTCACGGGTCCGGATCAACCGGCCCGACCTGCGATTTCCCTTCCCCGAGCGCTTTGTCGAACGGCTGGAGGGGGCGACGGTGCTGCGGATAGACCGGCGGGCCAAATATCTGCTGATGCCGTTGTCCACCGGCGAGACTTGGATCACCCATCTGGGCATGACCGGCCGCTTCACCCTGGACGGAACCCTGCTTGGAGAGTTCGAGGAGGCCGCGCCCATCGCCGGCAAGCACGAACATTTCAGCGGCTGCGCCATTCGCGATGGGGCGGCGACCCGCATCGGGTACGCCGACGCGCGCCGGTTCGGCTTCATGGGCCTGATCTCCAGCGACCAGGTCGAGACCCATCCCTGGTTCGCCGGCCTGGGGCCCGAGCCGCTGGGCAACGGCTTTTCCGGCGCCCATCTGGTCGAGGCCTTCGCGGGCAAGAAACAGAACATCAAGGTCAGTCTGCTGGATCAGCGGATCGTCGCCGGCCTGGGCAATATCTATGTCTGCGAGGCCCTGTACCGCGCCCGCATCTCTCCCCTGGTCGCGGCCGGATCGGTGTCGAAGGCGCGGCTGGAGCGTCTGGCGACCGAGGTCCGAAACGTCCTGAACGACGCCATTGCGGCGGGCGGCTCGACCTTACGCGACTTCGCCAACGCCGAGGGCGGCCAAGGCTATTTCCAGCACCGGTTCGACGTCTATGGCCGCGAGGGCGAACCGTGTCGGGGTGAGACATGCACCGGTGTCGTCGCCCGCATCGTCCAGGGCGGCCGCTCCACCTTCTACTGCCCCTCCTGCCAGAAGAGGTAAGCCCATGAGCGACCGCATCTGCCTGTTGCGCGGCGTCAATGTGGGCGGGGTCAAGGTCCCGATGGCCGAGCTGAAGGCTATCGCCGTCGAGGCCGGTTTCGCCAACCCGCGCACCCTCTTGGCCAGCGGCAATCTGGTCGTCGAGAGCGACGCCGAACCGGCCGATGTCGAGACGCGGCTGGAGCGGGGAATCGCCGCCCACTTCGGTCGCCCCATTGAGGTGATGGTGCGCACGCCCGCGCAATGGGCGGCGCTGATGGCCGCCAATCCGTTCGCCGATCAGGCCGGGATCGACGGCTCCAAACTGCTGGTCATGGTGATGAAGGCCGGGATCAAGGATGGGGCGGTCGAGGCCTTGCGTGGTTTCGCGGCGGGGGACGAGCGGGTCGAGCCGTCTGGCGACCACCTGTTCTTCTGGCATCCTGACGGCCTGGGTCGCTCGAAGATGGCGGAGAAGGCCCAGCCGCGCCTGATCGGCGTCGGCACCGGCCGCAACTGGAACACGGTGCAGAAACTGGCCGCCATGGTCGGGTTGGAGGACTGAGCGATGCGCAAAATCCACCTGTGGATCAGTCTGATCGTCGGCGTCCTGGTCTGGGGCGCCTATTTTGTCCACTTCGTCCAGGGCTTGCGCACCGGCGACCTCGGCGACCTGATCTGGTGGTTCGTCGCCGCCCTGGTCGTCGCCGCCGTCGCCGAGGCCGCCGCCACCGGCCTGATCGCCCGGCTGTTCCGCCGCCGCGCCCGCGTGCTGGACGAGGGGCCGACGCTCCAGGCGGCGCTGAAGGCGGGTCATGTCGCCCTGATGCTGCTGGTCGGGCTGGTGCTGATCTCGGCGCTGATCCTGGCCCTGTCGTCCGTCTTCGGCTGGACGCTGGACCTCTCGGGCGCGCGGGGTCAGGTGATCGCCGCCAATTTGCTGCTGGGCATGGTGGTCGTGGTCGAACTGGTCCGCGCCGCCCTGACCCTGGCCCTGATGCCCCGACGGTAGCGCCTGCGCTAGCGGGCCCCGCCTCGCGCCTGTATGACCGCCGTCAAAGGAGACCGACCATGGCCGACGCCTATTCCAACCT
This sequence comes from Brevundimonas sp. EU05-FHT14B07, assembly GCF_058790795.1. Lineage (NCBI taxonomy): Bacteria > Pseudomonadati > Pseudomonadota > Alphaproteobacteria > Caulobacterales > Caulobacteraceae > Brevundimonas > Brevundimonas sp. EU05-FHT14B07. The sequence continues at coordinate 226,269 of NZ_JBYTCZ010000004.1, forward strand.
GCTGATCGAACGCCACGCCGACGGCTATGCGGTGGTGACCCTGAACCGGCCCGAGGCGCTGAACGCCCTGAACGCGGCCCTGTTCAAGGATCTGGCCGACTTCCTTGACAGCGTCGAACAGGACGACAGCGTGCGCTGCCTGATCCTGACCGGCTCGGGCGAAAAGGCCTTCGCCGCCGGCGCCGACATCAAGGAGATGGCGGACCAGACCTATGCCCAGATGTACACGGGCAACTATTTCGCCCTCGGCCACGACCGCATCATCCGGTTCAGAAAGCCGATCATCGCCGCGGTCAACGGCTTCGCTCTCGGCGGCGGCTGCGAACTGGCCATGCTGTGCGACTTCATCGTCGCTTCGGACAAGGCGAAGTTCGGTCAGCCCGAGATCAACCTGGGCGTCGCGCCGGGCATCGGCGGGTCCCAGCGCCTGACCCGTCTGGTGGGCAAGTCCAAGGCCATGGACATGGTCCTGACCGCCCGGATAATGGATGCGGCGGAAGCCGAACGCGCAGGCCTGGCCTCGCGCGTCTTCCCGCACGACACCCTGCTGGATGAAACCCGCAAGATCGCCGCCAAGATCGCCTCGCAAAGCCCGCTGGCGATCATGGCCAACAAGGAGATGGTCAACGCCGCGCTGGAGACGACCTTGACCCAGGGCGTCCAGTTCGAACGCCGCCTGTTCCACTCCCTGTTCGCCTTCGAGGACCAGAAGGAGGGCATGTCCGCCTTCGTCGAAAAGCGCAAACCCGAGTTCAAGGGGCGATAGGTCGCAGGCGCGGGTCAACCGATCGCCCTGATCGGGCGTTAGGGGCGAATGATGATCCGCCTCCTCGCCTCGCTCCTTGCGACCCTGTTCGTCCTCGGCCCGGTCGCCGTCCAGGCCCAATCCCAGGCCCAGTCTCAAACGTCGGCCTTCAGCTCCAGCCGCATCATCGTCGAAACGCGCGGGCGGGGGCCGGACATCATCTTCATCCCCGGCCTGGGTTCGACCGGCTCGGCCTGGCGTTCGACGGCGGATCGGCTTGATAACCGCTATCGGGTGCATCTCGTCACCCTGCGCGGCTTTGGCGAGACCCAGATCGGCGACAATGTCAGCGGCGGTCTGGCCGGCCCCGCCGCCAGCGAGATCGAACGCTACATCCGCGAGCAGCGCATCGACCGTCCCGCGGTGATCGGCCATTCGCTGGGCGGCCAGATCGCCCTGCGCGTCGCCGCCGATATGGGCGACCGGATCGGGCGCGTCATGGTGGTCGATTCCTCCCCCTTCTTCCCGTCCCTGATCGACGCGCGCACCACATCGGATCAGGTCGAGCCCCTGGCCCGGCTGGGCTACCAGGCCCTGCTGCTGTTCGGGGATCAGGCCCTGAAGTCGCAGGTCGCGGCCTTTGGCGTGGACATGGGTCTGGCCGGCGACATGGTGTTTGAAGGGCTGGGGCTTCAGGGCGGCGACCGGCGCGTCCTGGCCCAGGGTCTGTATGAGGCCCTGACCGTCGATCTGCGCCCCCGCCTTTCTGAGATCACCGCCCCGGTCACTGTCGTCTATGGCTGGACCCGCGATCCCGACGCGCCCCGCAACCGGCTGGAGGGTCTGTATCGCTACGGGTTCGAAGGGCTGGCGCGCCCGGTGCGGTTCGAGCGGATCGAAGGCGCCGAGCACCAGGTGATGATGCAGCAGCCGCAGCGGTTCCTGGCGGCGGTGCAGCGGTTCCTGAGCTGACGCTCAATCCTTCAGCGCATCCACGACCACGCCCTCAGTCAGCAGCTGCGGCAGGATTTCCGGCTCGGCCTGACCGGGTCGATACAGCAGATACAGGGGCACGCCCGAGCGGCCGTGGGCCTGAAGCTCCCGCGTGATGGCGTCGTCGCGCCGGGTCCAGTCGCCGACCAGATAGGCCGCGTTTGCATTTCGCATCGCCTTGGCGACACGCGGCGAAGACAGGGCCGCGCGCTCGTTGATCTTGCAGGTCACGCACCAGTCGGCGGTCAGATTGACCAGCACGGGGCGTCCCGACGCGGTCGCTGCACTCACTGCCGCCGCCGACCAGGGCTGGGCCGCCAGCGGGCCGCTGTCGCCTTGCGGCGCGGCGTCCGCACTCCGCGCTGCGCCGGCCGCAACGCCTGCCAGGCCCAGCGCCAGAACGCCGACGACGATCGCGCAGATCGTGGTCAGGATCGGCCGTTCATCACGCTGGCGCGCCGCTTGCGCCAGACCCGTCAGCCAGGCCGCCAGGGCCAGCAGCAGCGCCGCCGTCAGCAGCAGCCCCAAGGCGTCGACGCCGCCCTGTCGCGTGAACACCCACAGCAGCCACAGCGCCGCCCCATACATGGGAAAGGCCAGCAGACCCTTCAGCCGCTCCATCCAGACGCCCGGTCGCGGCAGGCGCGACAGCAGGCCGGGCGACAGGCTGACCGCCAGATAGGGCAGGGCCAGACCCAGCCCCAGCATCAGGAACACGGCCAGCGCCATCGGCCAGGCCAGGACCAGGGCCGCGCCGAGCGCTGCGGCCATGAAGGGCGCGGTGCAGGGCGCGGCGACGACCACGGCCAGAACGCCGGTGAAGAAGGCGCCCGCCGAACCGGGCAGGCGCGACAGGGGGCCGGACCCCGCGTTCTGCAATCCGGCGCCGACATGGAAGACGCCCGACAGATTCAACCCGACCAGCAGCATGACCAGGGCCAGGGCCGCGACCACGCCCGGCGACTGAAGCTGGAAACCCCAGCCGATCGCCTGACCCGCCGCCCTCAGCGCCAGCAGGGCGCCGGCCAGAACCAGAAAACTGACCAGCACCCCGGCGGTGAAGGCCAGGCCGTCGCGCCGCGCCCGCGCCGGATCATGCGCCGCCGCCGACAGCGACGCCGCCTTCATCGCCAGAACCGGGAAGACGCAGGGCATCAGGTTCAGCACCAACCCGCCCAGCAGCGCCAGGCCCAGCGCCTGAAGGAAGACCAGAGCGCCGGTCTTCGCCGGCGTCGTTGTGGTTTCGTCCAGCGGCTTCAGCGCCCCGCCGCCTTGGACGCCTGCCAGAGGCGCGCCCGGCTCCGCCGTGATCTCCCACGCGCCCTTGTCGGTCGCCAGGACTCCGCTCAGCGCCGTCGTCGCGATATCCTTGCCGGCCGTCAGCGTCAGGGTCAGGCCGTTCGGACCCCGCTGGCCCGACTGGGCCGCCGCATGGTCGATCCGCCCTCCGTCGAAAGGATAGAAATAGACCTGTCCGATGTCGGCGGCCGCCTGGTTACCAGATAGGGGGCCGCCGGTCGCGGTCAGGATCAGCTTGCCGCCCTGACGCGTGACGCGCGCCTCGATCCCGGCCGGGCGCGGCGCGGTTTCGACCAGCTGTTCGATTTCCTCACCCCACGGCTTGGCCAGCGGCGCTGCGCCCTCGCGCACCGGCAGGGCCAGCGACAGGGTCATCGGCTCGGGCACGCACATCTGATCGCTGCACACCAGAAACAGCACATCCGTCGTCAGGGTCAGCACTTCGCCCGGCCGCGCCGTCGGCGGCACATGGATCGGCACGGGCAAGAGCACCGCGCCCGAATAGCCATAGTTCATCAGGCTCATCAGCCGCTGGCGGCTGGGCAGGGGCCACAGGATCGGATCGGCGGTCACCCCGGCGGGCATGGTCCAGATCAGGCTGGTCGCACCGCCGCTGTCGCCCGGATTGCGCCAATAGGTGTGCCAGCCGGGCGCGATCTTCTGGCGCACCGCCACCACGGTCGTCGAACCGGGCGCGACCCATTGCGACATCGGGACCAGTTCGGCCTCGATCCGCTCGGTCCGCTGCGGCCCGAAGGCGACGACGCCTGCGGGCTGGCTCTGCACCGGCTGGGCGACGGTCGCCGAAACGCCCGTCAAACTGAATAGCAGGGCGAGGAGAAGGGCGAAGAGGCGCAAACGCGTGTTCCGGCAGGCGAGGGGAGCGCCGCAACCTAATGCGTCACGCGTCCCCGCGCCATCGCTGCGCCCGCCCCCGCGTCGATCAGCGCGGATAGGCCTCGTAGATCACTTCCGCGCGGCGCCGCAGCGGTTCGTCATTGCCGGCAGCGGTCGTGGCGCCCGCATCGCCCGCAGCGTTCAGCTCGAAGATCGGCGCGGGCATGCCCGCCTGGGTCAGCGCCGCGACCACCGTGCGGGCGCGCCGCTGCGACAGGTTCAGATTGGCTTCGGGCGTTCCCTTGGCGTCGGCCAGGCCAACCACGCGCACCTTGCGCACGTCGCAATCCTTGGCCTTGGTCGCCGCCGCCTTCAACACCATCGCCGCCGGCTCGGTCAGCCGCGCCTGGTTCTCCAAGAAATAGATGTCGAAACGCCCCGGCGCGCACAGCGATTCGCCCACCACCAGCGCCTCGCGCTTGGGCATCGGCGCGCACGCCGCCAGCACACCCACGGCCGCCACAGCCAGACCCATCGATCGCTTCATCTCAGCCCTCCTCCGGCTCGGCCGGCCCATTACGCAAAAGAGGCGGCCCGTCGTCCGACAGGCCGCCTCTTCAACCTAACGCCGGTCGCGGACCTTCGCGACCGGCATTTGATCACTGATCAATAACGGCGCTGACCGTTGTCCCAGTAGCACTCGTCCTGGCGATTATCGTAGCAGTAGTAGTAGCGGCCTTGATTGTCGCGGTAGCGCTGCTGGTTGTTGCGGTCCTGGTTGGAGCCGCGGATGGCGCCGGCCGTGCCGCCCAGGGCGCCGCCGATCAGGGCGCCGGTCGCAGCGTTGCCGCCGCCGACGTTGTTGCCGATGATGGCGCCGGCGACGGCGCCCAGGCCGGCGCCGATGGCGCCTTGGCGGACGGTTTCGTTCGAACCGTTGTTATAGCCATACGGGTCGCTGGCGCAGGCCGAAGCCAGCAGGCCGGCGCCGGCAATCGCGATAATCGCCTTTTTCATGATGAATTCCTTTGTCCCTGGGTGTTGGCCCCTGTGGGCAGCAAACGTGTCCTCGCGGCATAGGTTCCGCGTCGGCAGACTGCATCCGCAACTATGGTGACGCTTGGGCGGAACGACGGCGCCTGCGGGGCGTTCGGCCGCCATGACCGATGTCGCCCACCCCCCCTCCGATGCAGACGACAAAACTGCGTTGACGCCCCATGCCCAGATCCGGCACGCCGTGATGCTGGTCAATCCGCTGTCCGGAAGCGTGGGGCCACGCGCCGCCGGCGAGGCCGAAGCCCTGTTGGCGCAGTATGACCTCAAGGCCGAGGTCGTGTCGTTTGAAGGGGGCAACTTCGACCAGATCATCGCCGACGCCTTCGCCGCCAAGCCGGACGTGATCTTCGTTCTGGCCGGCGACGGCACGGCGCGCTCGGTGGCGTCGAAGGCCAAGCCTGACGGTCCGATGATCGCGCCCCTGCCCGGCGGTACGATGAACATGTTGCCCAAGGCGCTTTATGGCACCGCGGACTGGAAGCTGGCGCTGAAGCGAGCGCTGGAGGAGGGCGAGCCTCAGGCCGTATCGGGCGGCGAGGTTCAGGGCGAATACTTCTATTGCGCCGCCATTCTGGGATCGCCGGCGCTGTGGGCCCCGGCGCGCGAGGCGATGCGGACCGGCAAGATCAAGCTGGCCTGGCAATATGGTCGTCGCGCCCTGAAACGCGCCTTCTCCGGCCGTCTGCGCTTCACTCTCGATGGCGGCGAGAAACGCCGCACCGAGGCGCTAGTGCTGATTAGCCCGATGATCTCCAAGGCGATGGAGGATCCCATTGGACTGGAGGCCGCCGCCATGGACCCCAGCGACACGACCCAGGCCTTCCGCCTGGCTGCGACGGCCTTGTTCAGCGATTGGCGCCAGGATCCGGCCGTCTCGACCCGCCCGGCGAAACGGATCGAGGTGCGCGCCCGCTCGAAAATTCCGGCCGTGATCGACGGCGAGCCGCTGCTGCTCAAGCCCGAGGCCGTAATCCGTTTCGTGCCCAAGGCCTTCAAGGCGCTAGCGCCCAAACCGCCCTCAGCCGAGGACAGCATCTAGTGGGACGCGTTCTTCAGTTCTCCGACGTCCATTTCGGCTGCGAGCACAAACGCGCCTGCGCCGCGGCTCTGGACTACGCCCACGCCACGCCGAACGATCTGGTGCTGATCACCGGCGACATCACCCAGAAGGGGTTCCCCGACGAGTTCACGGCCGCGGGGGAATGGATGCGGGCCATGCCAGAGCCACGCTTCGTCATCGTCGGCAATCATGACGTGCCCTACTGGGACGCCATTGCGCGGGTTTTCCATCCTTGGCGCGCGTTCGAGACGGCGACCGGCTTTCCGGCCCACGACGGGCAGTTCTGCAGCGATGCAATCATGGTGCGCGGCGTCGTCACCGCGCGCGGCTGGCAGGCGCGGCCCAACTGGTCGAAGGGCGTCATCGATCTGGACCAGACGCGGCGTGCGGCCGAGGCCCTGCGTCAGGCGCCGATCGGCGCGCTGCGGATCCTGGCCTGCCACCATCCGCTGATCGAGATGGTCGGCACGCCGATGACCGGGGACGTCAAGCGCGGCGACGAGGCGGCCCTGATCTTCGCCGAGGCAGGCGTCGATCTGATCATGACCGGCCACGTCCATGTGCCGTTCGCCATGCCGATCCCGCTGGCGGATCGTTGCTCCTACGCCGTCGGCTGCGGGACGCTGTCGCACCGCGAGCGCGGCGCGCCGCCCGGCTTCAATCAGATCGACTGGGACGCCAAGACCATAACGGTGACGGCCCTGGCCTGGGATGGAACCAGCTATCGCTCGCACCAGGTGTGGCGACTGCCGCGCCGTCAGGATACCCGCAAGGCGACCACCGCGCCCAGCCCGGTCGAGCCGGGCGCCCTGGAGAAGGCGGCGGTCTGACCCTGTCTCCTCCCCATTTCATGGGGAGGTGGCTCGAAGCGTAGCGGAGAGACGGAGGGGTTTTTGCCGCGCTATAGGCGCTGGTGGGATTTCAACAACCCCTGCACCGCTACGCGGTCCCCCTCCCCACAAGTGGGGAGGAGACTTTCTCACCTACCGGAACGGCGGCTCGTCGAAGGCGCGCAGTTTGCGCGAGTGCAGCTTGGAGCCTTCGCTGCGCATCAGATCGACCGCCTGGATGCCGATCTGCAGGTGTTCGGAGATCGAGCCTTCGTAGAAGCGGTTGGCCTGACCCGGCAGTTTGATCTCGCCGTGCAGCGGCTTGTCCGACACGCAAAGCAGCGTCCCGTAGGGGACGCGGAAGCGATAGCCCTGGGCCGCGATGGTGGCGCTTTCCATGTCGATGGCGACGGCTCTGGACTGGTTGAAGCGCAGGGCCGACTTGGAATAGCGCAGCTCCCAGTTCCGGTCGTCGGTGGTCACGACGGTGCCGGTGCGCAGGCGAAGTTTGACCTCGTCGCCCGGCATGCCGCTGACCGACTTTGTGGCGTCATAGAGCGCGCGCTGAACCTCGGCGATCGAGGGGATCGGAATGTCGGGCGGCAGCACCGCGTCCAGCACGTGATCGTCGCGCAGATAGGCGTGAGCCAGGACGTAGTCGCCGATGGTCTGGCTGGCGCGCAGGCCGCCGCAGTGACCGATCATCAGCCAGACGTGCGGACGGGTGACGGCAAGGTGATCCGTGATCGTCTTGGCGTTGGACGGGCCGACGCCGATGTTGACCAGGGTCACGCCCTTATGGCCCGGCGCGGTCAGGTGATAGGCCGGCATCTGGTGCTTCTTCCAGGCCGTGTCGCTGATCGCCGCCTCGGGGTTGGGCGTGTCGCGCGTGATCACCACGCCGCCGGCGCAGGATAGGGTCTGATACGGCGAGCCGGGCGTCCGAAGTTGCTCGATGGCCCAGCGCACGAACTCATCGACGTAGCGATTGTAGTTTGTGAACAGGACATAGGACTGAACGTCGTCCACCGGCGTGCCGGTGTAGTGTTTCAGCCGCGCCAGCGAGAAGTCGGTCCGTAGGCCGTCGAAGTGCGACAGGGGGAAGTCGCCGCCCATTTCGAACAGGCCGTCGGCGATCTCGTCGCCGATATGGGCCAGGTCCGTAGTGGGGAACCAGCGCGCAAGAGCCGCCGTCATCGACCGGTCCAGCGCGACCTCAAGCCCGTCGGTCACATAGGGGAAGGGGATCTCCTGGCGAGACAGGCCAACTTCGAAGGTCGCGTTATATTCCTGCTCCAGCAGGCCGAGCTGTTCGGTCAGATAGGGGCGGAAAAGGTCGGGCCGCGTGATCGTGGTCGAATAGCTGCCCTGTCTCGACAGCCGGGCGTAGGCGCGCGGCTCCAGGTCCTGGGGGCGATCCCCGTCCCAGCGGATGCGAAGTTCGGGATAGGCGAACACCCCTTCGGCGCGTTTGACCGGATCGGGCCGCGCGCCGGTATTGACGAAATCCCGCACGGCGTCGCGCAGGTTGGTCACGGATTGGGTGTAGAGGGTTTCGAGGCGGTCCAGCGCCGCCTGTGCTGTCATCTGTTCTGTCATGACTTCCTCTAGCGAAGCTTCGCGGCTTTGGCGAGGCGCCGCCCGTTCAAACCCGATTTCGCTGCATTGCAGCAATTTATGACGGGCGTGCGGTTGCGGATCGGGGCGTGACGGCGCATCTCGCCCGGATGTCTTCTTCCCTTGCGTCAGCGCCCGCCAAGAAGGAGCTCGGCTTCGTCGAGTTCGTCTGCCTCATCGCCCTGATGATGGCGCTGAATGCGCTGGCGATCGATTCCATGCTGCCGGCCCTGCCGCACATCGGCGCCGACCTGAACGTGGCGACCGACAACGACCGACAATGGGTGGTGACGGCCTATCTGCTGGGCTTCGGCGGGGCGCAGCTGTTCTACGGCCCGTTGGCGGATCGGTTCGGGCGAAAGCCTGTCCTGCTGTTCGGCGTCGGCGTCTATGTGATGTTCAGCCTGCTGGCGACCCTGGCGCCGACCTTCGAGACGCTGATCATGGCCCGCGTCGGCCAGGGTCTGGGCAGCGCCTGCACCCGCGTGCTGGCCGTCTCCATCGTGCGCGACCGTTACGAAGGGCGCACCATGGCGCGGGTCATGTCGTTCAGCTTCCTGGTCTTCCTGGGCGTGCCGATCCTGGCGCCGTCGCTGGGTCAGATGATCATGCTGGTCGGGCCGTGGCGCTGGATCTTCGCCGGGCTGGGCCTGATCGGCGTTGGCCTGATCGTCTGGGCCAGCTTGCGTCTGCCCGAGACGCTGAAGCCCGAGGATCGGCTGCCGATCCAGGTCAAGCGGCTGACCGCGGCCTACAAGATCGCCCTGACCGATCGTACGGCCGTCGGCTACACCCTGGCCATGACGGCGATCACCGGGGCCCTGTTCGGCTTCATCAACTCGTCGCAGCAGATTTTCGCCGACGTCTTTCACGCCGAGGCGGCGTTTCCGGCGGTGTTCGCGCTGATCGCGGGCGGCATCGCCGTGGCCTCGATCGTCAATGCGCGGCTGGTGGTCAAGCTGGGTTCGCGCAAGATTTCGCACACCGCTCTGATCGGCTTCACCAGCATCGCCGCCATCCATGCGGTGGTGGCGATCAGCGGTCATGAATCGATCTGGACCTTTGCGGTGCTGCAGACACTGACCATGTTCTGTTTTGGCCTGATCGCGGGCAATTTCGGATCGATGGCCATGGAGACGATGGGCAAGATCGCGGGCACGGCGGCCTCGATCCAGGGCTTCATCTCCACCATCGTCGGCTCGCTGCTGGGCTTTGCGGTGGGCCAACAGTTCAATGGCACGACCATTCCGATGTCGGTCGGCTTCACGGTCTTCGGCCTGATCGCCCTGGGCTGGGTGCTGTTCGCCGAGCGGGGACGGCTGTTCCGGGCCCATCACGCGCCGGTCGTCGCCAAGGCTTGATCTTTTTCGCGTTTCCGCGCGTTCTCCGGGCCAATCGTCAAGATCAGCCCAGGAAAACCTCGATGACGCGCAAAGCGCTCGGTCTCGTCTCCGCCCTCGCCTTGGCCGCCGCCATGGGTCTGAGCGCCTGCTCCACCACGACGGGAGGGTCGGCCATGACCCCGCCCGCCATCGCTCCGGCGCCCGGTCCCGAAGCGGTGGACGTCCACACCCACGCCCGGCCCGAAATCGCCCGCGTCGTCGATGTCGCCTTGGATCTGACCGCCGACTTCAACGCCAAGACCCTGGCGGGCACGGCGACCCTGGACATCCTGGCGATCCCGGGCGCCAACGAGATCGTGCTGGATATCCGCGACCTGGACATTCAGGACGTGCGCGACGCGGCGGGTCAGCCGCTGCGCTATGTCGTCGGCGACAATGACGCCGTTCTGGGCCAGCCGCTGACGGTCTATTTCCCGGCCTTCGCCGCCAATGAGCGACGCAAGATCAGCATCCGCTATTCGACCCGCCCGAATGCGGCGGCGCTGCAATGGCTGAGCCCCAGCCAGACGGCCGGCGGACAGAAGCCCTATCTGTTCAGCCAGGGCCAGGCCATCCTGACCCGCACCTGGGTGCCGACCCAGGACAGCCCCGGCATCCGCCAGACCTATTCGGCCCGCATCACCGCGCCCGAAGACCTGACGGTGGTCATGAGCGCCGATCATCTGACGCCCAACGGCGAGCGGGCCGCAAACGGGATGAAGACCTGGCGATTCCGGATGGACAATCCGATCCCGCCCTATCTGATCGCGCTGGGCGTCGGCGACATCGCCTTTGCGCCGTTCGACGGCCGCACCGGGGTCTGGACCGAGCCCAGCCGCCTGCGCGCCGCCCAATGGGAGCTGGAACCGACCGCCCAGATGGTCACGGCGGCCGAGAAGCTGTACGGCCCCTATCGCTGGGGCCGCTACGACCTCTTGGTCCTGCCGCCCTCCTTCCCGTTCGGCGGGATGGAAAACCCGAAACTGACCTTCGCCACGCCGACCATCATCGCCGGCGATCGCTCGCTGGTGTCGCTGGTCGCGCACGAACTGGCGCACTCCTGGTCGGGCAATCTGGTCACCAATGCGACCTGGAACGACTTCTGGCTGAACGAGGGCTTCACCGTCTACTTCGAGAACCGGATCATGGAGTCGGTCTATGGCCATGACCGCGCCATGCAGGAGCAGGTGCTGGGCTGGGACAGCCTTCAGGACACGCTGAAGTCCCTGCCGGCGGCGGACACCCGGCTGCATCTGGACCTGAAGGGCCGCGATCCCGACGACGGCATGAACGATATCGCCTATGAGAAGGGCGCCCTGTTCCTGCGGACCATCGAACGCACCGTCGGACGGGATCGGTTCGACGCGTGGCTGCGCGGCTATTTCGACCGCAACGCCTATCGTCCGATGACCACGGCCATGTTCCTGCAAGACATCCGCGACAACCTGATCAAGGGCGACGCGGCGCTGGAAAGCCAGCTGCAGATGGACGCCTGGGTCTATCAGCCCGGCCTGCCGTCCAACGCCGTCGCGCCGGTGTCCCATGCCTTCGAGCCGGTGGATGCGGCCGCCGTCGCCTTCTTCAAGGACAAGGGGCCGGCCTCGGCCATTCCGTGGGCGGACTGGAACACCCAGCAGCGCCAGCGCTTCCTGGGCTGGCGTCCCGAGGGTCTGCGGACAGGCGCCGACTGGCTGACGAGCGCGCAACTGGCCGATCTGGAGCGCACGCTGAACCTGGCGAACGAAGGCAACGCCGAACTGACCTTCGCCTGGCTGCAGATCGCCCTGGCCCATCGCTATCAGCCGTCGGTCGCCACGGCCGAGAAGTTCCTGACCAGCCAGGGTCGTCGCAAGTTCGTCCTGCCGCTGTTCCAGACCCTGTGGAACGAGGGCGACTGGGGCCGCGCTAACGCCCGTCGCATCTACGCCGAGGCCCGGCCGCTCTATCACCCGGTCACCAGCGGTTCGGTCGATCAGTTGGTCGGACGGCCTTAAGGCTAGAGATCCACGACCGCCACGCCGGTTTCCTCCGCCAGTCGTTCCGCCAGGACGGCGCGGTGGCAGCCGGCGTGGTCGGCCTCGAAGCACAGCAAGGCGACGGGTTTGTCGGCCGCCAGCGCCTTCAGCCGCTCATACTCGATCTGCGCCTGGGGTTCGGCTAAGTGATCGGCGAAGATGACGCGCATCTCGTCGACACGGCCCTTGCGCGCCGCGTCACGTCCCGCCTTGGGTGTGCCCAGCCCGCGCAGATGGACATAGTCGATCCCTTCGGCTTTCAGGCTCTCGCCCAGGATCGTCTTGGAAAAGCCGGCGCGGCGGGATGCGGCGACCGCGCGGACATCGACCAGGGTTTGCACGCCGGCCGTCTTAAGGCGCGCGATGACGTCGGCCTGGGTCGCACCCTCGTAGCCAATAGTGAAAAGCTTCATCCGCCTCAGATGGGCGGCCGCGCGTCGAACGCCAGCGTGACCGTGAAGGCCCGCGTTGCGGTGCGGCGCCCTATCGTCTATCCCGCCGACACGGATTTCGACTGGAGCTTTCCCTATGGCTGACCTCGCCCCTGGCGTCGTGACCCTCTTCGGAGGTTCGGGCTTTATCGGGTCGCAGGCGGTGCGCGCCCTGGCGCGTCGCGGCTGGCGCATTCGGGTCGCCGTGCGAAACCCGGTCCTGGCGATCGAAATCCAGCCGCTGGGCGATCCCGGCCAGATCCAGTTCATGCGCTGCGACATCACCAATCCGGCGGATGTGGCGCAGGCCGTGCGCGGCGCGGATGCCGTCGTCAATCTGGTCGGCGTGCTGCATGACGCAGGCGGCAAGCGCGGCTTCGACGCCGTCCACACCGAGGCGGCCAAGACCATCGCCGAGGCCGCCAAGGCGGCGGGTGTTGAGCGCCTAGTCCAGATCTCGGCGATCGGCGCCGACGCCGCCAGCCCTTCGGCCTATGGTCGCACCAAGGCCCAGGCCGAGGCGGCCGTTCGCGCCGTCTATCCGGACGCGGTGATCCTGCGTCCGTCGCTGGTGTTCGGCGCGGGCGACAGCTTCCTCAATCGCTTCGCCGCCATGGCGACGATGGCGCCGGCCCTGCCGCTGATCGGCGGCGGCGAGACCCGGTTCCAGCCGGTCTATGTTGGCGATGTCGCCGAGGCCATCGCGCGCGGCGTGACCCGCGCGGATGCCGCCGGCCGCACCTATGAACTGGGCGGGCCGAGCCTCTACACCTTCCGGGAAGTGCTGGAGCTGGTGCGTCGCGAGACGGGCCGCCACCGGATGCTGGTCCCCGTGCCCTTCGTCGTCGCCAAGCCCCTGGGCTCGCTGCTGCAACTGAGCCGGTTCGTCGGCCTGACCCCGCCGCTGACGCGCGATCAGGTGCTGATGCTAGAGAAGGACAATGTGGTCGCCGCCGATGCGCTCGGCCTCAGCGATCTGGGCATCGACCATCCGGCCGGCATGGCGGCGATCGCCCCGTCCTATCTGTGGCGCTACCGCGTCGGCGGCCAGTTCGCCGAAGCGCCCGCCCACTAAACCCTTCCCCCTATGACGTCGTCGCCGGTCGCCATCGCGGCCGGCGGCGCCTTCTGTTCGGGAACAAGGAGTGCACAGCTTAAGGATGCCGGCCACGCGCCCCCAGTTTTCCTCGACCGATATGCCTGACCTGAACGACGCGCGGGCGTTGTTGGCGCGCGTCTGGGGTCACGCCGACTTCCGGGGGCTGCAAGGGCGGGTGGTCGAGCAGATCCTGTCGGGCGGCGATGTGCTGGCGGTCCTGCCGACCGGCGGCGGCAAGAGCGTATGCTATCAGATCCCGGCCATCCTGCGCCCCGGACTGGGGCTGGTGGTGTCGCCGCTGATCGCCCTGATGACCGATCAGGTCGAGGCGTTGAAGCAGCAGGGCGTCGCGGCGGCGCGGCTGGATTCCGGGGTGTCGCTGGACGAGCGCTCGGCCATCTGGGCGGCGGCGCGGTCGGGGGAACTGGACCTGCTCTATGTCTCGCCCGAAGGCCTGGCGGCGGGCGCCATGATGGACCGGCTGGCGGAACTGCCGCTCAGCCTGATCGCCATCGACGAGGCGCACTGCGTCTCGCAATGGGGCCACGACTTCCGCCCCGACTATCGCAACCTGGGTCTGCTGGCCGAGCGGTTTCCCGATGTGCCGCGCATCGCCGTCACCGCCACCGCCGACGCCCGCACCCGTGACGACATCTTGCGCTCGCTGCGGCTGGAAGAGGCGACGGTCTTCGTCGACAGTTTCGCGCGTCCGAACCTGCAACTTTCGGCTGAGCGCAAGGAGAGCGCGTCTCGGGCCAAGACCGATGCGCGGGTCATCGAACTCGTGCGCGAACGGCGGGGCAAGTCGGGCGTCGTCTATTGCGGCAGCCGCGACGGTTGCGACCGCGTGGCCCAGGCCCTGCGCGACGCCGGGACCAACGCCATCGCCTATCACGCCGGCATGGACACGAAAGAGCGCGACCGCCGGCTGGAACGCTTCCTGGCCGAGGAGGGCGCCGTCATGGTCGCGACCATCGCCTTCGGCATGGGCGTCGACAAGGCCGACGTGCGCTTCGTCATTCACGCCGATCCGCCGGGCAGTCTGGAGGCCTATTGGCAGGAGATCGGCCGGGGCGGGCGCGACGGCGAGCCAGCCGAGGGCATCACCCTGTATGGGCCGTCCGACATCGCCTGGTCCTTGCGTCGGCTGGACAGCCGCCCGATGGCCGAGGAGGTCAAATCGGTTCAGGTGCGCAAAACCCGCCAGCTGTTCGCCATGCTGGACGGCGCCGTCTGTCGGGCCCAGGCCGTGCGGCGATATTTCGGCGAGCATGACGCCCAGCCTTGCGGCGTCTGCGACATCTGCGGCGACCCGCCCCAGCTCTATGACGCGACTGTCCCGGCCCAGAAGGCGCTGGCGGCGGTGCAGCGCTTGGGCGGCCGGTTCGGGCGCAATCGCGTCGTCGATCACCTGACCGCCCGCACCAAGGACGTGCAGCCGTGGGAGCAGCAACTGTCCACCTGGGGCATCGGGCGCGAGATTTCGCTGAACAGCTGGCGCGAGATCGTCGATCATTTGCTGTTCGAAGGTCTGCTGGCCGAGGATCCCAACGACGGCAAGCCGCTGGTCGGGCTGGGCGATCCCGAAGCGGTGCGCGCCGTCTATCGCGGCGAGCGCCAGATCGAGGTGCGTCGCGCGCCTCTGAGGGCGGATACCGCCCCGCGTCGTCGTGACCGATCGGGCGAAGGGCGCAATGCGGCGCTGGAGACGATGGACGCCGATGTGCGCGCTCGGTTCGAGGCCTTGCGCGCCTGGCGCCGCGACCGCGCCTCGGAACAGCACGTCCCGCCCTATGTCATTTTCCAGGACCGGACGCTGCTGGAGATCGCCCACGCCGAGCCGGGCGACCTGAACAGTCTAGGCGCCATTTCCGGCGTCGGTCAGTCCAAGCTGGATCGCTACGGCAAGGGCGTGCTGGAGGCGCTGGCCGCTCTCTAGAAGGCGTCAGACTTCCGGCTTGGGCGGGGCGGTGATGACTTCGACGTTGTCGTTCAGCAGATAGGACAGTTCCGACAGGGCCGTGGCGCGTTCTGCCGGGTTAGCGGCGGCCTGAACGGCCTGAACCTTCTTGGGCATGTCCTCGGAAATGCCGCGCAGGATGCATTTCAGATCGCCGTCGGTGCCGCGTTCCTTCAGGATCAGGTGGCCCTGCATGTCCAGAGCTGCCAACTGTTCCGCCTGGGCCTTGAAGCCGGTGAAGGCCTGGCTGGTGAAGAAGGCGGCGTCGTCGGCGGCCTTGGCGGCGGCCCAGCCGTCGACCACGGCCTTCAGGCTGGCCGAGCGCGAGATGATGTCGGCGAACAGCGGCTCGCCCGCCACCGAGATCGGCGCACCGGGCGCGGCGGCCGGCTGTTCGGCGGCCAGGGCCACCGAGGGATTGGACATCGCCAGGGCGATCGTGAGAGCAAGGCCGCAGGACATGGAGGTGACTTCCTGTTTCAGCGTCCGCTGGGACGTTGAACCTGAATACGCCCCAGCCGTAAACGAGTGTTTACCCTGTCATTCCCGATGGAGACGACGATGACCCGCGACGCCGCCTGGACCGCCTTCGACCAAGCCGCCGCCGAGGCCGCCACCGCGCAGATCGTGGATCAGTTCGCCGCCGATCCCGACCGGCTGGCGCGGATGTCGGTCGAGGCGGCGGGGCTCTATCTGGACCTGTCGAAACAAAGCTGGACCAAGGCCGCCTTTGACGCCTGTCTGAATCTGGCGCGCGCCAGCGACGTGGAGGGACGTCGCGCGGCCCTGTTTGCCGGCGAGGCCGTCAATCTGACGGAAGGGCGGGCGGTCCTGCATCCGGCTCTGCGCGCCGCGCCGGGCGCTGACTTCAAGGCCCTGGGCGAGCCGGTCTCGGCCGAGGTGGACGCCGTGCGGGCGGACATGAAGGCCTATGCCGATGCAGTACGGTCGGGCGCCGAGGCGGGCGCGACGGGGCGCAAGTTCGAGGCCATCGTCCATGTCGGCATCGGCGGGTCGGACCTAGGGCCGCGCGTGGTGTGGGATGCGCTGCGTCCGCTGGATCCGGCCATCGACCTGCGGTTCGTCGCCAATATCGACCCGCGCGACATGGCCGAGGCCCTTACAGGACTGGATCCCGAGACGACGCTGGTGGTGGTCGTGTCCAAGACCTTCACGACGCAGGAGACCCTGGCTAACGCCGAGGCGGCCAAGGCCTGGCTGGCGGCGTCGTTGCCGGCCGAGGGGATGACCAAACACTTCATCGGGGTGACGGCGGCGCCGGAGAAGGCGGCGGCCTTCGGCTGCGGCCGCACCTTCGCCTTCCGGGACTGGGTCGGCGGGCGGTATTCGCTGTGGTCGGCGGTCAGCCTGTCGTGCGGCATCGCCCTGGGCTGGGACGTATTCGAGGCCATGCTGGGCGGGGCGGCGGCCATGGACGACCATTTCGTCTCGGCCCCGATGGAGCAGAACGCGCCGATCCTGCTGGCCCTGGCCCAGGTGTTCAACGTCGATGGCCTGAACCGGCCCGCCCGCACCGTCGCCCCCTACGCCCACGCCCTGCGCCGCCTGCCGTCCTTCCTGCAGCAGCTGGAGATGGAGTCGAACGGCAAGCGGGTGCATCGCGACGGCACGCCGGTGACGCGTCAGACCTGCCCCGTGGTCTTCGGCGAGCCGGGCACCAACGGCCAGCACGCCTTCTTCCAGCAGATCCACCAAGGGCCGGAGGTCGTGCCGGCCGAGTTCGTGATCGTGGCGAAGACGCATGCCGACGCGCCGGAATCGCCGCTGTGGTCGAATGCACTCGCTCAGGGCCAGGCACTGATGCTGGGCAAGACGACCGAGGCCGCCAAGGCCGAAGGTCTGGCGCAAGGATTGTCGGAAGAGGAGGCGACACGCCTGGCGTCCCACCGCACCTTCACCGGCAACCGGCCTTCGACATCCATCGTCATGGATCGTCTGACGCCCGAGACCCTGGGCGCGCTCCTGGCCCTCTATGAGCACAAGACCTTCGTCGAGGGCGTGATCTGGGACATCAACAGCTTCGACCAATGGGGCGTCGAACTGGGCAAGGTCCTGGCCAAGGCGATCCTGAAGGACGTGGACGCTGGCGGCCCCTCGGCGGACCTCGATCCGTCCACTTCGGCCCTGATGCGCCGCCTGATGGGCTGACGCGAAAAGGGCCCGTCCTTGCCGGACGGGCCCTTCCAGTCATCTAAACTGTCAAACGCTTACCAGCGGCGGTCGTAGCGGTAGTCGCGATCATTGCGATAGTCGCGGCGGTCATAGCGCGAGTCGTAACGGCGGCCGTCGTAGCGGTAGTCGTAGCCCGAGCGGCTGCGGTCGATGCCGTGCTCGCGCTCCCAATGGCCTTGGTTACGGTAGCATTGGCCGCCGCGGTAGTATTCGCAGCCCGAGCCGCGGTTGGAGGCCACCGCGCCCAACGCCGCGCCGGCAAGCGCGCCGCCCGCGATGTAGCTGCCGTCGCCGTTGCCATAGATGGCGCCGGCCAGGCCGCCGACAGCGGCGCCGATCAGGGCGTTGCGGCCGGTGTTGTCGCGATCGCGCGATTGGGCGGAAGCCGGAGCGGCCATCAGGCTCAGGGCCACAACAGGGGCGGCGGCGACCGCAGTGATCTTCAGCAGCTTGGACATTTTGGTCTCCTTGTTGGCTTGCCGATCTGCGTTTCCGGGGCGGGAAGGCATCCAGCGTTGAGGCCTTTCTATCGCTCCCAGTTTGAACGACCCCGGAGGTCGGCATTCATTTTCGGTTCATTTGTCACAGAGAATTCGCGCGGCGATCCACCGCCGCCGCTTGACGATGACGATGCCTCTGCCTAACTCCCGCTCGCGTTAGCACTCTCGCTGGTCGGCTGCCAAAACGGCGATCGCGATAGCGCCGCACACCGTTTCAAAAACGCCCCGATCCGGGGGTTTTACAGGGAGAAGTCCGATGGCGTTCCGTCCGCTCGGCGACCGCGTGCTGGTCAAGCGCGTTGAAGAAGAATCCAAGACCAAGGGTGGCATCATCATCCCCGACACCGCCAAGGAAAAGCCGCAGGAAGGCGAAGTCGTCTCTGTCGGCCCTGGCGCCCGCGACGACACCGGCAAGGTCAATGCTCTGGAGCTGAAGGCCGGCGACCGCATCCTGTTCGGCAAATGGTCGGGCACGGAAGTGAAGATCGACGGCGAAGACCTGATCATCATGAAGGAATCCGACGTCCTGGGCGTGCTGTCCTAAGCACCCGACGTCCGACGTTCTTCAATTAATCCATATAGATAGGAGCTGCCCGCATGGCCGCTAAAATCGTACACTTCAACACCGACGCGCGCGACAAGATGCTGCGCGGCGTCAATGTGCTCGCCAACGCCGTCAAGGTGACGCTGGGTCCCAAGGGCCGCAACGTCGTGATCCAGAAATCCTTCGGCGCTCCGCGCTCGACCAAGGACGGCGTGTCGGTCGCCAAAGAGATCGAGCTGGAAGACGCCTTCGAGAACATGGGCGCCCAGATGATCCGCGAAGTCGCTTCGAAAACGAACGACAAGGCGGGCGACGGCACCACCACCGCAACCGTTCTGGCTCAAGCCATCGTGCAAGAGGGCCTGAAGGCCGTCGCCGCCGGCATGAATCCGATGGATCTGAAGCGCGGCATCGACAAGGCCGTCGCCCTGGTGCTGGAAGAGATCAAGTCGAACTCCAAGCCGGTCTCCAACAACTCGGAAATCGCTCAGGTCGGCACCATCTCGGCCAACGGCGACTCGGAAATCGGTGAGCTGATCGCCCAGGCGATGGCCAAGGTCGGCAACGAAGGCGTCATTACCGTCGAGGAAGCCAAGACCGCCGACACCACCGTCGACGTCGTCGAAGGTATGCAGTTCGACCGCGGCTACCTGTCGCCTTACTTCATCACCAACGCCGACAAGATGGAGGCCCAACTCGAAGAGCCGCTCATCCTGCTGTTCGAGAAGAAGCTGACCTCGCTGCAAGCCATGCTGCCGATCCTGGAAGCCGTGGTGCAGTCGGGCCGTCCGCTGCTGATCATCGCCGAGGACATCGAAGGCGAAGCCCTGGCGACCCTGGTCGTCAACAAGCTGCGTGGCGGCCTGCGCGTCGCCGCCGTCAAGGCTCCGGGCTTCGGCGATCGCCGCAAGGCCATGCTGGAAGACATCGCCATCCTGACGGGCGGCCAGGTCATCTCGGAAGACCTGGGCATCAAGCTTGAGAGCGTCACCATCGACATGCTCGGCAAGGCCAAGAAGGTCACGATCACCAAGGACGACACCACCATCGTCGAAGGCGTCGGCGGCAAGGACGAGATCGAAGCCCGCGTGGCCCAGATCAAGCGCCAGATCGAAGACACCACCTCCGACTACGACAAGGAAAAGCTGCAGGAACGTCTGGCCAAGCTGGCCGGCGGCGTCGCGGTTCTCCGCGTCGGCGGTTCGACCGAAGTCGAAGTGAAGGAAAAGAAGGACCGCGTCGACGACGCCCTGAACGCCACGCGCGCCGCGGCTGACGAAGGCATCGTTCCGGGCGGCGGCATCGCCCTGCTGAAGGCCTCCAAGATCCTGGCCGACGTCAAGGGCGACAACGCCGACCAGAACGCCGGCATCGCGATCATCCGTCGCGCCCTGCAGGCTCCGATCCGTCAGATCGCCGAAAACTCCGGCGTCGAAGGCTCGATCGTGGTCGGCAAGGTGCTGGAAAACGGCGACGCTTCGTTCGGCTTCAACGCCCAGACCGAAGAGTACGGCGACCTGGTTCAGATGGGCGTCATCGACCCGGCCAAGGTCGTCCGCACGGCCCTGCAAGACGCCGCTTCGGTGGCCGGCATCCTGATCACGACGGAAGCCGCCGTCGCCGACGCCCCCAAGAAGTCGGGCGGCGCCTCGGCCCCCGACATGGGCGGCATGGGCGGCATGGGCGGCATGGACTTCTAAGTCCAAGCTGACCGACGCTGAAATGCAGAAGGGCGGGGCCGCAAGACCCCGCCCTTTTTCATGTCTCCTCCCTGCGAAGCGGGGAGGGGGACCGCGCGTAGCGGGGTGGAGGGGCTCTTGAAGTCCCACCGATGTCGGAGATGCGGCGCCAGCCCCTCCGTCACGACGGCAAGAGGCATCGCGCCACCTCCCCACGAGGTGGGGAGGAGACAGCGTTCTAGAACTCCGAAATCGCGCCCGGCTTACGGGACCGCGTCTTCAGCCACATGACGCCCAGCAGATCCGAGACCGACGCGCGCAGGCGGCCCCAGTTGGTGTATTTCGACCGACCGACCTCGCGGTGGCGGTGGTCCACATCGAGGTACTGGTTCTTGAACCCTTCACGGATCATCAAGGCCGGCAGGTAGCGGTGGATGTGATCGAAGTAGGGCAGGCGCAGGAAGACGTCGCGGCGGAAGGCTTTCAGTCCGCAGCCGGTGTCGTCGGCGTCGTCGCCCAGCAGTTTGCGGCGGATACGGTTGGCCCAGATCGAGGCCTGGCGCTTGGCCTCGGTGTCCTGGCGTTTGGCGCGACGGCCGCCGACCAAGCCCACGTCGCCGGGGGCGGACAGAAGCGCATCGACCAGGCGGGGCGCATCGGCCGGCGGGTTCTGGCCGTCGCCGTCCATCGTCACCACGACCGGCGCGCGCGCGGCCAGGACGCCGGTGCGGACCGCGCGGCTCTGGCCCGCATTGGTCCCGTGGGCCAGCACGCGGAGCGCCGGCAGTTCGGCCATGGCGGCCTTCAGCTCGGCCAGGGTCGCGTCCCTGGACGCATCGTCCACGAAGATCATCTCGTACGAACGGCCGGCGAAGGCGGCGGCGATCTCGCGCGCCAGCGGCACGGCGGCGCCCGCCTCGTCATGGACGGGAACGACGACGGAGATTTCGGGCGTTTCGGGGGTCATCGGCGCTCCATAGAGGATAACGAGAGCTTAGGGGAGACGGCTGACGCAGGCGTGGTCGCCGTGTAAGGAGTCTGGAATGAAGACTTTCGATCTGGATGGCCGCATCGCCGGCTGGCGCGGGCCGGTTCTCGCGGCCCTGCTGACGTTGATCGCCGGGCTGCCGGGCCTGCTGCTGCTGCCGCCGCTGGATCGCGACGAGAGCCGGTTCGCCCAGGCCACGTCCCAGATGCTGGAAAGCGGCGACTATGTCGATATCCGCTATCAGGACGAGCCGCGCTGGAAGAAGCCCGTCGGCATCTACTGGATGCAGGCGATCGCCGTGGGCCTGACCTCGGATGTCGAGGACCGCGAAATCGCGCCCTATCGCATCCCCTCCCTGCTGGGCGCCATGCTGGCGGCCTGGGCCGTGGCCTGGGCCGGCTCGGCCATGCTGGGCAGCCGGGTCGGCTTCTTCGGCGGGGCCATCATGGGGGCGACCTTCCTGCTGTCGACCGAGGCGGGGATCGCCAAGACCGACGCCATGCTGTGCGGCGCGACGACCCTGGCCATGGCGGCGCTGGCGCGCATCTATATGGCGACGAAGGCGGGCGAACGCCCGATCCGGCCGCATAAGCTGCTGTTCTGGATCGGGATCGGTCTGTCGATTCTGATCAAGGGACCGATCGGGTTCCTGGTCGTAGCCCTGGCGATCATCGCCCTGTCGATCTGGGACCGGAACATCAAATGGCTGTATCGCCTCGGCTGGGGGTGGGGACTGCCGCTGGTCGCCCTGATGGTCGGACCGTGGGCCATCGCCATCACCATCGCCACCGACGGCGGCTTCTGGCGCGAGGCCATCGGCGGGGACCTGGCGCCCAAGATCGCCGGCGCGCACGAAAGCCATTCGGGCTTCCCCGGCATGTATCTGCTGCTGGCGCCCCTGCTGTTCTTCCCCTCGACCCTGCTGTTGCCCGCCGCCGTCTCGACGGGCTGGAGCCGACGCGCCGAGCCGGCGATCCGGTTCCTGGTCTGCTGGCTGGTCCCGGGCTGGCTGATGTTCGAACTGGCCCCGACCAAGCTGTGGCACTACACCCTGCCGACGTTTGGGGCGCTGGCCCTGCTGGCGGCCGCCGCCCTGGCCCAGCCCATCGGCAAGGTCTCGCGCATCACCGGCGCGGTCCTGGGCGCGTTTGCGGCCCTGCTGATCATCAGCATCACCGTCTATGGCTTGACCGTCTATGGCACCTCGACGGCCCAGACCTGGGCGGCGCTGACGGTGGTCATGGCGCTGGCGGCGGGGGCGATGGGGGGCTTCCTTCTGCTGAACCGCGCGCCGGTCGCAGCGCTGGTCGCTTCGCTGGCGTTCGGGATCGTGGCGCACGCGGCCCTGTCGGGCACGATCCGCCAGCTGCGGCCCCTGGCCATCGCGCCCCAGCTGGAAAAGGCGCTGGAGGCGGCCGATCTGCACCCGCGTCAGGGCCGCACGCCGGGGCCTGTGGCGATCACCGGCTTCCATGAACCCAGCTTCGTCTTCCTGACCGGGCGAGACACCGACCTGACTGACGCGCAAGGTGCGGCCGAAGCCCTGGCCGAAGGGCGGCCCGCCATCGTCGAAGGACACGACGCCGACGCCTTCCGTGCAGCTGCGGCGCGTCTTGGCGTGTCCGGTCGCGCGGTCGGGACGGTCAACGGCTACAACTATTCGGCGGGCGATCCGGTCAGCCTGACCGTCTATGCGCCGCCGCCCCGAAACGGGAACGGGAACGGGAACGGGAACGCCGCAGCGGGAGCCGAGTGATGGGCCGCTTCATCCAGATCGTCGAAGTCGGGCCGCGCGATGGGCTGCAGAACGAAAAGGCGGTGCTTGAGCCCGCCGTCCGCGCCGATCTGGTGCGGCGGCTTGAGCAGGCGGGGGCGAGACGGATCGAGGCCGTCTCCTTCGTCCATCCCAAATATGTGCCGCAGATGGCCGGCGCCGAAGAGGTTATGGCCGCCCTGCCGAACGAGGCGGGGCGCAGCCGCATCGGCCTCGTGTTGAACGGCAAGGGCTATGACCGGGCGCTGGCGACCGGGGTGGACGAGGTCAATGTCTCGGTCGCCGCCACCGACGGCTTTGGCCTGAAGAACCAGGGTCTGGCGGTGAAGGATCAACTGGCCATGCTGGGCGAGATCGTCGCCCGCCGCCATAATGCCGAGGCCAGCGAGGGCGCGCCGTCGCTGTCGGCCATGATCTCCTGCGTCTGGGGCTGTCCGTTCGACGGCGAGGTGTCGGTCGATCAGGTCGCAGACATGGTCGGCGCCATCGCCGATATGGGCGTCGGCGAGATCGGTCTGGCCGACACCATCGGCGCGGGCGATCCCTGGGCGGTGACGAAAAAGGTCGAGGCGGCTAAGGCGGCCGCACCGGACGCGAGCCTGCGCCTGCACTTCCACGACACCCGCAACACCGGCCTGGCCAACGCCTATGCGGGCGTCGAGGCCGGGATTGACGTGCTGGACGCCTCGGTCGGGGGGATCGGCGGCTGTCCGTTCGCGCCGGGCGCTACGGGCAATATCGCCACCGAGGATCTGGTCTATATGCTGGCGCGCGGCGGGTTCGAAACCGGCTATGACCTGGACGCCCTGATCGCGACGGCGCGCTGGATCGGCGAGGCCATCGGGCGGCCGGCGCCGTCGGCGCTCAGCCGGGCAGGTGGATTTCCCAAGGCTTGAACCTTTGTGGCGGCGTTTCGCAAACGGCGCTAAATCAGGGTGAACAGGCGTAGCCGTTGGACCGGCTGCGAAGAGGACCGTCCATGCTGCTCGCCATTCCGCTGCTGCTGATCCCGGTGGTGCTCTACAATATCGTGGTGCTGTTCGGCGCGCCGAGCGGAGCGGGCATGGTGCAGGCGGACGTGCTGCTGCGCGATCCGCTGTTCTCGATCACCATGACCTCGGGCGCGCAATGGACGATCGGATCCGGCGATCTGATCCTGTTCCTCGGCCTGATCCTGCTGTTCTTCGAGCTGGTGAAGTCGACCTCCAGCCAGCGGATCGCCATCATCAATCACGCCCTGTCGATGATCCTGTTCATCGGCGTGCTGGTGGAGTTCCTGCTGCTACCGGGGTTCGCGACCTCGACCTTTTTCCTGATCGTGATCATGATCCTGCTGGACGTCTTGGCCGGGTTCATCGTGACCATCATTGCGTCGCGCAAGGACTTCGATTTCGGCGGAGCGTGATCCCAACGGCTCTCCCCGACAACGGCCTCAAGCAGCGCGAAGCGCGGTAGGCTCCAAGAAACATGCGCTCAAGTCGCGCAAAGCGCGATAGGCCCCCAGAAACACGCGCTCAAGCAGCGCTAAGCGCGGTAGCGCTCACGAAAATGCCGTGAAGATCAGGGCGACGACGGCGATGTCGAAGGCTTTGGCGGCGAGGGTGAAGACGGCGGGCATGGGCGGGTCCGGCTGACAGCGTTCTGCCTCGCCCCCAGCAAACCCCGTGCCGCCGGAGCGGCGTCAGCTCAGATGTCGGTCTTGGCGGTCTTGCCCGTCTTCGGACGACGCTCGGCCGCGCCCGAATACTCGGCTCCGAGGTAGGCGGAGCGGGCCGCATCCAGAACCGGCGGGCCGCCGCGCAGGCCCCGTTTCTGGCCGCTCTGGCCCATCTGCTGGGCCACGAAGGCGGCGGCGCCGGGCTCGGGCGTCGGCAGGACGGCAGCTCTTGCCGGGGCCGGTTGGGGCTCGACGATCTCAGGCGGATCGACGGGGACCAGGGCGCGCGAGGCGGATCGGGCGCGCCGCTCGCGCTCGCGGCGTTCGCCTTCGCGACGATCCACCCGATCCGGTCCGCCGACGGCCTGGATCCGGTCGGTCATTTGCTCTTGCCGCCCGCCAGCTTTTCGATCTGACGACGCATCTCGTCCATCTGGCGACGCATCTCGTCCAGGGCGTCAGGCGCCTCGGGCGGCGGCGCTGGTTCAGCCCTTTCGTCCGACGCGGCCGGTGTCGGCTCGGCGCGCGGATAGGTGAAGGCCGGGAACATCTGCATGGCGCGCTCGAACATCGCCATATTGGCGCGCGCGGCGTCCTCCATCAGGGTCGCACCCGCGCCGGTTCCGAAGGCGCGGCCCATCTGACTGGCGAACTGCTCCTGCTGGCGACCGAAGTTGGCCAAGGACATCTCCAGATAGGAGGGCAGGACGCCCTGCATCTGACCGCCGTAGAAGCCGATCAGCTGGCGCAGGAACTGAACCGGCAGCAAGGCCTCTCCCCGGCTCTCTTCCTCGAAGATGATCTGGGTCAGGATCTGGCGGGTCAGGTCGTCGTTGGTCTTGGCGTCATAGACGACGAACTCCGTGCCCTCGCGCACCATGGTGGCCAGGTCTTCCAGCGTCACATAGGCGCTGGTCCGCGTGTTGTAGAGCCTGCGGTTCGCATACTTCTTGATGACGACCTGAGCACTGTCGCCGGTCTTTCCACCCTTGGTCTTTTCGTCAGCCACGCTTGTTCTCGCGATGTTGCAACGCGTCACTATCCTCCGTTGCGACGCGATGCGCCAGAGGGGCAGATAACCGCCGTGAACGGACGGTCGATCAGTGGCTCATCGCCGGAGCCAGCACGACGCCGACCAGCACGGCTGTCCAATGCACGGTCGCTCCGGTGACGACGAAGCCGTGCCAGATGGCGCGGCGGAACTTCACGCGCGGGCTGATGAAGACGAAGACCCCGGCGGTATAGATCAGGCCGCCGATGACCAGCAGGGCCAGAGCGATCGGATGCACCGTCTCGACCATCGGCTTCAGGGCCGCGACCGCCAGCCAGCCGAAAACGACATAGACGCCGCTCCAGAACTTGTCCGAGATGCGCGGCGCGAACAGCTTCACCCCGGCGCCGAGGAAGGCCAGGGTCCAGATCAGGGTGGTGAAGCCGATGGCCCACAGACCCTCGAACCGCTGGGTAGTGAAGGGGGTGTAGCTGCCGGCGATCATCAGGAAGATCGCCGCCTCGTCCAGTCGCCGCAGCACCGGCCGCGCGGCGCAGGGGTTGGTCCAGTTGTAGATGGTCGAGGCCGTCAGCATGCCGACGAGGCACAGCGCGTAGATGGCGGTCGCCATCACGCCGCCGATTCCCGCATAGACCCCGGCCAGACCTGCCAAGATGATGCCGCCGATCGCCGCCAGCATCAGGCCGACGACGTGGACCCACAGATCGGCCAGCTTTTCCGCGCGCGTTGGATAGTGCTCGATCATGTCCAGCTCGTCCGGCGTGCAGACGTGGGCGACAAGACGTTTCAGCGTGCGCAGCATGGACCTTCCAATCCGTCGATCGCCTCTATCGTTCCCCGACAATGCGCCGACAGGGTGACGATTGGCTGAATCGCGCCCTGTCCATGTCGTCGCAGGTGACGAACGCGCTGCAATGCGGCAAAACGGTCACGCCGAGTTATTCTCCAAAGAGTGAAATCCCATGACCGACGTCGTCATCGTTTCCGCCGCGCGCACCCCGGTCGGCTCCTTCCTGGGCGCCCTGTCGTCGCTTCCGGCGTCCAAGCTGGGCGAGATCGCCATCAAGGCGGCGCTGGAACGGGCCGGCGTCTCCGGCGACGAGGTCGATGAGGTCATCCTGGGTCATGTGCTGCAGGCCGCCGCGGGTCAGGGCCCTGCGCGCCAGGCCGCCGTCGGCGCGGGCGTTCGAAAGGAAGCGGCCGCCTGGAGTCTGAACCAGATCTGCGGATCGGGCCTTCGCGCCGTCGCCATCGCCGCCCAGCAGATCGCTTTGGGCGACGCCAAGATCGTCGTCGCCGGCGGTCAGGAGAGCATGAGCCAGGCGCCGCACGCCCAACATCTGCGCAACGGACACAAGATGGGCGACGTCGCCTTGGTTGACACCATGGTCAAGGACGGCCTGTGGGACGCCTTCAACGGCTATCACATGGGTCAGACGGCCGAGAACATCGCCGACAAATGGTCCATCAGCCGCGAGGCGCAGGATGAGTTCGCGGTCGCCAGCCAGCACAAGGCCGAAGCCGCCCAGAAGGCGGGCAAGTTCGCCGACGAGATCACGCCCGTGGTCATCCCCGGCCGCAAGGGCGACGTGACGGTCGACAAGGACGAATACATCCGCCACGGCGCGACGCTGGAGCTGATGCAGAAGCTCAAACCCGCCTTCACCAGGGAGGGCAGCGTCACCGCCGCCAATGCCTCCGGGCTGAACGACGGCGCCGCCGCCCTGGTGCTGATGAGCGCCGACGAGGCCAAGGCGCGCGGGCTGGAGCCGCTGGCCCGCATCGCCTCCTACGCCACCGCCGGCGTCGATCCGTCGATCATGGGGACCGGCCCGATCCCGGCGTCGAAGAAGGCGCTGGAAAAGGCCGGCTGGGACGTCGCGGATCTGGATCTGGTCGAGTCCAACGAGGCCTTCGCCGCCCAGAGCCTGTGCGTGGTCAAGGAGCTGGGTCTCGACCCGGCCAAGGTCAACGTCAACGGCGGCGCCATCGCCATCGGCCACCCCATCGGCGCCTCGGGCGCGCGCATCCTGACGACGCTGCTGTTCGAGATGAAGCGGTCGGGCGCGAAGAAGGGTCTGGCGACCCTGTGCATCGGCGGCGGCATGGGCGTGGCCATGTGCGTCGAGCGCGCGTGATCCCCTAAGAAGAAAAGGGGCGAGGTCTCCCTCGCCCCTCAAATCCTAGTCCGCCGCCGGATATTCGAACGGATCGCTCGGCGTGGGCTGGGTCGGCAGCGGCATGCGGGGCAGGGGTTCGTCGCGGTTGGCGGCGTTCAGCAGGAAGCTGGCCAGGATGACGGCCGCCTGACGCAGATCCTCGGCCTTCAGGTGGTCATAGCTGTCGATGCTGGTGTGGTGCAGACGGCTGGAATAGTCGAGCGGGTCCTGGATGAACTGATATCCCGGCACGCTCACGGTCTGCATATAGACGTGGTCGGTGCCGCCCGAGTTGCGCAGCGAGACGGTCGTTGCGCCCATGCTGGCGAACGGCGCCAGCCATTCCTGGAAGATCGGAGCGGCGGCGACATTGCCCTCGGCGTTGATGCCGCGGATCTTGCCCGAGCCGTTGTCCAGATTGAAATAGGCGACCAGATCGCGATAGCCGGCGCGCGGCTCGATCGGCCAGCGGCTGCGCCAGGTGCGGTTGTCCGGCAGGCCCGCCAGAGCCGGATCGTTCGACGCAGCCCGCGTCGCCAGATGACGGTCCACATAGGCCAGCGAGCCCAGGATGCCTTGCTCCTCGCCGTTCCACAGGGCGAAACGGATGGTGCGCTTGGGCTTGACGTTGAGCGCCTTCAGGATGCGGGCGGCCTCCATGACCACCGCGCTGCCGGCGGCGTTGTCGACCGCGCCGTCCGAGGCGACCCAGCTGTCCAGGTGGGCGCCGGCCATCACGTATTCGGTTCCGCGCGCCGTGCCGGGGATGTCGGCCAGGATGTTGTAGGCGTTGACGTCCTCGTCGTGGAAGCGGACCTCGCTCATCAGCTCCAGCGTCGGCGGCGCGTCGGTCAGGGCGAGACGCGCCAGACGGCGATAATCTTCGGCCGCCAGCTCCATCCCCGCCAGCTTGGGCGTGGCCCCGACCTGATAGGTGTAGCCCGTGCCGTGCAGCAGGCCGCCGTCACGCTGGGAAATCCGCACCCAGGCAAGGGCGCCTTGTTCAGCCAGGAAGGCGTCCAGCTGATTGGCGAAGTTGACGGTCTTCAGCGAGCGTTCGATGGCGGCCGGCGAATGTTGAGGCTGATTATATGTGTTGCGCTCGGCCAGTTCGGCGCTGGTCCAGCGGCGGAAGGCCGGCTCGGTCGGCTCCGATCCCGTGCCCGGCTGGGACAGCATGACGATCTTGCCCGACAGCTTACCGCGCCACTTGTCGAAATCCTCGACCTTGGAGATCGGGGCGACGATCACGCCGCCGCTGATCACGCCATTGGTCGAGGGCGTCCAGGCCACCGGGATGGCGCGCAAATCCAGCGGGCGCGGCGCGGTCATGCGGGCGCTGGAGCGGACGATGGACCAGCCCCGGCCGAACTCGAACCCTTCGGCGCGCACGTCGGACAGGCCGTAGTCGCGGAACTGTTGCTGCGCCCAGCGTTCAGCTTCGCGCATCTGAGGCGAGTTGGTCATCCGCCCGCCGATTCGGTCGGTCAGATAGGCCGCGGTCTGCATCACCTGGCTGTGGTTCAGCCCCTGATCGATGATGCCGTTGACGGCGACGCGGTCCACCGACTGGGCGGCGACCGGCGTGGCGAGAAGAGCGGCGGCGGAGACGAAGGCGAGCAGACGCGACATGGATTTCCCCAAGAAAGCCCGATGGCTGAACAGGGGCGCATCTGATGTGATCCGGTCGCGGAGTGCAAACCGCAAACGGCGTTCAGGCCGCGACGATCAGTCCCATGTTCACCCGCATCGTCACCCCCAGGGGCCGCGCGGCTCCGTCGGGGTAGTCGGGACGCCGGTGGTCGTGAAACCAGCGGCCGGTCGCGGCTGGATCAGGTCCGGCGTTCGGGCGCGGGACTGGATGCCCATCTTCGCGCCCAGCTCCATCAAGGCCCGGACGCGGTTTCCCGTCGCCGGATGGGTCGAGAACAGATTGTCCGCGCCACGGCCCGCCAGCGGATTGATGATGAACATCTGACCGGAGGCTGGATTGCGCTCGGCCGTCTGATTGGTGATCCGCCGGGCGTAGGCGTCGATCTTCTGCAGGGCCGAAGCCAGAGCCTGGGGATCGCCGGCGATCTCGGCGCCGACGCGGTCGGCCTCATATTCGCGGCCCCGGCTGATGGCCATCTGCACCAGACCGGCGGCCATGGGCGCCAGCAGCATCAGGGCGATGGTGCCGATGATGCCGCCCGGCCGCTCGCGATCGTTGCCGCCGAAGAACAGGGCGAAGTTGGCGAGCGCGGCGATGGCGCCGGCGATGGTCGCCGTCACCGTCATGATCAGGGTGTCGCGGTTCTTCACATGGGCCAGCTCGTGCGCCATCACCCCGCGCACCTCCTCGCGCGTCAGCATGTCCAGCAGGCCGGTGGTGGCGCAGACGGCGGCGTTTTCGGGGTTTCGGCCCGTGGCGAAGGCGTTGGGCTGATCATTGGGGATGATGGCGACCTGCGGCTGGGGCAGGCCGGCGTCGCGGGCCATCTGACGCACGTCGGCGACATAGTTGCGGACCACGGCGTTGGGGTGCTGCTCGTCGACCGGCTGGGCCCGATACATCTTCAGCACGATCTTGTCGGCGTTCCAGTAGCTGAACAGATTCATCCCGCCCGCGAACAGCAGGGCGATCGCCATGCCGGTCGCGCCGCCGATCAGATAGCCGACCCCTGCGAACAGGGCCGTCATCGCCGCCAACAGAATGAAGGTCTTCAGATGGTTCATCGCGGTTCCATTCCCGATCCGTCTGGCGTCACGGGCTTGAACCTCTATTTGAGAGAAGGCGCATCAAGCCTCAAGGGAGCCGCCCTGTGACCGAACATCCCACCCTCGCGCCGAATGACGCCGACGAAACGCCGGTTGCGACGCCTGTCTTCAACGCCGACGTGCCCCACGCTACGCCTGAACGGCCGCTCAGCGAGGCCGCACGGCGCGCGCTTCAGGAAGCGGCGGATCGTCGCGCGGCGGAAACGACCGTTCAGGCGGACACGGAATACGGCGGTCCGACCGGTCCCGAACCGACCCGCTTCGGCGACTGGGAGAAGAAGGGTCTGGCGGTCGATTTCTGACCCGCCGAGCCTGCTGCGACGGGCGCAAAGGTTAACCACGCCTTAAGAAACAGGCGCCGGACTTGCCAGTGTCGGGACAACTCAGAGGAGTCTGTCCCGTGACGATACAGTCGATACTTACCGCCGCGTCGGCGGCTCTGCTGCTCTCCGCAGCGCCCGCTTTGGCCGGTGGTCCCGGTCACGGGGGTTATGGCGGCGGCCATCCCGGCGGCGGCTGCGGCGGGGGATGCGGCGGCGGCGGTCACTACGGCGGCGGCAACTACAACGCCAACCACAACGTCAATGTGAACGTGAACGGCGGCGCCTACGCCAATGCCAACGC
Source organism: Brevundimonas sp. EU05-FHT14B07 (assembly GCF_058790795.1). NCBI lineage: Bacteria > Pseudomonadati > Pseudomonadota > Alphaproteobacteria > Caulobacterales > Caulobacteraceae > Brevundimonas > Brevundimonas sp. EU05-FHT14B07. The sequence goes on from NZ_JBYTCZ010000004.1 coordinate 257,483, forward strand.
CAACGCCTATGCGAGCGCCTCCAGCTATTCGGCGAGCAGCGCCCGGTCCTATTCCAGTTCGTCCAGCTTCCAGCGCGGCTATGTCGGCGGCGGCACGACCTACGTCGGAAGCGGCGGCTATTCGGAGGGCCACTACGGAGGCGGCTATGTCGGCGGCGTCAGCGCGACCTCGGTTCTGGTCGGTCGTCCTCCGGTCAGCGCGCCGGTCGGCTATCCGGTATATGGCTTCGGCCGTGACTATATCGGCTGGCGTCCGTATCCGGGCCGTCCGGCCGACTGCAACTGCCGTCCGCCCGTCCGCCCGCCGGTTCGCTACGAACACCGCTATGAGCAGCGTTACGAGCAGAGCTACGTCGATCAGCCGCCGGTCTATGTCCAGGCGCCGCCCGTCCAGATCGCGCCGCAGCGCATCTATGTCGCGCCTTCGCAGGTCAGCATTGCCCCGCCCCAGATCGAGATGGGACCGCCCACCTATATCGAACAGCCGCCCATCTATGTGCAGGCGCCGCCGGTGAACATCGGGCCGCAGCGCGTCCAAGTGGCTCCGTCGCAGGTCAACCTGGCCCCGGCCCAGGTCGATGTCGGCCCGCCCGTCTATGTCGATCAGGCCCCGGTCTATGTGCAGTCGGCGCCCGTCAACATCGGTCCGCAACACATCCAGGTCGCCCCGGCCCAGGTCAATGTCGCGCCCGCCCAGGTCGAGGTCGGCGGCCCGGTCTATGTCGATCAGTCGCCGGTCTATGTGCAATCCGCGCCGGTCAATGTGGCCCCGGCCCAGGTCTATGTCGCGCCGCCGGAAGTGAACACCACCCCGCCGCCTCCTCCGCCGCCGCCGCCGTCGGGCTACTACGGGGACCTGCCGCCGCCCGAAGCGCCCGCGCCCCACGCTCCGCCGCGTCACGGCTACGCCCAGGAGCCAGGCGAGCGCGGCTGATCGCCTTGCGCGAGAACAACCGAAGACGAAACGGTCGCCCTGGTCTGTCTCAGATCAGGGCGATCTGCTGTGCGATCTGTTGCGCCGCCGCGCGTGGATCGCTCGACGCCGTGATCGGCCGACCGATGACCAGATGGGTCGCGCCGGCCTGAAGCGCCGCCTCGGGCGTCGCCGCCCGCGCCTGATCGTCCAGCGCGGCGCCGACGGGTCGCACGCCGGGCGTGACGATCAGGAAGTCGGGCCGGCCCGCTTCGTCCGCCAGAGCACGAGCACGCGCCGCCTCATGCGGGCTGGAGACGACGCCGTCGATCCCGGCCTCCAGCGCCTGACGCACCCGCCGCTCGACCAGATCGGCCGGCGACAGGCTGTGGTCGTCGGCGGACAGGTCCTCGGCCGTCAGGCTGGTCAGGACCGTAACCCCCAGCACCTTCATATTCGAGCCCGCCGCGCCGCGCGCCGCCGCCGCCATGACCTGGGGCCGCGCATGGACCGTCAGCAGGTCGCAGTCGGCGCCCGCCAGATTGGCCGTCGCCTTCTCCACGGTCGCGCCGATGTCGTGCAGCTTCCAGTCCAGAAAGATTTTTCGCCCCTGCGCCTTCAGTTCCCGCGCCAGCGCCATGCCGTCGACCGCGAACAGTTGCAGTCCAACCTTGTAGAAGCCGATCGCATCGCCGATCCGCTCGGCCAGAGCGGCCGCCTCAGCCGTCGTCGGCACATCCAGGGCGCAGATGATCCGCTCGTCGGGCGCGCGATCGGAGGAGGTTTGGGGATCGGTCATCGACGGACTCGCGCTGAGCGGCTATGCCGGACACGAGGGCGCGTCGGCAGGGCGGCGTGATGGATTGAGGGCGAGGGCAGGCGATGAACGCAGTCGATTTGGGTGTCAACCTGTTCGTGACCCTGTTCGCCCTGCTGGACCCGATCGGCAATCTGCCGATCTTCGCCGCCGCGACGGCCGGGGCGACTTTGCGCCAGCGGATTTCGGTCTCGGCCCTGATCTGCGCCTTCGCCGCCGTCTTTCTGGCCTTCTTCCTGTTCACGGGCCTGGGCCTGTTGCAGTTCTTTGGCATTTCGCTGGCGGCGTTTCGCATCGCGGGCGGCATATTGCTGCTGTTCCTGGGTCTGGACATGGCGCGCGGCGACTTCCTGGCCATGTTCGCCGACAAGGATGCGCTGGCCGATTCCAAGGACGTGCGCGGCTATGCCCGCAGGCGTTTCCAGCGTCTGGTCGTGCCCTTCGCCATTCCGTTGATGATCGGCCCCGGCGCCATTTCGGCGGTCATCATCCAGGCGGGGGAGGCGGCCAAGCTGGGCTACGCTGGGACCATGGGCTCGCTGGTCGCGATCGCGGCGGCCTGCGCCGTCTCCTTCGTCTGTTTCGCCCTGACCGGGTCGCTCAGCCGCCTGCTGGGCGAGGTCGGCATGGCGATCATCGTTAAGGTGCTGGGCCTGATCCTGTGCGCCCTGGCGATCCAGTTCATCCTGCTGGGCCTGGGCGAGGCCATCCCCGGCATGATCTCCGGCGCAGTGACGACGCCTTATCCGGCGGCGAAATAGGCCGGGTTCAGTCGGCGTCGTCCTCGATGGCGTGGATGTCGTCATCGGTCAGGCCGAGGTGGTGGCCGATCTCGTGGATCAGGACGTGGGCGATAAGTTCGCCGATCCCCACGTCGCCGCGTTCGCACCATTCATCCAGGATAGGGCGGCGATAGAGGAAGACCCGCGACGGCTCGGCCGCCGGTCCCAGGCTGTCGCGCCGGCCGATGTCCACACCATGATACAGGCCCGTTAGCTCGAAAGGGTCCTGAATCTCCATCTCCGCCAGCGTCGCCTCGTCGGCGAAGTCGTCGATGCGGATGACCACCTCGCCCGCCGCCTGTTTGAACGGTCCGGGCAGGGCGTCGAACGCCTCTTGCGCCAGGCGGGCGAAGTCGTCGAGGGAGGGGGCGATCGGGTCGGTCATGCCCGCGATATCGCCGCCCCGACGCTCTGCCGCAACGGGGCGCGATGACGCGATTACGAGACTGCCGCTTTTTCGCGCGCTTGGAGTATGGTTAGCGAATCGGGGCTGAGACTCTTCTCCAGGGACACGAATGGCCGAGGCCGACATCGCCTATGTCGCCACAGCGGGCGCAGCCGGACTGGCCATGGCCGTCAGCGCCTGGGCCTTGCTGCTGCGTGGGCGGTTGCATGAGACCGCCGTCGCCGCCGAGCGCGAGCGGGTCGAGGCCCTGGCCGACCTCAGCCGCCATGACGCCATGCTGCGCGCCTTCGACGACGTCAGCCTGGCCCTGACGCCGGACGGGCAGGCGGCCGGTGTGCCGATCGGTTCGGCCGAACTGATCGCGCGACTGGCGGGTGAAGACGCCGAGGCCGGGGCCGCCGTCCTGAACAAGCTCCGCATCACCCACGGCGCCCTGATCGACGGCCTGGTTCACGAAGGTCAGGCGTTCGAAGGTCTGGTCGCGCTGGACGATGTGGAGCCCTGGCGGATCGAGGGCCGGGTTGCGGGCGGTTCCGCCTGGCTGCGGCTGTCGCCCGCCTCGCGCTTCACCCTGACCGGGGCGGATGCGACCGAAAGCGGCCTGGCCCTGCTGGGCGACGCCTCGCCCACCCCGACCTGGGTCGTGGACGGGACCGGAAAACTGGCCTGGGCCAACCGCGCCTGGCTGAACGAGACGAATGCCGAGAGCATCGACGACGCCGTGGAAAAAGCCGTGTCCTTCGACCGGGGCGCCGACGCCCTGGTCGCCGAGGCCGCGCGGCTGGGCGTGCGACAGGAGGGCTTCCGCTGGACGACCGGCGGGGGCGCGCGGCGCGCCTGGCGCATCATCGCCGAGCCAGCGGGCGGCGGCGCCGTCACCGCCTTCGCCATCGAGGTGACCGAGGCGGAAGAGACGCGCGACACCCTGCGCCGCCACGTCGACGCCCATGACGAGACGCTGAACCACCTGGCCGACGCCGTGGCCATCTTCGGCCCGCAGAAGCGGCTGGCCTTCCACAACACCGCCTTCCAGACCCTGTTCGACATCGACGCGGCCTGGCTGGACGAACGTCCGACCCATGCCGAGCTGCTGGATCGCCTGCGCCAGCGTCGCAGCCTGCCCGAGGTCGTCGATTACGCCGGCTGGAAGGCACGTGAGCTGGAATTCTATGGCGCGTCGGAGGCCTCGCCGGACGACAGCTGGTCTCTGCCGGACGGGCGCACCCTGCGCGTCGTGCGCCAGCCGCACCCGCTGGGCGGCATTCTGCTGATCTTCTCGGACATCACCGACGAGCTGAAGCTGCGCAGCCGCTTCAACGCCCAGATACAGGTCCAGCGCGCGACGCTGGACAAGCTGAACGACGCGGTCGCGGTGTTCGGTTCGGATGGGCGACTGCGGCTGCACAATGAGGCGTTTGAGACCTTCTGGAACCTGTCGGCGGACAAGATCGCGACGGCCTCGGACTTCGACGCCCTGGCCGAACTGTGCAAAGCCGTGCTGCCCGATCCCGCCCTGTGGCTGGGGCTGAAGGCGCGCGTCGCCGATCCCGATCCCGAAAGCCGCGTCGCCATTTCCGGCGAGGGCCGGACCGTGGACGGTCGCGTCGCCGCCTGGCAGACCCGCCCCCTGCCGGACGGCGCGACCCTGGTCGCCTTCTCGGACGTGACCGCGCGACGCGGGCTGGAGCAGGCATTGGTGCAGCGCGAACAAGCCCTGGCCGAAAGCCAGGCGCTGAAGCGCGAGTTCGTGGGCAGCGTCTCCTATGAGCTGCGCACGCCGCTGACGACCATCGTCGGCTATTCCGAACTGCTGGAGACGATGGGCGACCTGCCCGAGCGCAGCCGCCAGCACGCGGGCGCCATCCGCATCGCCGCCAGCCAACTGGCCCGCTCCATCGACGACGTGTTGGACATGGCCCAGATCGACGCCGGCGAGATGGAGCTGTCGCTGGGCGATCTGCGGGTCTGCGACCTGCTGAGCCAGGCCGCCGAAAAGGTCCGGGCGCGGGTAGAGGGACGCGGCGCCACACTCACCGTTTCCTGTCCTGCCGATCTCAAACCCATCCGCGCCGACGAACACCGCATCGGCCAGGCGCTGGATCATCTGCTGGAGAATGCGGCGCGCGCCGTGTCCGAAGGCGGGGCGGTGGAGCTGAAGGCCGAGGCCGGCCCGTCCGAAATCCGCCTGACGGTGTCCGACACCGGGCGCGGCATTCCCTATCATCTGCAGGCCCACGTCTTCGACCGCTTCGTGCGGCGCGAGCGCGGCGGTCCCGGCGTGGGACTGGCCTTGGTCAAGGCCCTGGTCGAACTGCACGGCGGCTGGGCCGAGGTCGAAAGCGAGCCGGGCAAGGGCGCCGCCTTCATCCTGCATCTGCCGCTGGGTGCCGCGACCACCGCCGCCGCGCCCGAGCTTCAGCTGGAAATCTAGCGCCGCGAGGCCTTCGAGGCATCCCGCGCCGGGCCGAACTCGGCGCCCGCGTTCCATTCCGGCCACTGATCCCCGTCCGCCAACTCGCGACCGACGGCATAGATCAGGGCCACATCGGCGGCGGCGGCGTCCATCGTCCAGGTCGAATCCCATTCGTCCGTGGGCTGATGATAGCGGTTCTGGACATAGTCGCGGCTGGCCGCGCTGGCGCCGGTGAAGCCCGCCGCCGGGAACAGGGCCGGCACGCCCTTCAGCGCCAGCGGGAAATGGTCCGAACGATAGAAGGCCCCGGCCTGGGGCGCCGGATCGGCGATCAGGGTGCGGCCCGTTTCGGTCGCGTGGCGCGCCAGAATCTCGTCCAGCTGGTTCTTGCCCTTGCCGATGACGACGACGTTCGGGTCGATCTCGGTCCCCGGTAGCAGGCTGTCGACGTTGATGTTGGCGACCGTGGTCTCCAGCGGCCAGACCGGATTGGCGGCGTAATAGGTCGAGCCCAGCAGGCCCGCCTCCTCGCCCGACCAGGCGGCGAAGACGACCGATCGTTTGGAGCGCGGACCGTCGGCGAAGGCGTGGGTCAGTTCCAGCAGGGCGGCGACGCCGGTCGCATTGTCCACCGCCGCATTATAGATCTTGTCGCCCTGGGCGTTCGGCGTGCCGACGCCGTAGCCGTCCCAGTGGGCGCCGTACATCACGGTCTCGTCAGGGTGTTCGGCGCCGGGGATGCGGGCGATGACGTTCTTCGTCTCCACCTTGTCGGCGATCTGGCCGAAATCGACGCTCATCGTCAGGCCGGGCAGGATGACGGGCTTGAAGTCGGCGCGGCGCGCGCTGTCCTTCAGCGCGGCGAAGTCCAGGCCGGCGGCGGTGAACAGCTCTTCCGCCTTGGCGCGCTGGATCCAGCCCTGGAACGGCGCGCGCTCGGCGTCGGGGTTCGCGCGCACGATGTCGAACTTGGGCGCGGCCGATGAGTTCTGCAGCGTCGACCAGGGATAGCCGGCGCCGGCCGTCTCATGCACCACCAGCACGCCCGCCGCGCCGCGACGACCCGCCTCCTGGAACTTGTAGGTCCAGCGGCCATAGAAGGTCATGGCGTTTCCGTCGAACTTGCCCGCGACCGGATCGCCGTCGGGCGCCTGGAAGTCGGGATCGTTGACCAGGACGACGATGACCTTGCCGCGCACGTCCACGTCCTTGAAATCGTCCCACTGGCGCTCGGGCGCCGTGGCGCCGTAGCCGACGAAGACCACGGGCGCGGCGGTCACCGCGATGTGGTTGGTCGGACGGTCGCTGGACATCAGAACGTCGGGACCGCGCTCCAGGCTGATGGTCTTGCCGCCGACGGTCGCGGCGACGGTCGCCGGACCGTCCTGGCGCGTGCGTGACAGATGGGCGACCTGGACGAAGGCGCCGTCCGGCCCGCCGCCCTCGGCCCCCGCGGCCTTGAACTGTTCGACGAGCCAGGCGACGGTCTTTTCCTCGCCGGCCGAGGCGGGGGCGCGGCCTTCGAAATCGTCCGACGCCAGAACCCGAACCGACTCATTCATCCGCGCGGCGTCGATGTTCGGCGCCGTCTCCTGCGCCAGGGCCGGAGAGCAGGCCATCATCAGGGCCAGGATGGAAACGGCGGGGAAGGCGTGGCGCATCGGATACTCCTGATCGAACCGCGCGACCCTGCCTTTCTCAGTCCCGGCTGTCGAGCCAGTCGATGACGCCCCGGGCCGCGACGACGCCGGAGGCGAAGCTGGCCTGAAGCAGATAGCCGCCGGTCGGCGCCTCCCAATCCAGCATCTCGCCCGCGACGAAGACGCCCGGTCGCGCGACCAGCATCAGCCGTTCGTCCATGCCGTCCAGTATGACGCCGCCCGCTGAGGAAATCGCCCGTTCCAGTCCCTGAACGCCGGTCAGGGTCAGCGGCATGGCCTTGATCCGCTCGGCCAAGGCCCGAGGCGAGGCGGGCAGGGGACCGGCCTCATACAGCAGGGCGACGGCGGCCGACTCCAACCCGACCAGCTTGCGCAGATGGTTCGACAGGCTGGCTTTGCCGCGCGGCTTCGACAGACGGTCGGTCAGTTTTCCGACCGCCACATCCGGCTTCAGGTCGATCTGGATCTCGGCGCGCCCCTCCGTCTCGACCGTCGTCCTCAGCGCGGTGGACAGCGCATAGATGGCGCCGCCCTCGATGCCGTAGCGGGCGATCATCGCCTCGCCCCGCGCCGTCCGCTCGCCATGGGTGACAGAGACGCCTTTCAGCGGCTGGCCCGCGAACCGATCACGGAACAGCGCCGACCAGGCGACGTTGAAGCCGACATTGGCCGGCCGGAACGGCGACACGGCGGCGCCCTGCGCTTCCAGCCACGGCGTCCAGGTCCCGTCCGAACCCAGGCGCGGCCAGCTGGCGCCGCCCAAAGCCAGGACCACGGCGTCGGGCCGTTCCAGCCGCTCGCCCTCCGGCGTCTCGAACGTCAGCGCGCCGTCGCGCCAACCGGTCCAGCGCGAGCGCGTGCGGATCTGCACGCCCTGCGCTTCTAGCCGCGCGAGCCAGGCCCGCACCAGGGGCGACGCCTTCATGGCCTTCGGAAACACCCGCCCGCTTGAGCCGACGAAGGTTTCCTGCCCGAGGGCCTCGACCCAGGCGGTCAGGTCGGCAGGCGTGAACCGGTCGATCCAGGCGGCGGCCGTCGGCTGGGCGGGACCATAGCGCGTCATAAACCGGTCCAGCGGTTCCGAATGGGTCAGGTTCAGCCCGCCGCGCCCGGCCATCAGCAGCTTGCGGGCCACGGACGGCATCCGGTCGTGCACCACGACCGTTGTCCCCGCCTGCGCCAGCCGTTCGGCCGCCATCAATCCGGCGGGCCCGGCGCCGATCACATGGACGGTGCGGGAGGTCGTAAGACTGGGCGACTGTTGCATGGCGTGGCTTTGCGCGCTTGCGGCCGCGCTGGCTATAGGCGTCGTCATCGCTATGTTCCCCACCATGAGCGTTGCCTTCACCCGCGAAGAAGATCTGGAAGCCACCGCCGCCGACCTGGCGGACCGCCCGATCTCGCCCCATCCCAATCTGGTCACGCCCGAGGGGCTGGCCGCGATCGAGGCCGAACTGGCCTCGGCCCGCGCCGCCTATACCGCCGCCCAGGTGCAAGGCTCGATCGAGAGCGACCGCACCGCCATGGCGCGCGCGACGCGGGACCTCCGCTACTGGTCCGCACGGCGCGCCTCGGCCCAACTGATCGCGCCGACCGAGGACGATGGGGCTGTGCGGTTCGGGGGTTCCGTCTCCATCGAGCGCGAGGATGGGCGCGCCCAGACCTGGCGCATCGTCGGCGAAGACGAGGCCGATCCGGCCGCAGGCTCGGTCAGCCATGTCTCGCCCCTCGCCCGCGCCGTCATGGGCAAAAGGGTCGGCGACGAGGTGACGGTGGCCGGTCAGTCGGCCGAGATCGTCGCGGTCGGTTAGATCTCAGTTCTGGGCGTCGTCGTCGCCCAGCATATCCCGCATCATGTCCAGGATCAGCTTCTGCTTGCGCGCGGGCAGGCGCGGCGCCAGGCGGGTGATCTCAACGCTGGTCTTGGTCGGACGATGCTCGTGGTCGAAGGCGGGCGCCTCTTCGGCGACGCCGACCGTCGCGCTGCTGTAGCCGTCGAAGAAGAAGGGGATGCCGACCTTCATGAACTCGGCCATTTCGAACAGTTTCGAGGCCGAGACGCGGTTCGTGCCCTTCTCGTACTTTTGCACCTGCTGGAAGCTGACGCCGACGGCTTTGGCGAGGGCGGTCTGGGTCAGGCCAAGGTCGAGACGCTTTTCCTGAACGCGACGGCCGACATGGCGATCGACGGGATGCGGATCCTCGTCCTTTTCACGCGCCATCGCCGTCACCCTTCACCTAGATCGCTGCTTGATTCCCCTGGACCCTAGATCGCCGGATCGACGGCCACAAGGACAGGATGAACGCTGTTAGCACTGAGAAAAAGAACAGGAAATCGCCAAATCGACCGTAGGGCGTTACGCCCGTCGGACGGGGCAGGGGGGCGTCGATGACGCCCATGACGCCCGGCTCCAGCCGTTGGCCCTCGACGATCCGGCCCCACGGGTCGATCATGGCCGAAATGCCGGTCGGGGTGGCCCGCGCGATGGGCAGGCCGGTCTCTATGGCGCGATAGCTGGCCAGGTTCAGGTGCTGGCGCGGGCCCGAGGTCGCGCCAAACCAGGCGTCGTTGGACGCATTGACGATCCACTCGGGCCGCCCGGCTGCGCCCGGGGTGAAGCCGGGATACAGGCTCTCGTAGCAGATCAGCACCTGCACCGGCGGGGCCCCCGGAACCGAAATCGGCGCCGGTGTCGGCCCGGCGGAAAAGTCACTGGGCATATGCACCAGGCTGCGCAGGCCGATGGAGGTCATGATCGACCCCAAGGGCAGGTATTCGCCGAACGGCACCAGCCGGTGCTTGTCATAGACGGCGGCGACCCTCAGGCCCGCCCCGCCCTCGTCGGCCAGGGCGAACAGGCTGTTGTAATAGCGCGCGCCCTCGGGCGCGGTCAGGTCCGGCTCGCCGCGCGCCAGGCCCATCAGCAAGGTCTGTCCGGGACGCAGGGCGCCCGCGATGGCCTGGGCGTCGGCTGAGGCGAAAACGTCGTTGGCCGAGGCGGGCAGGGCGCCTTCAGGCCAGACCACGACGTTGGGCGTCCGCGCCGCCGCCTGACCCGTCAGGGCGACATAGCGATCGACGATGGAGCGATAGGCCTCGGGCGACCATTTGGTTTCCTGCTTCACATCAGCCTGAACCAGGCGCACGACTGTGTCTGTGAACTGAAGATCCGACTGCGCCAATCTGACGGCGCCGAAGCCGCCGACGGTGATCAGGGCCAGGGCGCCCAAGCCCGCCGAGATCAACCGGCTCCGCCTGTCGCCAGGCCCGATCAAAGGCGCGAAAGCCGCCGTCGCCGCGACCGTGACCAGGCTTAACCCATAGACGCCGACGACCGAGGCGAACTGGGACATGCCGCCGCCCGCGCGCCAGGTCGCGCCGGCCGGATTCCACGGAAAGCCGGTCAGCACGTGACCGCGCAACCATTCGGCGGCGCAGAACAGGGCGGCGAACAACAGCACCCGCACGGCGCCCAGCGGCGCGAACCGGCGATAGAGGGCGCAGGCCGTCCCCCAGAACAGCCCCAGGCCCGCCGGCAGCAGGCTGGCCGCGAACGGCGCCATCCACGCCTGTTCGGGATTGACGAAGAACGCCTCGGCCACCCACCAGCACCCGACGAAGAAATAGGCGAACCCCGCCAGCCACCCCATCCAGAAGGCGCCGCGCACCGTGTCGGACCGCTCCGACAGGATCATCAGCAGCGGATAACCCAGAAGACCGATCAACACTCCGAACGGCGGATGAGCGAAGGCCGTCCCGGCGCCGGCCAGCAGCGCCAGAACGATGCGGATCAACCGCCACGTCAGGGCGCGCTTCCTGTCGGGCAGGGCGCGGATCGGGGCCGCGAAACGGTCCAGCAGGGCGTCGGGGAACATCGGGTCAGTCCTGCTCGGCGAGATAGGGGTCGGCGACGCCGATCTGGGCCAGGATTTCGCGCTCCTCGGCCTCCATCTCCTTGGCCTCGGCGTCGTCTTCGTGGTCGCGGCCCAAGAGGTGCAGCACGCCGTGGACGACCAGATGGCTCAGATGATCGGGCAGGGTCTTGCCCTGCGCCTCGGCCTCGGTCGCGCAGACGCCGAAAGCCAGAACGATGTCGCCCAGATGCGGAAAGGCGTTCTCCGGCGCAGGGAAGGACAGGACATTGGTCGGCCTGTCCTTGTCGCGAAACCGGCCGTTCAGCTCGCGCACGGCGGCGTCGTCAGTCAGCAGGACGACGATATCGCCCTTCACGGTCCCCAGCGCGGCCTGTGCCGCGCGTTCGACGACGGCCTCGGCGTCCGGCAGGGCGACGGTCCAGGCCTCCGCCTCGACTTCAATCTCGATCATGCGGGGTCTTCGAGGTCCGGGGCGGGGCGTCCGCTCGCGGCGTCGGCGTCATAGGCGCGCACGATCCGCTCGACCATGGCGTGACGCACCACGTCGGAAGCCTCGAACTTCAGGATGCCGACGCCCTGAACCCCGTCCAGGATCCGCAGGGCGTGGGCCAGGCCGGAATCGCGTGGGTTCAGCAGGTCGATCTGCGACGGATCGCCCGTCACCACCATCCGCGCCCCCTCGCCCAGGCGCGTCAGCACCATCTTCATCTGCAGGCGGCTGGTGTTCTGGGCTTCATCGACGATGACGAAGGCGTGGCTGAGCGTGCGTCCGCGCATGAAGGCGATCGGGGCGGCTTCGATCTCGCCCTTGTCGCGGCGACGCTGCACGTCCTCGGCGCCCAGAATGTCGTTCAGCGCCTCCCAGATCGGGGCCAGATAGGGATCGACCTTTTCGTTCAGGTCGCCGGGCAGGAAGCCCAGCTTCTCGCCCGCCTCGACCGCCGGGCGAGTGATGACCAGCCGGTCCACCTGCCCCCGCCGTAGCAGCGATGCGCCATAGGCCGCCGCTAAAAAGGTCTTGCCGGTGCCCGCCGGGCCAACGCCGAAGCTCAGTTCGCATCGGCCCAGCATGTCCAGATAGGCGGCCTGCGCCTTGGTCTTGGGCACGATGGCGCCGCGCTTGCCGCCCGGCAGCGACACGCCCGCCGCCGCCATGCCCGGCGTGCCGCGACCGCCGCGCGCTTGGCCCAGAGAGGCGCGGACGTCGGCCTCGGTGACTTCGGCGCCCAGGGCCGCGCGCTTGGCCAGATCCTCGATCACCTGGCGGGCGTCCGTGCGGTCGCGTGCGCCCCCGTTGACTGAAACCCCGCCGCCCGGGGCCTCGACCAGCACCTTGAAGGCGTCTTCGATCAGGGCGACGTGGCGACTGTTCGGCCCGATGACCGCCCGCAGTTCGGCATCGTTCAAGGGGACGAATTCAGACTCACGCGCCATCAAGCGGCCTTTTCTTCTTGGGCTGCCGTCGAACCCGCGTGGCTCGGCTGCATCAGCCCGTTGGGGGCTAGCCGGCCCGACAGACTGTTCTGCTGGCCGGCGATGATCTCGACCGGAACGATCTGCCCGATCAGATGATCCGCGTTATCGACATGGACCGATTGAAGATATGGGGATCGACCGATCGCTTGGCGACGGTGGCCGTGCCGTCCCGGCTTGTCGAACAGGACGTTCAGCGTCCGGCCGGCCTGAGCCGCATTGAAGGCGGTCTGCTGTTCCGTCAGCAGGGCGATCAGGCGATGCAGTCGATCCTTGATGACCTCCGGCTCGACCTGTTTACCCATGCCCGCCGCCGGCGTGCCCGGTCGCGGCGAATAGGCGAAGGCGAACGCCCCCGCGTAGTTCACGCGCCGCACCAGATCCAGCGTGTCCTCGAACTCCCGATCCGTCTCACCCGGGAAGCCGACGATGAAATCGCCCGCGATGGCGATATCGGGCCGTGCAGCGCGGATTCGGTCGATCAGGTCGAAATATTTCTGACGCCCGTGCTTGCGGTTCATTGCCCGCAAAATGCGATCCGACCCCGCCTGAACCGGCAGATGCAGATAGGGCATCAAGGCGTCCAGATCGCCATGCGCGGCGATCAACTCATCGGCCATGTCGTTGGGGTGGCTGGTCGTATAGCGGATGCGGTCCAGGCCGGGGATCTCGGCCAGGGCATAGGCCAGTTCGGCCAGGGTCGCCTTGCGCCCGTCCGGCCGCTCGCCGTCATAGGCGTTGACGTTCTGGCCCAGCAGGGTGACCTCGCGCACGCCCCGATCCGCCAGTTGTCTCGCCTCTTCCAGCACTGCCGCCATCGGCCGCGACCATTCGGCGCCGCGTGTGTAGGGCACGACGCAGAAGGTGCAGAACTTGTCGCAACCCTCCTGCACCGTCAGGAAGGCGGTCGGCCCCTCGGTGAAGCGGGCTGCAGGCAGGGCGTCGAACTTGTCGTCAGGAGCGAAGTCCGCGCCGATCCGCTCGCCCCGCGCCCGCGCCGTGCGGGTCAGAAGCTCGGGCAACTGGTGATAGGCCTGAGGGCCGACGACGATGTCGACGGCCGGCTGGCGACGCATGATCTCCTCGCCCTCGGCCTGGGCGACGCAGCCGGCGACGGCGATGGTCAGGTCCCCGCCGGTCTCGCGCCGGATATCGCGCATCTCGCGCAGCTTGCCGAGCTCGGAATAGATCTTCTCAGCCGCCTTCTCGCGGATGTGGCAGGTGTTCAGGATGACGAAGTCGGCGGCCTTCACGTCGTCGGTGACGCCATAGCCCAGCGGGCGCAGCACATCGGCCATGCGCTCGGAGTCATAGACGTTCATCTGACAGCCGTAGGTCTTGATGAACAGACGCTTTTCGGGCGCCGTCTCGACTTGAGGAACCAGGGTCTCGGTCATCGTGGGCTTATGATCGCCCGCAAGCGCCGCGACAAGCCGAGCGTCAGCCCGCATCCACATCGGCGGGATCGACCCGCGCCGCATGGCGGGTGAAGATCAGGCCTTCGCGCTTGGACGGCTCGGCGCCCTCGATCGCAACGCCGTAGAGCTCCAGCTTGTGGCCGATCAGCTGGAAGCCCAGCCGTTCCGCGATCTCGTTCTTCAGCCGCTCGATCTCGGCGTCGAAGAATTCGATCACCTCGCCCGACTTGGTGTCGATCAGGTGGTCGTGGTGATCGTCGCCGGCCTCTTCATAGCGGCTGCGGCCGTCGCCGAAATCATGCTTCTCGACCACGCCCGCCTCTTCGAACAGGCGCACGGTGCGATAGACGGTGGCGATGGAGATGTGCGGATCGATGGCCGAGGCGCGGCGATACAGCTCTTCCACATCCGGGTGGTCCGCGGCGTTGGACAGCACCCGGGCGATCACCCGGCGCTGTTCGGTCATACGCATGCCGCGCTCGGCGCAGAGTTTTTCGATCCGGTCCATGCGCCTAGAATAGGGGCTTGGATCGCATCAGGGAAGCGTCAGGTTGGCGTGAGGCGCACAGAGGTCGCGGCTCATCACCAGCGCATCGGTCCGCGATCCGTCGGCGCCCGCATAATAGGCTTTGCGGCGACCGATCGGATCGAACCCGGCACCTTCATACAGGCCGCGCGCGGCGATATTGTCGTCGGCGACCTCCAGAAACAGCCGCGTCGCGCCGGCCTGGACTGCAGCGACGGCCGCCGCCTCGACCAGACGTCGCCCCAGTCCGTGGCGGCGCGCGGACGGGACCACGGCCAGGGTCAGGATTTCCGCCTCGTCGACGACGGTCCGGATCAGGGTGAAGCCGTCGGGCTCGCTGACCGCCAACACGCCCTGTTGCGACAGCAGATCGGCGAAGGTGTCGGCGCTCCACGGCGCGGCAAAGGCCTGGGCGTGCAGGGCGGCGAGTGAGGCGGGGTCCGCCGCCGTCATAACGCAGGCTGGCGCGGCTGGCCCGGCAGGCGGCTGGGCGGCGTGGCGTCGGGCGCGCGCAGATAGAGCGGACGGGGCGGATGGGTCGCCGGATCGGCGGCGGCGGCCAGGCGCGCCAGCGCCTCCGGCGACGGCGCGACCCGGTCGTCCAGATGGGCGAAGGGCAGATCGGGGAAGGCCTGGGTCACGACCGCCGCGCCATTGCCGACTAGGGCGACGCCCGGTCCGATGTCGGCGATCCGCCGCCCAGCCTCTTCCAGCGACAACGCTTCATCGGGGCCAAGCGGCCCACCGTCGGCGAAGAGGCGCGCATAGATCTGACCGCGCCGCGCATCGATCAGGGCCGCGATGGGGCCGTCTTGATTGGTGAGCGAGGCGGCGAGCGCGTCCAGCGCCGACAGACCGACGACCGGCCGATCCAGCGCCGCGCCCAGACCCTGAGCAAAGGCCAGACCGACGCGCAGACCGGTGAACGAGCCCGGTCCAACCGTGACGCCGATCCGGTCCAGGCTGTCGAAACCACCGCCCGCCTCAACCATGACGTCGCGCACCAAGCCGCCGATCCGTTCCTGATGTCCCTTGGTCATCGGCTCAAAGCGCACGGCGAGCGCGCGATCGTCCTCGAACACCGCCGCCGTGCAGGCGCCGAGCGCCGTATCGATCACCAGAAGTCTCATGGGCGTCTTCTAGGCGGCGCGTTGCAGAACCGCCACCGCGTCCGGATCAGAGGGTCTGCTCGACCCGCGTCACCTCGGGCACATAGTGGCGCATCATCTGCTCGACCCCGGCCTTCAAGGTCGCCGACGACGACGGACAGCCGGCGCAGGCGCCGCGCATCCGCAGGTTCAGAACGCCGGTCGCCTCGTCAAAGGAATCGAACAGGATGTCGCCGCCGTCCTGGGCCACGGCGGGGCGAATGCGGCTGTCCAGCAGGGCCTTGATCTCGGCGACGATCTCGCTGTCGTCCTCGGCATGGCCGTCGGTTTCGCCGCCGGCGCCGCGCGTCAGCGCCTGACCCGAGACGAAGTGATCCATGACGACGCCCAGGATCGGCGCCTTCATCTCGGACCACTCCGGACCCTGCGGCTGGCGGGTGACCGAAACATAGTCCGCGCCGAAGAAGACGCCGTCGACGCCTTCCAACTCGAACAAGGCCTCAGCCAGCGGAGAGGCCGTCGCCTCGTCGATGGTGCGGTATTCCAGCGCGGCGGTCGGCGACACGTCGCGGCCGGGCAGGAACTTCAGCACGTTGGGATTGGGCGTGGGTTCGGTCTGGATGAACATGGGCGGGAGATGCGCTCGCCCCCGCCCCGTTGCAAGACCCGAGCAGAACCTAGCGCCGCTTCAACCCGCCCAGCAGACCGCGCATCAGCTCGCGGGTCAGGGTCGACCCGGCCGTGCGCAGGACCGACTTGGTCAGGGCCTCGACCGGGGTTTCGCGGGATGACCGACGCGCAGGCTTTGCGGCCTCGCGCGCCGCCCGCGCTTCGGCTTGAGCCTGAGCCTTCGCCTGCGCCTCGGCGGCCTTCTGATCGGCCTTGGCCTGGATGGCGGCGGCCTTGTCGGCCTCGGCCTGCGCCTTGGCCTGAACTTCAGCCTGATCGGCGGCGCTGTGGCGATTGGCCAGGATTTCGGCGGCGGATTCGCGGTTCAGCACCTGCTCGTAAAGGCCCCGCACCGGGCTGGCGGCCATGACGGCGGCGCGCTCAGTATCGGTCGCGGGACCCAGGCGCGAGGCCGGCGGGCGGATCTTGGTGCGGGCCACGATGGTCGGCGCGCCCTTTTCGTCCAGCACCGACACCAGGGCCTCGCCCACGCCCAGACCCTGAATGGCCTCGGCCGTGTCGAAGGCGGCGTTGGCGCGGAAACTCTGCGAGGCGGCCTTCAGCCCCTTCTGCTCGGACGGTGTATAGGCGCGAAGCGCGTGCTGAATGCGGTTGCCCAGCTGGGCCAGGACGCTGTCGGGGATATCGGCCGGATTTTGCGTCACGAAATAGACCCCGACGCCTTTTGACCGGATCAGGCGCACGACCTGTTCGACCTTTTCCAAAAGGGCGCGCGGGGCGTCGTTGAACAGCAGATGGGCTTCGTCGAAGAAGAAGACCAGGCGCGGCTTTTCCGGATCGCCCACCTCGGGAAGCTGCTCGAACAGCTCCGACAGCAGCCACAGCAGGAAGGCCGCATACAGGCGCGGACTGTTCATCAGCCGGGTCGAATCCAGCACATTGACCTGGCCCCGGCCGTCCAGACCGACGCGGATCATGTCTTCCAGTTTCAGCGCCGGTTCGCCGAAGAAGGCGTCGCCGCCCTGCTGCTCGACCTGCAACAGTGCACGCTGGATGGCGGCGATGGAGGCGGGGGCGACGTTGCCGACCTCGCGCCCGATCCGCTCGGCGTTCTCACCGACATAGACCAGCAGGCTTCTCAGATCGTCGAGATCCAGCAGCAGCAGACCTTCCTTGTCGGCCACGTGGAACACGACGGTCAGCACGCCCTCCTGCACGTCGTTCAGGTTCAGCATCCGCGCCATCAGCACGGGGCCGATTTCCGACACGGTGGTGCGGATCGGATGTCCCTTCTGGCCATACAGGTCCCAGAAGACGGTGGGGGCGGCGCGCGGCGTCAGGGTCAGGCCCATCTCGGCTGCGCGCGCGATCAGCTTCTCGTTCGGCGTACCGACCTGGGAGATGCCCGACAGGTCGCCCTTCACATCGGCGCAGAAGACCGGCACCCCGGCGTCGGAAAAGCCTTGGGCCATGATCTGCAGCGTGACCGTCTTGCCTGTCCCGGTCGCGCCGGCGACGACGCCGTGGCGGTTGGCGCGGTTGAACAGCAGGTTTTCCGGCTGGGCGGCGTCGGACTGGCCGAGGAACAGGCCGGGCAGTGCGTCGGGCATTGGGGTCTCCGATGGCGTCTCCGGCAAAGGTCTAGCGCGTTCCCCGCGCGCTCGGAACAGCGATTGACGGCGACGGCGGGCGGTTCGACAACACGGGCATGAAAAACCCCATCGCCACGCCGTCCTCGGTCGCCGCTCGCAATGCCCTCGGCGTCATCGCCACGGTGGCGGCCGGGGCGGCGATCTACTGGCTGCGGGACATCCTGACGCCGCTGGCGATGGCCATCTTCCTCCTGATCATGATCGACGGCGTGAAGCGGTCGGTCGAGGCGCGCACGCCGTTGAACAGCCGCATGGCCGGGATCGCGGCCCTGACGCTGGTGGTGCTGGCCTTCTTCGCGTCCATCGCCATCATCGTGAACGGGGCGGCGGGCTTCTTCGGCGAAGCGTCCGGCGTGTCCCAGAACATCGGCCCGCGCATCGATCAGATCATTCGCGACGCCTATGGGCTGGTGCGTCTGGCCAATCCGCCCACGGCGCAGGACCTGATCAACGGCGTCGATGTGCGCGGCTGGCTGACCTCCATGGCTTTTCAGGTGCAGGGCATCGCCTCGGGCGCCTTCTTCGTCCTGATCTATCTGGGCTTTCTGCTGGCCTCGCAGGTCGGCTTCCGGCGCAAGATCGTCGCCATGTTCCCGTCGGAGGCCCAGCGCGACGAGGCGGTCGCGGTGTTCCAGCGCGTGCGCGGCGGGGTCGAGGGCTATATCTGGGTGCAGTCGGTGACCGGCGCGATGATCTGCGTCGTCGCCTGGATCCTGATGCGGGCCGTCGGGCTTCAGAACGCCGAGTTCTGGACCTTCGTCATCTTCATTGTCGGCTTCATCCCCGTGCTGGGCGGGGCGGTGGCCGGTCTGGCCCCGCCGCTGTTCGCCCTGGTCCAGTTCGAAAGTTACTGGCCCGCCGCCATCCTGCTGGTCGGGTTGCAGGTCATCCTGTTCGTCGTCGGCAACTTCATCCAGCCGCGCATGCAGGGCGACAACCAGAACATCGACCCGGTCGTGGTGCTGCTGGCCCTAGCCTTCTGGGGCAAGCTGTGGGGCGTGGTCGGCATGTTCCTGTCGACGCCGCTGGCGGTCATGGCCATGGCGATCCTGGCCGAGTTCAAGGGCTCGCGGTGGATGGCGATCCTGCTGTCGGGCGACGGCGAGCCCTATGCGAACGAGGGCAAGGCGATCGACAAGCCGAAAGCAGCCCGCCGCAAGCCCAAACCGGAACCCGCAGCCGAGGCTTGATCAGGGCTGCCAGCCGCTGATCTGGTCCGCGTCGCTGTCGCCGGCCAGGGCGCCGCGCGTCTTCTTCACCTCGGCCCAGGCGGCGCGAAGCAGGGCGGGCACGCCCTCGCCCGACACGCCGGACACCAGCATGGGACGGCGACCGGCGACGGCCTCCAGTTCAGCGGCCTTCTCCTCGCGCGCCTCGGGCGTCAGGGCGTCGATCTTGTTCAGGGCCAGGATCTCGGCCTTGTCCGCCAGACCCTCGCCATAGGCTTCCAGCTCGCCCCGGATGATACGGTAGGCCTCGACCACGTCGTCCTGGGTCCCGTCGATCAGATGGATCAGGCTGGCCGAGCGTTCGACATGGCCCAGGAACCGCGTGCCTAGTCCCGCGCCCTCGCTGGCGCCCTCGATCAGGCCGGGAATGTCGGCGATGACGAACCGCTCGGACGGCGACAGGTCCACCATCCCCAGGTTCGGCGCCAGGGTGGTGAAGGGATAGTCGGCGATCTTGGGCTTGGCGGCGCTGGCGGCCGACAGGAAGGTCGACTTGCCCGCGTTCGGCAAGCCCGCCAGGCCGATGTCGGCGATCAGCTTCAGCCGCAGCCAGATCCAGCGTTCCTGGCCCTCCTGGCCGGGGTTGGCGTAGGTCGGCGCCTGGTTGGTCGGGCCCTTGAAGCGCACATTGCCCCAGCCGCCGTTGCCGCCCTTCAGCAACAGCTCGATCTTGCCGGCCGTGTCCATGTCCAGCAGGACGGTTTCCTTGTCCTCATCCAGCACCTGGGTGCCGACGGGCACCTTCAGATGTACGTCCTCGCCCTTGCCGCCGTGCATCTGGCGCCCTTGGCCGTGGTGGCCGGTTTGGGCCTTGAAGTGCTGCTGATACCGATAGTCGATCAGGGTGTTCAAACCCTCGACCGCCTCGATCCAGACATCCCCGCCCTTGCCGCCGTCGCCGCCGTCCGGGCCGCCGTTGGGAATGAATTTCTCGCGCCGAAACGACACGGAGCCCGCGCCGCCGTTGCCGGAGCGGATATAGATCTTGGCCTGGTCGAGGAACTTCATCGCGGGCTTATGCCGCAGAAGCGCGGCGAATTACAGGCCCGGCGACCCGGCGCTATTTCAGCGCCAGCGTCACCGTCTTGACGTCCACATATTCGTCGATGCCGTGGATCGAGCCTTCGCGGCCATAGCCCGACTGCTTGACCCCGCCGAACGGGGCGACAGCGGTGGAGATCAGGCCGGTGTTGACCCCGCACATCCCCGCCTCGATCCGACGGCTGAACCGCATGGCCCGGTCCAGATCGCGCGTGAACAGATAGGAGGCGAGGCCATAGTCGCTGGCGTTGGCCTTCTCCAGCGCCTCATCCTCGGTGTCGAAGGCGAAGACGGGGATCATGGGGCCGAACGTCTCTTCCTCGCGGAACAGGGCGTCGTCGCCGCCCAGGGTCACGGTCGGCTGGAAGAAGCGGCCGCCCAGATCGTGACGCGCCCCGCCGGTCAGGACCCGGCCGCCGTCGGCCTTGATCGCCGCCACATGCTTTTCGACCTTGTCGATGGCCTTGTCCTCGATCAGAGGCCCGACCTTCACGCCGTCTTCGAAGGCGGGACCGACCACGATCTTGTCCACCTCGGCGGCCAGTTTCTCGGCATAGGTCTCGGCGACCGACCGCTCGACATAGACGCGGTTTGGACAGACGCAGGTCTGGCCCGAGTTCCTGAACTTGCCCTTGATGGTTTCGGCGACCGCCAGATCCAAATCGGCGTCGGCGAAGACGATCAGCGGCGCCGCGCCGCCCAGCTCCATCGACACCCGTTTCAGCGTTCCGGCGCATTGCTCGGCCAGCTTGCGGCCCACGCCGGTCGAACCGGTGAAGGACAGTTTGCGAATGTCCGGGCTATCGGTCAGCGCCTTGCCGATAGTGGCGGCATCCCCGGTGACGATCGACAGGGCGCCTTTCGGCAGGCCGGCTTCATAGGCCAGTTCGGCCAGGGCGATGGCGGTGAAGGGCGTCTGGCTGGCCGGCTTGACCACGGCGGTGCAGCCTGCCGCGAACGCCGGCCCCAGCTTTCGCGTCAGCATGGCGGCGGGGAAGTTCCAGGGCGTGATCAGGGCGCATGGCCCGACCGCCTCGCGATAGGTCAGGATCAGATGGCCCAGCGGACTGTCCTGGGTCTCGCCGATCAACCGTTCGGCTTGGCCGGCGAACCATTTCAGGAAACCGTTGGCGTAGGTGACCTCGCCCTTGGCCTCCTCGAACGGCTTGCCGTTTTCCAGCGCCATCAGGGCGCCCAGACCCTCCAGATTGTCGTCGATCAGCGCCGCCCATTTGCGCAGGAAGGCCGCACGCGCGTGCGGATCGGATCGGGACCAGGTCTTGAACGTCTCGCTCGCCGCCGCGATGGCCTGTTCGGTCTCGGCGGCGCCCAGATCGGGGATATGGCCGATCACATCGCCGGTCGCCGGATCATCGACGGCGATGCCGCCGCCGTTGGCCGGAACGGCCTTGCCGGCGATCAGGGCGTGCTGGCGCAAGAGTTTGAGGCCGGCGTCGCGGGCGGTGTGGTTCACGGGATGGCTCCTATCGCGGTCCTGAAACGAACAAGGCCCCGACGATGCGGGGCCTTGCCGGTCGAATGCTGCAGCCTGGGCTGCGGCCGTCGATTAGTTCTTGGCGTCTTGGGCGGCGCCGGTCACGGCCTGGCCGGCGGCCTGGGTGTCGCGGCCCACGCCTTCGACGGTGTTGCAGGCGGCGGTGGTCAGGGCGGCGGCGGCGGCGACCAGAACGAAAATCTTGCGCATAGGGGAAGCTCCAGGATTGGCCGGGGTGAAACTCCGCCGGTCTCGCCTCATCAACGCGACGCCAGCGCTGCGGTTCCGGGCATCTTGTCCGCCGGATCGACGGGCGCGAGGGCTTCCGGCGTGGCGAAGATCATGCGGGCGATGGTGCCGCCGCCGGGCGGGGTGGCGAACTCGGTCTCGCCGCGCAACTGTTTGGCGAAGGCGCTCATCAGGGTGCGGCCCACCCCGACCTCGGCGCCGGCCTGGGCTCCGGGCCCGTTGTCCTCGACTTCCAGAACCGATTTCTCGCCCTGGACGCGGAAGCGCACCTTCAGCTCCCCGCCGCTGCCGGCGAAGGCGTGCTTCTGGGCGTTTGTCACCGCCTCGACCAGCCACAGCGCCAGAGGCGCCAGCTTGTCCGGATCGACGTGCAGGGAATCGGCGTCCACCGAGCTGATAACCACCGGTCCGCGCCCCGCTTCACTAGCGATGAGTTGTCCGACCAGTTCGTTCAAAAACTCGCGAGCATCGGCGTGGCGGATGTCGTTACTCTGATAGAGGGTGCGGTAGATCAGGGCCAAGGCCGAGATGCGCTGGCGTGTGTCGCCCAGCGCCGCCTTGGCCGGCGCATCGGTCAGGGCGCGCTGCTGCATCGACAGCAGGGACGAGATGATCTGAAGGTTGTTCTTCACCCGGTGGTGGATCTCGCGCATCAGCGCATCCTTTTCCACCAAGGCATCTGTCAGCTCGCGGTCGCGCAGGGTGATGGCCTCGGCCATCTCATCCAGGGTGCGCGCCATTGTGCGGATTTCAGACGGGGCGTTCATCGCCTGCAGCGGACGCACCGAGAACCGGCCCTTGGCGTAGATGGCCGCGACCCGCTCCAGATAATCCAGCCAGCGAATGAAGATGCGTTCGGACAGCAGCATCACCGCCGCGAACGCCGTCAACCAGGCCCCCAGCGGCAGCAACAGTGTGCCGATAGGATTCAGGCGAGCCCAAGACAGCCACCCGGGCGCCGGGGCCGACAGCAAGGCATAAAGATCGCCGCCGGCCAGGGCCGCGCCCGCATAGTCGCGACGCTGGTTCTGCGCATCTTTCGCTTCGAACACGGCGGACCCTTGATCGCGCGCACGGGCGACCCAACCGGCGATGTCGTCGCCGGCCGACAGTTTGAACACGTCGGGATCGCTGGCCGTCAGAATGCGGCCGGCGCCGTCGGTCAATGCCGCTTCCGCGCCCGAGGGCAGGGCGGGGTCGGCCACATCGGGTTGCAGGGCGGAGAAGGGGATCACGGCGACCATGGCGCCGTCGAACCGACCCATGGGCCGCTCCGCGCGGGTCGCGACGATCAACGCACCTTCATAGCCCGCACCGTCGGGCGCGCGCATCACGACCAGTTCTTCGCCATTGCGCAGTCGCTGGAACCACGTCGCCTGGGCGGCGGGCGCCACGCCGGATCTGACGCCGTCCGCCCGACCCGAGGCGCAGACCGCCTCGCCCGTCGGGCTGATGCGATAGAGGCCCTCATAGCCTTCCAGACGTCCGACAAGCGCCGTCAGGCGCGGTGCGCAATAGGGGCCGACCGCATCGGGGCTGAGCGCGCGCAACAGCACCTGGGCGCTGTCCAGCTGGGCCTTGGCGCTGGAGGCGCTGCGTTCGGCCGCCAGTTGCAGATCCACCTGTCGGTCGTCGGCCTGTCTTTGGAAGTCCGCCTGGGTCTGGATCAGGCTGAGGACAAAGATCGGCAAGAGGGCCATGGCCATGGCCGCGCCCAGTCGAAACCGGATGCCCTGAAAGCGATCCGATTTCCAAGTGCGACCGAGCCGCGACCTTGACGCCTCCCTGGTCGTCTCATTCACCGCAGATCAGCTCCGGGCGCCGGCCAGCCTGTCGGCCTCGCCGAGAATCGAGCGCATGGCGTCGCCTGCCGCCTTGCCGTCGCGTCCATAGCCGCCCCGTTCCAGGGTGGCTTGCAGCGCACGCCGCGCGCGGCTGACGCGGCTCTTCACCGTGCCGACAGCGCAGCCGCAGATTTCGGCCGCTTCTTCATAGGCGAAGCCGCCAGCGCCAACCAGGATCAAGGCCTCGCGCTGTTCTTCGGGCAGGGTCTTCAAGGCTTGACGCAGCTCGTCCAAGGCGACGGGCGCCTCGGGATCGTCCACGGCGACCAGGGTCCGTTCGGCAGCTTCCTGATCCAGTTGCGACTGACGCCACGAGCGGCGCTTTTCGGAATAGAACTGATTGCGCAGGATCATGAATGTCCAGGCCTTCATGTTCGTGCCCATCTGATAGCTGGCGCGCGCGTCCCAAGCCTTCATCATGGCGTCCTGCGCCAGATCGTCTGCTGCGGTCGGGTCGCCGGTCAAGGTCCGGGCGAAGGCGCGTAGGTGCGGGATCAGCAGCACCAGTTCGCGCTTGAAGCCCTCGTCGTCGGCCGACGCGGGTTTGGGGGCGGCCCCCAGGCGTGAGGTGCTCATGCGGCGCTGTCCGAAGACTTGGCGTCGGCGCGTTTCAGGATATCGAGAAACTCATCGGGCACGGGTTCGTTGACGACCTCGTCAAACATGTGCCGCAGCTTCACGCCAATGGCCTGTTGGCGAAGGCGAGCTTCTTCAAGCCCTGCCTCCCCCTTCTGGTCGCCTTTGGGACGAGAGGAGTCCGGAGAATCGATCATAGACAGAGCCAAGCCCACCCAACTGTCATCGCGAAGAGATGTCGGTCTCAAACGTCATCAGACCGGCGGGGTTCCTGCATGAACGGCTTTTAATGCTAAAGCTTGTTCGCAGCGGCGGAACCGTGATGCGAATGTGACGTTTAAGCTGGCTATAACGCCCTGCCTTGCCGGTCGGGCTGTGATTTGTCGGGGACTATCTGAATGAGCCTTCTGGCCAGACTCGCGCCGCATCTTCCTTATGTGCGCCGTTACGCACGCGCCCTGACCGGCGATCAATCCACGGGCGACAACTATGTCCGTGTCGCTCTGGAGGCCCTGGCGGCCGGCGAACAGCAACTGTCGGCTGATATGACGCCGCGGGTCGCCCTTTATCATGTCTTCCACGCCATCTGGTCCTCGACCGGTGCGCAGCTGGAAACCGGTACGCTGGAAACCACGGGCAGCGACGCCTCGCAGCGTCTGCTGCGCATCGCGCCGCGTTCGCGTCAGGCCTTCCTGCTGACGGCCCTTGAAGGCTTCACCCCTTCGGAAGCCGCGCAAATCCTATCCGCGGATCCGCGGGACGTGGAGCGTCTGATCGCCGACGCCCAGGCCGATATCGACGCCGAACTGGCCACCGATGTTCTGGTCATCGAGGACGAGGCCATTATTTCGGCCGACATCCAGAGCCTGGTCACCGAACTGGGTCACCGCGTCACCGGCACCGCCACGACGCACGACGAGGCGATTGACGCCGTCGCCCGCCACAAGCCGGGTCTGGTTTTGGCCGACATCCAACTGGCCGACGGCTCGTCGGGCATCGATGCGGTCAAGGATATCCTAAAGACCATGGACGTGCCGGTCATCTTCATCACCGCCTTCCCGGAACGCCTGCTGACCGGCGAGCGCCCTGAGCCGACCTTCCTGATCACCAAGCCCTTCCAGCCGGAAACGGTGAAGGCGGCGATCAGCCAGGCGCTGTTCTTCCACCCGTCACGCCAGAAAGAAGCCGCTTAAAACGCGGTCTTTCGCTGACGAAAAGATCGGCCTCGATCCCTCGGGATCGAGGCCTTTTCTTTGGTTTGCGCCGGCATTGATGGGCCAAAGTACGAAAGCGCAAAAAAAGCGATCGAGGTCGGGAACCGGCTTCGGGCGCCGTCGTTATCGGTCCGTGGAGGCGGCGACGCCCCCCGACTTGATCTGCGAAAGCTGATCATGCCGCCTCCGCGCCTCATTCTCGATGATGCCACTTCAAAGCGATCCGAAAGGGTCGCTTTTTTCTTGGCGCACACCTCGACCGAGGCCACCGTCCCGGCCAAGATGGTGGCCAAAGAAAACGCACGGAGAGACGCCAATGGCTTCGACAAGCGGCAAGACGAACCGTCAATGGGTGCTGCGCCAGCGCCCCAAGGGCCTGATCCAGCCCGGCGATCTGGAACTGATCGAGACGGCCATCCCTGATCTGCAGGAAAACGAGGTGCTGGTCCGCACGGTCTATCTGTCGCTGGACCCGACCAATCGCACCTGGATGAACGACTCCGAGGGCTATCTGCCGCCGGTCGGCCTGGGCGAGGTCATGCGCGGCCTGACGCTGGGCGTGGTCGAAGCCTCGCGATCCAGCCGCTTTAAGGTCGGCGATGTCGTCATGCCGACCTCGGGCGGCTGGGCCGACTATGCGGTCGTGCCGGAAGGCGGCCTGCGCCCGGTCCACCGTGCGCCTGGCCTGCCGCTGACCGCCAATATGTCGGTGCTCGGCATGACCGGCCTGACCGCCTATTTCGGCGTCACCGATGTGTTGAAGGCCAAGGAAGGCGAGACGATCGTCATCTCGGCGGCGGCCGGCGCGGTCGGTTCCATCGCGGGGCAGATCGCCAAACAGCGCGGCTGCCGCGTCATCGGCATCGCGGGCGGTCCGCAGAAGTGCGCCTGGCTGACCGACGAACTCGGCTTCGACGCGGCCATCGATTACAAGAACGAGGATGTCGGCGAGGCGCTGGATCGTCTGGCCCCCGACGGCGTCGATCTGAACTTTGAGAATGTCGGCGGCGACATCATGATCGCGGTGTTCAACCGTCTGAAGGTGCACGGCCGGATGGCGGTCTGCGGCCTGGTGTCCTCCTACAATGCGACCAAGGCGCCGCCGTCGCCGAACTTCGCGCGCATCATCACCCATCGCCTGCACGTCCAGGGCTTCCTGGTCCTGGACTACGCCCCGCGCGCTCGCGAGATGGTCGCGGAAATGGGCCCGTGGCTGGCGGACGGCCGGGTGAAGTGGAAGGTTCACGTCGACGACGGGCTGGAAGGCGCGGTGGGGTCGTTGAATCGCTTGTTCACCGGCGATCACGACGGCAAGCTGCTGGTTCGCGTTTCCGAAGAACCCGCCTGAACCCAAGGTCTGCGCATGAGCGATCCGCTGCACGTCCATTTCGAAGACCTGGAGGTGGGGCAGGTCGTGCCGCTGGGCGCCTGTGCGGTCGATCAAGGGGCGCTGGACGTCTTCATCGAGCGGTTCTCGCCGGGCTGGGACGTGGCCTACGGCGCGCCGGACGCCATGGTCTATGTGCTGTGGAGCCGACTGGCGGCCGACAAGTCCGGCGGCTGGGCCCAAACGAAGGTCCTGGCCGTCGATGGGCTGCGTTACATGCGCAATCCCCCGGCGGGCGAACTGCTGCGGGGTCGCATGACGGTGATGGGCAAGGATCCGGTCGGAGACGACAAGGGAATCGTCATCGCCTCGCATGACCTTCTGGACGAGGCCGGGCGTCTGGTCTTTTCCTGCCTGACCCGGGCGCTGTTCTCGCGCCGCTGAAACGAAAAACGCCCCGCCGGCGAACCGGCGGGGCGTTGATCGATCGTCGACAGATTAGGTTTTAGTTGACCGAGGTCGGGGCCTGGGCCTGACGCATCACGGCCATCGCGATCAGGCGATCCCAACCGACCAGCGACACCAGGTGGGCATAGATCTGGCCCAGGGCGCCGTTGTCGCGCAGCTCGACCAGCTTCTCGGCGGGCAGGGCGCGCAGCTTGTCTTCCGACACGGCATAGTATTCGGCCAGCTTCTGCGGCTGACCCGGCGTGCCGTCGGGATTGCGCGGCGTGAAGTGGGCTTCGCGGATGTCCAGCAGGTCCAGATCCTTGACCAGGGCGACGAAGCCCTCGGTGCGCTGGCGCTCCTGTTCGAAGTTGTTGCAGAACTCCATCGCCATGTTCGTGTAGTCGCTGGGCTGGCCGTCGACGAACAGCGGGTTCTGGCCGCCTTCGGCGACGATCGACGCGCCGCGGTCGATGCACAGGATCAGGCGCTGGTTCTGCTTGTCGTCGGCGAAGACGAACGGATAGCGGCGCACATAGGCTGGCACATAGGCGTCGGCGCGGAACTCGCCGTCGGGCGCGACGAACAGGTTCTCGTTGGAGCTCAGGCCCATGACGGCGACCGGCTGGCGGTTATCGCCGGTGAAGATGATCGGATAGGACAGGGCGGCGGCCGAGAACTCGGTGACCGTCAGCGGCACGATATTGGTCTGGGCCACGAAGGCGTAGGGCTTGTCGCTCGGGTTCACGCCCAGGCCGCCGTGGACGCTCTGATCCAGCGGTTCGGGGTTGGTGTAGAAGAGGACGTTGCCTTCAAGCGGCGAATTGTTCGTGTCGGTCATGAAGCGAGGACGCTCTGGTTAAAGATCGGAGGCGCGCCTTCTAGCCCAACGCCGCGCAACCGGCAAACCCGCGATGCGTCGGTTGCAGTGGGGGTTGCCAGCCATTAGCTGTGGCGTATGGGTTCCGCCTGCGATCACGACCATGACCATTCCGGCCTGAACGGCGGGGCGCTGGACCGCGCCCTGGCGGCGGCCGAGGCGCGCGCGGTCCAGCAGGGCGAGCGGATGACCGCCCAGCGCCGGCGCGTCCTGGCCCTGCTGCTGGAAAGCGGCGAGCCGGTGAAGGCCTACGATCTGATCGCACGCTTCGGCGAAGACGGCCAGGCCGCCAAGCCGCCGACCGTCTATCGGGCGCTGGAGTTTCTGGAACGGCTGGGCATGGTCCACCGCATCGCCTCCATCAGCGCCTATGTCGCCTGCACCGACGATGGCGAGGCCGCCCACGCGGCCGCCTTCTTGATCTGCGACTGCTGCGGCGCGACGCGCGAGGTCAGCGGCCCGGACCAGAGCGCCATGAACGCCGCCGCCTCAGCCGCCGGTTACGCCATCGTCCGCACGACGATCGAGGCGCACGGTCGCTGCGCCGCCTGTCGCGACGTCGCATGACCATGGATGCGGCGTTGATGTCCCCACCGCGTCGCCTATCCGTGCCGATCGACAATCGCTGGGGCGCCGGCGAGATGGCCGTACTGGATTTCGGCGATCCGAACCGGGCGGTCGATCTGATCTTCTCCCACGCCAACGGCTTCAACGCCGCCACCTACCGCAGCCTCTTGTCGCCGCTGTCGGCGTCCTTGCGGATCTGGGCGCCGGATCTGCGCGGCCATGGCCGGTCTGCACTGCCGACCTTCGCGCGACCCAAGACCAGCTGGCTGGACCACCGCGACGACCTGCTGGCGCTGCTGGAGGCCATCGACGGCCCGCCCGTGGTCATGGCCGGCCATTCGATGGGCGGCACGGCCTCGCTTCTGGCGGCCGCCGTCCGGCCGGATCGGGTGTCCAGCCTGGTGCTGTTCGATCCGGTGATCTGGAAACGCACGGCGGTCTTCGCCTTCAACCTGCCCTTCGCCCACAAGCTGATGAAGGCGATCCCTATCGCCAAGGCCACCCTGCGCCGTCGCAGCCAGTTCGACAGCCGCGAACAGGCCATGGCCGCCTATCGCGGGCGCGGCGTCTTCAAGGGTTGGCCCGACATGGTTCTGGCCGACTATCTGTCCGAGGGCCTGAACGAAGGCGACGGCGGGTTCAGCCTGACCGCCGCGCCGGCTTGGGAGGCGGCCAACTACGCGGCCCAGGCGCACGATCCGTGGCGGGCCATGAAACGCTATCCCGGCCCGGTCCGCATCCTGAAGGCCGAACACGGCGCCTTGACCCATGTGCCGGTTCAGCCCCGCGGCCTGCCCAATGTCTCGGTCGAGGTCGTGTCCGGCGGCGGGCACCTATTCCCCATGACCCATGCCGACGTGGCGCGCGACGCCCTGTTCGACGCCGCCGTCTGAGAACGAATTCTGTAGGCGGAGCATGGGCGCGCGCTATAAGGGCGCCGCTGAGCATAACGCCCGCCGCCCGAGACGCCGCTTGTCCTTCTTCCACGCCGGTCCCGCGCCCAAAGGCGCCGGCCCCCGCTCCGGGGCGCTCCGCGACGGTTTGATCCTCGCTCCAGGCATGAAGGTCGGCCTGTTCGGCGGCTCCTTCAATCCCGCCCACGACGGTCACGCCCATGTCGCCGAGACCGCCATGCGGCGTCTGGATCTCGACCGGGTCGTCTGGCTGGTCTCGCCGCAGAACCCGTTGAAAGACGCCCGTCAAAGCGCGCCGCTGGAAGACCGCATGGCCTCGGCGCGTCAGCATGCGCGTGGTCCGTCGATGATCGTCTCGGACTTCGAGAGCCGGGCCGGCGTCGCCTGGACCGTGGACACCCTGCGCCTTCTGGTCGCGCGGCATCCGGGCGTGCATTTCGTCTGGCTGATGGGGTCGGACAATCTGGCCAGCTTCCATCGCTGGCGCGGCTGGACCGACATCATGCGGCTGATGCCGGTGGCGGTCATCGCCCGGCCGGGTTCGCTGCTGGACAGCCGCACGGCGCCGGCCGCCGCCCGCTTCGCCGGTTTTCGCATTCCGGCCCAGCAGGCGGGGCTTCTGCCGACGCTTCAGGCGCCCGCCTGGACCTATCTGACGGCGCCGCTCAACCCCCTGTCGTCCACGGCGATCAGGACCGGCGCAGGCGTGCGCGCGACGTCGTGATCGCCGGATGATTCGGGCGGCGGTTCACGTTGCGGCCCATCCGTGCTAGAGGGCTTCTTTAGTCAACGCTCCCGGAGCCCTCCGCTGACCCCCTCGCCCGCGTATGATACGCAAGACGCCGCCGTCTCGAATACGGCGCACGAGATGGACCCTATCGAACCTCTCCATTCCGAAGACGGCTTTGAATCCGACGCCTCCCCGCGCGGCTTCGACGATTCCGCTCCCCGCCCCGTCGGCTCCACGCCGCTGGAAGAAGCCCTGCTGAGCCGCCTCGACGAGGACAAGGCCCAGGACATGGTCCTGATCGACCTGAAGGGCAAAAGCGCCATGGCCGACACCATGATCGTGGCGTCCGGTCGTTCGCATCGTCACGTCGGCGCCATCGCCGACCACCTGCTACGCACGCTCAAGGAGCAGGGGCTCGGCAAGGCCAAGGTCGAGGGCCTGCCGCACTGCGACTGGGTTCTGATCGACGCCGGCGATGTGATCGTGCACCTGTTCCGTCCGGAAGTGCGCACCTTCTACAACATCGAAAAAATCTGGGCGGTCGATTCCGCTCACCGCATGGTCCGCGACTGAGACCATGAAGCTGAGCATCGTCGCCATCGGCCGACCGGGCCGAGGGCCTGAAGCGACGCTCGCCGACGACTACGCCAAGCGCGCCACCCTGTCGGGACGCGCGCTTGGCCTCGGTCCCCTCGAACTGATCGATCTGGAAGCCCGCAGACCCGGCAAGGCGCCGGAGGCTGAGCTGATCCTCGCGGCGGCAGAGGGCGCGCACCTGATCGCCTGCGACGAACGGGGAAAGACCTATTCCTCGCGCGCCTTCGCCGACCATATCGCCAAACTGCGGGATCAGGGCGAGCGTCGTCTGGTCTTCGCCATCGGCGGGGCGGACGGGCTGGACGCCAGCGTGCGCGACGCTGCGTCCTCGACCCTGGCCTTCGGTCCCCAGACCTGGCCCCACGCCCTGGCGCGCGCCATGCTGGCCGAACAGTTGTATCGGGCCGTGACCATCCTGGCCGGATCGCCCTATCATCGCGACTGACATGCGTCGCGCCATACCCTTATCGCTGGCCCTGCTGACGGGTTTCGTCTGCGCCGCCCCGGCGATGAGCAACCAAGCGCCCGAGAGCGAACTGTCGCGCATCCAGGCCGAATACCGCGACGAAACGGTGCGCGCCCGTCGTCTGCGCGCTGACGCCGACGCCGCCAAGACCGAACTGGCTCAGTTGGAGCGCCGCCTGGCCTCGCTGCGGGCCGACGAACAGACCGGCGACCGTCAGATCGACGATCAGCGCGCCCGCCTGCAGCAACTGACCGAACGCGAGGCCGAACTGGTCACGGACCTGGCGCGTGAGCGCGGCGCCCAGGGCCGTCTGCTCAGCGCGCTGCAGATGATGAGCCGCCGGCCGCCGCCGCCCTTGCTGGTGCCCGCCGACAAGGCCATCGACACGGTGCGCGCCTCCATCCTGCTCAAGGCCATGACGCCGGATCTGGAAAGCCGCGCCAAGGTGCTGGCCGCCCGTCAGGCCGAGATTATGCGCATCCGCCGCCTCGCCGTCCTGTCCTCGGAGCGACTGCTGACGACCGAGAGCGAGCAAGGCGACCGGCGCGGAGAGATCGAGGGGCTGACGGCGCGCAAGACCGCTTTGACCGCCGTCCTGAACGCTGAGGCCCGCGCCGCCGAACGCGCCGCCGCCGTGCTGGAACGCCGCATCCGCGAACTGGGCGGCGCGGTCCCGACGACCCAGGCCGAAGAGACGCCGACCGCTCGCCTTCCGGCCGGACGCGGCCGCCTCAGTTCGCCCGTCGCCGGCGCGCCCAGCCAGACTTGGGGCGCCGGAACCTCCGGCTGGCGCTGGCGGGCTGACCGCGCGGCCGTCACCGCGCCCGCCGACGCCAAGGTCGCCTACGCCGGGCCGCTGACGGGGTGGGGCAATGTGGTGGTGCTGGACCTCGGTCCCGGCTGGCGCGCCGTCATCGCTGGCCTGGAAAGCGTCGATGTGGGCCCGGACGCCCGGGTCTCGGACGGCCAGACCCTGGGGCGCAGCGGCCCGGACGGCGATGTCTATTTCGAACTGCGCCGCGACGAACGGCCGATCGATCCGGGACCGTGGTTGCGTTGAACCCGCAATAGTCCTTTGCATTCTTGTCTGACGCTGATTTTATCGGCGGGACGCCGCGTCGCCACGATTTGGTCGTGACGACGGGGCCTTAACCTTCCCACGGGCGCCCACAGTGATCGGCCCGACCGAAAGAGACCGAATGCGTAAACTGCTCCTCGTCGGCTGCGCCGCTCTGGTGCTCGGCGGATCCGCCGCTGCTGTCAGCAGCCAGACCCCGCGAAACGAAACCTTCCGCATGCTGGAGCTGTTCGGCGACGTGGTGGGCATCGTCGAGCAGGCTTACGTCGTCCCGGTCGACAACAAGAAGCTGATCGAGGCCGCGCTGGCCGGCATGATGACGGCGCTGGACCCGCACTCCAACTATCTGCCGCCCTCCAACTACGATGACCTGCGCGAGCGCACCGAAGGTCAGTATTCGGGCGTCGGCCTGACCATCAGCGCCGACGGCGGCATGGTGAAGGTCATCTCGCCGATGGACGACAGCCCCGCCGCCAAGGCCGGGGTCCAGGCGGGCGACGTGATCTCTTCGATCGAGGGCCAGAACGCGGCGGGCCTGACGGTCAGCCAGGTGTCCGAGAAACTGCGCGGCGCCGTGGGCACCAGCGTCAAAGTGACCTTCCTGCGCGACGGTTCAGACCCGCTGGAAGTGACCCTGACCCGCGAGGTCATCAAGGTTCAGTCGGTCACCGGCCGGGTCGAGGGCGACTTCGGTTATCTGCGCGTCTCGACCTTCAACGAGAACACCGGCCGCGAGCTGAACGAAGCCATCGCCAAGATCAAGGCCGAGAAGCCGGGCGTGAAGGGCTATGTCCTGGACCTGCGCAACAACGGCGGCGGCCTGCTGAACGCCGCCATCGACGTGTCCGACGCCTTCCTGGAACGCGGCGAGATCGTCAGCCAGCGGGGCCGGAAGCCCGAGCAGATCCAGCGCTATTCCGCCAAGCCCGGCGACATCACCGGCGGCCTGCCGCTGGTGGTGCTGGTCAACTACGGCTCGGCCTCGGCGTCCGAAATCGTCGCCGGCGCCCTGAAGGATCACCAGCGCGCGACCATCGTGGGCCTGACCAGCTTCGGCAAGGGTTCGGTCCAGACCGTGATCCCGCTGCGTCAGGGCCAGGACGGCGCCTTGTCGATCACGACCGCGCGCTACTACACCCCCTCAGGCGCCTCGATCCAGAAGATCGGCATTGAGCCGGACCTGGAAGTTGCGCGTTCGGAAGCGGAGGCCCGCATCGTCTCGCGCTCCAGCTTCATCTATTCCGAAGCGGCCTACGCCACGGCCTTGGACGCCTCCATCGGCGCCGAGCGCAAGGGTCCGCACACCCCGCGCGAAGCCCCGGGTGACAAGTTCGACAAGGAAAAGGACTATCAGCTTCAGCGCGCGCTGGACGTTCTGCGCGCCGGCGGCGACCTGTCGAAACTGCCGGCCGCGCTCGAAGGCATCGTCGTCACCGAACCGGGCTCGACGCCCAAGCCCGACGCCGAACCGACGGCGGACGAACCGAAGGAAGAATAGGACGGGAAAGGGCGGCGCGAGCCGCCCTTTTTATTGCGCCTACGACAGGCGGTCGCGGAAGGCGGAATAGTCGAACTCGCGCACCGTCGTCAGCGCGTCCGTCTGCGAGTTCCACAGCACGATGGACGGCAGCGGCACGCCGTTGAAGGTGTTGGTCTTCACCATCGAATAGTGGGCCTGGTCCAGAAACGCGATGCGCGTCCCCGGCGTCGGCCGCTCGGCGAAGACGTAGTCGCCGATGATGTCGCCGGCCAGGCACGACGGCCCGCCCAGCCGTACCGTCACCCCATGTTCGGGTTCTTTCAGCAGCGCGGGGCGATAGGGCGCCTCGATCACATCGGGCATGTGGCAGGTGGCGGAGATGTCGGTGATGCCGACGGGCATGCCGTTGTTGAAGACGTCCAGCACCTCGCCGATCAGGATGCCGGCGTCCAGCGCCACGGCCTCGCCCGGCTCCAGATAGACCTGAACCCCGTGCCGGGCCTGCAGATCGCGTACGAAGGCGATCAGATCGTCGGTCTGATAGTCGGCGCGGGTGATGTGGTGCCCCCCGCCCAGGTTCAGCCATTTGATCCCGCCCAGCAGCGGCGAAAGCTTGGGCTCCACCGCCGCCCAGATGCGCGACAGGGGCTGGAAATCCTGCTCGCACAGCGCATGGATATGCAAACCGTCGACGCCGATCAGATGTTCGGCGGTCAGTTGCGACACCGGAAAGCCCAGGCGCGAACAGGGCTGGGCCGGGTCGTATTTGGCGACCTCCCCTTCGGAATGTTCGGGGTTGAGCCGCAGGCCGATCTCGAACACCTGCCCTTCAGCCCGCGCCTTGGCGATCAGGTCGGCGAAGCGGGCGATCTGGGCCGGGTTGTTGAAGATGACGTGATCCGACAGACGCAGGATCTCGGGCAGGTCCTTGGCCGTATAGGCCGGCGAATAGGTGGTCAGCTCGCCCTTGTAGAACTCGCGCGCCAGTCGCGCCTCCCACAGGCCCGAGGCGCAGACCCCGTCGAGGTATTCGCCCACCACATCGGCCAGCGACCACATCGAAAACGCCTTCAACGCCAGAAGAACACGCGCCTCCGCTCCGTCGCGCACGCCTTTCAGCACGGACAGATTGCGGCGGATGGCCGCCTCGTCCACCACGAAGGCGGGCGACGCGACGCGGTTCAGGTCGAAATGCGCAAAGGCGCCCGGATCGCCGGCCTGGGTCTGCATTCAGTCGGTCCGATCAGAAGTCCAGAGGGGCGTCCAGGTCCTGAACCTTCCACGGCAGGCCGTGCTTGTTCAGCATGTCCATGAAGGGGTCGGGGTCCAGCTGCTCCATGTTGAACACGCCGTCGCCCTTCCACTGGCCGGTCACCATCAGGGCTGCGCCGATCATGGCTGGAACGCCGGTGGTGTAGCTGACGGCCTGGTTGCCGGTCTCGGCATAGGCCTCTTCGTGGTCGCAGATGTTGTTGACGTAGACCGTCTTCTTGACCCCGTCCTTGAGGCCGGTGGCGATGACGCCGATGTTGGTCTTGCCCTTGGTGATCGGACCCAGCGAGGCCGGCTCGGGCAGCAGGGCTTTCAGGAACTCGATCGGAATGATCTCGCGGCCCTGGAACGACATCGGCTCGATCGAGGTCATGCCGATGTTTTCCAGCACTTCGAGGTGCTTCAGATAGCTGTCGCCGAACGTCATCCAGAAGCGGATGCGCTTAATCTCGGGATAGAACTTCGCCAGCGATTCCAGCTCCTCATGGTACATGAGGTACATGTTCTTGGGACCCACGCCTTCGAAGTCGAAGGTCTGTTTGTGGCTCAGCGCCGGGCCCTCGACCCACTGGCCGTTCTCCCAGTGACGCGAGTTCGCGGTCACTTCACGCAGATTGATCTCGGGGTTGAAGTTGGTCGCGAAGGGCAGGCCGGTGTCGCCGCCGTTGCAGTCCAGGATGTCCAGCGTCTCGATGGAATCCAGCAGGTGCTTCTTGATGTAGGTGGTGAAGACCGAGGTCACGCCGGGGTCGAAGCCCGAACCCAGCAGCGCCATCAGGCCGGCGTCCTTGAAACGGTCCTGATAGGCCCACTGCCACTTGTATTCGAACTTGGCCTCGTCGCGCGGCTCGTAGTTGGCGGTGTCCAGATAGTCGACGCCGGCGGCCAGGCAGGCGTCCATGATCGACAGGTCCTGATAAGGCAGGGCCAGGTTCACGACCAGTTCGGGCTGCACTTTCTGGATCAGCGCCGTGGTCGCGGCCACGTCGTCGGCGTCGATGGCCGCCGTGTCGATATCGACGCCGAAGCGCGACTTCACGGACTGGGCGATCGCGTCGCACTTGGACTTGGTGCGGCTCGCCAGGGTGATATGCGAGAAGATGTCCGCGTTCATCGCCATCTTGTGGACGGCCACCGAACTGACGCCGCCTGCGCCGATAACCAGCACCTTGCTCATCTGTGCTTCTCCCGAAGTCTGAAACCCTGGCGACAGCGCCGCCCCTATAAAGGGCGCGGCTCTTAGCACGATGATGACAATCCGCTAAATCCCTGCGCCGATATTGGCTGTTATAGCGTGACCGGATCGCTCCGGTTGCCTTTGTACGGTTTTTCCGCCATAAGCCGCCGCTTCCGACGCAAGTGAACCTGCGTCTCCACCGGGACGACCCTCATTTCGATGAGACGAGCCCGGCGAGAACCCTCCGCCGACGTGATCGTCGCCGGGGGCCGTTGTCGTATGGAGCCGTTTCACCTGCGCCACACGAGGTAGTGAATGTTCGAGGCTCTGAACGAGCGGCTGACAGGCGTCTTCGACCGGATCACCGGGCGCGGCGCCTTGTCCGAAAAGGATGTCGCCGAGGCGATGCGCGAAGTGCGCGTGGCCCTGCTCGAGGCCGATGTCGCCCTTCCGGTCGTCAAGGAATTCATAGCCTTCGCCACCGAGCGCGCGACCGGCGAAGAGGTTATCCGTTCGGTCAAGCCGGCCGATCAGGTGGTCAAGATCGTCTATGACGGCCTGATCGAGATGCTGGGCGGCGAAGAGCCGGTCCCGCTGAACACCAACGCCAATCCGCCCGCCGTGGTGCTGATGGCCGGACTTCAGGGCTCGGGCAAGACCACGACCTCGGCCAAGCTGGCGCTGCGCCTGACCAAGTTCGATCGCAAGAAGGTCATGATGGCCTCGCTGGACACGCGTCGTCCGGCCGCGATGGAGCAACTGGCCACCCTGGGCAAGCAGATCGAGGTCGCCACTCTGCCGATCGTGGCGGGCGAAAGCGCCGTCCAGATCACGCGCCGGGCGCTGCAATCGGCCAAGCTTCAGGGCTTCGACGTCCTGATCCTCGACACCGCCGGCCGCATCACCCTGGACGAAGGGCTGATGAACGAGGTCGCCGAGGTCGCCGACATCGCCAAGCCCGTCGAGACCCTGCTGGTCGCCGACAGCCTGACCGGACAGGACGCGGTGCGCACCGCCAAGGCCTTCCACGAGCGCCTGCCCCTGACCGGCTTGGTCCTGACCCGCGCCGACGGCGACGGTCGCGGCGGCGCCATGCTGTCGATGCGCGCCATCACCGGCCTGCCGATCAAATATCTGGGCGCCGGCGAAAAGGTCGATGCGCTGGACGTGTTCGACGCCCGTCGCGTCGCCGGCCGCATCCTGGGCCAGGGCGATATCGTCGCCCTGGTCGAAAAGGCCAGCCAGGATCTGGACCAGGCCAAGGCCGAGAAGATGGCCCGAAAACTGGCCAAGGGTCAGTTCGATCTGGACGACCTGGCCGGCCAGCTTCAGCAGATGAAGCGGATGGGCGGGCTTCAGGGCATCATGGGCATGCTGCCCGGCGTGGCCAAGATGAAAGGTCAGATGGCCGAGAGCGGCATCGACGACCGCATGATCCTGCGTCAGGAAGCCATCATCTCCTCGATGACCAAGGCCGAGCGCAAGAAGCCCGACCTGCTGAACGCCTCGCGCAAGAAGCGCATCGCCGCCGGCGCCGGCGTCGATGTGCAGGACGTGAACCGGGTTCTAAAACAGCACCGCCAGATGGCCGACGTGGTCAAGTCGATGGCGCGTGGCGGACCCAAGAAGATGCAGCAGATGGCCGCCATGCTGGGCGGCCTTGGCGGCGGCGGCACGCCCGGCATGGGCGGCGGCCCCGACATGGCCCGCCTCAAGGCGCTGGGCGGCGGCAAGATGGCCGAACCCTCCGCCGACGATCTGAAAGCCATCCAGGACCGGCTCGCCGGACTGGGAGGCGGACAACTTCCGGGAGGTCTTCCTGGCCTGCCGGGCTTCCCTCCCAAGAAATAACGACTTCCTAGAAAGAGACCTGAAATGCTGAAGATTCGTCTGGCCCGCGGCGGCGCCAAGAAGCGCCCCTACTACCACATCGTCATCGCCGACTCGCACTCGCCGCGCGACGGCAAGTTCATCGAGAAGGTCGGCAGCTACAACCCGATGCTGCCCAAGGACGGCGCCACGCCGCGCGTCGCCCTGAAGGTCGAGCGCATCGCCGAATGGCTCGGCAAGGGCGCCCAGCCGACCGACCGCGTCGCCCGCTTCCTGTCGCAGGACGAAACCCTGGGCCAGAAGGTCAAGTGGACGCAGTCGAACAACCCGAACAAGGGCGCTCCGGGCAAGAAGGCGCAAGAGCGCGCCGCTGAACGCGCCCAGCGCGAAGCCGACCGCCTGGAAGCCGAAGCCGCCGCCAAGGTCGAGGCCGCTGAAGCCGCCGCCCGCGCCAAGGAAGAGGCCGCCGCCGCCGCCGAAGCCGCCAAGAACGCTCCCGCTGCTGAAGAAGCGCCTGCCGAAGAGGCTCCGGCCGCTGACGCCGCCGCAGAGGAAGCCCCGGCTGCTGAAGCGACCGAGGAAAAGGCCGAAGGCTAAGCCTTTCGGTTTGACGATGATCAGGGCGGCGTCTTTCGACGCCGCCTTTTTCATGGGTTAAGAACACGCATGACCACGGACAGCAGATTGATCCTCGTCGGCCAGATCGGCGGCGGCTTCGGCGTGCGGGGCGAGGTGCGGGTGACCGCCTTCACCGCCGATCCCCTGGCCCTGACCGCCTATGGCCCTCTGCTGCGCGCCGATGGGACCGTGGCCTTGACCTTGACCTCGACGCGGCCCGACAAGAACGGCGTCGTCGGCCGGGCCAAGGAGATCGCCACAAAGGAACAGGCCGACGCCCTGCGCGGCCTGAAGCTGCACGTCCCCCGCGACCGGTTCCCTGAGCCGGATGAAGACGAGTTCTACCTCGCCGACCTCTTGGGCGTTCAGGTCCGCGACACGGCGGGCGCCGTCATGGGCACGGTGAAATCGGTTCAGAACTTCGGCGCCGACGACATGCTGGAGATCGCGCCCGCCGCCGGCGGCCCGACCTGGTATCTGCCCTTCACCAAGGAAGCGACGCCGGAACTGCACCTGGCCGACGGCTGGCTTCTGGCCGTGCCGCCGACCGAGGTGGGCGAGCGCGAGCCGGACTAGGCGTCCTCTACGGGCGCGTCGCCGACGTGCTTCTTGATCGACTCGATCGCCCGCTTGGCGCCCGACTTGTCTGCGTAGCCTTCGGTCGAGAAGATGACCTCGGAATTGTATTTGAAGCGGACGCGGTATTCGCCGGCCTTGTCCTGATAGACTTCGAACTTGTGCGCCATCGGGCGTTCCCCTGACTGCGACCGTCGATCGGTCACGGCCAAGCTGGCATCGCCAGCCGTACGGTTCCAGACACAAGCCCGCGATCAAATGGCGCCGGTGACTGTTGCGAAGCCTGCGGACCGCGCCAACATAAGGACGGAAACCCGCAGAGGCCCGCCATGACCGACCTGTCCGCCTTCCCGATCACGCAACGCTGGCCGGCACAGCACCCCGATCGCATCCAGCTGTATTCCCTGCCGACGCCCAACGGCGTGAAGGTCTCGATCATGCTGGAGGAGGTCGGCCTCGCCTATGAGCCGCACCTGATCGACATCACCAAGAACGAGACCTGGGGGCCGGAGTTTTTGTCGCTGAACCCCAACGGCAAGATCCCCGCCATCCTTGATCCGAACGGCCCGAACGGAAAGCCGCTGGCCCTGTTCGAATCCGGCGCCATCCTGATCTATCTGGCGGAAAAGACCGGCAAACTGCTCTCGACCGATCCGGCGACCCGCTACGAGACGATCCAGTGGGTCATGTTCCAGATGGGCGCGATCGGCCCGATGTTCGGCCAGCTGGGCTTCTTCCACCGTTTCGCCGGCAGGGAGTATGAGGACAAGCGCCCGCGCGACCGCTACGTCGCCGAAAGCCGCCGCCTGCTGGGCGTGCTGGAGACGCGGCTGGCCAATGACGGTGGAGAGCCCCGCGACTGGCTTGTTGGCGACTACTCCATCGCCGATGTCGCCACCCTGGGCTGGGTCCGCAACCTGATCGGCTTCTACGAAGCGGGGGAGATCGTAGGCTTCGCCGACTTCCCGCGCGTCGCCGCCTGGCTGGAGCGCGGCCTGGCGCGCCCCGCCGTCCAGCGCGGCCTCAACATTCCGGCGCGCGACTGATCTGAACCTCGCCCCGTCGGTCGCGTTGTCTGCTCACACCAACAGGAGCGCGACCGATGGGCATCTTCTCTTCGATCTGGAACAAGATCACGGGCCACAAGCCGAAGGCGGCCCCCGTTCCGCCGCCGGCCTCGACGGCTGGAATCCCGGCGCCCAACGCAGCGCCGGCCCCGCCCGCCGCACCGGCCTTGCCGCCCGTCGATGTCGAGGCGGTGCTCAGCGATCTTGCGGCGTCCAAGGGCGGCGGCGGCAACTGGCGGACCTCGATCGTCGATCTTCTGAAGCTGCTGGACCTGGATTCCAGCCTAGCCGCCCGCAAGGAACTGGCCGAAGAACTGAACGTCCACGCTGGCGAGCACGGCTCGGCCGAACAGAACATCGCCCTGTCCAAGGCCGTCTGGAAGAAGCTGGCCGAAAACGGCGGCCAGGTCCCGGCTTCGCTGCGGGATTAATCGCCTCTCGCTGGATCAGGCCGGCGGTCTGATCCAGCGCATGGCGGCCAGAGCGGCAAAACCCACGACCAGACCCCA
This sequence comes from Brevundimonas sp. EU05-FHT14B07, assembly GCF_058790795.1. Taxonomy (NCBI): domain Bacteria; kingdom Pseudomonadati; phylum Pseudomonadota; class Alphaproteobacteria; order Caulobacterales; family Caulobacteraceae; genus Brevundimonas; species Brevundimonas sp. EU05-FHT14B07. The sequence goes on from NZ_JBYTCZ010000004.1 coordinate 298,342, forward strand.
GAAGGCCGATCCGACGCCGAACAGGGTCAGGCCCGAGGCCGTCGCCGCAAACGTCAGCACCGCCGCCTCGCGCGATCCGACCTCCGTCATCATGGTTTGCAGCGCGCCGGTCAGCGGCGCGATCAACGCCAGACCCGTCACCGCCGCCAGCACGGCCGGCGGCATGGCGATGAACAGCCCGGCCAGCGGCGCGGCGAACAGAGCCACCACCAGATAAAGACCGCCGTAGATAACGCCTACGATCCAGCGCTTGGCGACGTCGGGGTGCGCGTCCGGCCCGGTGCAGATCGCCGCCGTGATCGCCGCCAGATTGACCCCATGCCCGCCGAACGGCGCGATCAGCAGGCTGGCGACGCCGGTGGACAGGATCAGTCGGTTCGCGGGCGGCGGATAGCCGGCGCTCTGCAGCACCACCAGCCCCGGCAGGTTCTGCGCCGCAAGCGTCACCAAGAACAACGGAAAGCCCAGGCTGACCGCCGCCTTCCAGTCGAACACGGGCGCGACCGGCTCCAGATGGCCGAACAGGCCGGTCCCTGCGGGCAGGGCCAACTGCCCCCGCATCGCCAGGACCGCAAAAGCCGCCGCCAGCACGGCGGGCAAGGCCCAGGTCGGCCACAGCCGTCGGAAGATCAGGAAAACCGCGATCAGCCCGACAACCAAGGCCGGCTCGTCCGGCGCCACTTTGAACAGTCTCAGCACGAAGGGCAGCAGCACCCCCGCCAGCATGGCCGAGGCGATGGCCGCCGGTATCCGCCCCGCCAGCCGCCCCAGCACCGGGATCAGGCCGGTCAGGATCATCAGCAAGGCGGCGAAGACGAAGGCGCCGATCGCCGTCGGCCAGGACAGCCCCAGGGTCGAGGCCGCCAGCAGGGCCGCCCCCGGCGTGGACCAGGCCAGCACGACGGGGATCTTCAGCCGCCAGCTCAGCAAGGCGCCCGGCGCCCCGATGCCCAGGCACAGTGCCGTCACCATCGATCCGATCTGGCCCGCGTCTGCGCCCAAGGCCTGGCCGGCCTGAACGACCAAGGCGACCGTCCCGCCAAACCCGATCACCGTCGCCACGGCGGCGGACGAAAAAGCCGAGGCGGGCAGGGTGCGCATGGAAAAGGCCGGAGCATTCATGCCCCGGCCTTAAACCGTCGTCTTGGATGGCGGAAGACTGGGATCCAGCCCTCCTTGATCAGCCCTCGATGTCTTCCGGCAGGCCCACGGCGTGGAAGCCGGCATCGACGTGGACGACTTCGCCCGTGGTCGAACGGCCCAGGTCCGAACACAGCCACAGGGCAGCGCCCGCGACGCCCTCCATCGAGGTCTCTTCCTTGATCAGCGAGAACTGCGCCGACTTGGAGTGCAGGCCGCGCCCGCCCGAGATGCCTGCCAGCGACAGGGTGCGCATGGCCCCGGCCGAGATGGCGTTGACGCGGATGTTCTTGGGACCCAGGTCGCGCGCGATATAGCGGGTCGCCGCTTCCAGCGCCGCCTTGGCCACGCCCATGGTGTTGTAGTTCGGAATGACCCGCTCGGACCCCAAATAGGTCAGGGTGATCAGGCTGCCGCCGTTCGGCATCAGCTTGGCCGCGCGACGCGACACGTCCACGAAGCTGAAGGCCGAGATGTTCATGGCCAGAAGGAAGCTGTCGCGCGTGGTGTTGTCCACGAAGCTGCCCTTCAACTCATCCTTGTTGGCGAAGGCCACCGAATGGACGACGAAGTCGATCGTGCCGAAGGTCTTTTCCAGTTCGGCGAAGGCCGCGTCCATCGAGGCGTCGTCGGTGACGTCGGCCGGGATCAGCAGCTTGGCGCCGACGCTTTCCGCCAGCGGACGCACGCGGCGCTCCAGGCTTTCGCCCAGATAGGTGAAGGCCAGCTCGGCGCCCTGGGCGGCCAGTTGCGAGGCGATGCCCCAGGCGATGGAGCTGGAGTTGGCCACGCCCATGATCAGGCCCTTCTTGCCCTTCATGAGGTCGCCGGTCGGCATGTCCCAGCCTTCGGAAGTCGCCATGGTTCGTCTCCTGATGATTTGCGCGGAGGGTTAGCAGGGGCGGGCGTAAACCGGAACCCCCGCCGCCTTCCCTAGCGTCAGAGCAGACCCGCGATCGCCTCGCGCGCCGCGTCGCCCAGATCAGGGCGTTTCAGGGCCAGGGCGACGTTGGCGCGCAGCAGGCCGATCTTGTCACCGCAGTCGTGGGTCACGCCGGCATATTCCACGGCGGTGAAGCTCTGGTCCGCCATCAGTCGCGCCATGGCGTCGGTCAGTTGGATCTCGCCGCCCGCGCCCTTTTCCTGCGTCGCCAGCAGGTCGAAGATTTCCGGCTGCAGGATGTAACGGCCCGAGATCGACAGGTTGGACGGCGCGGTTCCGGCGGCGGGCTTTTCGACCATGCCCTTCATGACGATGCGCGAACCGTCTCGGCTGACCGGATCGACGATGCCGTACTTGTGGGTCTGATCTTCCGGGACGGATTCCACGCCGATGATGTTGCCGCCGGTTTCGGCGTAGACCTGGGCCAACTGCTTGAGGGCGCCGGGCTGCGAATCCACGATAACGTCGGGCAGGATGACGGCGAAGGGCTCGTGGCCGATGATGTCGCGCGCGCACCAGACGGCGTGGCCCAGACCCTTGGGCTGCATCTGACGGGTGAAGCTCATCTCCCCGGCCGAGGCCAGTTCGGCGTTCATCATCTCCAGGATGTCGGTCTTGCCCTTGGCCAGAAGCTGGGCTTCCAGCTCGATCTGGTGATCGAAATAGTCCTCGATGGCGCCCTTGGAGCGGCCAGTGACGAAGACAATGTGCTCGATCCCGGCTTCGCGCGCCTCTTCGACGATGTAGGACAGGATCGGCCGGTCGACGACGTTCAGCAGTTCCTTGGGGGTCGTCTTGGTGCCGGGCAGGACTCGGGTGCCGAGGCCCGCGACGGGCAGTACGGCCTTGCGCAGGCGCGCGGGCGTGGTGGTCATCAAATCATCCTGACAGCTATCCCGCCCCTTCTACGGCCTCGTGCGCTTCAGTTGAAGCGCTTCGCGCTTCAACGGGGCGAACCGGTGAAAGAAGGGGCGGAACGGCGGTCGGGTTCCGCCTTATTTGGCAGGGCGGGCCATCGGGGTCATGGCGGCGATGGTCGCGCGCTGGGCCAGCAGTTGGTCTTCCGGCAGCGGGATCAGTCCGCGGTCGGCCAGATAGCCGCCCTTGCCGGCGGCGCCTTCCGACAGGAACTCCTGCACGAACTGCTGCAGGCCCGGAATGACGCCGATATGAGCCTTCTTCACATAGATGTAGAGGCTGCGTGACAGCGGGTATTCACCGCTGGCGATGGTGTCAGCGGTCGGGGCGACGCCGTCGATGGTCTCGGCCTTCACCGTGTCCAGGTTCTGCTCCAGGAACGAATAGCCGAACACGCCCAGCGAGCCCGGCGTGCGGGTCAGGGTTTGGACGATAGCGTTGTCGTTCTCGCCGGAATCGATCCAGGCGCCGTCCTCGCGCAGGGTGTGGGCGATGCCTTCAAATCGGTCCTTGTCGCCTTCGATCGCCTTGACCGCCGGCACCAGCTTGGCGCCCGGCGTCATGCCCAGCTCCAGGAAGGCGTCGCGCGTGCCCGAGGTGGGCGGCGGGCCATAGACCTGGATGCGCTGGTTCGGCAGGCCGGCGTTGACCTGGTTCCAGGTCTTGGCCGGATTGGCGACGAATTGACCGTTGGCGCCCGGCACTTCCTTGGCCAGGCCCTCGTACAGGTCGTTCAGTTCGAAGTTGAAGCCGTTGCCGTTACGGGCAGTGGCGATGACGATGCCGTCGAAGCCGATCTTGATCTCGACGATGTCGGTGACGCCGTTCTTGGCGCACAGGTCGAACTCGGACTGTTTCATCTGACGCGAGGCGTTGGCGATGTCCGGGGTGGTCGGGCCGACGCCCTGGCAGAAGGCCTGAATGCCGCCGCCGGTGCCCAGCGATTCGACGCGCGGCGCCGCGCCGCCCGAACCGCGCGCGAAGGTCTCGGCGACCCGCGTGGCGAAGGGGAAGACGGTCGACGAACCGGCCGCCCAGATGCCGGAGCGCGCGCCGGAGGCGGAGCCGCCGCCGCCGTTGTCGCCACAGGCCACCAGGGCCAGAAGGGCGGCGGCCGAAGCCGCCAGTTTCAGTGTGCGGATCATCCAAGGCTCTCCCTGAGCATCGATTTCGCGATGCTTAGAGCAGAGGATTATGACAGTCCCGCGAAGGGGACCGCCGCCGCTACAGCAGGCGGCGGCGCATTATCTGCGACAGGGTGTCGATCAGGGTCACGGCGACCACGACGACGATGACGATGGCCGAGACGGCGCGGAAATCGAAGGCGTTCATGCTGTCGAACAGCACCTGGCCGATGCCGCCCGCGCCGATCAGACCCAGCACCGTCGCGGACCGGCTGTTGGATTCGAAACGGTACAGGGCGAACGAGGTCCACAGCGGCGCGACCTGAGGCAGGACGCCCCAGACGATCTCGTGCAGCTTGCCGGCGCCGGTGGCGCGCACGCCCTCGACCGGACCCTTGTCGATCGACTCGACCGCTTCCGAGAACAGCTTGGCCAGAACCCCGGCCGTGTTCAAGGTGATGGCCAGGACGCCCGCCAGAGGCCCCAGGCCCACGGCGGTCACGAACAGCAGGCCGATCACCAGATCCGGCACCGAGCGCAGCAGGTTCATGATCCAGCGCACCGGCGTCACGACCCAGACGGGCGCGATGTTGCGCGCCGCCGCCAGACCCAGCGGGATACCCAGAATCACGGCCAGGAAGGTGCCCCACAGGGCGATCTGCACCGTCTCCCACATCTTGGCGACGAACATCTTCCAGTCGCTGAAGTCGGGACGCAGCAGGTCGTGGACGAACAGCTGGGTGCTGTCGTTGCCGGCGAACAGACGCGAGATGTTGCCCAGATCGACGGCGTCAATGCTGTACAGCAGGACGGCGGCGACGCCGCCCCAGACCAGGACGTCGGCGACCCAGGCGAGGGCGGACTTCTTGGGCGCCGCCGGAATCGCGACGGCGGGAGACGCGACTGCGGTCAAGGCCGGACCTCACGCAGGCTGCGCAGGCGTTGAAGCTCGCGCTCGGCGGCGGCGGCGGCGGCCGTATCGCCCTTGGCGCGGGCCTCGCCCAGTTTCTGGTCGGCGATCATTTCGCGGATCGGATCCAGATAGCTGTCGTCGGCGGCGGTGAAGCGGGAATATTCCAGGTCCGCCAGAACCTTGCGCTGCCGCTCGGCCTCGGCGCCTTCGCCCTGGCCATAGGTCAGGAAGAAGCTGCGGATCTTTTCCTTCAGCGCAGGATCCAGGTCCTCGCGCACGACGATGCCGCTCTCGGGGATCGGCGGCGAGGTCCAGATTTCCTCGATCTGGCCGGCCAGCTGCGGGTTCTCCTTGCGCATGAAGATGGTGTTCACGCTGTTGGAGGTCGCCACGTCGATCACGCCGGTCGCCACGCCGAAGGCGTTGGCCTGGTGGTTCGCCGAGCGCACGGTCTTGAAGCACTGGCTGGGGACCACGCCGCGCGGATTGAACAGGAAGGTCAGCGGGGCCAGGGTGCCCGACGTCGACTGGGCGTCGCCGATGCCGAAGTTGTACTTCTTGCCGCACGCCATGACCTGATCCAGCGTGATGCCCGATCCCTTCTTGACGATCAGGGTCGACTGATAGCTGTCCAGACCCTCGCGGTTGACGGTGCGGGCGATGACTTCGGCCTTGGCGCGATCGATGGCCTCGACCTCAGGCTTGGCCGAGAACCAGCCCACCTGGGTGTGGTTGCCGCGCATGGCCTCGACCAGGACGGTGTAGTTCGAACCGAAATAGGGCTTCACCGGCACGCCGATGGCCTTGGACATGTCGTCCAGCAGCGGCTGCCACAGCGGGCCGGCCGAGGCCTGGCCTTCGGCGGACAGGATGGAGAAGGTGATCTCGCTGGGCGCGCCGCCCGCAGCCTTCTTGTCCTCGCCGCCGCCGCAGGCCGCCAGGCCCAGGATCATGACGGCGGCGCCGGCCGCAGCGATTAGACGGCGGGTGGGGGAAATGCGCGACAGGCTCATGCCTTGGTCTCCCAGAACGCGTCCTCGAACTCGGGACCGTAGATTTCGATCAGGCGCTTTTGGTCCAGCGCCGTGGACGGGCCGTCATAGACGATCTTGCCGCCTTGCAGGGCGATGACGCGGTCGCAGTAGCGGATGGCGTAATCGACCTGGTGCAGGGTGACGATCACCCCCATGCCGTCGCGTTTGTTCAACTCGACCAGCAGTTCCATGACCTTGCGGGCGGACACCGGGTCCAGCGAGGCGACGGGCTCGTCGGCCAGAATGGCCTTGGCGCCCTGCACGATGGCGCGGGCGATGGCGCCGCGCTGCTGTTGGCCGCCGGACAGGGTGTTGGCGCGCTGGGCGGCGTAGTCGCTGACGCCGACGCGGTGCAGGGCCGCCATGGCCTTGTCCTTGTCCGCCTGGGGCCACAGGCCCAGAAGGCCCTTCCATCCGGGCAGACGGCCCAGCGCGCCCAGCATGACGTTGGAGAACAGGCTCAGTCGCCCGACCAGATTGAACTGCTGGAAGATCATGCCCAGCTTGCCGCGCGCCTTGCGCACGGCGCCGGTGACCCGGCCGTCCTTCTGCACGGTCTCGCCGAACACCTGGATCGTGCCGGCGCCGGCGTCGATCGACTGCAGGCCGGTGATGGAGCGGAGCAGGGTGGACTTGCCCGAACCGGACGGACCGATCAGGGCGACCATTTCGCCGGAGGCCACGGAAATCGAGACGCCGTCCAGCGCCTTTCGCGATCCGAAGGTCTTCGACACGTCACGCGCCAGGACTAGCCCAGGGGCGGCGGCGGCTGCGGATGAACTCATGAACTCGCTAGGAGGCTATGGCGAAGGGGCGCCGCAATAAGCTGAAATCGCGCTCGGGCAAGTCCTAATCGCACGTCGGGCGCAATCTCGTCCAGACCCGAGCCGTTCAGGAGCCTTCTGCCGCACCCTTCACCCGGGCGTAGTCCGCCGGAATCGGCAAGGCGGCGCGCGATCGCTCAAGCGCCTGATCGGCCATCGTCCGGACTGGTGCGGCCAGACAAGGGATCGAGGCCAGCGCCCTCAAGCCTTTTTGCAGTCTGATGGCGACCGCAACGTCGCCGGCCCCGTAACGGGCGATCGGGCCGAACAGATCGTCGAGCAGATCGTCTTCGGAGACGCCCGGCATCATCAGGCGATCTCGCAGGGTCCGCTTCTCGTCTTCCGCGCCGTCTCGGGCCCAGATGTCCATCAACCTCACGCCGGTCGACACCACCTGAATGGCCGTTCCGGGATCGTTGATACCAGGCGACAGAGCCTTGGCGGCGATCTCGCCCAGAACGATCAGGCCGAAGCGAGGGTCTTGATCATAGGAGCGCGAGTCTCCGATCGCGAAGGCGGAGCAGAAGGCGTCCTGGGCCTCTTTGTCGCAGGCCGGCAGGCTGACCCGGGCGAGGACCTCCCCGCGTCGCACGAAGGCGCCCGGCGCAGCGACCACCTCGACATGGCAATCCCGCTTTTCGGCCATGGCCTGTAGGCGATCGGGATCGACGTTCTGGACATAGCCTGTTTCCGGCGCCGTCACGTCCGCGCCGTTTTGCAGATGGCCCCCGCGCCCGCCCCAAAACGGATTGTCGCGCCGCTGTTCCAGCGCCTCGCACGCCCGGGCTTCGACCAGATCGATCATGTGACCGACCCGCGCCAGGCTGGACAGGCGGTTGATCCAGGCTAGGAGGCGAAACGCCACCAGACCCACCATGGCCAGGCTGATCAGGAACAGGATCGCCCGACCGTTCTGTCCGTAATAATGGGCGTTGATCGCGGTGACGGCGACGATGGCGTACAGGAAGGCGCCGACGAAGGTCGCCAGCGACTTCTGGGTCTCGTCATCGCTGGTGACCAGAGCCGCCACGCGCGGACTGGCCGCCGACGACACGGACGTATAGGCCGTGACCATGGCGCCGACCGAAAAGGTCGCCACGCCCAATAGGCTGGACGCCAGGATCGTCAGGATCGATTCCACAGACTCGCCGCCCAGACGCTCGGCCATCTCCTGTGGCACCCAAGGGGCCAGGGCGGCGGCCAGCAAGGCTGCGGCGACGCCCGCGACCGCATAGGCCGTGGCGCGCACCCACAGCTGACGCCGCATTTTGCGCCAAAAGAACAGCCATCGGTTCATGAAACCCTCCGATCATCGCAACGGCGCAGAACGGTCAAGGTTGCCGCTGGATCGTGTCGTGGAGGGCGCAGAGCGGATTTGTGACAGTCAAACCTAGGCCCCGCCACGAAAAAACCTCTTTACATGACAGTCGCGCGCCCCCATATCGCGCTCTCCGGCGGACCCCGTAGGTCCTGTCTGCGCCGCTAACGCCGGTCTGGGTTTAACAAATTAGCAGGGGGTTACGTGAATTGCGCACGTATCAGCTTCCCCTGGACCTGGTCCGTGAGCGGTCCCCTGAACGTCCCGTCGCCCTCGTGCGGCCGCGTTCGGTTTCCGTAGCGGCGCGCTGGTTCCAGGATAATCTAAAGGCCGACGTCTTCTACGCTGTGAAGGCCAACCCTTCGCGCTGGGTCGTTGAAACCCTGATCGAGGCTGGCGTTCGCGGCTTCGACGTGGCGTCCATCGCCGAGATCGAGCTGGTTCGCTCTGTCAGCCATGACGTGCGCCTGGCCTTCATGCATCCGGTCAAGAGCCGCTCTGCAATCACCAAGGCCTATTTCGATCACGGCGTGCGCACCTTCTCGCTCGACTGCATCGACGAGCTGAACAAGATCCTCGACGCCACCGGCGGCGCGGACGACCTGAACCTGATCGTGCGCATGGCCGTCTCGGCCGACGGCGCCGCCTATACGCTGTCGGGCAAGTTTGGCGTGTCGTCGGATCAGGCGCCGGCCCTGCTGATGGCGACGCGCCAGGCGGTCAAGGACGGCCTGATGGGCGTCTCCTTCCACGTCGGCAGCCAGTGCATGCGCCCGACCGCCTATCAGGCCGCCATGGCCCAGGTCGGCCGATCGATCAGCCGTGCGGGCGTGATCGTCGATATCGTCGATGTCGGCGGCGGCTTCCCCTCGGTCTATCCGGGCATGGTTCCGCCGGACATGAGCGAATACGCCGATGCCATCCATCGCGGCTTCAACGAGATGCCGGTGTCGGAAACGACCGAGCTGTGGTGCGAGCCTGGCCGGGCGCTGGTCGCCGAATCCTCGTCGATCCTGGCCCGTGTCGATCTGCGCAAGGGCGACGCCCTGTATCTGAACGACGGCTCCTACGGCTCGCTGTTCGACGCGACCCATTCGCGCTGGCCCTTCCCGACCAAGCTGGTGCGGCCAGAAAGCGTAAATGGGGGCGAAAGCGCGGGCGAGCTGAAGGCGTTTCAGTTCTACGGCCCGACCTGCGATTCCATCGACCACATGCCGGGACCCTTCTGGCTGCCGGCCGATGTGCGCGAAGGCGACTTCATCGAGATCGGCATGCTGGGCGCTTACGGCGTGGCCATGTCGACGGGCTTCAACGGCTATGGCGAACACGACATCGCCGCGGTCGAGGACGCCCCGATGGCCTCGCTCTACGGTCTGGCTCCACGTTCCATCCCCACCGTGCGCACCACGGCGGAAGAGAACGCCCGCAAGGTCGTGCGTCTGTCACGCCCCAAGGGTAAGGCCGGTCAGCGCAAGTCGCGCCGGAAATAGGACGCGCCATCTGAAATCCGTCATCCTCCGGCTCGACCCGAGGATCGGCCGCTTTGCGTCTTCCTTGCGAGGAGCGCGCGGCGGAACGTCCGACCCTCGGATCAAGTCCGAGGGTGACGGCCGACGGTCGGGCGTCTATCGGTCCTGTCGGTCGCTCCGTCCCGGCACGTCTGCTTGTTCGACGGGCGCTCAAATCACAGGGAAACCGCCGAAATGAACGCTCCCGTTCAATCGAACACCAAGGCCCAGCTGCTGCAGAATGTCGTCGAGCACGTCGACATCACCAGCTTCGACGCGCGCCCGATCATCGACTCGATGCGCAAGATGTCCTTCTCGTCGCGCGACACCGCCCGCGCCGCCGACATCTTCTCGATGGCCATCGAGGACAAGGACTGCTCGCCCTGGCTGATCCTGGCCGGTTCGACCTCGGCCGGCGGCTGCATGCATGTGTACCGCGATATGGTGAAGTTCGGCATGGTGGACGCCGTGGTCGCCACCGGCGCCTCGATCGTCGACATGGATTTCTTCGAGGCCCTGGGCTTCAAACACTATCAGGCGGCCGGCGAGGTGGACGACAACGTCCTGCGCGACAACTACATCGACCGGATCTACGACACCTATATCGATGAGGAAGAACTCCAGGCCTGCGATCACACCATCCTGGAGATCGCCAACCGGTTGGAGCCGCGCGGCTATTCCAGCCGCGAGTTCATCTGGGAGATGGGTAAGTGGCTGAGCGAGGGCAATGCCAAAAAGCCCGGCTCGCTGATCCAGACCGCCTATGAAGAGGGCGTGCCGATCTTCTGCCCGGCCTTCGTCGACTCGTCCGCCGGCTTCGGTCTGGTCAAGCACCAGAAGGAACGCGCGGCCGCCGGTCAGCCCTATCTGATGCTGGACGCCATCGCCGACTTCCGCGAACTGACCGACATCAAGATCGCGGCGGGCGTCACCGGCCTGTTCATGGTCGGCGGCGGCGTGCCCAAGAACTTCGCCCAGGACACCGTCGTCTGCGCCGAAATCCTCGGCGTCGAGGCCGAGATGCACCGCTATGCGGTCCAGATCACCGTCGCCGATGTCCGCGACGGCGCCTGTTCGTCATCGACGCTGAAAGAGGCCGCCTCCTGGGGCAAGGTCCAGACCACCCACGAACAGATGGTTTTCGCCGAAGCCACCACCGTCGTCCCCCTGATCGGCTCCGACGCCTACCACCGCGGCGCCTGGAAGGCCCGCGACAAGCGCCGCTGGAACAAGTTGTTCGAGAAGGACTGATCAAAGCAAAAGGCCGGCGGATCGCTCCGCCGGCCTTTTGTCTGCCAGTCCACCTTTGAGATTAGGCGGCGCAGGCCTCGAAGCCCGCCTTCAGTGCGGCTTCGTCCAGATCGCGGCCGATGAAGACCGCGCGGCTCCAGCGGCGTTCGGCGGCGCCCCATTCGCGTTGCAGGTCGCCCTCAAGAATCATGTGCACGGCCTGGAAGACCAGGCGGCGGTTCTCGCCCTTCACGTCGATGATGCCCTTGGCGCGCAGGATGTTCTGACCCTGCTCGCCCAGCAACCGGTCCAGCCAGGCCGTAAACTTGGCCCCGTCCAACGGCCGATCCAGCGACAGGGAGATGCCCTTGATGTCGTCCTGGTGGGCGTGACCCCGTGCGCCATGAGAATCCGCGCCGTGGGCGTGATCGTGGTCGTGATGGTCGTGCCCGTGATCATGGTCATGGTCATGGTCATGGTCATGGTGGTGGTCATGACCGCAGTGTTCGTCATGCACATGGCCGTCCGCGCCGTGCGGCGGGTTCACGAAGTCCGGCTTGACCTCGAGAATGCGGTCCAGATCGAAAGCCCCGAGGCCCAGCACCTGGTCCAGCGGCACGTTCGAGCGTTCAGCGCGGACGATGGGCGCCAGCGGGTTCAGCGCCCGCAGACGCGCCTCGACCGCGTCCAGCTCTTCGGACGTCGCCAGATCGACCTTGTTCAGGATGATCCGGTCGGCGAAGGCCACCTGCTCGCGCGCCTCCTTGGAATCGTCCAGACGCACCATCACATGTTTGGCGTCGACCAGGGTCGTGACGCTGTCCAACTGCGTCTTGGCCTTGACGTCCTCGTCGACGAAGAAGGTCTGGGCCACCGGGCCGGGATCGGCCAGGCCCGTCGTCTCGACGATGATGGCGTCGAAGGCCGGCTTTCCGGGGCGCTGGCGCTTCATCAGGCCGGCGACCACGCGGATCAGGTCGCCACGCACTGTGCAGCAGACGCAGCCGTTGTTCATCTCGAACACGTCCTCGTCGGCGCCGACCACCAGGTCGTTGTCGATGCCGATCTCGCCGAACTCGTTGACGATGACGGCGTAGCGCTTGCCGTGATCCTCGGTCAGGATCCGGTTAAGCAGCGTCGTCTTGCCCGCGCCGAGATAGCCGGTCAGGACGGTGACGGGGATCTTGCCGTTTGTTGCAGCGGTCGAGGCGGGGGCGGCGAGGGTGTCGGTCATAGGCCGCTAGATGGCGGCTGCATCGCCCGTTGAAAAGGGGTCTAGGCCTTCTTCACGAACTCGACGCGCAGGACCAGGCCGCGCACCTTCTCGACATTGGCCTCGATCTCGTCGGTGTCGCCGGTCAGGCGGATGTTCTTGACCAGGGTGCCGCGCTTCAGGGTTACCCCGCCCGATCCCTTGACCTTCAGATCCTTGATCAGGGTCACGCTGTCGCCGTCGGCCAGGATGTTGCCGTTGGAGTCTTTGGTCACGTCGTCGGTCATGGCCAAGCTTCTAGCGGCGCGTCTTCTCCCCATGCAATGGGGAGGGGGACCACGAAGTGGTGGAGGGGTTCTTCTACCCACACAGCCAAGAGCCCCTCCGTCTCTCCGCTACGCTTCGAACCACCTCCCCGCAAAGCGGGGAGGAGACGGTCAGTCCGGCACGTTCGCGTCCAGTTCGTCCAGCCACACCCTCGCATTGCCGTCCGACGGCGCCCGCCAGTCGCCGCGCGGCGACAGCGATCCGCCGGTGACCACCTTCGGCCCGTTCGGCAGGGCCGAGCGCTTGAACTGGGCGGTCTGGAAGAAGCGGATCAGGAACTTCCTCAGCCAGCCCTTGATCGTCGCCAGATCGTATTCGACCTTTTCGTCGTCCGGCGTATTCGCCGGCCAATGCCCTGCGCCCGCATCGCCCCAGGCCTGATGCGCCAGGAAGGCCACCTTGGACGGCGTCATCCCGAACCGGCTGATGTAAAAGAGGAAGAAGTCGTTCAGCGCATAGGGGCCGACGGTCCCTTCCGTCGACTGGATCACCCCGTCCTTGGCCGGCACCAGCTCGGGCGAAATCTCGGTGTCCAGAATGGCGTGCAGCGTCTCTCTCGCGCCCGCGCCGATCAGGTCGCCCGCCGCCACCCAGCGGATCAGATGCCGGATCAACGTCTTCGCCACCCCGCCGTTGACGTTGTAATGGCTCATATGGTCGCCGACGCCGTATGTGGCCCAACCCAGCGCCAGTTCCGACAGGTCCCCGGTCCCCAGCACGAAGGCCCTGTGCTGGTTCGCCAGCCGGAACAGATAGTCGGTCCTGAGGCCCGCCTGCACGTTCTCGAAGGTGATGTCATGCACCGGCTGACCCTCTGCGTAGGGGTGGCCGATGTCCTTGAACATCTGTTCGGCGGCGGGGCGAATGTCGATCTCTGCGCCCGTGACGCCCAGCGCGGTCATCAGCGCCCAGGCGTTGGATTTGGTCCCGTCCGAGGTCGCAAACCCAGGCATGGTGAAGCCCAGGATGTCTGTCCTCGGCAGATCCAGCCGGTCGAAGGCGCGACAGGCCACCAGCAGGGCCTGGGTCGAATCCAGCCCGCCCGACACGCCGATCACCAGCGACTTCGCGCCTGTCGCCGTCATGCGGCGCATCAGCCCTTGGACCTGGATGTTGAACGCCTCGTAGCAGTCCTGATCCAGCCGCCCGGCGTCGTCGGGCACGAAGGGGAACCGGTCCAGAGGCCGAATCAGCTCGCTGGCCTCATGGTCCTGGCGCGCCATGAAGGGCACGACCGCCGCCGGCTCGCCTTCGTTTCTCGCGCATTCGGCGAAGGTGCCGTTGCGCAGACGATCCAGCCCGATCCGGTCCACGTCCACATCGGCGATCGTCAGATGGCTGTCCAAGGCGAACCGCTCGCCCTCGGCCAGTTTCGACCCCAGTTCGTGGATGGTCGCCTGACCGTCCCACGCCAGGTCGGTCGTGCTCTCGCCCCAGCCCGAGGCGGCGAAGACATAGGCCGACAGGGTGCGCGCCGAATGGCTGGCGCTCAGCATCGCCCGCTCGTCCGCCTTGCCGATGACGATGTTGGACGCCGACAGGTTCAGCAGGATCCGCGCCCCCGCAAGCGCCGCGCGGGTCGAGGGGGGCAGGGGCGCCCAATAGTCCTCGCAGATCTCGACCGCGAAGACGAAGCCCGGCCGGTTCACCGCCTCGAACAGCAGGCCCGGCGCGAAATCCACGGTCTCGCCGTTCAGCCGGATCACGTCCTCGGCGCGAGCCGTCGCCGGCGCGAACCAGCGTTTCTCATAGTATTCTCGGTAGTTGGGCAGATAGGTCTTGGGCACAACGCCCAGAACCTCGCCGGACCCGATCACCACCGCGCAATTATACAGGGCGTCGCCGTTGCGGATCGGCGCCCCGACCACCGCCACGACATCCGCCTCGGCCGTCGCCTCGGCTGCCACGGCGATCTGCCGCTCGACCTCTTCCAGCAGCGCCGCCTGCATATGCAGATCGTCGATGGCGTAGGCCGACAGCGACAGCTCGGGGAACACCATCAGGTCCACGCCCTGCTCGCCCGCCTGACGGATCAGCGCGACGTGCTCTTGCCCGTTCGCCCTGGGGTCGCCCACATGGCTGACCGGCGTCGCCGCCGCTACGCGCACGAAGCCGTGGGTCTTGGGAGAATGGAACAGAGCATCAGCCATCGGATCGTCCGCATCACCCGGCCCGCGCCGGTCGTCGGCCTTCATATAGGCGCGAATGATGAAGGGACGGAAACTCTCCTTCGCGCGTCTATGCGCCCCGCTTCTCGTCCGGCCTCAGGGTCAGGACCCGCACGCCGTCCTTCGTCACCGCCACCGTATGTTCGAACTGGGCCGACAGTTTTCCGTCGGAGGTGACCACGGTCCAGCCGTCGTCCTCGGTCAGGACGGTGCGCACACCCTGGTTCAGCATCGGTTCGATCGTGAAGGTCATGCCTTCGCGCAGGGTTACGCCGGTCCCGGCCTTGCCGAAATGCAGCACCTGCGGCTCTTCATGCATCTCGCGCCCGATGCCGTGCCCGCAATAGTCGCGCACCACCGAATAGCCGGCCTGCTTGGCGTGTTTTTCGATGGCGAAACCGATGTCGCCCAGTTTCGCGCCTGGGCGCACCGCCTGAATGCCCTTCCACAGGGCCTCATATGTGGTGCGCACCAGCCGCCGGGCCTGCGGTCCCACCGAGCCGATAAGATAGGTCTTGGAGGAATCTGCGATGAAGCCGTCCTTCTCCAGCGTGATGTCCAGATTGACGATGTCGCCGCTCTTCAGGATGTCGTTTGCCGAGGGCACGCCGTGGCAGACGACCTGGTTGATTGAGCTGTTCAGGACGAAGCCATAGCCGTACTGACCCTTGCTGGCCGGCCGCGCCTTCAACTCGTCGAGGATGAAGGCCTCGACCCGTCGGTCGATCTCCAGCGTGCTCAACTCCTCCAAGATCATCGCGTCCAGGTGGGTGAAGACCGAGGCCAGCAGTCGCCCCGCCTCGGCCATCAGCGCGATCTCGGCCGGCGTCTTGATCACGAGGCGGCATCCGTGGGCACGAGCGCATCGACGCCCGCCGCCCGCAACTCGCGCGCCACCAGCTCCTGGAACGTCACGCCGGGATGCATCTCACACAACATGCCGATCCTGATCCAGAACGCCGCCTGAGCGTTAATCGACCGATAGGACGCCTTCGCAGCGCGCCGCAGCTGCTCGTGCAGTTTGTCCTCGATATTGACGATGCCCATGATACTCTCGCGCTATATGAAACGTATGCGCAGTGCATATTCTTTGTTGATCGGCTCCACAAGCGCAAGCGCCGCTCGATGATCTTCGCCGCTGCCGTCTGCGCCGCCAGAGGCTTGCACAGGATGACGGAAGAAAATGATCGACAGCCATCCAAACTGGCGGCTCCAACCCTCGCGCTTTCAACGGTTTGCCGATTTCTCACGGCCTGCTGCCATCGTCGATTTTGCGCGGGCCTATAATCCTCGCCTTCGCACTGACGCTAACAGGGAGGTCTCGATTTCAGATCAATTAGACGAATTAGACGGTGTTTTTGTCGCCGACCGTCTGAAACGTCGGGGACGACCCTCGCGAATGCGGATGACGTTGGCCTTCGCCCCCGCTAAAGCCACTGCATGAACGATACGCCGAAAAAGGGCTGGTTCCAGCGCCTGTCCGCTGGGCTCTCGCGCTCCTCCAAACAGATGACCGATCAGGTCGTCGCCACCTTCGTCAAGGAGCCTCTGTCCGAGGCGTCGCTGGAGCAGCTGGAAGAGCATCTGCTGGAGAGCGATCTCGGCCCTGCCGCCTCGACCCGCATTGTCGAACGCTTTCGCGGGCTGAAGTTCGGCAAGGACGCGCCCGAGCGCGAGGTCAAGGAAGCCTTGGCCGAGGCGGTCGCCGCCGAACTGTCGCCGCGCCAGGCGACCTTCGACCCCCTGTCCGGCCCCAAACCCTATGTCGTCCTGTTCGTCGGGGTGAACGGCTCGGGCAAGACCACGACCCTGGGCAAGATCGCCGCCGATCTGACGGGCAAGGGCGCCAAGGTGATGATCGTCGCCGGCGACACCTTCCGCGCCGCCGCGCGCGAACAGCTGAAGGTCTGGGCCGAGCGCGCCGGCGCCGATTTCGAAAGCCGTCGCGACGGCGCTGATGCCGCG
The DNA here is from genome assembly GCF_058790795.1 of Brevundimonas sp. EU05-FHT14B07. Taxonomy (NCBI): domain Bacteria; kingdom Pseudomonadati; phylum Pseudomonadota; class Alphaproteobacteria; order Caulobacterales; family Caulobacteraceae; genus Brevundimonas; species Brevundimonas sp. EU05-FHT14B07. The sequence goes on from NZ_JBYTCZ010000004.1 coordinate 314,967, forward strand.
GGCCTGGCCTTCGACGCCTATGCCAAGGCGCGGGCCGAAGGCTACGACGTCGTCCTGATCGACACCGCCGGCCGGCTTCAGAACAAGTCCGCCCTGATGGACGAACTGCTCAAGATCGTCCGCGTGCTGAAGAAGGTCGATCCAGAGGCGCCGCACGACACCCTGCTGGTGCTGGACGCGACGGTGGGCCGCAACGCCTTGGCTCAGGAACAGATCTTCGGCCGCACCGCCTTCGTGACCGGCGTGGTCATGACCAAGCTGGACGGCACGGCGCGCGGCGGCGTGCTGGTGCCGGTGGCCCAGGCGTCCGACGCCCCCCTGATGCTGATCGGCGTCGGCGAAGGGGTCGAGGATTTGCAACCGTTCGACGCCCGCGCCTTCTCCCGCTCGCTGGTGGGACTGGAAGACTGACATGACCGAGACGCCGAAGAAGGCTTCCAACATCCGCCAGGCCGTCGATTTCGGCGCCCTCGTGGCCTTCATGGCCGCCTATGCGATCAACCGGTTCGCGCGCGGTCTGGACGGGCAGGAAGCCCTGGTTCAGGCGACCTGGGTCCTGGTCGGCGCCTCGCTGATCGCCCTGATCGTCGGCTATGTGGTCGAGCGTCGTCTGGCGCCCCTGCCGCTGCTGACCGGCGGCTTCGCCCTGATCTTCGGCGTGCTGACCATCGTCTTCCACGATCCGAACCTGTTGAAGATCAAGCTGTCGATCCAGAACGGCCTGCTGGCGGTCGTGCTGCTGGGGTCGTTGCCGCTGAACCGCTATCCGTTCAAATATCTGCTGGGCGAGGCGATCCGCATCACCGACGCGGGCTGGCGCGGGCTGACCCTGCGTTACGGCCTGTATTTCGCCGCCGTCTGCATAATCAACGAGATCGTCTGGCGCACCCAGTCCGACGATGCGTGGGTCGCTTTCCGCGGCGGCCTGTGGATCGCCTCGGCCGTGTTCGGCGTCTGGCAGGTCTTCTTCATCATGAAGCACCTGATCAAGGACGAGGAGCCGGCCCCCGTCTCGCCTGATACCGGGCTCTAGAGACCAAGCGGAACTGTCACGGAACCGACGCGCTTTCCCCGTCAAATCGTAAAGCAGAGCTGATACGTGTTCGGACGAAACTTCAGGGGAGCGGCGCGATGGTGAAGGCGGGAAAAGCGGCAAGGAAGGTCGGGCCCCTGGCCACCTCGCCCAGCCATCTGATGCACCGCGCCCTGCAACTGGCGCTCGACATCTATGCCGAGGAGACCGGCGCCGACGGTCTGACCCAGCGCCAGTTTGCGGTGCTGGAGGCGGTGTCGCTCAAGGCCGGCCTGACCCAGACTGAACTGGTGCGGATGACCGGCATCGACCGCTCGACCCTGGCCGATCTGGTTACGCGCATGACCAGCAAAGGCCTTCTGGAGCGGGAACGCTCAACCTTGGACGCCCGCGCCAAGGCGGTGCGTTTGTCGGCTGAAGGCGCGGCCCGGTTGGAGGCCGCCCGTCCGCTGGTCGAGGCCGCCGACAAGCGGATCATGGCCTTGCTGCCCAAGGGCCAGCGCGAGACCTTCCTCAATCAGCTGGCCGATCTGGCCGCCGCCGCCGACGCCGCTCCCGACGCGGCAAAGGCCGAGGCCAAGGCCGCCAAGAAGGCGCTGAAGGCGGTCGAGAAGGAAGCGCGCAAGGCCGAAAAGGCCGCCAAAAAGGCCGACCGCCCTGCCAAGCCCGCCAAGGTCAAGAAGCCCAAGCTGAAGCTGGTCGAGCCGGCCTAGCGCGTCTTGCGCAGCCGTTTGGCGTTGGCGGTCGCGGTCTTGTGGATCGGGGCCAGCGCCTCGGCTTGGGCCTTCAGCAGTTCGCCGTTCAGGGTCATGGCCTGGGCCGCCGCCCGACACCACCAGCCCATCGCATAGCTGAACTGGGCCTCGGCCGCCTTGGCCGGGCTGCGGGCCTGGGTCACAGCCGCCGCCGCCCGCAGGGCATGGGCGCCCTCGTCCAGCGCCACGCGCCCCAGCTGCTGGCCGATGGCCCCGGCGCTGGCGGCCATGGCGTCGGCCGAGGCGGACATCGCCTCCGTCTTCTCGGAACTCATCAGCGACAGCTCCTTGAAGTCCTGCCCCTTGGCGCTGGTCAGGCCCTGCGCCATCAGCCCGGTGCGGGCCGCGATCACCTCGGCCGAGGCGGCCAGAATCTCGGCGCCGACGACGGCCGCGCTGGCGGCTGTGGGGGTTTTGCGGGTCAGTGAGGACCTCCAGGTTGGGTCTCTGCGGCGAAGGCCGCGATGTCGCTCAACAGGGCGGGGATCGCCGCGTCGATGATCTGCTGGCCCTTCTCGGGGCTGGCCTGGGCCGGGTCCGACCCGATCCGGCCGTCGGGGAAACGGGCGCGATAGTCCAGGGCGTCGCGGATCGGCCCGTTCGGCGCGATCTGCGGGCTGTAGTCGGCGGTCTTGATCCGCTCGGGATAGGCGGCCTGCGTCACCGCGATCTCGGATGGGGTGGCGTGCATGCCGTGGCCGGTCGGAAACAGGCGGTTGCACAGGCCATTGACGCCGGGCAGGTCCCACCAGTTCTTCAGCTTCAGGATGAAGGGCGGGCTGTCCTCGACGAAGCTCCACTCAGCGTAAATCTCCGAGATGGTCGCCTCGATGGTCGCGACGTTCCCGCCGTGCCCATTCAGGAAGTAAATCCGCTCGAACCCGTGACGGCTCAGGGACGACACCCAGTCCGTGATCGCGGCCATGAAGGTCGAGGGGCGCAAGCTGATGGTGCCGGCGAAGGCCAGGTGATGCTGAGCCATGCCGATGTTGAAGGTCGGGGCCACGATCAGGTTGGCGTCGGTCTTCTCGGCAGCATGGGCGATGATCTCCGGGCAAAGCCAGTCGGTGCCCAGCAGCCCCGTCGGCCCGTGCTGCTCGTTGGAGCCGATGGGCACGACCACCGTCCTGGACAGCGGGCCGCCGTCGTTCAGTCGGGCGTCGATTTCGGGCCAGGAGGACAGGTGGATCAGCATGAAGGCGGTCTCAAGCGACAGGGTGGGACGACTGTAGCGCGCCGGGCTCAGGAAGTCTTGGCGGCCGTGGTGGGCGGATGGGCGGCCATGAAGATGCGCGCGGCCTCTCTGGCGCGGCCTGCGCGTTTGTCGGCGTCCAGCTGCGGCACGTCCAGCATGGCGCGCAGATGGCCGTGGCCGAGCACAAGGCCGGCGAACATCTCAGCCGCCTCTTCCGGATCGGCGACGCTCATCCGGCCCAGCCGCGTCTGTTCCGCCAGCCAGGCGCCCAGTTCGCGCAGGCTGCGACGCGGGCCGGCCTCATAGATGGCGTGGGCGATGTCAGGCGCCTCGACCGAGACCAGGGCGACCCCACGCATCGAGCCGACCTTGTCGCCGCTGCACACCCGGTTCAGCAGGGTCAGGGCCAGGGTCTCCAGCACCGTCTGCGGATCGCCGGCGCCGCGCAGGGGGGCGACGATATCCTCGACCCGCTTCGACGCCAGGGCCTGGGCGATCTCCAGCTTGGAGGCGAAGCGGTTGTAGACCGTCTGTTTGGAGACGCCGGCCAGTTTGGCGATCTCGTCCATCTTGGCCTGCAGCCCCTTGTCGGCGAACAGGGTCGCGGCGGCGTCCAGGATCGCCTCGCTCTTTCGTTCATCGACCTGTCCGCGACGGCGCGCCATCAGTGGACGTCCGAGGGCGGTGCGCCAGCCTGGGCCTTCACCGGCTGGGCGGCCAGGGTGACGAAGGCCGCGCCCGCGCACAGGATGGCCAGCAGGGCGAAGGCGTCGCCGAACGCCATCGTGGTCGCCTGTTTCTGCAACATCCCATAGATGGCCTTCATCGCCGAGGCGGCCGGGTCGATGGAGCCGGCGAACCGCTGGGTCATGCCGGCCATCATGTTGCGCATCGCCTGGTCGCCCTGACCAATGGCGCTGGTCAGTTCGCTCATGTGCAGGGCCGTGTTGGACGTCAGGCTGGTGTTCAGGATCGCCAGGCCGAAAGCGCCGCCGACGTTGCGCGACAGGTTGACCAGCCCCGAGGCGTTCTTGACCATGTGCGGCGGCAGGGTCGCCATCGTCACCTGCTGGGACGCGATCATGGCCAGCATAACGCCGACGCCGCGGAAGGCCTGGACCGAGGCGAAGTTCCAGAAGCCCCAGTCATCGGTGACGACGCGCGCCTCCCACATCCCCCAGGCGCACAGCATGAAGCCGCCGAACATCAGCACCCGCGCATCCAGCTTGCGCACCAGTCGACCGGCGAAGGGGCCGGTGGCGAACATGGCCAGGCCCGACACGACCATGGTGGTGCCGACCTCTGACGACGAATAACCAAGCACGCGGCCCAGGAAGAGCGGCAGCAGGAAGGTGCCGCCGAACAGGGCGAAACCGACGATGAAGGTCATGATGAAACCGACCAGGAAGTTGCGATTGCCAAAGGCGCGCAACTCCACGATCGGCTGATGATAGGTCAGGGACCGCCAGATGAAGATCGGTCCCGCGACCGCCGCCACGACGGTCAGCAACAGGATGTGGGTGTCGTCGAACCAGTCGTTCTTGGCGCCTTCTTCCAGCACGAACTGCATCGACATCAGAAAGGCGGCCATCAGGCCCAGGCCCCACCAGTCGAAGCCCTTGGCCAGCGACGGATCGCCCTTGTCGAAGTTGCCGTAGCGCCCGACCAGGAACAGCACCAGCAGGCCCGGTCCCACGTTGATGAAGAACAGCCACCGCCAGCTCAGCCACTCCGTCAGGTGCCCGCCCAGCGTGGGTCCGACGGTCGGCGCCAGGGTGACAATCAGGCCCATGACGACGCTGGCGGTGACGCGCTTGTCAGGCGGAAAGGCGGTGAAGGCGACGGCGAAGACGGTCGGGATCATGGCCCCGCCCACGAAACCTTGGATGGCCCGGAACAGGATCATCATGTCGATCGACGACGACAGGCCCGTGGCGATGCTCATCAGCACAAAGCCGGCGCAGGAGACCAGAAACAGCCGCTGCGTCCCCCACAGCCGCGACAGGAAGCCCGACAGGGGGATCATCACCACCTCGGGGATCAGATAGGCGGTCTGGATCCAGCTGATCTCGTCAGCCGAGGCGCCGACCCCCGCCTGGATCTGGGGCAGGGAGGCGGCGACGATCTGGATGTCCAGAATGGCCATGAACTGGCCCACCACCATGCCAGCGAAGCCCAGCAACAGCATGGTCCAGTTGATCTCGGGATGGCCGGCGACGGGACCCTTTTGCGCGACAGGGGCCCCGCCATCTGCGGCGGGGTTGGCGGCGGTCACTGACCTGCGGCTCCGGTCGTCGTGGCGGCTTCGGCGAAGCTCTGGCCGCCCTGGCTCTTCAGGTCGATCTTGACGTCCACCGACAAGCCGGGACGCAGGGCCAGGCTGCGGTCTGCGCCGCTGACGACGATGCGGACGGGCACCCGCTGGGTGATCTTGGTGAAGTTGCCCGTGGCGTTCTCGACCGGGATCAGGGCGAACTCGGACCCGGTGGCGGGGGCGAAGCTGTCCACGCGGCCCTCGATCTTGCGGCCGGGGAAGGCATCGGCGGAAATCTCGACGCTCTGACCCAGGCGCACCTTGTCCAGCTGCGTCTCTTTGAAGTTGGCGACGATGTAGGTGTTGGTCAGGGGCACGACCGACAGCAGTTGCGTGCCGGCGTTGACATACTGGCCGGGCCGCACGCTGCGGGCGCCGACGACGCCGGCGACCGGAGCGCGGATGACGGTGCGCTCCAGCGCGATGCGAGCCTGATCGACGACGGCGCGGGCCTGTTCGACGGCGGCGACGCTCTGCTGGCGGGTCGAGCCCAGCACGCCGGCGGTGCGTTGTTCGGCGACCAGGGCGGCCTGGGCCTGCTGGACGCTGGCGGCGGCGGTGGCGGCCGAGGCGCGCTCGGTCTGGATGCGCTGTTGCGAGACCCAGCCCTGTTCGGCCAGCTTGCCGTAACGATCGACCTCGGCGCGGGCCAGGCCGGCCTGGGCATTGGCCTGGGCGACGGAGGCGGCGCGGGCGGCGATGGTGGCCTGTTCCTGCTCGGCCTGGGCGTCGACATGGCCGACGGCGGCGATGGCGGCGGCCAGATTGGCCTCGGCCTGAGCGAGCTGCGCCTTCTGGTCGGAATCGTCCAGCTTCACCAGGATCTGCCCTGCCGCGACTCGCTGGTTGTCGCCCACCAGAACCTCAGTGACCCGACCGGACAGTTGCGGGCTGACCAGGGTGGTGTCCGCCTGGACGAAGGCGTTGTCCGTGCTTTCCCAACGCTGGCCATTCACCCACCAGACGATGCCGCCCACGATCAGGGCCAGGCCGACGAGGGCGGCCGCGAACAGCGGCAGGCGTTTCTTAAGTTCAGGCGACATGGAAAATCCGGGGGAGGTGCGGCGTTTTGAAGCGGCGCTAAAATGGACCCCGCCGTCCAAAAATCAATAGGCGATAGGGACGGCGCCGATCACGACCGGTTTTCGTGTATGTCCTGACGCCATGAACGCCCGCATCTCCGCCTCCCAGCCGCTGCCGTCACAGGTCGATGTCGTGGTGATCGGCGCAGGCGCCGCCGGCATCGCCGCAGCGCGCCGTTTGCTGCGGCCCGGCCTGTCGGTTCTGGTGCTGGAGGCCCGCGACCGGATCGGCGGGCGCGCTTGGACAGTCCGGGCCGAGGGCGAAGGGCTGGACATGGGCTGCGGCTGGCTGCATTCCGCCGATGACAATGTGCTGGCGGGACGGGTCGAGGCCGAGGGGCTGACGCTGGACCAGACCCCGCCGCCCTGGCGCACCCAGGCCTTCGATCACGAGATGACCCGCGCGGATCAGGCCGAGTTCGGCGAGGCCTTCGCCGCCTTCGACCAGCGGGCGACCGAGGCGGCGTCGCTCGTCCGCGCGGGTGTGGGGGAGGATCGTCCGGCGTCGGACTTCTTCGATCCCGACTGTCGCTGGAACCCGCGCATGGACGCCATCTCGGGCGCCCTGAACGGCGCGCGGTTCGCCGAGGTGTCCAGCCTGGATTACGACGCCTATGGCGACACCGGCGTGAACTGGCGGGTGCGCGAGGGCTATGGCCGCCTGATCGCGCGGCTGGGCGAGGCTGTGTCGCCCATCACGATCACGGACTGCGCCGTCAGCCGCATCGACCGTTCCGGACCTGTGCTGCGCCTGGAGACCAATCGCGGCGAGTTGACCGCGCGGATCGTCATCCTGACCGTGCCTAACAGCCTGATCGCCAGCGAGACGATCCGCATCGATCCGCCGGTTCCGGCGCTGCTCGAGGCGACGACGGGCGTGCCGCTGGGCCTGGCGTCCAAGGTGCATATGACCGTGCGCGGCGCCGGCGATTTCCAGCCCGACACCCAGTTGTGGACCCGCACCGATACGGCCGAGACCGGCGGCTATCACCTGCGGCCGTTCGGCCGGCCGATGATCGAGGCCTATTTCGGCGCCGACCTGGCCTGGGGGCTGGAGGCGCAGGGGCCGGCCGCCCTGTTCGACTTCGCCGTGTCCGAACTGGTCGCGGCTCTGGGATCGAACATGCGCCGGCGGCTGGAGGCGGTCGCGGTCAGCGGCTGGGGGGTCGATCCCTGGTCGCGCGGCGCCTATTCCCACGCCTTGCCGGGCCATGCGGCGGACCGCGCCAAGCTGCGCACGTCGGTCGAGGACCGAATCTTCCTGGCCGGCGAGGCGACCGCGCCGGTCTATTACGGCACGGCCCACGGCGCCTGGATGGAGGGCGAGCGCGCCGCCGACGCCGCACTGACTACCCTGGGTCTTGACCCGCGTCGCCCCCGGGACGACAGCGAGGCATGAAGCCCGCCAAGGCCAGAAAGCCCGCCGCCAAGCCTGCCAAACGCCCGGCCGTGATGACCGGGGCGGCTATCCCCATGCTGCGCTGGCCGCCGGACGAGGACCGCGTCGAGGCGATCTTCGAACGCCTGTCCGGCGTCATGCCGGAGCCCAAGACCGAGCTGGATTTCTCCAATCCTTTCACCCTCGTCGTCGCCGTCGCCCTGTCGGCCCAGGCGACGGACGTCTCGGTCAACAAGGCGACCGAGCGGCTGTTCAAGGTCGCGGACACGCCGGAGAAGATGCTGGCCCTCGGCGAGGAGGGGCTGATCCCCTACATCGCCTCCATCGGCCTATATCGCGGCAAGGCGCGGAACGTCATCGCGCTGAGCCGCATCGTGCTGGAGCAGAATGGCGGCGAGGTCCCACTCAACCGCGCCGATCTTCAGGCCCTGCCCGGCGTGGGGCGCAAGACGGCCTCGGTGGTGCTGAACGAACTGGGGATCGAGGCGGCCATCGCCGTGGACACCCACGTCTTTCGCGTCTCGCACCGGCTGGGCTTGGCCAATGCCGGGACGCCGGACAAGGTCGAGGCCCAGTTGTTCAAGGTCGTGCCGGGGGACTGGCTGCCCAAGGCGCACCACTGGCTGATTCTGCATGGCCGCTACACCTGCACGGCGCGCAAGCCCAAATGTTTGTCCTGCATCATCGCCGACCTGTGCCCGTCGCGGGCGGGCCTGATGGCGCTGGGCGAGGCGGGCTAGGGGCGGGCGGGCGCGTCCGGACCGGCCGCCAGTCTGGCCGCCACGGCATCCAGCACCCTGAGCGCGGCAGCCATGTCGTCTTCGGACACGCCCTCGAACACGCGCTGACGCATGGCGGCGGCGTGAACCTCGAACGCCTCCATCTCTGCGCGACCGGCCGGCTCCATGACGATCAGCCAAGAGCGTCCGTCGCCGACCATCCGTCGCCGACTGACCATGCCGTCCTTCTCCAGCCGTTGAACCAGCCTGGTCAGCGACGCGCCGGACAGCTCCATTCGGCTCGACAGTTCCGACAGCGTCAGGCCCTTGGGCTGGTCAACGAGATAATAGAGGACGAGCGTGGGCGCGCCGGTGTGGCCGGAGTCGCGAAACTTCTCCGCGACCCAGGATTTCCATCGCCGTGCGGTCAGCATGACCTGCATCGCGACTTTGAGCTGCAACGTCTCGCGCGAGACATCTGCTGATTTTGATTGGTTCGGAGCCAAGACGATCTCTTCCGCCATTTAAAAGACGGTCTGTTCGATGGGGAGGGTGGAGACGCGAACTAATAAACGTCTAGGTTGAGCGTTAGCGTGCTAACCAAGATCGCTAATATTTTAAACGGCTTAGGTGGCATTTAGCTCCCAGATTCACCTGAGAGGTTATCTGCCGATGCGTATTTTTAGTAAGCCGAGAGACGACAGTAAGCTTATTGAACTGCGCAGCATGCTGGCGGCGGTCGATCGCTCCCAGGCGGTGATCCAGTTCGATCTGGACGGCACGGTTCGCGACGCAAACCAGAACTTCCTGTCCGTCGTGGGCTATGCGCTCGGCGACATCGTCGGGCGCCATCACCGGATGTTCGTCGATCCAGCAGAGGCGCAGACGCCCGCCTATGCCGAGTTCTGGCGTCGATTGAACGCCGGCGAGTTCGTGGCGGACAAGTTTGTGCGCTACGGCCGGGGCGGCAAGCGTGTGGTGATCGAGGCCAGCTACAATCCCATCCTCGACGCCGCAGGCCGTCCCTACAAGGTCGTCAAGTTCGCCATGGACGTCACCGCGGTCGAGGAAGAACGCGAACGACGCGCTGAGGCGGAGCGTCAGGCCGCTCAGGTTCAGGCCGCCGTCGTCGAAGGCACGGCCAAGGGCCTGTCGGCCATGGCGGCGGGCGACCTGTCCTATCGCATCCAGGATAAGTTCCCCGGCGATTACGCCGTCCTGCGCGACAACTTTAACCAGGCCATGGCCGCTCTGGACGAGGCTGTCGGCGTGATCGGCGTCAACGCCGGATCGATGCAGTCGGGCGCGCATGAGATCAGCAGCGCCGCCGAAGACCTGTCGCGCCGCACCGAACAACAGGCCGCCAGCCTGGAGGAAACAGCCGCCGCGCTGGATCAGATCACCGCCACGGTCCGCAAGACCGCCGAGAACGCCCAGGCAGCCGACGGCGTGGTCACCCAGGGGCGCAGCCAGGCCGAGACCGGCGGCGCGGTCGTCCAGAAGGCCGTCGCCGCCATGGGCGAGATCGAACGGTCCTCCAACGAGATCAGCCAGATCATCGGCGTGATCGACGAGATCGCCTTCCAGACCAATCTCCTGGCGCTGAACGCCGGCGTCGAGGCCGCCCGTGCGGGCGAGGCCGGCCGTGGCTTCGCCGTCGTCGCGTCCGAAGTGCGCGCCCTGGCCCAACGGTCGGCGGAATCGGCAAAGGAGATCAAGACGCTGATCTCGGCCAGTTCCAGCCAGGTCAAGGACGGGGTGGTTCTGGTGCGTCAGTCGGGCGAGGCTCTGACCGGCATTGCGGGGCGGATCGAAGAGATCACCACCCTGATGAGCGAAATCCGCGCCTCGACCCAGGAACAGGCGGTGGGTCTGGCCGAGGTCAACACCGCCGTGAACCAGATGGATCAGGTCACTCAACAGAACGCGGCCATGGTCGAACAGTCGACCGCCGCGAGCTTGAGCCTGAGCCGAGAGGCCGCCGAATTGGCTGAACTCGTCGGCCGGTTCGAGACCAGCCAGGTCGCCGCGGCGCCGACAGCCGTCCACAAGGCTCAGGCGCGGGTCGAAAGCTTCGCCCGCGCCCATGCCGCCCCTGCGCGAGCCCGCATGGCGGCCGGCGGCGGCGGGGGGCGGGCGGCTGCGGCCGCTGTTCAGTCGGACTGGGAAGAGTTCTGATGACGAACCGTGCGCCAGGCCAGCGTGAACTGGTCGGATTCCGGGTCGGGGACCAGGCCTTCTGCATCGACATCACCTCGGTGCTGGAAATCCGCGGGTGGACAGCGACCACGCAGCTACCCGGCGCGCCGGCCTATATGAGGGGCGTGGTCAATCTGCGCGGGACGGTGCTGCCGATTATCGATCTGGCGGTCAGGCTGGGCCTGCCCACGACCGAGCCGTCCGCGCGCCACGCCATCGTCGTCGTCCGCTGCGGCGAACGCACCGTCGGCCTGTTGGTCGAAGGCGTGTCGGACATCATGCAGTTGGACGATGCGGCGCGGCAGGACCCGCCGAATATGGGCGAAGCTCAGGGCGCAGGCGTCGTCTCCGGCGTGTTCGCCGTCGACAGCAACCTGATCAGCCTGCTCGACCTGGACAATCTGCTGCCGCCCGTGCGCGAGGCGGCTTAAGGCTCGAGCCGCGCCATGACGGCCTCGGCGAAGCCGGCGCCGTTCGCGGGGTCGTGGTCCAGGTAGAAGTCCGGCTCGATCAGTTCGGCCTCCATCAGCACCCATTGGCCGGCGTCGTCGTGGGCCATGTCGATGCGGGCGTAGAGCAGCGGCTCATCGATGGCGGCCAGCACCTGCTCGGCCAAGGCCATCGCCGCCGCGTCCGGCGTCACGGCCGTATACAGGCCGCCGAACTGCACCTGGATGCGGAAGTCGCCGGCCACGGGCCGCTTGTTGACCGCATGGCTGAACCGGCCGCCGAAGAACAGCAGCGAGGTCTCGCCCTGGGTCTCGATCGACTTCAGATAGGGCTGGATCATCGCCGCGCCTTTGGGCGCGTCGCTCAACACCTCGCCTGGCGTCAGGCGCACGGTCCGAAACGCCCCGGCCGACACCGTCGGTTTGAGGATCAACACCGGAGCGTCCGTCTCGGCGAAGGCGGCGTCCACCTGATCCTGGGTCACGCGATCGGTCCAGCGCGTCGGCGGAATCGGCACGCCCCTGTCCGCCAGCCGCGCCAGATAGGTCTTGTCGGAGTTCCAGCGCAGCACCTCGGCGGGATTGGCGACCGCCAGGGCAGCCTCGCTCCACATCGCGCACGCCTTGAGCCAGCGCCCATGATCGCGGTGATAGCCCCAGGCGATGACCGGCAGGATCAGGTCATAGGCCTCAAGGCCCGACGCGTCCGCGACATGATCGGTCCAGGCCGTAGCCGTGACCGTCGCGCCCGTGCTTTCCAGCGTCGCCTTCAACCGTTCCAGCACCCCGGGCCAGCGGCCGACATAGGTCTTGTCGGCGGGATCGGGGGTCAGGACGGCGATCTGGGTCATGCGGTCCTCATACCGAAGCGACGCGCAGCATATAAGGGCTTCCTTATATGATTTCGGATGACGTGCGGGCGTTGACCGGCTAAGGCGCGACCATGACCCAGAACACCGCCCAATATGACGTCTGCGCCGTCGGCAACGCCATCGTCGACGTCCTCAGCCCTTGCGACGCCGCCTTCCTGACGGCCCAGGACCTGGCCCCCAACTCGATGCAGCTGGTGGACGCCGAACGCAGCGCCGCCCTGTATGATGCCATGGCGCCCGGCGTCGAGGCCTCGGGCGGTTCGGCCGGCAACACCGTGGCGGGCGTCGGCTCGTTCGGCGGCCGCGCGGCCTATATCGGCAAGGTCGCCGACGATACGCTGGGACAGGTCTTCACCCACGACATCCGCGCCGCCGGCGTGCATTTCGACACGCCTGTCCTGACGGGCGGGGCGGATCAGGGCTTCGGCACCGGCCGCTGCCTGATCAATGTGCTGTCGGACGGCGCGCGGACTATGGCGACCTTCCTGGGCGCCGCAAACCAGCTGTATGCCGACGACATCGACGAGGCCCTGATCGGCGCCAGCGAGATCGTCTATCTGGAAGGCTATCTGTTCGATCCAGCGCCCGCCCGCGCCGCCTTCGAACGCGCCGCCGCCGCCGCGCACAAGGCTGGCCGCAAGGTGGCCATCACCCTGTCGGACACCTTCGTCGTCGCCCGCTGGCGCGCCGAACTTCTGGAGTTCATCACCCAGTCCGCCGACATCGTCCTGGCCAACGAGGCCGAACTGGGCGCCCTGTTCGAAACCGAAGACTTCGACGTCGCCGCCGCGAAGCTGGCCGCCATCGTCGAGATCGCCGCCGTCACGCGCGGAGAGCACGGCTCGGTGGTGATCAAGGGCGACGAGCGCGTCGTCGTCGCCGCCTATCCGGTCGCCAAGGTGATCGACACCACCGGCGCCGGCGACCAGTACGCCGGCGGCTTCCTGCTGGGCCTCGCGCGCGGCCTGACGCTGGAAGAGGCCGGCAAGCTGGGCTCGCTGGCGGCGTCGGAAGTCATCGCCCACTGGGGCCCCCGCCCGATGGTGAAGCTGGTCGATCTGGCCGCTGAGCACGGGCTGAAGCTCTAAGGTCGCCGCCATTCCGTCAGGACCATGGGGTCGGTTTCGGTCGTCGCCTTGGCCAGGGCCGCGAACGCTTCGGGCGGCGTCAGTTGTGACAACGCCCAGACAGCCGCGCTTCGCACCAGGGGCGAGCGGTCGGCCAGCAAAGCCTTCGTCGGGTCGATGAGGGTCGCGTCGCCCGAGTTGCCGACGGCGTAGAGGACGTTCCTGAGGAAGCGGTCGCGGCCGATCCGCTTGACCGGGCTCTTGGTGAACAGGGTGCGGAAGGCGGCGTCGTCCAGCGCCAGCAGGTCATGCAGGCGCGGGCTTTCAAAGGCTGGGCGGGGCGCCAGCCGGATCTCGCGGGCTTCCTGGGCGAACTTGTTCCAGGGACAGACGGCCAGACAGTCGTCGCAGCCATAGATGCGCGAGCCGGTCAGGGTGCGGAACTCGACAGGCCAGGGGTCGGCGAACTCGATGGTCAGGTAGGAGAGGCAACGCCGGGCGTCGAGCTGGAACGGGGCGGGGAAGGCGTTCGTCGGGCAGGCGTCCAGACAGGCGGTGCAACAGCCGCAGTGTTCGGTCTCGGCCGCGTCCGGTTCGATCTCGGCGGCGGTCAGTATGGTCCCCAGGAACAGCCAGTTGCCGTGGGTGCGGCTGAGCAGATTGGTGTGTTTGCCCTGCCAGCCCAGGCCGGCGCGCTGGGCCAGCGGTTTTTCCATCAGGGGGGCGGTGTCGACGAAGACCTTGATGTCGGCGCCGTTGCGGGCCGCGATCTGGCCGGCCAGCTGTTTCAGCCGGCCCTTGATGACCTCGTGATAGTCGTCGCCGCGCGCATAGACCGAGATGTATCCGGCCGAACGGTCGGCCAGCTCGTCCAGCGGGTTGTCGTCGGGGCCGTAGTTCATGCCCAGGACGATGGCGGTCTTCGCCTCGTCCCACATGGCGGTGGGGTGCTGGCGGCGATCCAGCGTCGTTTCCATCCATTCCATGTCGCCATGCCGGCCCTCGTCCACGAAACGCCGCAGCCGCTCGCCCGCCGGCCAGGCGTCGGCCGCCGAGGCGAAGCGGCAGACATCGAAGCCGAGCTCGGCCGCGCGCTGGCGGATGAAGGTTTTCAGGCGGTCTGACACGGGGCGGGGGATAGCACGGGGACGCTAGGGCGTCTTGAGGCGCGAAGTGGCCGAGGGTGACGTTCAATCCGAAGGCGACGTTCAGCGCCTATTTGCTCAGATGGTCAGCCGAGGGCTTAATGAAGGTGCGAAGTTTCGTGTCGATACCAGACGAAATTCGCCACAACTCAGCTTGATCGACTGTGCCGTGATGCGTCCAACTCGCTTCTACGAAGACGCCCTCGACAAGGAACGCTATTCTACAGATCCGGGAGGCAGCTCCAGCTTGGCACACAATGAGAGGCCACTGTCGGTCGGTTGTTAAGATTGGATCATCTTCCCCACCGCCGGCCTTCAGCCTAGAAAATGCATACCAATTGGGTGACTGAGGAATGCCGTTTGGATCCAGCATTTCATCGACTTCAGAAGCGATCAAAGGCCCAGCTTGGGGTGAAGAAACGCCTTCAGGTCGCTCTCCGAATGGAGGCGAAGTAAATCGCATACGCCCCATCATCAAAATTCGAAAACCCCGCACGCTGTCGCCGAGTGCGGGATCCTTCTGCTCACAGCCGTAGGTTAAGGCGGCCTCATCGAGATTGAGGTTGCAGAGTTCAATGACAGCGGTTTGATCACCCGCACTAAGTTCGAGAACATCTGCCGTTCTTGCAGCTTCAAAATTGAAGGAGCCGAAATCCATCTGAGCCGGACCTTCGCGACAAGAACCCAAAACACAGGCAAGTGCAGCGACGACGAGGAAAATCGGTCTCAAAACCATAGGCCTATCGTAGCATCAAAGATGTCTTCTGGCTTTCTGTCTGCAAGGCCAACATCCGCTTTCCGCCCTCAGCTGTGGTCAAAAACGTAAATTCGCCACCTAGAAATCCAGATCCGCGTACCAAGCCGACGGGGGCACGCCGACGAAGCGGTCGGCGAGCAGGGGGCGGAAGCAGGGGCGGGATTTGAGCTTGGAGTACCAGGTCTTCAGACCGGGCCAGGTCTTCCACTGGATCTCGCCGAAATAGTCCAGCACCGACAGGTGGGCGGCGGCGATCAGGTCGGCCTGGCTGAGGCGGCGGCCGGCCAGCCAGTCGCGGGCGGCGACCAGGTCCTCCAGCATGGCGAGGTGGGATTTCAGGGCGTCGCGGCCGTCGCGCAGGGCGCGCGCCTCGGGCGGGCCGAGCTTGAGCAGGGGTTTCTCCATCCGCTCGTGCAGCAGGACGGCGTCGACCTCGTCCATGAAGCGGCGCTCGAACCAGCCGGTCAGGCGGCGCGCCTCGGCCCGTTCGGCGAGATCGGCGGGCAGCAGCAGCGGCCCCTTCTGCTGATCCTCGATCCAGCCCAGGATGGCGGGCAGTTCGCACAGCACCAACGGACGGCCGCGATCCATCGTCTGGATCACCGGCGGCAGGCCGGACGGATTGAAGTCGTTGACCGGGCAATCGTCCTCCCACGGACGGACCGGGGTGTCGGTCCATTCGATCCGCGCCTCGCCCAGCGCCAGTCGCGCGGCGCGCGAGGCGGGCTGGAAGGCGAAGTGGAAGAGAACGCAAGGGTCGGCCATCTAAGGGTGATGCGCCCGGACCCGTTAATGCGCGTTTACTGCATTGAAATTGGGCGCAAGGTCAGGACCACGGCCCCTTGGGTGCGGGGCCGGTCGGGGCGGGGGCGGCTTGCGGCTCGGCGGGTGCGGCGGCCGGGATCGCGGGCTGCGGACGGGCGTGGCCGCGCGGGTCGGCGTGGATCAGGATGTCGGCGGCGGGATACTGACCCAGCACCCGTTTCTCGGCGGCGACGACGATGGCGTGGGCGGCGTCCAGGGTCTGATGCGCGTCCAGGTCGACATGCACCTGGATCATCATGACCTGACCGGACATGCGGGTGCGCAGTTGATGCGCGCCGAAGACCTGGGGGTCGGCCAGGACGGCCTTGATGATGGCGGCGCGGTCGGCCTCGGGCACGGCGCGGTCCAGCAGGTGATCAGCGGCGGCCTTCAACATGCCGGTCGCGCCCCAGAACAGCCAGACGGCGAAGACGATGCCCGCCGCCGCATCCAGCCCCGGCGCGCCCAGGAAGGCGCCTGAAATCACGCCGATCAGCACCACGACGTTGGCGGCGAGGTCCGCCGCATAGTGGGCGCGGTCGCCGGCGACGGCGACGGAGCCGGTCTTCTTCAGCGTCTGCGTCTGCATCCACACCAGCCAGGCCGTGATGACGATGGTGGCGACCACGATCCCGCTTGCCCACGCGCCGGCGGTTACGGGACGGGGGTCGAAGATGCGCTGCACCCCCTCCCAGGCGATGAACAGGGCCGAGGCGAAGACCAGCCCGGCCTGGACCAGGGCGGACAGGGCCTCGCCCTTGCCGTGGCCATAGCGGTGGTTTTCGTCGGCCGGGGCGGCGGCCCAGCGCACGGCGAAGAAGGTGGTCAGGGACGCCGCCAGATCCAGCACCGAATCCGCCAGGGTCGCCAGGATGGAGACCGAGCCTGAGGCGCCGAGCGCGAACGCCTTCATCGCGATCAGCACCACCGCGACCCCGACAGACAGGCGGGTGATGCGGCGCGTGGCCAGATGGGCGTCGTCAAGCGAGGCGGGGGCGGGGGCGGGCGTCGTCATTATCGGCTTCTTCTCGCGCAATCGTGGCTGAAAGCCAACCGCTGGCCCAAACGGGTCGTTCCGTCAGAAACGATCATGCTCTAGGGGGAAGGCATCCGGGCGCGGCGCGTTCCGGGCGCATTGGTTTTCGAGGGTCTCATGTCGGACTGGCTTGCCGCCATTATTCTGGGTCTGGTCGAGGGGCTGACCGAGTTCATTCCGGTCTCGTCCACCGGCCATATGCTGCTGCTGGGCCATTTCATGGGCTTCGAGAGCGCGGGCAAGACCTTCGAGATCGTGATCCAGCTGGGCGCATTGCTGGCCATCGTCAGCGTTTACTTCAAGAAGCTGTGGACCCTGGCGACGCGCTGGCCCTTCGACGCCGAGGCGCGCCGGTTCCTGATCGGGCTGCTGGTCGCCTTCGCGCCGGCTGTCGTGATCGGTTTCCTGGCCTATGACTTCATCAAGACGGTGCTGTTCGAGACGCCGCAGGTGGTGTGCATCGCCCTGATCGTCGGCGGGGTGATCCTGCTGCTGCTGGACCGGATGGACAAGAAGCCCAAATGGCTGGACGCCGAGGCCTATCCGATGCGGATCTATTTCCTGATCGGCCTGTTCCAATGCCTGGCCATGATTCCCGGCGTGTCGCGGTCCGGCGCCACCATCGCCGGCGGGCTGCTGCTGAAGACCGACAAGCGGTCGGCGGCTGAGTTCAGCTTCTTTCTGGCCCTGCCCACCATGGGGGCGGCGGTGGCCTATGACCTGCTGAAGAACCACAAGACGCTGGATTTCAGCGACATCGGCCTGATCGTCGTGGGTTTCGTCGTGGCCTTCATCTCGGCCCTGGCCGTGGTGCGGTTCCTGCTGGATTTCGTGTCCAAGCGCGGCTTCGGCGTCTTCGCCTGGTGGCGTATCGTGGTCGGGGTCGTGGGTCTGGTGCTGTTGCAGGCGGGGTTCTGAGACCATGACCACGCTTCTGTACGGCCGCCCGCCGGTCGTCTTCGATCCGCCCGGCGATGCGACCCAGACATCGCCCCTGATCCCGGACTCGGCGGCGCTGGAGGCGCAGGACCCCGGCTCGGCTGACAGCGTCATGATCTACGCCCCGCCCGGCGTGCTGGAGCGGCGCTACGTGCTGGCCCTGGTGCTGAAGGCGCTAAAGGTCGGCGGACGGCTGGATGTCATGGCGCCCAAGGACAAGGGCGGATCGCGCCTGGGCAAGGAGCTCAAAGGGCTTGGGCTCGAGGTCGCCGAGACCGCCAAGGCGCACCATCGCCGCTGCATCGTCATTCGACCCGAAACTGTCGAGGGGCTGGACGAGGCCATCGCCGCGGGTGGGCCGCAGATCGTGCCGGGGTTGGAGGCCTGGTCGCAGCCCGGCGTATTCGCCTGGGACCGGATCGATCCGGGTTCGGCGCTGCTGGCCGAACATCTGCCGGCGATGAAGGGCGAGGGCGTCGATCTGGGCTGCGGCTATGGCGCGCTGTCGATCGTGGTGCTGCGCTCGCCTGCCGTGACCAAGCTGAAGATGGTCGACCTGGACCGCCGCGCCATCCAGGCCGCACGACGCAATATCGAGGACGACCGCGCCAAGGTCTGGTGGTTGGACGCCCGCACCCTGGAGGCCAAGGGCGACAAGGATTTCGTGGTCAGCAATCCGCCCTTTCACGACGGCGGGGCCGAGGACCGGCGGCTGGGTCAGGCCTTTATCCGGAAGGCGGCGGAACTTCTGAAGAAGGGCGGCGTCGCCTGGGTCGTCGCCAACCGGCACCTGCCCTATGAGGCCGAGCTGAACGCGGCGTTCAAACGGGTGCGGCTGGTCGCCGAGGCGGGCGGCTACAAGCTGTTCGAGGCGGTGAAGTGACCGCGCTCAAGCAGTCCGAAGGGCGGTAGCGCATGAAGAAAACCCCGACGTCGAGGGTCGATCGTCTGCTGGGCTCGATGGGCTATGGATCACGCGCCGAAATGGCGCGGATGGCCAAGGCGGGCGGCATCGTGCTGGACGGGGCGGACCTGACGGACGTGTCCAAACGCATTGCGGTGACGCCGGACCTGCCCACGCGAATGGAGATCGACGGCGAGCCGCTGGACCCCGTGCAGGGGCTGGTGATCCTGCTGAACAAGCCGCTGGGCATGACCTGCTCACACAAGGAAGAGGGGGCGCTGGTCTATGACATCCTGCCGGGACGGTGGCGGGCGCGCGATCCCGCCATCTCGACCATCGGACGGCTGGACAAGCAGACGACGGGCCTGTTGCTGCTGACCGACGACGGCGATCTTCTGCACCGGGTGATCAGTCCCAAACGCCATGTGGCCAAGGTTTACCGGGCGGGTCTGGCGCGGCCTCTGACGGGCACGGAGGGCGCGCTGTTCGCCTCGGGCGAGCTGGTCCTGGAGGGCGAGGACAAACCGCTTGCGCCGGCGGTGCTGGAGGTGGTGTCGCCGACCGAGGCCCTGCTGACGGTGACGGAGGGGCGCTATCACCAGGTGCGCCGGATGTTCGCGGCCGCCGGCAACCACGTCGAGACCCTGCATCGCGAACGGCTGGGCGGACTGGTTCTGCCCGCCGATCTGGCGCCCGGTCAGTGGCGGCTGGCGACGGCGGATGAGGTCGCCTCGATCTTCACGACGCCCGAGAGCCTGGGTTGAAGCTCTTGACGCCTGCGGGATCGGACGCGCAGGTCGAGGGATGACCACCAAGATCAAGATCTGCGGACTGACCACACTGGACACGCTGGGCGTCGCACTGGAGGGCGGGGCGGACTTCGTGGGGGCGGTGGTGTTTCCCAAGAGCCCGCGCCATCTGGATCCCGAAGCCGCCACCGCCCTGTTCGAGCGGGCGCGGGGGCGGGCGAAGATCGTGGCGGTGACGGTCGATCCCGACGACGCCCTGCTGCAACAGATCGCCCGGACGCTGAGGCCCGACTTCATCCAGTTGCATGGGTCTGAGGCGCCGGGACGGGCCGAGCGCGTGCGGGCCTTGACCGGCGCTGGGGTGATCAAGGCCCTGCCCATCCGGCAGGCAGACGACTTCGCCGCCGCCGATGTCTGGAGTAATGAGGTCGATCATCTTATGTTCGACGCCAAGCCGCCGGAGGGGTCGGCGCTGCCCGGCGGGGTGGGACACAGCTTCGACTGGACCCTGCTGGCTGGTCGCGCCTTTCGCCATCCGTGGTTCCTGGCGGGCGGTCTGAACCCGGACAATGTGGCCGAGGCGCTGAGGATTACGGGCGCGCCCATGGTCGATGTGTCCTCTGGCGTCGAAAGCGCGCCGGGTGTTAAGGACGCCGACCGGATCGCGACCTTCATCCAAAACGCGCGCCGGTCGTAATTGCGACGCCTCTCCGCGTGAAAGTCGAAACCGTGAACGCCCAAACTCCCATCGTGGCCCCCATCCAAGCCGCCGATTCCGCCCAACCGCTGTCGAACGCCTACGCCTGGCCGGATGCGCAGGGTCGCTTCGGTCCGTATGGCGGTCAGTTTGTGGCCGAGACCTTGATGCCGCTGATCCACGAGCTGGACGCGGCCTATAAGGCGGCCAAGGCGGACCCCAGCTTCCAGGCCGAGCTGGACAGCTTTCTGACCCACTATGTCGGTCGCGAAAGCCCGCTGTATTTCGCCGAGCGCCTGACCGAACATTTCGGCGGCGCCAACATCTGGCTGAAGCGCGAGGACCTGAACCATACGGGCGCGCACAAGATCAACAACTGCATGGGCCAGATCCTGCTGGCCCGTCGCATGGGCAAGACCCGCATCATCGCCGAGACCGGCGCGGGTCAGCACGGTGTCGCCTCGGCGACCGTGTCGGCGCGCTTTGGCCTGCCCTGCACGGTCTATATGGGCGCGGTGGACGTGGAGCGGCAGCAGCCGAACGTGTTCCGCATGCGTCTGCTGGGGTCGGAAGTCTTCTCGGTTACGGCCGGCGCCGCGACCCTGAAGGACGCGATGAATGAGGCGATGCGCGACTGGGTCACCAACGTCTCGGACACCTATTACATCATCGGCACGGCGGCGGGTCCGCACCCCTATCCGGCCATGGTGCGCGATTTCCAGTCGGTGATCGGCAAGGAGATCAAGAGCCAGTCGATGGCCCGGATTGGCAAGCTGCCCGAAGCGGTGGTCGCCTGCATCGGCGGCGGCTCGAACGCCATCGGCGCCTTCCACCCCTTCATCGAGGACGAGGGCGTGCGCCTGATCGGCGTCGAGGCGGCCGGCCATGGGCTGGATACGCCGGATCACGCAGCCTCGCTGAAGGGCGGGCGGTCGGGCGTGCTGCACGGCAACCGGACGTACCTGCTGCAGGACGAAGACGGCAACATCGTCGAGGGGCACTCGATCTCGGCGGGTCTGGATTATCCGGGTATCGGCCCGGAACACGCCTGGCTGCACGACATCGGCCGGGCCGAATACCGCTCGGCGACAGACAATGAGGCGCTGGAAGCGTTTCAGCTGTGCTCGAAGCTGGAAGGTATCATTCCGGCGCTGGAGCCGGCCCACGCCCTGGCGCGGACGGGCGAAGTGGCGCGCGAAGTCGGCAAGGGCGGCGACGTCGTCCTGCTGATGTCGGGGCGCGGCGACAAGGACATCTTCCAGGTCGCCAAACATCTGGGAGTGAACCTGTGATCCGTACCCTTCTTGCGGCGACCGCCGTCCTGAGCCTGTCCGCCGCCGCTGCGCAGGCCCAGACGCCTACCCCGACGCCGGCCCCCGTCGCGCCGCAAGGCGGTCCGGCCGACGTCGGCCTGCTGCCCGGCGCGGAGCTGTCGCCCGATTGCGGAGGGCTGAACAATCTGACGGGGCGGGCCTATTGTGTGACCGCGCAGCTGGGCCAGATCGGCGCTCTGGCCGACGCCTATATTGCCGATCTCGAAACCAAGAACTGGCTGGCCGCCGGCGGCGACGACAACCGCGTCGTCTTCATCAAGCGCCGCGAGGCCGGCGGCTGCGACGGCATGCAGATGGTCGCCTTCTACGACACCACCAAGACCGCCGTCGCCGAACTGCCCGGCTATCTGGGCTTCGCCACCATTCCGGGCGACGTGTGCGCAGCTTCTGCGGCCGCGGCCCCAGCCGACGGAACCGTGCCGCAATGATCGCGCTAGCCATGGCTGCTTTTATATTCGCCGGGTCAGAAGTTCTGTTGCCTGGGCAGGCTGACCTGCCCTTGATGCGAGGTGCTCGTCTTGCGCCCGAATGCGCCGAGGTGTTGCCAGCGGATCGGGAAGGCCCTGCTCTGACCTGTATCGCTGTGCCCATGCGTCGTGCGAACGATATGGTGTTCGCCTATAGTCGACAGGCTCAACGACAAGGCTGGCAGGATGCGGGCGGGGCGGCGAGCGCGCTTTTCCTGACCCGCCCGGCTACGCCCGAACGGTGTGCGCAGCGGCTGACACTAATAGCCTTCTGGGATCCCGCTCGCGCCGATCCTCCAGCGCCCAACGAAGACGTGTTCATCGGCATGGCCGTGGAGTCGCAAAACTGCAAGGAGGCGGGCTGATGACCACCGCCCGTATCGACGCGCGCTTCAAGGCGCTGAAGGCCGAGGGCCGTGCGGCCTTCATTCCCTATGTGATGGGCGGCGATCCGTCGCGCGAAGAGGCGTTGGCGATCCTGAACGGCCTGCCGGCGGCGGGCGCGGACATCATCGAACTGGGCTTTCCGTTCAGCGATCCGATGGCCGAGGGGCCGCCGATCCAGCGGGCGGCGATCCGGGGCATGGCGGCGGGTTTCGGCCTGCGCTCGACTATGGATCTGGCCAAGGAATTCCGTAAGGGCGACGACGCGACGCCCATCGTGCTGATGGGTTATCTGAACCCGATCGAGAGCCTGGGCTATGACGCCTTCGCCGCCTATGCCGCCGACTGCGGCATCGACGGGCTGATCGTCGTGGACTGCCCGCCGGAAGAGGCCGGGCCGCTGATCGAGGCGCTGGACAAGGTTTCGATCTCGCTGATCCGCCTGGCGACGCCGACCTCTGACGACGACCGGCTGAAGATCGTTGTCCAAGGCACTTCGGGCTTCGTCTATTATGTCGCCGTCGCGGGCGTGACGGGCGTCAAGGAAGCGAACGCGGATGTGGTGGCGCCGGCCGTAGAGCGGGTGCGCAAGGCCTCGGGCCTGCCGGTCGCGGTCGGCTTCGGGGTCAAGACGCCGGAACGGGCCGCCGAGATCGCGCGCGTCGCCGATGCGGTGGTCGTGGGCTCGGCCCTGGTGGACGAGGTGGCGGCGGCGCTGGAGGAGAACGAACCCGTCGCGGCGCGCGTTCTGGCCCGGGTGAAGGCGCTGGGCGATGCGGTTCGATCCGTCGCCGCTAGTGCTTCCGTGGCGGAAACCGTCTAAGAGCGCGCGGATGAACGACAAGACCAAGCCTCAGGAAAAGCGCGGCGGCTGGCTGAGCCGCTTTGCGCCCGGCGTCCGCAAGATCGTGTCGCGCCGCGACACCCCGGACAATCTCTGGGTCAAGGATCCCGACAGCGGCGAGATGCTGTATCGCTCGGATCTGGAGGCCGCCCTTTGGGTGACCCCGTCGGGTCGGCATATGCGCATCGATGCGCCGACGCGTCTGAAGGCCACCTTCGACGGCGGCGTCTTCCAGTCCATTGACACGCCGGACGTGCCGGAAGATCCGCTGAAATTCTCGGACGGCAAATCCTACAAGGATCGCCTGAACGCCGCGCGCAAGGCCGCGGGCCGCAAGGACACCATGGCCATCGGCTATGGTTCGGTCGGCGGTCAGAACGCGGTCGTGATCGTACAGGACTTCACCTTCATGGGCGGGTCGCTGGGCATGGCGGCGGGCGAAGCCTTCATCAAGGCGGCGCGCGAGGCGGTGAGCCGCAAGGTTCCGCTGGTCTGTTTCACCGCCGCCGGCGGCGCGCGGATGCAGGAGGGCGCCCTGTCGCTGATGCAGATGGCGCGCACCACCCTGGCGATCGAAGAGCTGAAGGACGCCAGACTGCCTTACGCCGTGGTCCTAACGGACCCGACGACGGGCGGGGTGACGGCCTCCTACGCCATGCTGGGCGATGTGCATCTGGCCGAGCCGGGGGCCCTGATCGGCTTCGCCGGACCGCGCGTGATCGAGGCGACCATCCGCGAGAAACTGCCGCCCGGCTTCCAGCGCGCCGAATACCTGCAGGAGAAGGGCATGGTGGACCGGGTCGTGACCCGCGCCGACCTGCCGTGCACCCTGGGTCAAATCCTGTCCATGCTGATGGACGGCGCCCGCGCCGCCGCCTGAGACCGTCTAAAGGGCCAGTCGATCGCGGTCGAGGCCCACAGGCACCACCAGACGATGACCGGCTGAAACAGCAGGCGCGGGCCGTGATAGGCCCAGCCTAACCCTGCGCCCGACGTCATAAAATTCACGGCATGCTGGATGTTGGCCGGGTAGACGCAGACGGCGTAGGCGGCCAGCGCCCAGCCGGCGGCGACCCGCAGGCGCGGGATCAGCAAACCCGCCGCGCCCAGCAGTTCGGCGATTCCCGTCAGGGCCACGACCAGGGCCGGCTGCGGAACCCACGCCGGCGTGATCCGCACGAAGGGGACGGGGACCATCAGATGCAGCACCCCTGCTCCCAGGAAGACGGCCGCGAGGACAATGCGCGCCGCGGTTCTGATCTGCGGCCTGGAAGTCATGTCGCGGTTCTCGAAATCAGGGGGTAAAGGAGGCGGATGGATCCCGTCTCCGAACGACTACGCGCGCGCCACCCCCAGCGGATCGACCTTTCGTTGGAAAGAATGCGCGTGCTGTGCGCGGCCCTTGGCGATCCGCAGCACAAGCTTCCGCCGGTGATCCATGTGGCGGGGACCAACGGCAAGGGGTCGACCGTGGCCTTGATCCGCGCCATCGCCGAGGCGGCGGGGCTGAAGGTGCACGCCTACACCTCGCCCCATCTGGTGCGGTTCAACGAGCGGATCCGCCTGGCGGGAACGCTGATCGACGACGACCATCTGAACGCGATCCTGGACCGGATCGAGGCGGTCATGGCCGAGACGGACAGCGAGGCCACGGTGTTCGAAAGCACCACCGCCGCCGCCTTCCTGGCCATGTCCGAGACGCCCGCCGACCTGGCCATCATCGAAGTGGGTCTGGGCGGGGTGCTGGACGCGACAAATGTGATCGATCGGCCGCTGCTCAGCGTCATCGCCCCGGTCGACTACGACCATGCGGAGTTCCTTGGCACGGATCTGGCCGCCATCGCCTCGGAAAAGGCGGGCGTGCTGAAGGCCGGAGCGCCTGCCGTGATCGCGCGCCAGAAGGAAGAGGCGATGGCCGCCATCGAACGGCGCGCCGCCGACGTCCATGCGCGGCTGACCGTGCTGGGAGTCGACTTCGACGCCTGGGCCGAGCGGGGCGGTCTGGCGTTCCAGACGGCCGAACTGTTCATGGACCTGCCGGCGCCGGCTCTGGCAGGCGCGCATCAGATCGACAATGCGGCCCTGGCCGTGGCGGCGGCGGTCGAACTGGACCTGCCCGAGGCTGCGATCGCCGAGGGGCTGAAGCGTGTGCGCTGGCCCGCTCGGCTGCAAAGGATTTCGGCGGGGCCATACGGCGCTGCGGCCAAGGCGGCGGAGGCGGAGCTGTGGCTGGACGGGGGGCATAATCCCCATGCGGCGCGGGCGCTGGCGGCGTTCCTGGCCGAGCGTCAGGCGCGGGCGCCGCGTCCCCTGGCCCTGATCTGCGGCATGTTGAACAACAAGGATGCGGGCGGCTTCTTCGCTGCGCTGAAGGAGAGCCAGGCCACCGTCTTCACCGTCGGCTTCGACGGGGCTGCAGCCGAGCCGACGGCCCTGGCGGCCGTGGCGCGCGGACATGGGCTGGCGGCGACGCCTGCAGGTTCGGTCGGCGAGGCGCTGGACTTGGCGCTACGCCTGGGCGCGGGCCGGGTCGCCATCTGCGGATCGCTGTATCTGGCCGGCGAGGTCCTGGGCGCCAGCGAGGAAACCTGGCCGGTCTAGAGCCTGATCGGTTGAGATGGAATCGCTTCGCGATTTCATCGATGCCGTGAATCAGGCTCCAGAGTCATGCTGGACCGAACTCTGGATTCGGATGGACTGCGTCCGACCAAACCCAGAGTTCGGTCTAGCGCGTCATCCAGGGCTTGGACTTGCCGGCGGCGATGCGGGCGGCCTGTTCGCGCTGGAATCGACCGCCGCGCGGCGGCTTGGCGCGCGCATCCAGCCGGGCGTTCTTCAGTCGCAGGGCCTTCTGGACCGGGGTCTCGCCGGGAATGTCGTCAGCCGGGTTCGGGGTGTCTTCGTCGCTCATGGCGCCATCCTAGCATGAAAAACGCCCGCCGGTCGGACCGGCGGGCGCTTGATCTGACAGGGCCGAAAAGGCTCAGGCCTTGACGCCGGCCTCGGCCAGCCATTCGACGATCTTGCCCTTGGGCATGGCGCCGACCTTCATCGAAGCCATCTGGCCGTCCTTGAACAGCATCAGGGTCGGAATGCCCTTCACGCCCAGCTTGGACGGGGTCATGGGGCTGTCGTCGATGTTGATCTTGGCCACGGTGACCTGACCGCCCAATTCGTCTGCGATCTGTTCCAGCGCCGGGCCGATCTGTTTGCAGGGGCCGCACCATTCGGCCCAGAAGTCGACCAGGACAGGAGTCGAGGATTTCAGGACGTCGGCGTCGAAGCTTTCGTCGGTGACTTTAACTGTCGCCATAAATGGCTCCTTGGGCGCTATCGCTCGGCGCGCGACGCCTCGCTGCATGAGCGCGTGTTGATGTTGGCCGGAGCGTCCGGTTTCGGTCGCAGATGTGGGAGCGAATCGCGGGCAATTCAACTGCCCGCGAGCGCCGCCGCCAGCAGGGTTTCCGGAATGGGCATCAGCTTGGGGCCGTCGGTCCAGACCAGGGCGGCCTCGACCGGGCGTTCGGGATAGAGGCGCTTCAGCACGGCGACATAGACGGCGGCCTGCAGCACATAGGTGGTATCGACCGCCTCGACGGCGTCTGGCGCAGGGCGGTTGGTCTTGTAATCGACGACCAGGACCTTCTCGGGCGTGACCACCAGCCGATCGATGCGGCCGTTGATGGCGACGCCGGGCGGCAGGTCGGGGGCGGACCCCGTCAGGGCGACCTCGGCGCGGGAGCCGGGACCGAAGACCGGGGCGAAGCGAGCGTCGTTCAGAACAGAGAAGGCGGCGGCGATCATCTCGGCGCGCTGGGCCTCGTCCAGATCGGTCTCGCGCGCCAGAAGGCGCCGGGCGGCGTCGGGGCGGTCGGAGGGCGCGATCTCGGGCAGGCGTTCCAGCAGCCGGTGGATCAGGTCGCCGCGCCGGAACCGGCCCAGCGACACAACGCCCGCCTCGGTCTTGGCCAGGGGCGAGGGGGCGGGAATGCGGATCGAACCTTCCATCCGCGATGGCGCGGCGAAGCGGGCGGCAGCGTCGGCCGGGGGCGGCGAGGCGGCCCAGGCGGGCAGGATGGCGGCGGACCGCACTTCATCGGCGGCGACCGGGCGACGCTCGGGATCGACGCCATAGCGACGCACGCCTTTGTCGATCTCGCGCACCTGATCGCCCAAGCGGTCGAAGGTTTCCGAGAGGATCGACCACCAGCTGCCGGCCTCGGCGCCCCGGCTGGAGGCGCGGCCCATGACGATGACGCGGTCCCGCGCGCGGGTCAGGGCGACATAGAGCAGGCGCAGGGTTTCGTCGTCGGTGCGGGCCTGGCGCGCGGCGCGGGCGTCGGCCGAGGCCGGGCAGTCGTCCTTCGCCGAGCCGGGCGCCATCAGCCAGGCCTCGCCTTCGCCCTCCGGCGTGACCGCGGGCATCAGGGACGGACCTTGCGCCTTCGCCTTCATGGTGGTGTCGGACAGGATGACAATGGGCGCCTCCAGACCCTTGGCGCCGTGGACGGTCATGACGCGGACCTCGCCGCGCGCGCCCTCCAGTTCGCGCTTCACCTCGACGTCGGCGGCCTCCAACTGGGCCAGGCAGGTCTCCAGATCGATCGCGCCCCGGTTCTCGGCCGCCAGCACCTGATTCAGGGTCTCGTCGATGGCTTCTTCCGCCTCGCGCCCCAGCCGGGCCAGGATGCGGGCGCGGCCGGACTGTCCCGTGTCGTCCACCCGGTTCAGGGCCTGGGAAAAGAAGGCGAAGGGGTCGCCACCGCGTGCATTTATGGTGGACTGCAACGCATCGCGGGCGCGGGCCCATTCGGGGCGTTCGTGCGCCCGGTCGCGCAGGTCGCGCCACAGTTGGCCGGCCTTGCGGTTCTCGCGCCCGGCCAGCGCGTAGAGGCCGTCCTCGTCCACATCGCACAGCGGGCTGCGCAACACCTCGGCCAGGGACAGGTCGTCGTCGGGGAAGAGGGCGAAACGCGCCAGCGAGATCAGGTCGTCGAAGACGATATGGCTGGACAGTTTCAGCCGGTCGGCCCCGGCGACGGGTACGCCTTCGGTCTTCAGCGCCCGGATGATCTCCTCGAAGGTGGCGTCGCGACGTCGGACCAGGACGATGTAGTCGCCGTAGCCGGCCGGGCGCAGGTCGCGGGTGCTGCGATCGAAGACGGCGACGCCGCTTTCGACCTGGCGGCGGATCTCGCGGGCCAGGTCGCGGGCGAGGCGTTTCCTGGCGCTGCCGGCGCTTTCCTGATCGACCGGATCGTCCCAGGCGTCGGTTTCGGGCGCGGGCTCGTCGAGGAACAGGGGCCACAGGTCGATGGCGCCGTGCTGGCCGATGCGGGCCGGGATATGGCGGGCGATGTCGCCTTGCGGGCCGGTCAGGGCGCGGGTGCGGTCGGGATCGGCGAAGACGGCGTCGACGAAGGCCAGCACCTCTTCGGTCGAGCGATAGGAGGTGTTCAGCTCGGGCCCGGCGAAGGGTTCGCCGGCGCCCTCGGCCAGAGCCAGGAAGGCGCCGCGTTCCTGACGCAGCCGTTCGGGCCGGGCGCCCTGGAAGGAATAGATCGACTGTTTCTCGTCGCCGACGGCGAAGACGGTGCGGCCGGATTTTTCGCCGGAGTAGAACTCTCCGGTCAGGGCGCGGACGATGGCCCATTGTTCGGGGGCGGTGTCCTGGGCCTCGTCGATCAGGACGTGATCGACCCCGCCATCCAGCTTGTACAGCACCCAGGCGGCGGCCCCGCTCTCGGTCAGCAGGGCGGCGGCGCGCGCGACCAGGTCGGGAAAATCCAACGCACCGCGCTCGGCCTTGGCGGCTTCGTAGAAGGCGGCGTGCGCGCGGGCCAGGGTCAGGACCTTGACCGTATCGTCGGCGACCTTGGCCTTGCGCAGAGCCTCTCGCGTGGCGAGGAATTTGGTCTGAAGGTCCAGCAGCCAGCCGACCGCCCCCTGGGGCGCCGACTTCGTGCCCATGCTCTTTCGCGGTTCGCCCGCCTGGGTGCAGAAGACCCCGGCCAGGGCCGCGAACCCGGCATAGGGAGGGGCGGCGACGCTCATGGCGTCGGCGATCTTCTTGTCATTGGCCGAGCCGGTTTCCATGGCCTCGGCCATGCGGTTCCATTCGCCGGGATCGATGAAGGCGACGAAATCGCGCTCCAGGTCCTCCGGGTTGCGATCGCGCTCGGCGCCTGTCAGGGACCAGGGATCGGGCGCGGTCCCGGCCTCGGCGCGGTCCACATAGTCCAGCAGGTCGGCGCGCCTGGCCTCGATCATCGACAGCAGGGCCTGGAACCGCTGCCAGTCCAGTTCGACCGCGAAATGGCTGTAGGCCTGGCCGATAGGGCCGTCTGGGTCGGCGACGGCGGCGCGGGCCAGGTCTTCGCGCGCGGCATGGCTGAGGGCGGTCGCGGCCTGGTCTTCCAGCACAGTGAAGCGGGGCGAAACCCCAGCCTCCAGCGGGAACCGCCGCAGGAGTTTTTCGCAGAAGGCGTGGATGGTCTGGATCTTCAGGCCGCCCGGCGTCTCCAGCGCGCGGGCGAACAGCTTGCGCGCGCGGGAAAGCGCGGCGTGATCCAGCGCCTGCGGGTCGCCGTCGTCCAGCCGGGCCAGTTCGCGCGACAGTGCGGCGTCGTCCAGCACGGCCCAGCCGCCCAACTGGTCGAACAGCCGGGCCTGCATCTCGGCGGCGGCGGCCTTGGTGTAGGTGACGCATAGGATGGCGCCGGGATCGACCTGATCCAGCAGCAGCCGCGCCACCCGGTTGACCAGGGTGGTGGTCTTGCCCGAACCGGCGTTGGCGGTGACGAAGACGGTCAGGCGCGGGTCGGCGGCGACGATCTGAGGGGCGATGCTCATTCTTCGTCCCCATCGCCGATCACAGACCATTCCCAGACGCGGGCCAGATGATCATAGTTGCCGCCCTGGTTGCCCATGAACTGAGGCGCGGCCCAAGAGACGTAAGGCGTGTTCTCGTCGTCGAACCGGGCGACGCGGCGCTTCAGCCCGTCCAGCGCAGCCTGCGCTAAATCGGCGGCCTCAGAGCCCGAAGCGCGAGTGACGACTTCGCCCGCCGTCTTTCGCCCGACCACGCGGACATAGGTCAGTTCGTCGGGCGTGACCGGGCCGTTGGTGTCCTTGAACCCGCCGTCGGCCAGGATGGCGGCGGTCAGGGTCAGCTGAGGCGCGAAGCCGGACTTGACCTGTTTGGCGGACGGTGCCGCCCCGGTCTTGAAGTCCATGACCGCCGCCCCGTCGGATGCCAGCTCGATCCGGTCGGCGAAGGCCTTGACGGTGAAGGGACCGGCCGGGGCGTCGAAGGTCATCGTCCCCTGCTGCTCCACCAGGATATCGACGCCTCGCGCCCGACGCCGGCGCTCGAACTCGGTCAGCCAGCGGGCGCAGTTGCGGGCCAGCGGCGCCTCGCGGGCCATGGCGGCATCCTCGAACCCGCGCGCGCCCAGTTCGCGCAGCAGATGGTCGTGCAGGATGGCCTCGCAGTCGTCGGGCAGGTCGTTCGGCCAGTCCAGCGTCAGCCGCTCGATGGCGGCGTGGACGGCGTTGCCCCGCGCCAGCGCTTCGGCGGATGCGCCGGGCCGCTCCATCGCCTCCAGCCCTAGCACCCACAGGGCGTAGATGGCGTAAGGGTCGCGCACCCAGCGCTCGATGCGGGTGACATACAGGCTGCGCGGACGGCGATGCACCGGCGGGCGCGGGTCCGGCCGTTTGGCGAACCTGGGCGGGCCGGGCGGGGGCGCGTCCAGGGCGCCGGCCCAGTCCACCACGGTCGTGGGAAGCGGCAACGTCACGCCGGCCCCGCGCGTCAGCATCTCCAGCCGCCACAGCCAGCGCGAGCGGACGGCGGGCTGGCCGGCGCGCCGCTCGCTGTGGATCAGGATGACCTCGTCGGCGCAGGCGGCCTGGACGAAATCCTGCGCCGTCTGGCCCAGGCGACGTTCGGGCGGCGGCAGGCCCAGGGCCTTGCGCATCGGGCGCGACAGGAAGGGATCGGTCGGGGCCGCCTGGGGCCAGACGCCTTCCTCCAGCCCGGCCAGGATCATGCGGTCGGCGCGCACCAGCCGCGCCTCGATGGCGCCGAGAATGCGCAGCGACGGATGGGTCGCCCCGCCGGTCCGCACGACGTTTTCCTTCACCAGGGACGTGACCAATTCGGCCAGTTCGACTCGGCGGATGCGGCCGAGCGACGCCCCGCCCTCGATCAGGCCGGACAACAGGGCGGCGGCGGCCTCGCCGTCGGGGCCAGCCCAGGCGTTCTGGCCGGCCAGAGTTTCAATCAGCCGGGTCAGCGCCGAGGCGGCGAGATTGAGGTCGGCGCTGAGCTTTTGGCCCGCGTCGGGCGCGAAGACGGCGGTCGCGGCCTCGATGGCGGCCTGAAGTTGATCGACCAGGCGGGTCGCGGCCGACAGCCGGGCCTGTTTCCATTCCGGCGGCGCCTTGCCGCGCCGGTCGGGCTGGACCGCTTCCAGCAGACGGCGATGGATGGCGGCGAAGTCGCGCGGGCGGGGGCCGCGCAGGGCGTGTTCCTCCAGCGCGGCGACGGCGGCGGCCTGAGGAGCGTCGCCCAGATCGAACCGGACCAGCGGATGTTTGACGACGGCGAGCAGCAGATGGGGCTGGACCGGATCGGCGATCCAGCGCGCGCACAGATCGACCAGGACGCCGGCGGGCAGGCGCGACAGCGGGTCGCCGGCGGACGAATCGGGGATGACGCCCCAGCGTTCCAACCGGGCTGTGACGCGGCGACCCAGGGCCTGATCCGGCGTGACCAGGGCGCAGGTCTTGCCCGGCGTTTCCAACGTCTCACGCATCATCAGAGCGATGGCGGCGGCGGCCTCTTCCTCGGCGCGCACGCTCAGCAGCGACAGACCCCGCAGACCCTCGGCGATCGGGTCCCGCGCCTCGCTGCGCGCAGCGGCGGCCGAGCGGATGTCGCGGATCGCGCGCCGCCAGTCATCGGTGGCCTCGGCGGGGCGCAGGGCCTCGTTGACCAGCCGCTGGCGGGCCAGTCCGCGCGCCCCGGCGGCTGCGGAAACGGCAGGACGGAACCAGGGGCGGACACCCTCGCGAGCGATCTCGCAGCGGTCCAGCAGCCGCTTCATCGCGCTTTGCGGATGTTGTTCGTCCAACCGATCCCAGACGCCGGCGTCCAGATCCAGGTCGAGACCAGGCAGGACGACACAGCCCAGCGGCGCCCGCGCCACGGCCTTCAGCACGTCGCCGGCGGCGGGGACGGTGCCGGTCGAACCGGCGGCGATGACGGGCTGGCGCGGCGGCTCGCGGTCCCACAGCTCGGCGAGGCGGCGCAGCAGGGTCGCGCGACGCCAGGCCGGATCGACCAGACCCAGTTCGGCCAAACGCTTCGGCCAGGCCTCGACCGCCAGACCCAGAAACTCAGCTGACCGTTCCCAGTGTTCGGCCATTTCGCCGTCGACCAGGGTCGTGATCCGCTCGGGGTTCTGAATCTCTTCCAGTTGGCAGGAATCGAGGAAGCCGCCCAGCGCATCGGCCAGATCCAGCGCGCGCATCGGGCTCAAGGACGCATCGAACCGTTCGACGATCATCCGCGCCATCTCGAAACGGCGGGTCAGGGCGGGGATGGGGGGCGGCAGGTCCAGGCCCAGGGCGCCGGGTGTAAAGGGCGGCTCGTCCTCCTCCAGATCGCCCAGCGGCCGCACCTGGGGCAGCAGGATGGGGCGACCATGCGACAGCTTGGACAGGGCGCCGGTGAAGGCGCGCGCGGCCCGGCGGTTGGGCAACAGGATGGTGGCGTCCGACAGGGTTTCGGGCGGCAGATCGCCCAGCCAGGCCAGGACGCCGGCGGCCAGATCCTCAAGGAACGGCCGGTACGCGGGGATGGCGTACCAGCGCGGCGTGTCGCCCAGGAAGGGATCGAAGCCGCTCACGCGTCTCCCGCCAGCTTCGTCTCGGCTTCGTCCCGCGCCTGCAGGTCGCCGACGTGCATCCAGGCGCCGTCCAGAACGCAGCCGAACAGACGTCCCTCGGCGGCGGACTTGCGCCAAAGGGGGCTGAGGGAGAAGGGGCCGTCGGGGCCGTGATCGGTATAGCCGGGGCGGGTGATGTGGACGCCCATATAGGCGAACGGCGCGGACGGGGCCTCGCCACGGAAGGTCAGCGTCCCGTCGTCGGCCAGGAAGAAATCGCCGTCGCCCTCAAAGCCGATGGAGCCTTCGCGGCGGGCCAGCAGCAGGGCGGCGTCCATCGTCTCGGGGTTCCATAGGCGGATCAGATCGGCGAGCGCATCGCCGCGATCGATCCAGACGCTGTCGATATTGGCGACGAACACGGGATCGTCGCCTAGCAGGGCGTGGGCCTTCTTCAGCCCGCCGCCAGTCTCCAGCAGTTCGGCGCGTTCGTCGGAAATGACGATCTGCGGCCCGCGTCCGCGCGCCGCCAGATGCGCTTCCAGTCGATCGGCGAACCAGTGGACATTGACCACGGCCTTTTCGACGCCGGCGTCCGCCAGACGGTCCAGCACATGGTCGATCAGAGCGCGGCCCTGGACGCCGACCAAGGCCTTGGGTCGGTCGTCGGTCAGGGGACGCATGCGCGTGCCCAGGCCGGCGGCCAGCACCATTGCGGTCTTGGGGGCCGTCTTCGGAGTGGTCATGCGCGCACCTCGGCGGGAACGTGGCTGTCAAACCAGCGGGCGACGGGCGCCAGGGCCGGCTGTTCCAGATTGGCGTTCAGGTGTCGCCACATGCGCGGCAGGAACTGGCGGTATCGCGGTTTGCCGTCGCGCGCGATCAGGCGGGCGAAGATGCCGATGATCCGCGCCTCGTTCAGGGCGGCGAGGCCGGCGTAGTCGGCCATGAAGGCGGCGCGGTCGATGCCGGGCCGCAGCGCGAAATAGCGGTCCAGCGCCTCGGCCTCCAGCGCCGGCGAGACGTCGCGGCGGGCGTCCTGAAGCAGGGAGTGCAGGTCCCACGACGGGTGGGCGCGCACCGCGTCCTGGAAGTCGATCATGCCGACGCCGGCGGGACCGTCGCGCTCGGGCAGCCAGATGAGGTTTTCCGCATGATAGTCGCGGTGGGCCATGACCGAGGCCCCGGCCGCGCCGGAGGCGACGATGGGCGCCCAGGCCGCGCGCCAGTCGGCGATGGCGGCGGCGTCAAAGCGGACCCGATCGTCGAGCTTCGGCAACCATTCGACGAACAGATCGGCGCCGCCCTGAAGCGCCGTCTCGTCATAGGTCAGCAGCGGCCAGTCGCCGCCGGGGCCGTGCAGGGTTTCGGGCGGAGCGCCGGCCTCGTGCAGAACGGCCATCGCCTCGATGGCAGCCAGATAAAGCGGCGTCTCGTCGGCGCCGTCTTCGATCACGCGGGCGAACAGGGCGTCGCCGAAATCCTCAAGCACGGCCAGGCCGTTGAAGGCGTCCAGCGACGGGATTTCGGGGGCGGACAGGCCCAAAGACTTCAGATGGGCGGCGACGGCGGCGAAGGCCTCGATCCGGCCGGCGGACAGGCGGGCGACGGCGTTCCAGCCGGCGGCGTGACGCTGCTCGGGCGTCCAGCGCGGATCGCACGGCTGGCTTTCGGCGGCGGGCGCTTGATCCATCAACATCAAGGTCGGACCGGTCGTCGGCGTCAGCCGCTCATACCGCCGCGTCGAGGCGTCGCCGGGCAGGGGCGCGCGCACGGCGTCGGCTAGGCCGGCGGCCTTCAGGAAGTTGAGACGGAGGGTTTCGCGGTCAGACATGCAGATCCTTCAGCCTCGTCTCCCATCGGCCTACGCCGGAAACGGTCGCAAGGCGGCCGTCCCCCTGTTCGGAGATTTCGATAACCAGCTGATCCGGCCCCAGGAACCGGCCGGGATCGTCGCCAAGACGCTCGGGCCATTCGATGACGGCGCACCCCTCGTCCAGAGCCTCATCCAGGCCGATCTCGAACGCCTCCTCCGGTCGGGTCAGTCGATAGAGGTCGAAATGGGCGACCGGCGGTTCGCTTTCGTAGAACTGGACCAGTGTGAAGGTCGGGCTGGGCACGTCCTCGTCCAGCGTGGTCAGGGCGCGGATCAGGCCGCGCGCCAGGGTCGACTTGCCCATGCCCAGCGGCCCGCAGAGCAGCAGACTGTCGCCCGCCGCCAGCAGGGGGGCGATGGCCTGGCCCAGGGCGGTGGTGGCCTCGGCGTCGGGCAGGGCGATCTTCATGCGAACACCGCATCACGATCGGCGGCCAGGGTGCGCTCGGTAAAGGTTTTCAGCGCCTCGGTGGCCTTGGCCGCGTCCACGTCCAGCCGATCGGCGGGAATGGGCAGGCCGACATCGACGCCGAACGGCTTGCCTTCCTTGTTCAGCAACTCGTGGAACAGGGTCACGTCGCGCAACTCCTGCGAGACCTTGTCGAACAGATGGAACAGGCGGCTGTAGGGGCCGGTGACGTGCATGGGCACGACCGGTGCACCGTATTTGCGCGCCATGGAGGCGGCGGTCGGGGCCCATTCGGGATCGGTCAGGACGCCGTTCTTCTCGCGCGCCAGACGACCGGCGGGGAACATGACGACGCAGCGTTCGGCCTCGAACGCCTCCTTGGCGGCGTTCAGTGTGGCGCGGGTCTTTTCACGGGTGCGTTTGTCGTGGACCCATTCGACGGGGATGATGGTCTCGTCCAGCCGGGGCGAGACGCGGATGGCGTCGGCGTTGGCGAAGAAGATCATGTCTGTGCGCCGCTGTTTGATCGCGTCGAACACGGCGACCCCGTCGGCGATGCCGGTGGGGTGGTTGCAGACGACGACGCAGCGGCCGGTCGGGGGCAGGCGCTCCAGATTCGTCGTCGTCACCTTCAGCCTCAGCAGATCCGAGACGTAATCGAACGTCTCGGTGCCCGACAGGTCGCGGATGGCGTCGGCCATTCGCACCGCCGCCCCATAGCCCAGCACGCCGTAGAGCGCCGGCCGCACGACCGGCCACAGCGGCGAGGCGGTCAAGCGCGGCGCGCGTTCGGCGATCAGCACATCGACGATGTGGGGCTGACGGCGGGCGGGAAGGGTGGCGGCGGTCATGAAAGATCGCTTGTCGCCGGTTCGGTCGGAGGGGGCAAGATGCGCGGCGTCGTGGACGCTTGGCGATCGGACGGGCGGCCCCTATCACTGTCGAAAAGCTGTGGGGAATGAAGACATGACGCGTTCACGCTGGATGGCGGCGGTCGCCTTTGGAAGCCTGATCCTGGCCGCTGCGCCGAGCTTCGCCCAGCAGACGGTGCCTGCCGCTGCAGAGTCTCCGGCAGCCCAGCCCCAAGCTCAGCCGCGCGGCCTGTCGCTGAAAGATCTGGCGATGATGGAGCGGGTCAGCGAGCCGCGCGTCTCGCCGGACGGCCGCCAAATCCTCTACGCCGTACGCACCACCGACTGGGACGGCAACAAAGGCGTCAACGGCCTGTGGCTGGCGGACGTGTTGGGCGGCGAGCCGCGCAAGTTGGCGATCTCGGAAGGCGGCGCCTCGGGCGCGCGCTGGGCGCCGGACGGCGGGGCGATCTATTTCCTGTCGTCGCGGGGCGGATCGAACCAGGTCTGGCGCACGGATGCGGCCGGGATGGCGGCGGCCCAGGTGACGACCCTGCCTTTCGACGTGTCGGGGTTCCGCATCGCGCCGGACGGCAAGTCGCTGGTCCTGGCCGTCTCGGTCTTCGTCGATTGCGACACCCTGGCCTGCACCAAGACGCGGCTGGACGCCCGAGGTAAGTCGACGCTCCAGACCTATGACCGTCTGCCGCTGCGCGACTTCGATCACTGGGTCGATACGCGCCGCACCCATCTGTTCGTCCAGCCGCTGAACGGGTCGGGTTTGAGTGGCGGCGAACCGCGCGATTTGATGGCGGGCCTGGACGCCGATGTCTCGGCGGGCGATTCCAGTTTCGACATCTCACCGGACGGCCGGACTCTGGTCTACGGCACGCAGACGCAAGGGGCGGGCGAAGCCTTCACCAACAACAGCGACGTCTTCCGCGTGACGCTCGGCGGCGGCGCGCCGGTCAATCTGACCGAAGCGAACAAGGGATCGGACGGCAATCCGGTCTTCTCTCCGAACGGTCGCCAGCTGGCCTGGCTGTCGGCGCCGCGCGAGAATGTCGGCGGGGATCAGGCGGCGGTCTGGGTGGCTGACGCCGACGGCTCCGGCGCCAGGAAACTGACCGACTGGGATCGCGGCGCGGGCGGCCTGCAATGGCGCACCGATGGCCGGTCGCTGCTGGTCTCGGCGGCGGACGAGGGCCAGAACCGGCTGTTCTCGGTCGATGCCCGCACCGGCCGGATCACGCCCCTTACCGGAAACGGCACGGTCGGCGCCTATGAGGAGAAGGCCGGGGTCTTGGCCTATGCCCACGAAAGCTTCGTCGCCCCGACCCAGATCTTTGTTCAGACGCGCGGCGAACCCCGCCAGATCAGCCGCCAGAACGCCGAGGTGCTGGCGCAGATGGACCTGCCCAAGGGCGAGGCCTTCACCTTCGCCGGCTGGAACAACGAGCCGGTGCAGGGCTGGGTGTTTAAACCGGCGGGCGCGGTCGAGGGCCGGCGCTATCCGGCGGTCTATCTGATCCACGGCGGGCCGAAATCGCCCTGGACCGAAAACTGGTCCTACCGCTGGAATCCGCAGGTCTATACGGCGGCGGGCTATGCGGTGGTGATGATCAACTTCCACGGCTCGCCCGGCTATGGCCAGGCCTTCACCGACGCGATCAACGATCACTGGGGCGACCGGCCGCTGGAGGACCTGGAGAAGGGCTGGGCGGCGGCGCTGTCCAGCAATCCGTGGATCGACGGCGACCGGGCCTGTGCGCTGGGCGCGTCCTACGGCGGCTATATGGTCAATATGATCGCCGGAAAGTGGAATGGGCCGTGGCGCTGCCTGGTCAACCACGCCGGCGTGTTCGACGTGCCGCAGCTGATGAACGCCATGGATATCGGCAACTTCATCTGGGAGTTCGGCGGACCGAGCTGGGAGCGCAAGGCCGTCTATGACGCCTTCAACCCTGAGACCTATGCCGGCGACTGGAACAAGCCGATGCTGGTGCTGCATGGCTCCAAGGACTTTCGCGTGCCGATGGAGCAGGGGCTGGCGACCTTCTCGGCGCTTCAGCGTCAGGGCGTGCCCAGCCGCTTCGTCCATGTGCCGGACGAGAACCACTGGGTGCTGAAACCCCGCACCTGGGTCGACTGGCAGCAGGAAATCCTGGACTGGGTGGGGCGCTATACGGCGCCGGCGGGCTGAGCGACCCATTGACGCGCCTTGGCAGGGTGCTACGCCTCGCGGCCAGAAAGCTTCGCGAGGAAGATCTTGATGCGTCACCGTTCCCTTCTGTCCGCCGCCTGCGCGGCTGTTGCGCTGATGAGCGCCGCGCCTGCCCTGGCCCAGGTGCCGCCCGCGCCGGTTCCGTCCGCGCCCGCGACGCCGGACGCCTTCACCTATCAGGACATGATCTCGGCCAACCGGCTGGGCGATCCGCAGGTGTCGCCGGACGGCCGCTATGTCGTCTATTCGGTCACGACCACCGATGTTCAGGCCAACAGCCGCGCCGGCAGCCTGTGGATCCTGGACCTGAACGCGCCGGACACGGCCCCGCGCCGCCTGGCCATCTCGGATCAGGGCGCCAACACCGCGCGCTGGGGCGGGGACGGCAATCTGTACTTCCTGTCGGGCAAGTCGGGCGCGAGCCAGGTCTGGCGCATGGCCTCGCCCACGTCGGCGCCGGTTCAGGTGACGAACCTGCCCACCGACGTGAACGCCTATCGGATCAGCCCGTCGGGCGACAAGGTGGCGGTGTCGCTGGCCGTTTATCCGAACGCGGCCGACCTGAACGCCTCGGTCCAACAGGGCAAGGCCATCGCCGAGCAGAAGACGACAGGCCAGGTCTATGACCGCATGTTCGTGCGTCACTGGGACACCTGGA
This sequence comes from Brevundimonas sp. EU05-FHT14B07, assembly GCF_058790795.1. NCBI lineage: Bacteria > Pseudomonadati > Pseudomonadota > Alphaproteobacteria > Caulobacterales > Caulobacteraceae > Brevundimonas > Brevundimonas sp. EU05-FHT14B07. The sequence goes on from NZ_JBYTCZ010000004.1 coordinate 354,025, forward strand.
ACGACCACACCCAGAACCACCTGTTCGTCCAGTCGATCGGCCGCGACGGCAAGGCTATGGGCACACCGACCTGGATCACCAAGGGCTTTGACGGCGACACGCCCTCCAAGCCCTTCGGCGACGAGAGCGAGTTCGTCTTCACGCCGGCTGGCGACGCCGTGGTCTTTTCGGCGCGTCTGGCCGGTCAGACCGAGCCGTGGAGCACCAACTTCGACCTGTGGAAGACCAACGGCCTGTCGGGCGACGGCACCTTCACCAATCTGACAGACGGCAACGACGCCTGGGACACCGGCCCGGTCTTCTCGCCGGACGGCCGCACCCTGGCCTATCGCGCCATGGCGCGGCCGGGCTTCGAGGCCGATCGCTATCAGATCGTGCTGATGGACGTCGAAACGGGCCAGAAGCGCGAGATCGCCTCGAACTGGGACCGGTCGGCCGACACGCTGCAATGGTCGCGCGATGGCCAGACGCTGTACACGACGGCGGGCGACGTCGGTTCGACCAAGCTGTTTTCGGTGGATACGCGCAACGGCGTGGTGACGCCGATCACGGGCGCGGGCCACGTCTCGGCCTTCCAGCAGACGCCGTCGGGCTTCGTCTTCGCCCAGGACAGCCTGCGCGAGCCGGGCGACCTGTATTTCAAGACCTATCTGGGTCGCGAAATGCCGCGTCGTCTGACGCAGTCCAACCCCGCCTTCGCCGCCAAACAGTTCGGGGAGTATGAGCAGTTCAGCTTCGCCGGCTGGAACAACGAGACGGTCCACGGCTATGTCATCAAGCCGGCTGGATACGTCGAGGGCCGCAAATATCCGGTCGCCTTCCTCATCCACGGCGGGCCGCAAGGTTCGTTCGGGGACGGCTGGTCCTATCGCTGGAACCCCGAGACCTATGCGGGGGCGGGCTATGCGGTGGTGATGATCGATTTCCACGGCTCGACCGGCTACGGCCAGGCCTTCACCGACGCGATCAGCCAGCACTGGGGCGACCGCCCTCTGGAAGACCTGCAGAAGGGCTGGGCGGCGGCTCAGGCGAAATACAGCTTCCTGGACGGCGACAACGCCTGTGCGCTGGGCGCCTCCTACGGTGGCTATATGATCAACTGGATCGCCGGCAACTGGTCCAATGAATTCAAGTGCCTGGTCAACCACGACGGCGTCTTCGACACCTTCGGCATGGGCTATTCGACCGAGGAGCTGTGGTTCACCGAATGGGAATACGGCGGCACGCCGTGGGACAAGCCGGAGGGCTATCAGAAGTTCAACCCGGCCAACCATGTCGATAACTGGAAGACGCCGATGCTGGTGGTTCAGGGCGACCGCGACTTCCGCATCCCGACCGCCCAAGGCCTGTCGACCTTCACCGCCCTGCAACGGCGCGGCATCGACAGCCGCCTGATCGTTTTCCCCAACGAAAACCACTGGGTGCTGAAGCCGGCCAACAGCCTGCAATGGCACAATGAGGTGTTCGGCTGGCTGAACAAATATCTGACGCCGACGCAGTAAGAGGCGTCCGTCCAGACGACAAAAAAGGGGCGCGGTCCGACGACCGCGCCCCTTTCTTCATGCGCGTTTGGTCGGGGTCAGAGCGCCGCGCGCTGCATCGGCGCGCTGGCCAAGCGGTCATACTGATGCGCGGTCATGCAGCGCGGCGCGGCCCAGCGCTGGCCCGACTGGTATGCGGCGACGGCCTGTTGCGCGGTGACGAAGCTCGGCGTCGCGCCATGGTCGCGTTGATAGGCTGTGCGTGAGGCCACGTCGGTTCCGCAAACCTTGACGGTTTGCAGCACGGCCGCGCGCTCGGCGGGGCGCGGACTTTGCGCCAGCGCCGGCGTCGTTGCGGCCGCCAAAGCTGCAGCGATTAGGGCGGGGGTCAAGAAACGGGTCATCGGCAGTCCTCCACGGCCTGAATTAAGATCAGGACTCTGACGAATTATGCGCCGATCCTGAAGTTTGTAAAGGTTATGCGACAACTTCGCGTCAAATCGACGACAATCCGCCCCTGCGGCGCCAAACCGGGGCTGGTGCGTTTCCTCTGGCTGACGGAGACGAGCGATTGTCGAACCCACGGAATTGGCGCACTTTTCGGGCCGAACTGAACCAGAGGGCGTGGGCTCCGGCCGGGGCGCGTTTGCGCACCTGGCGCGACTGGGTGCGCGACAACGATCCCGTCTATGCGGCGGCTCGACGACCGGGGGCGGCGGAAAAATGGGCGGCGGGCGTGGTGCTGGTCGTCGTGGCGGCCATCGTTCTTTTCCTGGCCTTGTTCGATTGGAACATGCTGCGCGGGCCCATCGGCCGCTGGGCCTCGGTCAAATACGATCGCGAAATCGCCCTGACCGGCGATCTGGACGTCAATCTGTTCAGCTGGACGCCGTCCGCCGTGGTGCGGGGGCTTAAGATCGGCGGCCCCGATTGGGCGCGCGATCGCGACACGGCCGATGTCGATGAGGTCCAGGCCTCGGTGCGCCTTCGAAAGCTGCTGGCCGGTCAGGTTGAGATGCCCCTGCTGAGCTTCACCCGGCCCCGAGTCGTGCTGATCTCCACCAAGGACGGCCGCAAGAGCTGGCAGTTGAATCCCAACAAACTTGACAATGGCGAAGGGCTGAATCTGCCGGTCATCCAGCAACTGGTCATCAAGGACGGGCAGCTGACCTTCGAGGAACAGAGGCGCGGACTGACGCTGGAGGCGGCGGTCAATGCGCGCGAGGCGTCCAGCGGCCAGGCCGGTTTCGTGCTGGACGGGCGCGGCGATGTGCGCGGCGCGCCCATGACCGTCAGGATCGAGGGCGGCCCGTTCATCAACATCCGGCGCGACCGTCCCTATCGGTTCGAGGCCGATGTGACCGGCGCGGACTCGTCCCTGGTCGCCAAGGGGGCGATCACCCGACCGTTCGATCTGGGGCGGTTCGACGCGACCATGACGATCCAAGGACGCAATATGTCGGACCTCTATCTGCTGACCGGCGTCGCCCTGCCCAATACGCCGCCCTACCGGCTGTCGGGCGCGCTGAACCGCGATCGGCGGATTTGGACCTTCAAGGATTTCGACGGACGTGTCGGCGCGTCCGATCTGTCGGGCGAGGTCAAGGTCCAGTCGGGCCAGCGTCTGCGCGTCGACGCCGACCTGACCTCGCGTCGTCTGGACATCGACGACCTGGCCGCTGTCCTGGGCGCGCGGACCCGGACCAATGCGGCGGGCACCGACACCGAGGCGCCGGTCTTGGTCGGCGGCAAGCTGCTGCCGGACGCCAAGCTGCAGACCGAGCGGCTGCAGACCATGGACGGTACCCTGTCCTATCGGGCCGGATCGGTGAAGGCGAACGCCTTCGACGTGCGTCAGGTGAACCTGGGCGCCGACCTGAAGGACGGCATCCTGAAGCTGGATCCGATCAGCTTCGACTTCAATCGCGGCGCACTGAACGGCACGGCGCGGATCGATGCGACCAAGGACACCCCCTACAGCACTGTCGATCTGCGTTTGGCCGGCTATCCGCTGGAGTCCATCATCCCGGCGCGCAACGGCTCGGCGCCCGTCACCGGCAGGGCGCTGGGCCGGGCGAAGCTGGAGGGGCCAGGCGCCTCGATCCACGATTTCGCCGCAGCGTCGAAAGGCTCGCTCAGCCTTGTGGTGCCGAATGGCAAGATGCGGGCGGCCTTCGCCGAACTGCTGGGCATCAACGCCAGCGCCGGGCTACTGAAGCTGTTGAGCGGAGACCAGTCCGAAAGCCAGATCCGCTGCGCCGTCGCCGACTTCAATGTCAGCGGCGGCACGGCGACCGCCCGCACCTTCGTCATCGACACCGATGTGGTGCTGGCCCAGGGCAAGGGCAGCATCAACCTGGGCTCCGAGACGATGAACCTGCGGATCGAGGGCGAATCCAAGAAGCCGCGGCTGTTGCGCCTTTGGGCGCCGATTACCGTCTCCGGCCCCCTGACCGCGCCCAAGGTCGGGGTCGATGTCGGTTCGGTGGTGTCGCAGGGCGGTCTGGCGGGCCTGCTGGGCGCGGTCGTGGCGCCGGTGACGGCCCTGTTCGCCTTCGTCGATCCTGGGCTGGCCGAAGACGCCGACTGCGGCCGGCTGATCGCCAACGCCCGCTGAGCGTTGATGACGACCGATCCGGCTATCCGAGCGTATTGTGGGTGATGGAGCCTTTTGCATGACACGCCGTGGACTGTTCGCGCCTGCCCTTGGGCTTCTCGCCGCCGCCTGCTCGCCTCTGAGCCTGCTGAACACCCTGGGACCGAGGGACGGCGGCGTGCGACGCGTCGCGCGCGACATTTCCTATGGGGACGATCCGCGCCAGCAGATGGATCTCTACGCGCCGACGGCGTCTGGCCCCTATCCGACACTGGTCTTCTTCTATGGCGGCGGCTGGGACTCGGGCTCGCGCAGCCAGTATGGCTGGGCGGCGCAAGCCTTGGCGGCGCGCGGGTTCGTGGTCGCCCTGCCGGACTACCGCGTCGTGCCCCAGGTCGTCTTCCCGGCCTTCATCGAGGACGCCGCCGCCGCCACGGCCAAGGCGGCGGAGGTGGTGGGTCAATACGGCGGCGATCCGGCGCGGCTTGGCGTGCTGGGCCATTCGGCGGGTGCGCATCTGGCGATGATGATCGCCTTGGACCGACGCTATATGGCCGCCGTCGGCCGTCCGGATCTGATCAAGGCGGCGGCAGGTCTCGCGGGCCCCTACGACTTTCTGCCGTTCGACGTGGCGGCGTCGCAGAACGCCTTCGGCCGTGCGCCGGACCCGACCCTGACCCAGCCCGTCACCTTCGTGCGCGCCGACGCCCCGCCGATCTGGCTGGGCCACGGCACGGCCGACACAGTGGTCCACGACGAGGACACGGTCATTCTGGATGATCGGATACGCGCGGTGGGCGGGCGCTCGGAGGCCAAGCTCTATCCGGGTCTGGACCACGCCGACCTGATCGCGACCTTCTCGCCCCTGTTCCGCAAGAAGGCGACGGTGCTGGCCGATGTGACGGAGTTCTTCCACCGCCAGCTGGAGTCGGGCTCGCCAAGACAAGCCTGATTATCTACCTTGCCAAGGTCGTGTTTTTCTTCACAACTTCCATTTCAATGGAGGTTTCCCGATGAATTCCCTGATGCCTCAATCCTCCATCAAGGCTTCGCAGCAGGCCAGGCAGCGGATCGCCTATAATACGGCTCTTAATCTGGAGCATTTCAGCGACCCTGCCTTCATGGCGTCGATGCGAGAGATATTTCACCATCTGGCGCTAAACTACGCCGACTATCCTTCGGGCAACGAGGTGGCCAAGGTCTGGGAAGTGGTTCAGGCGGTTCGCGGTCTGAGGGACTTCGGCGCGTTGACGCGCAGTTCAGATGTGCTCGGCGTCGCGGCCGGCCATGAGCATACCGTCTTCTACCTGACCAACTATGTCGCCCGCGTCTTCGCCACCGATCTCTATTTCGGCAATGAGGACTGGAACGAAGCCAAGACCGCCATGCTGGTCTCGCCCGAGAATTTCGCCATTCCGGGCATGGTCTGGAACCCCAAGCGACTGGTCGTCCAGCATATGGATGCGCTGAACCTTCGCTACGACGACAGCACCTTCAACGGCATCTTCTCCTGCGGGTCGCTCGAACATTTCGGCACGCTCCAGAATGTGGCGCGCGCGGTGTCCGAGATGGCGCGGGTCCTGAAGCCCGGGGGGATACTGACCTTGTCGACCGAGTTTCGGATCAGCGGGCCTGACACCTTCGGCTATCCCGGCACGCTAATCTTCACGCCTGACATGCTTATGGAGCATGTCATAATGCCCAGCGGCTTGACGCCGGTCGACGATTTCCAGGGCGATGTCAGCGTGGCGACGGTGGCGTCCGCCTATCCGATTTCTGAAGCAATCGAATCCGGTACGCGGTCGCGGTCGATCGCTCTACAAAACCACGGCTTCATCTGGACCTCAGCGTCGCTCTGCTTGCGCAAAGACTAGTCGGTCAGATGGTGCGGGCGGCCGGGGTCGAACCGGCACTCCTTTCGGAACTGGATTTTGAGTCCAGCGCGTCTACCAATTCCACCACGCCCGCAGCGGAAGGACCGCCTCATGCCACAGAGCGGTGAGGCGGGTCTAGTGCCCGTGATCTATCCTTGGACGTTGAACGTCATTCGTGTGGTGAATGTCCCGCCAGCCTGGATCGGTCTGCCATCAATCTGACGGAGCCGGCCTGTGCGGATTGCCTGAAGGGCGTAACGTCCGAAGCCTGAGCGAGTGGGTTGCTCATCGAGCAGTATGCAGTTTTGGGGACGTCCCCGAGAGTCCACATTGCACTGAATGAGAACGTTAGCGCTAGTGACCGACGGCATGGGCGACGGCACGCCCAGTTGTGGCGGTCTGTCCCAAACCACGGCCGAGACGCTGGGATCGTAAGTCATGTCGGAGGCGCTTTGCAGCGGAACTCCGCATTCGGTCATAACCGTCGTGAGCGGAGTAGGATCGGCAGGCAATGCCAGTTCGTAACGGCGGGCGGGCGTGGAGCCCTCGCCTGGCACGCGGACAGTAAGCTGCGATGTGTTCAGCAGACGACGGGCGTATACAGCAGGTGCTGTGGAGAGAGCGGTGGTTCGTTCACCTATAGGTGAGACCACCCAATCGCTCGAACGCAGAGTGTCATCCGACAGATTAACCTCCAGCTTCCTGTAGGTAGCGTCGGGTGGCGCTGTAGGCAGGCCGGTTAGCGATAGTATGAAGCTGCGATTCCGGCAGATTGCTGACACCGTTACGCCTACGTCGTATTCGATGTAGGCCATGCTCAGATTGTCCCGCTTTGCAATCGACCAAGCCAGATCAGGCGCTGCGGTCTGAGCCAAAGTCAGCAACAGGGCGGTGATCACGCCGCGACTTCCACGTGGCTGTCCGTGCCACCGGACTGGATGCGGCGGGCGCGGATGTACATTTCGACGCGCTGCATCACGATCAGGCCCATGGCGAAGACCAGGAAGGCGTCGGTGACGGCCAGGACGTTCAGATGCCAGGCGGCGGCGTGGCTTTCGATCAGGTCGCGCAGCAGCGACCGGCCGGCGAACAGCACGACCAGCAGGATCAGACCCAGCGGCGAGGCCTGGGCCATCAGGGAACCGTCCGCCTCTTTTTCGATGGTGACGGTCTTGCCGCGATACCAGCCGGCGACGCCGCCCAAGATCCCGCCGATGGCCAGCACCGCCCAGGCGTCGGGACCGAACGGCGCATGGGCCATGTTCGGGTTTTGCGCAGTGCCCCACAAGCCCAGACCGATCAACGGCAGAACGATGGCCGGCATGACCCACAGCAGTTGCGGCTTCAGCACGCGCTTCCGACGATTCTTCAGCAGCACCACCACCAGCATGATCGGGATCATGAGCAGCGGGATCAGTTTTTCAGGCGGCACGTCGTCTCTCCCCAAAGACAGGATGCGGCCTCCCCCGAGGCCGCTGTCAGCACCCTAGCGGCGTCAATCCGCGCTGGATAGCGGCGCGACCGTCTGTTCGATGGCGCCGAAGATCGAATGATGACGGTCGTCCAGCATCTCGATGCGCACCGTGTCGCCGTGTTTCAGGAAGGGCGTCTCGGCCGCGCCGCGCAGGATCGTCTCGACCGTGCGGACCTCGGCGATGCAGGAGTAGCCCAGGCCGCCTTCCGAGACCGGCTTGCCGGGGCCGCCGTCGGCGTCCTTGTTCGACACCGTGCCTGAACCGATGATGGTTCCGGCGCCCAGCGAGCGGGTCTTGGCCAGATGGGCGATCAGGGTTCCGAAGTCGAAGGTCATGTCGACGCCGGCGTCGGCCTTGCCGAAGTCCTGGCCATTCAGTTGCACCGACAGGGCGCCGTGCAGCTTGCCGTCCTTCCATCGGTCGCCCAGCGCCTCGGGCGTGACCAGAACGGGCGACAGGGCGCTGGCGGGCTTGGACTGGACGAAGCCGAACCCCTTGGCCAGTTCGGCCGGGATCAGGTTGCGCAGGCTCACGTCGTTGACCAGGCCGACCAGGCGAATGGCGTCGAGCGCCTGTTCGCGCGTCGCGCCCTGAGGCACGTCGCCGACGACGACCACGATCTCGGCCTCCAGGTCGCAGCCCCAGGCCTCGTCGGCCAGCGGGATCGGATCGCGCGGCGAAAGGAAGCTGTCGGAGCCGCCCTGATACATCAGCGGGTCGGTCCAGAAGCTCTCGGGCATTTCGGCGCCGCGCGCCTTACGAACCAGTTCGACGTGGTTCACATAGGCCGAGCCGTCCGCCCACTGATAGGCGCGGGGCAGGGGCGAGGCGGCGTCGCGTTCGTGGAAGCGGCCGCGCGGCACGGCCTCATGCTCCAGGCTTTCGGCCAAGGCCTCGAGGCGAGGACCGCAGCGGTCCCAGTCATCCAGCGCCGCCTGCAGCGTCGGGGCGATCAGGAAGGCGTCGGTGAACCAGTTCAGGTCCTGCGAGACGACAACGAGGCGGCCGTCGCGGCCGTGCTTGAGCGAGGCGAGTTTCATGACCAAGGCCTAGACCGGATTTGCGATGTTGGGAACGGCGGAATCAGTCGGCGGCGGTCAGCAGGGCGCGGGCCTCGGCGCCGGTGCGGGCGGCGCGGTCGCGGACCTCGACCTCGACGATGACGCCGCCCTCAGGCTCGACGGCCCACAGGTAGCGACGCTCGACCTCGACCGTGCGGCCGGACGGGGCGAAGCCTTCGTAACTGTCGCCCCAGGGGGTGATCTTCCTGACCTCGACAAAGGGCATGGCGCAGGCGGCGTCCAACTCCTCGTTGGCCATCACGGTCAGTTCGTCATCGGATGCAGGCATGGGTCTCGGTCTGGGCAAAAAAGAGAGTCTAATTCGTCTAGTTGGTCTGAAATCCACTTTCGTCATCCTCCGACAAGCCGCGCCAGCGGCGCAGATCGGGGGACCCAGCGGCGCCGAAGGCGATGCGTCCGTTACGAGAACGGAAAAGGCTCGTCCCCGACAGGGTCGCGCTCTCGCGCGCCGCTGGGTCCCCCGGTTCCGCTGCGCGGCCCGGAGGATGACGAAAGTACAAAGAGTTCACCTTTCGTCGGCGTAGATGGCGACGCGGGCGGGGCCGGTCGAGGAGACGGCCCCTCGATACATACCTGGCGTGTTCATGTGCAGCCAAGCTTCACCGCCGCGGGTCATGACGATAACCCCTCCAGAGCCGCCCATAGCCGCAACCTCCCGGAGTTCGTGGTCGATGACGATAAAATCGGGATTGCGTGGATGAGCGAGACAAATGTCGTGAGAGGAACTCGGCTGGCATCGCGACGATCGTGCCTGACGGTCGGCCCGCAACTCAGGTGACAAGGCTGCCTCGGCGGCGATGCCCGCGCAGATGTCGCGGGCGACGGTGGCGCGGATGAAATATTCGCCGTCGCCGGTGGCGGACACCGCGCAGCCGTCGGCGTTGGAGGCGTAGGTGCCGGCGCCGATGATCGGCACGTCCCCGACCCGTCCCCAGCGTTTGGCGGTCATGCCGCCGGTCGAGGTGGCGGCGGCGAGACGCCCCTGGCTGTCCAGCGCCACGGCGCCGACCGTGCCGAACTTCTTCTCATTCAGGGGCGGGGCGATTTCGGCCTGAGCGCCCGGTAGAGGCGCGCCGACGGGGCGTTCGGGGATCGGCTGTCCGGCCTCGGTCAGGGCTTTAACCAGTCCCTGCCAGCGGCGCTCGGTGAAGAAGAAGGCCGGATCGACCTGCTCCAACCCGACCGAGGCGGCGAAGGCGTCGGCGCCGGTTCCGATCAGCATGACGTGGGGCGACTTCTCCATCACGGCGCGGGCGGCGGCGATGGGGTGGCGGGTGGTGGTCAGGCCGGCGACCGACCCGGCGGTCAGGTCCGATCCGTTCATGACGGCGGCGTCGAGCTCGTTACGGCCGGCCGCGGTGAAGACCGCGCCGCGCCCGGCGTTGAACAGGGGATCATCCTCCATGACCTGAACGGCGGCCTCGACGGCATCCAGCGCCGAGCCGCCGCCTTTCAGCACAGCCGAACCGGCGTCCAGCGCGCCTTGCAGCGCCGCGCGATAGGCCGCGTCCTGTTCCGGCGTCAGGCTGGACCGCTCGATCACGCCCGCCCCGCCGTGGATCGCCAGGGACCATTGCGGCGCGGCGTCCTGGGCGTACGCCGAGGAAAAACACAGTGCAAAGAGTGCAATCAGTGCCGAAAAGGCGATGCGCATCGTGAACCTCCTCCGCGCCGAAAACACAGTGCAATCGGTGCACTTTCCTCAGAGACGCCGGTCGGTCGCAGTGTAACGCCGCGTTCGGGCGTGTCAGGTCGATTGGCTGAAGAAAATCGGAAGGATTGAAAGATCAGTGGGTTGGTTCGTGCGATAGGATGGTTTGCCGACCCGGGCCGAAGCCGCCCGATTCGAACTGCTGCTGCGTCAACCGTTTGGGCAGCGAAGATACCCTCGGACGGCGTAGTAGCCGATGGTTGTGGCATCTTTCGGTAGGCCTATGGTGCTGATCTCGGCGTAAGGCCAGCACCGTTCCGGATCGATAGTTGCCGAAACCGCGGTCGGAAGCAGGTGGACGCGTTGTCCGCAGATGCCGTTTTCGGTGACCTGGGGTTTTGGTATCTCAACCAGCAAGCCGTCCGCAGTGCAGAAGCTCAACGGCGCAATATCCGGATTTCTTGTCCGACTAGCCACCGTCTGCGGGTGGGTCAGCGTATGTTCCGCAATAAGAGCGCGCTGCGCCGACTCGAAGCTGCTGGGCAACGGACCGTATGTGACGGTGGGGACGCAAGACGCGAGTATTACAGACGCAGCAACTGCAAAGACCGGGCCGACCTTGTTGACTCTGCGCCCCAGGGGCTTTGCATTCGCCATGAGAAACCTTCGCTAGAAATGGTCCGCTTTCCACCCATAGCAGGTTCCAGTTTGGCCTGCTCCTCGCATGGTCCAAACCGCCTGCCTCACCCCCGGTGGTGCAGCCGCTTCCACACCTGATAGCCGACGATGGGGGCGAAGCCGCAGAGGAGGGCGGCGATCAGGACCATCCAGAAGCCGCCGCCCAGCCAGTATTCGCCGGCCAAGGCCCCGGCGCCGGCCGCCAGGACCGGGCCGAGCCAAGGCAGCCATGCAGGCGGCCGCATCTTCATTCAGGCGTCGACCTTGATGACGCCGCGACGGATTTGGTCCAGCTCGATGGAGTCGAACAGGGCCTGGAAGTTGCCGTTGCCGAAGCCTTCGTTGCCCTTTCGCTGGATGATCTCGAAGAAGATCGGGCCGAAGGTGTCCTGGGTGAAGATTTGCAGCAGCAGGCCTTCCTCGTCCGAACCGTCGATCAGGATGCGGTTCTTGCGCATCCGCTCCACGTCCTCGCCATGGTTGGGCAGGCGTTTGTCGATCAGTTCGAAATAGGTCTCGATGGTGTCCTGGAAGGCGACGCCGCGTTCCTTCATCGCCTCGACCGTCTCGAAGATGTTCTCGGTCGTAAGGGCGATGTGCTGGATGCCTTCGCCGTTGTAGCGACGGATGAACTCCTCGATCTGGGAGTTTTCGTCCTGGCTTTCGTTCAGCGGGATGCGGATGGCGCGGTCGGGCGCGATCATGGCCTGGGAGAACAGACCCGTCGCCTTGCCCTTGATGTCGAAATACTTCTGCTCTTCGAAGTTGAAGATCGAGTTGTAGAAGCCCGACCAGGTGCGCATCTGGCCGCGCCGGACGTTGTGGGTCAGGTGGTCCAGGATCTCCAGGCCCATCGAGTTCTTGCGCTCGGCCTCTTCCCAGCCTTCGATCTCGTCCCAGGCGTCATAGAGCGAGCCGGCGTCGCCATACTGGTCGATGACATAGAGCAGCGAGCCGCCGATGCCTTGCAGGATGTAAGGGTAGTCGTCACCCAGCGCGCCGCCGGCGGCGTCCGATGCGGCCACGGCGCCGCGGGCCAGCGCCCCCTCATAGGCGGCCTTGGCGTCGGTGGTGCGGAAGGCCATGCCGTTGGCGGAAGGGCCGTGATCCTTGGCGAAGTCGGCGGCCTGACCCTTGGGCGAGCGTTGCACCAGGAAGCTGATGTCGCCCTGTTTCAGTCGCACCACGTCGGTCTTGGGGTTCACGTGCGTCTGGGTGAAGCCCATCAGCTCCAGGCGCGAAATCATCGCCTCGGGCTCGGGGCCGGTGAATTCGACGAACTCGAAACCGTCGACGCCGAGGGGGTTTTCGAGGTCGATCTGTTCCGCCGTAGCCTGATCTTGGGCCTGGGTCATGTCGTTCATGGCGCGTCTCCCGCGTGATCTTGGGGGCGGTCTGGCCGCCGATTGGCGCGGAACCTAGTCACAGAAGACGACGGAGCCAAGACGAAGCCACGGGGTCGTGATGACGGGCGGCCCTCAGCGCGTTGCGCTCAGCGCAGGACGGGCTCGGGATCGACCAGCCGGACGTCGTGCATCTGATCCAGATAGGCCTCGTAGTAGCCCTTGTGCGAGCCTCCAACGATCGTCAGCATCCGCGTGCCCGGATAGCGGCCCAGAACATCGCGCATATTGGCGACCATGCGCAGATTGCGGGTCTCCCAATAGCCGAGATAACGGCGGCCGAAGGCCTGAGGCGACGGCTCGACCAGGGTGGCGCCGAAGTCGGACTGATAGGTCAGGGTCGGTGTCGTCGGCGCATTGTAGACGCGGTACATGCGCAGCACGCCGTCCGGCTGATCGAGGGCGGCGCCCAGTTCTGCGTCCTGCGCTCGACGGGTCTGGCTGGCGGGGTTGTTCCACGCGCCCATGATGGCGTCGGCATAGGCCTTCTTCTCGACGGGGTCGGTCGGGTCGGGCGTGTCGGCGGAGTGGTCGTCGACGCTCCACAGCCGCTCCAGTCCCAGCCGTGCGGCCAAAGGCGCGGAGATCAGATAGGTCTCATTGGCCCGGTCCTTGATCCGGTTCAGCACGGCGACCAGCGCGTCGTTCAGGCCGTCGTTCGCCGTCCGATCCTCCGGCGCGAGCCGAAGCCACTGGACCAAGGCCGATCCCCGCTCGCCGGCCGCCAGGAAGATCGCCGCCAGATGACGCCGCTGGGCCGCCGTGGGCTGGGCGGGCCACTCGGCCAGCAGCCGCTCGGCCTCGGCGTTGGCGGCCGGTACGTCCAGGCCGGTCGCCAGGGCGGCGGGAGCGGGATCCCAGCAATAGGTTTCGACCGTCTCGGCATAGCGCGACGGATAGCGACGCAGACTGTCGCATTGCAGGCCGGACAGGTCCTCGGTCGCGATGGCGGTCGGCTTCCAGGCCGCCAACCGATCCAGCAGCGGTGACAGGCTCTCGGCCTTGAAGCCGTCGCCCAGGTTCGACAGGTGCGGCGTGCCCAAGACCAGAACCTCGTTCAGCGCGCCGGCGGGCGGTCCCTTCAGCTGATCGGGATGGAAAGGCTGGTGGTAGTCTTGGGCGGTTGCGGGCAGGGCGACGGCCAGCAGCCCGCCGACGGCGACGAACAGGATGCGGGAGGAACGAAGAGGCAAGGCCATGACACGCCGTGAAAGGAATTTGAGAAGGATCGACCGTCGGTCGGTCACGCCACCTTCCACGGATCACCGCCCGGGCGCCCGTTAATTCTTGGACATCTAAGGCTACGCTTGCAGCGTTGAAACCTGTGTCTGCGTCAGCCCGGCAGCCAGCGGGTCGCCCATTCGGCGCCCATCAGAACGCCGGTCCCGAGCGCGCCCAAGATAGTCAGCCACACGGTGGTTACGGCGCAGCCCGCGAGGACGAACAGGCCGTCGCGCTGGATCAGGCCGACCGACAGCAAGGCCAGGGCGATGGACGGGATGGTGTTGGTCAGCGGCATGACGATGGTGACGGTCGCCAGGATCATGAAGACGGCGGCCAGCTTCTCGCCCGGCCCATCGGCGAAGCGGCGCAGGCGGGGGCGCGACAGCCGGTCGATCCAGCCCAGTTTGGTCTCGGCGAAATCGGCCATGGCCTTCAGCCACGATCCTTTGCACCGCAGGTTCAGGAACCAGCGCGGCAGCCAAGGCTCCTCACGCCCGACCAGCATCTGGCCGGCCAGCAGGATGACGATCAGCCCGACCACCTGCGGCACGCCGTAAAGGCCCGGCACCAGACAAGGGATGGAGAGCAGCAGGATCAACAGGCCGTAGGCGCGCTCGTCCAGCCGGTCGCGGATTTCGTGCAGGGTCAGCCCGGCGTCGCCGCCGTCGTCGGCCAGCCGCCGCAGCAGCCGGGTGACGTTATGGCTGACGTCGTCCTGCTGGACCGTGGACGGGGAAGCGGCGGGGGTCGTCATTCAAGCGCTCTAGCAGGTGGACGTGACGGCCGAGGATGACGCAACGCCGCAGGGGTGCTAACGCGCCGTGCCGCCTTAAGGATCGCCATGCTGCGCAAACTCTATGACCGCGTCTTCGACCTGGCGCGCAGCCGCCATGCGACCAAGGCCCTGGCGGTCGTCTCCTTCGCCGAGAGTTCGTTCTTTCCGATCCCGCCCGATGTGATGCTGGCGCCCATGATCCTGGCGCGGCCGCAGAGGGCGTATTTCTACGCCGCCGTCTGCACCGTGGCTTCCGTGCTGGGCGGGATTCTTGGTTATGCGATCGGCTATTTCCTGACCGATCTGGGTCTGGCGATCATGCGGATGCTGGGCCATTCGGATGGGCTGGAGCAGTTCCGCGCCTGGTTCGATCATTGGGGCCTGTGGGTCATTCTGATCAAGGGGCTGACGCCCATCCCCTACAAGCTGGTGACAATCGCCTCGGGCCTCGCGGCGTTCAGCTTTCCGGTCTTCATGGCCGCGTCGGTCGTGACGCGGGGCGGGCGCTTCTTCCTGGAGGCGTGGATCCTGAAACGCTGGGGGCCGGCCATGCTGGCGCAGGTCGAAAAGCGGCTGGCGATGTGGAGCGTGATCGGCCTGATCGCGCTGGTCGCGTTGATCGTCGTCCTGAAGCTTCTGTAAGTCGACGGCGCGTTCGGGGCGGGGTAAGACCGTTTCAAGATGATCGATGTCTATCGCCTTCTGACCCGTTGGTGGACCGCCTTCGCCCTGGCCGCGTCGCTGGCCATGCTGGGCGCAGCCCATGCGTTCGAACGGTTCGTCGGCCTTGCGCCCTGCAACCTGTGTCTGAAGCAGCGCGAGGTCTATTGGGGCGCGGTGGTCGTCGCGGTGCTAGCCACGGGCTGGACCCTTTTCAGCGGCGGACGCCGGGGCACGCCGCGCATCGCCGCCTTCCTGCTGGCGGCTGTGTTCGCGACAGGCGCCATCACGGCCATCTTCCATATGGGCGGCGAATACAAATGGTGGGCGCTGCCTGCGACCTGTTCGTCCGTCGGCGGCTCGGTCGATATGGACAGCCTGACAGCGCTGGCCCTGGGCACGGGGCCGGTGACCAAGGTGATCGGCTGCGGCGATGTGGCCTGGAGCTGGCTGGGTCTGTCGATGGCAGGATGGAACGCGATCATCGCCTCGGCGCTTGCGGTGTTCAGCCTGTTGGCGGCGAAACGTCCCAAGGACGCCCGCGCGCCCCGGATCGAAAAGGCCTGATGCGATGAGCCATTCCATTCCGCTTCCCCGTCCCGGTCAGGGCGCCGACAAGGCGCGGATGGACGAAATCCTGCGCGTCGACCACGCCGGGGAATATGCGGCCGTCCTGATCTATCGCGCCCAGAAGGCGGTGTTCGAAGGGCGCAAGGGGCTTGACGGCATCGCCCGCGACCTGTCGGAGATGCAGGACCAGGAGGCGGTGCATCTGGCGCGCTTCGAACGGCTGCTGAACGAGCGGCGGGTGCGCCCCACGGTCATGACGCCCCTGTGGCGCATCGCCGCCTCGGCCCTGGGCGCCGGCACGGCCCTGATGGGTGAAAAGGCGGCGCACGCCTGCACCGAGGCGGTCGAGAGCGTGATCGAGAAACACTATGCCGACCAGATCGCCGAGATCGGCGACCGCGACCCGGCCCTGGCCGCCGAGCTGAAACAGTTCCGCGACGAGGAACTGGCCCACCATGACCACGCCATCGAACATGGCAGCCGCGAAGCGCCCGCCTATCGGCTTCTGTCCGGCGTGATCAAGATGGGCTGCAAGGCGGCGATCAAGATCAGCGAGCGGATCTAAATCATCTTCTCCCTGCGGAGCGGGGAGGGGGACCGCGAAGCGGTGGAGGGGCTATTGAAGTCCCATAGACGTTTGCGATGCGGCGAAGAGCCCCTCCGTCTCTCCGCTTCGCTACGAGCCACCTCCCCATGAAATGGGGAGGAGACAATTGGTTTCTCTCAATAGATCTCGAACAATCCCGCAGCCCCCATGCCGCCGCCGATGCACATGGTGACGACGCCGTATTTGGCTCCGCGACGCTTGCCTTCAATCAGGACATGGCCGGTCATGCGGGCGCCGGACATGCCGTAGGGGTGGCCGATGGAGATGGCGCCGCCAGAGACGTTCAGCCGGTCGTCGGGAATGCCCAGCGTGTCCTGGCAGTACAGAACCTGGGCGGCAAAGGCCTCGTTCAGCTCCCAGATGCCGATGTCGTCCATCGTCAGGCCGTGGCGCTTCAGCAGTTTGGGCACGGCATAGACCGGGCCGATGCCCATTTCGTCCGGCTCGCAGCCGGCGACGGCCATGCCGCGATAGGCGCCGAGCGGTTGCAGATTGCGCTTCACCGCCTCACCGGCCTCCATGACGACGCAGGCCGAGGCGCCGTCCGACAGTTGCGAGGCGTTGCCGGCGGTGATGAACTCGCCTGTCTGGATTTCCTCACCGCCACCGAAGACGGGCTTCAGCGCCTTCAGCCCTTCCAGCGTCGTGTCGGGACGGTTGCCTTCGTCCTTGGAGAGAGTGATTTCTTTCGAAGACGTCTGGCCGGTCGCCTTGTCCAAAACCAGCATGGTGGTGGTCATGGGCACGATCTCGGCGTCGAAGCGACCGGCGTCCTGGGCGGCGGCGGTGCGCTGCTGGGATTTCAACGCATACTCGTCCTGGCAGTCGCGGCTGACGCCGTAGCGGCGCGACACAACCTCGGCCGTCTCCAGCATCGACATATAGATGTGGGGCGACAGCTTCAGCAGCGCCTCGTCCTTCATCCGGTACAGGTTCATGTGCTGGTTCTGGACCAGGGAGATGCTTTCGAGGCCGCCGCCGACCGCCATCTTCTGCTGGTCGAAGACGACCTGTTTCGCCGCCGTGGCGATGCCCATCAGGCCGGACGCGCACTGGCGATCCAGGCTCATGCCGGGAACGGAAGCGGGCAGGCCGGCGGCCAGGGCGATCTGGCGAGCGACGTTGGTGCCGGTCGAACCCTGCTGCAGGGCCGCGCCCATGACGACGTCCTCGATCTCGGCCGGATCGACGCCGGCGCGCTGGACCGCGTGCTTGACCGCATGGGCGCCGAGCTGCTGCGCCTGGGTGTCGTTAAAGGCGCCGCGATAGGCGCGCCCGATGGGGGTGCGGGCGGTGGAGACGATGACGGCTTCGCGCATGAGCTTTCCTCCTGGGCTATCGCCCTTTGGGCTACTTGAGCCCATTCTTGTTTGGCCTATCGCGCTTGGCGCTGCTTGAGGCCGTTCCTGTTTGGCCTACGCGCGTTCGCGCTGCTTGAGGCCGGTTTCCTCTGAAGCGAAGTTAGGCGCCTCACGTCGCGTCAACGCAAGGCGCCTTATTTAGTCAGCCGCCGTGCGCCTTCTGCGCCTTGGTCAGTTCGATCATGCCCTGGGCGGCGCCCATGTCCGGCACGATCTCGCCGCTGCGGTCCGAGATGGCGTCGAAACGGGAGGCGACCTGTTCGGGCGCATCGTCCCCGGTGACGAAGTCGCCTTGCGTCAGGGTGACATAGGCGCGCTCGAACCCGCCGGCGCCGGCGGCCAGGATGGCGCGGCTCGGCGCCTCCTGGCTAACCAGGTAAAGCAGGCCGGGGGTGACCAAGGCCGGGGCCAGCGCCTCCAGCGGCAGGGCGGCGCCCAGATCCTCGGTCATGCGGGTGTGGGCGGTGGGCGCCAGACAGTTGACGCGGATGTCGTTCTTGGCCCCCTCGATCGATAGGGTCTGCATCAGACCGACCAGCGCCATCTTGGCCGCGCCATAGTTCGACTGGCCGAAGTTGCCGTACAGGCCTGAGGACGAGGTCGTCATCACGATCCGGCCGTAGTTCTGCCCCCGCATGATTTCCCACACCGCCTTGGTGCAGTTGACCGCACCCATCAGGTGAACGTCGACGACGAAGCGGAAGTCCTCGATCTCCATCTTGGCGAAGGTCTTGTCCCGCAGGACACCGGCGTTGTTCACCAGGATGTCGATCCGGCCCCATTTCGCCATGGCCTGATCGACCATGGCCTGGACTGCGGGAAAGTCCGTCACCGAGGCTGCGTTGGCTATGGCCTCGCCGCCGGCCGCCTCGATCTCGGCGACGACCGATTCCGCCGCTGTCGCCGACCCGCCCGAACCGTCGCGCGCCCCGCCCAGGTCGTTGACCATCACCTTGGCTCCGCGCGCCGCCATAGCCAGAGCGTGTTCGCGCCCCAGCCCGCCTCCGGCCCCCGTTACGATCGCCACCTGTCCGTCAAACCGCATCGCCATAATCGTTTCCTTTCGCAGGCGCCCAATGTGTTGAAACGGCGCCACAGTCGACACAATCGTAGCTCAAGCGCGGAACCGTGCGCCAGCCACGCCGTTCGGTCGGGTGAATGCTGTGCTATTGCGCAGCTTCGCGCATTCACACAGTGAGGAAGCTATGAAGCTCAAACTTCTCGCCTCCGTTGCCGCCGCCGGACTGTTCGCAGCCGGCGCCGCATCGGCGGAACCCAATGGTTGGTACGGCGCCATCGACGCCGGTTACCACATGATCGACGATATCAACGCTGAATCGTCCACGACCGGCGCCAACTGGAACTGGGAAGTGAACGACGGCTGGGCGGCGTTCGCTCGCCTCGGCTACCGCTTCAATCCCAACTGGCGCGTTGAACTGGAAGGCGGCTACCGCTCGGGCGACATTGGTCGCGTTCGCGCCGTCAC
>NZ_JBYTCZ010000005.1:0-263472 GCF_058790795.1 Brevundimonas sp. EU05-FHT14B07
GTCTTGCCGTGGTCAACGTGACCAATCGTGCCGATGTTGCAGTGCGGCTTCGTCCGTTCGAACTTTTCCTTGGCCATTTTCTAGCTCCTAAGGTCCCCGAACCGGGGTTCCTGCAGTTTGGGGGTTAAGGACGCCCGGTCCTTACGGTCCGGGCGCATATAGGCGGGCTTACCGAAAAGGGAAAGCTTAGGCGTACTTCTTGATCACTTCGTCGGCGACGTGTTGCGGCACCGGCTCGTAGTGGTCGTATTGCATGGTGAACTGAGCGCGGCCCTGCGACATGCCGCGCAGCGTGTTCACATAGCCGAACATGTTGGCCAGCGGCACGAAGGCGTTCACGACGGTGGCGTTGCCGCGCATGTCCTGACCCTGGATCATGCCGCGACGGCCGTTCAGGTCGCCGATGACCGAGCCGAGGTATTCCTCGGGGGTCACGACTTCCACCGCCATGATCGGCTCGAGCAGCTTGGGCGAACCCTTCTCCTTCAGTTCGCGGAAGGCGGCGCGCGAAGCGATTTCGAACGCCAGAACGCTGGAGTCGACGTCGTGGAACTTGCCGTCCGTCAGCGTCGCCTTGAAGTCGATCAGCGGGAAGCCGGCCAGCAGACCGTTGTCCTTGGCCGAGTTCAGCCCCTTTTCGACGCCGGGGATGTATTCCTTCGGCACCGCGCCGCCGACGATCGAGTTCTCGAACACGAAGCCCGAGCCCGGCTCGCCGGGTTCGAAGGTGATCATGACGCGGGCGAACTGGCCCGTACCGCCGGTCTGCTTCTTGTGCGTGTAGTCGATGTCGACCTTGCGGCCCAGCGATTCACGATAGGCGACCTGCGGCGCGCCGATGTTGGCCTCGACCTTGTAGGTGCGCTTCAGGATGTCGATCTTGATGTCCAGGTGCAGCTCGCCCATGCCCTTCAGGATCGTCTGGCCCGACTCGTGGTCGGTCGAGACGGTGAAGGACGGATCTTCCGAGGCCAGCTTGGCCAGGGCGACGCCCAGCTTCTCTTGGTCGCCCTTGGTCTTGGGCTCGACCGAGATCTCGATGACCGGCGCCGGGAACTCCATCTTCTCCAGGATGACGGGCGACTTGATCGGGTCGCACAGGGTGTCGCCCGTGCGGGTTTCCTTCAGGCCAGCCAGGGCGACGATGTCGCCGGCGTAGGCTTCCTTGACGTCTTCACGGTTGTTCGAGTGCATCTGCAGCATCCGGCCGACGCGCTCTTTCTTGTCGCGGCTGGAGTTCAGCAGCGACTGACCGGTTTCCATCTTGCCCGAGTAGAGGCGGCAGAAGGTCAGCGAGCCGACGAAGGGGTCGTCCATGATCTTGAAGGCCAGGACCGACAGGGGCTCTTCGTCCGAAGCCTTCCGCACGACTGGCTCTTCGGTCTTGAAGTCGATGCCCGGCGTCGGCGGGATGTCCAGCGGCGACGGCAGGTAGTCGACGACGGCGTCCAGCAGCGTCTGCACGCCCTTGTTCTTGAAGGCCGAGCCGCACAGGATCGGATAGAAGGCGCCGGTCAGAACGGCCTTGCGGATGCACTTCTTGATGGTGGCTTCGTCGGGCTCGTTGCCCTCGAGGTAGGCTTCCATCGCCTCGTCGTCCAGCTCGACGGCGTTGTCGATCAGGTACTGACGCGCAGCGATCGCCTTGTCCATCAGGTCGTCGGGGATCGGCACGTCCTTGTAGGAAGCGCCCAGGCCGTCGTTGTCCCAGACCACGCCGGTCATGCGGACCAGATCGACCAGACCCGACAGCGAGGACTCAGCGCCGATCGGGAACTGGATCGGCACGGCCTTGGCGCCAAGACGGTCGCGGATCGACTCGACCGAGGCGTCGAAGTCGGCGCCGATCTTGTCCATCTTGTTGACGTAGACGATGCGCGGCACCTTGTACTTGTCGGCCTGGCGCCAGACGGTTTCCGTCTGCGGCTCCACGCCGGCGTTGCCGTCCAGCACGGTCACAGCGCCGTCGAGGACGCGCAAGGAACGCTCAACCTCAATGGTGAAGTCCACGTGGCCGGGGGTGTCGATGATGTTCAGGCGCTTGCCCTGCCAGAAGGCGGTCGTCGCGGCGGACGTGATGGTGATGCCGCGCTCCTGCTCCTGGTCCATCCAGTCCATGGTCGCAGCGCCGTCGTGGACTTCGCCGATCTTGTGGGATTTACCGGTGTAATACAGGATCCGCTCGGTCGTCGTCGTCTTGCCCGCGTCGATGTGGGCCATGATGCCGAAGTTGCGGTAGTCCTCGAGCTTGTGAGTGCGGGCCATGAAAGCGTGCCTTGAAAATTTCAGGACGCTCAGGTGCGCCCTCGGAAGGATGTCGGTGTTCGGATAAGCGAGCGCGGGCGATTTAACTTAAACCGCCCGCGCCGGAAACCCTTAGATAGTCAGCGCAGATGACGCTTTGAAGGCGTTACCAGCGATAGTGGCTGAAGGCGCGGTTGGCTTCGGCCATCTTGTGGGTGTCTTCACGCTTCTTGACCGCGGTGCCGCGGTTGTTCGAGGCGTCCAGCAGTTCGGCGGCCAGCTTCTCGGTCATGGTGTTCTCGCCACGCTTGCGCGCAGCGTTCACCAGCCAGCGGATGGCCAGGGCGCGGCGACGGTCCGGACGGACTTCGACGGGCACCTGATAGGTGGCGCCGCCGACGCGACGCGAGCGCACTTCGACCGACGGGGAGACGTTGTCCAGGGCGGCGTGGAAGGTCGCGACCGGCTCCTGGTCCTTCTTCTTCTCGGCCAGGATGTCGAAGGCGCCGTACACGATGTTTTCGGCGACGGCCTTCTTACCTTCGTACATGACGTAGTTCATGAACTTGGTGACGACCAGGTCCCCGAACTTGGGATCCGGCAGAACTTCACGTTTCTGGGCGCGGTGACGACGCGACATGGGGTATTCCTTGCAGTGCCCGACCAACGCCGGGAAGATCTCGAAAAGGCCTCCGGGCGCGACGGCCCGGAGAAGAATGGCTTACTTCGGACGCTTGGCGCCGTAGTGCGAACGACGCTGCTTACGGTCCTTGACGCCTTGAGTATCCAGAACGCCGCGCAGGATGTGGTAGCGAACGCCGGGCAAGTCCTTCACGCGGCCGCCGCGGATCAGAACAACCGAGTGTTCTTGCAGGTTGTGGCCTTCGCCGGGGATGTAGCACACGGCTTCGTAGCCGTTCTTGGCCAGACGGACCTTGGCGACCTTACGCAGAGCCGAGTTCGGCTTCTTCGGGGTCGTGGTGTAAACGCGGGTGCAGACGCCGCGACGCTGGGGCGAACCCTCCAGAGCCGGCACCTTGTTGCGGGTGGGCTTGGGCTTGCGCGGCTTGCGGATCAGCTGGTTGATCGTAGGCATTCGAAACTCGTCTCGACTTCTGATGGAGGCGTGTGTCTTTCGACCGAAGCGCCTCTCGCCTTCTTGTGAACGGGGGACCATCCCCTCGCCCGGGTGTCATCGAGACTGATCGCGCGACCACCCAAACAGAAAAACCGGAACGCGCGCTTTGGGCGTTCCGGCGGGCACAGCCCGTCCGTTGGATTGTCACGATCTCAGCGACCGGCGAACCGGCCACGCCTCGAAAGTGGGCGGCTTCTACGCCCGATGGGCGCGAAGGTCAAGGCGGAGACGTTAACACTCCAGAATGCAGCCGCTTCGATGAAGCCTAGCGGTCTTCAATAGAGCGACCTTTCGCCTGAAACCCGCCACGCTTCGCGCTCAGCTTGACGACACGACCAACCGGGGATGGGTCATGGCGGGGCTGGCCAGAACAGGGGCGATTGCGCTCTCGCTTGCGGTGAACGCAGGCCTGCTGACGCTGCTCGCGTCGGAGGACCGCCGCCCGGCGCCGCGTCGGGTTTCGGGACACTCGCCTCTCTACATCCAGATCGAACCCGTGATCATAAGGGCCAAGGCCCGCAAGGCGCCGGCGTCCGCGCCGCAAGCGCAGGACCAGCGCCGGGCACCGGTCCATTCGCGCGATTCCGAGACTGCGGGATCGGAGCCGACCGTGACGCCGACATTGGATCGTCTGGCCGCACCCGGCTATGACCCGCGCTGGACCGTCCGACCGAGCGTCTCGCTCGACGCCGCCTGGCCGACGGGAAACGCGGCGCGCAATGGCGGACCGGATTGCCGGCCCGAAAGCGCACGGTCCACGCAGGACCGGCACGCTTGCCGTGCGCGGGCGATCACGGCCGATGAATCATCGCCGCCGATGGTGCGCTCCAGCGACGAGGAAAGGACGGCGGCCTTCGCCAAGGAAGCCGCCGTCAAGAAACGCTGGCGCGACTACCGCGAGGGCGACGGCG
Organism: Brevundimonas sp. EU05-FHT14B07; assembly: GCF_058790795.1. Lineage (NCBI taxonomy): Bacteria > Pseudomonadati > Pseudomonadota > Alphaproteobacteria > Caulobacterales > Caulobacteraceae > Brevundimonas > Brevundimonas sp. EU05-FHT14B07. Next base: position 4,294 of record NZ_JBYTCZ010000005.1, read on the forward strand.
CCTACCCCGGACTGCGGTCCCTATTCGGTAGGAACTGACGATGGCTGTTGTTGACCTCTTAACTGAGACGACGACGCCGACGAAGTCCCCCCGCCGTCTTGACTGGCGCAAGGCGGGCTTTGCGGCCGCAGCAGTCGGGCTGAATGCGGGCGCCGTGGCGCTTCTATCCCTGACCGATCCAGGGCTGCGCGCTCGTTCGCTGCGGCCTACGCCGATGATCGTCTATCTTGAGGACGCCTGGCCGTCCCTGGTCCGCGCGCCGAGGAGCCCGTCTGTCACGTCCTCTGAGGACGCCATGGCCGCGCCCCAAGGCGCGCAGGCGTCGCAAGGGGATGCGCCGATCAGAGGCGATCCGGCGACGTCGGCGCCCCCGCCCTCGCCCATAAGCCAAGCGAAAGCAGACGACATGATCGACGCCCGCTGGCGGGTCGGCGGCGCTCTTGCGGGGCCGAGATTGCCTTCCCTTTCGTGCAAAGCCCCGCACCGCCTCACGCCCGACGACCGACGCCGCTGCGAGGAGCCCTGGAGCGGCGGCGAAGCCACCCCTGTCATCCGGGGAACGGGGAACGCCGAGCGCGACGCCGCCTTCGCGCGACAGGGGGCGCGTCGTCTGGCGGCCTGGGAAGCTCAGCGCGCCGATCCGCCGCGTGTTCGGGGATCATGCGAAGATCCTAACCCCGTGGCAGGTTGCGCCGACGTGGACATCCGTATTGAACTCTTTTCCTCGCGGGACGGCTTGCTGCCCAATCTCAGAAAGCGTCGCGAATGACCGTCGCCTCCGCGCCCTCCCCTTGCTTCTGGTCGCGACGTAACCGCCCGAACTGGCGCAAGGTCGGCTTGGCCACAGCCTCCGTCGCCATCAACGCGGGGCTGATCGCCACCCTGTCGCTCACCGCGCTCGGGATTGACGCTCCGCCGAGCGCGCTCGATCCACGTCCCCTCTACATCGACATCAGCCCACGCCCTCTCCTGCCGAATGAGCGGCCCCGCCCTGCGATGCAGACGCCCGAGCCCGTCGCCATGTCCGCATCGCGTGACGCTGGCACCATCGACGCCGCTCCCACAGACAGGGTCGCGTCCGCACCGGACAGTCGCCCTACCCCAATCCGTCCACGCATTGCTGCGCCCGCGCCCCAGGGCGCGCCCACGCCGCCGGACGCCTGGACCGTCAATCCGAACGATCGCGCCGGCGCCATGTCTCGCGTCCTGCGTCAGGGCCTGATCGGCTGCACCACGCCGCAACAGCTCAACGCCGCCGAGCGCGCCCATTGCCGCGAGGACGCCATGCGACGCGGCATGAACGCCGCTCCGATCACCGGCACGGGCAACCCCGAGCGTGACGCCGCCTTTGCGCGCGAGGGCGCACGGCGTCTGGCCGAATGGGAGGCGCGACGTCGTCCTCTGTCCGGCGGCGTCGGCGTGGTGGGTCCGGCGGACTGCGTCGGCTCGAACTTCGGCACGGGCTGCGCCGGCGCCCTATTGCCCGACGTTCCCGGCGTTGACATGCGTCAAGGCGCAGAGACGACAATCAATCGAGGCGAACGCCGCCGCCAGGGCTTCTCAGCCAGCATCGGCGGAGTACGAATCGGCGGTAAAGACTGACAATGAGGTCAGCGATGATCCAGGCAGTGGATGTCGTGCATAACCCCGCCAAGATGTATCGCGGCTATGGCTAGACCGACGTAACCCACACCGCACCAGAGGACGATGTTGAGGGCCATCACGACGGGCGAAGCCCGTTTCTTGGTCATGACGCATCCTCCCCCATCACAATCAGAAGGAAAGCTCGACCACAATCAAGGCGCGGTCAACGGCTCATAGAAAAAGGGCGGCGCCGTCGCCGGCGCCGCCCCCTTCATGTCTTCGCTTTTGAAACGAAAGATCAGCTCTCGCTGCTCTCCAGCTCCAGTTGCAGATCGGCCGGCAGCGGCTCGATCGCCTCTTCCAGAGCCGAGGTCAGTTCTGCATCACGCTCGTTGGCGATCTTCTGCAGGCTCCGCAGGTAGGCGCCGGTGCCGGCCGGGATCAGGCGGCCGACGATGACGTTTTCCTTCAGGCCTTCCAGCATGTCCTTCTTGCCGTGGACCGAGGCGTCGGTGAGGACGCGGGTGGTCTCCTGGAAGGACGCCGCCGAGATGAAGCTGCGGGTTTGCAGCGACGCCTTGGTGATGCCCAGCAGGACGGGCTGGGTGGTGGCCAGACGGCCGCCACGCTTCTCGACCTTGGCGTTTTCCAGAACGGCTTCGGCGACTTCGACGGTGTCGCCGCGGATCAAGGTGGTTTCACCCGAATCCAGCACTTCCACCTTCTGCAGCATCTGACGCACGATGACTTCGATGTGCTTGTCGTTGATCGGCACGCCCTGCAGTCGATAGACCTCCTGCACTTCGTTCACCAGATACTCGGCCAGCGCCTCGACGCCCTGGATGCGCAGCAGATCGTGCGGATCCGGGTTGCCGTCGATGATGTAGTCGCCCTTCTGGATCAGATCGCCGTCGTGGACGGAGATGTGCTTGCCCTTCGGAATCAGGAACTCGACCGGTTCGCCCTGCACGCCGTCGGCGTTGGGCTCGGGCGTGATCTTGATGCGACGCTTGTTCTTGTAGTCGCGGCCAAATTCGACGCGACCATCCATCTCGGCGATGACCGCGCAGTCCTTCGGACGGCGAGCTTCGAACAGTTCGGCGACGCGCGGCAGACCGCCGGTGATGTCGCGGGTCTTGGCGCCTTCGGTCGGAACGCGAGCGATGATCTCGCCCGGCTTGACCTCATCGCCATTCGACACGGACAGAACCGCGCCCACGGGCAGCAGGTAACGGGCGTCGGAGCCCGAGGCCAGCTTGGCGTAGGCGTCGCCCAGGGTGACGCCCATGGCCGGACGCAGGTCCGAGCCGCGCGGGCTGGCGCGCCAGTCGCTGACGACGCGCTGGGCGATGCCCGTCGCTTCGTCGGTTTCTTCTTTGACCGACAGGCCTTCGACCAGGTCCTCGAAGCGCACGACGCCGCCGACTTCCGTCAGGATCGGGGTGGTGTAGGGGTCCCACTCCGCCAGGCGTTGGTTCTTCTTGACCTCGTCGCCGTCCTTGACGCGGATGCGGGCGCCGTAAGGAGCCTTGTGCGTCTCGCGGTCCTTGCCGTCCACGACCACGGTCACGATGACGTTGCGGCTCATGGCCACCAGGTCGCCGTGGGCCGCGACGACGGTCGGGCCGGTGACCTTGGCCGTACCGGCGTTGGTCGCCTCCATGAAGGAGGTTTCCGCCACCTGGGCCGTACCGCCGATGTGGAAGGTCCGCATCGTCAGCTGGGTGCCCGGCTCGCCGATCGACTGGGCGGCGATGACGCCGACCGCTTCGCCGATGTTGACGTTGGTGCCGCGCGCCAGGTCACGGCCGTAGCAGTGGGCGCAGATGCCAGCGTCCGCTTCGCAGGTCAGGGCCGAACGGACCTTGACCGACTGGACGCCCGCGGCCTCGACGGCCTCGGCGACTTCTTCCACCAGATAGGTGTCGGCAGGGAACAGGACGGTATCGGTGCCCGGTTCCTTGATGTCCTCCGCCGCATAGCGACCCAGGATGCGCTGACCCAGCGAGACCAGCACGTCGCCGCCTTCCATCACCGCACGCAGGGTGATGCCGCGCGTCGAGCCGCAATCCTGCTCGGTGACGATGGAGTCCTGCGCCACGTCCACCAGACGGCGGGTCAGGTAACCCGAGTTGGCGGTCTTCAGCGCGGTGTCGGCCAGACCCTTACGGGCGCCGTGGGTCGAGTTGAAGTATTCAAGGACGGTCAGGCCTTCCTTGAAGTTCGAGGTGATCGGCGTCTCGATGATCTCGCCGGACGGCTTGGCCATCAGGCCGCGCATGCCGCCCAGTTGCTTCATCTGGGCCTGCGAACCCCGGGCGCCGGAGTTGGCCATCATGAAGACCGAGTTGATGTCGGGGTTTTCACCCTCGATCAGCACGCGCGGTTGCGCGATCTCGCCCATCATGGCGTCGGCGATCCGGTCCGTGGCCTTGGACCAGGCGTCCACCACCTTGTTGTACTTCTCGCCGCGCGTGATCAGGCCGTCGGCGTACTGTTGCTCGTACTCCTCGACCTGGGTGCGGGTCTCGGCGACCAATTCGACCTTCTTGGCTGGGATCACGATGTCGTCCTTGCCGAACGAAATGCCGGCCTTGGCGGCTTCGCGGAAGCCCAGGCCCATCATCTGGTCAGCGAAGATGACCGTCGCCTTCTGACCGCAGTGGCGATAGACCACGTCGATCAGATTGCCGATTTCCTTCTTGGTCAGGTTCTTCTCGAGCAGGCGATAGCCGACGTTCGGATTACGCGGCAGCAGAGCCGCCAGCTTCATCCGGCCCGGCGTGGTGTCGATGACCTTGGTCACCTCATTGCCTTCGGCGTCCTGTTCCGTCCAGCGCGCCTTGATGCGCGTGTGCAGGGTGACGACCTTGGCGTCCAGCGCCGCATCGATCTCGCCGATGTTGGCGAACAGCTTGCCTTCGCCCGGCTCGCCGTCCTTGACCAGCGACAGATAGTACAGGCCCAGGACGATGTCCTGCGACGGCACGATGATCGGCTTACCGTTGGCGGGCGACAGGATGTTGTTGGTCGACATCATCAGGACGCGCGCTTCCAACTGGGCCTCGAGGCTCAGCGGGACGTGAACGGCCATCTGGTCGCCGTCGAAGTCGGCGTTGAAGGCGGTGCAGACCAGCGGGTGCAGGCGGATGGCCTTGCCCTCGATCAGCTTGGGCTCGAACGCCTGGATGCCCAGACGGTGAAGCGTCGGCGCGCGGTTCAGCAGAACCGGGTGCTCGCGGATGACCTCGTCCAGGATGTCCCAGACGGCGGGCTGCTCGCGCTCGACCATGCGCTTGGATTGCTTGACGGTGCCCGACAGGCCCTTGGCGTCCAGGCGCGCGTAGATGAACGGCTTGAACAGCTCCAGCGCCATCTTCTTGGGCAGGCCGCACTCGTGCAGCTTCAGTTCCGGACCCACGGTGATGACCGAACGGCCCGAATAGTCGACGCGCTTGCCCAGCAGGTTTTGACGGAAGCGACCCTGCTTGCCCTTCAGCATGTCGGCCAGCGACTTCAGCGGACGCTTGTTTGCGCCCGTGATCACGCGGCCGCGACGGCCGTTGTCGAACAGGGCGTCGACGGACTCCTGCAGCATCCGTTTTTCGTTACGGATGATGATGTCCGGCGCGCGCAGTTCCATCAGGCGCTTCAGGCGGTTGTTGCGGTTGATGACGCGGCGATACAGGTCGTTCAGGTCGGAGGTCGCGAAACGACCGCCGTCCAGCGGCACCAGCGGACGCAGTTCCGGCGGGATGACGGGCACGATCGTCAGGATCATCCACTCGGGCTTGTTGCCCGATTCCAGGAAGGCCTCGATCAGCTTCAGGCGCTTGGACGCCTTCTTGGCCTTCATTTCCGACGGATTGTCGGCCAGCTCGGCGCGGTGCTTTTCAGCTTCCGCGTTCAGGTCGATGCCCATCAGCAGGTTGCGGACGGCCTCGGCGCCGATCTCGGCGGTGAAGCCGTCATCGCCGAACTCTTCCTGGTAGCGATAGAACTCGTCTTCCGTCAGCAGTTGGTTCTGCTTCAGCGGGGTCAGGCCCGGCTCGGTGACGATGTAGTTCTCGAAGTATAGGACGCGCTCGACGTCCTTCAGCGCCATGTCCAGCATCAGCGAGATGCGGCTGGGCAGCGACTTCAGGAACCAGATGTGGGCGACCGGCGCAGCCAGGTCGATGTGACCCATGCGCTCGCGGCGAACGCGAGCCAGGGTGACTTCGACGCCGCACTTCTCGCAGATGATGCCCTTGTACTTCATGCGCTTGTACTTGCCGCACAGGCATTCGTAGTCCTTGGTCGGGCCAAAGATACGCGCGCAGAACAGGCCGTCACGCTCGGGCTTGAACGTGCGGTAGTTGATGGTTTCCGGCTTCTTGATCTCGCCGAACGACCACGAACGGATCTTCTCGGGCGAGGCCAGGGCGATCTTGATCTGGTCGAAGGTCGGGGTGACCGGGACCGGGTTGAAGATGTTCAGGACTTCCTGGTTCATCTTGATTCCTTCTGCGGGGCTGACCCGCGAAAATTATTCAGAACGGAGAAAAGCGGAGGGATCGCCCTCCCCCGCCGTGGCGAGAGAGGGCTCGTGATCCGGATCAGCTGTTCCCCAGCTCCACGTTCAGACCCAGCGAACGCATTTCCTTGATGAGCACGTTGAAGCTCTCGGGAATGCCGGCCTCGAAGCTGTCGTCGCCACGGACGATGGCCTCGTAGACCTTGGTCCGGCCGGCCACGTCGTCGGACTTGACCGTCAGCATCTCCTGCAGGGTGTAGGCGGCGCCGTAAGCTTCCAGAGCCCAGACCTCCATTTCCCCGAAGCGCTGACCGCCGAACTGCGCCTTGCCGCCCAACGGCTGCTGGGTGACCAGCGAGTACGGGCCGATGGAGCGGGCGTGGATCTTGTCGTCGACCAGGTGGTGCAGCTTCAGCATGTAGATGTAGCCGACCGTGACCGGACGCTTGAACTGCTCGCCTGTTTGACCGTCGTACAGGATCGACTGGGCCGACTTGTTCAGCCCCGCCTCTTCCAGCAGACGCTCGATGTCGCCGATGTGCGCACCGTCGAAGACCGGGGTCGCGAAGGGCACGCCCTTGGACAGGTTCTTCGCCAGTTCGATCAGTTCTTCCTCATCCTGCGGCAGAGGGGTTTCCTCGCCGTAGATATGCGTCAGACGATCGATCAGCGCCTGCTTCTGACCACCCGCTTGCCAGGCTTCCAGCAGACCGGAGATTTGCTTGCCCAGACCGGCGGCGGCCCAACCCAGGTGGGTTTCGAATATCTGGCCGATGTTCATGCGCGAAGGCACGCCCAGCGGGTTCAGAACGACGTCGACGTGCGTGCCGTCTTCCAGGTGCGGCATGTCCTCGATCGGCAGGATCTTGGAGATGACGCCCTTGTTGCCGTGACGGCCGGCCATCTTGTCGCCGGGCTGAAGCTTGCGCTTCACGGCCACGAAGACCTTGACCATCTTCATCACGCCGGGGGGCAGTTCATCGCCGCGCTGCAGCTTCTCGACCTTGTCTTCGAAACGACGGTCCAGTTGCTTGCGAGCGTCCTCGAACTGGCGCTTCATCGCTTCCAGCTCGCCCATGGCCTTTTCGTCGTCCAGGGCGATCTGCCACCACAGACCACGGCTGACCTCGGCCAGCTTCTCGTCGGTCAGTTCGCCACGGCCGATGCCCTTGGGCCCCGACACGGCGTTTTTGCCCACGATCAGCGGCTTCAGGCGGCCGTAGACGTTGCGCTCGAGGATCTTGAGCTCGTCGTCGCGGTCCTTGCCCAGACGTTCGATCTCAGCGCGTTCGATCGCCATGGCGCGCTCGTCCTTGTCGACGCCGTGACGGTTGAAGACGCGAACGTCGACGATGGTGCCGGCGACGCCGGGCGGCAGGCGCAGGGAGGTGTCGCGCACGTCCGAAGCCTTCTCGCCGAAGATGGCGCGCAGCAGCTTCTCTTCCGGCGTCATCGGGCTTTCGCCCTTCGGCGTGACCTTGCCGACCAGGATGTCGCCCGGCTGGACCTCGGCGCCGATGGCCACGATGCCCGCTTCGTCGAGGTTGCGGAGGGCTTCCTCGCCGACGTTGGGGATGTCGCGCGTGATTTCCTCAGGGCCAAGCTTCGTATCGCGGGCGGCGACTTCGAACTCTTCCAGGTGGATCGAGGTGAAGACGTCGTCGCGCACGATGCGCTCGGAGATCAGGATGGAGTCTTCGAAGTTGTAGCCGTTCCAGGGCATGAAGGCGACCAGGGCGTTGCGGCCCAGAGCCAGTTCGCCCAGGTCCGTCGACGGACCGTCGGCGATGACGTCGCCGCCCTTCACCTGATCGCCCACGCGCACGATCGGGCGCTGGTTGATGCAGGTCGACTGGTTCGAACGCTGGAACTTCGACAGGCGGTAGATATCGACGCCCGAGCGGGCGGCGTCCACGTCGCCGGTGGCGCGCACGACGATCCGGGTGCCGTCGATCTGTTCGACGACGCCGTCACGACGGGCGACCACGACGGCGCCAGAGTCCACGGCCACGACCGCTTCCATGCCGGTGCCGACCAGCGGCGCGTCCGACTGCACCAGAGGCACGGCCTGACGTTGCATGTTGGCGCCCATCAGCGCGCGGTTGGCGTCGTCGTTTTCCAGGAACGGGATCAGGGCCGCAGCGACCGAAACGACCTGTTTCGGCGACACGTCCATCATGTCCACGGCGTCCTTGTTCAGGAGCTGGGATTCACCGTTGATCCGGCCGGGGACCAGGTCCTCGACGATCTGACCGTTCTTCAGTTCGATGTTGGCCTGAGCGATCGTGTACTTCGACTCTTCCATGGCCGAGATGTAGACCACCTCGCCCTGGGCCTGGCCGTCCTTCACGCGGCGGTAGGGGCTCTCGATGAAGCCGTACTTGTTGACGCGCGCGTGGGTGGCCAGCGAGTTGATCAGGCCGATGTTCGGGCCTTCCGGCGTTTCGATCGGGCAGATCCGGCCGTAGTGGGTCGGGTGCACGTCGCGGACTTCGAAGCCCGCGCGCTCACGCGTCAGACCGCCCGGGCCAAGCGCCGACAGACGACGCTTGTGGGTGATTTCCGACAGCGGGTTCGTCTGGTCCATGAACTGCGACAGCTGCGACGAACCGAAGAACTCGCGAACCGCGGCGGCGGCCGGCTTGGCGTTGATCAGGTCGTGCGGCATGACCGTGTCGATATCGACCGAGGACATGCGCTCCTTGATGGCGCGCTCCATCCGCAGCAGACCGACGCGGTACTGGTTTTCCAGCAGCTCGCCGACCGAACGGACCCGGCGGTTGCCCAGGTTGTCGATGTCGTCGATCTCGCCGCGGCCGTCCTTCAGGCCGACCAGGATCTGCAGCACCTTCAGCACGTCTTCCTTGCGCAGCACGCGGATCTCGTCGGAGACCTCGGGGCTTTCCAGACGCATGTTCATCTTGACCCGGCCGACAGCCGACAGGTCGTAGCGTTCGCTGTCGAAGAACAGCGAGTTGAACATGGCCTCGGCGGCTTCCGGGGTGGGCGGCTCGCCCGGACGCATCACGCGATAGACGTCGAACAGGGCGTCCTCGCGGTTGTCGTTCTTGTCCACGCGCAGGGTGTTGCGCATGTAGGCGCCGACCGTGACGTGGTCGATGTCCAGCACTTCGATGGTGGTGAAGCCGCTTTGCTCCAGCACTTCGATGGTCGGGGCGTCCAGTTCGTCGCCGGCTTCGGCGAAGATTTCGCCGGTCTCGAAGTTGACGGCGTCATTGGCCAGATACTTGGTGACCAGGGCGTCGGCGGCCAGCGACAGCGAGGTCGTCGTCTCGCCCAGCTTCTTGGCGGCGCGGGCGCTGATCTTCTGACCGGCCTGGGCGACCACTTCGCCGGTGTCGGCGTCGATCAGGTCGAACTCCGGCTTAACGCCGCGCCAGCGCTCGGCCTTGTAGGGCGTGACCCAGCCTTCGCCGCGCTTCTCGTAAGGCACGGTCTCGTAGAAGGTCTTCAGGATTTCCTCGCCGTCCATGCCCAGCCCCATCAGGAAGGTCGTGGCGGGCAGCTTGCGGCGGCGGTCGATGCGGACATAGACCACGTCCTTGGCGTCGAACTCGAAGTCGAGCCACGAGCCGCGGTACGGGATCACGCGGGCGGCGAACAGCAGCTTGCCCGACGAGTGCGTCTTGCCCTTGTCGTGGTCGAAGAAGACGCCCGGCGAACGGTGCATCTGCGAGACGATCACGCGCTCGGTGCCGTTGACGATGAAGGTGCCCTTGTCCGTCATGAGCGGGATGTCGCCCATGTAGACGTCCTGCTCCTTGATGTCCTTGACCGAACGGGCTCCCGTTTCCTCGTCGGTTTCGAACACGATCAGGCGCAGCTTGACCTTCAGCGGCGCGGCATAGGTCATGTCGCGCTGAATGCACTCCTCGACGTCGTACTTCGGCTCTTCGAACTCGTACGAGACGTATTCCAGGATGGCGCGCTCGTTGAAGTCCTTGATCGGGAACACCGACTTGAAGACCGCCTCGATGCCCTGCTCCTTGCGGACGCCCGGACGGACCTCGCGCTGCAGGAACTGTTCGTAGGAAGCGCGCTGAACCTCGATCAGGTTCGGCATCGCGATCGCTTCAGGGATACGCCCGAAGGATTTGCGGATGCGCTTCTTGCCGGTGAACGAGGTGGCGGAAGCGATCTGACCGTTGATGGCGAGATCGTGGGCGACGTCAGTCATTCAGTGTTTCCCATGACGCACGCCCCGGGGAAGGCGTGCGTGAAATGCAGCAGCCACGGCGCGCGTCTCCGCGTCCGCAGCCAGGGTTTCGGCATCCACCCTCGGCCCGCTGCCGGGCCAGGACGCCTGAAATGTACCGGCTCCCTGGGAAGGAGCCGCGCCTTCGCTCGGTCGGAGGGCGACGGACCGGGCCTCGGCGCTTGCGCGCAGACTCATATGGAGTGTTGCGGAGCGCGCACATATACGCGCATTCGCGACGAAATAAAGGCCCCAGGGAACCTTTTCGACAGAGCCGACCAATCTCGTTGCGAGCGACGATGGCCTGATCTAGCGTCGCCTTATGACACGGATCGCCCTGCCTCTGCTCGCCGCTCTCGCCCTTTCCGCCTGCGTCACCCATCGCGAGCCGGTGACCTATGCCGAGACGGCTTCGGCCGCCGCGCGCGCCGCCGATCAGGTCAATGGCCAGGGGGCCCTGACGCCGCAGCAGGCCTGGGACGCCGGCAACACCGCCTACCTCGCCTGGAACGGCGCGCGGCGCGGCTGGACCACCACCGAAAGCGGCCTGCAATATCGCCGCGTCGGCAAGGCCCACCCCGAGGGCGCTCAGCCGAAGGCGACCGACACGGTCAAGGTCCACTATCGCGGCACCTTCATTGACGGGCGCGAGTTCGACAGTTCCTACGCCCGCAACGAACCGGCCGAGTTTCCGCTGAACCGCGTCATCAAGGGCTGGACCGAGGGCGTGGCCCTGATGCGCGTCGGGGAAATCTACGAGTTCGTCATCCCCGCCTCGCTGGGCTACGGCTCGCGCTGGGTCGGCGGCGACGAACTGCCGCCCAACTCGACCCTGCGCTTCTCGGTCGAACTGCTGGACGTCAAGCCGGGCTGACGATCAGCGGCGCCCGGATTTTCCCAGCAGTCGATCGCGCGCGGCGTTGACGCGCATCGCCAGTCCCTCCGTGCCGCCCTGGTCTGGGTGGGCGCGGGCCATGGCGCGTTTCCATGCCGCGCGGATTTCAGCCTCGGTCGCAGCTGGCCCGACGCCCAGCACGGCGCGCGCGTCAGCCTCGCTGATGGGTTCGGATCTCACGATTGGTCGGAGGCGGGAGGACCAGGCCAGATAAAGCCCTGCCCCGGCCAGCGCCGCCGCCGTCAGCCACGATCCACGAAACGCCGCCAGCGCGCCGCCCGCCAGCAGCACCGCGCCCAGCAGGGTCGCCGTCACGCGCCAGTGAGCGCGTCCGCGTCGCTCGGTCTGCCGGCCCATCCGCACCAGCGCCCAGACGGCGATCGCCGCCAGGGCCAGCCAGATCAACCCCATCAGGCGATCAGGCCGCCACATCCAAAGGGCTGAGAACCTGCTCCAGGCCCATGGCCATCATCAGATTGCGCATCTCCTGACGCGCGGCGACATGGGCCAAGGACACCGCGACCGGCCGGATGTCGTTCGACAGGTCCGCCACCGTCAGGCCGAACGGGAACAGCTCGCGATAGATGACCCGGTCGCGCAGGCCCGGACCGACGCGGAAGCCGACGCGTTTGGCCAGCTTGGTCATCCGTTCTTCCAGACGTTTGCGGTTGCGCGCCTCCGCGACGGCGAGGCGATTGGTGACCACCAGCCAGTCGATCGTGGCGTGGCGACCCTGGGCGATGGCGCGCTGCTTGCGCGCTTCCCAGACGCTCTCGGAATAGATTGAGGGCTTCAGCAGCTCCAGGGTGACCGGATCGACATCGCCCAACAGGTCGAAATCGACGAAGCTGTCGTTCATCGGCGTCACGATCTGATCGGCGCGGGCGTGGGCGGCGTTCGAAACCGCCGTGTCGCCGCCGGGCGTGTCGATCAGGATGCAATCGACGCCCCGCGCCGCCGCCTCATCGAAAGCGCGCGCGAAGGTGGCGATCTGTTCGGCCACGTCCGCCTTGGCCAGGGCCTTGCCGTCGCCCATGTCGGGGATGAACGGCTGGGGCAGATCGTGCCCGTTCGCGGCCAGCCAGGCCAGACGATTGTGGAAGAAGCGCTGCATCGAGCGCTGGCGCAGGTCCAGATCGATGATCGCCACCGAGCGCCCGGCGTGCAGCAGGCCGGTGACGATGTGGATGGCCAGGGTGGACTTGCCCGCCCCGCCCTTTTCGTTGCCGAGGACGATCACATGCGGCTGCGTCATTCGAGGGAATCCTCTGTGCCGACCGCGCGACTCAGACTGCGCGGTCCTAGGTCCGGCGAGACTCGGCCTCAACGGGCCAAACGTCAACGGAACCTTAACGCAGACCTGTGGACGGCGAACCGGGGTCGGTCAGCTGTTGCGTGCGCACCAGGCGTCGGCGACAGCGGCGGAGCGGCATACCGCAGCAGCGGTTTCGGTCGAGACCGGTCCGACCTTCAGCCGCGTCAGGCGACGGCCGTTGACCTCGACCTCCTGATAGATCGGCGACAATCCCGACAGGTCTGAGGTAGCCTTCATCCGATCCCAGGCCTGACGCGCGCCGGCCGCACTGGAATAGGCGCCCAGTTGGATTGTTCGCCCGGTTTCCCGCGTCGCCGGAAGGCTGGCGGGACGCAACACCGGCGCCTGAACCCGCGAGATCGCCTCATCCGCAACGGCTCTCACGATCGCCGGCGAGGCAGCCCGAACGACCGCGTCGCGCAGCCCGGTATCCTCACCGACGGGGCGAAGGCCTACCTGAACGTCTCGGGCGTCCCACATGGCGTGGGGATCCATGACCGCCACCTTGACCGGCGTGAAGCGCACAGGCCGCAGTCCGGCCTTTTCAGCCACGGCATGCCGGGTTTCGCGATCACCGGCCGAGAGCGGAATGTCGATCGCCGCGACGTTCTCGGCCATCGCGCTGAACCGATGGGGATCGCTGTCCACCGCGCCACAACCGGCGACGGCGAGGCTGCTGGCGAAAGCCAGGGCGATCAGAACTGGACGGGTCGCTTCTGCGGGCGTCATAAGCACAACCCTAGAGCCCAGACTTTGCGGTCTGGTGCATCAACAGGCTTAAGCGGAAAGGTTAATCGCTTCATCATGATAGACGCCGCCCCCCCGTTTACCCCTTTGGCCGTCGTCCGCACCGTCGCCGACCTGCGGGCGATCGTCCGGGACTGGAAACGTCAAGGCCTGAGCGTCGGCATGGTTCCGACCATGGGCGCCCTGCATGAAGGCCATCTGACCCTGGTGCGCGAGGCCGCACGCCGCGCCGACCGCGTCGTCGCCTCCAACTTCGTCAATCCGACCCAGTTCGCGGCGCATGAGGATCTGGGCAAATATCCCCGCCAGCAGGAGGAAGACGCCCGCTTGCTGTCCGGCGCCGGCTGCCATCTGATGTTCGCGCCCTCAGCCGACGAGATGTATCCGGAAGGCTTCGCGACAACCGTCGCCGTCGCGGGCCCGGCGCTGGGTCTTGAGGGCGATTTCCGGCCGCAGATGTTCGGCGGGGTCGCCCTGGTCGTCACCAAGCTGTTCAACCAGGTCCAGCCCGATGTCGCGGTCTTCGGCGAGAAAGACTATCAGCAGCTGATGGTCGTTCGTCGGTTCGTGCGCGACCTGGATCTGCCGGTCGAGATCGTCGGCGCGCCGACGGAGCGGGACGGCTGGGGCCTGGCCCTGTCGTCACGCAACGCCTACCTGTCCGAGACTGAGCTTGAGACCGCGCGCCGGCTGAACGGCATTCTGGCGGAAGCCGGCGTCCATGCCTCAAGCGGCCGCCCCCTGCCCGGCGTTGAGCGTGAAGCCTATGCCGCCCTTCTAAAAGCCGGGTTTGAGCGGGTCGATTACGTCGCCATCCGCCACGCCGAGGACCTTACGCCGTTCCGCAACGACATCGTCGACGCCCCCGCCCGCATCCTGGCCGCCGCCTGGCTGGGCAAAACGCGCCTGATCGACAATATGGCGGTCTGAAACGATCAGGGCCGCATCCTTCGCCGGATGCGGCCCTGTGAGATCAGCCGATTGCGCCGACGCAGCCCTCGGCGTCGCCCGGCGCCAGATCGGCGTCGGTCAGGGCGATGGTCCAGCCGTGATGCGTGTTCAAGCCCCAGCGACGGGCGCCGCCGCCGTCGCCGGCGTCCCCACCCGCCGTGACCACCACGCGTCGGCCCTTGGGCAGAGCCGGCGGATCGATCTTCCCAACCGCCAGAGACGTCGGCGTCTCGCCGCCGTAGCCGTCGAACACGCTCAACATCGACCACTCGCGCCGCAGGCCCATCCACCAGGCATCATCGGTATTGATCGCCAGCACGGCGATCCCGTGGCCCTCGGCGGCGAAGGCCAGGGCCTTCTGCGGATCGCGCACCATCTTGATGTCTGCAGCGGCGCCGAAACGCAGGCGCGCGCCGTCATAGGCTCGGGTCGGTTCGATCGGGGCCCAGACCTGAACCTGAAGCCGGCCTTGGCGCGCCAGGCCCCACCCGACAATCTCGCGCCACAGATGCTCCACCGCCTCGGCGTTCTCGGGCTTGGCCTGCTTGAGCATGCGCGAAAGGACGGTCTGCTCGCGATCGGGACGCAGCTTGGTGTGCGGGCCGGTGGGCGCGTCTTTGGCCCGGCCGACCGTGGCGGCGATGGCCAGGCGTTGCTCGAACAGCGCCAGAATCTGGTCGTCGATGCCGTCGATCTCGGCGCGCAGGGCGGCCAGCGCCTGCTGTTCGGGGGTCAGGTCGGCCATGTCAGGCCAGACTTGCAGAAGGTTGGAATGGGGCATGGAAAAGGGCTTTCGGCATTCTGAGATTCGATATGTGCAGGGGCGAACAGCCGCTCTGGTCCAGAGCGGTCGCCGGTGAAGCAGTCAGGGACGGAGTGCGCCCGACGCCTCAGCCGGCGTATCGAAAGCCGTAAAAGCCGTAGCCGAAATAGAGGCCGGAAACCGCGCGCGAACGGTCGAAAGAAACAGAAAGAGCGCGCAGGCGGGACATGGTCCGGTTCCGGTTTATGCGGATCGTGTTGCGATCCGTGGGTGTCTTAAGGACGCAAAGACCGTGCGCCGTCAAGCCTCAGGCAAGCTCAACAGGACAAAACGCGTCTGATTATCGCCGGAATCCTGCAAGTCGTTGCGCAGGATCGACAGACCATAGACTTCGGCGGCGCCGACGGGAGCGATGGCCGCCCGCGTCGGATCGCCTGCGTCAGCGACATCGCGCGCCGCACCGGCCGTGTCGAAATGCTCGACCACCTTCACATGCAGCGCCTTCAGCGTCCGCTCGCATTGAGCCAGGGCGATGGGATGGCTTTCGACCGAGCGGATGTCGGCCAGCCGCGCGCCGGGCACGGCCATCAATGCATGGCGGATGGGCCGCCACACCTCGGCGGTCGGGTCGAAGCCCAGCCCCCCCACCAAAGTCGCCGCAGGCTCGACCACGCCGATGGTCGAGTTCTCGACCGGGATCAGGGCGCAGCCGCAGTCGCCGGACTTCAAGGCGTCGATGGCGCTCTCGAAGGTCTCGAAGGCCACAGCCTCGTCCCAAGGGCGCAGGGCAAGACAGGCTTCATGGCTGAACGATCCGGGCGCGCCCTGATAGGCGACCCGGCCGGGCTTTTCGTCCTGCGTCAGAGTTTCCATCGACCGTCACCTTGAAGAGCGCCCCGAAGGTTCGCTCCTTTCCATCATCAACTTCCAGACGTGACGCCGCCGCGATGGCGCGACCATGACCGGAAAGGCCCTAATCTGAGGCCCCGCACACCCTCGGGAAAGACGTCCGTCAGGCCGCCGCCGACTGCGCGACCCGTCCCGCCTTGAGCCGCTCGGCCACCAGGAAGGCTAGCTCAAGCGCCTGGTCGGCGTTCAGTCGCGGGTCGCAGTGGGTGTGATAGCGGTTGGACAGGTCGTCCTCCGTCACAGCCTGGGCGCCGCCGATGCATTCGGTGACGTTCTGGCCGGTCATTTCCAGATGGACGCCGCCGGGGTGAACCCCTTCCGCCTCGGCCACATCGATGAAGGTCCGGACTTCGCCCAAGATGCGGTCGAACGGCCGGGTCTTGTAGCCGTTGCCGGCCTTCAGCGTGTTGCCGTGCATCGGGTCGATGGACCAGATCACCTTGCGGCCCGAGGCCTTCACTTCGCGCATCAGCTTGGGCAGGCGCTCGCCGACCTTATCGTGACCGAAGCGTCCGATCAGCGTCAGGCGACCCGAGACATTGTCCGGGTTCAGGGCGTCGATCAGCGGCAGCAGGTCGTCGGCCGTCATGGTCGGCCCGCACTTCACACCGATGGGGTTCTTGATCCCCTTCATGAATTCAACGTGGGCGCCGTCCAACTGACGCGTGCGCTCGCCGATCCACAGCATGTGGGCCGAGGTGTCGAACCATTCGCCGGAACCGCCATCCAGACGCGTCAGGGCGCTTTCGACGTTCAGCAGCAGGGCCTCATGACTGGTGAAGACCTCGACCCGGCTGAGGTCCGGATGAGTCTCGGGCGTGACGCCGACCGCCTCCATGAAGGCCAGGGCCTCGGTGATCTTGTCGGCCAACTCGCGGTATTGCGCGCCGGCGGCATTGTCGCCGGCGAAGCCCAGGGTCCAGCGATGGATGTTGTACAGGTCGGCATAGCCGCCGCCGGCGAAGGCGCGCAGCAGGTTCAGGGTCGAGGCCGACTGGTTATAGGCGCGGATCAGACGTTGCGGATCAGGCGCGCGCTCCTCCGGCGTGAAGCCCATGCCGTTGATGATGTCGCCGCGATAGCTGGGCAGTTCGACGCCGTCGATCTCTTCCAATGGCGACGAGCGGGGCTTGGCGAACTGGCCGGCGATCCGCCCTACCTTCACCACCGGCTTGCGCCCAGCGAACGTCAGGACGACCGCCATCTGCAGGATCAGGCGGAAGGTGTCGCGGATATTGTCTGTCGAGAACTCCTTGAAGCTCTCGGCGCAGTCGCCGCCCTGGAGCAGGAAGGCGTCACCCCGCTCAACCTGCGCCAGCTTCGACGTCAGGCGCCGCGCTTCGCCGGCGAAGACCAGCGGCGGCAAGGCGCGCAGCTCGTCTTCCACCCGCGCGAGGGCGGCAGGATCCGGATAGTCCGCCGGCATATGCAGGGCGGTCTTGGTTCTCCAGCTTTCGGGGGTCCAGCGTGTCATCGCGCAAGAATAGGACTTCGCGCCTATTCAAACAACGAAAAGCCAGGAGGATTTTGCCGCGAAATGTCAGTCTTCCGAAGAAGGCGACTTTTCCGCCGCAGCTTCAGCCTTGCGTTCGGCCTTCGCCGCCGCCTTCTCGGCCGCCTTCAGCGCTGCGGCGCGCTCACGTTCCTGACGCTCAAAGCTATAGTTGGGTTTGCGAGCCATCGGCGTCCTCGTCTCAAATCTTGATCTTGCGGTGAAGGTGACGATGCATGGTGCCGGACGCAATCGCCAAATCCAGCACCATGCAAAAGCAGCTCACAGCAGTCTCTCCTTGCGCGTCAAAATCTTGGCTGCGGCGTCGAAGGCGATGAACAGGCGAGCTAAAAGGGTCATGGGCTCTGAACGCTTGGCCTTATTCGATGTTCAGTCCCGCAAACCTTCGTCGCACCCAGCAGGCAGGCGCCCATGTCGACCCAACCCACCCTCCTTGGCGGTGTCGAAGCCGGCGGCACCAAGTTCATCTGCGGCGTCGCCGCCGCCGACGGCGTGATTGTCGACCAGATTCGTATACCCACGACGTCGCCCGACGAGACGCTCGATGCGGTTGCAGCCTTCTTCGTCAACGCCCAGTCGAGGCACGGCCGGCTTTCTGCGCTGGCGACCGTCAGTTTCGGCCCTTTGTCCCTGAAATCCGACGCGCCGGACTTCGGCGCCATCACCAGCACGCCCAAGCCCGGGTGGAGCGGCGTCAACCTGTTGGCCCGTCTGAGCCGTTTCCTCGATGTTCCAATGACGCTGGACACCGATGTGAACGGCGCGGCCGTCGGCGAACATCTGTTCGGCAGCGGGCAAGGGCTGGAGAGCTTCTGCTACGTCACGGTTGGCACGGGCGTGGGGGTCGGGGTGATGATTGACGGCGCGCCGCATGGCGGGGCGAACCATCCCGAAGCCGGTCATATCCGGCTGCCCCGCGCCAAGGGCGACGAGACGTTCTCGGGCGTTTGTCCCTTCCACGGTGACTGTCTGGAAGGCTTGGCGAGCGGGCCGGCGCTGCAAGCGCGCTGGGGTGCGGCGGCCGAGACTTTTTCTCGTGATCATCCGGCCTGGCCGATGGCGGCGGAGTATATCGCCGGTCTGTGCACCAACCTGACCTATACGCTGCGGCCGGAGCGAATCATCATCGGCGGCGGCGTGATGCAGCCGCACATGTACGATCTGGTCAGACAGGCGCTGGTGAGACAGCTCGGCGGCTATGACGCGAGCCTGCGGAATCTGGATATGAAGACCTATATCGCGGCGCCGACCGCGGGCGTGTCCGCCGGACTGATCGGCGCATTGGCACTCGCCTACCGGTCTGTCACGGGCGCGTGGCCCAAGAACTGGGGGACGCAGGGCCAGGATCAGATCGAAGTGGAGATGGTGGACGCGACAGGGATTGAACCTGTGACCCCCTCGGTGTGAACGAGGTGCTCTCCCGCTGAGCTACGCGTCCTTGCCTTGCGGAGGCGGCGACATAGCCCGGTCGCCGGCCCCGCGCAAGCGCCTGTTTCAGATTCCGGCGGCGCGAACGCCTTCGGGCGTATCGGCTTCCGGGTCGCCCGGAAGCCAGGCGACGTGACCGTTGTAGATGTCCTGGTTGAGGATGCCCTCCTCCTTGGCCACCAGCACCGGGACCAGCATCTGGCCGGTGACGTTGGTCGCGGTGCGCATCATGTCGATAATCCGGTCGATGGCGACGATATAGCCGATCCCTTCCAGCGGCAGGCCGGCGGTCGACAGGGTCAGGGTCAGCATGACGATGCTGGTGCCCGGCACGCCGGCCGTTCCCAGCGACCCAAGCACCGCCGTCAGGCCGATCAGGACGTACTGGGTCAGCGTCAGATCGATCTTGAAATACTGGGCGATGAAGATCGAGGCGATGGCCGGATAGATGGCCCCGCACCCGTCCATCTTCACATTGGCGCCCAAAGGCACGGCGAAGGCGGCGTAGGCCTGGGGCACGCCCAGCCGTTCGACCGTCTGGCGAAGGGTGATCGGCAACGTCCCCAGCGAGGATGAGGTCGCAAATGCGGTCTGCTGGGCCGCAAAGGCGCCGCGGAAGAAGCTGGTGACCTTCAGACCGTGCAACTTCAGCAGGCCCGAATAGACGATCAGGATGTGGAACAGGCAGGCCGCATAAATGGCGAGAATGAACTTCAGCAGCGGCAGCAGCGCCTCCCAGCCATAACCGCCGACGACCGAGCCGATCAGGCCGAACACGCCGATGGGCGTCAGCTGGATCACCCAGCGGGTGATGCGGAAGATGACGGCCGCGCCTTCGTCCACCAGACGCCGCACCCCCTGCGCCCGGTCGCCCAGCGCCACCAGCGCCATCCCGACCAGGGCCGAGAAGAAGATGATCTGCAGCACCTTGCCCTCGGCCAGGGCGGCGAACGGATTGGTCGGCACGACGCCGATCAAGACTTCCAGCGGAGTCGGGATCACCCGTTCCTTGACCTCGCCCAGCGGCAAGTTGGACAGGCCGACGCCCGGATTGATGATGTGGCCGAAGGCGAAACCGACCAGCACCGCCAGCAACGACGTGATGGCGAACCAGACGATGGTCCGCACCCCCAGCCGCACGGCCCCCGCCCCCTCGCCCAGCTTGGCGATCGAGCTGGCAATGGTGAAGAGCACCAGCGGCGCCACAACCATGCGGATCAGGTTCAGATAGACGTCGCCGATCGGCTGAAGCCAAGTCTCGGCCCGCTCGCGCAGGATCAGCCCGGCGATGATGCCGAGGATGAAGCCGGCGGCGGTCCGCTGCCACAGCGGGATCTTGAAAAAGCGAGCGAGCATGACGGCACTTTCAACAGGGGTGCGCCAATCTGTCCATAGCCATGGCGATCCGCAACCGCAGCAGCGATCATTCCGCCGACAGATTTCCTGTCGGCTGGCTTCAGAATTTCAGCGCCCGCCTTACGTAGAAGTCGGAGAGGATACCGTCGATCGCCTCTTCGACGTCCTCGAAAGCGTCGATCAGCACGTCCCCGCCCAGGTCTTCGACGGGCGTCGGCGTAAAGCCGAAGGTCGTCAGAATGCAGGGCATGCCGGCGTCTTTAGCGGCGTCCGCGTCCGGCGCGGCGTCTCCCACCATGATGGCCCGTTCGGGATCACCGCCTGCGATCACGACGGCCTCCTTCAGATGGGCGCCCGAGGGCTTGCGCGCGCTGACCCGATCCGGGCCGACGATGGCGGCGAAATGTCGGGTCAGGTCCAGCTTGCCCAACAACAGCTCCGACAGGTCCGAACGCTTGTTGGTGGCCACGACCAGGATAGCGCCCCGCTCGCTGAGCCGCTCCAGCGTCTCGACCACACCCTCGAAGGGCTGCGAGCCGTCGGCGATATGAACGGCGTAATCGACCAGGAACCGCTCGAACAGTTCGTCCGACCTGGCCCGCTCGACCGGCGCGCCTGCGGCTTCGAAGCCGTGCACCAGCAGCGCCCGCGCGCCCGATCCGATCAGGGTCGAGGCGGACTCCATCGGCACGGGCGGCAGCCCCTCCTCGACCAGCATCCGGTTCAGCGTGCCGATCAGGTCCGGGGCGGAATCGACCAGCGTGCCGTCAAGGTCGAAGGCGATGGTCCAGCCTTCCAGGTCGCGATCGCTCATCCACATCTCCCGCTGGCCCGCATGATGGGCTAGATCGCAGGACGACTAGACTGCGAGACGATTCATGACCAGCCAGACGCGCGCCCGCGCCGCCATCATTCTCGCCGCCGGCCAGGGCACGCGGATGAAATCGCCGCTGCCCAAGGTGCTGCACCCGGTGGCCCACCGCGCCATGCTGGACCACGCCATCGATGCGGCGGAAGGCCTGGGGTGCGAACGCATCGTCGTCGTGGTCGGCAATCACTCGCCGGAGGTCCGGGCCCATGTCGTCAAACGGCTGGGCGAGGCCGCCATTGCGGTCCAGGACCCGCCGCTCGGCACCGGCCACGCCGTGCGCGCCGCCGAACAGGCGCTGGCCGACTTCGACGGCGAGGTGGTCGTCACCTATGGCGACGTGCCGTTGCTAAAGGCCGCCGACATCGAGCCCGTGTTCAATGCCGACGGCGTGACCGTCATCGGGTTCAAGGCTCGCGATCCGGGCGCCTACGGCCGTCTGATCGTCGAAGGCGACACCCTGACCGCCATCACGGAGGCCAAGGAGGCGTCGGCCGAGATTCTCGCCATCACCGCCTGCAACTCGGGCGTCATGGCCGCGCCGGCCGGCCTGCTCTTCTCGTTGCTGGCCGACGTGAAGAACGAAAACGCCAAGGGCGAATACTATCTGACGGATGTCGTCGCTCTGGCACGCCAGGGCGGCCATCCGACCCGCGCCGTCTTCGCCGCTGAGGACGCGGTAATGGGCGTCAACTCCCAGGCCGAGCTGGCTCAGGCCGAAGCCTTGTTCCAGAGCGTGCAACGCGACAACTTCCTGGCGGCCGGCGTGACGATGGCGGCGCCTGACACCGTTCATTTCGCCTGGGACACCCAGATCGGCGGCGGGACCGTTATCGAGCCGTTCGTCGTCTTCGGTCCCGGCGCGGTGATCGAGGGCGGCGCGCGCATTCGCAGCTTCAGCCATATCGAGGGCGCGCGGGTCGCTGCCGGCGCCGAAGTCGGTCCTTACGCGCGCCTGCGTCCCGGCGCGGACCTGGCGACCGGGGTCAAGGTCGGCAATTTCGTCGAGGTCAAGAACGTCAGGATGGCCGAAGGCGCAAAGGCCAATCACCTGGCCTATCTCGGCGACGGGTCGGTCGGCGCGGGCGCCAACGTCGGCGCAGGCACGATCTTCTGCAACTACGACGGCTTCAACAAGGCGCAGACCCAGATCGGCGCCGGCGCTTTCGTCGGATCGAACTCCAGCCTGGTGGCCCCGGTGGTCATCGGCGACGGCGCCCTGATCGCCTCCGGCTCTGTCATTACCCAGGACGTGCCCGCCGACGCCATGGCCTTCGGCCGCGCGCGCCAGACTGTCAAACCCGAAGCGGCCGCGGCCTTCCGTGTCGAAGCCAAGGCCAAGAAGGCTGCGAAATTTAAATGAGCGACCTCCAGAAGAAGAACGCCGGCGAGGCCGCCGCCGCCCACGTCGAGGCGGGCATGATCGTCGGCCTGGGCACCGGCTCGACGGCCGCCTGGTTCGTCAAGGCGCTGGCGGCGCGCAACCTGCCCAACCTGCGCTGCGTGCCGACATCGGAGAAGACTGCAGATCTCGCGCGCGAACTTGGGCTGACTTTGTCGACGCTGGAGGACACGCCGCGCATCGACCTGACCGTGGACGGCGCCGACGAAATCGGGCCGGGCCTGGCGCTGATCAAGGGAGGCGGTGCGGCCCTGCTGCGCGAGAAACTGGTGTGGGAGGCCTCGGCCCGCTGCATCGTCATCGCCGACGCGGCCAAGGTGGTGCCTGTGCTGGGGACCTTCCCCCTGCCGATCGAGGTCGTCGCCTTCGGTCACAAGACGACAGCCAACCGCATCGCCGATGTGCTGATCGACCACGACATCAACCAGCCGGCGCGCGTGCGTCAGGCGGATCGCGGCCTGGTTCGCACCGACGGCGGCAATCTGATCTACGATGCGGGCTGCAAAGCGATCCATGATCCGGTCCGTCTGGCCGACGATCTGAAACTGACCACCGGCGTGGTGGAACACGGCCTGTTCCTGGACCTCGCAGACTTCGCCATCATCGGGACGGACGAGGGCGTTGAGGAGCGCCTTCCCTAGGACACGCCCCGGCGGCTCAGCACCGCCGGGACCGTGCGCGCCAGGATCGCCAGATAGACGCTCACGGTGCGGTTTCTGACGAACCAGACGTCCATCGCCACACGCCGCGGATAGGGCACGGCGTTGCGCCCCGACACCTGCCACAGCCCCGTCAGGCCCGGGCGCACCGCGCAGTAGTCGGCCAGCCGCCGGCCATATCGCCCAGCCTCGTCGATCACGATCGGTCGGGGGCCGACCAGCGACATCTCGCCTCTCAACACATTGATCAACTGAGGCAGTTCATCCAGGCTGCACCTTCGCAACAGGCGGCCCAGCGACGTGACGCGCGGATCGTGCGTCAGCTTTCGCATCGCCTGCCATTCCGGATCAAAGGCTGACGGCAAGGCTTGCTCCGCGCCCATCCTCATCGAGCGAAACTTGAGACAGTCGAATAGTCGGCCGTCGCGCCCGATCCGTTGCTGGCGAAAGATCGCGGCCCCTCCGTCCTGCATCCTTACGCCCAGGGCGATGAAAACGAAGAGCGGCCAGGTCAGAAGCAGCCCTATCAGGGCGAAGGCGATATCCATGGCGCGGGTCGGGTCGAGACGAACACGGCGCCGATGCGCCCCGACACCGCATGTCGACGTTACATCGCACCCGGCCAATTCCGATATCGACATCCAGCGCCCCCAAGCGTCACCATAACTTGGGATTGCGTCATTGGCAATCTTGGCGCGCCGCCAACGCAGCTTGTTTAGATCAGTCGCCACCCCACCAACTGAGCATGAACGACGTGCGACGGCCGCTCACCGAAACCGTCCCGGTAACGATAGGCGTCTGATCGCCGAGATTGCGCCGCGCCGTCGCCAAAGCGCCCTGGTCAATTCGCGCCGACAACTCGACCGGGCCCATGCCAGGCGCAGACCCGCTCATTTGGATCCGATCGTCGGTGACGACATAGGCGTCCGGCAGAACCCTGACCTCGCCCTGCGGCCCGGTCAGCGACAGGATCAGAGGCGGCGAAGCGCGGGAGCCGCCTTCCCAGGCAGCAAAGGCCTCATCCTGTCCGATGAACAGCGATGCCACGGGCTGAATGGATGCCTCACCTGTCGGGCGATAGTCGCCCGAGATATCGCCGCTTAGACGATGCTGGAACGTCGCTTCCGGCGTCGACGTCGGTGTCGCAGCGTCGCGCCGCTCGCATGCCGCCAGGCTCAGTAAGCCTATGACCGCGACAACCATCCATGAGGATCTCATCGATCAAGCGCCTGGTCCAAAGCGCGGAACCCGGCGATGGCGATCTCGGTCGCGCTGGTGAAGACCGATGGCTCGATCTTGTCGAAGGTGTCGCTCGGTCGATGATAGTCGGGGTGATAATCGACGCCCATGTACAGGAAGGGCACGCCTGCCTCGTGGAAGGCGCCATGATCGGAGGCGTCGACCCAGTTGTTCTCGCCCGTATCCTGCGGGGTGTCTTTGCCGAAGGCGAAGGACACGGCGCCGTTCGGCGCCACGGCCTCCAGCACGGGGCGCAGATTGGGGTGCTGATAGGTCCCGGTGACCCACAGATGGCCGTCGGTCTCCGCCCGCGCCGTCATGTCGAAGTTCAGGTTCAGGCTCAGGGACGACAGCGGCACCGGCGGCGCCTTGACGAATTCTCGAGCGCCCAACAGCCCCCGCTCCTCGCCGTCCAGCGCGACGATCAGCACGCTGTGTTCCGGCGGTTGGGCCTTCAGTCGCGCCGCCAGCTCCAGCATCGTCGCCACGCCCGAGGCGTTGTCGTCGGCGCCGTGGAAGATCTGACCGTCATTGACCCCGACATGGTCGTAATGGGCCGTCACGACGATATAGCGGTCGGCGACGCGCGTTCCGGGGATCAGGCCGACGATATTCACGCCGCTGAAGGTCTTCACCCCCTCGCGCGTGCGGCCCGGCGTCTCGAACCGCTGCAAACGCCCGAACGGCGGCGCCTGAACCCCCATGGCCTCCAGTCGCGCCACGATATAGGCGCGCGCCCGCTCGCCGCCTTCAGAGCCCGTGTCGCGGCCCTGCATGTCGTCGGCCGACAGGATGCGAACATCGTCCAGCAGTTGGCTGGAAACCGGCGCGACGGCGCTCGGCGCACTCGGAGCTGTCGCGGGAACGGCGGTGCAACCACTGACGATCAGGGCGGCGCCAGCGCCGAAAAGGCAGAGGGTCGAACGAGTCATACAGGCTCCGATAAGGATGCGCGAACCTAGCGAAGTGCGGACGGCGCGTCAGCCTACGGTTCTGTCATCATCGGCTTTGCGCGATGCACGGGCGGCGCGTCAGATGATATGACGACGGCCATGGCCAACGCGATTCCTCTCGAAGTCCCCGTCGAAGACCTCACCGCCGAGACGGCCGCGGAGGCCCTGGCCTGGTTGGCCGCCGAAATGGCCCGTCACGACGCGCTCTACAACGAGGCGACGCCCGAGATTTCCGACGCCGACTACGACGCCCTGCGTGCGCGCAACCTGGCGATCGAAGCCGCCTTCCCTGATCTGGTCCGCCCCGACTCGCCGTCGAACAAGGTCGGCGCCGCCACCTCAACCCAGTTCGCCGAGGTGCGCCACGGCGTGCCCATGCTGTCGCTGGACAACGCCTTCGACGAGGGCGAGGTGCGCGATTTCGTGGCCCGGATCATCCGTTTCCTGAAACTGCCCGCCGACGAACCGATCGCCTTCGTCGCCGAGCCCAAGATCGACGGCCTGTCCGCCAATCTCCTGTATGTCGACGGCAAACTGACGATCGGCGCCACGCGCGGCGACGGCCGCGCGGGCGAGGACGTCACCGCCAATCTGAACACCATCGCCGATGTGCAACAGACCCTGGCCGGCGTCGACTGGCCCGCCCGGATTGAGATCCGGGGCGAGGTCTATGCCCCTAATGACGCCTTCGCCGCCTTCAACGCGGCCGCAGAGGCGGAAGGCCGCCGGACCTACGCCAACCCCCGCAACTTCGCCGCCGGCTCCCTGCGCCAAAAGGACGCCCGGATCACCGCCAAACGTCCGCTGAACTTCTTCGCCTACGCCTGGGGCGAACACTCCAGCGACTTCGCCGAGACCCAGTGGGAAGCCCTGCAAAAGCTCAAGGCCTGGGGCTTCCCCGTCAACGCCCGCTCGCGCCGGGTCGAGGGTGCGGAAGGCCTGATCGCCGTCTATCGCGAACTGGAACGCGACCGGGCGACCTTGGGCTATGACATCGACGGCGTGGTCTACAAGGTGGATCGCATCGACTGGCAACGCCGCCTGGGCTTCGTCGCCCGCAGCCCTCGCTGGGCCATCGCCCACAAATTCCCGGCGCAGCAGGCGACCACGGTGCTGGAAGGCATCGACATCCAGGTCGGCCGCACCGGCTCCCTGACCCCCGTCGCCCGCCTGCACCCCGTCACCGTCGGAGGCGTGGTGGTGCGCAACGCCACCCTGCACAATGAAGACGAGATCGAGCGTCTGGATGTCCGCATCGGCGACACCGTCCGCCTGCAACGCGCCGGCGATGTCATCCCCCAGATCCTGGGCGTGGTCCCGGAGTTACGTCCCGCCGACGCCGTCCCCTATGCCTTCCCTGAACACTGCCCCGTCTGCGGCTCGGAAGCCGTGCGCGAAGGCGATGAGGTCAAGCGCCGCTGCACCGGCGGCCTGGTCTGCGACGCCCAGATCGTCGAACGACTCAAGCATTTCGTCGGCCGCCGCGCCTTTGACATTGAGGGATTAGGCGAAAAGCAGTTGGTCGCCTTCCATGCGCGGGGCTGGATCAAGGAGCCGGCCGACATCTTCCGACTGGCGCGCGACGAGGCGCGGCTGAAAGAACTGGAACGCGACGATGGTTATGGCGAGACCAGCATCCGAAATCTGGTCGCCGGCATCGACGCCCGTCGCGTCATCGCGCTGGACCGGTTCCTGTTCGGTCTGGGAATTCGCGACATCGGCGAACAGACCTCCATCGTCCTGGCCCGCGCTTTCGAGAGCTGGTCCGCGCTGAAGGCCGCCTGCCTCCAAGCCGCCTCGGGCGTGCCGTCCGACGCCTGGACCGACCTGGCCGCCGCCCACGCCATATCGCCCCGCGTCCTGACCCTGATGGCCGAGGCCGCGCCCCCCGCCGTAGATCCCTGGCCCGAGGCGACGATGGACATGAAGATCAGCCAGGCCTTCCCCGGCATGGCCGCTCCGGCCCGCCGGTCTCTGGCGACGATGGCGAACGACTGGTCCGGGCTGGTCGAACTGGCCCGTGTCGCGCGCGAGGACGGCCCGTCCGAAATCCTGAACCAGATCGCCGGTGTCACCGGCGTCGGTCCCGTCGCGGCCGAGGCCTTGGCCCACTTCTTCCACGAGCCGCATAATCTGCAGGTCGTAGAGGCTTTGGAAGCCGAACTGACCGAAATCCTCGATGCCGAACGGCCCAAGTCCGACACTGCGGTCGCGGGCAAGACCGTCGTCTTCACCGGCGCCCTGGAGCGCTTCACCCGCGACGAGGCCAAGGCCCGCGCCGAAAGCCTGGGCGCCAAGGTCTCGGGTTCAGTGTCGAAAAAGACCGACTACCTCGTCGCAGGCCCCGGAGCCGGCTCCAAGCTCAAGGACGCCGAGAAGCATGGCGTCCAGGTGCTGACCGAGGACGAATGGCTGGCCCTGATCGGCGGTCGAAGTTGACCTAAGGGTCGGTTTTCGTTGGTGATCGCTGGGGTTTTGGCCTTGTTTTCAACCGAAACCGCGATCAACGTCCGCTTCAACGGGCGGTGCGACCGACCCGACGAAAGGGAACGACTATGAAGATCAAGATCATGCTGGCCGCGGCGACCCTGGCGGGCGCCCTCGCCTCTCCAGCCCTGGCGGGCGACCCGACCGGCCTGTGGCAGACGCCGACTAATGGCGGTCAGGTGCGGATCGCGCGCTGCGGCCAGGCGCTGTGCGGCACGCTGGTGACGTCTGACCACATTCGCGCCGACGCCAATGCGCGCGACGCCAACAATCGCAACGCTGCTCAGCGGAACCGCACCCTGCGCAATCTGCCCATGCTGACCGGCTTCACCGGCGGTCCGACGGAATGGCGCAACGGCTCGGTCTACAATCCGGCCGACGGCGGAACCTATCGCGGCACCATCACCATGACAAACGACAACAGCCTGCGTCTGCGCGGCTGCATTGTGGCTCCGCTGTGCAAGACCCAGACCTGGACCCGCATCCAGTAGGGTCAGGACGCCCCATTTACGAAAGGCCCGGTCGGAGCGCTTCGACCGGGCCTTTTTCATTTGGCTTGTGGCTCAGCGATTCAGCGCCGCCCGCGCCGCCTCTGCGTAGCGATGCCCCGTCGCCGCGCCTTTGGGGAAGACGGCCTCGATCCGGGCGAGATCCTCAGGCGTCAGCACGACGTCCACGGCCGCCGCATTCTGCTCCAAGGTCGCGATACGACGGGTGCCGGGGATCGGGATCAGATCCTCGCCCTGCGCCAGCACCCAGGCCAGCGCCAGTTGAGCGGCAGTTATGCCCTTGTCCGATGCAATTGCCTTCGCGGCCTCAACCAGATCCAGGTTCTTCTGGAAGTTCTCGCCCATGAAGCGCGGATTGGTGCGGCGGAAGTCGTCTGCGTCCAGGTCATCGATCGAGGTGATGTCGCCCGACAGGAAGCCTCGCCCCAGCGGGCTATAGGGCACGAAGCCGATGCCCAGTTCGCGCACGACTGCGAACAGTTCGTCCTCCGGCTCGCGGCTCCAAAGCGAATATTCCGTCTGCAGCGCCGTAATTGGATGGGTCGCATGCGCCTTTCGCAGGGTGTCGGGTGCGGCCTCGGACAGGCCCAGGAAGCGGACCTTGCCCTCCTTGACCAGTTCCGCCATCGCCCCGACCGTATCCTCAATCGGCGTGTCCGGATCGACGCGGTGCAGATAATAAAGATCTACGTGATCGACGCCGAGGCGTTGCAGGCTGCCCTCGATGGCGCGACGGACATTGGCCGGGCTGCCGTCGGTCATCAGCTTGGTGCGGTCGGCGTTATAGTTGATGCCGAATTTGGTGGCGATGAAGGCTTGGTCGCGCCGGTCGTTCAGCGCCTTGCCGACCAGCACCTCGTTGGTGTGAGGGCCGTACATCTCGGCGGTGTCGAACAGGGTGATGCCCAGATCGAGCGCCCGATGGACTACGGAGATGGACTCAGCCTCTTCGGAGCCGCCATAGAAGGCGCTCATCCCCATGCAGCCCAAGCCAATGGCCGAGACCTCGGGGCCGTTCGCACCCAACTTGCGCGTCTTCATAGGGGCCTTCTCCTGTCGGTGTGGGGATCGGCCTAAAAACGGATATGGCGATCGATGATCAGGAAATGGTCGCGGCGACGGCGGGCTGCAAGCCCGGCCGCGCTTTGCGATGGTACCGCCTCTCAGGCTTGAACTGAGGACCTCCGGTTCCACAAACCGGCGCTCTAACCAACTGAGCTAAGGCGGCCCGCGCATCGCGAGGCGCGTTCTCTACCGGGCCTGCGGCAGGCGATCAAGCGCCTTCCTCACATTTCGTCAGGAGATTTCGCCGGCAACGCGACAAAGAAAAACGCCCCGGAGATTGCTCTCCGGGGCGTCTTGTCTGTTGCAATAACCATCACCCGAGGGTGAAGGGCACCCGGACGCGGAAGGTCGCGTCTTGAGCGGCGCCGTCGACAGTCCGCGGGGACAACTGTCCACGCTGAACCACCCGAATGGCGGCGCGGCCGAAGCCCATGCCTGCGGGCTCTTCCGAGATCACGCGGCAGTTCGCCGGAGCACCGTTGGAGCGCGCGGTGCACTCGACCGTAGCCGAACCGCTGATTTCACGTTCCAGCGCACGCGCCGGGAAGTCATCAGCCGTCGGGCGCGGTTGGCGCGACCACTGAACGTTCGTGATCGTCGACGGGCGCGGCGGAGCCGGAGGCGCAGGCGGAGGCGGAGGTCCAGGAATGTTGACGGGCGGACCCGTGTATTCAACCCGATCTTCCTTCTTCGTCGGCGTGATATTGACCGGCGGAGGGGGGACGATGTTCGGGACCGGAGCCGGCACGCGCACCTGAAGCTTCGGCGGCGGAGGCGTGTCCGTCGGCGGAGGCGGCGGAGGCGGAGGCGGCGGAGGCGGAGGAACCGGCTCGACCAACTCGACCTCGACGGACTCGTCGACGTAGTTAAACTCCTTCAGCTTGAACTTGGACTGCTGAACAAAGAAGATCAGCAACGCAAACAAGATGCTGACCACCATCAGGCAGACGATCAGCACGGGGTAGGACACCCCCATGAAGCCCTTCTTCTTGGGTACGTCGTAGCGACTGCGATGATATTCGACGTCTGTCATACTATCTCCGCATCCTAACTCGTCGCCTGGTCTTCGCCGACCAGCGCAACGCTATAGAAGCCGTTATCCTGCAGCGCATTCATGACCTGCATGAAGTCGCCGTAACGGGTGTTCTGATCGCCCCGAATGAAGATCCGCTCATCGGCCGGGTTCCGGGAACCGATCTGTTCTTTCAGATCGGCGCCCAGGGATCCGACGTCGGTCTTGAAGTCGCCCACATAGACGTCGCCGTCATTCTGGATCGAAATATAGACCGGCTTGGGCGGGTTCGGGGCCGCCTTGGCGACGGCGATTGGCAACTCGACAGGCACCGACACAGAGGCAAGCGGAGCCGCCACCATGAAGATGATGAGCAGGACCAGCATGATATCAACGAAAGGCGTAACGTTGATATCACTGTTGGCCTGAGGCAGGTTGCCAGCGCCGCCCGATTTAATCTTGGCGGCCATCCGTCTTACGCCCCCTTGTCGAGCTGACGCGAGATGCCGTTCAGCAGCTCAGCGGCGAAGCCGTCGGCGCGCGTGCCGTAGGCAGCGATGCGGGTGTTGAAGTAGTTGTAGAAGACAACGGCCGGAATAGCGGCGAACAGACCGATACCGGTGGCCAGAAGAGCTTCAGCGATACCCGGCGCCACGACGGCCAGGTTGGTCGTGTTCGACTGGGCGATACCGATGAAGGAGTTCATGATGCCGTACACGGTGCCGAACAGACCGACGAACGGACCGATCGAGCCGACCGAAGCCAGGAACTGTTGACCGCCCGAAAGGCGCAGGGCCAGACCGGATTGAACGGCGGCGACAGCCGACTGAGCGCGGCCCATGGCCGAATCGAGGTGATCGCCGGTGACCGACAGACCCGATTGACGCGACAGTTCGATTTCTTCGGTGGCGGCGGCGGCCATGTCGGCCAGCGGGTTGCCGTCGAACTCTTCCTGAGTCGAGACAGCGCGCATGTCGGCGATGGTGCGGGCGCCGCGGAAGTTCTCGAGGAAGGTGTCGGTCTTGCGGTTCAGAGCGCCGAACTCGAACAGCTTGATGAGCAGCAGGGTCCACGACAGGATCGAGGCCAGCAGCAAGCCGGCCATAACGACCTTAACGACGACCGTGGCTTCCATGAACATGGAGATCGGGGTGATGTCGCCGTGACCGCCGCCGACGGCGTCGTTCACCGTTGCCGGATCAGCTTCGCCAGCAGCCGGAGCGGCGGCTGCGGGAGCCGCAGTCGAGGCGGCCGGGGTGGGCTCGGCCGGGGCCTGGGCCAGGACCGGCGAGCTCGCCATCAGCGCGGCGGCGCCGGCCATGGCGAGAAGGATATTCGTCTTTTTGCTGTTCAGCATAATTCGCCAGTTCCTGCTTGGTCTGACTCGTGGAACCAAAGGTGCGGCCATAGTCAGCGACCGCCCCCCAACCTGAAATGTTTCCTTCAACGCGCCCGTCCTTTCGAGGATCAGAGCCCGCTGAAATCTTCGGTGGAGATCGAACCGGTCGCCCGCCTCGTCTCCGCTGGTCGAACCTTCGGGGACACGTCCCCGGCGATCCGCATTAACGTCTTCTTGCGAAGGCGCCTCAACCCTTTGACGAACCCTTACCGGAGCGTCAAGGGACAAGAGGGGCTTTTAACCCGTCGAGAGACATGGAGAAAAGTTCCATCAACCAGCGCATTAAAGTGCGGCAGCGCGACATTTTGATGATGATCTGGCGTCAGATGAAGCAAGTTTGTTCAAAACGGCCGTCCTGAGCGCGATCATTTCCCGATACTGCAAATGTCGGGCTGATCGCTGCAAGCCAGCGGAAACCGAAGGGCGGCGCAGAGGCCGCAGCACAGGATCATGCGCTCAAAACAATCGATTTCACGGTGTAGGAAAATATGGTGCCTGGAGGCGGGTTCGAACCACCGACACGCGGATTTTCAATCCGCTGCTCTACCAGCTGAGCTATCCAGGCGCCGACGCGGCGTCGCGAGAGGCGGGTCTATAGGGGAGGCTTTTCCGCCTGTCCAGCGCCCAATCCGTCCTTTTCGTCATCATCTTCCGCACCCTCGTCCAAGGCGGCCGGAATGGCGTAGGCGCCGGTGAACCAGCGCTGAAGATCCACGTCCGAACAGCGACGTGAGCAGAAGGGCTTGTACTTGGGATCGGCGTCGGCCTTGCGGCAGATGGGACAGGAAGCCACGGCTCAACCCTCTTCTATTCGTCCGCGCCCTGGCGGGATTGCGGCATCGGCCTGGATCACCGCTCGCGGTCCCAGACGAGCCGCCAGCGGATCAGTGATTACGGCTTCTTCCGGCGCGCAGCGCGCGATGACGCGCGGCGACAGGGTATCGGCCAGAAGCTGCCGCCGCAAAGTGCGCACGACAGACAAGGCTCGTGTTTGAACAGACGGGCGTCCGCTGGCGCCGAGCAGAACCTCCTCGATCGGCGTACGGCGCCAGGGAAGCGACATCTGCAACAGGCCGAACCGACTGACGGGTCCGAAGACGGCCTGGGGTTCGTGACCGAACGCGGCCCGCGCAACCTTGGCCTGGGCCTCCGCGTCCGTACCGTCCCCGATCATGTCGATGACGATCAGGCCGCCCCAGTTCCGCAGGCCGATCAGCCGCGCCGCCTGTTTCAACCCCTCGCGATTCGCAGCCGCCCTTGCCTGTTTCGGATCACGACCGGGGGTGGAGGTGAAGTCGATGTCCACAGCCACCAAGGCGCGCGTGCGTTCGATGGCGAGATCGATTCCATACGAGGCGAAAACGATCGATTGAGCCAGAGCCTCCTCCTCCGCCTCGACCACGGCGTCGATAGCGGCGATGCCGGTGACTGTTTCCTCGCCGGGCGCGAGATCGCGCAGCTGTTCGGCGATGCTGGGTGCGGGCTGAATCAGGCGAGGCGTCCCCTCCCCGGGCCCCAGACGGCGAACCACCGCCCCTTTTCCCGCATGAGGTTCGGCGGTGACGATGACTTCCAGCCGTTGGCCTTGCGTGAGCCGATCGTTTCTGGGGAACGGTAGAAAAGCGGCGGTCGGTGCGGCGATATCGACGAAGGCGCCGCGCAAGCCGGGGTTCACCTCGATGACACGCCCCACCGAGCGGGCGCCGAGCCGGGTCTGCGCCACATCATCCTCGCGGTGGATCAGAAGATGGGTGTAGCGGCCGTCGCGCATGATGGCGCCACGCGTCTCGCCAGGCGTCTCGTCGAGGAAGACCTCGACTGCGCCGCTCATGAACGCCAGCCGACGCCGTGCAAAAGCTGGACGGCCTCATAGACGGGCAGGCCCATCACGGACGGATGGCTGCCGACGATTCGCTGAATGAAGGCGGCCGCCGGGCCCTGGATGCCATAGCCCCCGGCCTTGCCGCGCCAGTCGCCCGTGGCGACGTAGGATGCGATCTCGTGGTCCGACAAGGGTTTGAAGGTCACGCGGGTTTCGTTGACGCGCGACGATAGTTTTCCGTCGCGCCAGACGGCGACGCCGGTGAAGACGCGGTGATTGCGGCCGGACAGCAGTTTCAGAAAACGTGTCGCCTCGCCCTCGTCCGCCGCCTTTTCCAGAAAGCGACGCCCGACAGCGACAACCGTATCGGCGGCGATGACGACCGCGTCGCGACGGCGTTCTGCGACAACCTGGGCCTTAGAGATGGCGAGCCGTTCGGCCAGACGCGGCGGGGTCTCGCCCTTCAGAGGCGTTTCGTCGATGTCGGCGGGATCGATATGGTCGGGTGTGATCCCGACCTGCGCCAGCAGTTCGATGCGGCGCGGGCTGGCCGAAGCCAGCACCAGTTCGGGGCGACCCGCAGCCACTTACTTGAAGCGATAGGTGATGCGACCCTTGGTCAGGTCGTAGGGGGTCATTTCGACCAGCACCTTGTCGCCGGCCAGAACGCGGATGCGGTTCTTACGCATCTTGCCGGCGGTGTGGGCGATGATCTCGTGGTCGTTCTCGAGCGTCACGCGGAAGGTGGCGTTCGGCAGCAGTTCGCTGACGGTGCCGGGAAACTCGAGCAGTTCTTCCTTAGCCATGCGGCCTCTCACGCCCGTTGAGTATGCGTTCGACCCCACGCCGGGCGGGCGCGAGGGGCGGAATGGACGGGCCTAATGCCCGAAAACGCAGAGATAGTCGAGGTCAGCCGCGACGGTAGAGGGCGCAGAGCAATGTAAACAGGCGCCGCGACGTTTCGTGATCGACCACGATCTTGCCGTCCAACCGCGTCTTCAGCTGCTCGGCCCCTTCGTTGTGAAGGCCGCGTCGGCCCATATCGACCGATTCGATCTGGCTGGCCGAGGATCCGCGCAGAGCCTCGTAGTAGCTGTCGCAGATCATCAGATAGTCTTTGATCACGCCTTTCAGCGGCGTCAGGCTGATGGCGTAGGTGCGCGTGAAGTTCTCGCCGTCGATGTCGAACACCAGACGATTGTCCTGAAGCGACAGTTTCAGCCTGTAGGGCCCGCCCTCGGCGCCGACGGGCTCGAAACTGTTTTTCTCGACCAGATCAAAGATGGCGACGCGACGCTCGTGCTCGATCTCGGCCGTCGCCGCCGGAAGGGTCGCGGCGTCCAGTTCGACCGAGGCCA
The DNA here is from genome assembly GCF_058790795.1 of Brevundimonas sp. EU05-FHT14B07. NCBI lineage: Bacteria > Pseudomonadati > Pseudomonadota > Alphaproteobacteria > Caulobacterales > Caulobacteraceae > Brevundimonas > Brevundimonas sp. EU05-FHT14B07. Next base: position 39,260 of record NZ_JBYTCZ010000005.1, read on the forward strand.
GCTTGTGATCGGCGCTCATGCCGCGGTCCCTTCGTCCAGTTCGGGCGTGTCCAGGTGGGTCGGCGCGATCCGTGCAGGCCAGCGGTCGGAAATATCCGTCACCACGGCGTCCAAACATTCGACGTCGATCCGCAGATCCCCGCCGCCGGCGAACATCAGGATGACGCGGCCGCTGAGATCCTCGGTCGGAATAAAGTCGAGCGCGAGCAGTTCTAGCGAAGCGTCGGGACTGCGCGACAGGCGGCGGCTCTTGACCGCCAGAACGTCGCCGAACTGCATGGCGCACATCACGCGCGTCCCGCCGCACTCCCAGCAAAACCGGCTAAAGGCGATGGTCAGGGTCCGCGCCTGTTTTTCCCAGACGATATCGACGGGCCGCAGGATGGCGTCCTGAAGCGCGGCGGAAATGATCTGGAGATCGTCGGCGTCCTCGGCCAGCAGGCGCAACGGTTCGACCGGCGCCTTGGCTTCGGTGATGACGCCGTCGATCTCAGTGCTCATCACCTGTTCCCTTTATGCGGCGGATGTCGGCTCCGCACGCGCCGAGCTTTTCTTCCAAACGCTCGAAACCGCGATCCAGATGATAGACGCGTCCGACAGTAGTTTCGCCCTCGGCGACGAGGCCCGCGATAACCAGGCACATGGAGGCGCGAAGATCGGTCGCCATCACCTGCGCACCGTGCAGAACTTCGACACCGTTGACGTGCGCCTCTCCGGCATGGACCGAAATGTCGGCGCCCAGTCGCGCCAACTCCGGCACATGCATGAAGCGGTTTTCGAAGATCGTCTCGCGAACCGTGCTGACGCCCTCCGCCGTCGTCATTAGCGCCATGAACTGGGCCTGGAGATCGGTAGCGAAGCCCGGATAGATGGCCGTCTCGACGTCCACGGCCTTCAGGCGCTGCTTCGGGTCGCGTTTGATCAGAACGCCGTCGGCGGTCGGCGACACCTCGACGCCCGCCTCGACCATCTTGTCGGTCAGCGAACCGATCAAGTCAGCCCGCGCCTTGGTCAGACGCACCTCGCCGCCCGCCATGGCGGCGGCGACGGCGTAGGAGCCCATCTCGATCCGGTCGGGGATCACAGACCAGGTCGTTCCATTCAGCGACGAGACGCCGGTGATGGTCAGCACATCGGTGTCGATTCCCTCAATTTTGGCGCCCATGGCCGTCAGACAGTGGGCCAGATCGCCGATCTCGGGTTCGCGCGCCGCACGGCGCAGGACGGTCGTGCCTTCAGCCAGCACAGCGGCCAGAAGCGCATGTTCGGTGGCGCCGACCGAGACGAAGGGGAACTCGATCTCGGCGCCCTTCAAGCCCTTGGGCGCGCGGGCGGTGACATAGCCTTCGTCCAACTCGATCTCGGCGCCCAGCGCCGTCAGCGCCTGCAGATGCAGATCGACCGGACGCGCACCGATGGTGCAGCCGCCCGGCAGCGAGACCTTGGCTTCGCCTGTGCGCGCCAGCAACGGCCCCAGCACATTGAACGAAGCCCGCATTTGGCGCACCAGATCATAGGGGGCGAAGGTCGAGGTCAGGTCCTTGGCGTGAAACAGGCTCTCCTGCCCGTCCGCGCCGTCACGCTCGGTCACTTCGATGCCAAACTGGCGCAGCAACTGACCCAGGAACCGGGTGTCGGCCAGACGCGGCATATTGGTCAGCAGCAAGGGCTGATCCGTCAGGATCGAGGCGGCCATCAGCTTGATGGCGGAGTTCTTGGCGCCGCTGACGGGAATGTCCCCGAAAAGCTGGGCGCCGCCCTGAATGGCGATGCTGTCCATGACGTCCTTAAGCGCGCCCGAGGCCAACGCCTCGGGGGGAAGGTTCTCTAGCAAGCCGGCGGGCGCTTGCCAAAGGGCTGCGTGATCGCGAGGCGATGACTTTCAGTTGCTGTCGCGTGGTGCAGCCGGCGTGCGCGCCGGCGCCTTGCGCCGCCGCAGATTGGCCCGGAGCGCCGAGGCCAGCCGCATGGCCTTTTCCGCCTTTGCCCTTTCTCTCTCAGATTGGGCCTTTCCGAACTCAGGGCCCGATTCGACGATCGGCGTCGCCTGTGCGGCGGCGGAGGGCGTATCGGCGTCATGCGGCGTGCGAGTCATGGCGCGATGATGCCGTGATCACGGGCCATGTCCAAACTTTCTTTCAGATCGTCAAAAAGCCGCTTCCCTCCCCGGAAGGGTTTGGCTATACGGCCGCTTCCTCAGTCGGGGCCGCCGTAGCTCAGTGGTAGAGCGCATCCTTGGTAAGGCTGAGGTCGTGGGTTCGATTCCCCCCGGCGGCACCATCTGAGACTTGAAAAGGCCCGGCTTTCGTCGGGCCTTTTTGGTTTTCCAGATCGGACGGAAAAGCCTTCAGTCGTAGCCGTACAGGCCGCGGCGATAGGGATCGCGGTCATCCGCATCGCCATCCTTGCTCCAGCTGAACCCCATCGACATCGACTTGGTCGTGGTGTCGGCCCCATAGCCTCGACCGCGCCAGCCGCCGCCATAAGGTGAATAGAAGCCCGGTCCGCGCAGACCATAGCCGCCGTAGCCGTATCCCCAAGGTTCATTGCGGCCTTCGCGGTAGGCCAGGTCCAGGCGGCCGTTCTCGCCGACGGGCAAGGAAACGGCCGCGCCATAGCTGCGATAACCGCCGGTGCCGATCCCGGCCTCGACCATGCCATGCATCTTGCGTTCGGCCGGCGCCCCCGGCTCTGCGCTCTCGTCGAAGGTTGCGCCCGGCGTGCGCGCGCTGATCCAGTTCTGGATCTGCTGTTCGGTGGTCATGCCGTGCGGGGCGGCGTCCTGGGCCGTCGGCGCGGTCACCGACGCCTCAGGCGTCGCAGCCAGGGCCTGGGCCAGGGTTGGCGCATTTGTCGGCGCCGTTGTGACCACGCCGTCCGGATCACCGTCCGACGCCGCCAGCGCCACACCCGCCAAGAGACTTGCGATCAGCATAGGCCACCTCCGTTCGACATCATCCTAGCACAGCGATTGAGGCCAAGGTCAGGCGATGCCGTCGCCACGGTTCAGGGGGTCCGGCAAGGCCTCGCCCTCGGCTACGAAACTAAGCGCGACCGAGTTGATGCAATAGCGGTTTCCGGTCGGCGGCGGGCCGTCGGGGAAGACGTGACCCTGGTGGCTGCCGCACCGGGCGCATTGGGTCTCGATGCGGATCATGCCGTAGCTGGTGTCGCGGATCGCGTGGACATGCGCGTCATCAACCGGCTGAGTGAAGCTGGGCCAGCCGGTGCCGCTTTCGAACTTCGTTCCGCTCTTGAACAACGGCAAGCCGCATTCGCGGCAGCAGAATACGCCGGCCCGCTTCTCGCCAAGCAGAGTGCCGCAGAACGGCGCCTCCGTGCCGTGAGACAGCAGGACGCGCTTTTCCTCAGGATTCAAATCGGCTTCGAGCCGGGCGCGTTCTTCGGCGTTCGGCGGCGTCAGGTCATAGCCGGACGGCGAACGGAGGGTTTCGGAGGTTTGGGCGAGATCGGTCATGGACTGCAAATAAGAAGGGCGGGCCAAGGGTTCCACCCCCTGCCCGCCCCTCGTTCATTCGACCGGCTTTTTCCTTATTGGAACAGCGTGCCGACCCAAGCGCGCACGGCCGCCTCGTCCGTCGCCGATCCGGTATAGGCAAGGCCCTGTGCCGGGGTGAAGGGCGCATCGTTGCCTCGTTGGCGCGTGGTCCAGGCCTTATGACCATAGGTCAGCTCGGCATAGTTCGACGGCAGGCGCAGAACGGTCGGCTCGATAAAGATCGAGTCCTCAGCGGTGACCGATCCGGCCAGGCGCACGTTCGGCAGGCGTGTCAGCAGGTCCAGCGTATCTAGGCACCCGCTGGTGCAGCCGCTGTCGACCAGGACCACGACCGGACCCGCCACCGGGTTTGCTGCGCCCGTGTCCGCCACCGAGGGACGGCCCGGCATGGTGAAGGTCGGCTGATTGGCGGCCAGGGCCGAATCGAAGGCGGCGACGATGGCTTGGGTCTGTTCGATCACCGGACCGGACTCGGCGACGAAGCGCGGATCGGCCTGCATGCGCGCCAGGGTGTCGGCGAACCACTGACGGTTGGCGGGCGTGGCGCGATAGGTGATCGAGCCGGCTTCAGGCTGACGGCTGACGGTGAACTCCGGCGTCCAGATGCGGTTGGCCAGGCCATAGCCCTTGCCTGTCGCATTCAGCGAACCGCCGTTTGCCCCGCGCAGATCGATGACCAGCCCCTGCGCGCCGCGAATGGCGGGCAGTTGGGCTTCGACGGCGGCGTAGAAGGCGTCCCATCCGGCGTCGTCAGCCAGGGTGTGAACGTTGATCCACGGACGGCCGTCGACCGTCTCGACCGACAACGGATTGGCGCCCGGCGTATAGACGGTGGCGCGATAGGCGGCTTCCAGGCTGGCGGCGTCGGCCGGCTGGGGCTGCATCTGGAAGTCACGATCGCGACGCCCGACCTTAAAGGTGCACAGCGACGGAACGCCGCCTGTGAACGGGTTATTGCGGTTCCACAGCAGATAGGGGGCGGTGCGGACACGTCCGGCTTCCGTCGTCAGGTCGCCTTCCCAGCGGTCCAGCCGCTCTTCGGCCAACTGAGCGGCGGTCTTGTCGCCGCATTTGACTAGTGTCGCGCCGAGCGGCGGCACGTTGCGAACGCCGGGCTTCACATAGGAGACGACATATTCGCCGTTGCGCCACGCCGTGGTCACGCCCGGCCAGCTGGTCGCGAAGAAGGGGCCAAGGCCTTCATAGGTCGGGCGAATCGCGATGTTCGAATCGCGGAAGCCGTTGGCGTAGTAGCGCATCAGATAGGCGTGGCTGTCGCCGCTGTTCACGCGTCCCACCTTGCCTTGCGCATCGGTCAGGCCAGCATCGATCCAGCTGCGAAACGCTTCGCTGGGCGCGCCGGGAATCACGGCGGCGGGGTGGTTGGCGGCCAGGGCGTCATGCGCGGCCTGGAGGTCTTGCTGCGCCAGAGCGCGAAAATCCTGTGCGACAGCGGCGCCGGCGGCGGCGGTCAGCGACAGAACAGCGGCCGATGCGGCGGCGATCATTCGGTTCATGGGGTTTCCTGCGGCCTTTGATTTCAAGCTCGTGGGAAAGGTTAAACCCCATGCGTCCGGCGCTTGCCAACCCCGCCGCGCGGGATTTCGCCCGATTGTCACATGGGCTGCGGCGATGCGGCGCGCATCAAAGCGGCGCCGGCGCTTCGACCGCTGCGCCGAATATTCGATCGAAGCTGCGCCTCAAGGCCTCGTCGGCCTCGTCCATCGTCGCCAGAACGCCGAGATCGACCAGGCTGGTGACGCCGTGTTCCTGAATGCCGCAGGGGACGATGCCGCCGAAATGATCCAGATCCGGCTCCACGTTCAGGCTGATGCCGTGGAAGCTGACCCATTTGCGCACCTTGACGCCGATGGCGGCGATCTTGTCCTCGCGCGACCAGCCCGCCCCCTTGCGCTCGACCCACACGCCCACGCGACCCGGCCGGATGTCGGCCTTTACGCCGAACGTATCCAGGGCGCCGATCAGCCACAGCTCAAGCCCGCGCACGAAACACCGCACGTCCTTGCCGCGTCGGTTCAGGTCCAACATCACATAGGCGACGCGCTGTCCCGGCCCGTGATAGGTGAACTGCCCGCCCCGCCCTGTGCGATGCACCGGAAACCGGCCGGCATCCAGAAGGTCGTCGTCCTTGGCCGAGACGCCGGCGGTGTAGAGCGGCGGATGTTCCAGCAACCAGACCATCTCATGCGCTTTGCCGGCCGCAATGGCGGCGACGCGCGCCTCCATGAAAGCCTCCGCGGCCGTATAGTCGACGTAGCCTTTCGACACGGCCCATTCGACCGGTCGGCCATCGTCGAGACGCAGTTTCTGAAGGGACGGGCTTAACGGCTCAGCAAGCATGACGCTTCAATGTGGTCGCCAGGGCGTTTCTGCAAGAGACGGCCCTCCAGTGAAGAGAGCTTTACGTGACCCAGATCAACGCCGTCGATGTCGAAATCTCAGTGGTGCTGGGTCGCTCGGTGCTGCCGATGTCGCAACTGCTGCGCATGGGTCGCGGCGCGGTGATTCCCCTGGACGCCGCAGAGGGCGACGAGGTCTGGATCCTAGCCAACAACTATCCGGTCGCGCGCGGCGAAATCGAGATCCGAGACGACCGTATCGCCATCACCGTCACCCGCCAGGCGGACGTGTACGACTTCATGGCCGGGTCGGCCTGAGGCTTTGATCCGCGACGTCTTTGCGTCGTTCATTTCGCCCTTTCCTTTTCCAACGGCTTCGTCTATTCGCCGCCGCTCCGATGCGAGCGGTCGTGGCGGAATTGGTAGACGCGCAGCGTTGAGGTCGCTGTGGGGCAACCCGTGGAAGTTCGAGTCTTCTCGACCGCACCATCTGGCTAAACAGGGCGATTCATCGGCTAAGTACGGCTGGACATTCTACCAAGGGAGGCGACCACGTGAGCACCACGGACACCGCCTTTGCTCCAGACGAGACGCTCGATAACGAAGACCACGCCGCCCTGGACGAGGACTATGTCCTCACCCCTCAATTCGTCGAGAAAGTCGTGGACGCCGCCGACGACGGCGACGGGATGCGGCTGCGCTCGCTGCTGGAAGACCTGCACCCGGCCGACGTCGCTGACCTGATGGGCTTTCTGACGGCGGAACACCGCGCCGTCGTCGTGCTGTGGTTGCCGCCCGAGCTTCTGGCCGAGACCCTGCCCGAGCTCGACGACAATATCCGCGAAGAGGTGCTGGAGCGGGTCCCGCACGGCACCCTGGCCGAGGCGCTGCAGGAACTGGATTCCGACGACGCCGCCGCCGTCGTCGAAGACCTGGAAGACGACCAGCGCGAACGCGTTCTGGCCGCCATGCCCGAAGTCGATCGCGCCGCCATCGAAAGCAGCCTGGGCTATGCGGAAGAGTCCGCCGGCCGCCTGATGCAGCGCGAGGTGATGGCCGCGCCCCAGTTCTGGAGCGTGGGCGACACCATCGACCACATCCGCAAACAGGGCGACGACCTGCCCGAGCTTTTCTTCGACATCTATGTCGTCGATCCGCTGAACCGTCCGGTCGGCGGCGTGCCGATCAGCGGTCTTCTACGCGCCGCCCGAACCGTCGCCCTGACCGATCTGATGGAGCCGATCAACGAGATCGCCGTCGATCAGGATCAGGAAGAAGTCGCCTACATCTTCGAGAAATACCACCTGATCTCGGCGCCCGTCGTGGACGCGGCCGGGCGGCTGGTCGGTCAGATCACCGTCGATGACATCGTCAACATCATTCAGGAAGAAAACCGCGAGGACATTCTGCGTCTGGCCGGTGTCGCCGATGAGGACCGCGGTTCGTCCGTGCCCGAGATCGTGCGCGGTCGCGTGCCCTGGCTGGCGATAAATCTGGCGACGGCGGCGCTGGGCGCCAGTGTCATCGGCCTGTTCGAGGCCACCATCCAGCAGATCGTCGCCCTCGCCGTCCTGATGCCGATCGTCTCGGCCATCGGCGGCAACGCGGGCACCCAGGCCCTGACCGTGACCGTGCGCGCCCTGGCGACACGCGAGCTGAACAGTTCGAACGCCCCGCGCACCTTCTGGCGGGAAATGATGGTCGGCCTGGCCAACGGCCTGATCCTGGCCCCCCTGATCGGCATCGCGGCCGGCTTCTGGTTCCGGGACGAAGACTGGAAGATCGGCCTGGTGATAGGCGCGGCCATGATCCTGAACCTGCTGGTCGCCGCTTCGATCGGGGTCCTGACGCCCTTGACCCTGTCCAAGCTGAAGTTCGACCCAGCCGTGTCGTCGGCCGTGTTCGTTACGGCAACCACCGACTTCTTCGGCTTCTTGATCTTCCTTGGTCTGGCCACACTGGTGCTGCTCTAGACACGACGCGGACGATCCGGCGCGGCCCTTGCTGGGAGCGGTGCGAGCGCCGCGCGCCTGTTTCCAATTGGGTCAACTGTGTCTGACGTCCTCCCCAAACCCAGCAAGGTGTCCCGCGAGGGCGTCATGCTGATCAAGAGTTTCGAAGGCTTCCGGCCTCGGGCCATGCAGCGCAGCGACGGTCGCTGGGTCATCGGCTATGGCCACACCCGGTCGGCCCGCGAAGGCGCGAGGGTGTCCGAGGCCGAGGCCGAACTGCTTATGCAATACGACCTGATCCCGGTCGTGCAGGCCGTGACCGATCATGTCCGCGTTCCCCTCAACCAGCATCAGTTCGACGCCCTGGCCAGTTTCGCCTTTTCCATCGGCGCGGACAGGTTCGCCGCCTCCGACGTGGTCGAACAGTTGAATGCGGGGTCTGCCCGGCAGGCGTCCGCGTCTTTGAGCGCCTGGGCCGATGAAGCCGCAGCCGAGACCCCGACCCGCCGTCGCTCGGCTGAACACGCGCTGTTCAACGCCGCGCCCGGCGCGCCGGTCACCCTGGCGGATCTTTTGGCCGCGCCTCTGCCGTCTCCTTTCGAGACGGATGAGCCGACCCTGCCCGCCGTCGACGGCGCCCTGGATGAAGCCGTCGCCCCATTCCCGGCCCAGGACGACGTGGCGCTGAGTGGACAATCGGAGACCGTCTCCGTCGCTGCGCCGATCATCGCCGCCAACGACATCCACGCCCCGGTCGAGACCCAACAGCCGGAGACGCCGTCGGGCTTCGCGGGTGCGCAGAAAACCAGCGTGGTGCTGACCGCGCCGGGACTGGCCGAAGCCGCGTCCGGCGACAGCGCCGCCACACCGGCCATCGAGGGTGATGCGGCAGCCAGCGAAGACGTGCTGAGCACGCGTGAGGTCGTGGCCCGCGCTCGCGCCAAGCGGCGCTCGGGCCTGGGGGAAACCTTGACCTTCGTCATCATGGGCGGCCTAGGCGCCCTGTGCCTTGGCGTCGCCATGGCCGCCTTTCGCCGCGCGTCGATATCGAACAGCAGCGACACCGCTACGGTCGCCTGGGTCTTGATCCTGGTCGCCGCCGCCTGCCTGGGTGTGTCGGGCTACAACTGCTATCGGCGCTGGGGACGGGCTCACCGCATCTGACAGCGCTTGGCGAAAGGCCGTGCGCGATGCTACGCCCTAGCGCATGAGCATTCCCTTCGCGCCCCAGTCCATGGAATTCGGCCTTGGCGATAACGCCGACGCCATCCGCGACACCACCGCCCGCTGGGCCGCCGATCGCCTGGCCCCGCTGGCCGCCGAGATCGACGAAAAGAACGAGTTCAAACGCGAACTCTGGCCCGAAATGGGCGAACTGGGCCTGCATGGCATCACCGTCGAAGAAGAGTTCGGCGGCCTTGGCCTGGGCTATCTCGAACATGTCGTGGCGATGGAGGAAGTGTCGCGCGCCTCGGCCTCGATCGGCCTGAGCTACGGCGCCCACTCCAACCTTTGCGTCAATCAGATTCGGCGCTGGGGCACGCCCGAGCAGAAGCAGAAATATCTGCCCAAGCTGATCAGCGGCGAACATGTCGGCTCGCTGGCCATGTCCGAGGCCGGATCAGGCTCGGACGTCATGTCGATGCGCACCCGCGCTGAAAAGAAGGGCGATCGCTACGTCCTGAACGGCACCAAGTTCTGGATCACCAACGCGCCCCATGCCGACACCCTCGTCGTCTACGCCAAGACCGATCCGGGCGCAGGATCAAAGGGTTGCACTGCCTTCCTGATCGAAAAGGGCATGAAGGGTTTCAGCGTCAGCAAAAAGCTGGACAAGATGGGCATGCGCGGCTCGGACACCGCCGAACTGGTTTTCGAAGATTGCGAAGTGCCGGAAGACAACATCATGGGTCCGCTGGGCGGCGGCGCCGGCGTGCTGATGAGCGGCCTGGACTATGAGCGCGCCGTTCTGGCTGCCGGTCCGCTCGGCATCATGCAGGCCGCGCTGGATGTCGTTCTGCCCTACGTCCGCGACCGCAAGCAGTTCGGCAAGCCGATCGGCTCGTTCCAGCTGATGCAGGGCAAGATCGCCGACATGTACGTCGCCCTGAACAGCGCCCGCGCCTATGTCTATTCGGTCGCCAAAGCCTGCGACGCCGGCCTGACAACGCGCTACGACGCGGCGGGCGCGATCCTGCTGGCGTCCGAAAATGCGGTAAAGGTGACGATGGAGGCCGTTCAGGCCTTGGGCGGCGCCGGCTACACCAAGGAATGGCCGGTCGAACGACTGGTCCGCGACGCCAAACTCTATGACATCGGCGCCGGCACCAACGAGATCCGCCGCTTCCTGATCGGACGGGAACTGCTGGGCGGCTGACGGCTTGTCTCCGCACAAGGGAGACAGACCATGCCCGCCAAATCCGCCGCTCAGCAAAAGGCCGCCGGCGCCGCCCTGTCGGCCAAGCGCGGGGACACGCCGAAGTCAAAGCTGAAGGGCGCGTCCAAGTCCATGGTCGAGTCCATGACGGAAAAGCAGCTGGAAGACCTTGCCGAAACCAAGCGCAAGGGCAAACCCGAGCACGTGCAGGACTGAGACACAGTCGATTTATCTGATCGCCTGTCCGTTCTGTAAGTGGCGATCCGCGCGCCGACCGCCTAGATGGGCGCAATCTCCAGCCGAGCGCCCCGCCTGATGCCCGCCCAACCGCCTCCGAACGACGACCTGCGGCGGTTCTCCGACGTTCTTGAAGACCTCGGCCACGCCCCAGAACCCAAGCTGACCATGGCCGAATTAGTCGCGTCGTTCGGCGAGCGCGGCTTCGGGGCCATGATCCTGATCCTGTCGCTGCTGGCGCTCCTGCCCTGGCCGCCCGGCGGCAAGGCAGTCTTCGCCGTGCCGATCATCCTGATGTCTCTGGAACTGGCTTTCCAGAGGCAGAGCGTGTGGCTGCCGCGCTGGATGCTGAAGGCCTCGGTGTCCCGCGCCGCCTACACGTCCTTGATCGCCACGCCGTTCGCAGCCCCGGCCTGGCTACGCCGCTGGGTCCTGTCGGCAAAGGTGCGGATCGCCGGGCGCCGCTACATCTTTTCCGACGGCGTGAGGCGCGCCGTTCGCAGACGCCCGAATGGCCTGAGCGTCCTGAAGATGGTCCGCGCCATCGAACGCTTGACCCGCCCTCGCCTGCCGCTGCTGACCGGCGATGTCGCCGACACCTTCACAGGCCTGGTCTGCGTCGTGTTGGCCCTGATCATGGCCTTGCCCATCCCGTTTGGAGACGCCCTGCCCGGCATCGCCCTGGTTCTGTTCGCCCTGGGCATGATGCAGCGCGACGGGGTCGCCATCCTGCTCGGCGTCGTGGCCACCGCAGCCAGCGCTCTCTATCTGTTCCTGATCTGGGCGACGGTGGTCGAGGTGGCCCAGCACGTGACCGGCTGGTTCGCCAAACTGCTGCACTGACGGCGACAAAAAGGGCCGCCGAGTTTCCCCGACGACCCTTCATTGCCTGACCGCGAACGGTCCGGCCGCAACTCAGTCTGAAAGGCTCAGACCAGACCCTCTCCGAGGGCCAGGGTCGCGGTCGCCGCTCGCGATTGATGACAATGAGACACTGGATCACCTCCTTTCGACTGTTGAACAGGGAGATGAAACATAAGACGGCTCAACGCCTTGCGCCAATGGGCTTCGCGCTTTCGTGAACGCGTGCCGATCTACTGCGTCGGCGACGCCCCGCCGGACAGGCCCTGCATGATCATGCGGTTGATGTCGATCAGGTCCTGGAAGCTTTCCTCGCCCCGCATGATCGCCGAGGAATGGCGATTGACGAACAGGCTCAGCGAGATGATCTGCGCCCGCATCGGAGCGCCCAGGGCGTTGCCCGGATCACTGCACTCGCCGGCCAGCGTCGACCACAGACGCCGGTTCCAGTCCAGCGCGTCGATACGGGTGGCGATGTCGGATTCGTCGACGGTCGAGGCGTGAACCAGAGCGCGCGTGACCTGACCGAACAGACGGTACTCCAGGTCGCGCGGGCTCTCAGCCCTCGCTGTCGCCGCTGTGTAGGCCTGAAGCGACATTCAGCACTCTCTCTTCATACTCGACAATCTTACGCGCCGACATCAGGGCCTTATAGTATTCGCGCGCCAGCACATGACGCGAGGCCGAGACGCATTCGGCCAGGATGTCCGGGTTCTGCGTCGCGCCCATGAATTCGGTGATCCGCAGAGCGAGTTCGTCGAAGAACTTCGACGCCGAACTCTCGTCCAGATACATCATCATGATCGGGAAATAGATGCGGCGTGCAGGCGTGGTGACGTCCTCGGCCTGCATGATGTCCTTCTCGCGCAGGACGCTGGCGCGGTTTTGGAGGATCAGCACGCCGCGACGATCGCCGTTCTGGACCACGGCGCCATTCAGAACGAACTTCTCGCCGGGTTTCAGCGACAGCTTCAAGGCCATTGAGGACCGTACTCCAGTCGTGATCGAGCCAGTCGCGCACGACAGCTCCGAGTGAATCAGACCCTACTCCGGCATCAGTTAACCATCCCTTGTGAGATCGATCCGCTGGAACGCGTATCGTCGCCGTTGCGTTGGCTTGTCGAAGAGGAGACGACGATGCCGGACAACGACTATCAGGACGATCAGGAACAGTCTGAGACGTTCGACGAAACCCATCTGGACGACGAGGGCGACGGCGAATTCCTGCTGGATGAGGCCGATCAGGTGCTGGACGTGACCCAGGCTGACGGCGACGCCGACGAAGAGGAGTTCGACGAGGACGCCGAGGTCGATCTCGACGACCAACTAGCTCTCGACGGCATCGAACGCGAAGCCGACGCCCTGTTGGGCGTCGATGGCGAAAACCGCGATCAGATCGACGCCGAAGGCGGGCCGGCGTCAGCGCCGGATGAAATCGAGCTCGTCTATTCCGGCCTGATGGAAAACGAACGCGGCGCACAGGCCAGCGCCGCCCACTGGGAGGCCAAACGTCTCTCGGATGACGACATCACGGACCTGGGATACGGCCCGGACGGCGATCAAGACGCTCCGGCGCGATAAGGAGAGAATGACATGACCGACGACAAAGCCCGTCACGACGCCTCGACCGACGTCCCGCACGCCAAGCGCACGACCTCGCAGGATGGCGTACCGGACCAGCTGGACAAGATCGACAAGTCGGACAGCCGCCAGGAGGCGCTGGTTGATGAAGGCCTGGAAGAGACCTTCCCCGCCAGCGATCCGGTCTCTGCCAAGCGCATCACCTGATCGCTGTTCACGACGCAGGCGATCCGCTAACCCACTCCGTGGAAACACGGAGTGGGTTTTTCTATGAGCCGTTTCGAAGGCACGGACCGCTATATCGCCACGAGCGACCTCAAGATCGCGGTAAACGCCGCGGTCGCACTTGAGCGTCCCCTGCTGATCAAGGGAGAGCCCGGCACAGGCAAGACGGTGCTGGCCTATGAGATCGCCAAAGCCTTCGACGCGCCGCTGATCACCTGGCACGTCAAATCCACGACCAAGGCCCACAACGGCCTGTATGAGTATGACGCGGTAAGCCGGCTGCGCGACAGCCAGTTGGGCGAGGAACGCGTCCATGACGTTCGTAACTATCTGAAAAAAGGCAAGCTGTGGGAAGCCTTCACCGCCCCCGCCCGCCCCGTCCTGCTGATCGACGAAATCGACAAGGCCGACATCGAGTTTCCCAACGACCTGCTGCAGGAACTGGATCGGATGGAGTTCTACGTTCAGGAAACGGACGAGACGATCCGCGCCGAAGTTCGTCCCATCGTGATCATCACCTCCAACAATGAAAAAGAACTGCCTGACGCCTTTCTGCGCCGCTGCTTCTTCCACTTCATTCGCTTCCCCGACGCCGAGACCCTTTCGGCTATCGTCGATGTCCACTTCCCCGGCATCAAACCGCGCCTGGTGTCCGAGGCCTTGAAGACTTTCTACGAAATCCGCGACACGCCGGGCCTGAAGAAGAAGCCGTCAACCTCGGAGCTTCTGGATTGGCTGAAGCTGTTGCTGGTCGAGGATATCGACGCCGAGACCCTGCGTGAGAAGACGCCGAACAAGCTGATCCCGCCGCTGCACGGCGCGCTGCTGAAGAACGAGCAGGACGTGCATCTGTTCGAACGTCTGGCGTTTCTGAACCGCCGCGAAGGCTCGCGCCCCGGCGGCTGACGCGGTGATTACCGCGATTTCACTGGATCACGCGGCCGCAGCGCGCAGAATGGGGGCCAAGAGAGGTTCGACCATGCGTCATGTCCTGCTTTATCTAGTCCTCAGCGCCAGCCTGGCCGCCTGCGATGGCGACAACTCGGTCCGCATCACCACCACCTCCTCCAGCGACGATCAGGGCGCAGGCGTATTAAAGGTGATCGACGCCCTGCAATGCCCCGACAATCTTGGCGTCCTGACGCGAAAGGGCCTAGCGGCGGCAGGCGGCGCGAACTGCGTCTATGGCGGCCCCAAGGGCGCCGACGTCGTCCTACATCTTGTCAAGCTGGACGGGCGCTCAGTCGATGATGTGTTGCGGGACTTCGAGGCGCGCGCCAGCGCCGATCTGCCTCATACAGTCGCGCGGCTGGCCCCGGGCGCAGGCGATGCGCCGCCACCGCCTCCATCAATCGAGGCAGGCCATACGACTTCCGTCCAAGCGCCTGGGGTCGACATCAAGACGCGCGGCGAGGACGCCTCGGTCCGCCTGCCCGGCCTGAAGATCGAGACCCAGGGCGATAACGCCAGCGTCCGCATCGGCGGCATCAACATCCAGTCCAAGGACGGACAAAACGTCCGCACCGAAACCTCGACGGTCAGCGTGGACGCCAACGACAACTCCACGCGCGTGCGCACCCGTGCGCCGGGCGCAGCGACGCGCATGACCTATATCCTGGCTGACGATCAGCCCGGCGATGCGGGCTGGCGCCAAGTAGGATTCGAGGCGCGCGGCCCCAGCGGCGGCCCGATCGTCATCGCCGTGGTGAGGTCCAAGGATCGCCGAAACGACGGCATTTTCGACGACGCCAAGGAACTGGTCACACTGAACGTCGGACGCTGACGCGGCGATTTCCTGCGCCGTCTCGCCCCTCCCGCTTGATCCCGACGTATCTTTGCGTCACCTGACCAGCCGACAAGCGATCAGGACACGCGATTTGGCCGAGCGCCCCACCAAGAAGAACGCCCTCCGCGCTTGGCAGCGCATGCTGTCCGGTCGTCGCCTGGACCTGCTGGACCCGTCGCCGTTCGACATCGAGATCGAGGACATCGCCCACGGCCTGGCGCGCGTCGCCCGTTGGAACGGTCAGACCATCGGCGAGCACGCCTTCTCGGTCGCCCAGCACTCGTGCGTGGTTGAAGAGATCGCCGCCCACATCAAGCCCGGCCTGGATCCGAAATGGCGTCTGGCCGCTCTGTTGCACGACGCCTCGGAATACGTCATCGGCGACATGATCTCGCCGTTCAAGGCGGCGCTCGGAGCCGGTTACAAGGACTTCGAGGCCAAGCTGGAAGCCGCGATCCACCTGCGCTACGGCCTGCCGCCCAAGACGCCGCAAACGATCAAGACCCTGATCAAGAAGGCCGACAAGGCCTGCGCCTTCTTTGAGGCGACGCAGTTGGCGGGTTTCACCGAAAAGGAATCGCTGGGCTTCTTCGGCAGCCCGCCCGAGGGTTACAGCCTGACGATCGAACCCCAACCCGCCCCGGTCGCCCAGGCCCGCTATCTGGAACGCTACCGGGTCCTGGCTGGCGCTGTCGGCCTGATCCCCGCCGACGACGCCTGGCACACGGAATAACACGATGACCCAAGGGGCGGAGGACGGCGTTCGCATCGGTCTGTCGGCGGTCGTGATGACCTTGAAAGACCGGCAGGCCGTCGTCCTGACGACCCCGACCGAGGACGGTTCGCGGGCCCTGCCCTTCGGGCCGTTTGATCCCGTGCGCGACCGCACCTTCGAACGCGCTTTGCGGGACTTCGTGACCGCACAGACCGGGTTTCGGCTCGGCTTCGTCGAACAGCTCTACACCTTCGGCGACGCGGGCCGCGCTTCGCCGCGCGCCACGCCCGGCCCCGGCCGTCACAGAGAGCTGTCTGTCGGCTATTTGGCCCTGACGCCCGACGCGGCGGAAGGCCAGACCCACGATGCCCGGTGGGACGCCGTGTTCGAGTTCTTTCCCTGGGAAGACCGGCGCGGCGGTCAGGACGCTCAGATCAGGGAAGGCCTGCACGCCTGGGCCGATGGCGACGAGCACCGCTTGGCCCGGGCCCGCGCCCTGTTCGCCCTGACGGCCGATCACCGCTGGAACGAGGAGCGGGTGCTGGAGCGCTATGAACTGCTTTACGAAGCGCGTCTGGTCGCCGAGGCATGGCGCGACGCCGACCTGTCGCCCACGCAGCCCATGCCGGGCCGCATCATGTCCTCGGATCACCGGCGCATCCTGGCGACCGCGCTCGGCCGCCTGCGCAGCAAGCTGAAATACCGCCCGGTCCTGTTCGATCTGACGCCTGGCGTCTTCACCCTGTCTGAACTCCAGGCGGGCGCCGAGGCCGTCTCGGGCCTCAGCCTGCACAAGCAGAATTTCCGGCGCGGTGTGGAGCGCACTGGGCTGGTCGAACCCACCGGACAGCTCTCTTCCACCACGGGCGGCCGACCCGCCGAACTGTTTCGATTCAAGGGCGTGGACGCCCAGACCGGCGCCGCGCCGGGCCTGTCCTTGCCCGCGCAAAGATAGCGTCGGATTTCTTTCACAGACGGGTTGCGAAGCGCTGCGGCTCCGACTAGAGAAGCCCCTCGCTCGACCAAGCGATATCGGCGCCGCGGAGAGGTGGCAGAGTGGTCGAATGTACCGCACTCGAAATGCGGCGTGCCTGGAAGGGTACCGTGGGTTCGAATCCCACCCTCTCCGCCACCGGCCTGACGAAGGCCTAGGCCAAGTTCCGACATTATCGAAACGAGGTTTCGGCATTTGTCGTCGGGTTTCTGCGCCTGCATCTCGACCTCGCAAGCATTGCGCATTGAATGATGATGATACCGGTGTCAGGATCGCTCTCGCTGGATATCAGATGGGCGACGATTGATGATCACGCGACGTAAGGCGCTGCTGAGCAGCATGGCGACCGCAGGTTTGCTTTCGGTGTCCTCCGGCGTGCTTGCCGCCACGGCGCCGAGTAACGTGATAACCACCGTCGGGCCGGTCATCGGTCTGCGGCAGGACGGGATCAGCGTCTTCAAAGGCGTGCGATATGGAGCGCCGACGCGACGGTTTCAGCCGCCAGAGAAGCCGACGCCATGGCGCGATCCGGTTCGTACAACAAGTTACGGCGCGGCCAGTCCGCAGCGCGGCGATGAGCCGAATCAAAGCGAAGACTGCCTGTTCCTGAACGTCTGGACGCCGCGGACCGACGCGGGTCGGCGACCGGTGATGGTCTATATCCACGGCGGCGCCTATTCGAGCGGATCGGGATCGGACCCGCTGTATGACGGCACGCGTCTGGCGGCGCGCGGCGATGTCGTGGTGGTGACGCTGAACCACCGGCTGAATGTTTTCGGCTATGCCTATCTGGCGCGACTGGCCCCGGGGTTCGAAGATTCGGGCAACGTCGGCCAGCTGGATCTGATTCTGGCGCTGCAATGGGTACGGGACAATATTGCCGCGTTCGGCGGCGATCCGTCCAGGGTGATGCTGTTCGGTCAGTCCGGCGGGGGCGCCAAGATCGCCACCCTGATGGCGACGCCGGCGGCGCAAGGTCTGTTCCATCGCGCCGCGACCATGAGCGGTCAGCAGGTGACGGCGTCCGGGCCAATCAACGCCACGACGCGAGCCACGACATGGCTGAAGGCTCTGGGCCTGACGCCGGATCGGGCGGCCGAAGCGGCGACGATGCCGGTCGAGCGGCTGCTCGAAGCGCAGAGCGCCGAGGACCCGATTCTGGGCTTCGGCGGCCTGTATTTCGGGCCGGTGCTGGATTTCCGCACCCTGCCCCGCCACCCCTTCTATCCCGACGCGGCGCCGCTGGGCCGGTCGATCCCCATGATCATCGGCAATACCCGCGAAGAGACCTTGGGCTTCATGGGCAACGATCCCAAGAATGTCGGCCTGACGTGGGAGACCTTGAAGACGCGGCTGTCGCCCGGCGTCATGCGAATCGACATCACGCCCGAAGCCGTGATCGCTGGCTATCGCGCCATGCATCCTGAATGGTCGCCCGACCAGGTGCTGATCGCCGCGACGACGGCGGGGCGGTCCTGGCGCGGCGCGGTGATCGAGGCCGAGGAGCGGGCCAAGGCCGGGGCGCCAGCCTGGGTCTATCAACTCGACTTCCCTGGAGAGTTGGCCTCGGGTCGCAAGGGTGCCTTCCACACCGCCGACATTCCGTTGGTGTTCGACAATGTCGAGGCGACAGGGTCGCGGACGCGTGGGCCGGATGCGCAAATCATGTCGGACCGGATGAGCGACGCCTTCATCGCCCTGGCCCGCGACGGCGATCCCAACCATGCCGGACTGCCGCGCTGGGACCGCTATGAGCTGCCTCGCCGACAGACGATGTTGATGGATATCCAGCCGCGCATGGTCGACGACCCGCGCGGCGACGAGCGGGCCTTCTTCTCGGCCATTCCCTATATCCAGCCGGGAACCTAGAGCGGGAAATCCAGCCTGACGGCCCAGGCGCGCACCAGATCGGGCCAGACCTGGGCGGGCTTGCCCTGGATCAGGCGGACGCCGAATCCGTGGCCGCCTTCCTGGAACAGATGCGCCTCAGACGGGACGGCGGCGGATTTGAGCGTGGTCAGCAGTTGCAGGCTGTTCTCGACCGGCACGGACGTGTCGTCCATGGCGTGCAGCAAGAAGACGGGAGCCGCATTCCGCCACCCCATCTGCTCAAGAGAATAGGCCGCGATCCGCTCGGCCGAAGGCGTCTCGCCCAGCAGGTGCGTCCGCGATCCGGCGTGGACGTACGGGTCCGCCATGGTCGCGACCGGATACATTAAAACGGTCAAATCTGGTCGCAAGGATGCGCTGTCGGCGGCGTCGACCGGTTCATAGGTCGGGTCCGTCCGGACACTGGCCAACCCCGCCAGATGACCGCCGGCCGAGGCGCCCAGTACGGCGATCTTTTGCCGATCGACAGCATAGTCGGCGGCGCGGCTGCGTATCAGCCGGATCGCACGCTGGGCGTCCTGAAGGGGTGCGTCGGCCCCGGCCGCCCAGCCGTCAGCCGGCAGGCGATAACGCAGGACGAAACAGGTCGTGCCGCTGGCCGCGAAAACGCGCGCAACGTCATACCCTTCCTTGTCCAGCACAGCCCAGCGATAGCCGCCGCCGGGTATGAGGAGCATCGCCGAACCGTTTGGCCGCTCGGGGCGAAAGACGGTCAGGATCGGATCGGTCGTGTACTGGGCGTAACGGTCGTGGAAGGCGGGATCGGTCGACCGCTCTGGCACGACCGGCGTGACGGTCACACCCCGCCCACCCGGCGCGCCGTCGGGCCATAGGCGGATGATCTCGGTTGGGTCCGGCGGGGCGACGCGGCCGCCGTCCGCCACTGTCTGCGCCCTCGCCCCGGATGCGCCAACCACGGCCCCCATCGCCAGACCTAAAAGCGTCCTGCGTTCCAGATCCATCACGGTTCTCTCTTCCTGAAAAAGACGACGGCCGGACGATCGCTCGCCCGGCCGCAATCCTTGATGACGTCGCGGTGCTTAGCCACTCAGTCGTTCGTCAGACCTTGGCCAGTTCGTATTTCGGCGTAATCAGGTGAATGACCAGAAGCGCGATCAGATAGGCCGAAGCCGCCACGATGAAGATGGGCGTATAGGTGCCGATCTTCTCCAGGACGTAGCCGGCGTATTTGGCCATGGCCATGCCGCCGATGGCGCCCAGCATTCCGCCGATGCCGACGACCGATCCCACCGCCGAGCGGGGGAAGACATCGCCTGGAAGCGCATAGAGATTGGCCGAGAAGCCCTGGTGCGCGGCCGTCGCCAGTCCGATAATGCCGACCGCAACCCAAAGGTTTGACGCTTCGGCCGCGAAGGCCACCGGCACGGCGCACAGGGCGCAGATCAACATGGTGATCTTGCGGGCCTTATTGATGCTCATGCCCCTATGCATGAAGCGCGACGACAGCCAGCCCCCGCCAACCGACCCGACATCGGACAGCAGATAGATGGCGACCAGCGGCGGGCCGAAGGTCTTTAGGTCCAGCCCATAGGTTTTGCCCAGGAAGTCCGGCAACCAGAACAGGAACATCCACCAGATCGGATCAATCAGGAACTTGCCCAGAGCGTAGGCCCAGGTTTCCTTGACCGTCAGCAGTTTGGTCCATTTGACCTTTTCGACGACGTCGGCCGGGTCCTGCTCGATGTAGGCTAGTTCGGTCGCGGACAGCTTCTTCTGTTCGCGCGGGCGGCGATAGACCAGCAGCCAGATCGGAAGCCAGATCAGGCCCAAGGCCCCGGTGATGACAAAGGCCATCTGCCAGCCGAAGGCCAGGACGAGGCCTGGAACGATCAGGGGGGTGACGATGGCGCCGATATTGGTGCCGGCGTTGAACAGCCCCGTGGCGAAGGCGCGTTCCTTCTTCGGGAACCACTCCGCGACCGCCTTGATGCCGCCGGGGAAGCCGCCGGCCTCACCGACGCCCAGCACCATCCGCGCCATCATGAAGTGCGACAGATCTCGCGCCGCACCGTGCATGATATGGCCGATCTGCCAGATGCCGAAGGCGATCCCCAGACCCCAACGCGCGCCGATCTTGTCCATGATCCGGCCCCACAACAGGTAGGCCACGGCATAGGACGCCTGGAACCAGAAGACGATGTCGGCATAGTCCGTTTCGGACCAGCCGAACTCGGCCGACAAGGTCGGCTTGAGGAAGCCGATCATCTGGCGATCGACGTAGTTGATGACCATGGCTGCGAACAGCAGCCACATGATGATCCAGCGATACTTGCCGGGAGATGGCGCCTTGATCTGGATCGGCGGCGCGACGGAGGCGTCTGACATGGTTATGAAAACCCGTTCCTGAATATTCCTCAACGCGTCCCTGCTCTTTTCCGTCCCTGAACGGCGGCGGGGTGGGCGTCCGATGATGTTACTGGGCTTCGGCCCTGACGACCGAACAGTGAAGTTCTGCGATACCCTTGAAGATGCACACGGCTTCGTCGCCCGCGTGGACACGGTGGACGCCGGTGACAGCGCCGGTCGAAACCAGCATGCCCGCCTTCAGCGGACGGCCCCAGCGCGCGCAATGTTCAAACAGAAATCGCACGGATTCCATCGCGCCGCCCGCGAGGGACTGCGACCCGCCCGTGCCGACGCTGGCGCCATTGATCATCGTCTCGACCTCAATGCTGTCCAGCCGGTCGCGCCAGTTCTCGACCTCGGGACCGATCATCAGTCCGCCATTGTTGCCGAAATCGGAGGCGACCACGGCTGATCCCAGGTCGTTGATCGTGGAAAGAGGGCTACCGGCCAGTTCGACGCCGATGAACACCTTGTCCACGACGCCCATTGCTTCTTCGATGGTCCAGTCGGTCTTGGCGGGATCGGCGTCGGCGCCGATCCGAGCAATGAACTCGGCTTCCACCGCTGCAAACCCACCCTCGATTTCTGGCAAGGGAACGACCCTATCGCCGGGCGCCGGCCAGACGTTGCGCGCGAAGATGGCGCCGGCCAGACGATGGATCCCCAGCTTCGGCTGCTGCTCAGGCGGGACACCGCCCACCTTCCAGCCCACGACCTTATCGGGAAACAGACCGATGGCGACGTCCTGGATGGCGTAGGATTCGGCCATGCTCTGGGGAATCACGCCGGGATAGTCTGGCGTGTTGCGCGCCGCCAGACGCGCGTCGACGAACTGCTGTGCGATCGCCGCCGGGTCGGCCGACAGCGCGTCGTCCTGGCTCGCAAGTGAGGGGGTCGAAGTCAAAGGTGTCGCCTCGTGAATAGGCTCCGATAAGAGCGACGAAGGAAACCGGTGTCAATGCGCTTTAACTGAGCCCCATGGCGTCGGCCGCGAGTCGCGGCTATGCCTTCAAGCTGCACATAGGGAAGGAGCCGAACCTTGGCTCAAGACGATCCGCGATCCGGCAAGCCGGGCAAGCGGGCAACCATCAATGATGTCGCCCGTGAGGCGCAGGTCTCCAAGAAGACCGTCTCGCGGGTCATTAATCAGTCGCCGTTCGTCAAGGAAGACACGCGCGAAAAGGTCAACGCCGTCATCAAGGCTCTGGGTTTCACGCCTGATCCACAGGCGCGCGGCCTGGCTTTCAGGCGTTCGTTCTTGGTCGGTCTGATCTACGATAACCCGAGCCCGACCTATGTCGTGAACATGCAGCAAGGCGTGCTGGATGCGCTGAAGGGTTCCGGCCTGGAACTGGTCGTCCATCCTTGCAATCGCAACTCCCCTACCCTGCTGGAAGACATCAGGGGCTTCGTCGAGCGCCAACGTCTGTACGGCGTCATCATGCCGCCTTCGGTGTCCGAGGATGAACAGGTCATCGACCTGCTGCGCGATCTCGACTGCCCCTATGTCCGCATCGCCTCGGTAGCGTTGGACGAGCCTCAAGCGATGGTGGTCACCAATGACTGGCTCGGCGCGGCTGAGGCGGCGGCGCATCTGGCCGACCTGGGACACAAAAGAATCGGTCTGGTGCGCGGGCCGGACCTGTTCCGGTCGTCGGCCGTGCGGGGCAAGGGGTTCCTGGACGCTCTGGCCGAGCGCGGGATCCCGCTGGACCCGGCTTACGATTTCAAAGGCGCCTATACGTTCGAATCAGGCGTGGAGGCGGGCCACGCCCTCCTGGCGCTGGAAACGCCGCCGACCGCGATCTTCACCCTCAACGACGACATGGCCATCGGGGTGATGCAGGCGGCGCGAGATCGCGGGCTGGAACTGCCTCGCGACCTGTCCGTCGTCGGTTTCGATGATTTGCCGATGGCGGCGCGGGTTTGGCCCAACCTGACCTCGGTGCGCCTGCCGATCCGAGACATGGGACGGATGGCGGCCGAAAAGCTGCTGGCGCCGATGCGGGGCGTGGATCCGGCCACGATGCAGCAGCCCGAAGTTCGACCGGCCCTGGTGGTGCGCAAGTCGGCAATCCCGGCAGTCTGAGTTGGGTCGGCGCGCGTGATCGCGCCGACCTCTTTGCCTCAGGCCGTTTCGAGCGCAGGCTTGGCGGCGAGAACGTCCTTCAGATAGTCGCGAATGCCTTCGTCCGTGGCATTGGCGAAGAAGTAGTCCTGGAATTTCTCGCCGGCGATGGCGGCCTTCAGCAGATCCTGATCCATTGTCTTTAGAACCGTCAGCATGTCGTGGCAGGTCACCGACTTCAGGTCGCTGAGCACGCCGCGATTCTTGCGCATGATCTCGGCGCGTTCCTTGGGATAGCCCAGGCCGCGCTCGCCTTCGAACAGCTTGCGATAGACGTCCTGAAGGTTCAGTTCCGCCGCCCAGCCGAAGCCCTTGGCATAGGGCATGGCGATGGCGTTGCCGTCATTGATCTGGCCGAACAGGAAGGCGTCGGTCGGGTCGATGATCAGGCCGCAGAAGACGCCGGGCATGGCGTTGGCGGCCAGCATCGAGCCGGTGCCCGTGCCGCAGCCGGTGACGACGAAATCAGCCGCGCCGGAGTTCAGCAGGATGCCCGTCAGCACGCCGTTCATGACGTAGGTCAGCGACGCCTTATCCTCGGCCGCATACATTCCATAGTGAAAGACTTGATGGCCCAAGGGCTCTGCGACGACGGTCAAGGCGGCATGCACCGTCTCGCTTTTGGCGGCCTGGCTGTTTTCGATGATGAGAGCGATCTTCATGGGGGAATCCTCAAGACGGTGGCGAAGCGAAGCTGGCATATGTGTGCGGCGTTGGTCTAATCGATTGCATCATTATATGACACCGGTTACCTAGTCCACAGAAGGACGGGCGCAAGATCCGTCACCGTGGCTCGCACTGCGAGCTCCCAGGGAGGCCCGCATGTACGACCCCATGTATGACAAAGTCTATCAAGCCACCCATCCCGACATGATGGACGGCGCCTCGAACCAGCAGCTGCGCGATCGCTATCTGATCCAGGGCCTGTTCGTTCCGGGCAAGGTCAGCCTGAACTACTCCCACCACGAGCGCATGATCATCGGCGGCGCGACCCCGGCTGAGACCGCCCTGAACCTGCCCACGCAGTCGGAGCCGCCCTCCTTGGCCGGCGCGCCGTTCCTGCAGGCCCGTGAACTGGGCGTGGTCAATATCGGCGGCCCCGGTTCGATCACGGTGGATGGTGAAACTATCGAACTGGGCTTCCGTGACGGCCTGTATGTGCCGATGGGATCGCGCGACGTCCGCTTCGCCTCCAAGAACCCCGCCGAGCCGGCGAAATTCTATCTGGTCGCCACACCCGCCCACGCCCGCTACGACCTGACAAAGATATCGATCGACGAGGCCGTGCCGCTGGACATGGGCGCGCTGGAGACGTCGAACGAACGGACAATCTACCAGTATGTCGTTCCGGCCAAGGTCAAGTCCTGCCAGCTGCTGCTGGGCGTGACGGTGCTCAAGCCCGGCTCGGTGTGGAACACCATGCCGCCGCACATTCACGACCGCCGCTCGGAAGCCTACCTCTATTTCGGCCTGGGCGAGGACGACCGAGTTTTCCACTTCATGGGCGAACCGGACAAGTCGCGCCACATCGTCATCGCCGACGGCGAGGCCGTCATCTGCCCGCCGTGGTCGATCCACACAGGCGCAGGCACGTCGAACTACACCTTCATCTGGGGCATGGGCGGCGAGAATCTCGACTACACCGACATGTACAAGCTCGACATCTGCCAGTTGAAGTAATCAGGACAAGAGGAAGAAAAACATGAGCAATCCGTTCGACCTGACCGGCAAAGTCGCCCTGGTGACTGGCGGCAACACGGGTCTGGGCCAAGGCATCGCCCTGGCTTTGGCTGAGGCGGGCGCTGACATCGTCTCGGTCGCCCTTTCGGACTCCGACGACACGGTCGCCAAGGTCCAGGCGATGGGCCGGCGCGCCCACGCCATCAGCGCCGACCTGACCTCGATCGAGCCGGTCGAACGCGTTGTTCAGGAAGCCCTGGCCGCCATGGGCCGGATCGACATCCTGGTGAACAACGCCGGCCTGATCCGTCGCGCCGACGCCGTCGACTTCACCGAGGCGGACTGGGACCTAGTGATGAACATCAACCTGAAGACCGTCTTCTTCATGAGCCAGGCGGTCGCCCGCCTGTTCATCAAACAGGGTGACGGCGGCAAGATCATCAACATCGCCTCCATGCTGTCCTTCCAGGGCGGGATCCGCGTGCCGTCCTACACGGCGTCCAAGTCGGGCGTCGCGGGCCTGACCAAGCTGATGGCCAACGAATGGGCGCCGCACCGCATCACCGCCAACGCCATCGCCCCCGGCTATTTCGCCACCGCCAACACCCAGGCGCTGCGCGAGGACCCGGTGCGTTCTGCCGAAATCCTGGGCCGCATCCCGGCCGGGCGCTGGGGCGAGCCGTCGGACTTGGGCGGTGCGGCCGTCTTCCTGGCCAGCCGGGCCTCCGACTACGTCCAAGGCGCCATCCTGCCGGTCGACGGCGGCTGGCAGGCGCGCTGATCCGGGGCTAGCGTTGCGATCATGACCCAGGCTGCATCTTCCCGCCGCATTCTCTGCTTCGGCGAGATGCTGCTGCGGTTTTCGCCCAACGCCAACGAGCTGCTGATGCAGTCGCCTGCCCTGACCGTGCGTCCGGCCGGCGCCGAGGCCAATGTCGCCGTGTCGCTGGCCCGCTTCGGCGCGCCGGCCGGCATGGCGACGGTCCTGGCCGACAATGCGCTAGGGCGGGGCGTGCGCGACGAGGTGCGCAAGCACGGGGTCGATACCTCTCAGGTCGTCTTCAAACCCGGCCGGATGGGTCTGTATTTCCTGACCCCAGGTGCTGTGCGTCGTCCGTCGGAAGTCCTCTATGACCGCGCCGGATCGGCCTTCGTCGAACATGTCGATACGGCCTTCGACTGGGACCAACTTCTAGACGGCGTCGAATGGCTGCACGCCTCGGGCGTGACCCCGGCGACGGGGCCGAACGGCTCGGCCGCCGCCGTCGCCATCATCGAGGCTGCCGTCCGCAAGGGCGTCAAGGTCAGCTACGACGGCAACTTCCGCGGCAAGTTGTGGGAACAATGGGACGGCGATCCCCCGGCCACGCTCGGCAAGATGCTGGCGGGCGCCACGGTCGCCTTCGCCGACGACCGCGACTTCGCCCTGGTGCTGAAGACGACGTTCGACAGCCCCGACCCGAATGTGCGTCGTCGTGAAGCCGCCAAGGCCGCCTTCGCCGCCTTCCCGCGCCTGCAACGCATCGCCTGCACCCTGAGGGTTCAGGAAAGCGTCGCCGACCAGGCTCTGTCCGCCGTCATGCTGACGCGCAATGGCGGGGAATTGATCGAAACCAAAGCCGAGGCCATTCATATGGTCGGCGTCGTGGAGCGGGTCGGCGGCGGCGACGCTTTCGCCTCTGGCGTCCTGTTCGGTCTATGGAGCGGATGGTCGGATCAGGAGGCCCTCGACTTCGGCCTCGCCGCCGCCGGCTTGAAACATTCCGTGCCCGGCGACTTCAACCTTTTCACCGACGACGAGGTGCGCGCAGCCATGGCCGACGGCGGCTTTGATATCAGGCGCTGAGGCTGCGAGCACAAAGATTTGGTGGAGGCCGCGTGGAGACGCCCATGCGGCCTTCTTCATTGGCGACGAGGGACTAGGAAACCGGTGTCAATCATGCTTGAGTGACGCTTCGAAACGGTCAGAAGAAACCGTGCGAGAGAGGTCACACCAGGAGTTTCCATGTTCGCCACGTCCTTGAACCGCCGTGCCCTTCTGGCCGCCGGCGCCGCCACCTTCGTCGCCGCTTCAGGGCCCGTCCTGGCCCAAGCGTCGCCAGAGCGCGCCGCCATTCTGGACACCATGAAGCGCGCCGCTCGGTTCATGAGCGAAGAGGCCGCCGTCGAAGGCGGATACGTTTGGCAATATCTGCCCGACTTCTCACGCCGTTGGGGCGAGCTTGAGGCTAACCCGACCATGATCTGGGTCCAGCCGCCGGGCACCGCGACCGTGGGCCATCTGTTCCTGGACGCCTATCATGCCACCGGTGACGCGTTTTACTATGAAGCGGCCAAGAAGGCGGCAGACGCCCTGGTCAAGGGCCAGCACCCGCTGGGCGGCTGGAACTATGTCATCGATACCGCCGGCGAGGAGTCCCTGAAGCAGTGGTACGGCACGGTCGCCGCCAACGCCTGGCGGCTGGAGGAATTCCACCACTACTACGGCAACGCGACGTTCGACGACGCGGGCACAGCCGAGGCGTCGCAACTGTTGCTGCGGATCTACCTTGAGAAGAAGGATCGCAAGTATCTGGCGCCGCTGAACAAGGCGATCAGCTTCGTGCTGGAAAGCCAGTACGAGAACGGCGGCTGGCCCCAGCGCTATCCGTTCGTCGAGAACGGCGGCCTGCACGGCCATGCGGACTATACGCCCTACATCACCTTCAACGACGACGTGGCCGGCGAGAACCTGGAGTTCCTGATCTACGCCTATCACGGCCTGGCGCGGAGCGGTCGGGGCGATGCGAGGATTCTGGACGCCATCAATCGCGGCATGGACATCTTCGTAAAGACCCAGCAGCCGCAGCCGCAACCGGCCTGGGGTCTGCAACACTTCCCCGACACGCTGAAGCCGGCGGGCGCCCGGACGATCGAGCCGCAAGCCTTCGTCACCCACACGACCGGCACCAACATCAAGTCGATGATGGGCTTTTATCGCCTGACGGGCGACCGCAAGTATCTGGCCCGCCTGCCCGAGGCGATGGACTGGCTGGATCAGGTCGCGGCCAAGCCGCCGCTGAACACGCCGGGCCGCACGCACCCGACCTTCATCCTGGAAGGCGCCAACACCCCGATCTACATCCACCGGCGCGGGTCCAACATCGCCAACGGCCAGTACTACGCCGACGACAACCCCACCAATCTGATTGTCCACTACGGCTCGTTCCGCAATGTGGACACCGCGGCCCTGCGCGCCGAATACGCGCGTCTGTCGGCTATGCCGATCGATGAGGCCACGCGCGGTTCGCCGCTGAAGGCTCGCCCCGGCTCGCTGAACCTGCCCAAGTACTTCACGCTTCAGGATGTGGACGTGTGGGACATGTCCAGCGACGCTCGTCGCCCGACCGCGCCTCACGCTGGTCGCGCGGCCGAAGTCATGGCCGGGCTGAATGCGCGCGGCTATTGGCCCACGCCGCTGACCACGACGTCAAACCCGTACAAGGGCCCCTCGCCCACCGCCGTGACCGGCGGCGAATACCAGATGACCCGCGTCGGCGACCTGTGGGACACCTCGCCTTACAACACCGACTTCCCGGTCGAGGGCGTCTCCACCTCGGTTTTCATCCGCAACATGGGCGACCTGATCGAGGCGCTGGGGTCGTAAGGTTGCGGAGCCTAGAGATACGCTCCGACCTGCCAGGGCACGAACTCGTTGTCGCCGATGCCGAGGGCCTCGGATTTGGACGGCTCGCCTGATGCGACATCTAGCATTTTCTGGAAGATGACGCCGCCGACCTCGGCCAGGCTGGTTCCGGTCAGGACGGGCGAGGCGTCGATGTCCATGTCCTCGTCCATCCAGTTCGCCAGCTTGGCGTTGGAGGCGACCTTGATCGATGGAGCGGGCTTAGCGCCGAAGACCGAGCCCCGGCCGGTGGTGAAGACGATCAGACTGGCGCCCGAGGCGATCTGGCCCGTAGCCGAGCACGGGTCGTAACCGGGGCTGTCCATGAAGCTGAGGCCCTTGGCCCGAAGCGGTTCGGCGTAACCGATCACGTCGTTCAGCGGGGTCGAACCGGACTTGGCTACCGCACCCAGCGACTTCTCCAGAATGGTCGTCAAACCGCCCTTCAGATTGCCGGGCGACGGATTGTTGTTCAGCTCCATCTGATGGCGATCCGCATAGTCGCGCCACCACGCCAGACGCGCGTTCAGCTTGTCCGCAACCTTCTGCGACGCCGCGCGCCGCAGCAGCAAGTGTTCCGCACCCCAGATTTCGGGCGTTTCCGACAGCATGGCCGAGCCGCCGTGCGCGACGAGCAGATCGACAGCTGCGCCCAAGGCGGGATTGGCGGTGACCCCGGACCAGCCGTCTGAACCGCCGCATTGCAAGCCGACGGTCAGGTGAGAAGCGGAGACAGGTTGGCGCTGGACCTTGGCGGCTTCCACGACCAGTTCGCGGACGATCTCGATACCGGCCTCGATCGCACGGGCCGTGCCGCCGGCCTCTTGGATGTTCAGGGCGCGAATGTGCGGACCGGCTTCCAGGCCTTCGTTGGCCAGCCAGGCGGGGATTTGATTGGCCTCACAGCCCAGACCGACGATCAGAATGGCGTGGAAGTTTGGATGTTTGGCGTAACCCCCCAAAGTCCGCTGCAGCAGGGTCACGTCGCTGCTGAGCGATGAGCCGCCGCAACCGCCTTGGTGGGTGAAAGCGACCACGCCGTCGACGCCCTTCGGCAGGATGGAATCCGGGAAGGCGTCGGCAATGCGGCGCGCCACTGTGGCCGAACAGTTCACGCTGGTCAGGACGCCGATATAGTTGCGCGTGCCGACGCGGCCGCCTGGGCGAACGATGCCGCTGAACGTCACGCCCGACAACGCCGCAGGCGGACGCAGGTCGGCCCCGACCTCGGCTTCACGCCCGTCCTCCGCCATGGCCAGGTTGTGGACGTGGACGTGAGCACCGGCGGCGATAGCGGTCTTGGCGCGTCCGATGACCTGGCCGTAGCGGCGGACCAGACCGCCCGCCTCCATCGCATGACGGGCGATCTTGTGGCCGGTGGCGATGTCGGCGCGCGCCGGCGCGGTCAGGCCATCAGGCGTATCGCCGCTGGCGATGTCGTCCAGGGCGATGGCGACATCGTCGGCGGAGTTCAGGATCAGGACGCGAGACATGGACTACTCCGCGACCAGACGCGCGGCCTCGACCGCGCCGTTCTGGCTGACCGACAGA
Organism: Brevundimonas sp. EU05-FHT14B07; assembly: GCF_058790795.1. NCBI lineage: Bacteria > Pseudomonadati > Pseudomonadota > Alphaproteobacteria > Caulobacterales > Caulobacteraceae > Brevundimonas > Brevundimonas sp. EU05-FHT14B07. Next base: position 69,148 of record NZ_JBYTCZ010000005.1, read on the forward strand.
TAGGTACCCGTGACCGCTGCGACGAACCGGTCGTCGGCGGCCAACGCAGGCGGGAAGACGGCGGACAGGCTCAGCAGAGTCGAGACCCGCGCCAGATCATTGTTGGCGCCGGCCAGAAGTTCGGCGGTCTTAGCCGCCAGCGGATCGTCGACGACGAAGGCCTCGCCGCTCTCGGTCACGCCCGACTGCCATCTCATCCAGGCGGCGATTCCCAGGGCCATGGCCTCGATCCCCTGCCCCGCCGCCAGACGTTCGGCGGCGCCGGCCAGCAGGCGCTGGGGCAGTTTCTGCGAGCCGTCCATGGCGATCTGGCGCGTGCGGTGCATCAGGGCCGCATTGGAGAAGCGGGCCATCAGCGCCTCGCGATAGGCGGGGATGTCCAGGCCCGGCGGCGGGTTCAGCGTGGTCTGGGCCTCGTCCCACAGGGCCTCGACATAGGCGCGGAAGGCGGGGACGGCGACGGCCTCGTGGACATGCTCGTGCCCCGACAGGGCGCCCAGATAGGCGATCGCCGAGTGGGCGCCGTTCAGCAGGCGCAGCTTGGCGTCCTCCCACGGTTCGACCGCGTCGGTCAGTTGCACGCCGAGCGACGCGAAGTCCGGCCGTTCGCCGGCGAACCGATCCTCGATCACCCACTGGATGAAGGGTTCGGCCTTGACCATGCCCTGGTCTTCGACGCCCAAACGGGCGGTCAGGCGGGCGATGTCGTCGGGAATGGTCGCCGGGACGATCCGGTCGATCATCGTCTGGGGAAAGGCGCCCTCGGCCTCGATCCAGTCCGCCAGCGCCGGGTCGATCTGGCGCGCCATCGCCAGCACCCCGTCCCGGATGCGCTTGCCGTTGTGGGGAAGGTTGTCGCAACTGATGACGGTGAAGGGCTTCAGCCCCGCCGCCCTTCGCGCCTGCAACGCCGCGACGATGAATCCAGGCGCGGTGCGGGGCGCGGCGATATCAACCAGATCGGCCGCGACATCAGCGTCGCTCAAAAGCAGGTCGCCGGTCGCCGGATCGAGGCGATAGCCCTTTTCGGTCACAGTCAGGGTGACGATGTGGACGTCGGCATCGGCCATGGCGGCGACCAGGGCGGCGGGATCTTCCGGCCCGACCATCACGCCCGCGCAGGCGCCGATCACCCGCAGATGCTCGTCCGATCCGTCACGCACGACCAGGGTGTACAGCCCGTCCTGCGGATTCAGCTGATCGCGTACGCCGGGCGACCGAAGCGAAGCGCCCAGCACACCCCAGCGCGGATCGCCCGACCTGATCGCATCGTCGAACACGACCGCCTGGTGGGCGCGGTGGAAGGCGCCGATGCCCAGATGGACGACACCCGTCTTCACCTGGGCGCGGTCGTAGCCGGGGACGGCGATGTCGGCGGGCAGCCCCGTCAGGCCGGCTTGGTTCAGTCTACTCACAGCTTGTAGGCCGCCTTGACCAGGCCATAGGTCAGAGCGTGGGCCAGTTCGTGAGCCTCGTCCTCCTCCATCCGATGCTCGACGACCAGTTTAGCCAGGAAGCCGCAGTCCATGCGCCGCGCCACGTCATGACGGGCGGGAATGGACAGGAAGGCGCGGGTGTCGTCGTTGAAGCCGACGGTATTGTAGAAGCCAGCCGTCTCGGTGACCTGCTCGCGGAAGCGACGCATCCCTTCGGGACTGTCGTGGAACCACCAACTGGGTCCCAGCTTCAGAGCCGGATAGTGGCCGGCGAGTGGCGCGAGTTCGCGGCTGTAAGTGGTTTCGTCCAAGGTGAACAGGATCAGAGACAGACGGCTGTCCGAGCCGAACCGATCCAGCAGCGGCTTCAGCGCGCGCACGTAGTCGGTCTGGGTCGGGATGTCGCAACCCTTGTCGCGGCCGAAACGGTTGAAGACGGTGGCCGAGTGGTTACGGAAGCTGCCGGGGTGAAGCTGCATCACCAGACCATCCTCGACCGACATGGCGGCCATTTCGGTCAGCATCTGGCCGCGGAACAGTTCAGCGTCGGCGGCGCTGGCGGGCGCCGTCGACACACGCCGGAACAGGGCCTCGGCTTCGGCCTTAGGCAGATCTGCGGTGAAGGCCGTCGGGTGGCCGTGGTCGGTCGAGGTGGCGCCCATTTCGATGAAGAAGACCCGGCGATCGCATAGGGCTTGTAGGTATCCGTCCCACGACAGCGTATCGCGGCTGGTCTGTTCAGCTAGGATCTTCAGATTGTCGCGGAAACCCTCATAGTCCGGGTCAAGAACCGGATCCGGGCGATAGGCGGTCAGCACCCGTCCCTTCCAGCCCGAGGCTGCGATGGTCCTGTGATGCTCCAGCGTGTCCAGCGGGCTCTCGGTCGTGGTCAGGACCTCGATATTGTAGCGATCGAACAGGGCCCGCGGCCTGAAGCCGTCGGTCTTCAGGGCCGCATCGATGACGTCGTAATAGTGATCCGCCGTCTCGGCCGACAGACGCACGTCGATGCCGAAGGCCTCGGCATAGACCCAGTCGTGCCACATCCGCGAAGGCGTCCCCCGGAACAGGTGATAGTTCTCGGCGAAGCGCCGCCAGATTTTGCGCGGATCGGTCTCGACCGGCCCGCCATCGGCGCGCGGCACGCCCAGGTCCTCCATCGCCATGCCCCGCGAGTGCAGCATGCGGAAGACGTAGTGATCGGGCGTGATCAGAAGTTCAGCCGGATTGGCGAAGGGTTCGTTCAACGCAAACCAGCTCGGGTCCGTATGACCATGCGGGCTGATGATCGGCAGCCCCTTGATCTCGCCATACAGACGACGCGCGATCGCGCGGGTCTCGGCGTCCGCCGGAAACAGGCGATCGGGGTTCAGTCTGAGCGGATGAACCATAGCGTTCCTCATTGCCTCGTGGCGGAGGCTTGGTTCGCCTCTCGATCTTGATCCAACAAGCCTACAACATGGACCGCAAAAAGACACCGGTTACCATCACCGACCCTCAGCTTGTTTTCGGCGTCGGACGTCGGATTTTAGGCAAGGCGGCGCTGGCGCCTTGCGTCCGGGCGCGAGGCTGGACATAAGGGCCGCTCACCGCCCGTGCGGGCCGGCTTAGCTCAGTTGGTAGAGCGCCAGTTTTGTAAACTGGATGTCGCGGGTTCGATTCCTGCAGCCGGCACCACGCCTTTCGACCATCGGGGACATGGCCGACACAACCAACAAGCTGGGCCACAAGATCGGTGCGCGAGGCGGCAGAACCCGCCAGGCGATCCTCGACGCGACCCAACGCCTGTTGAACGAGCGGCATTACGGGGAAATCCGCGTCGCCGATCTGGCCTCGGCCGCCGGCGTGTCGCCGTCCAACTTCTACACCTATTTCAAGACGGTCGAAGAGCCTGTTCTGGCGCTGTGCGAGGTCGCCGCGACGGATTTCCAGGGATTGGCCGCGCATTTCCAGGCCGACTGGCCGGGCGACAAGGCCTTCGTCATCGCGCGCGCCTTTATTCTGAATGTGATGGCCATCTGGCGCAGCCACGGTCAGGTGCTGCGTGTCGAACATATGCTGGCGGACAATGGCGACGCGGCCTTCGTCGAAAGCCGGGTGCGCCGTTTGCGCCGGCTTCACCTGTCCATCGAACGCCGCGTGGCCCAGGCCCACGCCAGCGGTCTGCACCCCAAGGACTACAATCCGCGTCTGGCCTCTTACCAGATCGCCTCCATCGCGGAGTCGACGGCGGCCAGTTTCGATCTGTTGCGACGGGCCGATACGCCCGAAGCCATCCTGGATACGGCGGCCATCATCATCGTCAAGCTGACGACGGGGCGTTAGAGGCCCAACGGCCCATACAGCCAGGTCATCCAGATCCCGACGGCCAGGAAAACGCCGAACGGCAGCTTCTCCGATCCGCTGACGCTGCGCCGGACCACCAAAATGCCGAAGACCAGACTGAGCCCGACCGCGCAGGCCCACAGCAGCACGCTGGGCAGGCCCATCCAGCCGACCCAGGCCCCTGCCCCCGCGAACAGGAAGGGGTCGCCTCCCCCCAGTCCCTGGCGCTTGCGGACGAGTTGATACAGCCAGCCGACCAGCCACAGACCACAAAACCCGACGGCAGCGCCAATCAGATGGGAAAAGCCAAGGCTCCAATCCAGAATTAGCGCGACCGTGACGCCTGTCGAGATCAAGGGCAGCGTCAGACTATCCGGCAGCCAGAAGTGTTCACCGTCGACGATGGCGATCAGCAACAGCTGCCAACCTAGAACGGCCGTGACGGCGATCATGAACGTCGAGGCGCCGCCTGTCGCACCCCACACGCCGGCCCAGATCCCGACGCCGGCCGACGCCAGTTCGATTAGGGGATAACGCGGCGAAATCCGGGTGTGGCATCGCGCACAACGCCCGCGCAAGGCAAGCCAGCTGAAGACCGGCACAAGCTCCCAGGGACGTAGCGTCTGATCGCAGCCCCGGCATCGCGAGCGGGCGACGACGATGTCCTCGTCGCGCGGCAGGCGAACGCTGACGGCGGCGATGAAACTGCCGACGATCAGGCCCAGCCCGCCCATGACGGCGGCGGCGAGTACAGGATTCATCAAGACGACCCGAAGGCGGCGAACCGCTCAGGCTTAACCGCCTCCGAGCGCCACCGCCACATGATAGGTCACCAGCGACGCCAGATAGGCCAGACCGAACATGTAGCCGATCATGATCCAGGTCCATTTCAGCGAGTTGGTCTCGCGCCGCACGACGCCCAAGGTCGCTACGCACTGGGGCGCAAAGATGTACCAGGCCAGGAAGGACAGCGCCGTCGCCAGAGACCAGTGCGACGCCAGGGTCGAGGCCAGAAGCCCCGTCGCATTTTCGGCGTCTGCGATGGCGTAGGTGGTCCCCAGCGCAGCCACCGCGACCTCGCGCGCCGCCATGCCGGGGATCAGAGCGATGACCATCTGCCAGTTGAAGCCGATGGGGGCGAAGATTGGCTCCAGCGCCCGACCCAACATGCCGGCGAAGGAATAGTCGATGGCCGGCAGGGTCGCGTTCTCGGGCGGGTAGGGGAAGGTCGCCAGCACCCACAAGACGATCACCAATGGCAGGATGATGCGGCCGGCGCGGTTGAGGAAGATCTTGGCCCGGAGCCACAGATTGAAGCCGACGCTGCGCAGGTCCGGCGTCTTGTAGGCCGGAAGCTCCATCATGAAGGGCTCGACCGCACCGCGCCAAAACACCTTGCGGATCAGCAGGGACACGATCAGGGCGCTGACGATGCCGGCCGCGTAGAGGCCGAACATCACAAGGCCTTGCAGGTTGGCGAAGCCCCAGACCGTCTCGTTCGGGATGAAGGCGGCGATGATCAGCGTATAGACCGGGATGCGCGCCGAGCAGGTCATCAGGGGGGCGACCAGAATGGTGGTCAGGCGGTCGCGCCGCGAATCGATCACCCGCGCCGCCATCACGCCGGGAATGGCGCAGGCGAAACTGGACAGCAGCGGGATGAAGGCCCGGCCGTGCAGCCCCGCCCCGCCCATGATCTTATCCATCAGGAAGGCCGCGCGGGCCATATAGCCAAAGTCTTCCAGCGCGATGATGAATAGGAAGAGGATCAAAATCTGCGGCAGGAACACTAGCACGCTGCCGACGCCGGAAATGATGCCGTCCACGATCAGGCTTTGCAGCAAACCGTCGGGCAGCACATTGGCGACCAAGCCGCCCAACCAGGCGATGCCGGCCTCGATGCCGTCCATCACGGGCGCGGCCCAGCTGAACACGGCCTGGAACATCACGAACAGCAGGGCGAACAGGATCAGCAGCCCGCCGACCGGATGCAACAGCACCGAGTCGATCCTGCCGGTGAGTGTGTCGGGCCGTTCGGGGGGGCGGACACAGGCCTTCATGATCCGCTCGGCTTCGCGGGCGGCCGTTCGCAACTCGGCGGCGTCCGGACTGCGCCATTGGCTTTCGGTCACGGCGGCGACGGCGGCCTGGTCCTCGATGGCGGCGACCAGATCGTCGATGCCGCGCTTGCGGGTGGCCACGGTGGTGATGATCGGCACGCCCAGTTCGGCGCGCAATCGCTCCAGATCGATGCGCAGGCCCTGGCGCTGGGCGATGTCATACATGTTCAACGCCAGAACCATCGGCCGACCGACGGCCTTCAGCTCCAGAATCAGGCGCAGGACCAGACGCAGATTGGTGGCGTCCGCGACGCAGACCACCACGTCGGGCGGCGTCTCGCCGGCCAGTCGCCCCAGGACGGCGTCGCGCGTGACCTCCTCGTCCGGGCTGCGCGCCCGCAGGGAATAGGTGCCGGGCAGGTCCAACACCGACATCGTGCGGCCCGAGGCGGCGCGGATCAGGCCTTCCTTGCGCTCCACCGTCACGCCGGCGTAGTTGGCGACCTTCTGGTGAGCGCCGGTCAGGGCGTTGAACAGGGCCGTCTTGCCGCTGTTGGGATTGCCGACCAGAGCGACGCGAGCGGTCTTCAGCGCAATGTCCATCAGGCGGCGCTCAGCCGGATCGACAGGCTTTCCGCCTCGTGACGACGCAGGGCCACGCGCATGTCGTCCACCTTCATGGCGATGGGGTCGCGTCCGAACAGACCTTCGTGCAGCAGTTCGATCTGCGCGCCTTCGACAAAGCCCAGTTCAAGCAGACGGCGTTCCAACTCGACCGCCTCGCCCTGATGGTGACAATGGGCGCCCACTTGAACGATGACGCCGCGATCGCCGCGTCGGGCTTGGCTCAACTTGATGGTGTCGGTCAATTCTACGCTCGCACGGGCGAGGCCGCTCCCCAACGGCTCCGCGTTTCTTTGACACTGATTATCAGGTGCGAGGGGGCTACGTCCAGCAGGACAGCTTGACCAATTGCCGCGCCGGTGCGTTGCGCTATCACAAGGCAAACAGGAAGCCGCCATGCCCCGCCACGCCCTCGTCGCCCCCCTTCTTCTGGCCCCGCTTTTGACTTTGGCCGCCTGTGGTCAGGGCGAGCCGTCCACAACTACGCCTGCCGCGCCGGTTCACGTGCTGACGGATGCAGAAAAGGCGACCCTGCTGGCCTCCCTGCCCGCCCCCTACAATGCGGGCGATCTCGAGAACGGGCGTCGGGCGTTTGCGCGCTGTCGCGCCTGCCACACCATAGGCGAAGGCGGCCCGGACATGGCGGGGCCAAACCTATACGGTGTGTTCGGCCGCAAGGCGGGAGATCGTCCGCGCTATAACTATTCCAACGCCATGCGCACGGCGAACTTCACCTGGGACGCCGAGAAGCTGGATCACTGGCTGGAAAATCCGCGCACCTTCCTGCCCGGCAACAAGATGACCTTCCCCGGTCTGCCCGACGCCACGGATCGCCGCGACGTCATCGCCTTCCTGAAGGTGGAGACGGGCTACAAGCCGGAGCCTGCGCCCGCCGCTTGATCCGTCAGGCCTCGGGCAGTTCCTTGGGGCCGCCTTCGCGCAGTTCCTGGGCTTCCCACTCCTCGATCTTGCGGGCGGTCCATTCCGGCGACTTGGTGAAGCGCGCCAGGACGCCATAGATCACCGGCACCACGAACAGGGTCAGAACGGTGGCGAAGATGGCGCCGGTGAAGATCACCACGCCGATCGTCTGACGGCTGCCGGCGCCTGCGCCTTGCCACAGCACCAGCGGCAGAGCGCCGAAGGCGGTTGCGATCGAGGTCATGATGATCGGACGTAGCCGCAAGGACGACGACTCGATGATCGCCTCCCGGATCGACCGCCCCTGGTCGCGCAGTTGGTTGGCGAACTCCACGATCAGAATGCCGTTCTTGGCCGCCACGCCGATCAAAATGATCAGGCCGATCTGGCTGTAGATGTTCAGGCTGGAGCCCGCCATCAGCAGGCCGAAAAGCCCGCCCGCCGCCGCCAGCGGCACCGTTAACATGATGACCGCAGGCGTGATCCAGCTCTCGAACTGGGCCGCCAGAACCAGGAAGACCAGCAACAGCGCCAGACCAAAGGCCGCGAACACGGCCCCGCCCGCTTCCTGCTGATCGCGCGCCGCCCCACCCCACTGGGTGACGACGGCGCCTTGCGGCTGCTTGGCCGCCTCGGCGTTCAGGAACTGTATCGCGTCGTCGATCGTGGTGCCGGGATTGAGGTCGGCCTGCAGGGAGATCGCGCGCTGACGATCCAGACGGCGACGGTCCGGCGTGTCGCCGCTGGTCTTGGTCGTGACCACGGCCGACAGCGGCACCAGTTGGCCGCCCCCCGTTGCAACATACAGGGCTTCCAGGTCGGCGACCTCGCGACGATTGTCGCGCTCGGTCTGCAGGATGACATCGTATTCCTGACCGCCCTTGATGTAGGTCGTGGCGCGACGGGAGCCGAACATGGTCTCCAGCGTGCGGCCGATCGACTGGGACGAAACGCCCAGCGCGGCGGCTTTCTGCGGATCGACATCGACAAGCAGACGCGGTGAGTTCGGCTCATAGTTCAGGCGTGGACGCGAGAAGCCGGGATTAGCCTGGGCCGCGGCCAGCATCGGCTGCAGCCAGGCGTAGATCTGCTGGTAGTCGCTGCCGGTCGCGATCATTTCGATGGAGTTGGAGTTGCCGCCGCCGCGCTGGAAGGCGCCGGGGGTCGAGGCATTGACCTGGGCGCCCGTCTGGCCGCGCAGCTTGCCGTTCAACTCCTGAGCGATCTCGGCCGCCGAGCGGTCGCGCTTGGACCAGTCGGCGAGCGTGAGGACCGCATTGCCGGAGTTGAAGCTGCCGCCGCCGAAGCCTGGCGCGGACACCAGATAGCTGTCGGCCTCGCCGCTGGTCTTGTATTCGGCTAGCAGAGGCTCCAGCCCCAGCATGATCTTGCGGGTGTAGTCGAAGCCCGCGCCTTCGGGCCCGGCGACGCGCACCGTCACCCGGCCGCGATCCTCATCCGGCACCAGTTCGTTGGGCAGGGTCAGGAAGATGCCGCCCGCCCCCGCTGCGACCAGCAGGATCAGGGCGCCGACGCCGATAACCGCGATGCGACGGCCCAACAGCATGTCCAGCGACCGGCCATAGGACGACTTCAGCCGGTCCATACCCCAGTCGACCTTGCGCGCCACCCAGCCGCCGCCATGAGCAGGGCGCAGGATCTTGGACGCCAGCATCGGCGACAGGCTGAGCGCCAGGAAGGCGGAGAAGGCCACGGCCGCCGCGATCGCTGCGGCCAGTTCGACGAACAGACGTCCGACATAGCCCGGCAGGAACAGCAGCGGCGCAAACACTGACAGCAACACGATGGTGGTGGCCACGACCGCGAAGAAGACCTGGCGCGCGCCGCGTTCGGCGGCGACCAGAGGCGGCTCGCCCAGATCCAGACGACGCTGAATGTTCTCAACCACCACGATGGCGTCATCGACCACGAGGCCGATGGCCAGCACCAGGGCCAGCAGCGTCAGAAGGTTCAGCGAGAAACCCAGCGGGGCCAGGACGATGAAGGTCGCCAGCAGACAGATCGGCGCCACGATGGACGGGATCAACGCGGCTCGCAGGCTGCCCAGGAAGATGAAGTTCACCAGGGCCACCAGGGCCATGGAGATGCCGATGGTGATCCAGACCTCGTCGATCGCGTGCGAGGTGAAGACCGAGTTGTCGGATCCGACCTCGATGGTCACGCCCGGCGGCAATGTCGGCCGGATTTCCTCGATCATCTTGTGGACGCCGTCCGAGATGGCGAGGTCGTTCGACTGCGCCTGACGGGTCACGGCCAGGCCGATCTGATCCATCCCGTTGCCGCGGAACAGACGCCGGTCTTCTTCCGGCGCCTCCTCGACGCGGGCGATGTCGCCAAGGCGCGTCACATAGGTCGGCTGCCCCTGGATGATAGCCGACGATCCGCTGCCCGTGCCTGTGGCGACCGTCGCTGAGGCCGAGGCCGAGCCTCGCGTGCCGATGGGCAGTTGGCGGAAGTCTTCCGGCAGGGCGTAGGTGCGCGCCACGCGGACGGTGTAATCCTTGTCCGTCGATTCCAGCGAGCCGGCGGGCAGTTCGACGTTCTGGTTCGTCAGCGCCGTCTCGACGTCGTTGACCGTCAGGCCCCGCGCCGCCATGGCGGCGGAATCCAGCCAGATGCGCATCGAATAGCGCTGCTCGCCATAGATGTTGACCTGGGCCACGCCGGGCACCGTCGCCATCCGGTCGATCAGATAGCGGTCAGCGTAATCGGTTAGCTGCAGCCGGTTCATGCTGGTCGAGCGCAGGAAGACGATGATGATCGGCTGGCTGTCGGAATCGGCCTTGGCCACTTCGGGCGGGTCTGCTTGATCGGGCAAGCGGCCGACCACGCGGCTGACGCGGTCGCGTACATCGTTGGCGGCGTCGTCGATGTTGCGGTCCAGCGAGAACTCGATGTTCACGTTGGAGCGTCCGTCGCGGCTGGTCGAGTTGATGCGTTCGACGCCCTGGATGCCGGCGATCTGCTGCTCAACCGGCTCGGTGATCCGGCTCTCGATCACCTCGGCCGAGGCGCCAGCGTAGCTGGTGTTGACCGAGACGATCGGCGGATCGACGTCGGGCAGTTCACGCACGGGCAGGAAGAAGAAGGCCGCCGCGCCAATGACGCAAAGCACGATGGCCGCGACGGCCGCGAAGACGGGCCGCCGGACCGAAACATCGGACAGCATCATTTGGCGGCGCCCGACTTGCGACCCTGGCCGCCCACGCTGACCGGTGCGCCCGGCTGAATACGGTTCAGGCCCGATCCGACGATGCGGTCGCCCGCCTCGATGCCGGACAGGATTTCAACAAAGCCGTTCTCGACGGCCCCGGTCTCGACCTCGACCCGCTGCGCGGTGGAGCCGTTCTGGCCGGGCGCGATGCGATAGACGAAGGCGCCGGCGCCTTCATATTGCACGGCCGACTCGGGCACGGCGGCGCTCTGACGCTGGCCCTGCTGGACCGCCACGCGCATCAACATGCCGGGACGGATGCGACCGCCGGGGTTGGGGAACTCCGCGCGCGCGGTTGCGGCGCGGGTCGTTTCGTTGACGCGCGTGTCGATCAGGGCGATCCGCCCAGTGAACGGCTCGTCGCCATAGGCGTCTGCCGTCGCCGTCAGCTGGGCGCCGGGACGCAGCTGGTTCAGATAGCGCTCAGGCAGGGGGAAATCGACGCGGATCGTCGACGTGTCGTCCAGCGTCGTGATCACCGCGCCCGGGTTGATCAGCGTGCCGGGCGTCACCGTCGTCAGACCGACGCGCCCGGAGAACGGCGCCCGGATCACCCGGTCGCCCCGACGCGCCTGGGCCGCCTGCAACGACGCCCGCGCGGTTTCCAACCCGGTCTCGGCCTGTTCCAGCATGACCTGGGGCGCAACGCCCCGGTCGGCCAAGGCCTTGTAGCGATCGTATTCACGCTGGGCCTGATTGACGTTGGCGCGAGCCTCGATAATGGCCGCGTCTTCTTCACGCGCTTGGAGTTCGACCAGTGGCGCGCCGGCCGAGACGTACTGGCCGTCCGCGAACAGGACGCGGGTGATCAGTTCGGTGGTCGAAGAGGTAACGTTCACAGACCGCTCGCCGCGCGCCACGCCCAAAACGCGAATCTGATCCGAGAAGGGCCGCTGCGCCACGACGGCCTCGGACACCTGCTGCGCCCCGCGTCCGCGACCGCCGCCCGGCCCTGCCGCCTTCTTTTCATCTCCCGCGGAGACTTTGACGATGGCGGCGACGACCATCAGGGCAAGCAGGACAGCGGCGGCGACGAGGAAGAAGTGACGTTTGATCACGCGGGGGTCTCTCGGTCAGGGGGACGCCGCATGCATTACCGGGTAATGAAGTGCGCGCAATGTTACGTATCAGTAACGTGCCGGATCACATTTTCCGTCGCGGAAATCTTGCCTAAAATCGTCTCCAGATCGAAAGAACAGGCCCGCGGCTGATGGGGATCTCCTGGCCTGCGACGGTTTGTCTCCATCCGGCCTGCAAGCTCCAGGCGCCGAAATCACGCACCACCGAGGCTTCCAAAGACAGCCAGCGCGCGCCGCCGTCGGCCGCGCCGCCGAATGCCTGACCCAGCACCATCCAATCCTCGCCGATCCGGGCGCCTGCCGTCGCGTCGATGCGGGTTTCATCCGGCAGGCCGTCGCGCAGACGGCGTGCGGCCTGAAGCTCGACAAATGCGCCGTCCATTCCCCAGCGCTCGCCCATCTCGCCGAGGGACCGGCCGACCGACACGCGCGCCTCCCAATCGTGATCGCCGACGCCCGGCGCGGCATAGCCGGCGTTGCGCCCCTCCCCGGCTTGGGTATAGCCGCCGTAAAGGCTGACGGCGTTCCGGTCGTCGCGCCAGACCTGCCAGGTCGCACCGATCTCGATGGGGCCGCGCCCGCTGTAGTTGACGAAGGCGTCTTCGCCGTCCTGCCAGTCCGCCTTTAGCTGAAGCGTCAGCCGATCCGACACGCCGTATTCGGCGAACAGACCCAAGGTCGCGTCGCGCCGCTGGCCGCGCAGCTCACGCTCCTCGCCACCAGCGTCGAAACCTGTGTCGGCGCTCAGCCGCTCATATTTGACGATGGCTTGGCCCTTGCTTTTCGGCTGGGTCCAGGCGCCGGCGACGACTTCAGTCGGCGTCGATGCCGCGAGGACCAGCGCCCCCGCGACAACGGGAATTAGGCGTCGTAGCCCGGCGACTTTCGATCCAGCTGTCGCAGAGCGCCCGGCCAGGCCAGCGACGAGATGAACCCAATGCCGCGCCCCTGCTCCTTGGTCTCGGCCTGCGCTTCGTCCGGCGCCAACAGGATGTGCTCGCGCCCGCCGGACAACGCCGCAACCTGCTGCGCGCAGGCCCTCTCCAGGAAGAAGATGCCGATCCATGCTTGAGCCGCCGTTTCCCCGACCGCCAGTGTGCCGTGGTTTCGCAGCAACATCAGCGGTTTGTCCCCCAGGTCGGCGACCAGACGTTCGCGTTCGTCATGGTTCAGGGCCAACCCCTCATACCCATGATACGCAACCTGATGCTGTAGTAAACACGCGTTCTGACTGACGGGGAGCAAACCTTCGGCCTGAGCGGCGACGCCCACGCCGTTCACTGTATGCAGATGGATGACAAACTTGGCGTCCTCGCGCGCGGCATGGACGGCCGAGTGGATGGTGAAGCCTGCCGGATTGATGAAATAGGGCGTGTCCTGGACGATGTTCCCCTCCAGATCGACCTTCACCAGCGACGAGGCCGTAATCTCGTCGAAGTAGAAGCCGTACGGATTGATCAGGAAATGATGCTCCGGCCCGGGCACGCGCGCCGAGATATGGGTGAAGATCATGTCGTCCCAACCGTTCAAGGCGACCAGCCGATAGAGGGCCGCCAGCTCGACACGGACCTGCCATTCGGCTTCGGACACGCGCGACTTGATCGAGGGACTGGTTCCGTCCGCCATGATTTCCTCCTGCCTCTGGATGGGCTTTTACAAACCGTCACCCCGCGCGGTCGCGTCGTCAAGCCGACAAGGCCGCCGTTGACGTGACGTCACCCCCGCAGCGGCCTTGCTTAACCCGGTCTTCATCACGCAAGCATATGGTTAAGCATCGTCGCCGGTTCGGGGAGCCGCCTTGTCTGTCGTTCAACTGGAGCCGCCCCGCGACGCCTGGGACGACCGGACTGTGTCTGAGCTTCTGGTGCTGGCCAGCAGCCGTTCGGCCGACGACCGTCAGCGCCTGCTGCTGAAGGTCACCTCGCTGTGTGAATCCAATCCGCCGCCGCCCAAGGTCGCGCCGCTGCTCAGCGACATCTTCCTCGCTCTGACAGCCCAGGCCGAGCGGGATATTCGACTGGCCCTGTCCGAACGGATCGCGGGCGTTGATTGGGCTCCACCCGCCCTGGTCAATATGCTGGCGCTGGATGAGATCGAGATCGCCCGCCCGGTCATCACCTCCAGCCCGCTTCTTCAAAACGCCGACCTCATACGCCTGCTGATCGAGGCGACGCTGGAACATCAGATCGCTGTCGCCCGGCGCCCACAACTGGCGCGGCCGGTCGTGGACACGATCGTCGATCGCGCAGAACCCGTCACCATGACGGCGCTGGCGTCCAACCGTACGGCCGACATTGGTGAAGAGGCCATGCGCAAGCTGGTCGACCATTCGCGCCGCATCGCGGGCTTGCGGGCACCGTTGACGCGTCACCCCAGGCTGAACGAACAACTGGCTCAGCAGCTTTATCAATGGGTCGGCCAGGCTTTGCGTCAGTCGATCGGCGAACGCTTCCGCATCGACGACGCCCAGTTGAATGCGGCGGTTCAGGACGCGGCGGCGAAGGCCGTCGGCAGCCCGGAGTGGCGAGCCATGTCCGCCCGGATGACCGAGGATCGCGCACGCATCGACGCGGAACGACGACTGGTGGAAAAACTTCAAGCCGCCGGCCAGTTGCGCCCCGGTCTGCTGGTCCGCGCGCTACGAGAACAACGTTTCGAACTGTTCGAACAGACGCTGGCGGTTCTCGGCGGCTTCAGCGAGGCTCAGGTGCATCACGCCATCCGGGCTCCAACCGCCGAGCCGCTTTATTTGGCATGCATCGCCGTGGGCGTGGATAAGGCCGTTTTCGCCTCCCTTCTGGTCGAGGTGCGCAAGCTTTCGGGCGGAATGCCTGCCGACGGCGGCTGGAAGGCGACGCCGATGAGCGCGCACGCCGCCTCTCGCGCCTTCCATCAGATGATGCACAAGCCCGCGACCGTTTGACTCTGCGCCCAAGCTCGGGCCACGTCGCCAAGTGACTCAGTCAAGCTCCTCTCCCTTGCCGTCGTCGCCCCGATTGGCCTTCGTCGCCAGCGACCGGCCCGAAGCCCAGGCGGCGCGCAAGGCCTTGATCGCCCGCTATGGCGCCGTGTCTGAAGACGAGGCCGATGTGATCGTCGCATTGGGCGGGGATGGGCAGATGCTGGAAACGCTGCACGGCAACCTGCGCCAGCGCACGCCCGTGTATGGAATGAACCGCGGCTCCGTCGGCTTTCTGATGAACGACTACGACGAGAACGGTCTGCTGGAGCGGATCGCGACGGCCGAAAAGACCGTCATCCACCCGCTGCAGATGGATGCCTGGACCGAAAGCGGCGAGGTCCACACCGGCTTGGCCATCAACGAGGTGTCGCTGCTGCGCCAGACGCGCCAGTCGGCCAAGCTGCGCATCACCGTCGATGAGCGCGTGCGGCTGGAAGAACTGTCCTGCGACGGCTGCCTCGTGGCGACGCCTGCGGGATCGACCGCCTATAACCTGTCGGCGCACGGCCCGATCATCCCATTGGACGCCCGCATCCTGGCCCTGACGCCAATCAGCGCCTTCCGACCTCGTCGCTGGCGCGGCGCCCTGTTGTCGCACGGCGCCAAGGTGCGGTTCGAGGTTTTGGAGGCCGACAAACGCCCAGTCTCGGCGACCGCCGACAACTTCGAGGTCCGACGCGTCGCCCGCGTCGAGGTGCGCGAGCGTCGTGACGTCACCCTGACCATGCTCTTCGATGCGGGCCGGTCGTTCGACGAGCGGGTGATGGCCGAACAGTTCGCGAACTGATCGGTCACGGCTTCTTAAGCCCGCTACCGTATTTTGGCGTGAACGTCCTATGGAGCCCGCCATGAGCAATCCGGCGCAGATCACCCCTCCGACCAACTCGCTGCGGCTCAAGGTCGGCGGCGGCTTCGGCATCAACGCCGACGCCATCGCTCGTGCAGAGGAGGCGCTGAAAGCCATGTCGGCCCAGTTCGGCCAGTGGCTGAACGACGAGATCGTCAAGCTGGACAATGCTCAGGCAGACATCCGTGAGCAGGGCTACACCCCCGTCACCGCAGAGGCTCTATATTTCCGCGCTCATGATCTGAAGGGCTTGGGCACGACCTATGAATATCCGCTGGTGACGCGCATCGCTGGTTCGTTGTGCAAGATGCTGGACGACGCCGATCGCCGCATGACTGCGCCCATCGCCATACTGGACGCCCATATCGACGCCATCCGCGCCGTGGTCCGCGACCAGATCAAGACTGACGAACATCCGACCGGCCGCGCCTTGGCCGAGACCCTGGAAGCGCGCGTCGCAGATCACCTCGCAGGCTGAAGTCCCTCCAGCCGTTTGCGAAAGGTCCGTCGTCTCCGGCGGGCCTTTTTTCTTGTAGCCTGATCGGTTGAGAAGAATCGCTTCGCGATCTCGTCAATGCCGTGAATCAGGCTCTCAGGATCAGGCCGCGTTGGCGGCGGCCAGGCTGAGCGACGGCGACTGATCCAGCCGCTCCATCAGATACGCCAGATCGTCGCGCAGCACGGCCGGACGCTGGGTCAGGAACCGCTCCAGCATCTGATCGCGGAAATAGGCGCTCGACGTATCGATCCCCTCCGCCGCCAGCGCACGCCAGGTGTCGACGCCCGCGCGGAAGGCCTGGAACAGGCGCGGCGGCAATCCCGCGCGATCATAGATTGCCTTCAGCCCCAGCGGACCGGCGTCATGCACCATCAGCCAGGCGCGGTGATGGGGCGTGTTGGCCAGTTCGGCCAGCCCATATTCGAACATCGCCATCTGACCCCGCGCCAGTCCGCGCAGCAGCAACGATGCATTCAGGACGCGACGGGCGTTCAACTGGGTCATGAAGGCCGCCAGATCGGTGCTGACGCTGGCCTGATCGACCAGATCCACCGTCATCCGCTCACGAGAGTATTGGGCCAGACGGATCGCAGTTTCCGGGGCCACAGCGTGATGGCTGATCAGATGTTCGCGCACCGCCTCGCTGGCCAATTGGATCAACCGCTCGGTCACATGCAGCGGCAGGACCTGGCGATAGGCTACGGCGGCCAGGACTTCAGGCGCTTCGGCGAAACGATCGACGACGGTCGCCAGCGCCCCTTCGGACAGATCGGCATTGTCATTCGCCGCCAAGGTGCGAACCGACTGCTCGCATCCTTCGGCCGCCAACACGGTTGCGACATCGCGCGACACCCGCGCCCGCCCCGCCACGGCGACCTGACGCACGACCGATCCGGCGCGCACGATCTCGATCAGATCCTCGTCGCTGAACGCCGGCGACGAGGCGATGATCGGCAGGGCGATGCTGTCCAGATCGCCCGCCAGTTTGCGCGCCACGTCATTGGGAATCAGATCGGACGCCTTCAGCGTCACGGCCATAGCGCGACGCACCAGTTCGGCGGCGTCATTGGCCAGCAGACGCAGGATTTTCTGCGCCGCCGCCCTGTCGTCCTCATTCAGTTCCGCGCGCTCCATGTTGCGGCACAGCTTGTGCGCCGCCTCGGCCCGCTCATCGTCGTCCGTCGCCTTGATCAGGCGTCGGATGTCCACTTCTGTCAGGCGGGCGCGGAAGGCGGTCATGGACGGCTCGTGATGGAATCGGACGTTGATCCCAGAATGAGACTGCCATGCTTAACGGGCGGTTTACCATCGGTTGCAATGCAACGACTCAGGTCGATTCCTTGCCATTTGGCGAGAAAGCGCCGCCGAAGCCGCTGCTGGATGATCCATCCTGACCGAGCAATAGCGCCAGAAGGCCTTGATCCTGCTTCAGCCGATCCAGACGTGCGGCCAGCATCTGGTCCTTGTCGCTCAGGTTCGGCACGGCGTATTTCGTCTCGCCGGCTCCGGCGGCGGGTGCGCCCTCGCCTGCCGTGCGCTGCAGATTGGCGTGGACCTCGGCGACCGTGGCGGCGCGTCCATTGCGATAGAAGATGCTGCGGTTGGCCCGCGCAGCGTCGGGGAACAGCGCTGCGGCGCTGCCGCCCGGATTACGATCCATCGCCTCCATCAAACCGGCGGCGCCGGCCGGCCCCAGGAAATGAGCCGCATACAGATCGCCTGCGCCCGGTTCCTTGCCCGTGCGTCCGCGCAGATAGGCGGCATTGGACGCCGTCAACTCAGCCGCCATGGTCGAGGCCGCATGAGGATCGAATCGAAGGTCCAGCACCACATTGCGCGCTGAACCCTCGACGCGCCAACGTCCGTCCGACCCGCGATGGATCAGGTCGGCGTACTGGCCGTAGCCGTGCTGGGCCCCGTGCTGCTTGACCGTGCCCAGCCAAGTCTGCTCGATGAATTGAAACAGGCCGGCGGCCGACGAGGTCGGGGCCTTGGCCGACGGGTTCATCGCGCTCTCGCGCCGCGCGGTCTTGACCAGGAAGTCATAGTCCACGCCAACCGCGTTCGACGCGCGCCGGATGGCCGCCTCTACTCCGCCTGTCGATGGAATCGCTCCGATACCCATGTGCGAAGGGTCGGCGAACGTAGTTAACCAACTCTTAATTCTTAACGGCCGCGTTAACGCCTCGACCTTCGTCGAACGGGAAAACTTCGCCGTAAAGCCGCCACAACCTGCGCGCTCAACTTGCAGTTACGGGCGCTGCGGGGGCGGTGAACGAGGGAGTGACGTTATGATGATCCGTGCTGCCGGTGGTCCCGGCTTGATCAGCCCGATCGACTTCGGGGAACGTAAGAAACCCATCCCGCGCTGGATGCTGGGCGCCATCGGCGTCTCGGTCGTCCTGCACGTTGCGGCGGGGGTGGCGCTTTATAATCAAAGATTCGAGCTAAGTGCGGCGCCCATCGACGACATCCTCGACCCGCCGGTCTCGGTGATGATGGCGCCGCCCAAACCCAAGCCCTTGCCCACGCCCGAAACGGCGGCGCCGCCAACGCCCATTCACAAGTCGGCGATCCCCGTGCCCTCGACGGTGCAGACGATCCCGCTGACGCCGCCCGAGCCCGGCGTCGTGACCGCTCAACCCGGTCTGCCGACCATCAGCGTCGCCCCCACCGGCGTTGAGGGCGGCACGGCAACCGTCGAGACGCCACCGCGCCCGCCGTCGGTGATCAACAATCCATCTTGGGCCAGCCGGCCTTCCGCGGCGCAGATGGCGCGGGCTTATCCGACCCGCGCCGCAGAGAACGGCACGCCGGGTTCGGCGACGCTCAGTTGCGTGGTCAATGCGGACGGCGGCCTGAACGGCTGCCGGGTCGTGGGCGAGACACCGAGCGGCCAGGGCTTCGGCCGCGCCGCGCAGAGCCTGACGCGGTCGTTCCGCATGAACCCGCGCACCGTTGACGGCCGGCCTGTCGACGGCGCGACCGTCAACTTCACCGTCCGGTTCGCGATGGAAGGCTAGAACCGACCAGGGTCGAGGGCGCGGGCGTGTGGCGACGCCGTCCGCCCCTCGATCGCATCGGCGACCACGGCGCCGACCAAGGGCCCCAGCAACCAGCCGTTTCGACGCGGCGCCAAGGCCATAAACAGACCCTCTTCACCAGGCGCCGCGCCCGCGAGGGGCAGACCATCCGCCGTAGCGCCCCGGATGCCGACGCGCCATTCGATAGACAGCGGCTCAGGCGACCGACCCAGCGCAGCCCACCCCGCTTGGGTCAGGCGTTCGGACGCCTCGGCATCCGGCGTCGTATCCCGCCGCCCCGGCTCCATCGTCGCTCCGATGACCGCGCCAGACGCCATTGGCGCGACATAGGCGCCCGGCCCGCGCACAACATGATCGACAAGATGTACGGCTGCCACGCCGATCTGTCCGCGGATCGGCTCAATATCTGCGATCAAACGACGCGCGGTCTCAGGCAGACCAATGATGGCGTCACCGGCGCCGGTGGCCAGCACGACCGCGTCCGCATCCAGCAATCGATCACCGACTTTGAGCCGCCAGCCGCCATCGGTGCGGGCGATCGTCGTCACCGTCCCCGCGATGACAGCCTCGCCCAGCGCCTGCCTTAGCGCCGCCAGAGCCTGTGTTGGCTCGACCTGATAATCGTCATCGGTCGTGACGCTGGCGCCATCGCGCCGCGCGTCGAAGCCCAGCGCGCGCAACCGCGTCTCCATCGCCTCCACATCGACGCCGCGCCACTCGGCGGGTCGATGCGCCAAAGCGGTGCCGGCGGCGTTCGCGAACTCGGGCCACAGGTCGCGTCCTGCCCGAAACAGTTGGGCGCGATCCAGCGACACGTCATCGATTGCTGATTCCATCGCCGGGGCGATCATCCCCGCAGCTACCAGGGAGGCGTTCACCTCGCCCGGATCGACCACCAACACCGCCCGACCGCGCCGATGCAGTTCGAATGCCGTACAGAGGCCCAGCACGCCGGCGCCGACGATCACGATGTGAGAGGAAGACGTCACGGGCCGTCTGATCGACCCGTGACGTACCTATTGCAAGATGGCTTTCGCCTATTCCGCCGCCATGGAGGCCGCGCCGGCGTCATCCAGACGCGCGACCAGGGCTGCGTGCTGGTCCCACAGGGCTGTCGGCAATCTATCGCCGAACTGGCGATAGAAGTCGGGGATCAGCGCCGCCTCTTCGGCCCAGACGCCTGCATCCACGTCCAACAGGGTCGACAATTGCGCCGGAGTCAGGTCTAGGCCTGACAGGTCCAACGCGGAGACAGACGGCACGCGCCCGACCGCCGTATCGACCGCCTCGGCCTCGCCGTCGATCCGCTCGCTGATCCACTTCAGCACGCGCGCATTGTCGCCGAAGCCGGGCCAGACGAAGCGGCCGTCCTGATCCTTTCTGAACCAGTTGACGAAGAAGATGCGCGGCAGTTTCGACGCGTCTCGCCCCTGGCCCATCTTCAGCCAGTGGGCGAAATAGTCGCCCATGTTGTAGCCGCAGAACGGCAGCATGGCGAAGGGATCGCGACGCAGTTCGCCGACCTTGTTCTCGGCCGCCGCCGTGCCTTCGGACGCCACGGTCGAGCCCATGAAGACGCCGTGTTCCCAATCGAAGGCTTCGGTCACCAGCGGCACGGCGCTGGCGCGACGACCGCCGAACAGGATCGCGTCGATCGGCACGCCTCTGGGATCTTCCCACTCCGGCGCGATGGCCGGGCATTGGCTGGCGGGCGCCGCGAAACGGGCGTTGGGGTGCGCGGCGGGTTCGCCGGACGCGGGATCGTGCGGTTGT
Organism: Brevundimonas sp. EU05-FHT14B07; assembly: GCF_058790795.1. NCBI lineage: Bacteria > Pseudomonadati > Pseudomonadota > Alphaproteobacteria > Caulobacterales > Caulobacteraceae > Brevundimonas > Brevundimonas sp. EU05-FHT14B07. Next base: position 89,953 of record NZ_JBYTCZ010000005.1, read on the forward strand.
CCCTTCCAGTTCGTCAGGCCCTCAGGCGCCTGTTTCGTCAGCCCCTCCCACCAGACGTCGCCATCGTTGGTCAGGGCGGTGTTGGTGAAGATGGTGTTGGAGGCCAAGGTCTCCAGCGCATTGTGATTGGTGTTGCGGCTGGTGCCCGGCGCGACGCCGAAGAAGCCGGCCTCGGGATTGACCGCATACAGCCGCCCGTCGTCGCCGAACCGCATCCAGGCGATGTCGTCGCCGATGGTCTCGGCCTTCCAGTCCGGCAGGCTGGGCTGCAGCATGGCCAGGTTGGTCTTGCCGCACGCGCTGGGGAAGGCGGCGGCGACGTATTTCGCCCGGCCTTTCGGATCCGTCAGCTTCAGGATCAGCATGTGCTCGGCCAGCCATCCCTCATCGCGAGCCATGATCGAGGCGATGCGCAGGGCGTAGCATTTCTTGCCCAACAGGGCGTTGCCGCCATAGCCCGAACCATAGGACCAGATTTCGCGCGTTTCCGGGAAATGCACGATCCATTTGTCGTCGTTGCAGGGCCAGGGCACGTCCGCCTGACCGTCAACCAGCGGCGCGCCCAGCGTATGGACGGCCGGCACGAAGACGCCCTTATCGCCCAACTGATCCAGCGCCGGCTTACCCATGCGGGTCATCACCCCCATGGACAGGGCGACATAGCCGCTGTCGGTGATCTCGACGCCCAGGGCGCTGATCTCCGACCCCAGCGGGCCCATGCAGAACGGGACGACATACATCGTGCGCCCAGCCATGCAGCCGTCGAAGAGACCATCCAAACGGGCGCGCATCTCAATCGGATCGGCCCAGTTGTTGGTCGGGCCGGCGTCAGCCTCGTCGTCCGAGCAGATGAAGGTGCGGCTCTCCACGCGCGCGACGTCGCGGGGATCGGAGGCGGCGTAGTAGCAGCCCGGCCGCTTGGTCTGATCCAGCGCCTTCAGCGTGCCCTTGGCCAGCAGGTCGGCGGTGATGGCCTCTTTCTCGGCCTCGGAGCCGTCGCACCAATGGACCTTGGCGGGCTTGGTCAGGGCGGCGATCTGCTCGACCCAGGCGATCAGCCCGGCATGGGCGGTGGGCGCCGGGCGCAAGCCAAGCGTGGAAGGATTGGACAAGGACGTCTCCTGAGCAAAAAGAGCCCGACGATCTGACGCCGCCATGACCCGACACATAACGATCACGCACTGTTACAAGCGAAATGCGCCGTCGTTTCCGCCGCGTCAAACCGCGCACGAAAGCGCCGATGTCCACCGGTGTCGCGGGCAAAAGATCGCAGGTGCGATCGCGGCGTCAGAGCGGTAGAAGAGCCTGTGCAAACACTGGATTCGCTCACTGTCCTGCCTGACGGCGCGCTCACTTCGCCCGCCGCGCGTCGAAACGCCGATGCGATTCTTCGCGTGCTCCGCGCCCATCTGCCGGCGCGTGGTTCGGTGCTCGAGATCGCGTCCGGATCGGGCGAGCACGCAGCCGCCTTCGCCGCCGCCTTGCCTGCTTTGGACTGGACGCCCAGCGACCCCAGCGATCAGGCCCGAGAAAGCAGCACCGCCTGGAGCCGCCAGCTCGATCTGTCGAACCTGAAGCCGCCGTTGGCGCTCGACGCAGGCGATCCTACGACATGGCCGTCCGACACGTTTGACGCCCTATATTGTGCGAACATGACGCACATCAGCCCCTGGTCGGCGACCGAGGGGCTGATGGATCTGGCCGGTCGCGTCCTGCGACGCCCCGGCGGTCTGCTGGCGCTCTACGGCCCCTATCGTGAGGCTGGAGTTCCGCTGTCGGCATCGAACGCCGCCTTCGACGCCAGCCTGAAGGCGCGAAACGTGGAATGGGGTCTGCGTGATCGCGAAGCGGTTGACACCCTAGCCCGCTCGCATGACCTTGCGGCCACGCTGCGGGTTCAGATGCCGGCGAACAACCTCATCCTGCTGTTCCGCGCCGTCTGATCACACGATCGCGCCGACCAGCTTGGACAGTTCGGCCCGATCGTTCAGGAGGGTCACGGCGCCGTCCTTGAACACCGCGCCATCGGCCTCGGCGGAAACGCCGAAGCTCTCGGCCGCCAACCCCACGCCGTCGGCGAAGGCGATGACCGTCAGGGCGTTCGCGCGCGCCAGGTCGATCAGCGACCGCACGGCCGCCACCGACGCCTCGTCCGTCGCACCGCCGGGAACAATCAGGCCTTTCAGACGGCCTTCGGCGATGTCCTTGGCCGTTGCGGTGGCCAGCACGGTCACGCCGCCGGCGATCAGACTGGCGTCGCCCGTCGAGATCGGGGCCAGACCCACGCCTTCGGCCCGCAACGCGCCCTCCACGTCGCCCAACTCGCCGAACGCCATGTCACGCCGCATCACCAGCCCCATGCGCAGACGGGTGGGAACAGGACGGTTGTAACCGGTGCGACGGGGGCCTGCGGAAGATTTGTTTTGAGCGAACAAGACGTCTCCTTGAGATGTTTCAATACTGATCCAGATCCGACAAGCGACGCTGTCGAACCACCCACGCCGATGACCAGAAAAATGAAAATCGACGGGTCCGACGCGTGTCGTCCCGCACTCTGGCTCATTTGTGGAATGCCGCCAGATATAGTGACGATCCCGGCCGGATCAACCTACCAGTTCAAACGGCCCGCCCCTACTAATCCTGAAAGCGGCAGCGCGCTTGCTCGCGCGCCCACCCGGCTCTAGACAGCCGCATCGACTGCACGACGGAATCGCATGGCCTTCACCCGCATCTATGACGGCGACGAACCTGTTCGCGTGAACAAGTGGCTGGGCCAGACGGGCGTCTGTTCGCGGCGCGAGGCCGACACCCTGATCGCCAATGGTCTGGTCTCCATCGATGGCGAGACCATCAGCGACGCCGGCCGAAAGATTCAACCGGGCGAAACCCTGACCCTGAACGACACCGCCCAGGCGGCGCTGGCGACCGGCATGACCTTGGTGCTGCACAAGCCGATCGGTTACGTCTCGGGCCAGCCCGATCCCGGCAAGATCCCGGCCGTGCGCCTGTTGAAGACGCCGAACCGCATCGGCGAGGGCGAGACGCCTGCCCGCGACGCCTCCCTGCCCCCCATTGGCCGGCTGGACGAGGATTCACGCGGCCTGTTGCTTTTGTCGTCGGACGGCGTCGTCGCCAAGGCGGTGATCGGCCCGGCGTCAGAGCTCGACAAGGAATATCTGGTCGTCGTCGATGGTTTGATCACCGAAGGCAAGCTCAGCAAGCTGCGCCACGGCCTGTCGCTGAACGACAAGCCGCTGAAGCCCGCCCGCGTCACCCAGACGGGTCCGCAAAGCCTGCGTTTCATCCTTACCGAGGGCAAGTATCGCCAGATCCGCCGCATGTGCGAACTGGTCGGGCTGGAGGTCGTGGATCTTTATCGCATCCGCATCGGCCCGCTGGAACTGGGCGACCTGCCCGAGGGTCGCTGGCGTCACCTGACCAACCAGGAACGCGCGATGCTGATCGCGGCCTCGACGACGCCGCCCGCGCTCTAATCGAGCGCTCTGAACCACAGATCCAGCAGTTGGGCCTCCGCGCGGCGCGCCTCGGTGCGTTCGGCGGCCTCGGCGTCCACGCCCCACTGCTCTTCTTGGAACAGCTCGTCGATCCGCGACAGGTCGAACGCCTCCGCGCCATCCAACGCCCCCTGTTCCACCGCCAAAGCCAACACAGCCGACCCCAGCAGAGGCACGGCCGTCGCCAGTCCGGTCAGGCGGAAGTCGTCCAGCGACAGGGCATGCGCCTTGACCCGCGCGATGGCGTCCGGCGACTGCGGCAGATGCACGATGCCGGCGACCGGCTCCAGCGCCACGCCCATCTCGCGCGCGGCCCAATCGCGCCAAGGCCCCCACTGCCGCGCCTGCCGTTCGACCAGCGGCGTCGGATGCTCAGCCAGATAGCAGACCACGTCCGACCCGGCATAGGCGGCGATCTCGTCCGCCACCGCATCGCGCGCCTGCCCGATCCGGTCGATCGCGGTGGAGGCCAGCCGCGTCGCCGGCATGGTCGACGGATCCAGAAACTGCCCCTGCGCCGCCCATTCGTCCGCGACCAACTGCGCTGCAGCCTGCGTCGGCAAGACTAGCGCCGCCTTGTCCGGGGTCTTCGGCGTACGCCCGTCCAGCAGCACGGCCCAGCCGCCCTCGGAATGCGGAGCGACGACCGCCTCTTTCCAGAAGCGTGTGATCCGAGCTTCCGTTTCGCGAAAGCCCTTTCGCGCGGCGACCATCGGGTCGAGCGGGGGGATATGGCTCATCGTATTCTCTTCACGCCAAGGAAGGGATCATCCTCCGCCTCGTCTTCAGAAAAGCCGAAGTGGGCGAAGCCGGCTTTCATCTCGGGGCTCATGGGGGAGGTGACCTTCAGGACGCCGCCGCGCGGGTGGTCCAGTTCGATGCTGCGAGCGTGCAGTTGCAGCTTCAGGGGGCCCGACAGTTCGCGCGATTTCTCGTCGCCGTATTTCGGATCGCCCAGGATCGGATGGCCGATCCCCGCCATATGGGCGCGTAGCTGGTGCGTCCGTCCGGTGAAGGGGCGCAGGGCCATCCAGGCCGCCCGGTGCGAAGCGCGGCTGATGGTCGAGAACGCCGTCTCGGCCGGTTCGGCGCGCGGGTCCTTGCGCTCGGCCGGTCGCATCATCTCGAAGTCGTTGATGCCGGTCTTCTTCAGCGGCATGTCGATCTGGCCCGAATAGGGTTTAGGATTGCCGATGACGATGGCCCAATAGGTCTTCTTGGCCTGCCGACGGGCAAAGGCGCCCGCCAGTCGCTTGGCCGCCTCCGGCCCCTTGCCCAGCAGCAGGACGCCCGAGGTGTCGCGGTCCAGCCGGTGGACCAGGCGCGGTCGCTCCAGCCCTTCGCCCCAGGCCGACAGCAGGCGGTCCACGTGACGGCTCGTCTTGGTCCCGCCCTGCACCGCCAGGCCATGCGGCTTGTTCAGGGCGATGACCATGTCGTCTTCGTAAAGCACCAGCGACTTGGCGAAGGCGATGTCCCTTTCGGACAAGGTGTGGGCGTCGCCGGCCTGGCGAGAGGTGTCGTCGGGAATCGGCGGCACGCGCACGGCGGCGCCGGCGGTCAGTCGGCCTTCGGACTTGATACGGGCCCCGTCCACGCGGATTTGACCGCTGCGGGCCATCTTTTGCACTTGGATGTTGGACAGGTGCGGCCAGCGACGGCGGAACCAGCGATCCAGACGAATGCCGTCCTCATCCTCGGCGACATAGATCGTCAGGACTTCGCGCTTGGGCGCATCGGCTGCGGGCGGCTGATCGGTCAAGCGGGAACTCCAAAGGCGCGGCGGGCGACCATCAGGCCGACGAACAGGGCCGCGATGGCCAGAACCACCGAGCCGATCACATAGGCGGCGGCCAGACCGATCTGGCGGCGCTCGATCATCTGCACCGCTTCCAGCGAATAGGACGAAAAGGTCGTGAACCCGCCCAACACGCCGACGGCGGCGAACAGACGCACCATCTCCTGCTGCGCCCCGCCCCGGAACGCCAGCCAGCCGACGAGCAAACCCATCAGCAGACCCCCGGCGACGTTTGTGGCGAAGGTGCCCACGGGCCAGCCGGCATTTGGCGCGAGTCGCCCGGCGGCGAGGCCTAGACCATAGCGCGCCATGGAGCCGATGGCCCCACCTGCTGCAACGAGAAGAAAACGTGTCATTGTGCGGCGATATATACGCCGCCCGCGCCGAAAGCGATGGTCAGCGCGGGATGGAGCCCTGCACCGAGCGCGCATCATAGGCGTTCGGACGATCCGGCTTCTGGCCGCGTCCCAAAACGACTTCCAGCGTCGTCGAGGTCGGCTGCGGTCCGCTGAAGTTCAGACCGACGCCCACGCCGACACCCGAGGCCGAATAGCCGCCATATCGACTGCTGCCGCCACCGATGGAGACACTCGGGCTGACGCCGCCTGCGCCACCCGGCCGACCATCGGTCCAGCTCTGCGTCACCTCAAACCAGTCGTAGCCTTGTTCGGTGGTCAGGTCGGCGGCGCGCACCAGCGCCCAATCGGCGACACGGCCCGCCGCGCCGACGCCGTTGTAGGTGACCCGATAGCGATTGGATTCGATCCGCTGCTCGGAATACCCCTGCCCGTTCGGCCCCATCTGCGCGCCATAGGGCGCCAGGCTGGCGCAGGCGGTCAGGGCCAGAGCGGAAAGACCGGTCAGGGCGAGTGCGAGACGCTTCATCAGAGGTATCCTTTCAACGACATAGCGCCAAAACGCACACGGCGTTCCCTGAAGCGCCAGCGCCCTAAAGACCCAGCGCCGTTCTCAGCTTCGCGAAATCCTCGGGCGGCGGCGATTCGACCGTCGTCGTCCCGCCCTCGGGATGCGGAAAAGTCAGTTTGGCGGCGTGCAGCATCAGACGCGGCGCAGGTCCAACGGGCGTGGTCAAAGCGCCGCCGTAGCGCACGTCCCCGATCAACGGCCGACCGATATGGGCCATGTGCACACGCAGCTGATGCATCCGCCCGGTCAGCGGCTCCAACTCGACCACGGCCCCCTCAGGTCCTGCGGCCAAGGTCCGATAACGGCTCTGCGACCCTTGCGCGCCCGGCGCGTCAAAGGCGACGACCCGCATATAGCTCTCGCGCCCGATCTCTTCGCGACGCAGCGGCGCGTCGATGGTCGCCGCCTTGGGCTCAGGCGCCGCCGACAGCAGGGCCAGATACTGTTTCCTGAACCGCCGCATCTGCAACGCCTTGCCCAGAAAACTCGCCGCCGGCTTGGTCTTGGCCGCCAGAATCACGCCGGAGGTGTCGCGATCCAGCCGATGAACCAGCTCCGGCCGCTTGCCGTTCGAACGCGCAAACGCCCACAGCAGATCGTCCAGCGTATGCGCCTTGATCCGCCCGCCCTGGCTGGACAGGCCCGGCGGCTTTGAGAAGGCGATGACGTGCGCATCCTCGTGGATCACCCACGACCGGACGGCGGCGATTTCGTCTTCGGACATGACGACAGGTTGGCGGTCGGACATCGGGCGCTTCTAGAGGTCAGTCGCCCGCCGCGTCCACAGCGCTGTCCACCGCCATCCGCGCCCGCATCTCGGCCCAGCGTTCCAGCCGGGCCTTGACCTTCTCCTCGTGCCCCTCGCCCTTGGGCTTGTAGAAGGTTCGGCGCTCCATCTCGTCGGGGAAGAAGTTCGCGCCCGAGAAACCCTCAGGTGTCGAGGGATCGTATTGGTAGCACTTGCCGTAGCCGAGTTGTTTCATCAGCTTGGTCGGGGCGTTGCGGATGTGGGCGGGGGGCATCAACGAACCCGTCTCATAGGCCGCCTTCTTGGCCGCTTTGAACGCCTCATAGACCCCCACCGACTTGGGCGCCGTCGCCAGGTGGACCACGGCCTGGGCCAAAGCCAGCTCGCCTTCGGGACTGCCCAGAAAGTCATAGGTGTCCTTGGCTGCGTTGGCGACCAGGATCGACAGCGGATCGGCCTCGCCGATGTCCTCGACCGCCATCCGCACGATCCGCCGCGCCAGATAAAGCGGATCCTCCCCCCCGTTCAGCATGCGCGCCAGCCAATAGAGCGCTGCGTCGGGGTCGGATCCCCGAACCGATTTATGCAGGGCCGATATGAGGTTGTAGTGTTCTTCTCGGCTTTTGTCGTAGGCCGGCGCTCGGCGTTGCAGCACGCCCGCCAGCCCCTGCACGTCCAGCTTTTCGCCTTCAGGCAGGTCGAAAAGCACCTCCGACATGGTCAGCAGATACCGCCCGTCGCCGTCGGCCAGGGCCAGCATCGCCTGCCGGGCCTCCGGCGTCAGTGGCAAGGTCCGGTCCATGTGCGCCTCGGCCCGGCTCAGCAGCTGATCCAATGCCGCGTCGTCCAGCCGCTTCAGCACATAGACCTGACTGCGCGACAGCAAGGCGCCGTTCAACTCGAAGCTGGGGTTCTCCGTCGTGGCCCCGACCAGGGTCACCACGCCTGCCTCGACGAACGGCAAAAAGCCGTCCTGCTGGGCGCGGTTGAAGCGGTGGATCTCATCGACGAACAGCAGCGTGCTCTGTCCCGCTGCACGCCGCATCCGCGCTGCCTCGAACGCCTTCTTCAGATCGGCGACGCCCGAAAACACCGCGCTGATCGCCTGATACTCATAGCCCGCGGCCTGGGCCAGCAGGCGCGCGATCGTGGTCTTGCCCGTCCCCGGCGGTCCCCACAGGATCATCGACCCCAACCGCCCCGCCTCGATCATGCGCCGGATCGGCCCGCCTGGCCCCAGCAGATGATCCTGCCCCACCACCTCGTCCAGCGTGCGCGGACGCAGACGGTCGGCCAAGGGGGCGTCGGGGGGCAGAATGCCGGAGGCTTCGAACAGGTCGCTCATGGGTGCGACCTATGTAGGCGTTCGCCAAAGGCTTTTCACGCGTTAGTATGGCGAACCGCCACAGAGACCGCACCATGACCGACGCCAATCCGAACCAGGGTCCGACTTCTGGCGTGACGCCGCATCTGACAATCCCGTCGCGCGGGGCCTCTGCGGCGATCGATTTCTACATTATCGCCTTCGGGGCCGAGGTGTTGGACCGTCGACTGGCCGATGACGGCGAGCGGCTGATGCACGCCCACCTGAGAATCAACGGCGCCAGCGTCATGTTGAATGACGAGTTTCCGGAATACGGCGGCTCGCAGGATGTCCGCCCTGCCGGCGTGACCCTGCATCTTCAGGTCTCCGATCCCGACGCCTGGTGGACGCGCGCCATGACCGTCGGCGGCGCGGAACCTGTGCTGGACATGGCCGATCAGTTCTGGGGCGACCGCTACGGCGTCCTGCGCGACCCCTTCGGCCACACCTGGTCGATCGGCGGGCCGACGAAGACCTGACGACCTATCTCAGCACGCCCCGGATCTGGCGGCCGCCGCGATTGACCACGACCTCCCACGGGCCGCGACCGGAACTGGCGGCCTCGACATCGCGGGCCGAGCCGATGGCGCGGCCATTGATGCTGACGATCAGGTCGTTCTGGCGGAAGCCGGCGCGCGCCGCATAGCCGCGGCCGGACACGCCGGTCACGATGACGCCCGTCGCGAACGGATCGCCGCCCAGCCGGTCCGCCAGAGCGGGACTAAGCGCCACGACCTCGGCGCCGGCGAAGGGGCCGGACTGGATCGTCACCCCCTGCTTGGGATCAGCGTCGCCCGGCAGAGTTTGCACCCGCGCCGTCATGGTCTGCGCCCGACCGTCGCGCAGGATGGACACCTGAACCTGATCGTTCGGATTGCGCGAACCGACGCGGTAGTTCAGTCCGTTCTGGTCGTTGATCTCCTGACCATCGACGGCGGTGATGACGTCGCCCTGACGAATACCGGCGCGCGCGGCCGGGCCGTTGGCGTAGACGTCGGTGACGACCAGCCCCTGCGGCCGGCTCAGGCCCAGGCTGCCGGCGATGTCGCCAGTCACAGTATCGCCCTTCACGCCCAGCCACGGCCGAACCACAGCCGTCGCGCCGCCCAGTGCGCTGTCGACCACCCGCTTGACCATGGCCGCCGGCACCGCGAACCCGACCCCGGCCGAGGAGCCCGAGCGCGAAAAGATGGCGGTGTTGATGCCGATCAGGTCGCCGTCCATGTCCACCAGCGCCCCGCCCGAGTTGCCGGGATTGATGGCCGCATCGGTCTGGATGAAGGAGCCGCTGTCGGAAATGCCGGTCTCGGTCCGGTTCAGGGCCGAAATGATGCCGTTCGTCACCGTCTGACCCACGCCGAACGGATTGCCGATGGCCAGGACCAGATCGCCGACCTGCTGCTCTTCCTGATCGTCGATGGCCAGCACCGGCAACCGGTCGCTGACGTTCTCCAGCCTCAGCACGGCGATGTCGCTGCGCTCATCGGCCAGGATGACGGTGGCGGGAAACTCGCGCCGATCGTTCAGCACGACCTTGATCTGCTGGGCGCCGTCGATGACGTGGTTGTTGGTCACCACGATCCCGTCAGAGCGGACGATGACGCCGGAGCCAACGGATTCCGCCACCCGCGCCTGGGGAATGCCGCCGCCGAAGAATTGGAAGAAGGGATCGGCCTGCACCCGCTGCACGCTGCGCGCCGAGATGTTGACCACAGCCGGCGCGGCGGATCGCACCACCGGTGCGAAGCTGGACTTCATTCCCGCCGCATCGGCCGGGGCGGTGCGCGTCGGTTGGGCGAACTCGCCCTCCTGCGCCTTGGAGTTCGAGGGATTGCCGCACGCCGACAGGGCGAAGGCGGCGGCGAGCACGATCGATCGGGTCTTCATGGGCATCCGAAACTGGGGCATCCGGGACTGGCAAGCGTAAAGCGACGCCATTCCGCACCCGGTTTCGGGCCGGATCAAGGCGTGTGCGCGGCATCAACGGAAAAGCGGGACAGGCCGTTCCGCCCGGCGGCGAACGCACGATTGTCAACGGCTTCGACCTTGACGCCCCGCCCCCTGCGTCGGACTGTCGCGGCCCCCCAGTCGCCTGAAGAGTCCCCGATGATCCGTTCTTGCCTGCGCGCCGCCCCGCTCGGCCTCGCCCTCCTATTGGCCTCGACCGCCCCGGCCGCCCTGGCGCAGCAGGCCTCGACCACGCCGCCCGCCCTGCCCGCGTCCCTGCCCGCCATTCCTGAAGCGCGGGACGTCGCCTACCCCGGCGTCATCACCTTGGATATCGACGCCACCAATCTGGCCCAACACATCTTTGCGGTGAAGGAAACGATCCCGGTCGCCCAGGCGGGACCGATGACCCTGTTCTTCCCCGAGTGGCTGCCGGGCAACCACGGCCCCGTCGGCCCCATCGCGCAGTTGGCCGGCATCGAGATCACCGCGAACGGCCAGCGGGTGCAGTGGGTGCGCGACACCCTGCATCCCTTCGCCTACCACGTGGTCGTCCCGGCCGGTGCGACGGCGCTGGACATCACCCTGCAGCACCTGTCGCCGACGACCGGCAATCAGGGCCGCATCACGATGACGCCCGAGATGCTGAACATCCAGTGGGAGAAGATGCTGCTCTATCCCGCCGGCCACTGGTCGCGGAACATCACGTTCCAGCCCACGGTCAAGTTCCCCGCCGGCTGGCAGTTCGGCACGGCGCTCGAGCCCGAAACCAAGGCCGGCGACGTCCAGACGTTCAAGCCCGTCAATCTGGAGGTGCTGATCGACAGCCCGGTCTTCGCCGGCGTCCACTATCGCCAGATCGACCTCGATCCCGGCGGCCGCTCGCCCGTTCGCGCCAACATCGTCGCCGACAAGGCCGACAGCCTGAACGCCACCGACGAGCAGATCCAGATCCTGCGCAATCTGGTCGCCCAGATGGACCGGCTGTATGGCGCGCGTCATTTCGACCACTACGACTTCCTGATCGCCATGACGGACAAGCTGGGCGGCATCGGGCTGGAGCATCACCGCAGTTCGGAAAATTCGGTCGATCCCGCCTTCTTCACCGGCTGGGACACGCATCTGTCAGACCGCGACCTACTCAGCCACGAGATGAACCACTCCTGGGACGGCAAATGGCGTCGGCCCGCCGACCAGTATGTGCCCAACTTCAACTCGCCCCTGCAGAACAGCCTGTTGTGGGTCTATGAGGGCCAGACGCAGTACTACGGCCAGGTGATCGCCGCCCGTTCGGGCCTGCTCAGCAAGCAACAGGCGATGGACGCCCTGGCCATGACCGCCGCGACGTTCGACACGCGCGTCGGCCGCGAATGGCGCGCGATGCAGGACACGACCAACGACCCCATCATCAGCCAGCGCCAGCCCAAGGGCTGGCTGTCGTGGCAGCGCGACGAGGACTACTATTCGGAGGGCCAGCTGATCTGGCTCGACGTCGACACGACGATCCGCGAGAAGACCGGCGGCAGGAAGTCGCTCGACGACTTCGCCCGCGCCTTCTACGGCGTCCGCGACGGCGATTACGCCCCGGCTCCCTACACCTTCGAGGATGTGGTCGCGGCCCTGAACGGCGTCGTCGCCAATGACTGGGCGACCTTCCTGCGCACCCGCCTGGACGCCGATGGCCCCGAGGCCCGCGCCCCGCTGGACGGTCTGGCGCGCGGCGGCTGGCGGCTGGCCTATTCGGACAAGCCCACCGATTACATGAAGACCCTGTATGCCGAGCTGAAACGCAACGACTTCACCTATTCGCTGGGCTTCCAGACCGGCGAAGGCAACAAGATCCGCAGCGTCCAGTGGAACGGCCTGGCCTTCAAGTCGGGCCTGGCCGCCGGGATGGAGATCGTCGCCGTCAATGGGCAGGCCGCCAGCGCCGAACGCCTGACCGAGGCCGTCACCGCAGCCAAGGATCCGTCGACGCCCATCACCCTGATCGTCAAGGACGACGAGCAATACCGCACCGTCGTCTTCGACTACCACGACGGCCTGCGCTACCCTCGCCTGGAACGCATCCCTGGCACGCCCGACCGCCTGGGCGATATCCTGACGCCTCGCCGGCGCTGAAACGCCGAACACATACGTCTCCTCCCCATTGCGTGGGGAGGTGGCGCGGCGCTTCTTCAGCGCCGTGACGGAGGGGCTCTTCACCGCCTCACAGGTGCCTGTGGGACTTCAAGAGCCCCTCCACCGCTTCGCGGTCCCTCTCCCCATTTCATGGGGAGGAGACACAACGCCACGCTTGACGCATCGCCTGTCGCCCCCGACGGTGCGGCTCCCTCGCCGAACCGGATGACCGAATGCCGCGTACCCGCCTGACCGCCGCCTGCCTCGCCGTTTTGACGATGGCCGCCGCTTCGCCAGTTCTGGCCCAGAGTTTCCAGTCCACTCCGGTCGTCATCGATGCGACCCAAGCGCCGCTGGCCCTGCCCCGCGCCCAGCCGGCCATCCCGGCGCCCCAGGACAAGCCCTATCCGGGCGTGATCCAGTACCGCGCCGACATCACCGACCTGGACCGCCGCATCATCCGCGTCAGCCAGACCATCCCGGTCGCCAGCCCGGGCCCGCTGACCCTGCTCTATCCGAAGTTCCTGCCCGGCAACCACGCCGCCACCGGCCCGATCCAGCTGCTGTCCGGCCTGACCGTCACCGCCAATGGCCAGCGGATCGAGTGGCTGCGCGACACGCTGGACCCTTACGCCTTCCACCTCGACATCCCGGCGGGCGTGACCAGCATCGACGTGCAGTTCCAGCAGCTGACCCAGCCCGACAGTTCCAACTGGCGCGTGCTGATGACCCCGGCCATGGTCAATCTGCAGTGGGAAAAGGCCATCCTCTATCCGGCCGGCCATTTCAGCCGCCAGATCCAGGTCGCCCCCTCGGTGGTCCTGCCCGCCGGCTGGAAATACGGCACCGCCCTGACCACGGCGTCTCAGGACGGCGACGTGGCGGCCTTCGCCCCGACCGACCTCTACACCCTGATCGACAGCCCCATCTTCGCCGGCGCGCACTATCGCCGCGTCGACATCGACCCCAGCGGCGAGCGCGTCCACCTGAACATCCTGGCCGACGAGGCCAAGGGTCTGGCCGCCACCGACGACCAGCTGAAACTGTTCGAGAACATGGTTCAGCAGGCCGACCGCCTGTTCGGCGCCCGTCACTTCGACAACTACGAATTCCTGTTCGCCCTGACCGATCAGATGGGCGGCATCGGGCTGGAGCATCATCGCTCGTCCGAGAACACCGGCGCGCCCGACTTCTTCACCAACTGGACCAAGAGCGCCGGCGATCGGGGTCTGCTGCCCCACGAATACACCCACTCGTGGAACGGCAAGTTCATGCGTCCGGCGGATGAGCTGACCGCCAATCACAACGTCCCGACCCAGAATACCCTGCTGTGGGTCTATGAAGGTCAGACCGAATACTGGGGCGATGTGCTGGCCGCCCGTTCTGGCCTGCATTCCAAGGACGTGGCCCTGGCCACCCTGGCCAGCGTCGCCGCCTTCTATGACAACCAGCCGGGTCGCCAGTGGCGCGCCTTGCAGGACACCAACAACCACAATCTGCTGGGCTATCGCGTGCCGGGCCAGTTCACATCTTGGATGCGGGGCACCGGCGACTACTACCGCGAAAGCCTGCTGGTCTGGCTGGACGCCGACACCCTGATCCGCGAGGGCACCAACGGCCGCAAGTCGCTGGATGATTTCGCCAAGGGCTTCTTGGGTCACGACGACGGCGAATGGGCGCCTCAGGGTTACACCTTCGAAGACGTCGTCGCGGCCCTGAATGCGGTCTATCCCCACGACTGGGCCGCCTTCCTGCGCACCCGTCTGGACGCCGTCGGTCCCGACGCCCGCGCGCCGCTGGCCGGGATCGAGCGTGGCGGCTGGCGACTGACCTACACCGACACACCCTCGGCGACGGAGAAGTCGGTTCAGAGCGGCTGGGCCAACGACTTCCAGTATTCGTTGGGCTTCACCCTGTCGGGCGACAAGCTGACAAACATCCGCTGGGGCGGGCCTGCCTTCGAGCAAGGCCTCGGCGCCGGCTGGAGCCTGGTCGCCGTCAACGGCAAGGCCGGCTCGGCCGAGGTGTTGCGCAACACCGTCACGGCGGCGAAAGGGACCGACGCCCCGATCGAACTGTTGCTGAAATCCGGCGATCGCTTCCGCACGGTGGCCTTCGCCTATCACGACGGTCTGCGCTACCCCCGCCTGGAGCGGATCGAGGGCGCGCCGGACCGCCTGTCCGAAATCCTCGCGCCCCGCCGGCGCTGAAGGCGTCTCCTCCCCGCCTCGCGGGAAGGAGACACGCCCCTTACTTCAACAGCTTCAGCAACGCCTCGGCCGCCGCGTGCGACGAGCCGGGGTTCTGCCCGGTCACCAGCTTGCCGTCGGTCAGCACATAGGAGCCCCAGTCCGGCCCCTTGGAGTAGTCGCCGCCGTTGGCGGTCAGCACGTTCTCGACCAGGAACGGCACCACATCGGTCAGGCCCACGGCCTCCTCTTCGGAGTTGGTGAAGCCGGTCACCTTGCGGCCGTTGACCAGCGGCTTGCCGTCCGGCCCGTTCACCGACTTCAGCACGCCGGGCGCATGGCAGACGAAGCCGGTCGGCTTGTCCGCCTTGGCGAAGGCCTCGATCAGGGCGATGGAGTCGGCGTCGTTCGCCAGGTCCCACAGCGGTCCGTGTCCGCCGGGATAGAAGACGGCGTCGAAATCCTCGGCCTTCACCGACGACAGGACGACGGTCGAGGCCAAGGCGGCCTGGGCTTCGGGGTCGGCCTTGAACCGGCGCGTATCGTCGGTCTGGGCGTCGGGGTCGTCGCTCTTGGGGTCCAGCGGCGGCTGACCGCCCTTGGGCGAGGCCAGCACGATCTCCGCGCCCGCATCCTTCAGCGCGTAATAGGGCGCCGCCAGTTCTTCCAGCCAGAAGCCGGTCTTCTTGCCCGTGTCGCCGAGTTGATCGTGCGACGTCAGCACCAACAGAATTTTCATAGGGGATGGCTCCGTCTTGGGGTGTCCACAGATGGGAAGCCGCACGGCGCCGCTCAAGACTGGCCTCGATGCCGAAAACATCCCACCCTGCCGGCCTCGATCAGCGGAGACGACGTCGCATGAAGCCTTGGTTCGGTCTGTTCGCCGCCCTGATGGGCCTGATGATCTTCAGCCCGTCGGCGCAGGCAGCCGGCCCCTGCAACATCGGACAGGCGGGCGCGACCCAGGCCGTCGCCATCGGCCGCAGCGGACGCACGATGCGGATCCACCTGCCCATGGGTTTTGACCCCGCAAGGCCGGCGCCTCTGGTCTTCCTGCTGCATGGCAGCGGCGGCACCGGAGAGAAGATGCTGGCGTCTTCCGGCTTGGCTGAAGCGGCGGATCGGCACGGCTTCATCGTCGCCGCGCCCGACGCCGGCATTCCGATCGATCAAGGTTTCGTCTGGAACATCCCCGGCGTGCCGACCGTCACCGGCGCAGTCCCCGGTCCCGGCGATGCCGACGACGTCGCCTATCTGACGGGAGCCATCGATTATCTGGCTGACCAGGGCTGCGTCGATGACAGCCGCATCTATGCGACGGGCTTGTCGGGCGGCGGGCGGATGGCGTCCTGGCTGGGTTGCGTCGCCGCCGACCGTTTCGCCGCCATCGCTCCGGTCGTCGGCTTGCGCGCCGGCAATCCCAGAAAGGACCGCCCGCAGCAACCCGATCCCGCCACCTGCCGCCCTTCGCGCCCCATGCCGGTCATCGCCTTCGCCGGCGACGCCGACACGACCAATCCGATCCAGGGCGGCGGCGCAGGCTATTGGAGCTACACCATGCACGCCGCCGAACAGCGCTGGGCCCAGCTGAACGGCTGCACCCATGTGCGAGACACCCGCTGGATCGCCGACAAGATCTATGAAGAGGGCTACTCAGCCTGCCGCGACGGCGCGGACGTGGTGGGCCGCATCACCTCAGGCGGCGGCCACAGCTGGGTCGCCGACAACGACGCCCTGTGGGCCTTCTTCGCCGCGCGAACACGCCCGCAGAACTGATGCACACCAAGCACTAGCCCTAGTGCCGACCATGGGCCTCAAGTAGCGCTCCGCGCGGTAGCCCCCCCCAAAGAAAAAGACCCGGCGGTTTCCCGCCGGGCCTTTCCGATATCAGCAGAGCTGAGACCCAGATTACTTGATCTGGACCTTGGCGCCGGCTTCCGTCAGCTTCTTGGCGACTTCGTCGGCGGCTTGCTTGGAGACGTTCTCGACGACGTTCTGCGGAGCGCCTTCGACCAGGTCCTTGGCTTCCTTCAGACCCAGGTCCGAACGGACGCCGCGGACTTCCTTGATCACGTTGATCTTCTTGTCGCCGCCGTCGACCAGGACGACGGTGAATTCGGTTTGCTCTTCGGCAGCTTCAGCCGGAGCGCCGCCGCCGGCGGCCGGAGCAGCCATGGCGACCGGAGCAGCGGCGCTGACGCCCCACTTTTCTTCCAGCAGCTTGGAGAGTTCAGCAGCTTCGAGGACGGTCAGAGCGGACAGGTCTTCGACGATCTTGGCGAGGTCAGCCATTGTCAGTTTTCCTTCGGAGGATTGGTTTTAGAGAGTGATGCAGAGATGAAAGGCTGGGCCGCTTACGCGGCTTCCTTGGTGGCGTAGGCGTTGAACACGCGAGCCAGCTGACCGGCGGGTGCTTGCAGCACGCCGGCGATACGGGTCGCAGGCGCGTTGAGCAGGCCGATGAGTTGACCGCGAACCTCGTCGAGCGTCGGGAGCTTGGACAGTGCGTCCACGCCCTTTTGGTCGACGATGGTCGAGCCCATGAAGCCGCCAACGATCTTGAAGCGATCGTTGGCCTTGGCGAACTCGGTGGCGACCTTGGCGGCCGTACCGGGGTTCTCGGAATAGGCGATGCCCACGGGACCCTTGAACAGGTTGTGGTAGTCGCTGCCTTCCTCGGCTTCGAGCGCCTTCAGCGCCAGGCGGTTCTTGACCACCTTGAACGCGCCGCCTTCTTTACGAAGACGGCCACGCAGATCTTCCATTTCCGCAACGGTCAGACCCAGGTTGTGGGTCACGACCACGCTGCCGGCGTCGGCGAAAACGCCCTTGAGCGATTCGATAGACTCGGCTTTTTGAGCGCGATCCATTGCGGTCTCCAGTCTTGGTATTCGCCGCCGGGCTTATTCCCGACGACGGATTGGCCAAAGCGCGTCGCATCGCTGCGAAGCGTTAAAGCCGGTCGTATTGTCCGAAGGATGCGTCTGACGGCGTCCATCCCGGAATGCGGGCTGACAGCGCAAGGTCGCGTCCCCATCTCCCCACGGCGTCAGAGGGCCCTCTGACAGTTATGGCCTGGGTGACCCCCACGCCCCGAAGTTCTCGGACAGGACCGTCAGAAGATGAACCTCCGACGGGAAGCGGCGCTCTTACAGGCGCCGCCGTTAGAAATCAACCCGGCTTAACGCCGGCTGGGCTTGGCGCCGGTCTGTTCGGCCTCGCCGCAGTCGAACCGGGCGCAATATTTGCTCTCGAACTCCTCCAGAAGGTTCGTCATCGCTGCGGTCTCGACCTCCTGTGAGGCCATGCTCAAGGATATCGTCTTGGCTGCAACAGAGCGCCCGACAGCCGTGCGATAGAACGCGATCTGAGCGACGAGTTCTTCTTCAGTGAAGACGGAGCCGTAGATTGGGGCCAGGTCATCCATGAACCGTTCGATCATTCTGCTAGCCATAGACGGCATGTTGGTGCGGACCCAAATCGCTTCTTCGCCGCCCTTCTTATCCAGTTCGCCCATCTGCGCGACCATGACGCGCTCGAACTCCTTCATGAAGTTCGGTCCGACGGACAGATCGATCAACTCGCGCGCCAAGGCGCTGCGGCGGGCCAGGCCGGCATCCTGCGGCGCAGGCTCGACGCGTGTGACGACGACTGTTTCCGATTGAGCCGCCGTCTGCGCGTGCGCGCCTGTCGCGCTCAGACCCAGCGCCAGACCCAGCGACGCAGCCAGCGCCTGTTTGCGTGTGATGATCATGATGGCCTCCCCGCCCACTTATCGGAAGGCTCAGGTCCGCAGGCCAGTAGAATTCGACCGACGGTTGCTCAATCTTCGAGCGGCGTGGCGTCGAAGTCGCGGATCAGCGCGGCCAGGTCGGGCTCATGAACCAGATCCGCCGCCTCGCTCAGGCTCATCCAACGGCGCTCGCGCTGATGCGCCTCGGGCCAGGCGCCCATTTGGATCAGCACTTCCAGCGGATAGACCGACACCACGCACTGACGCACGCCGCCGTCTTTCAGACCCTTGGCGTATCGGAAGACGCCGATGGACTGAGTGTCGACGTCGCCCTTCACCCCCGCCTCCTCCATCGCCTCCTGGGCGGCGGCCTCGGGATCGCTCTTGCCGACCATCCGCCCGCCCTTGGGGATCACCCAGCGTCGCGTTTCGCGCGAGGTGATCATCAGGATGCGACGCTCGCCGTCCTCCAGCCGCCACGGCAGGGCCGCGACCTGCCGGGTCTCGGAGCGGGTGGTGCGTTTCGACCGGGCCTGCGGCACGCCTCAGCCCTCGCCCATCGCTTGAGCGGTCCTGACGATTCGTGCTGGCGCTCGCCCAATCTTCACGTCTGGTTCCAGGTCTGCCGGTCGCGGCCGCCCTCGAAACGGGATCACGATGGCTGCGTCAAGTTGTCAGACCACGGACGGTCCCATTTATTTCTCGCCGGGCGCCTTGGCCTTTGGATCGCCCAGCACGTCCTGACGATACAGCATGGTGATCAAGGTGTGCAGCACCAGCGCCAGCGGCGTGGCGAACAGCACGCCCAGCGGCCCGAACAGGGTGCCGATGCCCACGACGGCGAAGATGCCCAGCACCACGGGCAAGTTCGCGACGTTCTTCTGCACCATCGGCGTGATGAAGTTGCTCTCCAGCTGGGACACAACGACATACAGCGCCAGCGTCATCAGGGCCGTCTGCCACCCTTGCGTGGCGCCGACCAGCACGGCCGGCACGGTGGAGACGATGGGGCCCACGATCGGCACGAACTGCGCCAATCCCGTCAGCAGACCCAGCCCCAGCGCCGACGGCACGCCGATGATGGCCAAGCCGACCCCTGTCAGCGTGCCGACCAGAACCATCGAGAACAGCTGCGCCTTCAGCCAGCCTTTCAGCGCCTTCCCACAGCTGTTCAGCACTTCGCGCATTCGCGGGCGGCGATCCATGGGCAGCATGGACAGCAGCCCCTCGCGCGACTTGGCGGGCTCGATCGCCAGGAAGACGCCCGCGACCACGACGAGAACCAGTGTGGTGACACCCGATGCGAAGCCCAGGGCGAACTTCTGAGCGACCTGCAACGCCTGACCGGCACGGCCGCCCAGCCCTTGTAGTTGCTCCAACAGCTGTGCGGCATAGGGTTGGGCCTGGATCCAGGACTGAACCTGCTCCCAGCCTTGCGGCACCACGGCGGACAGGGCCACGACCTGTTCGGTGATCTGGGTTCCGAACAGGGTCAATATCCCCGCCAGGACCGCGACCACGATCAGCAGCGACAGGAAGACGGCCAGCGGATCCGGCGCCTTCAGCCAGCGCACGATGGGATCGGCCAGGGCGCGCAGGATCACCGACACCACGATGGCCCCGAAGATCAGCAGCCACAGCGTCTGCAAGGTCACGATCAGCTGGACCGCGAAATAGGCCGACACCAGCACGATGGCGCCGAACGCGAGCCGCCCCTTCCACGGGTCGTGGCCGCCCACACCAGGCTTGTCGCCCATCAGTTTTCCCAGTCCGAACATATCGCCCCCTTCAAGGTCGCGACAGGAACGCGGGTCGAGCGTGGCCGTTCGCCGCAGGCGATAAAAAAGTCAGTGGGCGTCGGAGGTCCGCTGATCATAGGCCATTTGCGCGGCCGCGACTTCCGGCATCCGGGTCTCGGCCCAGTCGATCATGGACTGCATCGCCGCCATCAGGGTTCGGCCCAGCGGCGTGACCGCATAGGTCACCGACACCGGCACGGTGGCCACGACGGAGCGTGACACCAGCCCGTCGCGCTCCAGCGACTTCAGCGTCTGGCTCAGCATCTTCTGCGACACGCCATCGACCCGCTGCTTCAGGGCGTTGAAGCGGATCGGCCCCTCTACCAGCACGATCAGGATCAGGGTGCTCCATTTGTCGGCGATGCGGTCGAGCAGTTGCCGCGTCGGACTGTTCGCTGCGAGCACGTCGCCGCGCAGCCAGGTTTCTTGAAGGTAACCAGGTGTCTGAGAGGTGCCGTCTTGCATAGGCGCATCCCATATCGCACCTGGTATCCATTGGATACCCAAAGGAGCCTTCCATGAAAGTCGCAGTCCTCGGCGCCAGCGGTCGCGCCGGCTCGGAAATCACCAAGGAACTGGCCGCCCGCGGTCACACGGTCACCGCCATCGCCCGCAAGCCGGAAGCGATTCCGAGCGCCACCGGCGTCACACCTGTCGCCGGCGACGCCTCGGACGCCCCCGCGCTCGCCGATCTGATCGAGGGTTCGGACGCGGTCATCAGCGCCCTGCACTTCGATATTCCCGCCGCGACGATCCTTGGCGCGCTGAAGACCGCCGGCGTCCCGCGCCTGCTCGTCACCGGCGGCGCCGCCAGCCTGGAGGTCGCGCCCGGCGTCCTCTTGTTCGACACGCCGCAGTTTCCGGCCGAATGGAAGCCGATCGCCAAGGGAGGCCTGACCTTCCTGGACGACCTGCGTCAGGAAACGGACATCGACTGGACCTTCTTCTCGCCCGCCGCCCTGATCGAGGAGACGCCGCGCCTGGGCCGCTACCGGACCGGGACCGACCAGCTGGTCGTGGACTCCAACGGCGACAGCAAGATCGGCTTCTCCGACTACGCCATCGCCATGGTCGACGAACTGGAAAACCCCAAGCACAGCCGCGCCCGCTTCACAGCGGCTTACTGATCCGGGCAAGAAAAAACGGCGGGGATCGCTCCCCGCCGTTCTTCCGTGTGGCTTTTCTTTCGACTTAGGCGCCCAGCGAGGCCGGGTCGACCTTGAAGCCCGGGCCCATCGTCGACGACAGGCTGATGCGCTTCACATAGGTGCCCTTGGCGCCCGACGGCTTGGAACGCACCAGGGCGTCCACGATGGCCTTCACGTTGGCTTCCAGGGCGTCCTGGGTGAACGAAACCTTGCCGATGCCGGCGTGGACGATGCCCGCCTTCTCGACGCGGAACTCGACGGCGCCGCCCTTGGCGTCCTTGACGGCCTGGGCCACGTTCGGGGTCACGGTGCCGACCTTGGGGTTCGGCATCAGGCCACGCGGGCCCAGCACCTTACCCAGACGGCCGACCAGGGCCATCATGTCCGGCGATGCGATCACGCGGTCGAACTCCATGAAGCCGCCGGCGATCTTTTCGTACAGATCTTCGGCGCCGACGTGTTCGGCCCCGGCTGCGGTGGCTTCGGCGGCCTTGGCGTCCTTGGCGAAGACGGCGACGCGAACGTCACGGCCGGTGCCCGACGGCAGGTTGACGACGCCACGGACCTGTTGGTCGGCGTGACGCGGGTCGACGCCCAGGTTGACCGAGATTTCCAGCGACTCGTCGAACTTGGCCTTGGCGTTTTCCTTGGCCAGCTTGATGGCGTCGGAGAACGGCAGCAGGTCTTGGGTCACGCCGGTGCGGGCCTTGAAGGCCTTGGTTTGCTTGGCCATGGTTTAGCCCTCCACCACTTCGAGGCCCATCGCGCGGGCGGAGCCTTCGATGATCTTGGCCGCCGCGTCGATGTCGTTGGCGTTCAGATCCTTCATCTTCTTTTCGGCGATCTCGCGCAGTTGCGCCTGCGTGATCTTGCCGGCGACTTCACGGCCGACCAGCTTCGAACCCGACTTCAGGCCCGTGGCCTGCTTCAGGTACCAGGTCGCCGGCGGCGTCTTGGTGATGAAGGTGAACGACTTGTCCTGATAGACGGTGATCACGGTCGGAAGCGGGGTGCCCTTGGCTTCCTTCTCGGTGCGCGCGTTGAACTCCTTGCAGAAGCCCATGATGTTCACGCCGCGCTGACCCAGAGCCGGGCCGATCGGGGGCGAAGGCGTGGCCGAACCGGCCGGCACTTGCAGCTTGATATAGCCGAGAATCTTCTTGGCCATTGGTCTCTCCTATGAATGACCCGGCGCGAACGCAGGGCCGGTGAGCCGTGGTGCGGCATGGCTGCCTCCCACGGATTTGACGCTCCGCGAACCAATGGCCCGCCGAGCGAAGGCGCGCGTGTAACAGAGGGGGGATGGAAAGGCAACGCACCGCCCCGCCCTCGCCGCAGAAACGAAAAAGCCGCGCCCTGTCGGACGCGGCTTAAATATCGACAGGTGCGTGAGCCTCAGCCCGCGACCTTCTCCACCTGGGCGTATTCCAGTTCGACCGGCGTGGCGCGGCCGAAGATGGACACGGCGACGCGCAGGCGGGCGTGTTCTTCGTCCACGCTCTCGACCGAACCGTCGAAGCTGGCGAACGGGCCGTCGATGACCTTGACCTTCTCGCCGATGTCGAAGCGGATGGTGGGCTTCGGACGCTCGACGCCCTCTTCCACGGCGCCGATGATGTTCTGAACTTCACGCTCGGAGACCGGCAGGGGCTTGGTGCCGCCCGCGGCGCCGAGGAAGCCCGTGACCTTCGGCGTGTTCTTGACCAGGTGATAGGCCTGGTCGGTCATTTCCATTTTCACCAGCACATAGCCGGGGAAGAACTTGCGTTCCGAGTTCACCTTGCGACCGCGACGGATCTCGACGACGTCTTCGGTCGGAACCAGGATTTCGGAGAAGGCGTCTTCAAGGCCTTGTTGCTTGGCCTGATCACGCAGCTGCTCGGCGACCTTCTTCTCGAAGTTCGAGTAGGCGTTGACGATGTACCACTTGTGGCGCGGATTGGCGGGCTTTGCGGGCGCTGCATCGGTCATGGGCGCGTCTTTCTCAGGATCCGAGAGCGATGATGTAGCGGAAGGCGTAGCCCAGGCCGGTGTCCACGATCCAGAAGAAGATCGAGGCGATGATGACCATGATGAAGACCATCACCGAGGTGATCCAGGTCTCCTTGCGGCTGGGCCAGACGATCTTGCGGCCTTCGGCGCGCACCTGGCTCAGGAACTGGCCGGGGCTGGTGCGGGGCTTCTTGGGCTCGGGCGAATCGACCGTGATGGCGGCGGCGCCGGCCGCCTGAGGCTTGGCGCCCATCTGGGGCTTCGCGCTGCCTTGAGGCCGCTTGCCGGGAGTTTTGGCCTTGGCCATCAGTTGCTCTTCACACAATTGTTCCTGTCGCCCCAGATGGGAAGTCCCATCCGGAAGCGACAGGGGGGATTGGCAGGAGTTGGGGGACTCGAACCCACGACCCCCGGTTTTGGAGACCGGTGCTCTACCAGCTGAGCTAAACTCCTAGACAACCGCGCAAACCCGAAAGGTCCGTGCGTTCGCCAGAGGGGGGCGTATGCCCGACACCGCCCGCCATTTCAAGGGCGATGTGACACTTGCGATCAGTCTTCCAGATGCGCGGCGATGGCGTCGCGCTCGTCTTGTGCCTTCACCAGTTCCTTGAAGATCAGCTTGTCGATGCGGCGGTCGTCCATATCCACGACCTCGACCTCGAATCGGCCGACCTGCAGCACTTCGCCCTCGTCCGGGACGCGCGAGATCTGGTGCAGAATCAGGCCGGCGACGGTGTGGAAGCCTTCATGCTCGCCAAAGTCCTCGCCCAGCTTGTCAGCCAGTTCGTCCAGGTCCGTCTGACCGTCGACAAGCCAGCTGCCGTCGGCGCGCTGATGGATCCAGGCCTGCTCTTCGTCATGGCCTTCGTTAAAGTCGCCGGCGATCATTTCCAGGATGTCGGTCGCTGTCACCACGCCTTCGAAGGCGCCGTACTCGTCGACGATAAAGGCCATGTGGACGCGCGAGCCTTTCAGGATCTCCAGCGCCTTCAACACCGAGGTCGACTGAGGAATGAAGGCCGGTTCGGCGACCAGCGGCTCGATGTCGAACTTGCCGTTGGTCAGCAGGCTGTCCAGCAGATCCTTCTTGTGAACCACGCCCAGCGGATTATCGACGTCGCTCTCGCGCGCCACCACGATCCGCGAATAGGGGCAGGTGCGAATCTCTTCGCGCAGCATCTCTTCGGGGTCGTCCAGGGCGATCCAGAACACGTCGTGACGCGGCGTCATGGCCACCCGCACCGGACGGTCGCCCAGGCGCAGGATTTCCTCGATCATCACCTGCTCTTCGGGCTCGATCAGGCCGGCCGAGGTGCCTTCGGCCAGGATGGTCGCAACCTCTTCCTGGGTCACGTCGGAGCCATCGCGATCCTTGACGCCCAACAGCTTCAGTATGCCCGAGGTGGAGGCGGTCAGCAGCAGGACGAAGGGCTTCAGCACGATCGCCAGCTTGGAGATCGGCCCGGCCATCTTGGACGCTACCGTTTCGGGGAAGATCAGCGCAAGGCGCTTGGGCACCAGTTCGCCGATGATCAGCGAGACATAGGTGATGCACACGACCACCAGGGCCGTGGCGAAAAATTCGGTATATTGAGCCAGCGCCGGGAAAGCGACTTCCAGAATGCGATCCAGTTCGCCCGCGATGGTCGCCTGACCATAGGCGCCCGCCAGAATGCCGATCAGAGTGATGCCCACCTGAACCGCGGACAGGAACTGAGTCGGTTCTTCCGACAGCTTCAGCGCCGCCCTGGCCCCCCGGTCGCCCCGTTCCGCCCTCGCCTGTAGTTTGGATTTCCGCGAGGAGACGACCGCCAATTCAGTCATGGCGAACAAGCCGTTGAGCACCACCAGGAGCAGAACGACAGCAATAGCGATGAGTAACATCTAGGGGGTTTTGGGGACCGACGCGGCGCGACAGACGGCGTCCGCAGCGCTACATTAGGGCAGGATCGCGACCAGCGCCACGTTTTCCTTGCGCTCAGCCCGTCCGCCCGGCTTCGACCGAGCCGTAAGCGCCCGAAACCGGCCGACCATTGGCGTCGTACTGGGTCGCACAGGCGCTCATGCCCAGCACGGTGCCGATGAAGATACCCAGACGAATGGCGCGTCGCATTTGGTTACCGAAAGATTAACGTCCGATCCGAACGTAAATCCCGGTTTGCGGTTGCAGGCAATCGTGCTCGCGCTGGGCGCGAGCGCAAAAAAGGGGACGCCGCGAAGCGTCCCCCCCTCTGTCGTCCTTGATCAGACCTCGCCGATCACACCTTGATCGGCAGCGCCGTGCGGATGTGGACGTCCTTCAGCTGGCGCTCCTCGGCCTCGGTCGGGGCGTTCATCAGCAAATCCTCGCCCTGCTGGTTCAGCGGGAAGGCGATGACCTCGCGGATGGCCGTCTCGCCCGCCAGCAGCATGACGATGCGGTCGATGCCGGGGGCCAGACCGCCGTGCGGCGGAGCGCCATAGCGGAAGGCGTTCAGCATGCCGCCGAACTGCTCCTCGACCACCGAGGCGTCATAGCCGGCGATCTCGAACGCCTTCAGCATGATCTCGGCCTTGTGGTTCCGGATCGCGCCTGAGCACAGCTCATAACCGTTGCAGACGATGTCGTACTGATAGGCCCGGATGGTCAGCGGATCCTGGGTCTCCAGGGCCTCCAAACCGCCCTGCGGCATCGAGAAGGGGTTGTGGCTGAAGTCGACCTTCTTCTCTTCTTCCGACCATTCGAACATGGGGAAGTCAACGATCCAGCAGAATTTGAATTGGTCTTCGTCCACCAACTTCAGCTCCATACCCACGCGGGTGCGGGCCAAGCCGGCGAACTTGGCGAAGGTCGCCGGCAGGCCAGCGACGAAGAAAGCGGCGTCGCCCTGGCCCAGGCCCAGCGACGACATCAGGGCCTCGGTCGGCTCCTGACCCAGATTCTTGGCAATAGGGCCGCCCCAAGTGCCCTGGTCTTCGGACCAGAAGATATAGCCCAGGCCCGGTTGGCCCTCGCCCTGCGCCCAGCTGTTCATGCGGTCGCAGAAGGCGCGGCTGCCGCCGGTCGGCGCCGGGATGGCCCAGACGGCGTTCTTGTCGTCCGCGCCCAGGATTTTGGCGAACAGGCCGAAGCCGCCGTCGCGGAAATGATCCGACACGACCTGCATCTTGATCGGATTGCGCAGGTCCGGCTTGTCCGAGCCATACCAGGCCATCGACTGGGCATAGGTCAGGCGCTCGAAACCCTTGTGCTCGAACGTCTCGCCGAAGTCGTTGGTGAAGGTATGAACGCCGTCGATGGCCGAGACCGGCTTGCCCTCGCCGAACTCCTCGAACACGCCGTGCATCAGCGGCTCGATGGCGGCGAAGACGTCTTCCTGCGTCACGAAGCTCATCTCGACGTCGAGCTGATAGAACTCCAGCGAACGGTCGGCGCGCAGGTCTTCGTCGCGGAAGCAGGGTGCGATCTGGAAGTAGCGATCGAAGCCCGACACCATCAGCAGCTGTTTGAACTGCTGCGGCGCCTGGGGCAGCGCATAGAACTTGCCCGGATGCAGACGCGACGGCACCAGGAAGTCGCGCGCGCCTTCCGGCGACGAGGCCGTCAGGATCGGAGTCTGATACTCCAGGAAGCCCTGATCGACCATGCGACGGCGGATCGAGGAAATCACCTTGGAGCGCAGCACGATGTTCTTGTGCAGTCGCTCGCGGCGCAGATCCAGGAAGCGGTTGGCCAGGCGGATATCCTCTGGATATTCCTGATCCCCAAAGACCGGCATCGGCAGTTCGGCGGCTTCGGACAGCACCTCGACGCCCTGGACGCGCACCTCGACCTCGCCGGTCGGCAGGTTGGGGTTCACCACCGAGGCGTCGCGGGCGACCACCTCGCCATCGACCTTGATCACGCTCTCGGCGCGCAGACGCTCCACGGCGGCGAAGCCCGGCGTCTCGGGGTGCAGAACCAGCTGCGTCAGACCGTAGTGGTCGCGCAGATCGATGAACAGCAGACCGCCGTGGTCGCGCTTGCGGTGAACCCAGCCCGACAGGCGAACAGCGGAACCGGCGTCGGAGGCGCGCAGAGCGCCGCAGGTGTGAGAGCGATAGGCGTGCATGAAACGAACCGTCTGGAGTCTCTGGGCGGTGGAATCCGACGCCGTCGGCGCCCGAAATCGAAGCGGCGTAGGGCGCATCATCGCCCCGGAAAGTCAAGGTTTCAGCCGTTGCAAAGCCTGCCGCCGCGCATGATATCTGACGCTTCCATCCCGCCCGAGGCCGCCATGTTCATCGTCACCATCACCTACACCCAGCCCATCGAAGCCATCGAGGCGCGGACGGTCGAGCATCGCGCGTGGCTGGATCAGCATGTCGCCAGCGGCCTGATCATCGCCGCCGGGCCGATGGTGCCGCGCACCGGCGGCATCCTGGTGGTGCGCAGCGGCGGGACCAAGCAAGAGCTGGAGACCCTGCTGAAGGACGATCCGTTCCAGGTTCACGGCCTGGCCGATTACACGGTGACCGAGTTCAAGGCCGGCAAGCTGAACCCGGCCCTGGCCGAATTCGCCTGATTTCATCCACAGGGGCGCGGTTCGCTCCCCGGAACCAACAGAGCGGGCCTGACGCGGTTAACGCCGGCCTCTGCTATGACAGGCGCATGTCCGCGCTGAGCGCCCTGCCCCCGACGACTACCGACCAGCTGCGTCTGCCGCTGGAGCGGCCGGTTGCGGGCGAGGCCTTCGTGACCTCCGACAGCAACGCCGAGGCCGTGCGCGTTCTGGCCCGCTGGCCCGATGGCGTGGGCGCGGTGCTGGCGCTGCACGGCCCCCCAGGATCGGGCAAGAGCCGCCTCGCCGCCGACTGGGCCGAGCGGGTCGGCGCCGTGCCGTTGAACGGCGCCGAGGCCGCCTTGATCGATCCGCTTGAGCTGGAAGGCCGGCCGGTCCTGCTGGACCGCGCGGCGGACGCCGACGACGAAAGCCTGTTTCACCTGATCAATCTCGCCAACTCCGGCGGCGGCGCCCTGCTGCTGGTGTCGCGTTCGGCCCCGCGTCAGTGGTCGGTCGATCTGCCCGATCTGCGTTCGCGGCTGGACGCCGTGCGCGCCGTCGCCATCGCCGCGCCCGACGACGCGGTCCTGTCGGCCATACTGCGCGCCCGTTTCGCCGAACGCAGCATCACCCCGTCCGACGACGTGATCGACTATCTGGTGCGCCGCCTGGACCGCTCGGCCGAGACCGCCGCCGCGGTGGTCGAACGTCTGGACGCCCTGCACCGCCCGGTCACTCGCGTCCTGGCTCGCCAAGTGCTGGACGCCATGGACGCCGCCACCGACTGACCCGCGACATTTTCTCGGCGCCCGCTTGCGGCCGTCACACACGCGCGCGAGAACCGGTTCATGACCGACGCCGCGATCCATGACGACACCCGAGGCGAAGAGGTTCCCGCCTCTCGCGCCCCTCAACTGGCGCTGAGCGAAGAGCTGATGGCCTCGCCCAGCCGGTTCTTCAATCGCGAAACCTCATGGCTGGCGTTCAACGAACGCGTGCTGGAAGAAGCGGCCAACCCCAACCACCCGCTGCTGGAGCGGCTGCGGTTCCTGTCTATCTCGGCCAATAACCTGGACGAGTTCTTCATGACCCGCGTCGCCGGCCTGAAGGGTCAGTTGCGCGAACGTCTGCGCGTCCTGTCCGCCGACGGCCTGACGCCCGCCGAACAGCTGGAGCGGATCAACATCGCCGCCGGCGAGCTGATGGCCGAACAGCAGCTGCGCTGGCGTCAGCTAAAGAAGGAGCTGACGGTCGCCGGCATCGAGATCGTCGATCGCCAGAAGATCACCAAGACCGAGAAGGAGCGTCTGGAACCCGAGTTCCTGAACCAGCTCTTCGCCGTCCTGACGCCTCTCGCCATCGACCCGGCGCACCCCTTCCCCTTCCTGCCCAACCTCGGCTTCTCCCTGGCGCTGAAACTAAAGCGCAAGGGCGAGACCAAGACCTTCTACGCCCTGGTGCCGGTGCCGACCCAGGTTCGCCGCTTCTGGGAACTGCCGACCGACGGCCGCTCCACGCCGGGGCACAAGCGATTCATCACGCTGGAAAACGTGCTGCTGCTGTTCATCGATCACCTGTTCCCCGGCTGCGAAGTTCAGGAAAAGGGTGTGCTGCGCCTGATCCGCGACTCGGACATAGAGATCGAGGAAGAGGCCGAGGACCTGGTCCTGGAGTTCGAGGAGGCGCTGAAGCAGCGTCGCCTGGGCTCGGTGGTGCGGGTCAAGATCGAGGCGTCCATGCCCACCGATCTGCGCGACTTCATCGTCGGCGAGCTGGAGGCCGCGCCCCAGGACGTGGTTCTGGTCGACGGCATGCTGGGCCTGGCCCAACTGTCGGACCTGATCCCCGGCGGCCACCCGGACCTGAAGTTCAAGGGCTATGAGCCGCGCTATCCCGAACGCGTCCGCGACAATGGCGGCGACGTTTTCGCGGCCATTCGCGAAAAGGATCTGCTGATCCACCACCCGTTCGAGAGCTTCGACGTGGTGGTTCAGTTTCTGCGTCAGGCAGCGCGCGATCCCAATGTCATCGCGATCAAACAGACGCTGTACCGCACCTCCAAGGACAGCCCCATCGTCGCCGCCCTGATCGAGGCGGCCGAGAACGGCAAGAACGTCACCGCCCTGGTCGAACTGAAGGCCCGCTTCGACGAAGAGGCCAATCTGCGCTGGGCGCGGGCGATGGAGCGGGCCGGCGTCCACGTCGTCTTCGGCTTCGTCGAATACAAGACCCACGCCAAGGTCAGTGTCGTCGTCCGGCGCGAGGGCGAGGGCCTGCGCACCTACTGCCACTTCGGCACTGGCAACTATCACCCCGTCACGGCCAAGGTTTACACCGACCTGTCGCTGTTCTCCTGCGACCCCGTCCTGGGGCGCGATGCGACGCGGGTGTTCAATTACATCACGGGCTATGCGACGCCGGACCACCTCGAGGCCCTGGTCGTCTCGCCGCTGAACATGAAGGCCACGCTGATCGAGCTGATCGGCAAGGAGATGTCGGCCGCCGCCATGGGCAAGCCCGCCGCCATCTGGGTCAAGCTGAACGCCCTGGTCGATGTCGAGATCATCGACGCCCTGTACCGGGCCAGCCAGTGGGGCGTGCGGATCGATCTGGTCGTGCGCGGCATCTGCTGCCTGCGTCCTGGCGTACCAGGCCTGTCGGAGAATATCCGGGTCAAGTCGATCGTCGGCCGCTTCCTGGAACACAGCCGCATCGTCTGTTTCGCCAATGGCAAGGACCTGCCGCACGACAAGGCCAAGGTCTTCATCTCCTCGGCCGACTGGATGACCCGCAACCTGGATCGCCGTGTCGAGCTGATGACGCCGATCCGCAACGCCACCGTCCACGATCAGGTGCTGGACCAGATCATGGTCGCCAATCTGAAGGACGACGCACAAAGCTGGGTGCTGGACGCCGAAGGGCGCTATACACGCGTTACCCCCGCCGATCCTGAGCGGCCCTTCTCGGCCCACAAATACTTCATGACAAATCCCAGCCTGTCCGGGCGCGGCCGTAAGGCCAAGAGCCTGCCCGCCGTCCTGCGCTACGAGCGTCCAGGCCGCTGATGCCCGACATCACGCTTACCGACCGCGACATCGCCGCGATCGACATCGGTTCAAACTCGGTTCGTCTGGTCCTGTACCGGCTGGAAGGCCGCGCGATCTGGACCGTGTATAATGAGAAGGTTCTGGCCGGCCTGGGCCGCGACCTGCCGACGACGCGCAAACTGTCGCCCGAGGGCGTGGTCATGGCGATGACGGCGCTGCGCCGCTTCGCCGCCGTGCTGGAAGGCGTGCGGCCGGACGCGACCCTGATCGCCGCCACCGCCGCCGTGCGCGAAGCCTTGGACGGGCCGGAGTTCTGTGAGCGGGTCGCCGCCGAGACCGGCCTCCAGATCCGCGTCCTGTCGGGTGAGGAAGAGGCCAAATATGCGGCCATGGGCGTATTGGCCGGCGCCCCCCTGGCTCACGGCGTCTCGGCCGACATGGGCGGCGCCAGTCTTGAGCTGACCCGGCTGAACGGAGACGGCGTCGGGAACGGCCTGACCCTGCCGCTGGGTCCGTTTGCACTGGCTGACGGCAAGGCCTTCGACGCCCAGCGCATCAAGGACCGCATCGATCAGGCCCTGAAACCGATCGCAGGCCAGTTCAAGAGCGAGCGTCTCTACGCCGTGGGCGGCGCGTGGCGCACCCTGGCCCAGGTGCAAATGGGCCTGAAATCCTATCCGCTGAAGGTCGTGCATCAGTATCAGATGTCGGCCGATGAGGCGCTGGAGACCGCGCGTCTGGTGGCGCAACAGTCGGCAGCCAGCCTGGCCAAACTGCCCGGCGTGTCGAAGAAACGCGCCGAGACCCTGCCTTACGCCGGCCTGGTGCTTGAGGCGTTGATCAAACATCTTGGTCTCAAACAGATCGAGATGTCGGCCTGGGGCGTGCGCGAGGGCCTGCTTTTCGAGACGCTGGACGAGGCGACGCGCACGGCCGATCCGCTGCTGGCCGGCTGCACCGCCCTGGGCGGTCGCCAGGGCGTGGCTCCCGCCCTGCCCGGCGCGCTCAACGGCTGGATTTCCGAAATCGTCGCCGCCCTGCCCGAGGTGTTCGGCGAGAAACGCGACGCCGTGCTGGTCAGCGCCGCCTGCCGTCTGGCGGACCTGGGCGCGCGGCTGCATCCGGATCACAGGCTGGAGCTTGTCTTCGACCAGGTGCTGCGCGCGCCCGTCGCCGGCATCAGCCACACGGAACGCGCCTTTTTGGCCAGCGCCATGAACGCCCGCTACGGTGGCGCGCCCGCCACGCCGCAGCCCGAGGTCATCGACCGCCTGCTCGACGCCGCCGCCGCCAAACGCGCCCGCGCCATCGGCCTGGCTATCCGTCTGGCCTGCGATCTGTCCGGGCGCTCGCCCCAGCTGATGGCCAACGCCACCGCCAAGGTCAAAGGCGGCGACCTGCGCCTGACCGCGACCGAAGGCTACGCTGACGTCCTCTTGGGCGAACAGACCAAAAAGCGCGCCAAGGCCCTCGCCGAGGCGATGGACCTGGGTCTGAAGATCTAAGGCGATCAGCCCGTCTCCTCCCCATCTTATGGGGAGGTGGCGCGGCGCGCCCTCTGCGCCGGGACGGAGGGGTTCTCCAACGCATCATAGGTGCCCGCGGGACTTCAAGAGCCCCTCCACCGCTTCGCGGTCCCCCTCCCCATTGCATGGGGAGGAGACGCTCGCCCCTACTCGATCTCGACGACTTCCACCCGCGCGCCGTTCAGCACCAGGGCGATCTCCCCGCGCTTCAGCTTCAGCGCGTCCTCGCCGAAGATCTGACGGCGCCAGCCCTTCATCGCGTCGATGTCGGCATCGTCGCTTATGGCGATCTTTTCCAGGTCCGACACGGTGGCGATCAGCTTGGAGGCCACGCCGGCGTTGTCGCTCTTGGCCTTCAGCAGCACCTTCAACAGCTCCACGACCGACGGCGGCGCCGGCTGGCGGTGGGCCGGACGCTCCATCTCGGGCGCAAAGGCTTCGGGATCGGCCAGAACCCGCTTCAGCTCCTCGGCCAGTTCCAGACCCAGGCGTGAACCGCCAAAACCCTTGGGCACCGAGCGCAGGCGATTGAAGGCCTCGACATCCGTCGGGGTCTGTTGGGCGATCTCGTCGATGCCCTCGTCCTTCAGGATGCGGCCGCGCGGCTGGTCGCGCTCCTGCGCCGCCCGCTCGCGCCAGACGGCGACGGCCTTGAACGCCGCCAGATATTTGGCCGAGAACTTCTTGGGCTTCAGCCGCTTCCAGGCGTTTTCGGGATTGGTGTCGTAGAGGGCCGGATCGGTCAGGCTCTCCATCTCCGACATCACCCACTCCAGTCGGCCTTCCTTCTGCAGCCGGTCGCGCAGCTTGGGATAAAGCGCCGCAAGGTGGGTGACGTCGCCCAGCGCATAGACCAGTTGGTTCTCCGACAACGGCCGGCGCGCCCAGTCGGTGAAGCGGCTGCCCTTGTCCACCTCGATGCGCAACATCTGCCGCACCAGCGAATCATAGGCGACCTGTTCGCCGAAGCCCGCCGCCATGGCCGCGACCTGGGTGTCGAACATCGGCTTGGGCATGGCCCCCAGGCGCACGAAGATTTCCACGTCCTGGCGACAGGCGTGGAAGACCTTCACGATCTTCTCGTCGCGCAACAGCTCCAGGAACGGCTCCAGATCCAGCCCTTCCGCCATCGGGTCGATGATGGCGGCGTGATCGGCTGAGGCCGCCTGGATCAGGCAGAGCTTCGGCCAATAGGTCGTTTCCCGCATGAACTCGGTGTCGACCGTGATGAAGGGGGCTGTGGCTACGCGGGCGCAGAAATCGGCCAGCGCCTCGGTGGTGGTGATCGGCGTCATTCCGATGCTATAGCCCCGCGCATCCTACCTGTGGCAAGAGCCGCGCTGCATTTCCGCCCCGATTCAGGCCCGAGATCCCATGAGCGACACCCAAAAGCCTCTCGAAAACGGTCTGACCTACGCCGATGCGGGCGTGGACATCGACGCGGGTGAAATGCTGGTCGAACATATCAAGCCACTGGCGAAATCGACGGCGCGCCCCGGATCGGAGCCCTCGCTGGGCGGATTCGGCGCCCTGTTCGACCTTAAGGCCGCCGGCTTCCAGGACCCGCTGATCGTCTCCACCACCGACGGCGTCGGCACCAAGCTGAAGATCGCCATCGAGACCGGCCGTCATGACGGCGTCGGCGTCGATCTGGTCGCCATGTGCGTCAACGACCTGTTGGCCCAAGGGGCCGAGCCCCTGTTGTTCCTCGACTATTACGCCACCGGCCGGCTTGAGATCGACGCCGCCCGCCGCGTCGTCGCCGGCATCGCCGAGGGCTGTCGCCAGGCCGGGTGCGCTCTGGTCGGCGGCGAAACCGCCGAAATGCCGGGCATGTACACCGAGGGCGACTACGATCTCGCCGGCTTCAGCCTGGGCGCCGTCGAGCGCGGCCACGCCCTGCCCTATCTGGATCGCCAGGCGGCCGGCGACGTCATCATCGGCCTGGCCTCCACCGGCCCGCACTCCAACGGCTATTCGCTGGTGCGCAAGGTGGTCGAGAAGTCCGGCCTGGCCTGGGGCGACGACGCCCCCTTCGCCAAGGACCGCTCGCTGGCCCAGGCCCTGATGGAGCCGACCCGCATCTATGTGAAGCCGGTCCTGCCGATCATGAAGGCGGGCCTGGTCAAGGGCGCAGCCCACATCACCGGCGGCGGGCTGATCGAAAACCCGCCTCGCTGCATCGCCGAGGGTCTGCAGGCCCGCTTCGACTGGAACGCCTGGCCCATGCCGGCCGTCTTCCAGTGGCTGGCCGAAACCGGCGGCATCAGCGACCACGAGATGCGCCGCACCTTCAACTGCGGCGTCGGTTTCATCCTGATCGTCTCGCCCGAGAACGCCGAGCCCGTGTTGGCGGCCCTTCTCAACGCCGGCGAAGTCGCCTTCGTCTGCGGACAACTGGAAGCGGCCTGAACTCGTGACGACGCGCGTCGCCGTCCTGATCTCGGGGGCGGGCTCCAACATGGCGGCTCTGATCGACGCCGGTCAGGCGCCGGACAGCGGCTATGAGGTCGTGCTGGTGCTGTCGAACATCGAGGGCGCGGGCGGTCTGGCGATTGCGGCGGCCAAGGGCGTGGCGACGACGACCGTGGCGCACAAACCGTTCGGGAAGGATCGCGAGGCGCATGAGCGGGCGCTGGACGCGGTCCTGCGCGACGCCGGCGTCGAGGTCGTGGCGCTGGCCGGCTATATGCGCGTTCTGACGCCCTGGCTCGTCGGCGGCTGGCGCGAGCGGATGCTGAACATCCACCCCAGCCTGCTGCCCCTCTATCCCGGCTTGGACACTCACGCCCGCGCCATCGCCGCCGGCGACGCCGAGGGCGGCTGCACGGTCCATCTGGTGACCGAGGGCGTGGACGAGGGCCCGATCCTGGGCCAGGCGCGCGTGCCGATCGTCGAGGGCGATACGGCCGAGGCGCTGGCCGAACGGGTCAAGACGGCGGAGCATCAGCTTTACCCGCAGGTGCTGGCCGACTTCTGCCGAGACCTGCCCCGCCGTTAGCGGCGCGAAGATTACAAAAACGTCATGCGACAGACCGCCGCACCGGCGCAATGGTGCGCCCGACCTCAATCGGGACCCTCTCTATCCATGACTCGCATTCGTCTGATGGCCGCCTGCTCGGCCTGTATCGTCGTCGCTCTTACCGGCGGCGCGGCCTCGGCCCAGGACGCTTCGGCCCAGCATTCGCACGGCATGCCCGGCACGGCCCACAGCCCCTTCGGCGCCTGGGGCTTCGATCTGGCCGGTCGCGACACCTCGGTGAAGCCCGGCGACGACTTCAACGAATACGCCAACGGGACCTATCTGCGCACGACCGAGATTCCGGCCGACAAGTCGCGCTTCGGCCCGTTCGACGTTCTGTATGAGAACGCCCAGTCCCAGCTGAAGTCGATCATCGAGACCAGCGCCGCCAATCCCGCCAACGAGAACGCCCGCAAGGTCGGCGCCCTGTACGCCAGCTTCATGGACGAGGCGAAGATCGAACAGCTTGGCGCGACGCCGCTGGCCGCCGACCTCGCCGCCGTCAAGGCGGTCACCGACCACGCCGGAATGGCGCGCCTGATGGGCGAGAGCCATTCGGGCTTCGGCGGCTCCCTGTTCGGCATCGATGTGTTCGAGGATCTGAAGAACCCCAATCTGAACTCGGCCTATCTGGGTCAGGGATCGCTGGGCCTGCCGGACCGCGACTACTATCTGAAGCCCGACTTCGCCGCCCAGCGCGAGGCCTATCTGGCCTATCTGACGACCACCCTGACCGCCATCGGCTGGGCCGATCCGGCCAAGACCGCCGCCGACATCCTCGCCTTCGAGACCAAGGTCGCCGACAAGCAGTGGACGACGGTCGAGCGTCGCCAGATAGACAAGCTGTACAACCCGGCAAAGGCCTCGGACCTGGCGACCCTGGCTCCCGGCTTCGACTGGGCCGGCTTCCTGGCGGGGGCCCAGGTGTCGGACGTCGACACCCTGGTGCTGATGGAAAACACCGCCATCCCCGCCATCGCCCAGGTGTTCGCCGACACCCCCATTGAGACGCTGAAGGCCTGGCAGGCGTTCAACGTCGTCGATCAGGCCAGCCCCTATCTGTCCAAGGCCTTCGTCGACGCTCGCTTCGACTTCCGCGGCAAGACGCTGCGCGGTCAGCCTGAAAACCGTCCCCGCTGGAACCGGGGCGTGGCGCTGGTCGACAGCCAGTTAGGCGAGGTCCTGGCCCAGGAATACGTCCGCCTGCACTTCCCCGCTTCGTCCAAGGCCCAGATGGAGGCCTTGGTTGGCAATATCCGCGACGCCATGACCGAGCGGCTGAAGACCCTGGACTGGATGAGCGAGCCCACGCGGGAGCAGGCCCTGTACAAGATGTCCAAGTTCGGGGTGAAGATCGGCTATCCCGACAAGTGGCGCTCGTATGACGGCCTAGAGCTGAAGGCCGACGACCTGTACGGCAACGTCGAACGCTCCTCGGCCTTCGAATGGGCCTACAAGCGCGGCAAGATCGGCAAGCCGGTCGATCCGCTGGAATGGGGCATGACGCCTCAGACGGTGAACGCCTACTATAACCCGCCGCGCAACGAGATCGTCTTCCCGGCCGCCATCCTGCAGGCGCCCTTCTTCGATCCGAACGCGGACCCGGCCGTCAACTACGGCGGCATCGGCGCGGTCATCGGCCATGAGATCACCCACGGCTTTGACGATCAGGGCCGCAAGTCGGACGGCGACGGCGTGCTGCGCGACTGGTGGACGCCGGAAGACGCCGCCCGCTTCGAGGCGCGCGCCAAGGTGCTGGGCGACATCTACGACAAGCTGGAGCCGATCCCCGGCGTGCACGTCAACGGCGACCTGACGATGGGCGAGAATATCGCCGACCTCGGCGGCCTGCTGCTGGCCCTAGACGCCTATCACAAGTCTCTGAACGGCCAGCCGGCGCCGGTCATCGACGGGCTGACGGGCGATCAGCGCGTCTTCCTGGGCTGGGCGCAGGTTTGGCGCGAGAAGTCCCGCGAGGCGGCGCTGAAGGAGCAGTTGACCACCGACCCGCACTCGCCCGGCCCGGTGCGCGCCGCGACCTCGCCGCGCAACATCGACGCTTGGTATGCGGCCTTCGGCGTCTCGCCGGACCAGAAGGAATATATCGCGCCCGAGGCCCGCGCCCGCATCTGGTAAAGGCGCCAGAGGTCAGACGTAGAAAAGGCCCGGAGCGACGCTCCGGGCCTTTTTGTCATTCGGGCTTTCGCCCCAGAGACTGAGCCTGATTCAGCGGGGCTTGGTCGCCGCGCCGGCGACGGCGCCGATGGCGGCGCCGGCCACGGTCGAACCCGTGTTGCCGCCGATGACCTGACCGGCGACAGCGCCGCCCAGGGCGCCGGTGGCGGCGCGTTGTTCCATCGTTTGGCCGCAGGCGGCCAGCAGGGCCACGACGCCGATGACGGGGGCCAGTTTGATCATGGTCTTCATGGGTCTTCTCCGGGAGACGAACGAGATAATGACCACCAAACGACAAGGCCCGCGTCCGGTTCCGGGCGCGGGCCTATATAGTCACGCTATGCGAGAGGCGTCGCTCTCGCATCGCTTTGTTTTGGCGCTACGCTCGGGACGCGGTCCCTCGCGGCTTGAGCGCCTTGTGCTCGCGCTACGCTCGGAACGCGGTTCCTCGCAACTTGAGCGCTTAGCCGACGATCTGGTCGTCGGTGAAGAACTGGGCGATCTCGATCTTGGCGTTGTCCTGGCTGTCCGAACCGTGGACCGAGTTTTCACCGATCGACAGGGCGAACTGCTTGCGGATGGTGCCTTCGGCGGCCTGTTCCGGGTTGGTGGCGCCCATGACTTCACGATAGGCGGCGACGGCGTTGTCGCCTTCCAGCACCTGAACGACGACCGGCTCGGCCGTCATCTGCTCGACCAGCTCGCCGTAGAACGGGCGCTCGGCGTGCACTTCGTAAAATTTCTTGGCTTGTTCGGTCGTCAGCTTGACGCGGCGCTGGGCCACGATGCGCAGGCCGGCGCCCTCGATCACGGCGTTGATCGCGCCGGTCAGGTTGCGGCGCGTGGCGTCGGGCTTGATGATCGAGAAGGTACGTTCGGTCATGGGAATTGACTTCTTGTTGGGAGATTGAGTGTCGCGGGCTTATAGCGACCACCTCCCGCGTTTCCAACCGTCCCTTTTTGCATCCCTGACGCACGCCGCATGGCGACCTGCCGATTGAGGGACGCCGACCAACCGAAGAACCTTCGCCGCAATGCTCCAGATCACCGACCTGACCTTCAACGCCTGGGGCCGCAAGTTTCTCGTGGACGCCTCCGTCAGCCTGCCGCCCGGCTCAAAGGTCGGTCTGGTCGGCCGCAACGGCATCGGCAAATCGACCCTGTTCAAGCTGATCCTGGGCGAGCTTCACGCCGCCGGCGACGAGATCAGCCTGCCCAAGACCGCCCGTATCGGCTCGGTCGATCAGGAGCATCCGGCGACCCCCGTCAGCGTCATCGACACCATCCTTGAGGCCGACGTCGAACGCCACACCCTGCTGGGCCGGCTTGAGACCGCCGAACCGGAAGAGATGGGCGAGATCTGGTCGCGCCTGATCGAGATCGACGCCGACGCCGCGCCCGCGCGCGCCGCCGAAATCCTGGTCGGTCTGGGCTTCGATCAGGAAAACCAGGCCCGGCCGATGTCGGAGTTCTCGGGCGGTTGGCGGATGCGCGTCGCCCTGGCCGCCGCCCTGTTCGCCGAGCCGGACATGCTGCTGCTGGACGAACCGACCAACTATCTCGACCTGGAAGGCGCCCTGTGGCTGGAGGCGCGGCTTAAGAAATACCCGCACACCGCCCTGATCATCTCCCACGACCGCGAGATGCTGAACGAGGTCTGCACCCATATCCTGCACCTCGCGAACCACACCCTGACCCTCTACACCGGCAACTACGACGCTTTCGAAAAGGCCCGCGCCGAGAAAGCCCGGCTGCAGCTGTCGGCCAAGGCCAAGCAGGACGCCGAACGCGCCCACCTTCAGGCTTTCGTCGACCGGTTCAAGGCCAAGGCCTCCAAGGCCGCCCAGGCCCAGTCGCGCATGAAGCGACTGGAGAAGATGCAGCCGGTCGCCACCACGATCGAGGAGCGCGTCGCCCCCTTCACCCTGCCCTCGCCGCCGCGTCCGCTGGCGCCGCCGTTGATCCGGCTGGAGCGGGCCAATGTCGGCTATGAGCCGGGCAAGCCGATCCTTCGCAATCTGAACCTGCGCATGGACCTGGACGACCGCATCGGCCTGCTGGGCGTCAACGGCGCCGGCAAATCCACCTTCGCCAAGATGATCGCTGGCGCCCTGGACGTGTCCGAGGGCGAGCTTCACCGCGACAGGAAGATGCGCGTCGGCTGGTTCCACCAGCACCAGATCGAGGCGATGGATCCGACCGATACGCCGCTGGAGATCATCCGCCGCGCCATGCCGGATGCACCCGAAAGCGCCCGCCGCTCCAAGCTGGCCCAGTTCGGCCTGGGCTATGAGAAGCAGGAAACCACGGTCGACAGCCTGTCGGGCGGCGAGCGCGCGCGTCTGCTGCTGAACATGGTGGCGATGGATGCGCCGCACGTCCTGATCCTGGACGAACCGACCAACCACTTGGACATCGACAGCCGCCGCGCCCTGCTGGACGCGCTGAACGACTACAACGGCGCCGTCATCCTGATCACCCACGACCGCTCGCTGATGGAGATGGTGGCGGATCGCCTGTGGCTGGCCGCCGACGGCACGGTGAAACCCTTTGACGGCGACATGGACGACTACGCCAAGTTCGTCCTCGACCGCGCGAAACAGGCCATCGCCAAGCCCAGCCAGATCAAGAAGGAAGAGGCCAAGGCGAACTCAGGCGCCCCTCAAGCAGAGAGCGCCCGCGGCGCGAACGATAGGGGCAACAAGAAGCGATCCGGCCCCTCGCCCTCGACCCTGCGCCATGCGGTCAAGAAGGCGGAGGAGACGATGACCCGCCTGACGGCCGAGATCGCCCGTATCGACGACGACATGGCCACCGCCTCGGTCAGCAATCCCAAGGCCCTCGAAGGCCTGACCCGCGCCCGCGCCAAGACCGAGGCCGATCTGGCCGCCGCCGAAGCCGCCTGGGTGGCGGCCGAAGAGGCTCTCGCCGAGGTCGCATGAAACCGATCGAATTCTCCAAGGAAGACCGCGCGGCGATCACCGCCAAACTGCGCGACTACTTCGCCCGAGAACTGGATCAGGAACTCGGCCAGCTTCCGGCCGAGATGCTGCTGGACTTCATCGGGAAGGAGATCGGCGGCGCCTTCTACAATCGCGGCGTCCACGACGCCCAGCAACTGGTCCAGCAGAAGGCCGAGGACATCGTCGAGGCGCTGTATGGCCTCGAACGCGCGGCCCCCACGCGCTGACCGACCCGTATCGCTGAACAGGTCGGCGCAAACGAAAACCGCCCGGCGCATTCACGCCGGGCGGTCGGATCGGTCGGCGTTTTAGGCCGGAAGGTCTTCGGCCAGGATCGCCATTTCGAACATGAACGAACCTTCCTCGTCCTCGTCCTCGAAGACGATGCCGATGAACTCGTCGCCGACATAGACCTCGGCCGAGTCATTCTGCTTGGGGCGGGCCTTCACGATGATGCCGCCGGTGTTGAAGGTGCGCTTGAGGTGCGCCTCGATGCGCTTCAGGTCGGTGTCTTTCACGGGGGGCCTCATGGTCTGGACGTTGGCGGCGGACCCTAGAGACATCGGCCGTTCAGGGAAACCCGTCAGATGACGAAGTCGTACACCACCTCGGCCAAGGTGTGATCCATCGTCCGGGCCGGTTCGGCGTTGGTCGGGCAGTTGACCAGCCGGGCCGGCACCCCCGCCACGGTGCAGCCGGACGGCACGGCCTTCAGCACCACCGAGCCGGACGCCACCTTGGCGTAGTCGCCGACGTGGATATTGCCCAGCACCTTGGCCCCGGCGCCCAGCAGAACGCCCTTGCCGATCTTGGGATGGCGGTCGCCGCGCTCGGCGCCCGTCCCGCCCAGGGTCACCCCATGCAGCATCGACACGTCGTCGCCGACCACCGCCGTCTCGCCGATCACGATGCCCGTGCCGTGATCCAGAAACAGCCCCTTGCCCATCTGCGCGGCCGGATGGATGTCCAGCTGGAAAAGTTCTGAGATCCGGCTCTGGAAGTGGAAGGCCAGCGTCTCGCGCCCTTGTCCCCACAGCCAGTGCGCCACGCGCCAGCCCTGCAAGGCCTGGAAGCCTTTGAAATACAGGAAGGGCTGCAACAGGTTGCGGATCGCCGGGTCGCGTTCGGCCACAGCCTGCAAATCCGCCTCCGCGGCCTCGACCATCGACGGATCGGCCTTGAACGCCGACAGACAGACCTCGCGCACCGACATGGCGCTCATCTCGCCGTCCGCCAGCTTGCGCGCGATCTGGAAGCTCAGCGCGCCCGCCAGGTCGTCGTGCGACAGGATCACCGCATTCATCTGCGAGCCCAGTTGCGGCTCCTCGCGCGACGCTGCCTCGGCCGAGGCGCGCAGCTGACGCCACACGCTGTCCATTTTGAGTTCTGCGACGACTTCCAGCTTGGCCATGACCGGCTCCTTCGGCGACATCATACGCGCCTCAGCAAGGGGCGCGCCAGCGCCTCGGGCAGTTCGCCGTTCATCGCCATATGATAGGCCTTGTAGGCCGTCGCCACCGTCAGGCTGTCGCGCACCGTTCCCCGCCCGATCTCGTCCAGCAGATCGACGAACGGCACGCGCACCACGGCGATGATCTCGGTGGGATCGGGATCGGTCGGCGCAGGCGACAGGCCCCAGGCGATCCAGGTCATGCCGATCTCGTCGGTGATGGAGTTCGACATCTCGACCTTAAGCGCCGGCAGCCAATGCTCGGCCTGCAATCCCGCCTCTTCGGCCAGTTCGCGCCGGATGCCGTCGAACGGATTCTCGTCCAGCGGCGCACCGCCTTCGGGCATTTCCCAGCTGTAGTTGGCGTGGGCGAACCGCTGCTGGCCCACCAAAGTCACCGTTCCGTCGTCGTGGACGGGCAGGACGCCGGTCCCAACGTTCTTGAACCGCACGACGGCATAGTCGGCCTTCATCCCGGTCGGCGCCGTCGCCGGATGCCGGGTCAGCGCCATCCAAGGGCTATCGAACACCGTCTCGGTTCCGTCGCTGCGCCACGCCGGCGGTTTCGCCATCCCCTCGGCCCATTTCGGTTCGTCGGATTTGCGCATGGGCCACCTATGGCGAAGACGCGGATGAAAGCCTAGCTAGACGGCATGGTCGCGCTCAACGAACCCCTGCCCCCGCCCGTTCCCTCGAAAGATTTTCGGGACCGCCTGGCCCAGCGGCGCTCCGCCCCGGCCCAGGCCCTGGTCGCGCCCGGCCCGTCCGAGGCGGAACTGGACGAGATTCTGACCCTGGGCGCCCGCACGCCCGACCACGGCAAGCTGTTCCCGTGGCGGTTCGTGGTCCTGGGCCCCCAATCGCGCGCCGACATCGCCGCCCGCCTCGCCGTGCTGGTCGAACTCAGGAACGGCCCGGCCAAGGATCAGGCCGTGCTGGCCAAGCTCACCGCCGCGCCCGTCACCATCCTGGTCGTCTCGACGCCGGTCGAAGGGTCCAAGCCGATCTGGGAGCAACAGCTGTCGGCGGGCGCGGTCTGCATGAACCTGGAACACGCGGCATCCGGCTTCGGCTATTCGTCCAGCTGGATCACCGACTGGTACAGCTACGATCCGCAAGGCGTCGCCCTGTTCGGCCTGACCGAGGGC
The DNA here is from genome assembly GCF_058790795.1 of Brevundimonas sp. EU05-FHT14B07. NCBI lineage: Bacteria > Pseudomonadati > Pseudomonadota > Alphaproteobacteria > Caulobacterales > Caulobacteraceae > Brevundimonas > Brevundimonas sp. EU05-FHT14B07. Next base: position 133,087 of record NZ_JBYTCZ010000005.1, read on the forward strand.
GAGAGCGTCGCCGGCTTCATCCACATCGGCACGCTGAACGAACCGGCGCTGGAACGCCCGCGTCCCGACATGGCCGCCAAGGTCACACGCCTGCCGTAAGCGGGTGACATAAGGTCGCCCCAAGTCGGTTTGACCTCGACCGACCCCGCCTTCCTCCCCCAAGGCCTTCGTATGGATTCCCTGTTGCAAGCCGTGGGCGATTTCGTCGCCCGCAACCATATGTGGGCCGGCGTCATGTTGGGCCTGGTCGTGTTCGTCGAGTCGCTGGCGGTCGTCGGCGCCTTCGTGCCCGCCACCGGCTTGCTGGTCGCGGCGGGCGGCCTGATCGCAGCCGGCGTGCTGGACCCCGTCAATGTCATCGTCGGTTGCGTCATCGGCGCGGTGATCGGCGACGCCATCTCCTACTGGGCCGGACGTCGGCTGGGCGTGCGCTTCCTCCAGCGCCCGATGTTCACGGCGCACCGCCGCCGCATCGCCTGGACGCGGTTGTACTGCCGTCGCTACGGCGTCATGTCGATCTTCGTCGGCCGCTTCTTCGGGCCCTTGCGCGCCTTCGTGCCCCTGACCCTGGGCATGCTCAGGATGCGTCAGCGCGCCTTCCAGTTCGGCAATGTCACATCCGGGATCGTCTGGGTGCTGGCCATGCTGGCGCCGGGCTATCTCGCCGCCCAGGGCCTGGCGAAGATGGAAGTCCTCAGCGAGGCCCACGGCCCCACCCTTCTGATCGGCGCCCTCGCCGTGACCATCCTGATTGTCGCCGTGGCCTATCGCCTGGTGAAGGCCCGCATGAGCCGCAAGTCCGCCATCATGCGCGGGGCGTTACAGGGCCGCTAAGTTCCTCTTCCGGTCGGTGCACCAACGAGACCAGCACCACCGAAATGATCATCAGCAGGAACCAGCTGCCCAGCTTGGCCAGGGACACCATCTCCCACCCGTCGGCCTGCCCCGGATAGACCCAGGCCCGCCCCAGCGTGCCCAGGTTCTCGGCGAACCAGATGAATAGGGCCACCAAGCCGAAGCCCAACAGCAACGGCATCTTCAATCGCATCCGATCGACGGTGAAGAAGAACCAGCCTCGGCAGAACAAGAGGATCGTCAGCACAAATAGGACTTTTCGAAAATCCGGAAGCCAGTGATGGGCGAAGAAGTTGATGTAGATCGCCGCCGCCAGCACCCAGGTCGTCCACAGCGGCGGATACCTCCGCACCCGAATATGGAAGATGCGCTGCACCCGCGCGATATAGCTGCCGACCGCCGCATACATGAAGCCGGAGAACAGCGGCACCGCCCCGATCCGCAGCAGACTGTCCTCGGGATAGACCCACGACCCGTGCGCGGTCTTGAACAGCTCCATGATCGTCCCCGCCACATGGAACAGGAAGATCACCCGCGCCTCTTCCCAGCTCTCCAGCCGGAAGATCAGCATCGCCGCCTGGATCACCACCGCCCCGACGGCCAGGAAATCGTAACGGGACACCGGCGCCCCCTCCGGCCAAAGCAGAAACGTCCCCAGGATCAGGGCCAGCATCAGCCCCCCGAACAGACACGCCCACCCCTGCTTCAGCCCGAACCACAGGAACTCATAGGCGTATCGACGCGGTCTGGTCCCATCCGCCCACGCCTCCGCCCGCGTCATCAGACGGCGCCCCCAGGCTTCGAGCGGAAGTGCGTGGTTCATCGCACTACCCGTGACGGCCCAGCGCGAAACTTCAAGAGCGGACGGCTCCCACGCCGCGGCGTCTCAACCGCACGAAAGGAACCCGAGAACGAATTTCCTTTTCGACATCAGTCTTTAACGCCTGCCGCCTTAGACTTGCCGGCCAGTAGGAGAAGCTTATGTCTTGCGCAGGTTGTAAGGATGGGGCGGGGTTTGACCTGCCGATCACCATGGCGTTCCAGCCGATCGTCGATGTGACGACCCAGACGGTCTTCGCCTACGAGGCCCTGGTGCGGGGCAAGGACGGCCGGGGCGCGGGTCAGGTTCTGTCGCATATCTCCCACGACAACCGCTATGCCTTCGATCAGCTATGCCGCACGACCGCCATCGATCTCGCCGCCGGTCTGGATATGACGGCGGGCGGCGCCAGCCTGTCGATCAACTTCCTGCCCAACGCCGTCTATGAACCGCGCGCTTGCATCCGCGCCACCCTGGCGGCGGCTATGCGCACCAACTTCCCGGTGGATCGGATCATCTTCGAGTTCACCGAGAGCGAGGTGATGGACACCGACCACATCCTGAACATCCTGCGATCCTATCGCGCCATGGGCTTCAAGACCGCCATCGACGACTTCGGCGCCGGCTATGCGGGGTTGGGCCTGCTCAGCCTGTTCCAGCCCGACATCGTCAAGCTGGACATGGCCCTGGTGCGCGACATCGACACCAACACGGTCAAACGCACCATCGTGCGCCACACGCTGAACATGCTGCGGGACCTGGGCATCCAGCCGGTCTGCGAAGGCATCGAAACCCTGGCCGAACACGATGTCCTGCGCGACCTCGGCGTCGATCTGATGCAGGGCTATCTGTTGGCGAAACCGGCCCTGGAAGCCTTGTCGCCTGTCGCCTGGCCTGACCAGGCTGCGCCTGCCGCCCTGAGCGCCTGATCGCCACGCGCGCGCCGACGAACGACAGACGCGCCCTGACTATCCTCGCCCGCGATAGGTCGGCACGCCTTGGTTCGGCAGCCACAGCCCTTCGGGCGGCGCATCGGTCTGCCAGAAGACGTCGATCGGGATGCCGCCGCGCGGATACCAGTATCCGCCGATCCTCAGCCACTTGGGTTCCAGCAGGTCCGCCAGCTTGCGGCCGATGGCGACGGTGCAATCCTCGTGGAAGGCGCCGTGATTGCGGAAGCTGGTCAGATACAGCTTCAGGCTCTTGGACTCGACCAGCCAGTCGCCCGGCGCATAGTCGATGACGATGTGGGCGAAATCCGGCTGGCCCGTCACCGGGCACAGGCTGGTGAACTCCGGCGCCGTGAACCGGGCCAGATACAGCGTGTCAGCATGCGGGTTCGGCACACGCTCCAGCACCGCCGTCTCGGGACTGGTCGGAGCGGCGGTCTGGACGCCGAGCTGGCTGAGGTTGTCGGTATAGTGGGTCATGGGGCGCATTTAGGCGCTTGCGACGCGTATGAAAATCCTCCCCCGCTCCACTTCCCTCTCCCATTGGGAGAGGGCTTGAGCGCACGGCGGCGTCAGCTGGCGTCATTGCGCGAAAGGGTGAGGGTCGGACGGCGTGATCTGGCCAACCGACCGCCCCTCATCCGGCCCTCGGGCCACCGTCTCCCAACGGGAGAAAGGATACGATCAGCCAGCCATCGTAATCCCGGACGGCTTCCCTCGCCCTTTCAACGCCTTCGCCGCGACCAGCGTCAATCGACTGATCCTCGATCCGGACCGTCGTATGATGGCCGGTTTTCACCCGCCGTCGCCGCCTGCCCGCTTTCACCCCGCCTCCGGCCCGAGATTAGACGAATTAGACTCATTTTTTCGCGCCACCGTCTGAAATCCCCGCGATTGCCTTCCCCGGCGACAGCCCGCTAAGCGTAGCGAAAGAAAACCAAAGGAGACGCCCGTGGCCATTCCCGCTTCGCTGCAAAAAGGTCTGATCCTGCCGATCATTTCGGCGCCGATGTTCCTGGTGTCCGGACCGGATCTGGTGGTCGAGGCCTGCAATGCGGGCGTGATCGGCACCTTCCCGTCGCTGAACCAGCGCACGACCGAGGGCTATCGGGACTGGATTCAGGAGATCAAAGGTCGGCTGAAGCCCGAGGCCGCGGCTTTCGGCGTCAACCACATCGTTCATCCGACCAACCCCCGGCTGATGGCCGATATGATGGTGTCGGTCGAGGAGAAGGTGCCGCTGATCATCACCTCCTTGGGCGCCGTGCGCGACGTGGTCGACGCGGTCCACGGCTACGGCGGTCAGGTCTTCCATGACATCGCCAACATTCGTCATGCGCGAAAAGCGGCCGAGGCCGGCGTCGATGGTCTGATCCTGGTTGCCAACGGCGCGGGCGGCCATGCGGGCATCATCAACCCCTTCGCCCTGGTCAATGAGGTTCGCAGCTTCTTCAAGGGGACCATCATCCTGTCAGGCGCGCTTTCGACGGGTCAGGACGTGGCGGCCGCCCTGATGCTGGGCGCGGATTTCGCCTATATGGGCACGCGCTTCATCAACACGACCGAAGCCATGGCCGCCGACGCCTACAAGCAGATGGTCATCGACAGCGGCGCGACCGACATCGTCCACACGCCCGCCGTGTCCGGCATCCCTGCCAACTTCATGAGCAAGTCGCTGATCGAGAACGGCATCGATCCGAAGACCTTGCCAGAGCACAAGCTGGACATGGGCGACGAGGCCAAGGCCTGGAAGACCGTCTGGTCCGCCGGCCAAGGCGCGGGCGCCATCCACGACGTCCTGCCGACCGCCGAACTGGTCGCGCGCCTGCGACAAGAGTTCGCTCAGGCCACGGAGGAATTCGCCATCAAGGCCGGAGCACGCTAAAGGCGGCGCAAATCCGCTTCTCTCGCGCTGGAGCCCCCATGATCCGCACGACCGTCCTCGCCGCCCTCTACGTCTCCGTGCTCGCCGTTGCGCTGCCGGCCGCCGCCCAGTCGGCGCCTGCGTCCGCCCCGACGTCCGCGCGTGACGCCTGGTCCTTCGAACTGGGCGCGGGCACGGACAACCGCTCCAAGGATGCGTCCAAGTCCGGCAACGACGGCTACGCCTTCGGCTCGGCGACCTGGGAAAGCGCGGACGGCCTGTTCTACGTCGGCCCCGGCTTCCAGACGATCCAGGCCGGCGGCTCCAACGTCGAGGCCGAGTTCGTGGTCGGCTATCAGCCCGAGGCCTTCGGTTATCGGTTCGACTTCAACGTCGCCTACAAGAACCGCCTCGACGCCGAAGCCGGCTATGATCAGGACGCCTGGGAGATCACCGGCAACGCCAGCCGCTCGATCGGCCCGGCCAGCGCGCGACTGCAGGTCCAGTATTCGCCCGACGCCGCCGGCTCGACCGACAGCTTCACCTGGGTCGAGGGCCGCTTGGGCTGGGACTTCACCAACCGCCTGAACGGCACGGTCGCCGTCGGTCGTCGCGAACAGAACGGCGCGCCCGATTACACCGGCTGGAACGCCGGCGTGACCTACGCCCTCACCGACGCCCTTGAGCTCGACCTGCGCTACTACGACACCGACGCCCACACCTTCGGCGAACAATATGAGGACGCCCTGGTCGCAAAGGTCGCCTACGCCTTCTGATCGCCAGCCCCTTGCGTAACGGTTGTCGGGCGCCCATCTAGGTTTGGTCGATCTCTCTGCGTAACGCCGCTGCTCCCTTTGCATCACGCACCGAGGTCCAAAAGCCGATCCCATTCAGACCCGACAGGCCGACCAGGGATCCCTCCCTGCGGTCAACGCCAGACGGAGGTCTCCAAATGGCTACCGGCACTGTAAAATGGTACAACCCCACCAAAGGCTACGGCTTCATCGCGCCCGATGACGGCGGCAAGGACGTCTTCGTCCATGCCTCGGCCGTCGAAACCTCGAGCGTCGGCTCGCTGAACGAAGGCCAGAAGATTTCCTACGAAATCGAGCGCGATTCGCGCTCCGGCAAAGAGTCCGCCGGTCGCCTTACGGCGGCGGAGTAGGACACGCTCCAAGCGTCCAACACGAACGAGCCGGCCCCGACCAGGGCCGGCGTGATCGCCTTCGACGGCGAGGTCATCAAATTGATGCCGCTCGGCGGCCGTCGCGTTCGCCTGGACAACGGCCACCTGATCACGGTCCTGCCCTCGCTGGGCGCCCAGACGGGCGTCTCGCTGCTGGGCGACCGCGTGACGGTGGAAATCGCCTTCAATCAGCTGAAGGGCTGGCGCCTGTCGCGCCAGCCCTGAGGCTTCTGCATACGGATGCCGACATGACCCCGCTCGCCGACATGATCCCCGCGATGACCGACGCCGACCTGACGACGCTGCGCGCCAACGCCGCCCGCCTGGTCGAACACGGCGCCTCGACCCAGGTCATGGCCGCCAGCGACATCATCCCGGTCATCGACACCGAAATGGCCCGCCGCGCGGCCCTGCCCAAGCCCGCAAAAGCCCCGGTCAAGCGCGCCGCCCCCAAGAAGAAGCTGCCGCCTGTCACCGGACACCAGACAGCCCTTCCCTCCAGCTGAGATCAGCCCAGGGCCTGATCCAGATCTGCGATCAGATCCTCGACGTTCTCGACCCCGACCGACAGCCGGATCAGGTTGTCGGTCACGCCGCCCGCCTCGCGCACCTCCCTGGGCACGCTGGCGTGGGTCATGATCGCCGGGTGGTTCACCAGGCTTTCGACCCCGCCTAGCGATTCCGCCAGGGTGAAGACCTGAACCCGCTCCAGCACCCGCTTGGTGCGCTCCAGATCGCCCTCCAGGATCACCGTCACCATCCCCCCAAAGCCGCCGTGCATCTGGCGCGCGGCCAACTCATGCTGCGGGTGGGCGATCAGGCCGGGATAGATCACCTTGGCGATCCCCGCGCGCGTCTCCAGCCAGCGTGCGATGGTCAGCGCGTTCTCGCAGTGCGCCTTCATCCTCAGCGCCAGAGTCTTCAGCCCCCGGTTGGCCAGGAAGGCGTCGAACGGCCCCATGATCCCGCCGACCGAGTTTTGCAGAAACTTGATCCGCGTCGCCAGCTCGGCGTCGGCCGTCACCAGTACCCCGCCGATAATGTCCGAATGGCCGTTCAGGTATTTGGTCGCCGAGTGCATCACCACGTCCGCCCCCAGGCTCAGCGGCTGCTGGCAGAAGGGGGTGGCGAAGGTGTTGTCCACGACCAGCAGCAGACCATGCGCCTTGGCCACCTTCGACAGGGCGGCGATGTCGGCCAGCTTCATCAGGGGATTGGTGGGCGTCTCGACCCACAGCATCTTGGTCTTGGGCGTGATCGCGGCCTCGACCGCCGCGATGTCGCTCAGGTCCACATAGGCGAAGTCCAGCCCCATGGTTCGCCTGCGCACCCTCTCGAACAGTCGCCACGAGCCGCCGTACAGGTCGTCGCCGGTGACGATGTGATCGCCCGCATCCAGCAACTCCAGCGCCGTCGAGGTCGCCGCCATGCCCGAGCCGAAGCCGAACCCGTGCGTGCCGCCCTCCAGGTCCGCAATACAGGCCTCGAACGCCTCGCGCGTCGGGTTCTTGCCCCGCGCATACTCATAACCCTTGTTCACGCCCGGGCTTTCCTGAGCGTATGTCGAGGTTGCGTAGATCGGCGTCATCACTGCGCCCGTGGTCGGGTCAGGATGTTGGCCCGCATGGATGGCGCGGGTCGAAAAGCCCTGGCTGTTCTTCTTGTCAGTCATAAGCTTACCGGTTCAGGCTGAGGTGATTGATCAGGTCGGTGCGCGTGATCAGGCCGACGAACCGCTCGCCGTCCAACACGATGGCCACCCGGTCGCGGTCGAAGACAGGGATTAGGGCGTCCAGAGGCTCATTGACCTGAAGCGTGTCCAGATCCCGCGTCATGGCCGAGGCCACCGGCTTGGCGAACCGCTCCTTCCGCGTGATCTCGTCAGTGTTCATGATGCGGATCAGGTCGCTTTCGTCCAAGATCCCGACCAGCCGGCCGTCTTCGATGATTGGCAGTTGCGATACGTCGGCGCCCTTCATGCGCTTGAAGGCGGTGTCCAAGGTGTCGCCCGGCCCGGCGACGACGACGTCGCCCTTCTCGTATTTGCGGTTGATCAGGTCCGACAGGTCGCCATGCAGCTCGCGCTCGCCCAGGCCCTGATCCGCCAGCCAAGCGTCGTTATAGACCTTGGAGAGATACTTGGCCCCAGTGTCGCAGACGAAGGTGACGCAGGTCTTGGCCTCCGTCTGCTCGCGGCACCAGCGCAGGGCCGAGGCGATCAGGGTGCCGGACGACGAGCCGGCCAGAATACCTTCCTTAAGCAGCAGTTCGCGCGCCGTGGCGATCGCCTCGGCGTCGGGGATCGAATAGGCCTTGTCGATCAGGCTCATGTCCGCCGTATCGGGCACGAAGTTCTGGCCGATTCCCTCGACGGTGTAGCTGCCTTCCGGCCCCGGCACGCCGTCGTTGACGATGCCGGCCAAGGTCGAGCCGACGGGATCGGCCAAGATGATCTGGGCCTTCGAGCCAACGCTCTTCAGAAACTGCGCCACGCCCGTGATCGTGCCGCCCGAGCCGATGCCGGCGACGAAGGCGTCGATGTCGCCGCCCGTCTGCTCCCAGATTTCGGGGCCCGTCGTATTCACATGGGCCTCGGCGTTGGCGGCGTTGGCGAACTGGTTGACATAGAAGCCGCCGGGAATGCCCTGGGCCAGACGCTCGGCCATGTCTGTGTAATATTCCGGATGGCCATGCGGGACGTCCGAACGCGTCAGACGAACATCGGCGCCCATCGCCCTGAGATGCTGAATCTTTTCCTTGGACATCTTGTCCGGAATGACCAGAAGCACCTTATACCCCCGGGCCCGACCGACCAGCGTCAACGCCAGGCCGGTGTTGCCCGCCGTCGCCTCCACGATGGTGCCGCCTTCCTTCAGGAAGCCTTTGCGCTCGGCGGCGTCCAGCATGGAGATGGCGATCCGGTCCTTGATCGAACCGCCGGGGTTCTGGGACTCCAGCTTCAGCAGCAGGCGGCACGGGCCGGTGTCGATCTTCGTCACCTCCACCATCGGCGTCTTGCCGATCAGATCCAGCGGCGACGAGACGGTCGCGCTCAGGGCGGGGGCGGTCAGGGACATCGAAAACTCCATTCGGGGCGGGCGGAAGCTGAAGCCCCGCCTTCACATGGTCAACTCACGCAAGATTTGACCCCTCAAGATTTACTCAAGGGCGCGGTTCCGCGCTACGAAAGACATAATGACCAAATCATCCAAGAGGCCGCCCGCCGGTCTCCCCGACAAAGACACCCTCGTCGCCTTTCTGCGCGAGGCCGGATCGGCCGAGAAGACCGACATCGCGCGCCATTTCGGGCTGAAAGGCGGTGACCGCAGGGCCTTGCGGGAAATGATCCGCGAACTGGAAGCCGAAGGGCGACTGGGCAAACGCGGTCGCAAAGGCTTTTCCGAAGCCGGCGCCCTGCCCCCCGTCGGCGTCGCCGATGTGATCGAGCGCGACGGCGACGGCGAACTGTATGTTCGCCTGGTCGAGGCCAGTCCCGACGCCCCGCGCGCCATTCTGATGCCCGACAAGTCAAAGGCCGCCCCTGGCCTAGGCGACCGCGTGCTGGTGAAGTTCCAGCGCGGCGCGGAGGGTTGGGAAGCCCGGCTGATCAAGAAGCTGGACGTGGGGACCAACCGCGTCCTGGGCGTGATCCGCAAGTCAGCGCGCGAAACCCGTGTCGAGCCGGTCGATCGTCGCTCCAAGGACGTGCTGGTGGTGCCCCAGGCCCAATCCGGCGACCTGCGCGACGGCGACCTGGTTCTGGCCGCCATTGAAAAAGGCGACCAACGCTATGGTCCCAAGCGCGGCAAGATCCTTGAGCACATCGGCAAGGAGGATGATCCCCGCGCCGCCTCCCTGATCGCCATCCACGCCCACGGCGTCCCGACGGGCTTCTCCGAAGCGGTCGAACGCGAGGCCGAGGATCAGGCCCTGCCGACTCTGAAGGGGCGCGAGGACCTGCGCGAGGTCCCCTTCATCACCATCGACCCCGCCGATGCGCGCGACCACGACGACGCCGTCTATGCGGCGCGCGATGAGGATCCGAAGAATGAGGGCGGCTGGATCGTCTGGGTCGCCATCGCCGACGTCGCCGCCTACGTCCGCCCCGGCAGCCAGCTGGACCGCGAGGCGCGCGACAAGGGCAACTCGACCTATTTCCCCGATCGGGTCGAGCCGATGCTGCCGGAGGTGTTGTCGAACGGTCTGTGTAGCCTGAAGGAGGGCGAGAACCGCGCCTGTCTCGCCGTGCGGATGGTCTTCGACAAGGACGGCCGAAAGACCGAACATAGGTTCGTGCGCGGTTTGATGCGGTCGCACGCCAAGCTCAGCTACGAGCAGGCGCAGGCCGCCATCGATGGACAACCGGACGACACGACCGGCCCGATCATGGAGGCGATCCTCTATCCGCTGTGGAACGCTTATCACGCCATGCTGAAGGGCCGGCTGAAGCGCAGCCCGCTGCAGATCGAGTCGGCCGAACGCCGCATCCGCATGGCGCCCGATGGCGGCATCGCCTCCATCGAAAAGCGCGCTTCGCTGGAGGCGCACCGGCTGATCGAAGAGATGATGATCCAGGCCAACGTCTGCGCCGCCGAAACGCTGGAGCAGAAGAAGACGCCGCTGATCTACCGCGTGCACGACACACCCAGCCAGGAGAAGATCTTCAACCTGGCCGACTTCCTGTCGACTATCGGCAAGCCCTGGAACAAGGGCGAGCCCGGCACGACCAAGCGGTTCAACAAACTGCTGGACGAGACCCGCAACACCGAACACGCCGATGTCGTCAACGAGGTGGTCCTGCGCAGCCAGATGCAGGCGATCTACAGCCCCGAGAATATCGGCCACTTCGGCCTGAACCTGGATCGCTACGCCCACTTCACCTCGCCGATCCGGCGTTATTCCGACCTGATCGTCCACCGCGGCCTGATCCGGGCGCTGAATCTGGGCAAGGACGGACTGACCGACCGCGAGATCGCCGAACTGCCGGCCATCGCCGAGGGCGTGACCATGACCGAGCGCAGGTCGATGGCCGCCGAGCGCGACGCAATGGATCGCTATATCGCCGCCTATCTGGAAGAGCACGTCGGCGCGACCTTCGCCGGGCGGATCACCGGCGTGACGCGGTTCGGCCTGTTCATTCGTCTGGAGGACACGGGCGCGGACGGCCTGGTGCCCGTCTCCACGCTCGGCAGCGAATACTTCACCCACGACGACCGCGCCCACGCCCTTGTCGGCGAACGCACGGGTAAACGCTTCACCCTGGGCCGCATGGTGGAGGTCAAGCTGCGCGAGGCGACCCCCGTCACGGGTGGCTTGGTGTTCGAAATGCTCAGCGAGCCCGAACCCCGCGATCCCAACGCCCCGGCCCCACGCTACGGCATTCGCGGCCGCGGCGGTGACGGCCCGCCGATGCGCGGCAAGAACCGCCCTGGCGGCCCCAAGCCCCGCAACGGCTCCAAACCCTCCGGCGGCCTGAAGGGTGTGAGGAAGGGCAAGCGCAAGTGACCCCTTTCGACGCCGCTCAGGATCTGGCCGACGCCCCGCGTGTCGGCGGGGCTCAGCGGCCGAAGGATGCGGCGACGCTGATCCTGACGCGTGGCGGCGATCGGCCCGAGGTGCTGATGGGGCGGCGCGCGCCTGGCCATGTGTTCATGGCGTCGAAGTGGGTGTTTCCGGGTGGGCGGATCGATCGCAGCGACTTCAACGCCGCCGCGACGGATGAGTTGTCGGGCGAGGTTGCGCGGCGACTGGAAGGCGAATTGCCCGCTCGCCGTGCGCGCGCCCTGGCCCTGACGGCGGTGCGCGAGACGTTCGAGGAGACAGGGCTCATTCTGGGGCGGCCGGCGCCCCGCGCCTCCGTCGCCGGACCTTGGCGCGAGTATCGCCAGGCCGGCGCGCTGCCCGATCTGTCGGTCCTGTCCTATGTCGCGCGCGCCATTACGCCGCCGGGCCGGACCCGCCGGTTCGACGCCCGCTTCTTCATGGCCCCGGCCGATGCCCTGCTGAGCCCGGAGCCGACCGCGGGGTCGGGCGAATTGGACGAGATCGCCTGGCTGCCGTTGGACGAGGCGCGCGCACTGGACCTGCCCGCCATCACCCGGTTTGTGTTGGGGGAGTTGGCCGAGCGGTTGAAACACCCGAACCGGCCCCTGCCCTTCGTGCGGATGGTGCGGGGTCGGCACACGGTCGAACACAGGGACTGAAATGGCCGGAACGACGATCACCCTGCGCCTGACGATCGCCGATCCGGTCGCGGGCGTCGCCTACAGCCTGCAGGACAAGGCGAACATACCGGTCGAGCCGCGCATCGCCGCAGACGGCCCGATCAGCTTCGACGCGCCCGTCACTTTGTCCGAGGATGGGCGCCTGACCGGCCCCTTCGTGCGGCGCGAGGGCGCTACGCGGCGGTTCGTCTATGTCGCGATCGGCACGTCGGCAGGCCAGCACGCCAGCGAATGGAGCCGACGCGCCAAGATCGACGTCCACGACATTCCCGCCGATCTGCTGGCCCAGGCGCGCCAAGGCGAGGTGCTGGAAGTCGTCCTGCCCGGCCGCGCCAAGGACGGCGGTCCCGCCTGCGCCACCGTGCGGCCGATCCGGACCTGGCGCGAAGTCTGACCCTAGTCGGCCATCGGCTTGGTCAGGTCGAACTCCACGCGGAAATGCCGGTTGGGACGTCGCAGTTCGTAGGCGAACATCCGGTCGGGGTGAACCTCCATCGCCCAGGTATTGGTGGTCGAGACCGCCGCGTCGTTTTCGTTGAACAGGGCGATCGATTCGGCGTCGACCGGGAATTCCTGACGCTCGGCCGTGCCGGCGTTGACCGTATCGCCGCCATACCAATGCAGCACGTCGGTCGTGCCGTCCGCATGTCGGTGATCGTGCTTCAGCCGAAGGCCCGTGTCGGTCTTGGTCACGACCCAGGTGCGCGAACGATCCGACCCCACGGCGAAGGGAATACGCACCTCGTCCGGCGAACAGTCGCGGACCTGCATGACCAGCCGCTCGCTGGCGAACCTGGCGTCGGCGGCGTCGGTGGTGACGACACGCCCTTCGAATCGTTGGCCACACAGGGCGTTCAAGCGCGCCAGGAAATCGTCCTGGGACTGAGCCGGATCGGCCGTTGCAACGCCGACGCATGACAAGGCCATCAGGGCCGCAGCGGCCAGCAGGGATGCGATTTTCATGCGGTCAGACTATATGTGCGTTCCGCCTCATCAACGTGGCATCGCGCCCGTTGACTTTGGGTCGATCCTGAGTATGTTCCGCGCCTCTTATTTTAAGCGGCTTTCGCCGTCGCAGAGGTAATTCCGATGGCCAAACCGGCTTCCATCAAGATCCGCCTGAACTCCACGGCCGACACCGGCTTCTTCTATGTCACCAAGAAGAACGCCCGCACCATGACCGAGAAAATGGTCGTCAAGAAGTACGACCCTGTCGTGCGCAAGCATGTCGAGTTCAAGGAAGGCAAGATCAAGTAAGTCCTTGATCCGCTGAGAATTGAAAACGCCCGGCTGGTCTCCAGCCGGGCGTTTTTCGTTGTCTGGACGCCCGAGTCACGCCGCCTTGGCGATGACCCGGTTGCGACCGGCGGCCTTGGCCTCATAGACCCCCTCGTCGGCGCGCTTCAGCAGGCCTTCGGGCGTGTCGCCGTCGCCGGTCGTAGCGGCCACGCCGATCGAGATGGTGATGGTGATCTGCTCCTTGCCGCCCATGACGCGGAACGGCGCGGAGGCGATGTCGCGGCGAATCCGTTCGGCGACACGGCCGGCGTCTTCCAGACTGGCGCCCGGCATGACCACCACGAACTCCTCGCCGCCCATGCGGCAAGGCAGGTCCACAGCCCGGACATTGGTGGCCAGGCGCACGGCGAACTCCACCAGCACCTCATCACCAGCGTCGTGGCCGAAGCTGTCGTTGACGGACTTGAAGTGGTCGATGTCCAGAACCAGCACGGCCACCTGGGCCCCACCCTGGGCCGCACGACCCACCAGCGCCTGCAACTGGCCGGTCATGTAGCGCCGGTTGTGCAGGCCGGTCAGGGCGTCGGTGACGGCCATTTCCATGCTGCTGTCCAGCTTCTGGCGCAGGAAGTCGGTGTAGCGTTTGCGACGGATCTGGGTGCGAACCCGCGCCGACAGTTCTTCGGTATCGACAGGGCGCGGCAGGATGTCTGCGGCGCCCAGTTCCAGCGCCTTGATCATGCGCGGCCGTTCGGTCGGCTCCACGATGGCCAGAATCGGCGCGCGGCGCGCATCACCCGACTTGGCCTGGGCGACGATCCGCAGACCGTCGAAGCTGGCGGCGGCGACGTTGACGATGATCAGGTCCAGCGCGCCCTTGGCCGCGACCAGCGCCGCCTCGGGATCGGTTTCGATGGCGACGCGATGTTCGCCGCCCAGTTCCTGGGCGATCTTCTCGGCCTGACGCTGGTCGTCGTCGACGATCAGAACGCGCCCGCCCTCGCTACGCAGCCGCGCGGCATTGTCCGAATCGACGCCCAGGCGACGGCCGCTTTCTTCACGCTCGCGGAGTTCGTCCATGACGTGCTTCAGCCGCGTCAGCGACTTGACCCGCGCGAACAGGATGACGTCGTCGATGGGCTTGGTCAGGAAATCGTCGGCGCCGGCCTCAAGCCCCTTGATCCGATCCTCGCGCCCGTCCAGCGCCGTGACCAGCACGACGGGAATATGGCGCGTCTCGGCCTGGGCCTTCAGCCGTCGGCACGTCTCGAACCCGTCCATACCGGGCATCATGACGTCGAGCAGAATCAGGTCTGGCTGATGTTCGGCGGCGATGGCCAGGGCCGACGCGCCGTCGTTGCAGGTCAGCACATCGTAATATTCGATGGTCAGCTTGGCTTCGAGCAGGCGGACGTTCACGTCCACATCGTCGACGACGAGGATACGGGCGCTCATCCGAGGTGCTGCCGGATGGTTTCAAGGAAGTGCATCACCGAGATTGGCTTGGAGATATAGGCCTCACACCCGCCCTGACGAATCCGCTCCTCATCGCCCTTCATGGCGAAGGCGGTGACGGCGATGACGGGGATGTGGTTCAGCTCCTCGTCGTCCTTCAGCCATTTGGTGACCTCCAGGCCCGAAATTTCCGGCAACTGGATATCCATCAGGATCAGGTCGGGATGATGGGCGCGCGCCAAGGCGAGCGCCTGCAAACCCTCGCGGGTCTGCAGGGTCTCATAGCCCTGGGAATCGAGCAGATCATGAAAAAGCTTCATGTTCAGCTCGTTATCCTCGACGATGAGGACTTTCTTGGACATCATCACCTGACCTGCGCGCCCCTCGAACGCGGGACGCCTCGTTGGTCGCATTCGTAGGCGCCCAGTCTTAAGTTGGGGTGAAGCCAACCTTACGGAGACCTTAAGCGTGGCCATCAAGGCCATCTGTCGCGACTGCTTGTGGACCGGCGAAGATCCCGCCGGGCCGCACGAGAACCGCTGTCCGGCGTGCGGGTCGCGGCGCGTGGTCTCAGACGCCGAACTGGACCAGCTGTCGATCGCCCACATGGACTGCGACGCCTTCTACGCCTCGGTGGAGAAGCGCGACCGGCCAGAGTTGCGCGACAAGCCGGTGATCGTCGGCGGCGGAAAGCGCGGCGTGGTCTCCACCGCCTGCTATGTCGCGCGCCAGTACGGCGTCGGCTCCGCCATGCCCATGTTCAAGGCGCTGAAGGCCTGTCCCGAAGCCGTTGTGATCAGGCCGGACTTCACCAAATACGTCTTCGAATCGCAGCGCATTCTGGGGGCGTTGGGACAGCTGACGCCCTTGATCCAGCCGTTGTCGCTGGATGAGGCCTGGGTCGATCTGTCGGGCACAGAGCGGCTTAACGGCGGCCCGCCGGCGCTGCAGCTGATCCGCTTTCAGAAACAGATCGAGGAGGAGACCGGCCTGACCGTCTCCATCGGCCTGGCGCCCAACCGCTTCCTGGCCAAGATGGCGTCGGAGATGGACAAGCCGCGCGGTTTCTCCGTCGTCGGGGCCGTCAACGCCCAGGCCCTGCTCGCGCCTCGCCCCGTCACCGCCCTGCCCGGCGTCGGGCCTGTGTTTGGCAAGGCTTTGCGCAGCGACGGCTATTCGACCATCGGCGATCTAGCGCGGGCCGACGTTCGCGATTTAATCAAACGCTACGGCGAATCCGGTCTGCGCCTGCACGATCTGGCGCACGCCCGCGACGCCCGCGCCGTGAACCCTGAGCGCGACCGCAAGGGTATGAGCGCCGAAACCACCTTCAACGAAGACCTGACCTCGGCCGAGGCGCTGGAGGCCGAGCTGTGGCCCCTGTGCGAGAAGCTGGCGTCCAAAGCCCGGCGCGACGGGGTCGCCAGCCGGGTGCTGGTGCTCAAGCTGCGCCGCACCGACTTCAAGATCGTGACCCGACGCGTCACCCTGCCCGATCCGGTGCAGACGGCGCGCGCCTTGTTCGCTGCGGGGCGCGATCTGCTAAAGCCGGAGCTGGGCCGCCCCTATCGTCTGATCGGTATCGGTATGGCGGACGTGCAGGACGCGGAGGACGCGCCCGCCGGCCTGTTCCAGACCAGTGAGACGCGCGCCTTGAAGACAGAGCGTGCCATCGACGTGCTGCGCGAAAAGTTCGGCAAGGACGCAGTGGTGGCGGGCCGTGCGCTGAAGCCGTAGGACAGGGCATGGATCTCGCTAAACGCGCCTATGACCATGGCTTTCGCCTGGACCCGATCGTCCGCAGTCTGCTGGACACAGACTTCTACAAGCTGCTGATGCTGCAGATGATCTGGCGCGAGCATCGCGACGTGCCGGTCGTCTTCCAGGTCATCAACCGCACCAAGGCTGTGCGTCTGGCCGACGAGATCGATATCGACGCCTTGCGCGAACAGCTGGATCACGCCCGCACTTTACGCTTCACTAACAAGGAGCTGGTCTGGCTTGCGGGCAACAGCTTCTATGGCGTGAAGCAAATCTTCTCGCCCGACTTCATCGCCTGGCTGACCGACTATCGCCTGCCGGACTGTGATCTGTCGGTTCAGGACGGGCAGTATGTGCTGACCTTCTCGGGCGCCTGGGCCGAGGTGACGCTGTGGGAAATCCCGGCGCTGGCGATCCTGAACGAGCTGCGCTGCCGCGTCGGGATGCGGCGGCTGGGGCGGTTCGAACTGGACATCCTGTATTCGCGCGCCAAGACGCGGCTGTGGTCCAAGGTGGAGCGGCTGCGCACCCTCCCCGATCTGGCCCTGTCGGACTTCGGCACCCGCAGACGGCACGGCTTCCTGTGGCAACGCTGGTGCATTCAGGCGTTAAAGGAGGGGCTGGGCAAATCCTTCATCGGCACGTCCAACGTCCTGCACGCCATGGAGAACGATCTCGAAGCCATCGGCACCAACGGCCACGAACTGCCGATGGTTCTGGCGGCCCTGGCGCCTGACGACGCAGCGTTGGCCCAGGTGCCGTATGCGGTGCTGGACGAATGGCGCAGGCACTATGCGGGCAATCTGCTGATCGTCCTGCCCGACGCATTCGGCACCGAAGCGTTTCTGGAGCAGGCGCCCGATTGGGTGGCGGACTGGACTGGTTTCCATCCTGACTCGGCCCCGCCCATCCCTGCCGGCGAGCGCCTGATCGACTGGTGGCGCGCGCATGGGCGAGACCCTAAGGAGAAGCTGCTAATCTTCTCGGACGGCATGGACATCGACGGGATCGAGGCGACCCACGCCCATTTCCATGGTCGCGCCCGTCTCAGCTTCGGCTGGGGCACCAATCTGACCAATGATTTCCGCGACTGTTCGCCCGTTTTCGCGCCCGAACTGGAGCCGATCTCCCTGGTCTGCAAGGTGGTCGAGGCCGGCGGTCGTCCCGCCGTCAAACTGTCGGACAATCCGGCGAAAGCGGTCGGCGATCCCGTCGAGATCGAACGCTATCGCCGTGTCTTCGGCGTGCGCGGCCTGACCGTCCAACCCGTCACGGTCTGAAACCCGGCCTTAAGCCCGTCGTGCGAAAAGGCGGCCATGAGCGCCTTTTTCGACAAGATGCGCCGCCGCGCCGGCCGCTATCTCGACGTCCGTCCCGCCACGGTGCAGCCCGCGCGCGGCGTCCTCAGCCTGTCGTTCGACGACATTCCGGCATCGGCCTGGACCGAGGCAGGACCGATCCTGGCCCAGCACGGGGTCAAGGCGACCTACTATGTCTGCGGCGGACTGTCGGGCGGTCGCAATCTAAACCTGCCCCAGTTTGAGGTGGAGCACCTGCAAGCCCTCCTTGAGGCCGGGCACGAAGTCGGATGCCACACCTATGAGCATATCTCGACCCTGACCCTGTCGCCGGCCGAATTGGACGCCAGCCTGGCCCGCAACGCCGCGTGGGTGGCCGAGCGGCTGGACGGATACGAAATGCAGACCTTCGCCTATCCCTTCGGCGATTGCGCCCTGCGGTCCAAGCCGGTGATCGACAAACGCTTCCTGTGCGGGCGCGGCGTACGCGACGGGGTCAATGCCGGGCGTTCGGATCGCAATCTGCTGCAGGCCATCGGCCTGGAGAGCCGTCGCCTGCCCGGCTACGACCTGGAGGCGCTTGTGGCGACGACGGCTTCATCCAAAGGCTGGCTGATCGCCTACGGCCACGACGTCAGCGACGCGCCGACGCCGTATGGTTGCCGTCCAGAGGACATCGATCGATTGATCCGACTGGCCAGGGCGGCCGACTTGGACATTCAGCCGGTCGCGGCGGCGTGGCGGATGGCGACAGCCTGAAATCAGGCGGCGTTACGCCGATCCGCCCAGGCGATCAGCTCCTTGCGGGGCCAGATCATCAGCCAGGACCGGGCGGTGTATTCGCCGCTATCGATCAGCGCCTTGCGCGACGCCGACGCCGTCGCCGCCCGTTCGGTATGGATCTCGCCGGGTCCTTGATGGACCATGAAGGCGCCGCCCTTCAGCGGGTTCAGGCGCAGGTGGGCTAGGCGGGGGCTGATCTCGGTCAGGGGTGGGTCGTAGAACCAGCTAGAGCCGATCATGCCGGCCAGTTCGGGCCGCGCGCGGCACAGCTCCGCCGCCGTGGCCCAGGCCTCGTTCCAGCCATCCTCGTTGAAGCCCCTCAGCCAGCGGCTTTCGGTATGAACCTCCAGCCAAGGCTCGCGCTTGGCGCCCGCCGCCAGATAGCGGAACAGCGGCTTGAGGCCCCAGCCGTCGCGAACGTGTTTGACGATCTGGCCCGGCCCGACCGGCGACGACAGGTCGATCACCTGACTTTTCGCGCCCGGCACGCTGAGCGCCAGGGTGAAGCGCACGTCCTTGGACCAGTGGTCAAAAACGTAGTCGCCCTCGGCCTTGTCCAGAAAACCCGCCAACTGTTCGATCCAGTAGGGATAGAGGGCCATGACCTCGGCCGGCAGGTTCATCGCCGCTGAACGGTCGGGCAGTTGCAGCGCCCAGGCAGCAACCAAACCCCGACGCACATCGTCCGATGCATCAGCGCCCAACAGCGCATCCACCGCCTTGGCCGGCATTTCGAAGTCCCAATGCGGCGCGGTCTCGGCGGCTTTTTGCGCGGCCGGGATTACGGCGGCGTCCACACGCGCGCGGTCGCCGGGAGACAACCGCGCCAGCACGGCATGGAAGGCGGCGACGTTGGGGGTCAGATGCATATCCATGATCGCACCATGACACGGCGCGGTTGGCGAACCTTTAAAGCGCGCCGAACGGGTGACGCCGCCCTTGCCCCGCGCTAAACCGCGCCCAGATAAACAGGAGCCCCCATGAGCATCGAAGCCCGCATCGCCGAACTCGGCCTCACCCTGCCGGAACCCGCCAAGCCGGTGGCTAGCTATGTCTCTTATGTCCGCTCGGGCAATCAGGTCACCATCTCGGGTCAGCTGTCGAACGACGCGAACGGCGGGATCAAGGGCACGGTCGGCGTGGACGTGACGCCGGAGCAGGCGCTGGAAGCCGCGCGTCTGTGCGGTCTGAACCTGATCGCCCAGATCAAGGCCGCCTGCGATGGCGATCTGGACCGGGTGGTCCGCATCGTCAAGTTGGGCGGCTTCGTTCAGGCCGGTCCCGACTTCACCGCCATTCCCGCCGTCATCAACGGCTGCTCGGACATGATGGTCGAGGTCTTCGGCGACGCTGGCAAGCACGCCCGCTCGGCCGTCGGCGTGTACAAGCTGCCGCTCGGGTTCGCCGTCGAGATCGATGCGATCGTGGAGATCCGCTGATCTTTCAGATCTCGGTTCACGAAGGGATCGCCGACATCGGCCGAGAGGCCTGGGACGCGTGCGCCCTGCCCACCGGCGATCCCTTTGTCTCCTATGATTTTCTGCACGCGTGCGAGGCCTCGGGCAGCGCCGCGCCGCGCCAGGGCTGGGCCCCACGCCACCTGGCTCTGAGGGGTGAAGACAACGCGGTATTGGGCGTCATGCCCCTCTATCTGAAGGGCAACAGCCAGGGCGAATATGTCTTCGACCACAGCTGGGCCGACGCTTACGAACGGGCCGGCGGCCGGTATTATCCCAAGCTGCTGGGCGCCGTGCCCTTTACGCCCGCGACCGGCCCGCGCTTCCTGAACCATCCCGAGACCGACGCCGCGACGGTGCGTCAGGCCCTGATCCAGGGGGCGGTGACCTTGGTCGAACGGCTGGGCGTCTCGTCTCTGCACGTCAACTTCCCGACCGAGCCGGAATGGTCGGCCATTACCGAGGCGGACCTGCTGCCGCGCCAGGACATCCAGTTCATCTGGCGCAATAACGGCTATCGGACCTTCGACGATTTCCTGGCCGCCCTGTCGGCCAACCGCCGCAAGACCATTAAGCGCGAGCGCCGCGACGCTCAGGCCGATCTGGATATCCGCGTCCTCACCGGTGCCGACATCACCAAGGCCCACTGGGACGCCTTCTTTGCCTTCTACATGGATACCGGCTCGCGCAAATGGGGCCGACCCTATCTGACGCGCGACTTCTTCAGTCGCATCGGGGCCAGCATGGCCGACCGGATCGCTCTGGTGATGGCGTTTCGGGATGAGACGCCCATTGCCGGCGCCCTGAACTTCATTGGCCGCGACGCGCTTTACGGCCGCCAGTGGGGCACGCTGGAAGACGTGCCGTTCCTGCATTTCGAGCTTTGCTACTATAAGGCTATCGAATTCGCCATTTCGCGTGGCCTGTCCCGCGTCGAAGCCGGGGCCCAAGGCGACCACAAGATCGCGCGCGGCTACCTGCCCTCCCCCGTCTATTCCGCCCACTTCATCGCCGACCCCGCCCTGCGCGATCCCGTCGCCCGTTATCTGGACGGCGAACGCCCGGCCGTCGCGGCGGAGATTCGGGCGATGACCGAGGAACTCTCGCCCTACAAGCAGGCGTAAGTCGTCAGCTGATCCAGCTGGTTTCGCAACGATCCTGCCGCCACCCGTTGAGCGTCCGGGAATAGAAGCAAGTCTGGCCACCACCGCCCAACATGACCCATTCCTGACCGACCGACAGCGCGGCCCGTGTTCTCGAAAGAGAATAGGTCGGAGGCTCGACGGAAAACCAAGGATGAAATTCGCCGGTCATATCGCTCTGATGGCGACGCGGCTCAGGCAGCCCTAAAGAACGCCAATCGCATTTCGCCCTTGCCTCCAACCGCATTCCTCCAGTGACGCCCTCCGGAGAAAATTCCTTCAACGCTTGCGCCATCAAAGCGCAGTCTGCGGAAGTGACGTGCTCTGATCTAACGATGGGAACGGTGAAAGCTGCCCAAAGCGAAGCGAGCACCGTCACAACTGCCAAGCCTGCCGCCGTGGGCTTTACCCATTTGTCGGAGGCGTCGAGCCTTCCCCGCCAGATCAGATCGAAGGCTACCCACGAGACGGTGGCCAGCATGCCGAAACCGGTCATCCAGGGGTATACTGAGGCGCGGTTGTCGAAGTTCAGACGCACCATGAGTTCCGCGAGAACGAAAGCGCAGATCAACAAGACACTCGCCGCCAACGAATAGGCGGCGATCCGGCTAGGTGATCTTTTCGAAAGCCAATCGTAGGTGCGATCCGCAGCCAGCAGACAGATCGCAAATGCCACCACAAAGATGACGTCACCCTGGAAACTGAAACCTTGAAACCAGACGGCGATAGCGAGGACCAAAACGGTCAACGCCGCCATTATAACGACCGAGGCTCTCCACACCTTTAGATTCATTACGCCCCTCCACTGCCTAGTTCGCCAGCGACTTGAAACATTAAAAAGGCCCGGCTGCTGCCAGCCGGGCCTTTCGCCATCACCTTTTTAAGGATCAGGCCGTCTCTTCTTCCTCGGCCTTCGCGGGCGCGCTGGCGCTCGTGATGTCGAAGTCGATCTTGCCGTCCTTCAGCTGGACCCTGACGTGTCCGCCGCGCGTCAGGCGGCCGAACAGGATGTCGTCGGCCAGCGGCTTCTTGATCGAGTCCTGGATGACCCGCGCCAGCGGACGCGCGCCATACAGTTCGTCGAAGCCGTTCTTGGCCAGCCAGTCGGCGGCTTCGTCGGTCAGTTCGATGGTGATGTTGCGGTCCGCCAGCTGGGCTTCCAGCTGCAGGATGAACTTGGTCACCACCGAACGGATCGTATCGGCCTGCAACGGCTTGAAGGCCACGATGGCGTCCAGGCGATTGCGGAACTCCGGCGCGAACAGGCGCTGGATGGCCTTGTCATCCTCGCCCTCGACCTTGCCCCGGCCGAAGCCGATGGAGGCGCGCGCGTTGTCGGCGGCCCCGGCGTTGGTGGTCATGATGAGGATGACGTTCCTGAAATCGACTTTCTTGCCGACCGCGTCGGTCAGCATGCCGTTATCCATCACCTGCAGCAGGATGTTGTAGACATCCGGGTGCGCCTTCTCGATCTCATCCAACAGCACGACGGCGTGCGGATGCTGATCGACGGCGTCAGTCAGAAGCCCGCCCTGGTCGTGGCCGACGTAGCCGGGAGGCGCGCCGATCAGACGGCTGACCGTGTGGCGCTCCATATATTCCGACATGTCGAAACGCTGCATCTCGATGCCCAATGTGGCGGCGAGCTGCTTGGCGACCTCGGTCTTGCCGACACCGGTCGGGCCGCTGAACAGGAAGCTGCCGATCGGCTTGTTCGGATCGCGAAGACCTGCCCGCGCCAGCTTCATGGCCGCCGACACCTGTTCGATGGCCTGTTCCTGACCGAAGACGGCGCGCTTCAGGTCGGTTTCCAGTTCGCGCAGGCTTTCGGTGTCAGACTTGGACACCGACTTGGCCGGTATGCGAGCCATCTTGGCGATGACGGCCTCGACCTCCTTCTGACCGATGACCTTCTTCCGCTTGGATTCGGTCAGCAGCATCTGCGACGCCCCGGCCTCGTCGATCACATCGATCGCCTTGTCCGGCAGCTTGCGGTCGGTCATGTAGCGCGCCGACAGCTCCACCGCCGTGCGCACGGCGCTGTCGGTATAGCGGACCTTGTGGTGCTGCTCGTAGTAGGTCTTCAGGCCCTTCAGGATCTTCACCGTATCCTCGACCGTCGGCTCGTTGACGTCGATCTTCTGGAAGCGACGCACCAGGGCGCGGTCCTTTTCGAAGTGCTGGCGATATTCCTTGTAGGTCGTTGATCCCATGCAGCGCAGCGTGCCGGACGCCAGGGCCGGTTTCAGCAGGTTCGAGGCATCCATCGCCCCGCCCGAGGTCGCGCCCGCACCGATCACCGTGTGGATCTCGTCGATGAAGAGCACGGCGTTGTCGTGGTTCTCCAACTCCTTGACCACCTGCTTCAAGCGCTCCTCGAAGTCGCCGCGATAGCGGGTGCCGGCCAGCAACGCGCCCATATCGAGCGAATAGATGGTGGCGTCCTTCAGAACGTCAGGCACTTCGCCGTTGACGATCTTGCGGGCCAGACCTTCGGCGATGGCGGTCTTGCCGACACCAGGGTCGCCCACCAGAAGCGGGTTGTTCTTGGTCCGCCGGCACAGGATCTGGATCGAGCGATCCACCTCGGCCTGACGACCGATCAGGGGATCGACCTTGCCCTGGCGCGACTTCTCGTTGAGGTCGACGCAATAGGCTTCCAGCGCCTCGCCGCCCTGTTTGACGGCGGAAGCATCCTCGGCCTCTTCGGGCGAAGCGCCTTTGGCCGGACGGGCCTCGTTGGCGCCCGCCTTCTTGGCGATGCCGTGGGCGATAAAGTTGACCGCGTCATAGCGCGTCATGTCCTGCTCTTGCAGGAAGTAGGCGGCGTGGCTCTCGCGCTCGGAGAAGATGGCGACTAGGACGTTGGCGCCGGACACTTCCTCGCGGCCGGACGACTGGACGTGGATCACCGCGCGCTGGATCACGCGCTGGAAGCCGGCGGTCGGCTTGGCGTCCTCGCCGTCGCTGGTGGCCAGGGCGGCCAGGTCGTTGTCGACATAGAGGGTCAGCGCCGCTTTCAACGCCGACAGATCGACGTTGCAGGCCTGCATGACGCCGGTCGCATCGGGATCGTCGATCAGCGCGAGCAGCAGGTGCTCGAGCGTCGCATACTCATGCCTGCGCGCATTGGCGTATCCCACCGCGCGGTGCAGGGTTTCTTCGAGAGGACGGGAAAATGAAGGCATAGGGAGGCTCCTCTCAGTCCTTTTCCATCGTGCATTGCAAAGGGTGCTGGTGGCGGCGCGCCGTCTCGATGACCTGCGCGACCTTGGTCTCGGCGACTTCGTAGGTGAAGACGCCGCAGACGCCGACGCCATGCTGATGCACATGCAGCATGATGCGGGTGGCCTCTTCCCGGCTCTTTTGGAAGAACCGCTCCAGCACATAGACGACGAATTCCATCGGCGAATAATCGTCGTTCAGAATCAGCACTCGATAGAGCGAGGGCTTTTGCAGCTTCGGCTTTGTTTCGGTGACGACGGCGGTTCCTTGACCGCCGCCGGTCTCACCGGGCCTTTGTATGGGCATTCGTGTTCCGTAATCGGGGAGTCGTCTTGGCTCTCAGATAGGGAATGATGGCCTGAATTGAAGCGGCGTCCAGTCACGGCTTTCGTGAAGGGCGTCTGACAAAGATTTCACGTGATCACAGCAGGTCAACGGCTCAGGTTGAGCGCCTCAGTTGAACAGCTCCCGATCGCCATGCCCGCCGCCCTCGTCGCCGCCCTTTCGCTCGCCGCCTTCGCCCAGCCTACGCCGCTGGAAACCGCCGTCATGGCGGCCGACGCCAAACTTTTCGCTGTCTTCTTCGAAGGCTGCGACCCGGCCGGACTTCGGGCCATGCTGACCGACGATTTCGAATTCTTCGACGACCGAGGCGGGCGTGTGGCGACCGACGCCGACAGCTTCGTGGCGCAATACGCCTCGCGCTGTCAGGACCGCAGCGCGCCCGACGCTTGGCGGACTCGGCGCGAGGCTCTGCGGGACGGTCTGGCCGTCTATCCCATCAACAAGTACGGCGCGGTCGAAACGGGCGAGCACGTCTTCTACGAGCGCAAGGGTGATGGCCCCGAACAGCGCGTGGGACGCGCCCGCTTCACGCAGATGTGGAAACAGGACGGGACCGAGTGGAAGCTGGCGCGGGTCTTCAGCTACGACCATTCCGCCCTGCCCTGACAGCAAAAAAGCCCCGGAGCGAACTCCGGGGCCTTCTCGATTCTTCAGGCGGTTCGCGGGATTAGCGAGCGGCCTGGAAGGTTTCGACCGAGGCGGTTACGCGCTCGTTGATCGGCTTGATGCTGTCGTTGACCGTGGCGGTGACGATCTCGTTCGTCTTGGTCAGCTCGGCGACATAGCGCTCCATCGACTTCTTGGCCCAGGCGGTCTGGAGCTCGAAGAACTCGTGCACCGAACGGGCGGTCGACAGTTCCTTGGAGGCGGCGACGCCGTCTTCCCACGAAGACTTGGCGAAGCCCAGCGCCTGTTGCGACAGGGCCTCGGCGCCTTTCTGGGCGACGGTGACCGACTCGACCATGGCTTCCAGGGTCTTCTTGCTGTGCGCGTTCAACTCGGCCATCGAGGCCGTCGACTTGTCGATGCCTTCACGGAAGGCCTGGGTGCCAGCGGCTTGCATGGTTTCGGCTTGCGCCTTGACCTTGGCGGCAGCCGAAGTTGCGGCGGCGGTGGCTTGGTCGGCGGTTTTCTTCACGGTTTCAGCGGCGTCGGCCATGATCGTCTCTCCGGTAGAAGGCCCTTGGGGACGGGCCTGAGGGCGGAAATAATGACGCGAGAGGATCTCGCAGACCCGCAATATGCTGCACGTGCGAAGGTTTTTCAAGCGTTTTGTGCAATGCACAATATGTTCGGCGATAACCTTGATCGGCCGGTCAAATTTGCGTTGACGCGCGGTTAACCACCACGAAACCCGCGCTTCCTATGCTAGCTGTTTGTTCGTGACGGCCGGGGGGCCTGTCGCACCCTGCTCACCGAGGGGTTGTCCCGCCCATGATTGCTTTTCTCCGCCGTGGCCTGTTCGCCGTCCTCGCGCTTTCGCTGGTTCTGGGCGCAAACGTCAGGCCGATCGAGGCCCAGACCGCCTACTCGGCCCAGGAGAACAGCCGCTACGCCGCCATCGTGATCGACGCCGCCACGGGCGAGGTCCTGTTCGCGCGAAACGCCGACAGCCGCCGCTATCCAGCGTCCCTGACCAAGATGATGACGCTGTATCTGACGTTCGAAGCGCTGTCTCAGGGCAAGGCCAATGTGAACGACGTGCTGACGATCTCGCCGCGCGCCGCGTCCCAGCCGCCATCGAAACTGGGCCTGGCTGCTGGCCAGACCATCACCCTGGACGACGCCATGCGCGCCACCGCCGTGCGGTCCGCCAACGACATGGCCCTGGCCATTGGCGAGCACATCGGCGGATCGGAAGCCCGCTTCACCAATATGATGACGCAGAAGGCCGCGCAGCTAGGCATGACCCAGACGCGCTACTACACCGCAAACGGCCTGCCGGACGCACGTCAGGTGACCTCCGCGCGCGACCAAGCCATTCTGGCGCGCGCGATCATGCGCGATTTCCCTCAGTACTACAGTTATTTCGGCCTTCACGACTGGGCCTACAACGGCCGCAACTATCGCAACACCAACGGCCTGCTGCCGACAGGGCGCGGCTATGACGGGATGAAGACCGGCTACACCAACGCCTCGGGCTACAACCTCGCCGCCTCGGCCGTGCGTGACGGGCGACGCCTGATCACCGTGGTCCTGGGCGGCCGTTCGACCGCCAGCCGCAACGCCCACGTCGCCGAACTCATGGACACCGGCTTCGAGGTCGAGCGCCGCCGCGCCCAGGGCGAGCGGATCCAGGTGGCCCAGACCTTCTTCGAGCAGCGCGGATTCGGCGTCGGGTCGGCGATCGCCGACGCCCCGATCGCCTATGCTTCGGTCAATGACGACGAGGACGGCGTCGGCGCGGAATCCACCGCTGTCGCCTATACGGCCGCACCGGCGCCCGCCGCCCTGCCGACCCGCGTCGCCGCTGCCCCGTCGGAGCGCGCAGCCAGCCAGCGGGCCGCCGCAGCGCTGCCGCCCATCGGTTCGGCGCCGGCCGCCTCCGCCGCTACGCGCGGGCCACGCAATGTCACCGCTTCGCTGAACGGCGCCCCGGCCAATGCCGCTGTCGCGCCGTCCACCACGCCCCGTCGTTCTGCGTCGTCTGCAACGCGTGAACCGACACGCGCCGCGCCCAGAACGCCGGCCGGTCGCTGGGCGGTGCAGGTCGGCGCCTTCCGCGAGGAAAAGGTGGCGACCGACTGGCTGACCGAGGTCAATCGCCGCTTCCGCGATCAGTTCGCCACCGCCGAACGCAACGTCCAGACCGCCGGCGACTGGTATCGCTCGCGCTTCGTCGGCCTGTCCGAAACCGGCGCAAAGTCCGCCTGCGAGGCGCTGGCTGCGCGTCGCGTGACCTGCATGGTCATCGGCCCCGACTGAACTAAAACCTCTAGAACAAATGTTCTTGCTTTGTTCTATCTGATGTCGCATCGTCCTTCCCATGGAAACCGCCAAGGGAAGAGGCGCGCGTTCGAATGTCAGCGGCCGCTACGAGCCTGAGCAGCATCAGTCGTTCGATGACGGCTGGACGCAAGACGACGCCGAGGCCGCGCCACTGCGCACAACCCTCACCCCTGAACACGCCCGCACCATCATTGCCCGGAACGACAGTCCGGACATCGGCTTCGACCGCTCCATCAACCCGTACAAAGGTTGCGAACATGGCTGCATCTACTGCTACGCCCGTCCGTCCCATGCCTGGATGGGCCTATCCCCGGGCCTGGATTTCGAGAGCCGGATCTTCTTCAAACCCCAGGCCGCAAGTCTGCTGGAACAGGCGTTCCTCGCACCCCGATACCGATGCAAGCGCATCCACATAGGCGGCAATACAGACCCCTATCAGCCGGTCGAACGTGATCTGAAGTCGACGCGCTCGATCCTGGAGGTCATGCAAAGATTCAGGCATCCGTTCAGCATCATCACCAAGTCGGTGTTGATCGCGCGCGATGCCGACATTCTGGGCCCGATGGGCAAGGCGGGGCTGGCCTCGGCCTTCGTCTCCATCACCACCCTGGATCGTGGGCTGGCGCGGGCGATGGAGCCGCGCGCCTCCACCCCCGCCAAGCGGCTGGAGGCGATCAGCCGCCTGGCGGACGCCGGTTGTCCTGTCGGAGTCGGTTTCGCCCCCGTCATTCCCGGTCTGAACGACCACGAACTGGAAGCCATACTGGAAGCCGCCGCCAAGGCCGGGGCGACGCGGGCCATGTATGTCACCCTGCGTCTGCCGCTTGAGATCAAGGATCTGTTTCGGGAATGGCTGGCCGACGCCCGCCCGGATCGCGCCGCGCGCGTCATGTCCCTGATCCGCCAGACACGCGGGGGCAAAGATTATGACGCCGACTGGTCTCAGCGGATGAAGGGAACCGGCCCTGTCGCCGAACTGATCGGAACCCGGTTCAAGGCCGCCGTCAAACGCTACGGCCTCGACACGCCACACCACCTGTTGGACGAAACCCAGTTCCGGGTGCCGGCCGACGCCCGGCCTCAGCTGGAGTTGTTTGGTTAGTCGTCCGCCGCCGAAGGATCGATGGCGCGCGTGACCAGATCGCGCCAGGTCGGATCGGTGTCATCGACCAGATCGACATCCTCCATCAGGGCCACCGCGCCCTCCCCGTCCGGCAGGATCAGACCCAGGATTTCCATCTCCTCGCCATCGGCGCCGAGGTGGCTTTCGGCCTGAACCGCCACGGCCGCCTGTTCGCCGTCCTCTTCCCACCAGATGACCGGCTGAGGCAAATCCATGACGATGGGACGCGGATCGTCGGTTTCGCCCAAGGCGAACACCGCACGTCTCGCCTGAACGTCGTCCAGCGTCGCCACGGCGCCGGTGAACGGCGTCAGCCGCATCCAGTCGTCGGCGTCGAAACCGCCGCCGTCCTCTTCGCTCGTGTCGTCCAAGGTCATCGTTTGAAAACCCCCACCAGTTCGACGTGCGAGGACCACAGGAATTGATCCACCGGGGTCACCGTCTCCAACGTAAAACCGGCATCGATCAGCACCCGCGCATCACGCGCAAAGGTCTGAGGGTTGCACGACACGCCCACGACGACGCCGGCCTTGGTGTCCGCGATCTGGGCCGTCTGGTCGATCGCGCCGGCCCGCGGCGGGTCGAACACGATGGCGTCGCATCCCTTCAGGTCATAGGGATTCATAGGCCGACGAAACAGATCGCGCGCCTCGGCCGTGATGGCCTTCATCCCTTTGGCCGAACCGACGGCGGCCTTCAGCGCATCGATGCCCGGCTTGGATGCGTCCGCTGCGATCACCGGCGCGACCGTGGCCAACGGGAAGGTGAAGGTCCCCGCGCCGCAGAACAGATCTGCGATCTTCTTGGCGCCCTTCACCGCCGCCAGCGCGCGCGCAACCATCGCCGCCTCGGCCTGGGGCACAGCTTGCAGGAATCCGCCAGCCGGCAGGGAGACCGTCGCCGGACCGAACGCCACCTTCGGCTGGCGCGCCATGACCAGGGTGTCGCCCGCCAGGCTGAGGCGCGCCAGATCGGCCCGGTGCGCGGCCTGAATGGCCTGCATCTGGGCGTCAGCCGACAGGCCGCCGCCCGAGCGGCGTTCGACCCCGGTCACATCGACATCCAGCCCCGACAGGGTCCAGGTGACGTGCAGGGTCGGCGCGGACTTCGGATGTTCGAAAAAGGCGGCCGCGACCTGGGTCAGCGCCGGAATGGCCGCCACGATCCGGGGATCGGCGACCGGACAGGCCTTCACCTCGACCAGCCGCCAGGAGCGGCGCGCCTTGAAACCCAGCACAACCCGTCCATCCTGGGTGCGACGGGCATGAAGGGCCAAGCGGCGACGACTGGCCGGCGGGGTCGCCACCGTCGCCTCGATCTCGGTCTCGATCCGCTCGCGCGCCAAGGCCAGGCGCACCTGTTCTCGCTTCCAATCCAGATACGGCTTTTCCGACCAATGCTGAAGCGAGCAGCCGCCACAGTCGCCATACTGGGGCGAGACCGGTGCGATCCGGTCGGGGCTGGGTTTGACGATCTCGACCTCTTCCAGCCGCCCGTCCACGACGACGCCGCGCACCGTTTCGCCGGGCAAAGTCAGGCCGGCGAACACCGGGCCGGACGGCGTCTGGGCGACGCCGTCGCCCTGGCCGCCGACGCGGTCGATGGTGAAGATGTCCATCGGCCGGCTTCTAGCCGGGCGTCCCCTTTCGCTCAAGCCACGGGGCCACAGCGGCGGACCGGCTGAACATGAACGAAGATGAACGAACCGATCAATTGCCGTTCAGCTTCGCCGTCGTAAATCTTGGTGCAACGAGACACGAGGCTTTGCCGTTAAGGTTTGACGGAAACCGTTCGGTCCTCAGAGGGTTGGAAAATGCGTCTCACGAAAACATCGATCGCCGCCGTCGCCGCCCTGGCGTTCGGCGTCACGGCCGCCCCGCTCACGGCGTCGGCCCAGAACTATTACGGCAGCGGCTACAGCCAGAACTACGGCACCGGCGCCTACAGCCGCTCATATGATTACAACAGCGGCCGCTATTACGATCCTTGCGCGCGTGAGCGCCAAGGGCGCACCGGCGCCGGCGCGGTGATCGGCGGCGGCGCGGGCGCCGTCATCGGCTCGCAACTGGCAGCACGCGGCCGTCGCACGGAAGGCAGCATCCTGGGCGGCGTGCTCGGCGCCGTGGTCGGGTCGCAGGTCGGTCGGTCCAGCTCGGACGCGTGCCGCAGCTATCAAAGCAGTTATGGCTCGAACGGCTACTACGCCCAGGGCTACAGCCAACCGAGCTACGGCTATTACGATGATCGTTACACCGGTGACCAAGGCTATCGCTACGACGACTACGACCGTCGCGACGACTATGCCTACAGCCGTGGCGGCTACTACGACGACCGCTCGCGCCCGGTCGAATCCTATCAGAATTCAGACGGATGCCGTCTGGCCGAAAGCCAGGTCCGTCTGCCGGATGGTCGCACGGACACCCGCTACGTCCGCACCTGCCCCGACCAGTACGGCCGCTATCGCGTCGTCGATTAAATTTCAGCCCCCCTGTCGATCGACGACGTGACGGAGCCGCTGGAGGAGCAATCCTCCGGCGGTTTCTCTTTGTTTTGGGGCTATCGGCATTCGGCCTACTTGAGCCCGTTTTGGGGTTACGGCCCTAGCCCGGCTTCTTCGCCCACAGCAGGAACTCGACATTGCCGTCACCGCCGGTGATCGGGCTTTCGGTTGTCGCCTGAACCGCCCAACCCAACGCTTCCAGCCAGTCGCGCACGCGCTCCACGGCCGCCGCATGCGCCCTCGCATCCTTGATCACGCCCTTCTTGCCGCCGCCCGGGCCATCGGCCTCGAACTGCGGCTTGACGAGGGTGACCAGCTCCGCGCCAGGGGTTGCAAGATCGAGCGCGACTGGAAGCACTTTGATCAGGCTAATGAAACTGGCGTCGCAGACGACCAGTGAGGGCGGCTGCGGGATCAGATTTTCCGTAAGGTCCCGCGCATCGGTGCGCTCCAGATTGATTACGCGTGGATCGGACGACACCCGTGCGTGCATCTGCCCGAAGCCGACATCGACGGCGAACACCTTCGCCGCGCCACGGGTCAGCAAAACCTCGGTAAAGCCGCCGGTCGATGCGCCGACATCCAGCGCCACCCTGCCCTTCACGAGGACGGGCCACAGGGTCAGCGCGTGGTCCAGCTTCAGCGCGCCACGCCCGACCCAAGGGTGGGCGGGCTGGGCCTCCAGCGCGATGTCGTCCGCGAACTGTTCGGACGCCTTCCGCACGATCACGCCGTCGGCCAGAACCAGCCCCGCCTCGATCGCGGCGCGCGCTTGCGAGCGGCTGTCGAACAGGCCGCGTGCGACCAGAAGCTGATCAATCCGCGTCTTCACGGCCTTGCTTTCATCAAGGCGTCAAAGCGACGCCAGACGCGCCAGCGCCGCCTGCAGCTTGACCTTGCCCGCCTCGGCCTCGGCCAGCTTTGCGCGCTGTTCGTCGACGACTTCCGGCGCGGCGCGAGACACGAAGTTGGGGTTGCCCAGCTTCTTGTTCACATGGCCGATGTCGCTGTCGAAGGCGGCGATTTCCTTCTCCAGACGGGCCCGTTCGGCGGTCAGATCGATGATGCCCGCCAAGGACAAGGCGATGGTCGAACCGCCGGACACGAAGGTCACAGCCCCTGTCGGCGCCGCGTCAGCCGAGCCGACCTCGGACACCCGGCCCAGGGTCAGGATCAGATCGCGATGGCGGGCGATTCGCTCAGCCGTCACTGCGTCGGGCGCGACAAAGGCCAGCGGCGGCTTGGCCGACGGCGGCACATTCATCTCGGCGCGCAGGCCGCGAATCTCGCTGACCAGATCGACCAGCCAGCCGATCTCGGCTTCGGCCGAGGCGTCGATGAAGGCGTCCGGCAGCACCGGCCACTCGGCGCCGATCAACAAGCCGTCGCGTGCGGGCCCCTCCTTGCCCAGTTCGGCCCACAGTTCCTCGGTGATGAAGGGCATGACCGGATGCAGCAGCTTCAGCGTCTGATCCAGCGTCCAGGCGGTCATCGCCCGCGTCTCGGCCTTGGCGGCTTCATCAGCGCCCTGGAATACCGGTTTGGCCAGTTCCAGATACCAGTCGCAGAACACATTCCAGACGAAGCGATAGAGGGCGCCCGCCGCATCGTCGAACCGTCCGCCTTCGATAGCTTCGGACACGGCGCGTTCGGCCTTGGCCAGCTCGCCCCGGATCCAGCGGTTGATCGTCTGGTCGACGGTGGCGGGATCGAAGCCCTCGACCCGGCGCGCCTCGTTCATCTGGCTGAAGCGTGCGGCGTTCCACAGCTTGGTGCCGAAATTGCGATAACCCTCGATCCGCTGCTTCGACAGCTTGATGTCGCGCGTGCCCGACAGGATGGCCATGGTGAAGCGCAGCGGGTCGGCGCCCAGCTCGTCGATGATGCCCAAGGGGTCGATGACGTTCCCCTTGGACTTGCTCATCTTCTGGCCCTTCTCGTCGCGGACGAGGCCATTGATGATGACGCGCTTGAAGGGGACCTCGCCCATAAAGTGCTGGCCCATCATCATCATCCGGGCGACCCAGAAGAAGATGATGTCCGCCGCCGTGACCAGGTCGCTGGTCGGATAGAACCGCTCCAGATCCTCGGTCTTCTCGGGCCAGCCCATGGTCGAGAACGGCCACAGGGCCGAGGAGAACCAGGTATCCAAAACGTCCTCGTCCTGGGTCAGGGCGACCTCGGAATCATAGTCCGCCATCGCCTGTTCGCGGGCGTCCTCTTCCGTTTCGGCGACATAGATTTCGCCGTTCGGGCCATACCAGGCCGGGATGCGGTGCCCCCACCAGAGCTGGCGTGAGATGCACCAAGGCTCGATGTTGCGCAGCCATTCGAAATAGATCTTCTCGTAGGACTTGGGCTCGAACACCGTATCGCCCTGCTCCACCGCCTTCAGCGCAGGCTGGGCCAGGACCTTGGCGTCGACGTACCACTGGTCGGTCAGCCACGGCTCAATGACTACGCCGGAGCGGTCGCCGTGCGGCACGACGTGTTTGGTCTTCTCAATCTCGCGCAGCCAGCCCTCTTCCTCGGCGCGGGCGACGATGGCCTTGCGCGCAGCGAAACGGTCGAGGCCCTGAAGGTCGCGCGGGATTTCGTTTTCGATCAGGAACAGCTCTGAACCGTAATCCAGCGCATCGGTGCCGGGGCTTTCGCGGTAGGTCACATCGGCTGAGCTAAGAATTTGCCCGAACGAGTTCATAATGTTGATGGACCGCAGCCCCGCACGCTTGCCGACTTGGAAGTCGTTGAAGTCATGTGCCGGCGTGATCTTGACCGCGCCGGACCCCTTTGTTGGATCGGCATATTCATCCGCGACGATGGGGATGCGACGGCCAGTGATAGGCAGGGTGACATCATTCCCAACAATCGACGCATACCGCTCATCGTCCGGATGCACCGCCACGCCGGTGTCGCCCAGCATGGTTTCCGGCCGGGTCGTGGCGACGACTATGAAGTCACGCGTCTCCCACTCCGTCGCCTCGCCCTCCTCGTCGAAGGCGATGGGGTGTTCATAGGTCACGCCGTCGGCCAACGGATAGGCGAAATGCCAATAGGCGCCATCCACCTCGCGCTGCTCGACCTCCAGGTCCGAGATGGCGGTCTGGAAATGCGGGTCCCAGTTCACCAGCCGCTTGTCGCGATAGATCAGGCCTTCCTTGTGCAGTTGCACGAAGACCTTGCGGACGGCGGCGTTCAGCCCCTCGTCCAGGGTGAACCGCTCTCGGGACCAGTCGCACGATGCGCCGAGACGGCGCAGTTGACGCACGATGGTCCCGCCGCTTTCGGCCTTCCATTCCCAGATCTTCTCGATGAAGGCGTCGCGGCCCATGTCGCGCCTGCCGACATTGCCGCCGGCGGCCAGCTGTCGCTCGACCACCATCTGGGTGGCGATGCCGGCGTGGTCCGTGCCCGGCAGCCAAAGCACCGCCTTGCCCTTCATCCGGTGATAGCGGGCCAGGATGTCCTGCAGCGTATTGTTCAGCGCATGGCCGATGTGCAGGCTGCCGGTCACGTTGGGCGGCGGAATGACGATCGAATAGGCCTCGGCGGCGCCGTCGGTGCGGGGCGCGAATAAGCCGCTCTCTTCCCACTGGGCGTAAAGGCGGGGCTCGGCGGCCTGGGGTTCGAAGGTCTTCTCAAGCATCGGAATAGGTCTTTTGCAAAATGCGAAAGGGCGGCCCCTTCAGGAGCCGCCCCTCGGATTAGTCTGGGCTGAAGCGAAGGGCTAGGCGCTGCGCGCGATGCGTTCGACTTCCTTTTGTACCGCCGTCTGGACAATGCCGGGCAGGTTGTTGTCCAGCCAGTCCTTCAAAAGCGGGCGCAGCATCTCGGCGACCATGGCCTCGACCGTGTTGCCGCTGACGAAGGGCAGGTCGCCCGAGGCCGACGGAGCCGGCTCAGGCTTCTTGAAGCTGGCGGCCAGGCCCGCAAAGGCCGAGGCCGCGCTGGCGGCGGCGCTGTCGCCGACCAGGGTGTCATAGGCCGGGGCCGGCTCGGGAGCCGATTCGTAAGCCGGCGCGGGTTCAGGCTCGGGCTGATAGGGCGCGGGCGAATGCTCGACCACGTCCAGATCGCCGATAGTCTCGGCCGGCGCTTCATAGCGGTCGGTCAGTTCCAGCACGTCGTCTTCGACGGCGGCGGGTTCCGGCGTCGGCTCGACCGGGGCGGCGAAGACGGTTTCGGCCGCGATCGGCACGGGAACCGGCTCAGGCGTGGCTTCCGGCATCGCGGCCGCCGGCGTCTCGGCCGGGGCCTCGTCTTCGGAGATGATCCGGCGAATCGACGCCAGAATCTCTTCCATGGTCGGTTCCTGGGCGGACTGATCGGTCATGGCGCAACCTTGGGCGAGGCCTGGGTAGAAGGGGTGGGCGCCGAACGACGGATCGCTCGAAACCTGTGCCTTGTCGTCGCATCTTCGCCCGTCGGAATCAACGGGCGGTTTCCGTCCGTATTCGACGCGGTCAGTTCTGCGGCGCCGTGCGCACGACCTCGCCCTTGAGCTGAGCGTCGATCGGCGCGTCGGCGGTGTCCGGCGTGGTCACGATCGGCGGCGAGGCCACGCGGTCCAGAGTCTCGATCACGCCATCCCACGGCAAACCGCCGCGTCCCTTGACCTGGTCGTAGTTCGCAGCCGGATCATAGGCCTCGATCGTCGGGTTCAGCGCCGGGCCTTCCAACTGGCCCATGGCGGCCAGCAGCGAGGCGCGGGCGACATATTCAGCGGCGCGAGCGCTGGCGACAGAAGTCTGGGCATTCCGAAGCGCTAGTTCCTGGTTCAACACGTCAAGCGTGGTGCGCAGGCCGACCTGAGCTTCCTGGCGCACGCCTTCGGCCGCGACCGATGCTGCGCGAACGGCTTCCGTGCCGGCCGCGACCGTGGCGCGGGTCGACAGTACCTGGGCGTAGGCCGAGCTGACGTTCTGAAGCACCGTGCGGCGCTCGCCCTCGATGCCGATCTGGGCCGCGTTGGCGCGCTCCAAAGCCTGGGCGACGCGCGAGCGGTTCAGGCCGCCGGTGAACAGCGGTACGGACAGGGTGGCGCCGGCCGTGAAGCTGCGGCGATCAGCCAGTTCGCCCAGATCGCCCAGATCGTTGGTCGATCCGCCATAGGAGGCGGTGGCGCGCACCGACGGCAGATATTCCGAACGGGCGGCGGCGACAGCCGCCTCGGCGCTTTGCAGTTGATAGGTCGCGGCCAGGACAGCGGGATTGCGCTGCAGCGCCGTCTCGATGGCGACGTCGAAGTCGCCGGGAACTTCCGGCAGGACCGGCGCGGCTTCCAGATCGGCCGGCGACTGGCCGACGACGGCGGCATAGGCGGCGCGCGACGTGGACAACTGGGCCTGGGCGTTCGCCAAGTCGGCTTCGGACTGCGCCTGCGAGGCTTCGGCCTGGGCCACGTCGGTGCGGGTGATCTCGCCGACCTCGAAGCGGGCGCTGGTTTCTTCCAGCTGGCGTTGCAGCACCGTCAGGTTCTCCTGACGGATACGCAGAATTTCCACGTCACGGGTGACGTTCACATAGGCCTGGATCACCGACAGCATGACCGACTGCTCGATCTCACGCAGGTTCTCACGGCCGGCCAAGACGCTGGCGCGCGCCTGGTCGATGGCGCGCGAGGTGCGACCGGCAGTCCAGACATTCTGGCTGACGCTGACGCCGACATTGGCGCCTTCAGTTTCGGACGACGAGGTCGTGACCTGGGTATCGGGTATGCCGTCGCCGTTCGTGTCGACGAACTGGGTCACGGCGGGGAAGTCGCTGCGGGTATAGTCGACGCCGGCCGAGGCGCCGATGGTCGGGCGCAGGCCCGACCGCGCCTGGACCACCGTCTCGTCCAGCGCACGCTGGTTGGCGCGTTGGGCTAGCAGGTTAGGATTGGTCCGATAGGCCAGGGCGATGGCGTCCTGCAGCGTCTCGGCCCAGGCCGGCGCGCCAAGACCGGTCATCACGGCGACCACAGCGGCCGAAGCCAGCACACGCGAGCGTTTCAACATTGTCCGTCCTTGCGTGACGCTCCGAAGAACGCCCGAATGTTTTCTCAAGCGTAACTGCGGCCTGACCGAACCACACGCCAGTTAAGTTTTCTTCACGGTTGCGAGCGGGATTTCCGTCGCAACCGCGCGTCTCTTTGGTCTTACAGCGCGAAAGTGGGGGCCGGCGTCAGCTCGGCAAGGACCGCAGGCGACGAATCGAACAGTTCGCGGCGCGATAGCCCTTCACGCGTCTCAACATACAGGGCCGCCTTGCCGATGGCGCCGCGACGTTCGACGACAACGATCCGCCCCCCGGGACGCAGGGCCGCGCCCCACGAATCGGGCAGGCTCTCAACGCCGCCTTCGGAAATGATCAGATCCCATCCTTCGCCGGTCGGCTGAGCCAGCGGCGCAACGACCGTCGCGACGCCCGCTTCGGACAGGGCCTCGCCGACCACGGCGAAAACGGCGTCGTCCGACTCCTGAGCCGTGACACTGACACCCATACGGGCCAGCACGGCGGCGGCATAGGGCGCGGCGATCGCCAGGGCCTTCTCGCCTTCGCGTGCATCCGCGGCTTGCAGCAGCTTGGCGACGTCGCGCGCCGGCATCAGGCGGCGCTCGCCCGCGATCACGACCGATTCTTCGGAATAGGCGGCGAAGGCGCGATCAGGCGCGCAGAACTTTTCACGCGGCACGGCCATCATGGCCAGGTGAATCGCGCGATCCGTCACGTCGTTCACTCGCACCTGCGAGTCGACCATGGCCTTGCGCTCTGCGGTGAAATCCATCTGTAGGCAACCTTCAACGATAATCCGGGAGGAAAACTCGCGCGCTTATAGGTCCGTGCGTTGCAGCGGACAATCCGATCTGATAGCGAACGCCCCTCGCGATGACCGCCCCCGAGAAATCGGGGACAAAAAGCGGCCTGATGGCGGAGTGGTGACGCAGAGGACTGCAAATCCTTGCACCCGGGTTCGATTCCCGGTCAGGCCTCCATCGCGATGATACGGACGAAGGCCGCCCCTTGGGGCGGCCTTCGCGTTTTCAGCTTCCAGTGAGCGCCGTTGTCGTCAGGTGATGAAGCGCAACCGCACTGGTCGCCGCGACATTCAGCGAATCGAACCCGCCCGCCATGGCGATGCCGATCGGCCGGCAA
This sequence comes from Brevundimonas sp. EU05-FHT14B07, assembly GCF_058790795.1. Taxonomy (NCBI): domain Bacteria; kingdom Pseudomonadati; phylum Pseudomonadota; class Alphaproteobacteria; order Caulobacterales; family Caulobacteraceae; genus Brevundimonas; species Brevundimonas sp. EU05-FHT14B07. Next base: position 171,400 of record NZ_JBYTCZ010000005.1, read on the forward strand.
CGGTCGATCAAATCCTTGGGCAGCCCCGGCCCTTCCGACCCCAGCATCAGAGCGACCGGTCCGGCGCGCCTGTAGTCCGAAAGCCGCTCGGTCGCCGAAGGCGTCAGCGCCAAGACCTCGACGCCGGCCCGCTGCAGAGCCTCGATAATGTCTGTCGCGCCGGCCACGACGAACGGCGTGCGCAGCACCGCGCCGACCGAAACGCGAATCGCCTTGCGGTAAAAGGGGTCGCAGCAGGTCGGATCAAGCAGCACCGCCGTGGCGCCGAACGCGGCGGCGTTCCTGAACAAGCCGCCGACATTGTCGTGGTTGCCGATCCCGCTAGCCACGAGGAACACGTCCTGCGACCCGATATCCGCCAGCACTTTGTCCAGCGACAGCGGCTCGGGCTTTTGGCCCAAGGCCAGAATGCCCCGATGCAGTTCGAATCCCGCGATCCGGTCCAGCACGGTTTGGCTCGCAACATAGACGGGCGTCGCGGGCGGCAGAGACGTGATGACATCGCCCAAGGCCGCGACGCGCTTTTCAGCCAGCAGCAGCGACAGGGGCCGACAGCGCGACGCCGTCGACGCCAGTCCACGCAGCACCACCTCCCCTTCTGCGATGAACAGCCCCTGGCGGCCCGTCAGATCGCGCTCGCGGATATCGCGATAGGCCGCAACACGCCGGTCGTCGGGATCGTCGATAAATATCGTTTCGATTGGCTAGTTTTCCCATTGCAAGATCAGAACGGCCGCTGCTATACGCCCGCCTCCCGAGCAGATGTTCCGCAGTAGCTCAGTGGTAGAGCAGCCGACTGTTAATCGGCTGGTCGTAGGTTCGAATCCTACCTGCGGAGCCACTCGGGGTAAAGACTGAGGCTAGACAGGGCGTTAGGTCGAAGACTTTCCATAAGATCTGAACTTTTTCGCACGACGACCGAGCTGCTGGGCGTGGACGTGCCGCGCTCTGGTGTCGCTTTGACGCACGCCGCCCCTGTCCGTAGAGCAAAGCGAACCTTGCCCAACCTTGAGCGTTGGCAAAGCTATCCCTCACGATCCAGGAGAGACGCCCCGCCTCGATGTCCATCAGCTTCCTTCTCGTCGTCATCCTGGTCCTGCCGTTCCTTGGCGCCATCGTCGCGTCCGGCTTGCCGCGTCACGCACGCACCTCGGCCGCCATCCTGTCCTGGGTCGTGGCCTTGGTCAGCCTGGGATGTCTGGCTGCGCTATGGCCGATGTTCCAGGACGGGGAGACGCTGCGCTACGAAATTCCGTGGCTGCCGTCGCTTGGCGTCAATCTGGTGCTTCGACTGGATGGACTGTCGTGGCTGTTCAGCGCCCTGATCCTGGGGATCGGCGCTTTGGTGGTGCTGTACGCCCGCTACTACATGTCGCCGAAGGATCCGGTGCCCCGCTTCTTCTCCTTTCTGCTGGCTTTCATGGGCGCGATGCAGGGCGTGGTGCTGTCGGGCAATCTGATCCAGCTGGTGGTCTTCTGGGAGCTGACCAGCCTCTTTTCCTTCCTGTTGATCGGCTATTGGCACCAGAACCCCGCCGCGCGCGAAGGGTCGCGAATGGCGCTGACGGTGACGGCCATGGGCGGCATCGCCCTGCTGGTCGGCATGATCCTGATCGGACGGATCGTCGGCAGCTACGACCTCGATGTCGTCTTGGCGTCGCGAGAGGCGATCCAGACCAGCCCCCTGTATCTGCCTGCGCTGATCCTGCTGCTGCTCGGCGCGATGACCAAGAGCGCGCAGTTTCCGTTCCACTTCTGGCTGCCCCGCGCCATGGCCGCGCCGACGCCGGTCAGCGCCTATCTGCACTCCGCGACCATGGTGAAGGCAGGCATTTTCCTGCTGATCCGCTTCTGGCCCGTTCTGGCGGGGTCGGAGAGCTGGTATCTTATCGTCGGCGGCATGGGTCTGGCGACGCTGCTGCTCGGCGCCTGGTGCGCCATCTTCCAGCATGATCTCAAAGGCCTGCTGGCCTATTCGACGATCAGCCATCTGGGCCTGATCGTGCTGCTGCTGGGATTAGGCAGTCCGTTGGCCTGTATTGCGGCCATCTTCCACACGGTGAACCACGCCACCTTCAAGGCGTCGCTCTTCATGGCCGCCGGCATCATCGACCACGAGGCCGGCACGCGGGATATGCGCAAGCTCAGCGGTCTGTTCCGCTTCATGCCTTTTACAGCGACCCTGGCCATGGTGGCCGCAGCCGCGATGGCGGGCGTGCCCCTATTGAATGGCTTCCTGTCCAAGGAAATGTTCTTGGCCGAGGCGGTGGCCAGCGCCCATACGCACGGCCTAAACATGCTGCTGCCCGCCCTGGCCACCTTGGCCAGCGCCTTCAGTGTTCTGTATTCACTGCGGTTTATCCACGCGACTTTCTTCGGCCCGCCTCCGACAGAGCTGGATCGCATCCCGCACGAGCCGCCCGCCTGGATGCGGCGCCCCGTCGAGGTGCTGGTCGGCCTATGCCTGGTCGTCGGCATTTTCCCGGCTGTAACGGTGGGGCCGTTCCTGAAGAGCGCCGCCGTTTCGGTGCTAGGCTTTGACCTGCCCTATTACAGTCTGGCCCTGTGGCACGGATTCAACCTGCCGCTGGTGCTGAGCCTTATCGCCCTCGCCGGCGGCGTGGGTCTTTATGTCGTCTTCGGCAAACGCATCAACGCCAACCCGCGCGGCGGACCGTGGGGCTGGAAGCGTCTGAACGGCGGCTGGTTGTTCGAGCGAACCATGACCGGCCTGTTCAAGGGGTCGGAGGCGATGGTTCGCCTGTTGGGGGCCACACGACAACAGGCACAGCTGAGGGCCATCGTCTTGGTCGCCCTGCTGGCGGGCGGGCTGGCGGCGATCGGCGCAGGATTGGTCATCCGCCCGATCATGCCGACATTCACCCTGTCCAACTGGGCCTTCGCCGGTCTTTGGCTGGTCGGCGCCAGCTGTGCAGTCGCGGCGGCATGGCAGGCGAAATATCACCGGCTTGCCGCCGTCGTTCTAATGGGCGGCGCAGGTCTGGCCAGTTGCCTGTCCTTCGTCTGGCTGTCGGCGCCGGATCTGGCCGTGACCCAGTTGCTGGTCGAGGTCGTGACCACCGTCCTGCTGCTGCTGGGTCTGCGCTGGCTGCCGAAACGGCTGGAGACCATTCGCCTGCCACAGGCCATGGAGAAGCGGTCTCGCCGCCGCCGCCGTATCGATCTGATCATCGCCGCCGCCGTCGGCGCGTCCTTGGCGGCCATTTCCTACGCCGTCATGACGCGACCATCGATCGAGGGGATTTCGCGCTTCTTCGTCGAACACGCCTACAATGACGCGGGCGGTCGCAACATCGTCAACGTCATCCTGGTCGACTTCCGCGCCTTCGACACCTTTGGAGAGATCACGGTTCTGGGCATTGTCGGTCTGACGATCTTCGCCCTGCTGCGCCGCTTCCGTCCCGCCGACGACACCCTGTCCAATCCCAGCCAGCAGAGCGTGCAGGACGCCTCAGACCGCGATCACGAGACGCGATCGGAGGGCGACACGCTGAAGGAAACCATGCTGATCCCCCGCGTTGTCATGCGCTGGATCTTCCCCTTCATCATCCTGCTCGCCGTTCACCTGTTCCTGCGCGGGCACGACCTGCCGGGCGGCGGTTTTGCGGCGGGCGTGGCCCTGTCGATCGCCTTCATCCTGCAATATATGGCCTCGGGCGCCCGGTGGGTCGAAGAGCGGCTGGCCATCCGGCCCATCTTCTGGATCGGCGCGGGCCTGGTGATCGCCGCCATCAGCGGGATCGGATCGTGGCTGTTCGGTTATCCCTTCCTGACCTCCTGGTTCCAGTATGCCGACCTGCCGATCCTGGGCCGCGTGCCCTTGGCCAGCGCCGTGCTGTTCGACTTGGGCGTGGTCGTTCTGGTCGTGGGCGCCACGGTCCTGACCCTTGTCGCCCTGGCGCACCAGTCGCTGCGCAAGCCCAAGCAAAGAGACGCCGAAGAAGGAGAGCCGTCATGATGGAGATGGTTCTCGCCCTCGCCATCGGCGTGCTGTCGGCCTCGGGTGTCTGGCTGCTGCTGCGCCCGCGCACCTTCCAGGTGATCATGGGGCTGTCGCTGCTGTCCTATGCGGTCAACATCTTCATCTTCGCCATGGGACGGCTGAGGTCGGGCGCGCCGCCCGTTCTGGCGGGCGAGGTCTCCGACCCGGCGCGCTACACCGACCCGACGCCGCAGGCGCTGGTCCTGACCGCGATCGTCATCAGCTTCGCCCTGACGGCGCTGTTCCTGGTCGTCATCTTGGCCGCGCGCGGCATCACCGGCAGCGACCATGTCGACGGCAAGGAGCCGGACGCATGATCGACTGGAACGCACATCTGATCATCGGCCCCATCGTCCTGCCGATGATCATCGCCTCAGCCATGCTGCTGCTGGACGAGCGTCGCCGAACGCTGAAGGCGGCGCTCAGCTTGAGCGCTATGGCCGCCATTCTGATCATGGCCTTGGTTCTGCTGCACGAAAGCACAAACGGCGCCGTGGGCGGCGGGGATACTGCTCGCGTCTATCGTCTCGGATCGTGGGCTGCGCCCTACGGCATCGTCCTGGTGGCCGACCGGCTGTCGACGATGATGGTCGCGCTGACCAGCGTTTTGGGCGGATGCGCCCTGATCTTCGCCCTGGCGCGATGGGACCGGGCGGGGCCGCGCTTCCACGCCCTGTTCCTGCTTCTCATCATGGGGGTGAACGGCGCCCTGCTGACCGGCGACCTGTTCAACCTGTTCGTCTTTTTCGAGATCATGCTCGCCGCCTCGTACGGACTGGCCCTGCATGGGTCGGGCGAGGCGCGTGTGCGGGCAGGCGTGATCTATATCGCCGTCAATCTGACCGCGTCCTTGCTGTTCCTGATCGGCGTCAGCCTGATCTACGGGGTGATCGGCACGCTGAACATGGCGGATGTTGCAACGCGGGTTGCGACCATCTCAGTGGATGACCTGGGACTGTTTCATATCGGCGCGGCGGTGCTGGGCACGGCCTTCCTGATCAAGTGCGCCATGTGGCCCATGGGCTTCTGGCTGACCCCGACCTATTCGGCAGCCAGCGCGCCGGCGGCGGCGGTCTTCGCCATCCTGTCCAAGGTCGGGGTCTACGTGGTCATCCGCCTCAGTCTGCTGCTGTTCGGCGCCGACGCGGGCGCCTCCGCCGGATTTGGCCTGACCTGGCTGTTTGTCGGCGGACTGGCGACCATAGCGTTCGGCACGTTCGGCCTGATCGCCTCTCGCGATCTGTCGCGCGCCGCCGGGTTCGGTGTGATGATTTCCTCCGGCACCATTCTGGCCAGCCTGGGCGTCGGCGATGCGGCGACCCTCAGCGGCGCGCTCTTTTATCTGATTGGCTCCACCCTGGCCTGCGCAGCCCTGTTTCTGCTGGCCGAGATCCTCCAGCGTGGACGTGAGGCCGATGTCGGCGAGGCGCGCGCTGTTTTCGATGACGAATATCGTGATCCGTTCGACGACGAAGAGCGCAACGAGCCGGGCCTGGTCATCCCGGCGGCTGTCGCGGCCCTGGGCGGGGCCTTTCTGATCTGCACCCTGATGGTTGCCGGCCTGCCGCCTTTGGCCGGCTTCGTCGGGAAACTTTCTATGATCAGCGCCTTGGTCGGCGTTGGCGATGCGGCGGCCTGGACACTGGTCGCCGTACTTTCCGTGTCCAGCCTCGGCGCCTTGATCGGCCTGACGCGCCTGGGCGTCGGCGCTATCTGGACACGCGACGAAGATGCGCCGGCTTTCGTGGTGGGTGCGGCCGAGCTGACGGCGGTCGCAGCCCTGCTTGGCGCCTGCGTGTTCCTGGCCATCTTCGCTGGCTCCGCCCTGATCTACACCGACCACACGGCGGCCTGGCTGGCTGACCCGCAATGCTATATCCACGCGGTGCTGGGCGGGGGCGGTCGATGAGACGCGTCTTGCCCTACCCCATCCTTTCACTAGGCCTGTTCGTCGCCTCGATCCTGCTCAGCGCCTCGGTGGCGCCGCCGTCTCTGGCGCTCGCGGTGCTGCTGGCCCTGCTGGCGCCGATCGTCATGTTGGCGCTGGGCGTGGATCGCGTGCGGGTAAAGGCGCCGATAGCTATAATGCGCCTCGCCATCGACGTCGTCGGCGACATCGTGCGCTCCAACTGGGCGGTGTCGCACATCATTCTGGGGCGGCGACGGCATGAGCGCACATCCGGCTTCATCCATATTCCGCTGGACCTGCGCGACCGATATGGCCTGGCGGTCTTGGCCATCATCATCACCTCGACGCCCGGCACCTTGTGGGTCGAGTACGAGTCCGCAACCGGCCGTCTGCTGCTGCACGTGCTGGATCTCGTGGATGAAGAGACCTGGGTGCGGCTGATCAAGGATCGCTACGAGCGCCGGCTGATGGAGATTTTCGAATGACGGCGGCGGTGCTGACCTGGGGCCTGGGTCTGGCCCAGCTGATGCTGATCTGCGCCATGGGCCTGTCGGCATGGCGGATCATTCACGGTCCGCGCGCCCAGGATCGCGTTCTGGGCATGGACACCCTCTATTTGAACGGCATGCTGCTGGTGGTGGTGTTCGGCATCCGCACCAACAGCCAGCTCTATTTCGAGGCCGCGCTGGTGATCGGCATGTTGGGCTTCGCAGCCACCGTGGCCCTGGCCAAGTTCCTGATGCGTGGCGAGGTGATTGAATGACCCAAGCTGACGTTCCCGCATGGGCCGCGATCATCGTCGTCGCCCTGGCCGTCATCGGCTCAGCCCTTTCGCTACTGGGCGCGGTTGGGCTGGTTCGGCTGAAGACCTTCTATGAGCGCGTCCACGCCCCGACGCTCGGGGCCACGCTGGGCATGGCCCTGGTCCTGCTGGCGTCGATCGTCTGGTTCACGACCGTCGAGCGGCGTTTCATGCCGCGCGAAATCCTGATCGGTCTGTTCCTGACGGTGACGACGCCGGTCACCCTGATCCTGCTCGCCCGCGCCGCCCTGTTCCGCGATCGTACCGAGGGGGTCGGAGACACGCCGAGGAAGGGCTGATCGTCCGGGAAAAAGAAGCCCGGCGGGGGCGCCGGGCTGCAAGCAGGTTCGGTGATGGTGTCCCTGAGGACAACCCATTCATTAACCGAAATGGTTTCCAGATCGTTAAGCGCCTTCAGTCCGGCAGCCAGGTCGTCTGACGCCCAGATGGCTCGACAGGCCAAGTGATCCGCCAACCCGCCCCCGCCCGCTCGACGACGAAGCCCGCAGTCGCCCCCGCGCCCGGATAGTCGAAGCTCTTTCCGTTCACCGTGATCGTCGCCGGACCCGACTGTCCGATGACGGCTCGCCAGCGGCCGCGTCCGATCGCCATCGGCGCCATATCTGCGCCGTTGATATTGACCGAGGGAGCCGCCCCATTCGTACGGCCTGACGCCATCAGCGTCGCACCGTCCGAATCCACCGCATCCAACCCCTCGCCGCCATCGAGCCGGACAGTCGGCTGGCCTGCTGCAATCAGGGCGACGGGACCGGCCCCGCCCTGGATCACCACCAGGGTCTCGGGCGAGACGGCGGCGTCCTCGCCCACCTGCACCTCAGGCGTGAAGCGCACATCGCCGCTCAAAGGCGGCAGTCGCAGTTCGAACCGCCCCGCGCCGTCCGCCGTCGTCGCCACGGCCGCAGTATCCGGCGCACGCAGCACGACGCGCGCATTGGGCCCCGCCCCGCCGCGCAGCACCAGGACGCCGCCGTCGCGCGTCACACCATCGATCTGAGGCGGGCGGACCCAAGGCGAGGCCTCGTCGGCCCCCGTCGGCCCCGCCACGCCGCCCTGCTGATCGGAACAGGCTGCGGCAGCCAGGACCGCGACACACGCGACCATCATCTGACGTTTCATCCTGCGCCTCTACGATATAGGACTGGCGACCCAGCGGCTCGAGCCTGTGTTAGCTTGAGCGCCGTCGGTTTGGCCATGGCCAGGCCGCCTATTCGTTTTCTTCGAGGCTCCATGTCCCTGCCCCCCGTTTCGTTCCTGCCGTTCGACGGCTCTTCCGTCTGCCTGTTCTGCGGCGCCTCCGAGACCGCCGACCCTTCCTATACCGAGGCGGCCTACGCGTTCGGCAAGGCGGCGGCCGAGGCCGGCTGGCGGCTGGTCTATGGCGGCGGCGGCGTTGGCCTGATGGGGGCCTCCGCGCGTGGCGCGCACGAGGCGGGCGGCCGGGTCGTCGGAATCATGCCGGCCTTCCTGCGCAGCCGCGAACGCCTGTTCGACGAGGTCGAGACCGTCGTCGTCACCTCGATGCACGAGCGCAAGCAATTGATGTACGATCAATCCGACGCCTTCGTCGTGGCGCCCGGCGGCATCGGCACCCTGGAAGAGGTCGTGGAGCTGCTGTCCTGGAAGCGGCTGGACCTGCACCACAAGCCAGTCGTCTTCCTGAACCTGAACGGCTTCTGGAACGGCTTCTTCGACCTGATGAAGCACAGCGTCGCAGAAGGAATGACGCCGCCGTCGTTCCTGGATGCCTGGACAGTCGCCGAAACCGTCGAAGAGGCGATGGCGCAGGTTCAGGCCGGCGGCGATGCGCCGCAATTGAAACATGATCATCGATAAGTGATCATCGCTCATAATCCGCTGCGCGCGTCTTGACAGTTTTTATCGAAAACTGACATGGGAGCGCAGCGGCATGACGCCGTTCTTCATTTCGGAGAGTTTTCGATGCGCGCTCTGCTGATCGCCGCCGCCCTGTTCGCCGCCGCCCCTGCGATCGCCCAAGCCCCTGCCGCCACCAGCCTGACGCTGGCCGACGCCGCCAAGGCGCCCGCACGCGCCACCATCATCGACGGCGCTCGTTGGTCCTGCGAAGGCGCGACCTGCACCGCCGCAGGTGGCACGGAACAGCCCGCGACGCGCGCCTGCCGCCGCGTGGTTCAGAAGTTCGGTCCCGTGACCGCCTTCTCCTACAAGGGTGTCGCCCTGAGCGCAGACGAACTGGCTGTCTGCAACGCCTAGAATGCGTGAGGCGGCTTAGGCCGCCGCGCCTCTCAGCCGCCGCTGGATGGTTTCGCGACCGATCAGCGGCGCCATGGCCGCCATGTCCGGCCCGTGCTGCTGCCCCGTCAGCGCCAGACGCAACGGCATGAACAGCGCCTTGCCCTTCGCGCCCGTCTCGGCCTTGACGGCCGAGGTCCACGCCGACCAGGCGTTCTCGTCGATCACTTCCGGCAGCAGACGCAGCGCCGTTTCGATGAAGGTGGCATCTTCGATAACAGGTTGGATCGGACCACGGACGACCTGCGCCATGTCCGCAACGTCGGCGAACTTTGTCAGATTGCCCCGCACCGTATTCCAGAAGGCTTCGCCCAGATCGGCGCCGAGAGCCTGAAGACGCGGCTGCGCTGTTGCATAGTCCATGACGTGCAGCGCCTGGGCGTTTAGCCGGTCCAGATCCGCCGTATCGTAACGTGCCGGCGAACGGCCCATCTTGGAGAAGGCGAAGCTCTGACCCAAGGCCTCGACCGAGGCGCCGACTTCCAGCGGATCGGATGTCCCGATTCGGCCGAGGTGGCTGGTGATTGCGATCGGCTCATAGCCTTGGTCGCGCATGTCGCTGATCGACAGCGATCCGAGACGCTTGGACAAGGCAGCGCCGTCGGCGCCGACCAGCAACGGCATGTGGGCGAACCCCGGAACCGTCGCGCCCAGCGCTTCGAAGATTTCGATCTGCGCGCCGGTGTTGGTGACGTGATCCTCGCCCCGGATGATGTGCGTGATGGCCATGTCGATGTCGTCGACCACCGACGGCAGGGTATAGAGGAACAGGCCGTCCTCACGGATCAGCACCGGGTCCGACATCGAGGCGGTGTCCACCTCCGCATGACCGCGCGCCAGGTCTTCCCAGGCGACGCGCTTGCCATCCAGCTTGAAGCGCCAATGGGGGCGGCGCCCTTCGGCTTCGTAAGCGGCCTTCTGCTCTTCGGTCAGTTCCAGCGCCGCGCGGTCATAGATCGGCGGCAGGCCGCGCGACAGTTGGACCTTGCGCCGACGGTCCAGCTCGTCAGCGGTCTCATAGGCGGGATAAAGCCGCCCCGACGCCTTCAGCCTGGTGGCCGCTTCTTCGTAGCGATCGAACCGCTTGGACTGGTTGTAACGCTCGTCCCACGGCATCCCCAGCCAGGTCAGGTCGTCTTCGATCCCCTGTTCGAACTCGGGCGTGGAGCGCGCCAGGTCGGTGTCGTCGATGCGCAGAACGAACGATCCACCCTGCCCCTTGGCGAACATCCAATTCACCAAAGCGGTACGGACATTGCCGACGTGCAGCTTACCCGTGGGCGACGGGGCGAAACGAACCTTGACGGACATGGATAGACGACCTCGAAAGCGAGGCGGCTAGGTCGCCCCGCAACCCGGCGAAGTCAAGGCGCGGACGGCTTAAACCTCAGTCGTCGCGGTGAACGCGTTCGCGGCGTTCGTGGCGTTCCTGGGCTTCGACCGACAGGGTCGCTGTCGGACGGGCTTCCAGACGACCCAGACTGATGGGTTCGCCCGTGTCCTCGCAGTAGCCGTAGGAGCCGTCCTCGATCCGGCGCAGCGCGTCGTCGATCTTGGAGATCAACTTGCGTTGGCGGTCGCGGGTGCGCAACTCCAGCGCGCGATCGGATTCCGAAGACGCCCGGTCCACCAGATCGGGGTGGTTTTCGGTTTCGGCCTTCAGATTGACGACCGTGCCCTTGGACTCGCGAAGGATCTCATCCTTCCAGGCCAGCAGCTTCTTCTTGAAATAGGCTTGCTGCCGTTCGTTCATGAACGGCTCGCCGTCAGACGGCCGATACGGGCCGGTTTCGTCGGACACAACGGACGCCAAGGCGCTCATCGATCTCACGCTCTCTAACACGCCCCCCTGTGGCGTAGATGGCCGTATAATCAGCCCGTCGAGTCGCGGCAACGCGGTTCTCGATTCCGTGATGAAAATAGGGCGACTAACCGCCTGACAGTGGCAAAAGTCACTCACTGCCAAAGCTTAGCCGCCTGATGTCAGACGATTATTTCGTATCAGGGGCGGTTGCGGCGCATTTCCGCCTTCGCCAGTTCGACTGAGGCGCGCAGGTCGATCTGATCCAGCAGGGCGCCCAAGTCCTTGTCGTCGTCGGCGGCGCGCTCCTCGCGCAGGCTCCGCGCCAGTCGATCCAAGGCCCCCTCGTCGGCGTCGCCGTTCAGCAGAGCCAGCTTGATTTCGTCAAGGCGATCCAGAAGACCGCTGCCGCGCCGGATCGCACGGCGTCGCTTCTCCAGCGGCCCCTCGACCCCTTGAAGGGCCATCAGGGCCGAGACGTCGGAGACCCCACCTGTTGCTGCGCTGGCGGTCGTTGCAGCGGGCGCGGACGGCGCTGCAGCCTGCCCCAGCGAAAAGCCGCTGGCGGATCGCGTCGGACGTGTGCTGGCAGGCGTGCTGACGCCGTTGGGGCCGACAACCTTCATGTGCAGGTGCTCCGCGTCATGAAACCATGGATGACCGGCGGCGATGACTGTTTGGTTAACGCCCCGGCAAATCCTGCCGCTTCTCTGACCGTCAAAGGCTGACCGACATTGAATTCACGTCGTTAATTCTCCGGCACGATCCTCGCACTGATGACGGCGTAACGTTGCGTGGACGCCTGACCGATGCAAAATCTGCTTGCCCGCCTGATCGCCTCCGTCGCCGCGACGCTCGTCGTCGCCGGCGGGGCGACCTCGGCGTTGGCCCAGTCGCAGTCGCGTATCAAGGATATCGCCGCCGTCGAGGGCGTGCGCGGCAACCAGTTGGTCGGCTACGGCATGGTCATGGGTCTGAACGGGACGGGCGACTCCCTACGTAACTGCCCCTTCACCCGCCAGTCGCTGGAAGGCATGACCGAGCGGCTGGGCGTCAATATCCGCGGCGCCAACGCCAACACCAAGAATATGGCCGCCGTCATGGTCACGGCCGACCTGCCGGCCTTCGCCACGCCCGGCTCGCGCATCGACGTGTCGGTAGCCTCCATGTGCGACGCCAAGAGCTTGCTGGGCGGTTCGCTGGTCGTCACCAGCCTGCAAGGCGCGGACGGTCAGGTCTATGCGGTGGCGCAGGGCTCGGTCCAGACCGGGGCCGTCTCGGCGTCGGGCGGGTCGGGGTCGTCGGTGACGCGCGGCGTGCCGACCGCCGGTCGCATCGCCTCGGGCGCGCTGGTCGAGCGCGAGACCGGCTTCCAGATGGCCAATATGAACGAGGTGCGCCTGAATCTGCGCAACCCCGACTTCACCACCGCCCAGCGCGTAGCCGCCGTCGTCAACGCCGCCTATCCAGGGTCGGCCCTGGCCGAGAACGGCACGGTCGTGTCCCTGCGCGCGCCCGGCGAACTTGGCATGGCGGGCTTCATCAGCCGGATCGAGAACCTGGCCGTCAGCGTCGATACGCCCGCCAAGGTCATCATCGACGAGGTCAACGGCGTCATCGTCATGGGGGACGCCGTGCGCATCTCTCGCGTCGCCATCGCCCAAGGCAACCTGACCATATCGGTGGACGAACAGCCGCAGGTCAGTCAGCCGGCGCCCTTCAGCCGGGGCCAGACCGCCGTCGTCCCCTCGACCCAGGTGAACGTCGAAGAGGATCTGGGCACCCAGATGCGGCTGGTCGGCGGCGGCGCCAACCTGTCCACCCTGGTCAACGGCCTGAATGCCCTGGGCGTCAGCCCGCGCGACATGATCAGCATCCTGCAGGCCATCAAGGCCGCCGGCGCCCTGCAGGCCGACATCGAGGTGATGTGAGCATGACCGACCCGACCGTCTCCGCCGATCTGCTGCGCCCCACCGCGGCCGCGCCCACGGCCGTGAATCGCGACAAGATCGCGGAAACCGCCAAGGCCTTCGAGGCCACCTTCATCTCGCAGATGCTGAAGCCGATGTTCGAAGGCCTGTCGACCGACGGCCTGTTCGGCGGCGGCCAGGGCGAGGCAACATGGCGCAGCTTCATGCTGGACGAAATGGCCAAGTCCACGGTGAAGGCGGGTGGCATCGGCCTGAGCAACACCGTCATGGCCGAAATGCTGAAGATGCAGGAGGGCCGGCAATGAGCGACACCGAACTGGCCCAGGCGCGCGTTCGTCAGCTGACGACCCTGACCTTGCGCCTGACCGAGCGACTGAAGGCCGAAACAGCCGCCTTCGCCGATGGCCGTCCTCAGGATGTGGCGGCCGGTCTGTCGGAAACCCAGGAGATGGCCAATCTCTACCGTCGCGATTCCGCCCATGTGAAGGCCAATCCGGCGCTGCTGAGCGGCGCTCCGCTCGAAGATCGCAGGACACTGGTCGACGCCACGCGTGAGTTCGACGCCGTCCTGACTCGTCACAGCCGCGCCGTCGACGCCGCGCGTCAAATTTCCGAGGGCCTAGTCCGGGCCATCGCGGCGGAGGTCACCGCTGCTCGCACACCCGCCTCCGCCTATGCCGCCGACGGCCGCGCCTCGCTAGGCGACGGACGCGCTGTCGCCCTGAATCGAATGGCCTGAACCGCGTGGCCTGACTGGGACGGCCCTTCGCCGTTCGCAGATCACGGTTCGCGTCCTAAGGGTCATTGCCTATTTTTTAAGCGACTGTGTGCCAGCATGGCCTCATGACGCTGACCACTCGCCTCCTAGGCCTGGCATTCGCTTCCGCCGACACCCTGGTGGAGGTGGATCCGAAGGGCGTGGTCGCCTTTGCGATCGGCGCGGGCGCCGTGGCCGGCGAGGACGCAGGCGCGACCTGGACGGGCCGTCCCCTGCTCGATCTGCTGCACGATGGCGCCTCCACCCTGACCGCCCTGCAAGGCATGAAGGCCGGCGTGCGTATTCCCGCGACATCGATCCTGGTGGCGGCTGGGCCTGACCGTGTGCGTCGTGCATCGTTCCGCGCCTTCGTCCTGCCGCAGATGGCGCCGGCCGTCTCCTGCGCCATCTCCTATGAAGGCCCGGCCTTCGCGCTGGAGGATCTGGAAACCCGCCCGCTTCTGGAACCGGAGGATTTCCTGGCCGACGCCGGGCGCGTGCTGGAGTCCAACCCCGACCTGGCCCTGTCGTTCCTCGACATTACCGGGTTGGAGAATGTCACCGGCGAAGCCGCCGACCGTCTGAACCGCCGCATCGAGGCCACGCTTCAGTCCGCCGCCGTCGAGGGATCGAGCGCGTCGCAGGTCACCGGCGTCCGCTATGCCCTTCTCCGACACGCCAACGACCGTCGCGACATCGCCGCAGAAATCGTCGAGGCCGGTCGGGCCGAAGGCCTGTCGCTGGGCGCCGAGGCGTTCAGCTCGCCCGTGCCGCCCGGATCGGATTCCCTGTGCGTGCTGCGCGCCATGCGGTTCGCCATTGAAGGCTGCCTGAAGGGCGACGGCCTCGCCAATCCACAGATCGCCTTCGCGGACTCGCTGAAGCGCACCTTCCGCGACGCCGAAACCTTCCGCAGCCTGGTCAAATCACGCGAGTTCCAGGTCCACTATCAGCCCATCGTCCATCTGGATTCTCGAGCGGTCCATCACTTCGAGGCCCTGACCCGGTTCAGCGGCAACAACGGTCCGGCCGAAGCCATTCGCATGGCCGAAGAGCTGGACATGATCGAGTCGTTCGATCTCGCCGTGGCGGAAAAGGTGCTGAAGCGGATGCGTCAGCCCGGCGCCGGCCTGCTGAAGATGGCGATCAATGTTTCGGGCGCCTCGCTGGGCGACGACACCTACGTCGAGCAGTTGCTGCGCATGACCGCCGGCGCGCCCGAGGAACGCCGCCGCCTGATGGTCGAGGTGACGGAAACTTCCGCCGTCGCGGACATCGAGGCCGCCGACCGTCGCCTGGCCGCACTGCGCGAGGCCGGCATAAAGGTCTGCATCGACGATTTCGGCGCAGGGGCCGCCGCTTTCGACTATCTGCGCAAACTGTCTGTGGACTCGGTCAAGATCGACGGGGCCATCGTTCGCGATATCCAGACCGACCAACGCTCCAAGGCCATGCTGCACAGCATCGTCGAAATGTGCCGTTCGATGAGGCTGGAAACCATCGCCGAGATGATCGAGACCGACGGCGTCGCCGCTGAGCTAAAGGCGGCGGGAGTCGAATACGGCCAAGGCTGGCTGTTCGGCCGCGCCGAAGCCGAGCCGCGAACCCAACTGTCCAGCCCGTCGATGGTCCGTCGCAAGGGCGCCGTCGAGGCCTGGGGCTGACGGACCTCAGAGCTGGACCGTGCGCGTGATCTTCAGCGCCGTCAAGAAATCCACGTCATGGCTCACGACAAGCAAGGCGCCGTCGTAGGCGTTCAGCGCCTCTTCGACCGCCGCGAGGGCGTCCAGATCGAGGTGGTTCGTCGGCTCGTCCAGCACCAGCAACTGCGGCGGCGTCGCGCCTGTCATGACGCAGGCCAGACCCGCCCTCAGCCGCTCCCCGCCTGACAGGTCGCCGACGTGGCGCTGCGCCGCCGTATTGCGAAACAGAAACCGCGCCAGCGCTGCCTGGGCGTCATTGACCGACCCTTTCGGGTTCAACCGCCGCCACGCTTCCACCAAGGTTTCGTCCGGGTGCAGGATCTTGACCTCTTGGTCCAGCAACACCGCACGCACAGGCCGATCGACGGCGCCCGTGGTCGGTGAAAGATCGCCGGTGATCAGCCGCAGCAGGGTCGTCTTGCCCGCGCCGTTCGGTCCCGTGATCGCGACCCGTTCCGGCCCGACCAGGTTCAGGTCGACCGGCCCGACGATCGTCCGCCCCTCGGGTGTCGCCCAGCCGGCCCGGTCCATCGTCAGCACCGTCCGTCCCGTTGGCAGGCCGGTCGTCGGCATCGGGATCGCCAGCGTCCGCGTTCGCTCTACGCGCGCCTGGGCTGAGGCCAAGGCGTCCTGCGCGGCCGCGGCCTGACGTTCGGCCAGCAAGCCGCCGCGCCCGCCCGTGTTTTCAGCGCGCTCGGCCCGGGCGCCCAGCAGGATTTTCGGCATGTCGCCCTTGGCAGCCTTGCGACGGCCGGCGGCGTCGCGGCGCGACTGGGCCTCCGCGCGCTGCTGAGCCTCGGCGCCGACACGCGTGAGTTCGCGTTGGGCTTCGGCCAGATCCCGCGTCGCCGCCTCGCGTTCCAGCGCTTTTCGCTCGACATAGGCGTCATAGCCGCCGCCGTAGCTGGCGACGCCCAAGCTCGACACCTCAAGGATTCGGTCCATGCGGCGCAACAGGTTGCGATCATGGCTGACCACCACGACCCCGCCGTCCCAACGCGCGATGACATCGGCGACCAGCGCCCGCGCCTGTGCATCCAGATGATTGGTCGGCTCGTCCAGCAGGATCAGATCGGGCTGGGCCAGCCTCAAACCCGCCAGCCGCAACCGCGTCTGCTCGCTCCCGCTGAGACTGCACGTCAGGCGTTCGTGGTCCAGGTCAGGCAGCCCGATCTCTCGCAAGGCCTCGTCAAGACGAGTCTCCAGCGTCCAGTCCGCCTCGGCCAGATCGTCAGCCGTTCCCTGCCCCGCCAAAACCCGCGCCACAACAGCCAGCGCCGCTCCAACGCCCAAGGTTTGAGCGACGGTCTCACCGGGGTTTGGCTCATAGCGCTGATCCAGGACGCCGATCGTTCCGGCTCGCGCGACTGCACCCTCGGCAGGCGCGGCTTCGCCCGAGATCAGGCGCAGAAGCGTGCTCTTGCCCGCGCCATTGCGACCGACGATGCCGGTTCGCTCAGGCCCGAACGTCAGGCTCAGATTGTTGAATAATGTGGCGCCGTCCGGCGTCTTAGCGGCGACCTTGTCGAGTGTCGCGAGTGCGGACGGGGACGGGTTTCGGCTTGGGCTGATTGGCATTGAGGATCACGAGCAGCATGGCGGACAGGGCGGAACCGGTGGCCAATGCGATGATCATGATCGTCAAACCTTCTGCAAAACGCGTCAGAACAGGGAGGATGGGTCGTAATCCCGCAATGCGCAAGTCTGGCGTCGAACACGGCCGCGTGAGAAGCTTGGCGTTGAGGAGACAATCATGAAGACCGCCATCACCCTCGCCATCGTCTCCACACTGGCTTGCGCCGCATGCGCGACTGCGCCGGACCGGCCGCCGTCAGCCCCGGATTACAGCGCCGTTCCGACCCAGGCGCCGACGCCCAACGCGCGGCTCTATGCCGCCTGCCTGGAGCAGGCCGCCGCAGCCGACGCCTATCGCCGCGCGGACAACGGGGACGGCGCAGAATATATCCTGTTTACCTGCACGGGTGCGCCGGCCGCCGCCTTCGCCAAGGCCTTGATCCCTTGGAGCGAGAAGATCGGATCGACATTCCAGCGTGACGGCCGCACGTTCCGCTCGACCGCAAAGGTCGAGGCCGACCTGTTCGGAGTCGATTCCTGCTCGACCGATGCGACGGGCGGAGACGCCATCTGCATCCTGTCATTCAACGCCGGCGACTTCCTCGACCAATAGGATGGCGACGGCTAGACCAGCCGTCATGCAAACCCGTTTCCGCATCGAAGACCCCGCCGGCGCCGCCGCGCGGCGCGAGGCCGCCGTCCAGCGCCTGCGGGACGAAACGGGCATAGACGAAGCCATGATCGACGCCTTGGTCGAAGACTTCTACGCCCGCGTCCGCGACGATGCGCTGATCGGCCCGATTTTCGCGGACCGGATCACCGACTGGGCGCCGCACTTAGCGCAGATGAAGCTGTTCTGGTCGTCCGTCGCCCTGTCCACGGGCGTCTATCAGGGCCGGCCGATGCCGAAACACCTACCCCTTCCCATCGATGCGCGGCATTTCGATCGCTGGCTGGAGTTGTTCGCCGAAACTGCGCGTGCCCTGTGCCCGCCCATCGCCGCCGACCACTTCATTGAACGCGCCCGCCGCATCGCCGAAAGCCTTGAACTGGGTGTCGCCAACGCCAGTGGCGTGCTTCTGGCCAAGGGCGGGCTTTTTATGCGGCCCACGCAGGCGTGGATGCCGGAATAAAATTTAGGCGGCAGGCGCTTTAGCTGGGGCTCCAGTCATCGTCACGTTCACATTGAATCCCGCGACTTTCCATGCGTCACCCTCTTTGACGAAGTTTGTCTGAACGTGAGCCACTCGGTCGGGATAGGTATAATCTTGACCCACGACATAAAAGCGGCCGCTCGTGCTTGTCATGCTTTGGTAGCCGGTCACCGTCGGTTCGGGAGCCGTGTCGTGACCGATCATGTTGCGGAGCATGGGGATTTGCGCCCTCACGTCTGCAGTTTTATTTGCGGACGACAAGCGCGCCAAAATGGCGGCTTCTCGGCCCGCTACAAGGTCTGCAAAGGTCGCCTTGGCTTCAGCATTCAAGGCAGGATCGGATTTAGGAAGCGTCGCATTGAAGTTGCAACTGGCTAAGGCTGCCGCCGCCAAAAGGCCCGCAAACTGTTTCAAATCCAACCCCCACTTCGGTGACGCCAGTCTAGCTTCGATCAGCGGGCGCACAACCCAAAGACACAGACAAAAATGTTCCCATAACGTTCTTGCTGATCGCCTATTTTCGTCCCCATATAGCGATAACGCGCCGGACCCGCCGGCCCTCCTCCGCGTTCTCCGGACAGCATGACCGAAAAGCATAACTTCATCCGCGTTCGCGGCGCCCGCGAGCATAACCTCAAGGGCGTGGATCTCGACATTCCGCGTGAACAGCTGGTGGTGATGACCGGCCTGTCGGGGTCGGGCAAATCCTCGCTGGCGTTCGACACCATCTATGCCGAAGGCCAGCGGCGCTATGTCGAGAGCCTGTCGGCCTACGCGCGCCAGTTTCTAGAGCTGATGGGCAAGCCGGACGTGGATTTGATCGAAGGCCTGTCCCCGGCCATCTCCATTGAACAGAAGACAACGTCCAAGAACCCGCGCTCAACCGTCGGCACGGTGACGGAAATCCACGACTATATGCGCCTGCTGTGGGCGCGGGTCGGCGTGCCCTACTCGCCGGCGACCGGCCTGCCAATCGAGAGCCAGACCGTCAGCCAGATGGTCGACAAGCTGGTCGCCCTGCCCGATGGCGAGCGCATCCTGCTGCTCGCCCCCGTCGTTCGCGGCCGCAAGGGCGAGTACAAGAAAGAAATCGCCGAGTGGCAGCGTCAGGGCTTCCAGCGCCTAAAGATCGACGGGCAATTCTATCCGATCGATGAAGCCCCGACGCTGGACAAGAAGTTCAAACACGACATCGACATCGTCGTGGACCGGATCGTCACCAAGCCGGATCAGGAAGCCCGCTACGCCGACAGCCTGCAGACGGCGCTGGGTCTGGCCGACGGCATCGCCAATGCCGAATGGGCCTCGACGGCGGAAGGTGAGACCGCGCCGCGCTCCATCCTGTTCTCCGAACGGTTCGCCTGCCCGGTGTCGGGCTTCACGATCAGTGAGATCGAGCCGCGCCTTTTCTCGTTCAACAACCCCTTCGGCGCCTGCCCAGTCTGCGACGGCCTGGGGGTCAAGCTGGCGTTCGACGCCGATCTGGTGATCCCGGACCGCGACAAGACTCTGCACAAGGGCGCCGTCGCGCCGTGGGCGCGCGGGCCATCGCCGCTCTACACCCAGACGCTGCAGTCGCTCAGCCTCCACTACGGCTTCTCGATGGACAAGCCGTGGCGCGACCTGCCCGCCCAGGCGCACAAGGCCATCTTGCACGGCACGGGGACCGAGAAGATCAAGTTCGTCTATGACGACAACGCCCGCAAATACGAGGTCTCCAAGCCGTTCGAGGGCGTGCTGCCGAACCTGGAACGCCGCTGGCGCGAGACCGACAGCGCCTGGGTGCGCGAGGAACTGGCTCGCTATCAGTCCGAGACGCCCTGCGACGCGTGTCACGGCAAGCGGCTGAAGCCCGAGGCCCTGGCGGTCAAGGTCGGCGGCGAGGACATCGCCGACATCTCCACCCTTTCGATCTCCAAGGCCTATCTATGGTTCTCGACGCTGGAAGAGAATCTGACCGAAAAGCAGATGGAGATCGCCCGGCGCATCCTGAAGGAAATCTGCGACCGGCTGCGGTTCCTGAACAACGTCGGCCTGGACTATCTGAACCTGTCGCGATCCTCAGGCACCCTGTCGGGCGGCGAGAGCCAGCGCATCCGCCTGGCGTCGCAGATCGGCTCAGGCTTGACCGGCGTCCTCTATGTGCTGGACGAGCCGTCCATCGGCCTGCACCAGCGCGACAACACCCGCCTGCTGGAAAGCCTGAAAGGGCTGCGCGACCTCGGCAACTCGGTTCTCGTGGTCGAGCACGACGAAGAGGCTATCCTGACCGCGGACTACGTCATCGACATGGGCCCGGCCGCTGGTGTTCATGGCGGCCAAGTTTGCGCGGAGGGCACGCCAGCCCAGGTCATGGCCAACCCCAAGTCCCTGACCGGCAAATACCTGACTGGCGAGCGCGAGATCGAAATTCCTGCCGAAGGTCGCCGCCCCATCAACCGCAAGCGGATGCTGAAGATCAGCGGCGCCAGCGGCAACAATCTGAAGAGCGTGACCGGCGAAATCCCTGTCGGCGTCTTCACTTGCATCACCGGCGTCTCGGGCGGCGGCAAGTCCACCTTCACCATTGAGACCCTGTACAAGGCCGCCGCGCGCCGCCTGAACAATGCCTCGGAGGCCCCTGCCCCCTTCGATCGGATCGAAGGCCTGGAGCATTTCGACAAGGTCATCGACATCGACCAGTCGCCCATCGGCCGCACCCCGCGCTCGAACCCCGCGACCTATACCGGCGCCTTCGGGCCTATCCGCGACTGGTACGCCGGCCTGCCGGAATCCAAGGCGCGCGGCTATGGCCCCGGGCGGTTCAGCTTCAACGTCAAGGGCGGGCGTTGCGAAGCCTGCCAAGGCGACGGCGTCATCAAGATCGAGATGCACTTCCTGCCGGACGTCTATGTCACCTGCGACGTCTGCAAGGGCAAACGCTACAACCGCGAGACGCTGGAGATTGTGTTCAAGGGCAAGTCCATTTCGGACGTGCTGGACATGACGGTCGAGGAGGCGGCGACCTTCTTCAAGGCCGTGCCGCCGATCCGCGACAAGATGTTGACGCTGGAACGGGTCGGCCTGGGCTACGTCAAGGTCGGCCAGCCGGCGACCACCCTGTCGGGCGGCGAGGCCCAGCGGGTCAAACTGTCCAAGGAGCTGTCCAAGCGCGCCACCGGCCGCACCCTGTACATCCTCGACGAGCCGACCACCGGCCTGCACTTCGAAGATACGCGCAAGCTGCTGGAAGTGCTGCAGGAACTGGTTGAGGCCGGCAACACCATCGTGGTGATCGAACACAACCTCGATGTCATCAAGGTCGCCGACTATCTGCTCGACTTCGGTCCTGAGGGCGGTGACGGCGGCGGCGAGATCGTTGCGGTCGGCACGCCCGAACAGGTCGCGGACAACAAGGCCAGTTGGACCGGCAAATACCTCAAGGAGGTGCTGGATCGGCACGAGGACCGCCGCAAGGCGCGCGTTGCGGCCCTAGGCGGTTCCGTCGATGCTCCGGCCAAAAAGAAAAGGGTGAAGGCGTCGGCCTGATCGTTAGGAAAAGACGTCGGTCGACTGACCGCCTCGAAGCCCATTCCAGGCCGCTGCGAACGGGGCATATAGGACCGCGAGTTGCAGCGCGGCGAGGAAGGCGTTGACGATCGACGACACCAGGATCGCCGGCCAGGCCTGCATCAGGATCTGGCCCAATCCCTCGCCGTCGAAGCGCGCCAGCGTCTGGATGCCGCCGGTGGCGAGATCGGCCGCTGCGCCGATGATCATGCCCAGGATGCTGACGATCAGCGACATGATGATGGCGATCACGGCCATGCCCAGCAGCGACCAGAAATGTCCTTTGGTGGCGGCGAACGATTCCACGATGGTGATTTTGCGGCGATCGATCGTCATCGGCACCGCAAGGCTGAACTTGATCGCCAGCCAGACGATCAGGGCGAAGACGGCGAAGATCAGCAGCACGCCGACCAAGATCAGCAGCGCCTGACCCGACGCCGCGCCGAAACCGATGGCCGCGCCGACCACCATCATGCCGACGCCCGACGCCAAGCCGACAGCCAAGCTGACGATCAGACTGACCGCCAGGACACGGACCTCATCCATACCAAGGCGCAGATAGCCCCACGACGACTCGTCCGGACGCAGAACCGAGCGCGCCACCGCCGCGCTTAGCACCGCGCCGACCAGCAGGCCGATGGGCGCGGCCCAGATCAGCGCTCCGGCATAGGTTTGACCCAAGGCCTGAAACTCCGCCATCGATGGGTTGGCCGACTGTTCCAGCGCTTCACCCGCCGCCATCAGGTTGGCCCACTTGTCGGCGCCCAGTCCGAACATGGCGACATAGACGGCCAGATAAACCAGGCCCCAGGCGACCGCGACGATCGGATGCCGACGAACGACCCGGAAGCCTTCGAAGGCCGCGTCGGTGGCGGAAAAACTCATGACAACTCCGGGAGCAGATTCGCAGCGCACCCTAGCGCATACGCAAGCCTACGTCCCGCACCGCCGCCGTCGCGGCATCATGCGTTCGATCGCGTCAGTTCGCGGAGGCGATCGTCCAGTCCGCGATCTGGGTATTGATGTCGCGCGTCGCCGTGTCGAAGGCTGCAACGATGGCGGACACGCGGTTGTCGCCGGCAGGCTGGGTCACGGTGAACACCCGCTCGACCGAGCGGCCTTCCTCGGGACGAATGGTCCCGCCGCCAGCGCGCCGTTCCGGGGTGGAGCGCAGCTGCGCCCGCGCGGTCACGACGACATCCGGCACGGCGCCCGGAGCGGCGTATCGCGCCTCGAACGTCGTGACCGTGACCTGCAGGATCAGCGGCGGCGTCCCCGGCTCGCGGCGACCAAGCACGCGAATGCGGTCGGCGCGGTTGGCGAAGGCCGCCTTCAGGCTGTCGTCGAACAGGGTCGAGGCCGGCGACACCCAGCGTGCGCCGCCGATATAGGCCGTCTCTAGACCCGTGACGCCCAGGATCTTGTCGTCGCCGGTCGCCTGCGGGAACTCGATGCGGCGGATCGAGACCGTGAGAGGCGCAGGCGTGTCGCCCACCGCCGACGGCGCGGCCATCGGCAGGCCGAACCGATAGTTCTGCACCGGGTCCGGCGACGACAGCAGGGCGCACCCGCTCAGCGCGGTCAGGACAGCGGCGGACGCCGCCAGTCGAAGGACAGGACGAAGGATCACGGCTGCACCTCCAGCTCTTTGGATTTCGGACGACCGATAAAGTCGCGCGGGCTGGCGCGGACATCGTCGATCAGGGATTGCAGAGACCGGGTGGCGTCTTGCAGTTCTTCGATCGTGCCGGTCAGCTGCGGCAGGCTGGTCGTCGCAAAGTCACCCAAAGGACGCTCCAGACCCGTAATCGAACGGTTGGCAGAGGCGATCGCCGTGCGGGCCTCCGCCGTCGCCGAGTTGATATTAGCGATGGCTTGGCGACCGTCCGTATTGATGATCTGACGCGTGTCGACGGCCAGGGCCTGATATTCCTTCACCGCCGCGTTGGCGTTGGTCACGGCCTCTTCCAACTGCTGGAAGATGGCCTTGCGGGCTTCCAGTTCCGTCGTCAGCGCCTCGACGTTCTTCACGCTGGTGGAGAAGCTGCGGATATTGTCATCGGACATGACGCGGTTGATCCGGTTTAGCGCATCCACGGTCTGGGCCAGCACCGTGCCCGAACCGCTCAAGAGTTCGGCGATCGGCGACGGCTGGCTTTGCAGCACTGGCACGACATTATCCGGATACTGCTCTTTCAGCAGGGCGCTGTTTGGCGAGCCGGCGGTGATCTGGATGTAGTTCAAGCCGGTGATGCCTTGCGGCTCCAGCTGCGCGCGCGAGGTGACGCGCACCGGCGTCGTGCCGTCCACGCGAACACGGGCGATCACCTGGTCGCCGCGCTTGGTGTCGATGTTCAGGTCAGTGACCTCGCCGACGCGGATGCCGTTGAAATGCACCTCGCCGCCTTCGGACAGGCCATTCACCGGCCCATAGAAGACGATGTCATACATGTCATAGTCGCTGTTGAACTGCAGCCGGGCCAGCCAGATGGTGAACACCGCCAGGGCCGCCAGAAGGGCGACGGTGGCGATGCCGACGGCGGCGTAATGTGCGTCTCTTTCCATGATCCGCTCTCCTCAGGCGGCAGACTTGGTGGCTGCGCGTCCGCGCGGCCCCAGGAAATATTCCTTGATCCACGGATGGTCGGAGCCTTCCAGCTCCTGCACCGTGGCCTTTTCCACGACCCGCTTGTCCGCCAGCACCGCCACCTTGTCACAGATGGCGTAGAGCGTATCGAGGTCGTGGGTGATCATGAAGACGGACAGACCCAGGTCGTCCGCCAGTTGCCGGATCAGATCGTCGAACGCGGCCGCGCCGATGGGATCCAGGCCCGCCGTCGGCTCGTCCAGAAACACTAGCTCTGGATCTAGCGCGAGCGCACGCGCCAGGCCGGCGCGCTTCTTCATGCCGCCCGACAGCTCGGCGGGCTTAAGGTGGTGGTGCTCGGGTTTGAGGCCCACCATGGCGATCTTGAGTTCGGCCAATTCATAGATGATCGCTTTGGGCAGTTTGGTGTGCTCGACCAAGGGCGAGGCAACGTTCTCCAGCACGCTCAGCGACGAGAACAGCGCGCCCTGCTGGAACAGGATGCCGGTGCGGCGCTCGATGTCCGCCGACTGATCGTCGGTCAGGGTCGCACGGTCGTAGCCCAGCACCTTCACCGACCCGCCCTCGGGCTCTTTCAGTCCGATGATAGTGTTCAGCAGTACGGTCTTGCCCGCGCCCGATCCGCCGACGACGCCCATGACTTCGCCGCGCACCAGGTCGAGGTCGAGGTTTTCGTGGATGGTGCGCTCGCCGAACTGGCTCAACAGGCCGCGCACCTCGATCAGGTTTTCTGGTGCTTCGGTCATATGTTCAGCTCCAGGAAGACCAGGGCGAACACGGCGTCCAGAAAGATGATGGCGAAGATGGCTTGCACCACCGCGGCCGTCACGCGCCGGCCCAGGCTTTCGACGTCGCCGGCGACCGACATGCCCTGACGGCAGCCGATGGCGGCGATCACCAGGGCAAAGACCGGCGCCTTCACCAGACCGACCATCAGATGCTGGGCCATGGTGCCATCCTCGACCAGACGCTGGAAGAAGAAGGACGGACCGAGATTCAGCGAGCTCCAGCACACGACCAGACCGCCGACCAGGCCGCCGATCATGCCCATGAAGGTCAGCAGCGGCAGCATCAGCACCAGCGACGCGACGCGCGGGATCACCAGGGCCTGGAACGGATTGACGCCCATGACCTGCATGGCGTCGACCTCTTGGTTCATCCGCATCGACCCGATCTCGGCCGCGAAGGCCGAGGCCGAACGTCCAGCCAACAAGACCGAGGCGATCACCACGGCGAACTCGCGGAACATGGCGACGCCGATCAGCTGAACCGCAAACACTTGGGCGCCGAAGTCGGTCAGCAAATCCACGCCGATGAAAGCGATGACGGCGCCGATGAAGAAGTTGGTGATCATGACGATCGGAATGGCGTCCAGCCCGGCGCGCTCGGCCTGACTGACCCAGGCCGGCCAGCGGATGCCGCCGGGATGTTTGGCGGCTTCCACCACAGCAGCCATCAGCCGACCAAGGAAGGCCAGCGACAACATGGCCTCGCCGCCGAAATCATAGACGCCTCGTCCGATCTTGGCGAAGGTGCGAACGAAGGCGCTGGGGCGTTTCGGCGCCGGGGCGCTTTGGCGCTCCAGCAGTTCGATCATGTGATAGATACGACCGGCCTCCGGTCGGTCCTTCCACTGGCTCTTGGAAAGGCGGCCGCTTGAGGCCTGCACCAAGGCTAGCGCGCCGGCGGTATCGAAGCGACCGAGATCGGAGGTGTCGATGCTGGCGATATCGCGGCCTTCCAGATCGCGGCTCAGCTCCGTCGGCAGACGACCCAGCGCCGTGGTCGTCCAGTCGCCGGTCAGGCGCAGACGGGCCTCGCCATCTCTATCGACGATTTCGTATGCGGCCGTGTTCATCGCGCCCTTGAAGACCGGTCTGACATCGCGATTTTCCCCTGACCCTCTGAACAGACAGCCGAAATCCCTGCCGCGCTAATGGTCAAGCCGGCATTCGATGTCAACGCGCGATGACATTCGCGCGGATGTTTGTCGATCGACCGTGTCGAGATCGCCTCCCCCGATGAAACGTCCAACGGTCACGCTGGCGCTGATGCCAAACGCGGCCGAACGGGATTCGTTCTCGCGTCACCTCATACGACGCTGCACGGCCTCCAGATCCTCAATGAACAACCGTCTCGCCTCAGACTTCGCCGCCTCGTCCGGCAGACGCAGCAGATAAGAGGGGTGAACCGTCAGTACGGCGGTCGATCCATCGCTCAGGTCGATCGGCGCGCCGCGTTCCTGCATCACGGCGGGCTTGCGACCCAGCAACGCCAGACCCGCCGTCGCCCCCAGGGCCAGCACGACCTGCGGCTTGATCAGCCTTCGCTCCGAGTCCAGCCACCAGCGGCAGGCCTGAACCTCGCCCGCATTCGGCGTCTTGTGCAGGCGACGTTTGCCGCGCGGCTCGTGTTTGAAGTGTTTGACCGCGTTGGTGACATAGACGTCGGATCGATCAATGCCAGCCTCGGCCAGGGCTGCGTTCAGCACCTGTCCCGCCGGCCCGATGAAGACGCGGCCTGCCAGATCCTCCTGATCGCCGGGCTGTTCGCCGACGATCATCAGACGCGCCGACTTCGGCCCCTCCCCGCACACGCCTTGCGTCGCGTCGCGGTATAGAGGGCAGCGGCGGCAGGCCTGAACGCCGCTGGCGACATCGTCGAGGTTTTCGGGCACGGCCTCGGCGTCGGGACGCGCCAGATGCAGGTCTGGCGCGACGGCGCGCGCAAAACGCGGATTGGGCTGAGGAGACGGCGTGGCGACCATGGTCTCGGTTCGAACCGACGACGCCGCGACCAATTCCGGGATCAGGGCGGCTTCCGGCAGGTTCTTCCAATAGGACTTGGCCATTTCCCCCTGCATCGTCTTCACCTTCAGCCGCGCAGGATTGAAGGTCGAGGCGTAGTAGGTCTTCCAGAAATCCTCGATCTCGTCTTCGGCTGGCGCCATGTCGCGGGTTGCCGGCGGCCCGAACCGCAGGGCTTCTCCATCCCAGAAGGCCGAACCGTCCGGCGTCAGGATCGACCAGCGCATGGTCGTGAACCGCCGTTGGAAAAACGGCGCGGTGTTTTCCAAAACCCGATGCGGCGGCTCGAACCACGCCACCCAAGCTTCGCCCAAATCGTCATGCACCTGGCGAAAGCGAACGAAGGCCTTCATCTTGTGCGAGGCGCGGCTGACGTTCTTGACCCGCTCCAGCGCGTCGGCGACGTCCCGGTCCGAAATGACCTTGATCAGGTCCGGCTCATCCTTCAGCCGCCATAGCAGCCGATACATCAGATCAAAACGGTCAGCGGATCGATGCAGAATCAGGTTCTGGGCGAGATCCACGAACTCTTTCGGAACGTTGAAAGCTCTGCGGTCATCCGGCGTCGGCGACGTTTCTTCGGCAATCGGCTGATCGAACAGCCCGCCCTGTTCCACCGCCCCCGCCACGACGAACCGCGCCGCCGCAGGCTCCACACCCGACAATCGAAACGCGCGCGCCGCCTTCCGCCAGCCGTCGAAGTCCGTCTCACCGTCCAGCGTCGCCACCGCCATCAGAACAGGCTCAACTGCTCGGGCGTGCGGCTGGTCACGCGCGCCTTGAGGTCCGCCGCGTCCGTCAGACCGCCTGGCGTCCAATCCAGCGCCGTGATGAAGGGCCGGATCTTCGCCACCGATCGCGTCAGCCGTCCGACATCCTCCAACCGCAGGGTCCGATAGCGGCGCACCGCGACGATCCGGTCCACCGCCTTCACGCCCAGCCCTGGCACACGTAGCAGCATCTCGCGCGGCGCCCGGTTCACATCGACTGGAAACTGCTCGCGCTTGTTGAGAGCCCAGGCCAGTTTGGGGTCGACCGCCAGATCGAGCATGCCGTTCGATGCCCCCTCGCCGATCTCCGGCGCGGAGAAGCCATAGAACCGCATCAGCCAATCGGCCTGATACAGCCGATGCTCGCGCATCAACGGCGGCTTGGACAACGGCAGGATCGAACTGGAGTCCGGGATCGGGCTGAACGCCGAATAATAGACGCGGCGCAGGCCATAACCGCCGTAGAGCGAGGCGCTGCGATCCAGGATTTCCGTATCCGGCGCGCCGTCGGCGCCGATGATCAACTGCGTGCTCTGGCCGCCCGGCGCGAACTTCGGCGGTTTGATCTTTTCACGTTTGGCCGGCTTGGCCGCCTCGACGCCAAGGCGTACCTGGCTCATCGCCTTCTTGATGACCCCAACATCCTTTTGCGGCGCCAGTCGCGCCAGCGCCTCGTCGCGCGGAAGCTCAATATTGGCTGACAGGCGGTCGGCATACAGTCCCGCCATTTCCACCAGCTTCGGATCCGCCTCCGGGATCAGCTTCAGATGAATGTAGCCCCGGAAATCGTGGACTTCCCGCAGCGTCTTGGCCACCAGGACCAGCTGCTCCATCGTATAGTCGCCGGATCGAATGATGCCCGACGACAGGAACAAACCCTCGATATAGTTGCGCTTGTAGAAGTTGAGCGTCAGGTCGACGACCTCGTCGACATCGAAGCGCGCGCGCTCCACGTTCGACGACACGCGATTGATGCAATAGGCGCAGTCGTAGATGCAGAAGTTGGTCAGCAGAATCTTGAGCAGACTGATGCATCGACCGTCCGGCGTATAGGCGTGACAGATGCCCATGCCTTCGGTCGAGCCGATCCCCTTGCCGCCAACGGAGTTTCGTTTCGACGTTCCCGACGACGAACACGAGGCGTCATACTTGGCGGCGTCAGCTAGAACGGAGAGTTTTCGACGCAGATCGAGACGGGCCATCGTTCATGATACGTTCCAGCACGATGTTTGGTCCAGCGTTGCCGTTTTCTTTTTTGAAACGACGACTTAACGTAGCAGATTGAGCAGCGACGTGCTCTTCAGCGAGTTGATGATCTGGGCCGAAGCCTCGATCGCCACCTGCGCCATCTGCAGATCGGTGATCGCCCGTGCCGGATCATAGCCGGACTTGTCCTGCATCATCTTCTGCAGGGCGGTCTTCTGATTTTCCTGGGCGTCCAGCGCCGTCTCGACGTGGTTCTGGATCAGACCGTTTTTGGCCGTCTGGTTCGTCAGTCCCGCATTCGCCTTGTCCAGTTCGCCCATCTGCGCCTTCAAAAACGCGGTGACGTTGGCGTCGGGCTGTCCCGTCAGCGTGCCCGCGCCGGCTGGCGTATAGGTCACGCCGCCGACGGTCACCGCCGTGCCGTTCTGGAAGGCCTGAATGTTGCGAAACACCTCAGTCAGCGGCCCGCCGATCTCGCTGGCCAGAAACCCGGTCTCGACCGTGGTCTTCTCGTCGATGCGCGACTTCTGCTTCAAGGTGTCGTTGGCGAAGGTCGCGGCGGTAGACGGCGCCGCCGTCAAATCAGCCATGGTCGCGGCTGTGGCGGGAGCGATGTCGCTCTGGCCGCCCGCAAACAGGTACGAGCCCTGGTGTTCCGCATTCAGTCCCCCCTGCACAGTCTGATAGTTCAGAC
Organism: Brevundimonas sp. EU05-FHT14B07; assembly: GCF_058790795.1. Lineage (NCBI taxonomy): Bacteria > Pseudomonadati > Pseudomonadota > Alphaproteobacteria > Caulobacterales > Caulobacteraceae > Brevundimonas > Brevundimonas sp. EU05-FHT14B07. The sequence goes on from NZ_JBYTCZ010000005.1 coordinate 200,961, forward strand.
CGAGCTCCACCATCAGATTGTCGATCCGCCCGGCGGCCAGGCTATTTGCAATGGCCTCGCGCGCCGCATTACCGCCTTCGTAGATGCGGCTCATGGCCAAATCCTGGGCGCTCAGCCGCGCCTTCACGGCCTCGCCAGTGGAGATGAAGCCCTCCAGCCGTGCCTGGGTCGACGTCAGGCTGGTCAGTTGCTCTGCGCCTCGGCCGTAGCCGGACATGTCGGTGGCGATCTTCTCGCTATCGATCCGCTCCTGCGCCTGCTGCGCGCGGCCTTGCGCGTTCATCAGGCTAAGCAAGGCCGACTGGTAGTTCCCGTGGGTCGCGACGCGCGTCATTGCAGGATTCCGATCAGTACGTCGTACATGTCCTTGCTCGCCTGGATCAGGCGCGCAGAGGCGTTATAGGCTTGCTGGAAGGTGGTCATATTGACCAGCTCTTCGTCCATGTTCACGCCTTCGGCCGAGGTGCGGCGGCTGTCCGCCTCCTTGGCCAGGGCGCTTGCCGTTTCGCTGCGGGTCTTGGCGGCCGATGCCTTGCCGCCGATCTCGCCGGCGAAGTCCGCCGCATAGGACGACAGGGTCTTGGTCCCGCCGGCATTTCCGCCGGCTGCGGCGAAGGTGATGTTCGTCTTGCCCACATCCCCCAGCGCCAGTCCGCCGCGCCCATCGTTCTTGCTCAGCGCCGGCGTCCCCGCCGCCGCCGACAGGTTCAGTTGCGCCAGGGCCAGCTTTCCGGGGTCCTGCTGGATGTCGCTGCGCACCGTATAGGCGCCCGCCCGCGTCGATCCGGTCGCGCCTAGGCCAAACAGTTGCGACATTGCAACGCCGGACGGATCCTGGGTCGTATTGTCCTTCACGACGCTCATCGATGTCGCAGACGGGTCGTAGGCCTTGAAGGACAGCTTGCCCGCCGCATCCAGGCTGAAGGCGCCATAGCGGCCAACGCCGGTGATGGGATCGTTCAGCGCGCCCAGCATCTCGCCCATCGTTCCCGTCCCGGCCGGCACCGACACGGTGATGTCGCGAAGACGCGCGCCGGACGGGCCGGCAAAGCGCAAGGTCAGGCTCTCGCCCGGATCGAACCCATGCTGAGACGTCAGGGTCAGGCCCGTCTCGTAGAAGGTCGGCGTCGTCGTGGCGACCAAGTCGTTCAGGCCGAACCAGTGCGAGAATCCACGCCCGCCCTTGGCGCTGGGCGACGTCGCATCGTCGGCGATGGCCACGCCGTTTCCCCCCGCCCCGTCCAGGCGCAGTTGGCCGTCCGAGAAGCTCGCCGTCGCCGTGCCGCCCAGTTGGGCGTTCAGCACGCTGAGGAAGGTGGTCGGATCCGCGGCGGCGCCGTTGATCGTCATCGTGCCGCCGGAAAAGACGATCCGGGCCGAGGCCTGCACCACGCCCGACGCATTGACCGTCGAGATGGTGGTCGCGCCGGTGAAGCCGGTCAGGGCGTTCTCCAACGACTGGCCGGTGTTGCGCCCCGTCAAGGCGGTCGGTGCAGGAACGCTGCTGTTTGCGTTGTGGGCGCGGTTCAGTTCGTCCGCGAGTTTGGCCGTCAACTCACCCAGGCGCGCGGCGGCCGCCGGCGCATCGACATCGCGCATCTCGACCAGACCCCGGATCTGACCGGACGACACGCCGTCCAACAGTGGCCAGCGTGTGCCGCTGGGCTCGGTGATCATGATGTCGGAGAAGGCCGTCATGGCGTCCACCGTGCCGGCCGCCTGGTACGACAGCGTCGCCGCCCCCTCGCCCACCAGGGTCGTGCCTGTGTTGGTGCGCAGGGTGACGCCGCCGTTGGAGCGGGCCTCGACCTTCACATCCATATATTTGGACAGTTCGTTGATCAGGCCGAGCTGGGCGTTCTGGGCGCCCGTCACATCCTCGTTCGTCACCGTGCCGGCGGCGATGGTTTTGTTCAGCTTGGCGATCTGCTCCAACAGCGGATTGACCGTTTCGACCGCGCTCAGCAGCCGGCCGTCCGCCTCCTGACGCGCCGACTGGATCTGGGACGCGATGCCGGCGGCCTGATTGAAGATCGCCTGGGTCTTGTAGATGGTATCCTGACGCCCGGCCGAGGACGTCGGGCTTTCGGCCAGTGTCGCATAGGTGGCGAACAGCTTGTCGACCTGGGCGAAGAAGTTGGTGTCGCTGCTGGGATCGCCGAACTGGTTCTGGATCTGGTCGTACAATTCATAGCGCACGGTCTGGCGTGCGGCGTCCGACCCGGCGCTGAGGCTGGCGGCCTGAAGGAAACGGTCTGTCGCCAGACGCACCCGCGTGACGTCGACACCCGAACCGTAGCCGTTGGTGACGGCGGCCGACTGATCGGCGACCTTGCGGATGTATCCGGGCGTATCGACGTTGGCGATATTGTCGGCGGTGACGCGCAACTGCGACTGGGCGGTCTTCAGCCCCGACGTCGCAATGTTCATGATCGAGTTCAGCGACATTGACGCGTCTCTCCCGCCCTACCCGGCAACCGCTGCATCGCGACGCGCAGTTCTTGCCCAGCCACGCGCCACGCCCGCTCGCACAAAGCGTTGTTTTTCCACAGGATCGTTGATCGGGCGGTCGTCATGATGGGAAAGACGCGCAAAGGTCGGGCCAATCGGGCGCAGGCATCCCGCATGTCACTGATCGGCGGCGCCGCGAAGCCGGGCAAAAAGTGGCGAGAGCGCGGCAATAACGACCGCCGCGCCTCGAATCCGCAGACCCCGACTCTATGCTTTGCATTGTTTTTGCTGACTTATTTTCTTGGCCCGACCCTTGCGTCGAGGGCGGCGAACTCTTGGGCGCAGCAGGCGCCGTCGTCGCTCCTTACGAAAGCCGCCGCGCTTCCATGTCCACCGCTTCCGCCCTGCTCGCGCCTGCCGCTCCGGTTTCGACCGGAACGTCGGCTGCCGCCCTGGGCGCAGAGGCAGTCGATGCGGGCCTGTTCTCCAGCAAGGTCGCCGACGCGCTGAACACGGGCGTCCACGGCGCGCCTGTCGAACGGATGACGCCCGGCCGCCTGACGGGCGCTCGGTCGCTGGGCGTCATCATGGCCCAGCCCATGGCGGCCGAGCCGGACGCCAACACGCCGACCCCGACGACCGATACCATTCCTACGATCTCGGGCGAGATCGCAGACTCCGCACCTCAGCCTTCCCTTGCCGACGAGCGGCAGATCGGCACGGACACGACCGCGAATGACGAAGATAGCTCTGGCCTTGTCGCCGCAACGCCGTTTACAGCCGCGCAACCGATGCCGGCCGTTCCGGTCGCTCAGTCGCTCGATGTCGCGGGCTCGCCGGCCGTTTCCGAGGACGCAGCAGAGACCCCTCTCGATCCACAAGCTCACAAAGATGTTGCGGCAGTCGCATTCGTTGCGCCCGAGGCGATGACGACAACGGTCGCTACGACTTCTCGTTCTGGAACTGATCCGGCGGCCAAGACTGCGCCGGCGCCTGCCAACCAGGATCTTGAAGCGAAGGCCGCCCTAACGGCCGCGACCGCTCAAGCAGTCCTTTCCGAACTCTCCGAAATCCTGACGACCGAAGCGTCGACCTCTTCTCCCGCCGCGGCGAAGACGGCTGAAGTCGAAGCCGCCAAGGCCTCGGTCACGCCTGCCCAGCCGACGACGACTACCGACGGTCCGAAGCCGACAGTCGCGCCCAAGCCTGCCGTTACGGTAGAGGGCGAAGCAGCGCCTCGTACGACCGACGCAGCGCCGCCGGCGCCTGCGAATTTCGACGCTGCGGCCAGCACGATCCAAGTTGCTGCCGCCAACACCGACAAGCCGGCCTCACCGTCGCCGATCGCTCAATCCCTTGCGGCCGCTCAGATCTCGACCGCCCAAGTCCAGATCGCCGTCACGTCGACGACGCCCAAGCCGTCGATCATTGTCCCCGCCGAGGTCGTCGCTGCGGTATCCGAAGCGGCGTCGTCTTTGACAGTCGAAACGGCTGAGGCGTCCCATCAGCCGGCAAAGGCAGCATTGACCGATACGCCGAAGCTGCAAACCGCGCTTCAGCCCGCCACGCCCCTGCGCGGCAGCCTCCAAGCGGTGATGGACCAGACCGGGGACACCGCCGTTCCTGCGGTTCAGACGGGCTTCTCCGAAGACGCCACCCCTTCTAGCGCCGCGATCGAAGTCGCCGCCAAACCGACGCCCTCATCCGCTAAGATAGCCGAGCCCGCGATTGCCGGCGTCGCCGCACCGGAGCCGGCCTCGCCCGAAGCCCCTACAGCAAGCCCCGCGCCGGTTGATGCGCAGCCTGCTCAACAGGCTGCCGTGTCCAGCCATGCTCAGGGCCTGCCCACCCTGTCACGCGCCACCGTCGAGACCACCGCCCAACTCGCCGCGCAGATGGCCCGCAAGCTTGAAGGCCGTTCGACCCGGTTCGACATGGTGCTGACGCCCGAAGATTTGGGCCGCGTCGATGTCAGCCTTGAGATCGGCAAGGACGGACAACTGTCCGCTCGCCTGGCCTTCGACAATCCCGCCGCCGCCGCCGACCTGAAGGGTCGCGCCGACGAACTGCGTCGCCAGCTTCAGGACGCCGGGTTCCAGGTCGCGGGCGATGCGCTCGACTTCTCGCAACGTGATCCGTCCGCAGGCGGCGGCGCCTTCGAGCGCCAACAGCAACGCAACGCCCTGTTCGCCGGCGGCTCTCGCCTGGCGGCCCAAGCCGACACTCCCATCGTCCCGGCGCCCGGCGCCTGGATCAACCATTCCCAGACGCCTGACCGCGTCGATCTGAAGGTCTGACCCCATGGTCGACGCCGTCACGACAACCGCAGCAGCCGGCCGGGTCACCGGCGGCACCAAGGCCCTGGCCTCGAACTTCGAAACCTTCCTGACCCTGCTCACCACGCAGATGAAGAACCAGGACCCGCTCTCGCCGCTGGATTCCAACCAGTTCACGGCCCAGCTGACCCAGATGGCCGGCGTCGAGCAGCAACTGCTGACCAACGACCTGCTGACCAGCCTCTTGGCCGCACAGGCGGGCGGCGGCCTGGACAACGCCGCCAACTATATCGGTAAGAGCGTCACCGCCGCCTGGACCGCGACCGAGTTCAACGACGGCAAGGCTGCGTGGGCCTACGAACTGGGCGCCGACGCCGACAAGGCCACGCTGCAGGTCGTCGACAGCAAGGGCGCCGTCGTCTGGGAAGGCCCCGCGCCCGACAAGAAGTCCGGCCTGCACACCTTCTCCTGGGACGGCAAGCTGAAGGACGGCGGCACGGCAGAGGACGGCGGCGTCTATACGCTGAAGGTCGCCGCTACCGACGCTGCCGGCGCCAAGGTTGACGCCCAAGCCCTGATCCAGGGCCGGGTCACCGGCGTCGAGATGTACAACGGCGCGCCATACCTGGTGATCGGCGACTCCATCCTTCCGCTTTCGACCGTGATCTCGCTGAACGAGATCAAGGCCCAGGCGGCCAACGATACCGACGATACGGAGAATCCGAACGTCCCCACCGAGGAGGCGGCCGCATGATGCGATCCGCCGCCTTCCCGATGACCTCTATTTAAGGAGCGTTCTTCCATGAGCCTCAACAGTGCAATGCTTGCCGGCGTGTCCGGCCTGGCCGCCAACTCCGCCGCCCTGGCGGCGATCTCCCAGAACATCGCCAACGTGAACACCGTCGGCTACAAGCGCACGGCCAGCGAGTTCCAGACCCTGGTCAACAGCCAGACCGCATCGGGCGGCAGCTACTCGGCCGGCGGCGTGACCACCAACACCCGCTCCTACGTCAGCCAGGAAGGTCAGCTTCAGCGCACGACCTCCAGCACCGACCTCGCCGTCAACGGTCAGGGCTTCTTCGTCACCACGACCCAGGCCGAGAACGTCGGCGCGACCGACACCCGCCTGTTCACCCGCGCCGGCGCCTTCACCGTCGACAAGCAGGGCTATCTGAAGAACAGCGCCGGCCTGTATCTCCAAGGCTGGCCGGTCGACTCCAACGGCGAAATCTCGACCGATCCGTCCGACCTGTCGCGCCTGCGCTCGATCAACATCGGGTCCGTCGGCGGCACCGCCGAACCGACCACTCGCGTCCAGATCAACGCCAACCTGCGTTCGAGCCAGGAATCGTCCTCCGCGGCCAGCGCCCAATCCTACAAGGGCGTGTCCGATACGGCGACGCCGGCCGTGACCCACGACGTGTCGGTCCGCTACACCCGCACCGGCGCCAACAGCCACGATCTGGTGATCAAGTCCGGTTCGCAGAAGGTCGACGCCTCGGCGACCTTCGACCCGACCACCGGCGCCATCACTGGACTGACCATCAACGGCGCGAACGCCGGCTCGGCGACCGCGATCGGCACGCCGCCGACCCAGATCCAGTTCACGCCGGCCAGCGGCCCTGCCTATACGCTCAACCTTTCGGACGTCGGCCTGGGCAACGAAAACGTCGCCAAGACGAAGTACGACCCGTCGGTCAACTCCATGGCGATGTACAACGCCGACGACGACAACCCTGTCGGCGTGAAGCCCGACTTCAAGATGAACATCCCGGTTTCGGACTCCAAGGGCGGCCAGCGCAACCTGGAACTCCGCTTCCTGAAGAGCGACGAACCGAACATCTGGTATGCGGAAATCGTGTCCGTGCCGGCCAGCGACGTGATCGCAGGCGCGCCCTACGCCAACGGCCAGATCAAGACCGGCAAGATCGCCTTCACGCCGTCGGGTCGCCTGGACGTCGATACGATGAAGGCCTGGCCGGCCGGCACGGGTCTGTTCGATGATCCGACCATGGCGACGCTGGACTTCGGCAAGTCCGATCCCAACAATCTGACCATGCCGGCCGGTCAGGTCGCCTGGGCTGACGGTCTAGGCATCGCCGCCCAAGCCGTCACGCTGGACCTCAACACCTCGGCCGGCGGCCTCAGCCAGCTGAACACCGCCTCGGTGGTACAATCAACGGTCACCAACGGCACGGCGTTCGGCAATCTGAGCGAGATCAAGATCGACGAAGGCGGCTTCGTCACCGCCATCTTCGACAACGGCGTCATGCGCCGCATCGCCCAGGTCGCGGTCGCCACCTTCCCCAGCCCCGACAGCCTGCGTGAAGTGTCCGGCAACGCCTACGCCGTCAGCCTCCAGTCGGGCACCTTTAACCTGAAGGCGGCGGGAACGGGCGGCGCGGGCGAGATCGCGGCCAAGCAGCTGGAGTCCTCAACCGTCGATCTGTCGGCCGAGTTCACCGGCCTGATCACCACCCAGCGCGCCTATTCCGCCTCGTCCAAAATCATCACCACGGCCGATGAAATGCTGGCCGAGCTGATCAACATCAAACGCTGATCGGCGAGTAAGTAAGCGTTAGTCTCGATGAATCGTCGCGCAAGCAAGGTTTACAGAGTCGTTCAGGGAGGGGCGGAAGTTATCCGTTCCTTCACCACGACGCTTAAACGGACCTTAGTCGGGGACGCCTACCTTCATGACACTACGGTGTTGGTGAAAGAGGCATAAGCCCATGTTGCAAGAGCGACGCCTTAATAGCAAAGGCGAACAATACGTGGTCGGACCGACTGGCACGCCCCTGACCCTCAACGACCTGCCGCCGTCCAACACGGACCGGTGGGTGATCCGGCGCAAGGCCGAGGTCGTCGCCGCCGTTCGCGGCGGCCTGCTCAGCCTCGACGACGCCTTGGCGAAATATCGCCTGACGGCCGAAGAGTTCCTGGCCTGGCAAAAGGCCATCGACAAATGGGGCATGCAGGGTTTGCGCACGACGCGGATCCAGAGCTACCGTTCCTGAGGGTTTCCCCGAAGACGTTCAGGGCCGCATCCGGCGACGGGTGCGGCCCTTTTCGTTTGCGGGCCTCGAAATCGCACCGGTTCCGCACTAAATGGCCGCGATGAGCTTGGTCGAAGATTTCTGCCCCGTTCCCGACATCGCCCGCACCGACATGGATGCGGCGATCGAGAGCGCGCGGGCGGCGGTCGGCCTGCCGGTCGGCGCGCGCGTGGTGGCCGCCATGTCAGGCGGTGTGGATTCCACCGTTGTCGCGGCCCTGCTGCACAAGGCCGGCTATGACGTCGTCGGCGTGACGCTGCAGCTCTACGACCACGGCGCGGCGCTGAAGAAGAAGGGGGCCTGCTGCGCGGGTCAGGACATTCACGACGCGCGTCTAGCCGCCGACATGATCGGCATTCCACACTACGTCTTGGACTATGAGAGCCGGTTCAAGGATGCGGTGATCGACCAGTTCGCCGACAGCTACCTGAAGGGCCAGACGCCGGTCCCCTGCATCCGCTGTAATCAGACCGTCAAGTTCCGCGACCTGCTGGACGTGGCCCGCGACCTGGGCGCCGAGGCGATGGCGACGGGTCACTACGTCCGCCGCGCCGTCGCCGGCAACCGCTCGCAGATGCGCAAGGCGATCGACCACTCGCGCGACCAATCCTACTTCCTGTTCGCCACGACCCAGGACCAGTTGGACTATCTGCGCTTCCCCCTGGCCGATTTGGAAAAGCCACAGGTGCGCGGCGTCGCCGCCGAACTGGGTCTGAATATCGCCGCCAAGCCGGACAGCCAGGACATCTGTTTCGTGCCTTCCGGCGACTATCGCACCCTGATCGACCGCCTGCGTCCGCAAGGGCGTGAGGCCGGTGAGATCGTGCATATGGACGGCCGTGTGCTGGGACAGCATGCGGGCATCACGGACTACACGATCGGGCAGCGCCGCGGCTTGAACGTTGCCGTGGGCGAACCGCTGTTCGTGACCAGGCTGGAGCCCGAAACCCGTCGCGTCATCGTCGGCCCGCGTGAAGCCCTGCTGACCGCCTCTCTGACTTTGGAAGAAACCAACTGGCTGGGCGACGAGGCCACCATCGTCGAGGCGGCCGAGACCAACATCCCCGTCCTGGCCCGCGTCCGCTCGACGCGCCAGCCCTCGCCAGCGCGCCTCGCGATGATCGACGGCGACATCCGCATCGTCTTCGACGAAGGCGAGGAAGGCGTGGCCCCCGGCCAGGCTTGCGCCCTGTATCATCCCGTGGACACCGAACGCGTCCTGGGCGGCGGCTTCATCCGCGACACGACAGCGGTCGTCGTCTAACGACGATCCATTAAATCGAAGACAGTTTGCATCCGACGTGGTGTTCTGTCGCCTCCTACGGTCATCCCACCGACGAGAGGCTCCGATGCGCACCACCGCCTGCCTGGTATCCGTACTGGCCCTAATGGCCGCCCTTCCCGCCGCAGCAATGGCGCAGGCCGCCGCGCCCGCGGCGACAAGCCCGGCGACGCCGACCTATACGGCGGCCCAGTTTTTCGACACCGTCTCATATGGTCTGGGCTATGGCGGGGCCAAGGCGTTCTCGCCGGACGGCAAGTCCGTGCTGATCCGGTCGGACAAGACGGGGGTCTTCAATGCCTACGCCCTGCCCGTCGCCGGCGGCGATCCGATCCCGCTGACCAATTCGACCACGAGCGCGGTCAATCCCGTCAGCTATTTCCCCTCCGACGCACGCATCCTTTTCACCCAGGACGGCGGCGGCGACGAGCTGAGCCATCTGTTCGTGCGGACGCCGGACGGCGCGATCACCGACCTGACGCCTGGCGACAAGGTCAAGGCCGACTTCCTGAGCTGGAGCCAGGACGGCAAGACGTTCTTCGTCACTTCGAACGCACGCGACGCCTCGGCCTTCGATGTCATCGCCTATGATGCGACCACCTATGCGCATCGGACGGTGTTCGAGAACACCGGCGGTTTCTCACCTGCCGCCCTGTCGCCGGATGGCCGGTGGCTGGTGCTGGACAAGGCGCTGACCAGCGCCAACAACGACCTTTATCTGGTCGATCTGACTGCACCGGGCGAGCCCAAGCTGCTGACCCCGCATGAGGGGAATGTCGCCTACACCGCCTTCGACTTCACGCCGGACTCCAAGGCCGTGCTGATCGGCACGGACCAGAACGGCGAGTTCCAGCAGGCCATCCGCCACGATCTGGCGAGCGGGGCGAACACGCCGCTTATCCAGGCGGATTGGGATGTCAGCTTCGTCTTCTATTCGCCGAGCGGCCGATACCGCGTCTCCGGCCTGAACGCCGACGCCAAGACCGAACTGACCCTGCTGGACGCGACGACCAGTCAGCCTGTCGCCCTGACCGGCCTGCCTGACGGCGATATCGGCAATGTCCGGTTTAGCGAGGACGAGAAGACCGTCGCCTTCACCGTCTCGTCCGACACATCGCCGGCCGACGTCTTCGTCGCCGACCTGATGACCGGCGAGGCGAAGCGTCTGACACACGCCCTGAACCCCGCAATCGACGAAAACGCGCTCGTCGAGGCCACCATCGTCCGATACCCCGGCGAGGGCGGCGTCATGATCCCCGCTGTGCTGTACAAGCCCAAGGGCGCATCCGCCGCTAATCCCGCCCCGGCCATCGTCCTGGTCCACGGCGGGCCTGGGGGCCAGACCCGGCGCGGCTATTCGGCCATGGTCCAGCATCTGGTGAACCACGGCTATGCCGTTCTGGGCGCCAACAACCGGGGAAGCTCGGGCTACGGCAAGACCTTCTTCCACCGGGACGACAAGAAACACGGCGAGGCCGATCTGCGCGACATCGTCGCCGGCGGCGAATGGTTGAGACAGCAGGACTGGGTCGCCGACGATCAGGTCGCAGTGATGGGCGGATCCTATGGCGGATACATCACCGCCGCCGCCCTCGCCTTCCATCCCGACGCCTTTGCAGCGGGGGTGGACATCTTCGGCGTGACCAATTGGGTTCGGACGCTTGAGTCCATTCCGCCCTGGTGGGGCGCCCAGCGCATCGCCCTTTATGACGAGATGGGTGATCCAGCCACCGACGCCGAGCGCCACCGCCGCATCTCGCCCCTGTTCCACACCGAAGGGATCAACAAGCCCCTCTTGGTCGTGCAGGGCGAGAACGACCCGCGCGTGCTGAAGGTCGAAAGCGACGAACTGGTCGCCGCCGTCCGCGCCAACGGCGTGCCGGTCGACTATGTCGTCTTCCCGAACGAAGGGCACGGCTTCACCCGCCGCGACAACCGCATCACAGCCCAGGACGCCTATCTGACCTTCCTCGACAAATACGTGAGGAAATAGCTTTCACGAGGACGGAGCGCGTTACCCGACGTGCTCCGTCTGTTCGATTGTGGAGACGATGTGGAGTTATCGTGGACCTGCATCGAAGATTTGACGCGTCCTCGGACATCAAAGATGCACCGGGCTGTTGCACGGCTGTAAACTGCGCATCGCAATGACGGCGTAATCCCCGCCCCGACTAAGCAGGGGATAAAAATGCATCGTCAGACCAAACTGCGCCTTCAGCTGCTGCTGGGGACCGCCCTTCTCGCCGCGCCCGTTTCCGCCTTCGCCCAGACCGCGCCGGTCCAGACCGCGCCGACGGCCGCCAGCGCCGAGCCGGCCGGTCTTGACGACATCGTCGTGACCGCCACCAAGCGCGAAACCAACCTGCAGGACACGCCGATTTCGATCTCGGTCGTCAACGCCGAAGCTCTGGCCGATCGCCACGTGCAGAGCCTGATGGACCTGGCCGACGGCAGCGTCCCCAGCCTGCGCATCGCCACCTTCGAGGCCCGTCAGTCCGCCCTGACCATCGGCATCCGCGGCATCGTGCCGAACGACGCCAACCAGCCCGCCCGTGAGCAAGGCGTCGGCGTCTATGTCGACGGCGTCTATCTGGCCCGACAGCATGGCCTGGCCGCCGCCCTGCTCGACATCGAGCGCGTCGAAGTCCTGAAGGGTCCGCAAGGCACCCTGTTCGGCCGCAACACCGAAGGCGGTGCCCTGTCGCTGGTGACCAAGAAGCCCACGGGCGTGTTCGGCATGCGCGCCATCGCCGGCGTGGGCAATCTGGAGTCCTACAACTCCGAACTGCACGTCGACTTCCCCGCTCTCGGCGACTTCGCCTTCAAGGTCGACGGCATCATTTCGGTCCAGGGTCCGGTGACCGAGAACATCCTGCCGGGACAGACGGGCTTTGGCGAGTATGACCGTCGGGGCCTTCGCTTCCAGACGCGCTGGACGCCGGCCGACAACTTCACCGCCACCCTGGCGGCGGACATCAGCAAGGACAAGAACACCCCGTTCTACAGCCAGCTGCTGAACTTCAACCCGAACGGCCTGACCGTCGTGCCGTTCACCTCGGCTACGGTTCCCTCGGGCAGCATCCGCGCCCTGTCGCCCCTGGTGCAGGTCGAGGGCTCCAACCGCATGACGCAGGCCGACATCGGCGTGCCTCAGCAGTTCAGCGTCGACGACACGCGCGGCATGGACCTGCACCTGTCGTATCGCCCGACCGACTCGCTTGAAATTCGCTCGATCACGGCCTACCGCGATCTGGACGTCGAACAGTACGACAACATCGCCGGCGCCCACCGTCCGCCGGTCGTCGGCCCGAACGGCCGCTTCAGCCGCTATTCGCTGGCCGGCTTCTGGCAGCATCAGTTCAGCCAGGAACTGCAGGCCGTCGGTTCGCTGGGCGACAGCATCGACTATGTCGGCGGCGTCTTCTACTTCAAGGAAACGGTGTCCGACGACGCCGCCACGCCCTCGACCAACCAATGGAATGCCGACGGCACGGGCTACACCATCCTGGACCCCACCCCGACGATCCGTGGCTTCCGCTCGCTGGACCGCGCCTCGACGGCCCATTCGGAATCCAAGGCCATCTACGGCCAGGCGACCTGGACCCCGGCCAGCATGGACGCCCTGCACCTGACGGTCGGCGGCCGCTACACCTGGGACGACAAGGACGGCAAGCTGGAGGTGGTCAACAACGCCGCCACCAACCTGACCTTCAGCTCCAAGGTCGATCGCTTCGACCCGCTGGTCACCCTGGCCTATGACGTCAGCAACAACATCAACGTCTACGGCAAGTATTCGACCGGTTACCGCGCCGGCGGCGCCTCCTCGCGCTCGCTGACCTATCGCTCGTTCGATCCCGAAGAGGTCAAGGCCTACGAAATCGGCCTGAAGAGCGACCTGTTCGACCGCCGCGTCCGCTTCAATGCGGCCGTCTACGCCATGGACCGCACCGACAGCCAGATCGACTTCAGCCTGGTTACCGTCCAGGGCGCCTCGACGCGCAACACGCTGGAAACGATCAACGCCCCGGGCACCACGAAAATCCGGGGCGTGGAGCTGGAAGGTCAGTTCCGGGCGAGCGACAACCTGACCCTGTCGGCCTCCTACGCCTATACGGACGCCAAGGTTCCGGACACGATCAACCCGTTCAACGGCCAGGTGCAGCAGGTCTTCATCGCCTATACGCCTGAGAACGCCGGCAGCGTCGCCGCCGACTGGAACTCGCCCTTCATGGGCGCGACCCTGAAGGCGCACATCGACGCCAACTACGCCGATGCGGCCCACAGCTTCGAGCAGTTCGCGATCAAGGCCGACTCGTCCTTCGTCGTGAACGCCCGCGTCGCCATCGCCGACATCACGACCCGCGACGGCGGTCCGCTGCTGGAAGTGGCCCTGTGGTCGCGCAACCTGCTGAACGAAACCTACGTCTACCGCCGCGACCCGTCGAACCGGAACACCCTGGGCGACTACGGCAACTTCAACAACCCGCGCACCTTCGGCATCGAGCTGCGCGCCTCCTACTAAACGTTCCTCCCGAACGACCGACTGGCCCCCTTCCGCCTTGGCGGGAGGGGGTTTTTCTTCGTCTGCGTGAAGGCTTTGCGACGGCGATATGAAACTTCACCGACGCCGTCCGGTTTTGCTGGACGACGCGACGATCTGGCGCGATGGCGGCTTTCGGAGACGCCATGAGCCCCCTGATCCTGATCGCCGATGACGCCGCCGAGGGCGTCGAAATCCTGGACGCGGCCCTGCGTCGGGACGGCTTTCGTACTGTCGTCGCCGCCGACGGCCAGCAGGCGGCCGACCTGCATGCATCGCTCAAGCCCGATCTCGCCCTGCTCAGCGTCCGCCTGCCCGTGCGCGACGGCTGGGATGTGCTGGGCGAACTGCGTCGGCGCGGCGAGACGCCCGTCATCATGGTTGGCGACCGGGACGAAGCCACAGACAAGCTGCAGGCGCTGCGGATCGGGGCGGACGACTATATCGCCAAGCCGTTCAAACCGGCCGAGGTCACGGCCTCCATCCAGACCATCCTGCGACGCACCGGTAGCGGCGGCCGGACCGCCAAGACCCTGCGCGTCGGTCCGCTGGAGGTGCAGCTGGAAAACTATCTGGCCGCGATCCTGACGCCTTCGGGCAAGCGTCGTCTGGACCTGACCCTGACCGAGTTCCGCATCTTGGCTCACATGGCCCGCACGCCCCTTCGCGTTTTCAGCCGCAGCGAGATCATGCAGGCCTGCTTCCCCAATCAGGCGGTTCTGGAGCGCACGATCGACAGCCACGTCAGCCACCTGCGCCGCAAGCTGGACGCCGCCGACGCCGCCGGACTGCTGACCAATGTACGCGGCGTCGGATACCGGCTCGAAGCCGAGGTTTGATTCCCCTTACGCCGCTATGGCATAGACCCTCAGCCGATGGCCGTCCGGATCGCCCGCCACGAAGCTGCGGACCGGCGTAGCGTTCGTGGGCGGCGTCAGAATGCGCGCCCCGCGATCCCACCAGTCGATATGCGCCTGATCCACCGCCTCGGCGCCCTCTAGCGGAAATTCGACTTCGCATACCTCGCGCCGATCGCCGGCACGCCGCAGCAGCCCCAGCGCCCGCCCCGACGTCAGCTTGAACAAGGCGCGGTCCGGTCCCGCCATCACCGGCCGACAACCAAGCAGGTTGGCATAGAAGCGCGCGCTGATTTCCGGATCCGCGACGGCCAGAAGAATGTCCTCGATCTCGCTCATCAGCCCGGCCCCTTGTGTTTCCAACACTTCGAACCCTAGCCTTCGCTGCTGCCAGTTTCCGTCAGCAGCCGTCGCCCGATCTCGATCTTTCATGCGCCTCGCGCCAGGTCTTCATCAGCGCCTGGCGACGCGTCGGATAGCGCGCCTCCATTACCTCCGCCTCGACGATGCGATCGGTGCGGAAACTGCGGAAATCACCGCGCAGTTCGCACCACGCGATCAGCAATCGCACCCGGTCGAAGAAGGCCAGGGCGAACGGCCAGACGACACGCTCCGACGCCGACCCCGCCTCGTCGCGGTAACACAGCTTCAGCCGCCGCTCGGTGCGGATCGCTTTCCTGAGCAAGGCCGGATCGACGCGATCCGCCGGGAACGGCTCGCCTGGCACGACCAGCAGGGCCGATGTGTCCATCTCGTCGCGCAGGTCGGGCGGCAACACCGCCGAAATCCGTCCCAGCGCCGCCAGCGCCGCATCGCGCATGCGCGGATCGGCGCGATCCGCCACCCAACGCGACCCCAGCACCAGGGCCTCGATCTCTTCCGGCGTGAACATCAGCGGCGGCAGCATGAAGCCCGGCTTCAGAACATAGCCGACCCCCGCCTCCCCTTCGATCGTCGCCCCTTGCGCCTGCAGGCTGGCGATGTCGCGGTAAAGCGTCCGCAGACTGACGCCCATCTCCTCGGCCAACACCTGCCCGCTCACCGGCCGACGATGCCGCCGCAGCACATTCAACAGATCGAGAAGGCGTTCGGAGCGTGACACCTTGCGATCCTAGCAGCCCTACTGCCAGAAAGCGTCAGCAGGAATGGGCCTAGGCCGCTTCCTTGGGCATCACATCGCCGACTGTCGGCCGGTTCTCCGCGCGGGTCAGGGCGATATCTCTGGGTTTGACGATTTCGCCGCAGCAGCCGCACGCGATGCGCGGGGTCAGAGAATGGCCGCAGGTCTTGTGGACCATGTCGATGCCGCTGTCGGCGTCGCCATAGACGTGCTTGTTGCCCCAGCCGTGCAAGGTCACCAGAACGCCGTACAGATCCTTGCCCTTGGCGGTCAGGACATATTCGTTGCGCGGCGGGCGTTCGGAATACAGGCGCGGCTCCAGCACGCCATGCTGGACCAAGCTTTTGAGCCGGGCGGCCAGGACGTTGCGCGCCACGCCGAGATTGTCTTGCCACTGTTCGAACCGGCTGACCCCGTTGAAGGCGTCGCGAATGACCAGCAGGGTCCACGGATCGCCGATCACCTCGAGCGTGGCGGCGATGGAGCAGCTTTGGCGGCTGTAGTCGGCGGTGCGTCCCATAGGCGCGAAAGTGACGCCGCGTCAGGCATTTGGCAAGGGTTGCAAATCCGAACGCTCTAAGTCAGTCTTGTTTCGCAACGGACGTGCGAGCTTCCCGGTTCGCCGCCTTGTTCCTTGGACTTCGGCGGGAGATCGTCATCAGGTCTTCCGCCGCTTCTTCGCCTGACGCAGGATTGCGCAATGACGCCGCTCATTTCCCTCGACGCCGCCCTTACGTTCCAGATCCTCGACGACGGCGGTCTGTCCGCGCCCGTGCCGGGTCATTTCTCGAATGGCCCATCGAGCATGGCGCCGGAGAAGGGTTTTCCGTTCGGCGGGCTGCTGGCGGCCCTGTGCGCTCAGTCGATGCGACAGGGACTGGCGCTGACCGCGCCTCTTCGGACGCTGTCGGTCCAATATCTGTCGGCGGCCAGGTTCGGTGAACAGGTCGCCTTTCGCCCTCGCCTGCTGCGCGGCGGCCGCAACGTTCTGTATGCCGCGGTCGAGGCCGAGCAGGACGGCCGCATGACCCACCACGCCACCGGTACCTATGGTCTCGACGCCGCGCCGCCTCCGCTGACGCCGTTGCACGCGTCACCGCCGCCGCTGGACAGGCTGGACCCGAAGGCCACGATACGCGGGCCGATGTCGCCGCACTTCGCCCAGCACGTCGAATATCGCTTCGACGGCGGCCCCAACATCCTGGGCGGCAATGAAGGCAAGCCGGTGATCGAACGCACCTGGATGCGGATGGCCGACGGCCGGCCCTTGGATGAGGTGGGCCTGTGCTACCTGCTGGACGCGCTGTATCCGCCCGCCTGGACCGCATCCAAGACGCCAGCCGCCATGACCACCGTCGATCTGCGCATCGACATCCTGACCGATCCAACGCTACAGACCGCGCCGGACGGCTGGGCCTTCTTCGAGTTCAGGATGCTGGACCTCGGCCTGGGCTGGACGGTGGACGAGGCGATCGCCTGGGGCGCTGATGGAACGCCGCTGGCCCTGTCGCGCCAACGCCGCAAGCTGCTGCCGCAACGTCCCGCCTGAAGTCAGCCCTCATTCATCATTATCGACGACTATTCCAAATCTCTGGAGTGTCGCCCATGCGTCGTCGAAATCGCCTCTTTTCCGTATCCCAAGTCGTCGTTGTGCTGGGCGGTTGTCTGATGCTGCAGGGCTGCCTTGTCGGCGCCGTCGTCGGCGGGACCGCTGCGGTCGTCGGCGGGACGGCGAAAGCCACTGGCGCTGTCGTCGGCGCCGGCTTCGACGCCGTCACCACCTCGGACGAGGAAACCAAACTGCGTCGCGAGCGTGAACAGCGCGACTATGAACGCGAACAACGCCGATGCGAACAGCACCAGCGTCAGGGCAAACGCTGCTAGATCAGAGACTTAGAACGCACCGCTCGTTGATCGTCGGCCTCGCCACCTGAATTCGGCACAGGCCCGGCCATTCGGGTTTCAGCGTCTCGGCGAACCACAGGCACAGGTTTTCCAGACTGGGCAGCTCCAGTCCCTCGTGCTCGTTCAGCATGCCGTGATCCAGCGTCTCGGCCGCCGCCTTCAGCGCCCGGTCCAGCGCGCCCAGGTCCGCGACCCAGCCGTGTTCGACATCCAGCACCTCGGACCGCACCGTCGCTTCGACCGTGAACGAATGGCCGTGGACACGGCGATAGATGCTGCCCTCGGGCTCGTTCGGGAAGTGGTGGGCGGCGTCGAACGTCGCCTGTTTGGTGATCTCGAAGACAGGCATTAGCGGACGCCGATGTATTTGTGGGTCTGGACGCTCAGGCGCCACTGCGGGTGGGTCAGGCAGTATTCGATGGCGGCGGCGGTGTTTTGCACTTGGTCCGGACCGTCCATCGGCTGAAGCCAGAACCGTTCGAAATCCAGATGCTCGAACCGATCCGGCATGGCCTTGGGCTGGGGAAAGACCAGTTTCAGCTCGGCCCCGCGCGTCTGCACCACATCCGCATCGGCCTTGGGACTGATGCAGATCCAGTCGACGCCGTCCGGCGCTGCGATGGTGCCGTTCGATTCGATGGCGATCTCGAAACCGCGCGCATGCAGCGCGTCGATCAGCGGCGCATCTAGTTGCAGCAAGGGCTCTCCGCCGGTGCAGACCACCAGTTTCGGATCACCTTCGCGCCCGCGCCACATCGCCGCGACGTGATTGGCCAGCAGGTCCGGCGTGGCGAACTTGCCGCCTCCGTCGCCGTCGACGCCCACAAAGTCGGTGTCGCAGAAGGTACAGACGGCGCTGGCCCGATCCTGCTCGCGCCCGCTCCACAGATTGCAGCCGGCGAATCGCAGGAAGACCGCCGGCCGCCCCGCCTGTCCGCCCTCGCCCTGAACCGTCAGGAACACTTCCTTGGCCGAATAGGTCATCGCCCCGACGCCCATTCGTCATAGCCGGCCGCGCGCAGTTCGCAGGCCGGGCAAGACCCGCAGCCATAGCCCCAGGCGTGCCGATGCGTCCGGTCGCCCAGATAGCAGGTATGGCTATCCTCGATGATCAGATCGATCAGCCTGTCGCCGCCGATCCTGTCCGCAAGGTCCCAGGTTTGGGCCTTGGCCAACCACATCAGGGGCGTGTCGATGACGACCGGCTTATCCAGCCCCAGCGACAGCGCCTGCGCCATCGCCTCCATCGTCTCGTGACGACAGTCCGGATAACCCGAGTAGTCCGTCTCGCACATGCCGCCGACCAGGACTTCCAGCCCTCGCCGATCCGCCAGCGCCGCCGCTGCGACCAAGAAGATCAGATTGCGACCCGGCACGAACGTGGTCGGCAGGCCCCGCGCGTCCATTTCGATCTTGCGGTCGGCGGTCAGGGCGCTCTCGGCGATCCGGCCGTATCCGGTCAGGTCCACCACATGGTCATCGCCCAGGCGATCGGCCCACTGCGGCAGGGCCGCCTTCATTCCGTCGCGCACCGCCTGACGCGCCTGCATCTCCACCAGATGGCGCTGGCCATAGTCGAACCCGACCGTCTCCACCCGCTCGAACCGCTCCAGCGCCCAGGCCAGGCATGTCGCGCTGTCCTGCCCGCCGGAGAACAGAACCAGGGCCGTCTTGCTAGCGGTGGGGGAGGTCTTTTCCAGGATGACGCTCATGACGAATCTGCGGTCGGCCGTTTAGCCGCGCGCATGCACAAAGAGATGGAGACCCAGATGGGTCGGGCGGGCCTCATACACCAGACCCAACCCTTGAGCAAAAAAGGCGGATTTGCGTCTTGGATGACGCCGCTTAACTAATCCGCAAGCGATTTGGGCTTTTACTCACAATGAGTAGGAGTTCCAGGCAGTATGCCGACCATCGAGACCCTTTCCGAGCGTCCAAAGCCGGTTGCGCCGACGACTCTCGGCTGCGAGGTTCTGGCGCGTTTTGAATGCGAGCCGGATACGCTGGTCATTCCCGTGGTCGATGGCGACCGTCCCGTCGGTTTGGTCGAACGCACCGCCTTCCTTCAGAAAATCGCCGCCCGCTTCGGCCACGCTCTTTACGACCTTCGCCCCATCACCTTCGCCATGGATGCCGAGCCGGCCGTGGTCGAGGCCGGCGTCCGCATCGACGCCTTTTGCGACATCATGCTGAAGGGCGGTCCGGCCGCCCTGCTGCGCGGCTTCATCGTCACCAAGAACGGCGCCTATTGGGGCGTAGGCACCGCCGCAACCCTGTTGCAGGCCGTCAACACGCGTCAGCGCGAGCAAAATGCGGAACTGGCCGAACAGGCCGCGATCCTCAGCGACACCCGCGCCCAGGCCATCGCCGCCGCCCGCGCCAAGAGCCAGTTCCTGGCCATCATGAGCCACGAACTGCGCACGCCCATGAACGGCGTCCTAGCCGTCGCCGAATTGCTGCGCCGCCAGCCGTTGAATACGGCGGCTCAGGCGCACGTCCAGACCATCGTCGACTCATCCGAGACCCTGCTGCGCATCCTCCAGGACGCGGTCGACCTGTCCAAGGCCGAGGCCGGCGAACTGGAACTGAAGACCGAGCCAACCGCCCTGCGCGCCGTCATGGACGACATCCAGTCGATGTGGGAGCCGCGCGCCTCTCAGGACGGCGTGACCCTGCTCGTCGGCTATGAAGGCGACACCGAACTGGCGGCCGTTATCGACGGCGTGCGCCTGAAGCAGGTGTTCAACAACCTGATCGGCAATGCGCTGAAGTTCGCCCGCAACGGCGTGGTCGAAGCGGGCCTCAAGGCCTGGGTCGAGGGCGACCGTATTCGGATGGAAGCCCGCATTCGCGACGACGGCCCGGGCGTCGAGCCGGATCGGGTCGATTCCATCTTCGAGCCCTTCGTTCACGGTTCCGGCCCCGACGGCGCCGGCCTGGGCCTGTCGATCTGTCGTCAGGTCATCGACCGGATGGACGGCCGCATCTGGGCCGAGAACAACAAGGGCCGCGGCGCCACCTTCGCCTTCGACCTGACCGCGCCCCGCGCCGTGGTCGAGGCGGAAGCGCAATCGAATGTGTCGGATCTGTCGGGCCTCGACCTGAAATCCGCGCCGCACATCCTGATCGTCGACGACAACGCCACCAACCGCGTCGTCGCCCAGGCGCTGTGCGAGATGTTCGGCTGCAGTTCCGAACTGGCCGAGGACGGCCTCGAGGCGCTGCAGGCCGTTCAGGAGAGCCGCTACGATCTGGTCCTGATGGACATCAAGATGCCCCGGATGGACGGGGTTCAGGCCACTCAGGCCATTCGCGCCCTGCCCGGCGCCGTAGGCCGCGTGCCGATCGTGGCCCTGACCGCGAATGCGGACCCCGAAGACGCCAAACACTATCTGTCGATCGGCATGGCCGCCGTCGTCGAAAAGCCCATCAAGCCCGAACGCCTGCGTATGGCGATGAACGCCGCCATCTCAGCCGCTCACGAAGACGCACAAGACCAGGACCTGTCCGGTCGCGCCGTCGCCTGACCCTCAGTCCGGACGAACGTCCAGCGCCTCTTCGTCCTCTTCGTCGTAGCCGACCAGACGCAGGGCCCTCGCCTTTTGCCCGTTGATCTCGGCCCAGCGCAGCAAACCCTCCTCGCGGCCGTGAGTGATCCAGATCTCCTCCGGCTTGATCTCGGTGAAGGTCGCGGTCAGTTCGTTCCAGTCGGCATGATCCGACACGACCAACGGCAGTTCCACGCCGCGCTGCCGCGCCCGCGCCTTCACCCCCATCCAGCCTGAAGCAAAGGCCGTGACCGGATCGGCGAACCGACGCGCCCATCGATCCTGGATGGCGGATGGCGGTGCGATGGCGACCTCGCCGCCCAGCGCATTCTTCGGCAGATCACGGGTCGGGGCCAGCGGGCCCAGATCGACCCCTTCCCTCTCGTACAAGGCGTTCAGCCGCTCCAGCGCCCCGTGGACATAGATGGTGCGGTCCCATCCAGCCTCGCGCAGCAGACGGATGATCCGCTGCGCCTTGCCCAGCGCATAGGCGCCGACCAGATGCGCCCGCTCGGGAAACTGCCCCAGCGACCGCACCAGCCGCCCCACCTCTTCTTCTGCCGGCGGATGGCTGAAGACCGGCAGGCCGAACGTCGCCTCCGAAATGAAGACGTGACACGGCACAGGCTCGAACGGCGCACAAGTCGGATCGCGGCGGCGCTTATAGTCGCCGGACACGACCATGATCAGCCCCTTCCAGCGCACCTCGACCTGGGCAGAACCCAGCACATGGCCGGCGGGCGCCAATCTGAGATCGACCCCATTGATCGCGGTCGCCTCGCCGTATTCCACCGATTGGGGCTGCAGCGTGAAATCCGCGCCATAGCGCTCAGCCATGATCGCCAGGGTCTGGCGCGTCGCGAGAACCGCCCCATGACCGGCGCGCGCATGGTCGGCGTGGCCATGCGTGATGACGGCGCGATCCACCGGCCGAACCGGGTCGATGTAGAAATCTCCCGGCGGACAGTAGAGGCCGGCGGGCGTGGGATGCAGCAGGTCTTCGGGGCGGATCATCTTGCGGTAACGCTCTCGACGCCGTCGGGTCGCCGCCCCATAGAGGATGACCCCGAAAATCGGCGCAACAGGTTCAGCCCGCACGATGCATGAGAGTTTCCTGACCACCATCCTGCCGCAACTGGCCGCCGGCGCCGCCCACACCGGCGCCCTGGGCTTCAGCTTTGACGGCCTGCACGATGGCGAGCCCCGTATTCGCGTGCCGTGGCGCGAGGACTTGGTCGGCGATCCCGATAGCGGCGTCTTCGCGGGCGGGCTGGTGACGACCTTGCTGGATCATATCGGCGGCCTGGCCGTGTGGACCGCGATGGACGCCTTCCAGCCCATCGCCACCCTGGATCTGCGCGTCGACTACATGCGCGCCGCAAGACCGCGTCAGGACCTGCTGGCCCAGGGCCTGTGCTACCGGCTGACGCCCAGCATCGCCTTCGTGCGCGCCTGGGCCTTCGAGGACGATCCCGCCGATCCGGTCGCCGCAGCGCAAGCCGCCTATATCCTCAACCAGACCCGCGAGCGGGCGCCCCATGCAAAAGGAGCGGCGGCATGACCGACATCCTGAACGGCATGCCCTACGCCCGCTTTCTTGGCCTTCAGACCCTGGTCAGCGGCGACGAAGTCACCGTCATCATGCCCTTCGACGACAAGCTGATCGGCAATCCGATGCTGCCCGCCCTGCATGGCGGATCGACGGCCGCCCTTCTGGAAATGACGGCGATGGCTCAGGTTGCGCTCAGCTTTCCTGGTCCGCGACTGCCCCGCCCGATCAATGTCACGGTCGCCTATCTGCGCACCGGCAGACCGATCGACGTCTTCGCGCGTGCTCGCATCAGCCGGGCGGGTCGTCGCGTCGCCCATGTGCACGCGGAGGCCTGGCAGGAAGAACGTCAACAGCCTATTGCGTCCCTTACCGCACACTTCCTGCTGGACAACCAGGACTGATCACTGCGCACTAGCGCGCTGATTCGCGCCGATTTCTTGCTCTCATTGGGTTTTAACGCCGTGCTTACGGCGTCGCTTCAACGCGCGATTGCCGATATGGTAAAGATTGCTCTACCAAACAGGGTTAAGACGTGATAACCATACGGTTCTTGTAAACCTGTCTTTGAGGGGCTTTCATGGACCGCACTGAAGTCGTCACCAGCGTTGCTGGCGATCTGCATGCCACCGAACTCGCGATCGACGCCGCGATCACCCAGGCGACCACGCTGGTTCAATCCTTCATCGGCGCTCGCGCCGCTCTGTCGCTGTCGCCGGTCTCCGGCACGATGTCGCAAGCAAAGGCCATGGAAACGATCGCCGCCCTCTCGGCCGCGCGTGAGTCCATCGTGGCCTGCCACGCCGAGCTGCAAAAAGATCACCGCCGCCTCGGCTTCGGCACCTACGCCGCTGGCCCGATCGCCAAGCCCGACGATTGGCTCGACCCCAAATCGGCCCTGACGCCGACGCACCTTCATCGCGTCGCGTGAATTCTTGGTAAGCTTGGCTTGCCGAGATTTCAGTTTGATCTGACTTCGTTCATTATCGCCCCCACGTATTCTGCGTGGGGGCGATTTTGTTATGGTCAATATCGTCTATGCGATTGTGGGCGCCGTGTTCATGGTCGGCATGGCTCTGTTTGCCTTCATGAAGGGTGGACCTGCTGAAAGAATGGGTGCCGGGGCTTATTTGTTTGCTTGGTTCGCATCCATTATCTTGCAGGAAAACAGCGGCTTTCGCGGCCTGCCTGCCGGTTTGTTTCTGATCGATCTTGCTGTTTTGATAGTCTTCGTCGGTGTTGCCTGGCGCTATCGACAATCGTGGCCCGTGTGGGCAAGCGGCATCCAACTGATCACAGTGATGGCTCACGTCATGATGCTCGCCAAACAACCTGTGCTGCTAGGATCGTTGATCACAGTTATGAATCTCAACGGTTATCTCATTATCGGCTGCATCGTCATCGGCACATTCTATGCTTGGCAAGAGCGCCGTGCGGCGATGCTGGTAGGTAGAAATTCCTAAAGCCTGATCGTATTCTCGCGACGAATCGGTTGCTGGAAGATCATGCCGCTATCCCATGCCAAGCTTTGGAAAGCCGTCGATGCCTTGGCGCGGCGTGAAGGGCTGTCGCCGTCGGGCTTGGCGCGGCGGGCCGGTCTGGATGCAACGAGTTTCAATCCCTCAAAACGCTTCGGGCCCGGCGATCCTCCGCGTCCACGCTGGCCATCGACCGAGAGCATGACGCTGGTGCTTCAGGCGACGGGCTTGTCGCTGTCGGAGTTTGCGGTGTTGGCCGAAGACGCACCGGAGGAGCCCACCAGCGTGCCCTTGCTGGGTCTGGCCAAGGCGGGTCAGGACGGCTTCTTCGACGACGCTGGCCTGCCGGTCGGTGAAGGTTGGGATCAGACCGACCTGCCGCGCGCCAAGGACACCCTGTTCAGCCTTCAGATCACGGGCGATTCGATGTCGCCCCTCTATCGCGAAGGCGATCGCGTCATCGTGGATCAGGAAGCGACGCAGGTACGGCGCGGCGACCGCGTCGTCGCCCGCCTGACCAGCGGAGAAACCGTGGCCAAGGAGGTCACCAGCCTGACCAGCCGCGCCGTCACCTTGGCCTCAATCAATCCCGACTACCCGCCAAGGATCGTGCCCCGACGCGAGATCGAATGGATGGCCCGCATCCTCTGGGTCAGCCAGTAACGCGCAGCAAAAACCCCGCCCGGCGAGCCGGACGGGGCTTTCGATTAGCGGCGAACTGAACTCAGTTGGCCGTGACGTAGTGGGCATTCACCCAACCGCCGCCTGCAATCTGCACCCACTCGCCTTGCGAACCGATGGCGGTGAAGGGCTGACCGGCCGACAGCGTGCCGGCTTGGCGATAGTTGGTGCCGGGGCCGCTGCGGATGCGCAGGTTCGACGAAGCGCGATACTGGGCGCCGCTAGAGGCCGAAGCCGCACGGGCGCGTTGCTGGTTGCAGCCGATATAGGAACCGGCGGCGGCGCCGGCGCCCGCGCCTACGATGGTGCCGGCCGTACGCTCATTGCGAGCGAGGTTCGAGCCCACCACGCCGCCGACCACGGCGCCGATCAGAGCGCCCGCACGCTGGCGACCGCCAGGTGCGTCACAGTTGGTCACGCCGTTGGCCTGAGCCTGGGCGGACATCGGGGCGGCGGTCACCATGGCGGCCAAGGCGGCAGCGGTGGCCAGACCGGTCTTGAAAATCTTGTTCGACATAACTCTTCTCCTGTCAGCGCGTTTGCCGATGACGAGAGAATGCACGGACGAACCTGAAGGCTCCCGGAGCTTCGCCGTTATTTTCCGTTCATCTTGGCCATGCGCGCGGACTGGCGGCGGGCGACAAATCGTCTGGCGATATCGATGTCGCGTTCGATGAAGTGTTTCCGGCGCACGAACTGGAAGTCCAGCACGCGCGCCCACAGATGGAGCATGCGGTCGTGGGTTACGAAAACCGTCACCGCCTCGACCGGCGGCGGCGGCCCCCAGGCCTCAGCCAGCTTCGCCAGATGCTGGACCGTGGCATCGTCGGTCATGGGTTCGCATTCGACGATCCAGTCCCAGCTGCAGAGCTCAGACCTTTGCGTGATCAGATCGACCGTGGCTTTCAGCACGCGGTCGGCTGACCCGGCCGAAACCAGGTCGAGCATCAGGACCCTGTTCGCCTCGTCGATCTCGTAACGCAACCTCGCCTCCCCCGGCTACGTCCCTTTAGGAGGGCATCACGCAACAACCCTGACGCAAGGTCAAGGTTGCGCCAGTTCTCCGTTTGCGCCCGCTTCGATCAGGGCGATCGTCTGCGGCAGGCCGTAGATGGCCGCGAACGAACCGAAGCGCGGCCCCTGGCTGGCGCCCAGCAGCACCTCGTAGAGCGCGCCGAACCACGCCCGCAGCGGCTCGAACTCATGCGCCTTGCCGACGGCATAGACTTCGCTCTGGATCAGTTCGCCGTCGGTCGTGTCCGCCGGCAGGGCCTTCAGCCTTTCCGCCAGGTCCAGCAGCGCCGCCTTCTCCTTGTCGTCGGGCAGGCGATACGACTTCGAGGGCTTCACGAAGTCCTCGTAATAGTTCAGCGCCGACCCCATCAGCCGATCCAGCAGCGGCTCGTTCTGCGGCGTCGCCTCGGGCAGGTATTTGGCGAAATAGGCCCACAGCTGGTCCTTGGTCGAGGCGTTGGCTACGCCGACCAGGTTCAGCAAAAGGGCGAACGACACCGGCGAGGTATGGGTCGGCGGATCGCCCGCATGGATCGACCAGACGGCGTTGTCGATCCGCTTGGCCGGCTCCTGGGTCTTGTAGCTTTCGATGAAGGCCAGATAGTCGTCGATGGCGCGCGGAATGACGTTGAAGTGCAGGCTCTTGGCCGACTTCGGCGACTGGAACATGTACCACGACAGGCTCTCGGGCGTGCCGTAGCGCAGCCACTCGTCCATCGTCAGGCCGTTACCCTTGGACTTGGAGATCTTCTTGCCCTCGATGTCGAGGAAGAGCTCGTAGTTGAAACCCTCAGGCGGGGTGCCGCCCAGGGCGCGGCAGACCTTGGAGCTTTCACGCACGCTCTCGATCAGGTCCTTGCCCGACATCTCGTAGTCGATATCCAGCGCGACCCAGCGCATGGCCCAGTCGGGCTTCCACTGCAGCTTCACATGGCCGCCCGTGACCGGCACTTCTGTGCGATTGCCCGGTTCGCCGGCGGGGTCTTCGAAGGTGATCGTGCCCTTCTCGACGTTGCGCGCCAGGGTGGGGACCTGCAGCACATGGCCGGTGATCGGGCTGACGGGCAGGAAGGGCGAATAGGTGGCGCGGCGCTCCTCGCCCAAGGTCGGCAGCATGATGGCCTGGACCGCGTCGAACCGTTCCAGAAGCGTCAGCAGCGTCGCGTCAAACCGGCCCGATCTGTAGGTCTCGGTCGAGGACATGAACTCATAGTCAAAGCCGAAGCTGTCGAGGAAGGCGCGCAGGCGGGCGTTGTTGTGCGCGCCAAAGCTGTCGTGGGTGCCGAAGGGATCGCGCACCCGCGTCAGGGACAGATGCAGGTCCTCGCGCAGCATCTCTGGGTTCGGCACGCCCTCCGGCACCTTGCGCAGGCCGTCCATGTCGTCGGAGAAGGCGATCAGGCGCGTGGGCCAGTGGTCGCCGGTCAGGGCGCGAAAGGCGTTGCGCACCATGGTGGTGCGGGCGACCTCGCCGAAGGTGCCCATGTGCGGCAGGCCCGACGGGCCATAGCCGGTCTCCAGGATCACCGGGCGCTGCAAGGCGGGAAAGGCCGCCAGGGCTTCATCCGCCTTGCCGGCGTCGATCAGGGCGCGCGCTTCGGCTCGCTCGGTCTCGCCCAGCCGTTTCTTCAGAACATGCGCCAGCAGGTTGCGGGCTTGTTCGAAGGGCCAGGACTTGGCCTCGCGGGCGAGGGTTTCGAGGTTCTGAAGCATGGCGGCGGTTTGCAGTCTGCATCCCGCCCGGTCAACCGCGATCAGGCTTTGGCGGCGATTACGATGATCTCGACCTTGTAGTCGGGGGAAGCCAGCCGGCTTTCGCCCGTGGCGCGGGCCGGCGGGTTGGCGGTGTCGACCCAGGCGTCCCAGACGCCGTTCATCGCCTCGAAGTCGGCGATATCCGCCAGCCATATCTGGGCCATCAGAATCTTGGACTTGTCGCTGCCGGCTTCGGCCAGCAGGGCCTCGATCTCCGCCAGCGCCGTTCGGGTCTGCGTCGCCACGTCGTCGCCGGGTTCGCCGACCTGGCCCGACAGATAGATGGTGTCGCCGTGGACGACGGCCTCGCTCATGCGGGCGCCGGGCTGGATGCGGGTGATCATGGGCTAAGGGTCCTTCGAAACGTCCCTCACCTATCGCCGCCGGGGCCCGGCTGTCGAGCGGCTAGCGGCGGTTGAACCGCGAGACGGTCAGGCCGACGACCAATGCGCCGGCGCCGACGATCAAGGCGTCCTCGATCAGGCCGCTCTTGGTCTGGCCGATGCGGGCCATGGCCTTCTTGCGCCCCGAAAGGGTCAGATAGGCCAGCGGCACGGCCGTGCCGACCGCCAGGCCGGCGCCCAGCTTCTCCTTGCCGCGAGGGGCCAGGGCGGCGCCGGCGATGCCCGCGCTCATGACCCGCGCCAATAGGCCGAGGAAGACGGTGCGATCGGGCGCGGTCTTCATCTTGTCGCCCAGCAGTTCGCCGACACCCATGGCCAGGGCGCCGAACTTGAACAGCGGCCGGTTCAGCAGGAAGACGCGGCCGGGCAAGGGCTTGTGCGCCAGTTCGGCGGCGGCGAGGGCCGCCATCGGGGTCATGGAGCGGGCGCTGGCGACAGCGCCTATGAGGGCGGACGGGAGGAGGTCGAGGGCTTTCATGCCGCCACAACACCCGACCGGGCCGGAAGGTTCAGCCCGCTTCACCCGCGCGCCGCCAGGACGTTGCGGATCGCCAGGCTGGAGTGGATGCGCGACACGCCCGGCAGACGCGACAGGACGTCCTTGTGGATCACCTCATAGGCGGCGATGTCGGGCGCGACCGCGCGGACGATGTAGTCGGCCTCGCCCGCCATCAGATAGCAGTCGCGGATTTCCGGGTGGTTGCGGACGGCCGCCTCGAACCGGCGCATGTGGTCGTCGGTCTGCTTCTCCAGCGTGATCTCGACATAGGCGACGACGCCGTCGTCGCTGTCGTTGGCCAGGACGGCGGCATAGCCCCGGATCACCCCGCGCTCTTCCAGCCGGCGCACGCGCCGCAGGCAGGCGGAAGGCGACAGACCGACGGCGGAGGCCAGGTCCGCATTGCTGATGCGCCCATCGGCGCGGAGCCGCTGAAGGAGGCGCTGGTCAAGGGGATCAAGCAGGGACACAAGTTTCCGCCATTTAGCCGCAGATTATTGCGTAAGACTCCTATCAGCGACCGATCGTTGCGCAAACAGGCAGGATCGTCGATCCATGCGGCGCTAGCTTGCGACGAATAACAACATTGGGCTTGGGAACGTCACATGCGGGTTCTGGTGCTTGGGTCGGGCGTCATCGGCGTCACCACCGCCTGGTATCTCAGCCAGGCCGGGCATGAGGTCACGGTCGTGGATCGGCAGGCCGGTCCGGCGCTGGAAACCAGCTTCGCCAACGCCGCGCAGATTTCGCCGGGCTATTCCGCGCCCTGGGCCGCGCCGTCGATCCCGGTCAAGGCGATGAAGTGGCTGCTGATGCGCCACGCGCCGCTGATCGTGCGGCCGCGTCTGGACATGGCTATGGTGCGCTGGACCATCGCCATGCTGCGCAACTGCACCCACGACCGCTACGCGCTGAACAAGAGCCGGATGGTGCGTCTGGCCGAATACAGCCGCGACCAGATCGACCTGCTGCGCCGCGAGACCGGCATCGCCTATGACGGTCGCCAGCAGGGCACGCTGCAGCTGTTCCGCACGGAAAAGCAGCTGGCCGACGTGCACAAGGACGTCGATGTGCTGAAGGCCGCCGGCGTTCCGTGCGAAGTTCTGGACCGCGCGGGCTGTATCGCGGCCGAGCCGGGCCTGGCCGCCTCCGACGTCGATTTCGTCGGGGGTCTGCGCCTGCCGCATGACGAGACCGGCGACTGCTTCCTATTCACCAACGCCCTGGCCAAGCTGGCGGCGGAGCGCGGCGTGGTCTTCCACACCGGGACCGAGATCCAGTCGATCACGATGACGGACGGTCGCGCGACCGGCGCAATGACCAGCAAGGGCGCCATGACGGCCGATCTGGTGATCCTGGCGCTCGGCTCCTATTCGCCGATGATGGCCAAGCCGCTGGGTCTCGATCTGCCGGTCTATCCGGTGAAGGGCTATTCGATCACGGCCAAGATCGTGAACGAAGACCGCGCGCCCGTCTCCACCGTCATGGACGAGAGCTACAAGGTGGCGATCACGCGCCTGGGCGACCGCATCCGCGTGGGCGGCATGGCCGAGCTGTCGGGATACAACAACACCCTGCCCGCCCTGCGTCGCGAGACCCTGGCCCATTCGGTCGGCAGCCTGTTCCCCGGCGGCGGCGACCTGGCGGGCGCCAGCTATTGGTCGGGCCTTCGTCCAATGACGCCGGACGGCACGCCGGTGATCGGCGCGACCAAGGTTCCGGGGCTTTATCTGAATACCGGCCACGGCACCCTGGGCTGGACCATGGCGTGCGGCTCGGCGCGGGTTCTGGCCGACATGGTCGACGGCAAGGCGCCCGAGATCGAGACACGCGACCTGTCGCTGAACCGCTATGGCGCCTGGGCCGGGGCGTTTGCGCCGGGCTACAGCTGAGATCAGACGTCGGCGGGTAATTTTACCGTCTAAAGAGTCTAGTTCGTCTAATCGCGCGCCGGTGGGCCTTGGGCCGCGTACGGGAATTCACCGTCTAAAGTGTCTAATTCGTCTAATCCGGCGGCATCATCCGGGTGAGGCGCAGGCGGGATTTCGCCGTCCATTCCGCCTGAACTTACGCTGTCAAAGATCCACGGCCAGTCTAGCACGCGGCCGGAGCGCGGTCGGTTAGACGCCGCTCGGGGGCGAAAACCCGTTGGAAATCAGACAGCGGGGCGCCGACGATGCGCTGGCGGGGCGCCGCAGCGTGGCGCGGCGCGTCGGAGCCCCCTATAGAGCGCGCGATGAAGACCGCCGATTTCGATTTCGACCTGCCCGAAGACCGTATTGCGTTGCGCCCGGCCGATCCGCGCGATTCCGCACGGCTGCTGGTGGTGAAAGGCGGCGCGCTGGAAGACCGGGTCATTCGCGATCTGCCGGACTTCCTGCAGCCGGGCGACGCCCTGGTGTTCAACGATACGCGGGTCATTCCCGCCCGTCTGTCGGGCGTGCGTCAGCGGATCGGGGCCGAGGGCGAAACCCTGACGGTCGAGGTGGAGGCGACGCTGCACCACCGCGACGCGCCCGACGTCTGGTCCGCCTTCATGAAGCCGGGCAAGCGGATCAAGCCGGGGGATCGGGTTCGTTTTGGAAACGCGAGCGACGCCGCCTGCGACCTGGGGCGGCTGGACGCCACGGTGACGACCAAAGGGGAAGACGGGCTGATCACCCTGACCTTCGACTTGGCGGGACCGGCGCTGGACGATGCGATCCGCGATGTCGGGGTCATGCCCCTGCCGCCCTATATCGCCGCCAAACGGCCCGAGGACGACCGCGACCGGTCGGACTATCAGACTGTGTTCGCCGAGCATGACGGATCGGTTGCGGCGCCGACGGCGGGGCTGCATTTCACCCCGGCCCTGCTGGACGCCATTCGAGCCAAGGACGTCTCGACCCATGCGGTGACGCTGCATGTCGGGGCCGGCACTTTCCTGCCGGTCAAGGCCGACGACCTGGCCGACCACAAGATGCACAGCGAGTGGGGCGAGGTGTCGCCTGAAACCGCCGCCGCCCTGAACGCCGTCCATGCAAAGGGCGGGCGCATCGTCTGCGTCGGCACCACCTCCCTGCGGCTGCTGGAAAGCGCGACGGCCGAGGACGGAGAGATCAAACCGTTCCACGGCGACACGGCCATCTTCATCACGCCGGGCTATCGGTTCCGGGCGGTCGATGTGCTGATGACCAACTTCCACCTGCCGAAATCGACGCTGTTCATGCTGGTCAGCGCCTTTGCGGGCACGGCGACGATGAAGGCGGCCTATGCCCATGCGGTCGCCGACGGCTATCGCTTCTATTCCTACGGCGACGGATCGCTGCTGTTCCGCGACTGATGGCGGTCAGGGCCAGAGGCGGCCCGAGCGCCAGGCCTCGCCGTCGCGGTCGAAACGCAGTCGGTCATGCAGGCGGAACGGGCGATCGCGCCAGAACTCGACCGAGCGCGGCACGACGCGCCAGCCGGTCCAGTGGGACGGGCGCGGCACCTCCTGACCATCGAAGCGCGCGGTTTCACGGCCCACGGCCTCTTCCAGCACGGTGCGATCCGACAGGGGGCGGGACTGGTCCGAGGCCCAGGCGCCGATGCGGCTTTCGCGCGCGCGGCTGGCGAAATAGGCGTCGGCCTCGGCCGGCGTGACAGGCTCGACCGCGCCGCGCACCCGCACCTGGCGACGCAGGGATTTCCAGTGGAAGGTCAGGGCGGCGGCCGCGCAACCGGCCAGTTCGACGCCCTTGGCGCTCTCGCTGTTCGAATAGAAGGTGAAGCCCCGCGCATCGACGTCCTTCAGCAGGACGATCCGCGCATCGGGCAGGCCGTCGGCGTCGATGGTCGACAGGGTCATGGCGTTGGGATCGTTCGGCTCGTGCGCCCTTGCGTCCGCCAGCCATTCGACGAACAGGCCGATCGGTTCGGGCCGGCCGAAGATGGTCTCGTCGCCATTGGCGGCCAGGGCGGCGGCATAGTCGCGGGCGTATTCCTCACGCGACGGGCTGGGCGGGATCACGGATGCGGTCATGCGAATGATGTAGTCCGTGCAGGCGCAGCTGGGAATGATCGCGGTCAAAAACGGGCGTGTCGCCGTCAGGGGGTTAACCGCCCATTGACCCTGATGCGCGAACGGTGACGGCATGAGCGCGCCTGTTTCGATTTCAGATGTGTCCGGCGTCCGCGAGGCCCTGTCGATCCTGGGCCTGAATGGGGATGCCGATGCGTCGACGCTGAAGGCCGCGTTCCGCACGGCGGTGAAGGCGGCGCGGCCGGATCAGGCCGGCGGGGACGCCGAGCGGTTCCGGCGCGTGATCGCGGCCTATCGGCTGATCCAGGCGCACCAGCCCCCTCGCCCCGCCCTGTCGGCGCCCGCCGCGCGGCCCGCGCCGATGCCGGTTCTGGTCCTGTCGCCGATGCAGGCCTTGGCCGGGGGTCAGGTCGAGGTCCGGCTGGGCGCGCGCACGGTGCGGGTCACGGCGCCGAAGGGCCTGCGCAGCGGCGATCACCTGCGGCTGAAGCGCGGGGCGGCGGACGGGAGCGATCTCTATCTGTCGGTGCTGATCCGGCCCGAGGACGGGCTGTCGGTCGTCGGCGACGATCTGTTCATGACCTGGGCCGTCGAGCGTCGCCTGATGGCCGACGGCGGGCGGGTGGAGATCGAGACCCCCGTCGGCACGCGCTCGGCCTGGATCACCGCCGACATGGCCGCACCGGTGCGGGTGCGGCTGAAGGACCTGGGCCTGCCCGCGCGCGGATCGCGGCCGCCGGGCCATCTGTTCGTGACGCTGGAGCCGTCGTCCGATGTTCCCTCGGCGGCGGAGGACCTGCTGGTGCGGTTCACGCGGGTCTGGACGCAGGAGCGTCTGGCGGCCTAAGTCGGGGCCATGTCGCACAACACCTTCGGCCATCTGTTTCGCGTGACCACCTGGGGCGAGAGCCATGGGCCGGCGATCGGCTGCGTCGTGGACGGATGCCCGCCGATGATCCCCCTGACCGAGGCGGATCTTCAGCCCTGGCTGGACCAGCGGAAGCCGGGCGGCAGCCGCTTTGTCACCCAGCGCAAGGAAAGCGACACGGCGCGCATCCTGTCGGGCGTGTTCGACGACGGCGACGGGCCGGTGACGACGGGCACGCCGATCTCGATCCTGATCGAGAACGAGGATCAGCGGTCCAAGGACTATGGCGAGATCGCCCGCGCCTATCGGCCGGGGCACGCCGACTATGCCTATCAGGCCAAATACGGGGTGCGCGACCACCGGGGCGGCGGTCGATCCTCGGCGCGCGAGACCGCCAGCCGCGTGGCGGCCGGGGCCGTGGCGCGCAAGGTGCTGGGCGACGGGATCAGGATTCGCGCCGGCGTGGTGCAGATCGGCCCGCACCGGATCGCGCTGGATAAGATCGATTTCGACGCCGTCGGCGGCAATCCGCTGTTCGCCGCCTCGGCCGAGGTCGTGCCCGCATGGGAGGCCTATCTGGACGGCATCCGCAAGGCCGGGTCGTCGGTCGGCGCCGTGGTCGCGCTGGAGGTCACGGGCGTTCCGGCGGGCTGGGGCGCGCCGCTGTACGGCAAGCTGGACGGCGAGTTGGCCGCAGCCCTGATGTCGATCAATGCGGCCAAGGGGGTCGAGATCGGGGCGGGCTTCGAGGCCGCCGAACTGACCGGAGAACAGAACGCCGACGAGATGCGGCTGGACCTGAACAAGCAGCCGGTCTTCCTGTCGAACAAGGCGGGCGGCGTGCTGGGCGGGATTTCGACGGGCCAGCCGGTGACCGCGCGGGTGGCGTTCAAGCCGACCTCCTCCATCCTGACCCTACGCCAGACGATCACCCGCGACGGCGAAGAGAAGGACCTTCGCACCAAGGGTCGTCACGACCCGTGCGTCGCCCTGCGCGCCGTGCCGGTGGTCGAGGCCATGGCCGCCTGCGTGCTGGCCGACGCGCATCTGAGGCATCGCGCCCAGGTCGGTTGATCAGGGCCTGGGTCG
The DNA here is from genome assembly GCF_058790795.1 of Brevundimonas sp. EU05-FHT14B07. Taxonomy (NCBI): domain Bacteria; kingdom Pseudomonadati; phylum Pseudomonadota; class Alphaproteobacteria; order Caulobacterales; family Caulobacteraceae; genus Brevundimonas; species Brevundimonas sp. EU05-FHT14B07. The sequence continues at coordinate 235,336 of NZ_JBYTCZ010000005.1, forward strand.
GGGCGGAAGCGGGTTTGCGCGATCGGTCTCGAGCCTCGGCGGCGGCTCGGTCTGACGCGCCTCGCACCGCATCAAGGCCATCAGGGCCGACAGGCCTGTCGTCATCACGATCATCGCTCGATTCCTGCAAATGCGAACCGTTTGCAGGTTTGCGCATGTCGAGGGCGCGTGCAAGACAAGGGGCCGGTGGCGCCCAACTCAGGAGATCAACCGTGCGTGAAGACGGAAAGCTGGACTACCTCGAACTGCCCGCCGCCAACCTGCCCGCGACCAAGCAATTCTACAGCCAGGCGTTCGGCTGGACCTTCGTGGATTACGGCCCGACCTATGCCGCCTTCGATCAGGGTCTGGACGGCGGTTTCGACGCCGATCAGGCCGATCAGACCAAGGCTCCCCTGCCCATCCTGTACGCCCATGACCTGGAAGCCATGCTGGCCAAGGTCGAGGCGGCCGGCGGCCGGATCTTGAAACCGACCTACAGTTTCCCCGGCGGTCGCCGCTTCCACTTCGCCGATCCGGCCGGCACCGAAATGGCGGTGTGGTCCGAGGGCTGAGCCGCTCAGCCCGTCAATCGCCGCGGCGGTAGTCATCAAGGACGATGCCGTGGCGTTTGACCTTGGCGTAGAAGGTCTTTCGGGGAAGGTCGAGCCGGGCCATCACGGCGCGGACATCGCCCTTGGCGGCCTTTAGCGCCTCGTCCAGCACGCGGGCTTCGAACGCCTCGACGCGCTCGCTCAGGCTGCCATCCGCGACGCCGGTCGCGCCGCCGTTTCGGTCGAGGCCGATGACGAAGCGCTCGGCGGCCTGGGCCAGCTCGCGGACATTGCCGGGCCAGTCGCGCATCATAAGATGGGCGTCGGTCGCATCGTCGATCGGCGGCGGGGTCTTCTTCTGTCGCCCGGCCGCCTGCGACACCAGATGACGGAACAGCAGCGGTATATCCTCGCGCCGATCCCGCAGGCTGGGCAGGGTCAGGGTGACCACGCTTAGACGATAGTAGAGGTCCGACCGGAAGGCGCCGCGCGCCGCCGCGGCGTCCAGATCGATCCGCGTGGTCGTCAGAAAACGTAGGCTGAAGGCCTGGTCGTCCTCTCCCGAGATCTGTCCAGTCTCCATCAGCTTCAGCAGCTTGATCTGCAACGCCGGCGACAGCGCCTCGACCTCTTCCAGCAACAGGGTGCCGCCGTCGGCCTCGCGCACGCGACCACCGATCCGGCGTCCATAGCCCGACGTCGGCGACCGCCCGAACAGTTCGGCGTCGAGCACATCCTCCGGCAGGGCGGCGCAGTTGACGACGACGAAGGGCCGGGCGCGCCGGGCGCTGGAGCGGTGCAGACCGCGCGCGACCGTCTCCTTGCCGACGCCGTTCTCGCCCTGGATCAGCACATCCACGCCCGCGCGGGCGACCTGGGCGATCGTCTCGCGCAGCCGCACGATGGCCGGCGCCTGTCCGATCAGGCCGCTGCGCGCCTCCTCCGCCTCGGCGTTTTCGACAAGTCGGGTCAGGCGACGGTTTTCCAACACCAGTTGTCGCTGGCGCGCCGCGCGCTGAATGACCGGCAACAGGCGATCGGCGCCGAAGGGTTTGGGCAGGAAGTCGAACACGCCGCGATGAAGGGCGGCGACGGCCATGTCGATATCGCCATGCCCCGTCATCAGAATGAACGGCAGCTCAGGATCGATGGCCGCCACGCGTTTGTGAAACTCCAGCCCATCCAGCCCAGGCATGCGGATGTCGGACAAGACGACATGCGGGGACGCGGCCTCCAGCCGCGCCAAGGCCTGATCGGCGGAACTCACGCCTGTCGGGGCGTATCCCGCGAGCGCGAGCGTCTCGACCTGGGCCTCGCGCAGGTCGTCGTCATCATCCACGACCAGGATCAGGGCGCCGTCCGATGTCATGCCGGGTTCCTCCTGAGCCGGACCTCGAAACGCGCGCCGCGACGGCCGTTAGAGGCCACGACCAGACTGCCGCCGAAGGCCTCGACGATGTCGCGCGAGATCACCAGCCCCAGCCCAAGACCGTTCGGCTTGGTGGTCGAAAAGGGCGTGAACAGGGTCCGCAACGTCGCCTTGGACAGGCCGGGTCCGTTGTCGGTCACGGCGATGACAACCAGATCGTCGGTGGTCGAGACGTCCAGGCCGATCCGCGCATCGGCCTGATCGCCCAAGGCTTCAAAGGCGTTCTGCAAAAGATTGACCAGCACCTGTTCCAGCCGCACGCGGTCCGCCTGGGCCGACACCTTCGCCTCGCCCATCCGTTCGACCGCCACGCCTTCGTCGCGCATCCGGCTGGTGACCAGCAACAGGGCGCCCTCGACCGCTTCGTCGACGACGACGGTTGTGGTGCGCGGCGGGGTCTTGCGCGCAAAGCCGCGCAAATCCTCGACGATGGCGCCGATCCGCTCGGTCAGTCCCTGAATGCGCGTCAGCTTGGCCTGCGCCTCGTCCGGCTGTTCGCGCGACAGCAGGGTCAGGGCGTTATCGGCGTTGGCGCGGATCGCCGCGACAGGTTGATTGATCTCGTGGGCCACGCCGGCGACGATCTGGCCCAAGTGCGCCAGACGGTTGGCCTGAACCAGATCGGCCTGCAGGGTTCGCAGGCGCGCCTCGGTGCGTTTGCGGTCCTCGATCTGGTTTCTCAGCTTCACGTTCGCCGCCGTCAGCGCGGTGGTGCGTTCATCCACGCGAAGCTCCAGTTCGCGTCGGACCTCGGCCTGCTGACGCTGCCCGTCCAGCCGACGCAGATGCGCCCGCCAGATCCAGGCCAGCACGACCATCAGAAGCGCGCCCGCCAGGCCCGCCGCCCAGCGGACAGGTCCCGCCGCACGGTCGGCGTCGGCGACGGGGACCAGGAGCAGCAGGGTCCAGTCCTCGACCGGCAAGGCGCGACGCAATGGAACGAAGATCTCGCCGCCCAATTGCACCCGCCCGTCGTCCACTGGCGTGATCGCGGGGGTGAGCGGCGTCAGCGGCGCGTCGCCGAACTGGCGGCTGTCACGCAAGGCCCTGGCTCTCGCAGCGTCCAGCGGCTTCAGCGTCTTAAAGCGTCGCGCGGGGTCGGAACTGAGCACGATCACGCCGTCCCGGTTCGTCACCAGGGCCTGTTCCGCCTGTCGTCGCCAAGCGGCCTCGACCGCGTCGAACTCGATCTTGACCACGATCACGCCGTCGGCCTGGCGACCGGCGCCGACGCGGCGGGACAGATAGAGGCCGGGCCGGCCGCTTCGCGATCCAAAGGCGAAATATTCGTCGGATCCCGCCCGCATCGCCGTCTTGAAATAGGGACGGTAGGCATAGTCGTCGCCGACGAAACTGACCGGGGTGCGATAGTTGTTCGCCGCAATGGCCCTGCCTTGGCTGTCCAGCAGATAGATGGCCGCCGCGCCGGTCTGGACCGCCAGCATGTCCAGACGGGCATTGACCCTGTCCAGCGTGGCGGGCGCCGGAACGCGCAAGGCCTCCAGAATGATGTCCTCGCTGGCCAGAACCACGGGCGTGGCGCGATGCCGGTCCAGCTCGCTGGACAGCAGAGCCTGATCGAGCAGCAGTGTCGCCTCCGCCTGACGAACGATGTCCTGCGCCGCGCTCTTTCGCGCAAGATCGCCCGCGACGATGATAGCGATCAGGATCAGCAATCCGGCGACGACGAAGACGCCGATGCCCGCGACGCCAAGAAACTCACGTCTGGCGGCTGGGACGATCACGGACTAATCTTGTGCTGATTTCGACACAACCCAACGTGTGCCGGTTTCGTTTTCAGCACAAGCGTCTCAGCTTCGAAAACGACAACACGTTGTTAATCGTGAGTTTTTTCTCCCAGCCCGATCCTACATTTTCGGTTTTGGCCTGTTACAGAGCGGCCGCATCCTGATCGCTGAACGTCCCCGAGAGGACGATTGGGAGGTCACCATGATTATCACACCGACGATCGCCGACGACGGCAGCGCCAAGCGCAAGCCCTTTTACCGGCATCTCTATTTTCAGGTTCTGCTGGCGATCCTCGCCGGCGGCCTGATCGGGCATTTCTGGCCGTCGTTCGGCGAGAGCCTGAAGCCGCTGGGCGACGCCTTCATCAAGCTGGTGAAGATGATCATCGCGCCGGTGATCTTCCTGACTATCGTCACCGGCATCGCCGGGATGCGCGACATCGGCCGGGTCGGTCGCGTCGCCGCCAAGGCCTTCGCCTATTTCCTGACCTTCTCGACCCTGGCCCTGATCATCGGCATGATCGTGGCCAATCTGGTCCAGCCGGGCCACGGCCTGAACATCGACCCCGCCAGCCTAGATGCGAGCGCTGTCACCAAATATTCCGATCAGGCGCATGAGACGACCATCGTCGGCTTCCTGACCGGCATCATTCCCGACACCTTCGTCAGCGCCTTCTCCGAGGGCAACATCCTGCAGGTGCTGTTCGTCTCGGTCCTGTTCGGACTGGCGCTCGCCATGGTCGGCGATGTGGGCAAGCCGGTGCTGAACTTCCTGGAATCGATCAGCGTCGCCTTCTTCAAACTGGTCGCCATCCTGATGAAGGCCGCGCCCATCGGCGCCTTCGGGGCCTTCGCCTTCACCATCGGCAAATACGGCATCGGTTCGATCGCCAATCTGGCCGCCCTGGTCGCCACCTTCTACATCACCGCCGCCATCTTCGTGGTCGGGGTTCTGGGCCTGGTCGCCTGGGCCAACGGCTTCAACATCCTCAAGCTGATCCGCTACCTGAAGGAAGAACTGCTGCTGGTGCTGGGCACCTCGTCGTCCGAAGCCGCCCTGCCCAGCCTGTTGCAGAAGATGGAGCGCGCCGGTGCCGCGAAGTCCGTGGTCGGTCTGGTCGTGCCCACCGGCTATTCGTTCAATCTGGACGGCACCAACATCTATATGACGATGGCCGCCCTGTTCATTGCTCAAGCGCTGAACATCGACCTGAGCCTGCAGGACCAGATCGTGCTGCTGCTGGTCGCCATGCTGAGTTCCAAGGGCGCGGCGGGCATCACCGGTGCGGGCTTCATTACCTTGGCCGCCACCCTCTCGGTCGTCCCGGCCGTGCCGGTCGCCGGCATGGCGCTGATCCTGGGCATCGACCGCTTCATGAGCGAGTGCCGCGCCCTGACCAACTTCATCGGCAACGCTGTGGCCACCATCGTCGTCGCCCGTTGGGAAGGCGAACTGGATCGCGATGCGCTGAAGGCGGCGCTGGATGGCGAACCCCGTCCGCTGGCGGCTCTGCCCGATCCGGCGGCCGGCCCCGGCGACAAGGCCCTGGTCACCGCCGACTGACCCGACTTCCTACAGGCGCCGTCGCGATCCGCACGGCGCCTGCTCCTTGTCCGGACGCCCTTAGGACCGAAGCTACGCAGTTCTCCTTACCGCGATTTGGGCGCTCCTTAACGATCTTCCCTTACGGTAATCTCCATGACCATCTATCGCTCGCTCGCAGCCGGCGTCGGCCTGGCCGCGCTCGCCACCTCCGCCTTCGCCCAAGCGGCGCCGTCCGCCGATGAAATCGCCGCCCTGCGTGCACAGGTGCAGGCGCTGTCGGCCCGACTGGAACAACTGGAAGCCCAATCGCGCACCGCTGCGGTTGCCACGCCGACCGCCGTCGCCGGAACCCCCGCACCTGTCGCGGCGCCGCGTCCCGTCCAGACCGCCGCTGCGCCCGCTCCGGCCACGCCCGCGCCCGTCGACTGGGCCACGGGCCTGCCGGAATGGCGCAGCCCCGACGGCGCCTTCACCTTCAAGCCGCGCATTCGGGTGACCGCAGACCTGTCGACGACCTTCGGTTCAGACTATCCCAACCGCGACCTGACCACGACCGAACTGCGCGGCCTGCGCCTGGGCGGCCAGGGCAAGATCGCCGGCGGCTTCAGCTACTGGATCGAAGGCGATATCGCCGACAATTCGGTCAGCGTCGCCAACGCCTTCATCGCCTACAGCCGCAAGCTGGGCGGGCGCGACCTTGAGATTTCCGCCGGTCAGCGCCTGAACGACCGCGGCGTCGAAGGCGGCACGGCCGAAGATCAGACGCCCTTCCTAGAACGCAGCCTGATGGTCTCCACCATCGGTCCCGAGCGCGGCTCTTACGGGGTCGGTGTCATGGGCAAGCTGACGGGCAGCGTCTGGCACGCGTCACTTTCGGTGACCGGCGACGCCATCAGCGACGGCACGACCAGCGACACAGTCGCCGTGATGGGCCGCACCCACTGGTCGGCCTTCAAGACCGAGGCCGGTTTCCTGCATCTGGGCGGCTGGGGCTTCGTCGAGGATCTGACGCCGGTCACGACCCTGTCTTCGCGCAATCTGGTGGTTTCGTCGCGCGGCAACGACAATCTGCGCCTGTCGTCGGGCGCCTACGCGAATCCCAAGTCCAGCTCGGGCCTGGGGCTGGAGTTCGGCGGTGTGCATCGGTCCTTCTGGGCCATGGCCGAGGGCGGCAAGCGCGTGGTTCGAACCGCCGCGCGCGACTTCGACCAGGACGCCTACAGCCTGTCGGCCGGTCTGTTTCTGACGGGCGAAACCCCGCCGCTGTCCGCGCGCACCGGCACCTGGACGCGTCCCAAGGTGCTGAACCCGCTGGGCGCCGACGGCTATGGCGCGGTCGAGATCGTGGGTCGTTACGACACCGCCGACTTCACCGACAGCCTGACCGGCGGAGAGGGCGACACCTGGCTGCTGGGCGTCAGCTGGTATCCCACCAATAACACCCGCGTGTCGGCGCACTGGAGCGCCTGGTCGGTCGACAACCGCACCGGAACCTTCACCGGCGAGGACAACGGGAACACCGCGACCGTGCGCGTCCAGACCGCCTTCTAGTCCCTTAGGCCGGAGCCGTTCGCCGCTCCGGTCTCCTGCTTTGCACATCCTTCAGGAGATGATCGCATGAACCCGAAGAACATCCCGATGCAGCGGAAGCTGGCGATCGCCTTCGCCCTGCTGCTGGCGGTCGCCGCCGCCATGATCGGCGCGGTCTTCTTCCAGCTGTCCGCCATGAAGACGGCGGCCGAGCTGAATGCGCAAAGCAAGAGCATCATCGATCACACCCATGTCGCCGAGAAGGGCGTCATCCGTCTTAATTCCCAGATGCGCGGCGTGCTTCTGACCGCCAACGCTGACTATCTGGATGTCTACAAGACCGGCTGGGAACAGTTCGAGCAGTCGATCGCCGCGCTTAACGCCGCCGATCTGACGGCGGAAGAGCGCGCGCTGGTCAAGAAGGCCCAGGATGACGCCGCCGTGTGGAAGACCGAGTTCGGCACGCCTCTGACCCAGGCCGCGCTGGACCCGTCGCGCATCGACGCCGCGCGCCGTGTCGTCATCGAGTCCGGCGACAAGGTTCGCGTGACCCACATCACCAAGTCGATCACAGCCGTGCGCGACGCCGAGATGGCCCGCATGAACGTGCGCGACGCCGAACAGGCGTCGGCGATCACCGCCTCCTTCTTCGCCCTGGCGGCGGGCGGTCTGATCCTGGTCGCCGCCGCCGTCTTCCTGGGCGTGCAGCTGTCGATCCTGATGGTCGCGCCGGTTCGCCGGATGACGGGCGCCATGTCGATCATGGCCGGGGGCAAGCTGGACGTCGCCATTCCCGACACCGACCGCAGGGACGAGGTCGGCGCCATGGCCCAGGCCATGCAGGTCTTCCGCGACAACGGCCTGCGCGCCAAGGCGCTCGAAGGCGAAACGGCATCGATGCGCGACCAGTCCGAAGTCGAACGCCGCCGGCGCGAAGCTGTGGCCCAGCAAGAGGCCGCCGAGAACGCCGTCGTCATCGAAAGCCTGGGCAAGGGTCTGTCGGCCCTGGCCGAGGGCGATCTGGTCTATCGTATCGACGCCCCCTTCCCCGCGCGCAGCGAGGTTCTGAAGGCCGACTTCAACCGCTCCATCGCCCGTCTGGAAGAGACCGTCACCGGCGTCCTGGGCTCGGTCCACGGCATCGATTCCGGCGCCGGCGAAATCAGCCAGGCGTCTGAGGACCTGTCGCGCCGCACCGAGCAGCAGGCGGCCGCTCTGGAAGAGACCGCCGCCGCGCTGGATGAGATCACCGTCACGGTCAAGAAGACCGCCGAGGCCGCCAACCAGGCCGCCAACGTCACCAACGGCGCCCGCAAGAGCGCCGAGGCGTCGGGTCAGGTCGTCATGAACGCCGTCGACGCGATGCAGAAGATCGAAGGCGGCTCGCGCCAGATCAGTCAGATCGTCGGCGTCATCGACGAGATCGCCTTCCAGACCAATCTGCTGGCCCTGAACGCCGGCGTCGAAGCCGCGCGGGCCGGCGAATCCGGTCGCGGCTTCGCCGTGGTGGCCTCCGAAGTCCGCGCCCTGGCCCAGCGCTCGGCCGAGGCCGCCAAGGAGATCAAGACGCTGATCTCCAACTCCGGCTCCGAGGTCGAGAACGGCGTGCGTCTCGTCAGCGAGGCCGGTTCGGCCCTCCAGGCCATCGCTTCGCAGGTCGACGACATCAGCGCCCTGGTCGTCGAGATCGCCGCTTCCGCCAAGGAACAGGCGACCGGGCTGCAGGAAATCAACGTCGCCGTGAACCAGATGGACCAGGTGACGCAGCAGAACGCCGCCATGGTCGAACAGGCCACCGCCGCCAGCACAGCCCTGCGTCAGGAAACCGCCGAGCTGTCGTCCGAGGTCGCCTTCTTCCAGGTGTCCGGCGGACGCGCGACGGCTCGCAAGACCACTGCTGCCGCCCATGCCCGCCCCGCAACCCGTCCCGCGCCGGCGGTCGAACAGCGCGTCATCAAGGTCGCTGGCGGACGCGATCTCACGGTCGGCTCGAACAGCGACGGCTGGGAAGAGTTCTAGACCTCAGTTCGCCAACCGATACCCTACGCCCGGTTCGGTCACGAGCAGGACGGGCTGAGCCGGATCGGCCTCGAGCTTGTGCCGAAGCTGGCCGACAACGACGCGCAAATATTGAACGTCATCGGCGTGGCCGGCGCCCCAGATGGTCTTGAGCAGGTCGGCATGACCCAGGACCTTGCCGGCGTTGCGGGCGAGGTAGGCCAGGACGTCGTATTCCTTGGGGCGCAGCTTCACCCGCTCGCCGGCGCGGGTGACGATGCGGCGGTCCAGATCAATGATGACATCGCTGGCCGTGACCACCCCGCCCGCGACCGGCGTCAGCGCGCCCTGACGCAGGCCCGCCCGGATGCGCGCCAGCAGTTCGCCGACGCCGAAAGGCTTTTCGACATAGTCGTTGGCGCCCAGGTCCAGGGCCGTGATCTTCTCGGCCTCGCGGTCGCGGGCGGACAGGACGATGATCGGCCCCTGATAGAAGTCGCGCGCCCGCGTCAGAACGTCCTTGCCGTCCATGTCGGGCAGGCCGAGGTCCAGAACCACGGCATCGGGGCTCCACAGGGCGATGGCGCGCAGCCCTTCCTGACCGCTGTCGGCGCGGCGGGGTTCATAGCCGGCGGCGTCCAGGGCGGGGGCCAGGAAGCGGTGGATCTGGGGTTCGTCATCGATGACCAGAACCTGGGGGCGAACGGCGGACATCAGAGCAGATCCGGGTGGGTGGCGATAGACTTGGGCAAACTGATCAGGATGCGGGTGCCGCGTTTGCCGTCGGCGTCGTCCTGGATCGGGCTGGCGGCGGCGATGCGGCCGCGCATGGCCTCGACGAAACCCTTGGAGATGGCGAGGCCGAGGCCTGCGCCTTTCGCGCGATCCGTAGACTCCTCCATGCGGCGGAACTTGTCGAACACCCGTTCCAGCTCGGCGGTGGGGATGCCGCGTCCCTCGTCCTCGATGGAGATGACAACCGCGCCGCGATCCTCATACGCCGCCAGTTCGATGATCGAGCCGTCGGGGCTGTAGGCGATGGCGTTCTCCAGGATGTTGACGACGGCCTGCTCCAGCAGACCCTGATCCAACAGAACCAAGCTCAGTTGGGATGGAAAGTCGCGGGTCACGTGACGGGTCCCCAGCCGACGCGCCACCCGCTCTGCGGCGGCGTTGAGAATATCGCGCACGTCCACCCAGTCGGTGCGCACGTTCAGGCCGCCGCCCTCCAGCCGGGTCATGTCCAGGAGATCGCCGACATAGCGCGACAGGCGTTCGGCCTCTTCGCGGATGCTGAGCAGCAGGTCGTCGCGGACCTCGGGCTTCAGGGTCGCGCCATAGTCGATCAAGGTCGTCGCCGAGCCCAGGACGGTGGACAGGGGCGTGCGCAGGTCGTGGCTGACCGAGTTCATCAAGGCCGCGCGGAAACGATCGGCGCGGCGCAGGGTCTCGGTCTCCAGCGCCTGACCGGCCAGATCGGCGCGCTCCAGCGCCACGGCGCCCTGGTCCAGCAGGGCCATGGCCAGGCGTTCCTCGTCCGAGCCCGCCGCCACGGCCGAGGCGTCGATGCCCGCCACGCCGGCCCGGCCGCGCACGCCCTGTAAGGGCTGAAACCGCCAGTGGGTTTGCGGCAGGGTGCCGGTGCCGTGGCCCGTCACCTCGCCGTGGGTCCAGGCCCAGCGGGCGGCGGCCATGGCATCGGGGGCCAGGGTCACGCCGTCGGGGCTGGCCGCCGTCAGAACGATGTCCTCGCCGTCGGGCAGAAGGACGACGGCGCCCGCGCCGGCGGCTGCTGACGCCTGTTCGGCCAGGCTGCGGGCCGTGGTCGCACGATCCTGGCCCGCCGACAGGGTCTGGCTGGCGGCCAGCAGGGCCGAGACGGCGGCGGCGCGCCGCTGGGCGGCTCTGGCCTGTTCGCGCACCCGCCCCGCCAGGGCGCCTGTGCCCAGGGCCACGCCCCAGAAGAGCAGCAGCGTCAGGAAGTCAGTCGGCGAACCGATCAGGAAGCTGTAGCGGGGCTGAAGGAACAGGAAGTTGTAGGTCAGAAAGGCCAGGGTCGCCGCCGCCAGCGCAGGCCGCAGCCCGTTCAGCACCCCGGCCGCCACCACCGCCGCCAGATAGATGACACCCAGATCGACCCGCTCGAACCGGGTGTCGAGCAAAAGAGCCGCCCCCGTCGCCGCCAGGACGAACCCCGCCCCGGCCGGATAGCCGCGCCAGTCCAGCGCCGCCCGGACGCCCGACTTGGCCGCCGATTCGGGCGCGGCCAGATCGCCCTCGGTCACGACGTGGACGGCGACGCCCTGGGCCTTGCGCAGCAGTTCGGTCGCCAGGGCCCGGCCGGTCCATTCGGCGAACCGCCCGCCGCGCGTCTTGCCGATGACGATCTGGGTGACGTTGTTGCGGTGGGCGTGATCCAGCACGGCGCGCACCACGTCGTCGCCGCTGATCGTCACGGGCCGTCCGCCCAGCTGCTCGGCCAGCTTGAAGGCCTCGGACAATCGTCCCGCCGAGCGGGCGTCGGCCCGCGATCCGCTGGGTCTTTCGACGTGAGCGACCGACCAGGGGGCGTCCATCATCATGTCGGACATTCGCCGCCCGGTGCGAACCAGCGAGGCGGTCATGGCGTCGCCGCCGACCAAGACCAGGATCCGCTCGTTCGCCGCCCACGGCCCCGACACGCCCCGCTCGCGCAGGTGGGTCAGAAGCTGGTCGTCCACCGTCTGGGCCGCGCGCCGCAGGGCCAGTTCGCGCAGCGCCGTCAAGTTTTCGATCTTGAAGAAGTTCTCGGACGCCACCCGCGCCGTTTCGGGCACATAGACCTTGCCCTCGGCCAGACGCACCCGCAGGTCTTCGGGCGTGATGTCGATGACCTCGATGTCGTCGGCGCCGGTCAGGGCGCTGTCGGGCACCGCCTCGCGCTGGCGCACGCCGGTGATGCGCAGAATGACGTCGGACAGGCTTTCCAGATGCTGGATGTTCAGCGTGGTCCAGACGTCGATGCCCGCGTCGCGCAGCTCCTCCACATCCTGCCAGCGCTTGGGATGGCGCGAACCCGGCGCGTTGGAGTGGGCGTATTCGTCGACCAGCAACAGTTCGGGCCGTCGCGCCAGGGCGCCGTCGAGGTCGAACTCCATCAAGGCGCGGTCGCGGTGTTCAATGGGCGCGCGCGGCATGACGTCGAGCCCGCGCAGCAGGCTCATCGTTTCCTTGCGGCCGTGGGTCTCGACCACGCCGACGACGACGTCCAGCCCCTCGGCCTTTCGACGGCGTGCGGCGCGCAGCATCTCATAGGTCTTGCCCACGCCGGGCGACATGCCCAGAAACACCTTCAGCCGCCCGCGCTTGCGGCACGGAGCGGCTGAAGTCGCGGGCGTTGCGGGCGCCGTTTCGGGCAATCAGCCCTCCGCGCCGAAGCGGGCGTCCAGCGCGCGGTTGGTCAGCAGGACATTGACGTGCGGCTGGCCGATGAAGCCCAGGAAGGCCCCCTCGATGTGCGCGTCGATGATGCTCTGGACCTGTTGCACGGGAACGCCTCTGGCGCGGGCGATCCGCGCGGCCTGAAGCCGAGCGTAGGCCGGGGACACGTCCGGGTCGAGGCCCGAACCCGATGTCGTCACCGCATCGGCGGGGATGACGCCGGGGCCATCCTCGGCGCGGATCGCCTGGGCGCTTTCGGCGACGCTGGCGATCAGGTCCGGGTTCAGCGGCCCCATGTTGGAGCCGGACGAGGCGGCGGCGTCATAGCCGTCGCCTGCCGCCGACGGGCGCGGATGCAGATAGGTCGCGCCGACGAAAGGCTGGCCGATCAGGGACGAGCCGACGACCTTGCCGCCGGCGTCGCGCACCAGGCTGCCGTTAGCCTGATCCGGGAAGGCGACCTGGGCGATGCCGGTGACGGCCAGCGGATAGGCCAGGCCCAGCAGCAGGGTGAACAGGGCCGTCATGACGAGGGCCGGGCGAAGTTGGTTGACCATGGCCGTCGCCTCAGAAGGTCGCCTTCAGCGTGGCTACGGCGCGTGCGCCGTAGATGTCGCCGAAGTCGTGTTGATCGGTGTCGTGATAACGCAGGTCCACCGCCAGCTTGTCAGTCAGCTGATAGGCCGCGCCCAGGTTCCAGGTGGTGTAGTCCAGGTCCGACGACACCCACTGACGGCCGACGGCGCCCGAGACGGTCCATTTGTCGGCAGGGCTGACCGCGCCGTTGACCTCGGCATAGATCGCCTCGTCCTCGGCCGCGCCGAAGAAGTCGGGCGAATAATAGACGGCGGCGCCCAGTGTCGCCGGGCCGAATGCGCGCGAAGCGGCGGCTTTGAACTCGACATAGTCATAGTCGGCGCCGTCTGGCTGACCGGCGTAGAGATAGCCGATCACGCCGAAGTCCAGCGCATAGCCGGCGACCTCGGGCCGATAGCCGGCATACAGATCGACCTCGGCGTCCGTATCGTCGCCGAAATCGACGTTGGAGGCCCAGCCGCCGGCGTAGAAACCGTTCTTGGTCAGATCGACGCCGGCCGAGATGGCTGGGTTTTCCTGGGTTTGGCTGACGCCGCGAAAGACGTAGTCGGAGGTGACGGCGACGTTAGCCGACACGTCCTGGGCCTTGGCTTCGCTGCACAGGCCCAGACCGGCGAGACCGACAATACAGGCGGCGGCGAACCAGGCGTCGTTGCGGCCCGAGGCCTTGGAGAAGGATTTACGCATTGGATTTCTCTATTCGAACAGGATGAATGGCCATGGGGTTGGAGCGCGTGCGCGGATCGGTCTGCTGCAGCGTCGCCACACCCCACATCACGGCGATGACCAGCACCGCCACGACGAGTTGCAGGATGCGAGAGACCTCCCGACGCATCACGCCAGACCCAGGCCGGAGATGAGCAGGTCGATCAGCTTGATGCCGACGAACGGGGCGATCAGGCCGCCCAGGCCGTAGATCAGCAGGTTGCGACCCAGAAGCGCGCCGGCGCCGATGGCCCGGTATTTGACGCCCTTCAGCGCCAGCGGGATCAGGGCGACGATGACCAGGGCGTTGAAGATGACCGCCGACAGGATGGCGCTCTCGGGGCTGTGCAGCCGCATCACATTCAGCGCGCCCAGCGACGGCAGGGCGACCACGAACATCGCCGGGATGATGGCGAAATACTTGGCCACGTCGTTGGCGACCGAGAAGGTCGTCAGGGCGCCGCGCGTGATCAGCAGTTGCTTGCCGACCTCGACGATCTCGATGACCTTGGTCGGGTCGCTGTCGAGATCGACCATATTGCCGGCCTCGCGGGCGGCCTGGGCGCCGGTCTGCATGGCCACGCCGACATCCGCTTGCGCAAGTGCAGGCGCGTCGTTGGCGCCGTCGCCGCACATGGCGACCAGACGGCCCTTGGCCTGTTCGGCCTTGATGAGGCGCATCTTGTCTTCGGGCGTCGCCTCGGCGAGGTAGTCGTCCACCCCGGCCTCCGAAGCGATGGCTGCGGCCGTCACCGGATTGTCGCCGGTGATCATGACGGTGCGCAGGCCCATGCGGCGCAGGTCGGCGAAGCGCGCCTTCACGCCCGGCTTGACCACGTCCTTCAGGTGGATGACGCCGACCAGGACGCCGTTCTGGGTCACGGCCAGGGGGGTGCCCCCCGAACGGGCGATCCGGTCCACCGCCTGGCGGAACTCGGCCGGGGCCGAACCGTCGGTCAGCTTCAGATCCTTCAGCACCGCATCGACCGCGCCCTTCCTCCAGCTGTCCTTGCCGACGTCCAGGCCCGACTGGCGGGTGACGGCGGTGAAGGGAATGGAGACGGCGCCGGCGGGCTGATCGACCGAGACGCCGGCGTTGCGGCCCAGCTCGACGATGGAGCGGCCCTCGGGCGTCTCGTCGGCGAGCGACGCCATGACGGCGGCGGCCAGGGCGGCCTCGGGGCGCACGCCCGGAACCGGGATGACTTCGGTCGCCATGCGGTTGCCGAAGGTGATGGTGCCGGTCTTGTCGAGCAGCAGGGTGTCGACGTCGCCTGCCGCCTCCACCGCACGGCCCGAGGTGGCCAGCACGTTCACCTTCAGCAACCGGTCCATGCCGGCGATGCCGACGGCGGACAGCAGGCCCCCGATCGTGGTCGGGATCAGGGTGATGAACAGGGCGCCCAGCACCATCGGATCCAGATCGACGCCGGAATAGGCGCCCAGACCCACCAGGGTCACGACCGCGATCAGGAAGATTAGGGTCAGGCCGGCCAGCAGCACGGCCAGGGCCAACTCATTGGGCGTCTTCCGGCGGTCCGCGCCCTCGACCATGGCGATCATACGATCGAGGAAGGTCGAGCCGGGCTTGGCGGTTATGCGCACCTTGAT
The DNA here is from genome assembly GCF_058790795.1 of Brevundimonas sp. EU05-FHT14B07. Taxonomy (NCBI): domain Bacteria; kingdom Pseudomonadati; phylum Pseudomonadota; class Alphaproteobacteria; order Caulobacterales; family Caulobacteraceae; genus Brevundimonas; species Brevundimonas sp. EU05-FHT14B07. The sequence goes on from NZ_JBYTCZ010000005.1 coordinate 250,453, forward strand.
CCAGTCCGAGACGACGGTGGTGCCGCCGGTCACGGCCGAACGGTCGCCGCCGCTTTCGCGGATAACCGGGGCGCTCTCGCCGGTGATAGCGGCCTCGTTGACCGAGGCGACGCCCTCGATGATTTCGCCGTCCGAGGCGATCACGTCGCCGGCTTCGACCAGGATGATCGACCCGACTTCAAGCTCCGAGGCGTTGGTCGGGACCACGCTGCCGGTCTTCGGATCGACAATCAGCTTGGCCTTGGTCGTGACGCGGGTTGCGCGCAGGCTGTCGGCCGCCGCCTTGCCCCGCCCTTCAGCGATGCTTTCGGCGACATTGGCGAACAGGACCGTGGCCCAAAGCCACAGCGCCAGTTGCACCGCAAAGCCCGCCGATTGACCGCCGGCGATGGCCGCAGCCGCCGAGAGCGTGGACAGAAGCGCCACGATCCAGGTGGTGAAGATGACCGGATTGTTGATCAGCTTGACGGGGTTCAACTTGACGAAGGCGTCGCCAACCGCGCGTCCGATCATCTGTCCCGAGAGGCCGCCCGCAAGAGGCGACGCCCGGCCGCCCTCGCGCGGATCCAGAGTTATTTGTGTCATGTCAGGATGTCCGAAGGATCAGGCGCCGGCGACCGCCGCGAGCACCTGGAAGTGCTCGACGATCGGTCCCAGGGCGAGGGCGGGCAGGAACTGCAGGCCGCCGAGGATGAGGATCACGCCGATCAGCAGGCCGATGAACAGGCCATTGTCGGTCGGCAGGGTGCCGGGGCTGGGCGCCAGCTTGGGCTTGACCACCAGACTGCCGGCGATGGCCAGGACGGCGACGGCCGGAATGAACCGCCCGAACAGCATGCCCAGACCCAGGGTCGTGTTCCACCAGGGGGCGTTGGCGGTCAGGCCCGCAAAGGCCGAGCCGTTGTTCGCCGCCGCCGAGGTGTAGGCGTACAGGATCTCCGACAGGCCGTGCGGCCCCTTGTTCAGCAGGCCCGCCAGCGCCGTCGGGAAGACGGCCGCCACGGCGGTGAAGCCCAGGATGGCGAGCGGCAGGATCAGCACCGCGATCATGGCGAACTGGATCTCGCGCGCCTCGATCTTCTTGCCCAGATATTCCGGTGTGCGCCCGACCATCAGGCCGGCGACGAAGACCGACAGCAGGGCCATGACGACCATGATGGCGATGCCCGAACCGACGCCGCCAGGCAGGATCTCGCCCAACTGCATCAGGAACATCTGCAACCCACCGCCCAAGGGCATGAAGCTGGCGTGCATCGAGTTGACCGAGCCGTTCGAGGCACCGGTCGTGACGACGGACCAGACGGTCGAGGCGGGGGCGCCGAAGCGGACCTCCTTGCCCTCCATGTTCACCGAGGCGTCCACCTGGGCCGCGACCAGGGCCGGGGCCGGCTGGGTCTCGATGAAATACATGGCGGCCGAAGACACGGTCAGGATGATCAGGGCCGCCGCCGCCAGGGCGCGGATGTCGCGTCTCGCCATGGCGGTGCGACCGAAGGCGAAGAAGGCCGCCCAGCCCATGACGTTGATCGCCACGGCGGTCAGCAGATTGGTGATGGCGTTCGGGTTCTCGAACGGATGGGCGCCGTTGACGTTGAAGACGCCGCCGCCGTTGATGCCCAGCTGTTTGATCGCCACCTGGCTGGCCGCCGGGAACAGCGGCAAGGTCTGAGATCCGCCCTCGACGCCGGTCGCCGTCACATGGGCCGCCAGGCTCTGAACGATGCCGAGACCGGCCAGGGCCACCGCCAAGATCAAGGCGGCGGGCAGCAGGACATACAGCGTTGTGCGCGTTAGATCGGCCCAGAAGTTGCCGACCCCCTCGCCGCGATTGGCGACGAAGGCCCGCGCCAGGGCCGCCGCGATCGTCGCGCCCGTCGCCGCCGAGACGAAGTTCTGCACCGTCAGGCCGACCATCTGGGTGAAGGTCGACAGGGTCGCCTCCCCGCCATAGCTCTGCCAGTTGGTGTTGGTCACGAAGCTGACGGCGGTGTTGAAGGCCAGATGCGGCGACACGCCTGCGAACCCTTGCGGATTCAGCGGCAGCACGCCCTGCAGACGCAAGATCGCGTACAGCAGGACAAAGCCCGCCAGATTGAAGGCCAAAAGGGCGCCGGCGTATCCCAGCCAGCCCTGGCTGCGTTTCGGATCGACGCCTGCCGCGCCGTAGAAGACGGCCTCGACCGGCTTCAGCACCGGATCCAGCCAGGTCCGCTCGCCATTCCAGACGCGCGACATATAAACGCCGATGGGCCAGCCGAGCATTACGGCCAGCCCAAGGGTCAGGGCGATCTCGCCCCATCCTTGCATGTTCATGAAATCCGTCCCGGTTCCTCAGAACCGCTCGGGCCGCAGCAGCGCCGCGACCATGTAAACGGCGACGACCAGCGCCCCCGCCCCCCAGAGCATGGCGATCATCGTCACACCCGTTTCAACGCTGTGGCCAGCAGGGCGAAGACGGCGAACGCCCCCGCACCCACCGCCAGAAAAATCACATCGGCCAATCCGGCCTCCTCGCTCAAGTTCGAGCGGGAACAGACCACCGGGCGGCATAATGGCGCGATGCGAGTCCGCGCCGCCGACCTAAAGGATTCATAAAACCCGCCCCATGAGCGATCGGCCGCGGTATCGAATGGAAGCGATGCGCCCGCTCCAACTGCCGGCGTCGGTACAGCCCGTAGTTGTCCTCGCACTCAGAGCAGGTTCGCATGATCGAAGGCCAGGACTGTCTTCTTCAGCGTCTCGTGGTGATAGAGGATGCGGCCATCCGGGCTAATGAAGGGCTGTTGTTGACGCCATAGTCGTCATCATGGCGCGTCAACTCGCCCCGATACCAGCGATAGAAGGCGTCGATCCCGACGGCATGGCCGCCTGGCGCTCAGCCGGCGCCTCCGGCTTCGGCATCGACTCGGCCGTTTTCAAGTCGGGGCAGTCAGCGCAGCAGGTCGGCCGTCAGGCGGCGGCCTTTGTGTCGCATTGGTCGTAACGGCTCTGATGCGACGCGATCGGCTTTTGGCCCAAGGCTAAGTTCCCACAATCAAAACCAAGGTTTGGAAGATCACGCCGATCCCGGAGAGCAGACCTGCGGCGATCGACACGCGCAGGCCGAAGGCTTCAGTAGGCGCCGGTTTCGCGCGCAGGGCGGTCAGGCTTCTCCAACACAAGGCCGCAATGGCGAGCAGGCAAACCAGGCTGAAGACATAGCCGGCGATGCTCCACGCACCGGCGTCGCCATGCGCCACGTCGGCGGCGCTGGACAGCAGATACAGCCCCAGAAAATGGGCGGCCCAGATCAGGAGCCCCCCCAGCATCAGCAGCCAGAACCTCATGCGCCGACGCCCGGGAACAGGCGGATCAGAAGGGTCGTCGCCGCGCCCTGAACCGCTGTGAAGGCGACGAACAGAGCGACCACCTCGAAGGTCGCCGGATAGCGCGGCGACACCAGGCCGCAAAGCCAGCGCAGCAGGATGAACGGCCCCATCAATAGCGAGATGCCGACGAATGTCCCTTGCCAGGCCAACAGCGCATAGACGGTCGCGCCCTGGCTGGAGGCGTCGGGGCGCAGGCCCGAGTTCCACCAGGCCGAGGCCTCAGACGCAAAAGCGCCGCCCGCCGCCAGGGTGGCGACCAGCATCAGGACGGCGGCGATGCCGGCGCTGCGCGGGCGGTCCAGCTTCAGCGAGCCTTGCGACGCCCAGGCGCCGATGCCGGCGGCCGCCAGCAGACCCAGGGTCAACGGCAGGGAGCCGATCTCGGGCGGCGCCTGCCACAGGTCCGGCCGCCGGCTCCACAGGAAGACGTAGGAGAAGCAGGCCATGATTGCGACCATGCCCGACACGATCAGGGTGATGACCATCGCCCACCAGCCGTGACTGCTGGGGCCGGACACATAGGTCGGCAGTCGAACGCCGCCGCCGACGTCCACCGTGGCGGGACCGCCGGGCCGATCCAGTTCCCAGCACCATTTGAGAATGCAGTAGACGGCCAGCACGCCGCTGACCAAGGAGGCGACATAGGCCTGGATCGTCAGGATCAAGAAAAAGCCGGCGGTGAAGATCGCGCCCCAGACATACCAGCTGGACGGCCGGGGCATGCGCTGCAGATATTGCGGCTCGGCGTTGATCGGGCTGGTGACCATCGTCTCGCGCTCGCCGCGCGGCGCCCCGGGCAGGAAGTAGCGGCCGGCCTCGACATCGCGCGCCAGGTTCGGCTGGTCCCACACCGGATACAGGCTCTTGATCACCGGGACGGACCGCAGCGAGTATCGGCCGGCGGGCAGCCACTCCAACCCCGGCCCGCCGAAGACATTGCCCGCGTCCTTCTCGCCGAACGGGCGGAAGTTGCGGATCATGTCGATCATCCACAACACGACCGCCAGGCCGAACATGAAGGAGCCGACGGTCGAGATCATGTTCGGCAGATCCCAGCCCCGGTCCGGCAGATAGGTATAGACCCGGCGCGGCATGCCCATCAGCCCGGTCAGGTGCATGGGCATGAAGGTGACGTTGTGGCCGACAAACATCAGCCAAAAGATCAACTTACCCCACCGTTCGCTGAGCGGCCGGCTGCTGGACATCGGCGTCCAGTAGTAGATGGCGGCGAACAGCGGGAAGACCATCCCGCCGATCAGGACGTAATGCAGGTGGGCGACGATGAAATAGCTGTCGTGGGCCTGCCAGTCGAACGGCACCATGGCGACCATCACGCCGGTCAGTCCGCCCATGACGAAGATCACCAGTCCCCCGACGGCGAACAGGCCGGGCGTGTTGAACCGCATCTTGCCCGCCGCCAGGGTAGCGATCCAGGCGAAGACCTGAACCCCCGCCGGCACGCTGACGGCCATGGAGGCGGCGCTGAAATAGTTGATCGAGATCTGCGGCATGCCCGTGGTGAACATGTGGTGCGCCCAGACGCCGAAGCTGATGAACCCGGTCGCCAGCATAGCCAGGACCACCAGTCGATAACCGACCAGCTTGGTCTGGGCGACGGCCGGGATCAGGGTCGACATCGCCCCCGCCGCCGGCAGGAAGATGATGTAGACCTCGGGGTGGCCGAAGAACCAAAACAGATGCTGCCACAGCATGGGGTCGCCGCCCTTGGCCGCATCGAAGAAGGGCCAGCCCAGGGCGCGTTCCAGCTCCAGCAGCAGGGTCGACAAAATGATCGACGGGAAGGCGATGATGATCATGCAGGCGAAGATCAGCATGGCCCAGGCGAAGATCGGCAGCTTGTCCAGCGTCATGCCCGGCGCCCGCGTCTTCAGCACCCCGACGATGATCTCGATGGCGCCGGCGATGGCCGAAATCTCGATGAAGCCGATGCCCAAGAGCCAGAAGTCGGCGTTGATGCCCGGCGAGTAAGTCGTCGACGTCAGCGGCGGATACATGAACCAGCCGCCATTCGGCGCCAGGCCGAAGAACAGCGAGGCGAAGAAGCACAGCCCCCCGACCAGATAGGCCCAGAAGGCGTAGGCGCTCAGCCTCGGGAACGGCAGATCGCGCGCCCCCAGCATCTGCGGCAGCAACAGCACGCCCAGCGCCTCGACCGCGGGCACCGCGAACAGGAACATCATCACCGTGCCGTGCATGGTGAAGATCTGGTTGTAGGTCTCCTGCGCCAGGAAACCCGTCATCGGCAGGGCCAGTTGGGTCCTCATCAACAGCGCCAGCACGCCTGCCAGCACAAAGAACAGCATGGCCGCGCCGACGTAATAGACGCCGATGTAGTTGTTGTTGATCGCCGTGATCCACTCCCACGGCCGCCGCGGGCCGCACCAGACCTCGTCGAGCTGCTCCAGCTCGCCCTCGGGCCGGGCTTCGGTGGTGGGGAAGCGTTTGTAGAGTTCGGGATCGAACCCGGTTTCCGAACTCATTTCAGGCTTTCCAGATAGGCGGCGACGGCGCGCACGTCCTGGCCCGACAGGACGGCATAGGACGGCATCCGGTTGCCGGGCTTCAGGCTCTGGCTGTCCGAAATCCAGCCGGCCATCGTCCCCTGATTGTTCGGCAGGATGCCGGCGCCCAGCGTCTGGCGCGAGCCGACGTGGGTCAGATCCGGTCCCGCCAGACCGTTCGCCTCGGTCCCGCGAATGGTGTGACAGGCGGCGCAGCCCGAGGCGGCGAAGACGTTGCGCCCTTGGTCGATCAAGGCAAGCGGCCCCTGGGCCGAGGGCACGACGGCCGCCGGCCGCGACTGACGCGCCAACCAGGCGGCATAGTCGTCCGGCGCGTGGGCCACGACCACCAGCCCCATCAAGGCGTGAGGACCGCCGCAGTATTCGGCGCATTGGCCGCCGTAGGTCCCAGGCGCATCGGCTTGCAGGCGCATGAAGTTGCGGCGGCCGGGGATCATGTCGGTCTTTCCGCCCAGGCGCGGCACCCAGAAGCTGTGGATCACGTCCGCGCTTTCCAGCTCGAACACGACAGGCTGGCCGGCCGGGATGTGGACCTCGTTGGCGTCCTGGACGATTTCTCGCCCCTGACCGTCCAGATAGGCGACGCGCCACCACCACATTTCGCCAGTGACGCGCACCCGCATTTCGCCGGGCTTGGGCGCATCGGCCACCCGCGCGGTCGTGGTCAGCCCATAGACCAGCAGTCCGGTCAGAACGACCACCGGGAAGACCAGTCCCGCAATCCAGATCAGGCGTTCGCCGCCGACTCGGCGCTTCCACTTGCGAGGCCCGAACAGGGCGATGCCGAGCGCCACGGCCACCACAACCATGACCACCGCCGCCATGATGAACAGCACCCAGGCGACGGTCTGGATCGGTCCGGCGAACGGGCCGGCCGGATCCAGCACGGGCGGCGGCCAGCCGGCGATTCCGGGAGGGGCGTCAGTCTTCATCGAGCGTGTACAGATAGGCCGCAACGTCGCGGGCTTGGTCTTGCGTCAGGGGCATGGGCGGCATGGCGGTTCCGGGGTCCATCGACGGCGCGTCGATCAGCCAGCGGATCAGGACATCGGGCTGGTTCGGCAGACGTCCGGCGATCAGGGGGCGCGCGCCGAACTCCGCTAGGTTCGAGCCGGACCGGCCCTCCGGCCAGGCGACGCCGGGTATCCGGTGACAGGCGGCGCAACCGACCTCCTTGATCACCGCCAGTCCGGCGGCCGCATCGGCCTGAACCACCGGCCGAGGCAGGTCGGACTTGTCCACGCAGGCGCACAGGGCGAGCATCAGCGTGCAGGCCGCCGCCCGTCGTCCCATGCCCTCGCCCATCGTCCGAAAACCCATCCGCCCCCCAAAGCTTCGCCAGAGCAATCCTCTTGTCGGACGGAGGTTCCCGACTGCGACATGGGGGCTCGGCGCATCGCCCCAAGGAACCTTCGCCATAAGCAGGTGTTGGACCGCCGTGCGCGCCTCCCTTTCCGTTCTTGTTCTGCTGACCGGCCTCGCCGCCTGCGACTCTACGCCTGGCCAGACGGATCGCACCTTCACGGCGAACGGCCAGGTCATCGCCATGAGCGGCGGCGCCGGCGGGGCGGCCAACGCCTGCTTCACCTGTCACGGCCTGGACGGCGGCGGGGATGGGGTCGCCGCCCCGCGCCTGGCGGGCCTGAACGCCGGCTATTTGCAAAAGCAGTTGGAAGACTATGCATCGGGCCTTCGTCCCGACGACGCCATGACCCGCATCGCCAAGGCCTTGAACCAGCAGGGCCGACGCGAGGTCGCCGCCTACTACGCCGCCCTGCCCGCGCCGCCGACGCAAACGCCCGCGTCGATGGCGCCTGCGCCCGCCATCTATCTGAACGGCGCCCCTTCGCGCGGCATCGTCGCCTGCGCCTCATGTCACGGCGACCGGGGTCAAGGCGCGGGCCAGGGGGGCAACCCGCAGATCGCCGGTCAGCCCGCCGCCTACACCCTGGAACAGATCGACCGCTGGAAAGCGGGCAAACGCCGCAACGACCCGCGCGGCGTCATGGCCGCCGCCGTCAAATCGCTTTCGGACCCAGAAGCCCGCGCCATAGCGTCCTGGCTGTCGACGCAACCCGCTTCTCCAGCGCGCGCCAGCGCCGCTGCCACCGGGTCCGCTTCGGTCGAAGCAGCGGCACGACCGGCAGCATCGCGTGAAACACGTCGTCCCTATCGATCAGATGGTGCTTGAGCGCCGCGCCGGCGTGGATCGGAATCATCAGCAGCAGCGTGATGACCAGTCCCCAGTGCATCCATTCCGCCGCCGCCTCGATCGCCCATAGCTGGGTGTTGGACAGATCCTGCAGCGGCAGCAGCGGCCATTTGATGAAGCCCAACGTCTCCAGCTGACGCGTCCGATCCGTCGCCGAAATCATGGCCCAGCCCGACAGCGGCAGGCCGAACAGGCAGATGTAGAAGACATAGTGGGTCACATGGGCGGCCATGCTTTCCCAACCTGGCTTGTCCGCATCATTGATCAGGTCGGGCGCCAGTAAACGCCATGACAGCCGGCCGATCACCAGGATCAGCATCAGCACGCCGATCGCGAAATGCAGGTCGTAGGCGGCCATCATGGCCCCGCCCACCGGCTGCCGCCCCATCCACCAGCCCCAGCCGAGCTGGAAGATCACCAGCCCCGCCATCACCCAATGGAAGCCGATGCCGACGGGCGAGTAGCGCCCCTCGTCATGGTGACCCGCCGCCCATTCCAGCAGCTGCCTGAACAGTCTTTCGATCATGCCGGATGCGCCTCGGCGTCGGGGCCGATCATCCGCCCCAGCCGCCACAGGGCGGCGAATAGATACAGCGCCGCCGCCGGCGCCCACATGATCAGCCCGGCCGCCTGCTGATCCTCCAGCGGCGTCAGGCCCCAGGCCAGGGTCGAATAGGCATGGGGGGCGTAAACCGCCCGCCCCGCAAAGGTCAGCACCGCCCCAAGCAGCCCCATCGCCAGCATGGCCGCCAACAGGGCGATGACCGCCGCCGGTGCAGACGCCGACCGCACCGCGCACCAGAACCAGACGGCGCTCGCCAGCAGACTGATCTGCATCACCCAATAGACCGCATCGTTCGACAGGGCGGCGCCATAGGCGTCAGGCGCATGCCAAGCCCAGAACACCACCGCCTGCACCGCCGTCGCCACGATCAGCGACCCATATCGTCTCATGGGCAGGGCCGCCGCCAGCAAGGGCGCGGCGAGGCCGACCAACAGCACATGATGAACCGTCCGCGCCGAGAACAGCGCCGAACTGAGGGCGCACAGCGGGGAGACAAATCCAACGGCCAATACCGCGACGGCCGCCAGGCCATAGCCGCGCCGCCGCCCTTCCAGCCGCCACAGGACCACGCCCGCAGCTGCAACGAGGACGGCCAGCAAGATCGGATCAAGATTCCAGCGCCACTCGCCGAAAGCCGGCGCGGGTCCGCAATACGGCGTCCAACTCAAACCTGCACCCCCGCCCCTTGCCGGATCTCCTGATCCCCATCAAAAGAAAAGCCAAGCCAGCGGTGACGGTTCCGCCCGCATCATTTCTACGACGAATTGCCGCGATGCCCCAGGTGGTCGATCAGCGCGCCAGCGGCGGAATTGCTCCCAACAAAACAGACCCCGGACGTTAAAACCGGCTCGAACCCGCCCTGTCCTCAGGCCGCCGCCAATTCGGTCAGAAGCTTCTCGATGAAGGCCGTGTCGTGCGGTTGATCGTTGGCGGCGTCGACGATCATGCGATCCTCGGACCAGCGTCGATCATCGCTCAACGGGAAGGACGCTTCCATGCCGGGCCGACGCGCCGCCGCGATCCGCAACGCCGTCGCCTTCGGCCCCGATACGATTTCCGTGACGCCGGCATCACGGGCGAGCGCTGCGAGGCGACGGCCGGTGAACAGATCCTCCGCCGGGTCGGGTAAAGGACCGAACCGATCTTCGGCTTCGTCTCGCAAGGCATCGACATCTTCCGCCGTCGTGGCGCGCGCCAACCGGGCATAAAGATTGATGCGCACGGTTTCGTCTGGGATGTAGTCCGCCGGCAGATGCCCTGTCGCGCCGACGTTCAGACTGGGAGAGGCTTGGTCAGGATCGGGATCGCCTTTTACAGCCGCGAGCGCCCGAGCCAGGACGGCTTGATACAGGGCCGAGCCGATCAGCCTGACATGTCCGGCCTGTTCCTCGCCCACCAGATCGCCGCCGCCGCGCAGGTCCAGATCGCGCCCGCTGATCGCGAAGCCCGCCCCCAGTCGGTCCAGAGCCTCCAATGTCTGAAGCCGGGCCTCCGTCGCCGCCGCCATCGGCGTTTCGGGATCGGAAAGCAGATAGGTGAAGCCTTGGCGGCGCCCCCGGCCGACACGCCCGCGCAGCTGATGCAACTGCGCCAAGCCAAACCGGTCCGGCCGCCAGATCAACATCGTATTGGCGCGCGGCACATCCAGGCCGGTCTCGATGATATTCGTGGCCAGAAGCACATCCCCCTCGCCGTCGGAGAAGCGGCTCATGACCTCGTCGATCGCGGACGGGGACATGTCGCCGTGCGCCAAGACCACCGACAGCTCGGGCGTCAGGGTCTTCAAGCGTTCCGCCAAGGGTTCCATATCCTCGATCCGCGGCACGACCACGAAACTCTGGCCGCCTCGCGCCTTCTCGCGCATCAGCGACAGGCGAACCGCCCCGGCGTCGAACGGGGTCATGAAGGTTCGGATGGGCCGGCGTCGGGCGGGCGGACTGGCGATCAGGCTGACGTCCTGAATGCCGACCATGGCGCTTTGCAGAGTCCTCGGGATCGGGGTGGCCGACATCGACAACAGATGCGGCGCCCTCTCTGCCAAGGCAGATTTCATCTGCGCGCCGAAGCGGTGTTCCTCATCGATGATGACAAGCCCAAGACTGGAAAACGCCAACCCTTCCGACGCCAGAGCCTGCGTACCCGCCACGACGCGCATGGAGCCGTCCGCCAGCCCTGCCTTGACCGCCCGCGCCTCCGCGCTGTCTGCGGCGCGTGACAAGTGGCCGACCTGAATGTCCGTGTCCTTGAACCGTCTCTTGAAGACCTCGAAATGCTGGCGCGCCAGGATGGTGGTCGGGGCGACGACGATGACCTGTTTGCCGGCAAGGGCCACGGCCGCCGCGGCGCGCAGGGCGACCTCGGTCTTGCCGAAACCTACATCGCCGCAGACGAGCCGGTTCATGGGCTTGCCGGATCCCAGGTCCGACAGGACCGCCTCGATGGCGCGCGCCTGATCGGTCGTTTCGGGGAAGGCGAAGCCGGCGGCGAACCGAGCCAGCGGCTGACGCGGCGCGGTGATCGGCTCGGTCCTCAGCGCTGCACGCGCTTCGGCCCGGGTGGACAGGGCCGCTGCGGCCTCGTCGATCTGCGCGCTGACCTTGGCGCGTCGCTTCAGCCATCCCTGGGTATTCAGCCGATCCAGCGACACCGCGTCCGGCTCCGAGCCATAACGCCAGATTTTGCTAAACTCCTCGATCGGCGCGAGAATGGTCCCACCGCCATGATACTCGATGCGCAGAACGTCGCGCTCCACACCATCGGCAGCGACCCGCTCCAACGCCTTCAGGACACCCAGACCGTGGTCTTCATGAATGACCACGTCGTCCAGCCGCAGCTCGGTCTCCCCGAACGCATCGATCGTGTCGCCGGATCCTCGCGCGATCCGGCCGCCGAAAATGTCCGAGGGCGTCAGGACGACTAGACCGGCGGCCGACTGTCGGAAGCCTGTGTCCAGATCGGCGGTTACGACGGCGATCTGCCCGGGCTGCAGGGGTGCGATCGCGGTCCAGCTCTCGAGCGCCACGGGCGTATCAATATCGTGGCGACGCAGAAGGCGTAGGATGATCCTATGCTCATGAGGCAATCCTGTCAGAACGATGCGGTCCCCCGCCTCGCGCCGCTCGGCAATGAACTGTTTCAGGGCCCGCCCCGGCGACTTCTCCAAAGCGAAGGCCGGCGTCGGCGCCCAACCCTCAACGCTCAGGGGTTTGGCGCCTTTCAACGCCTGCCGAACGTCCTTTTCCGTCAAATAGAGGCTGTCGGGTTTCGCAGGACGCGCGCCCTCGCTGAACCGCAGGCGCGTGTCATAGGCTTCGGCCACATGCGCGCGAATGCGTTCGAACCGATCCTCGACGCCCACGTCAGTCAGGATCATCGGCTTGACGAGGAAATCAAACAGGGTCGTCGAGGTCTCAACATCGATTGACGGCCCCGTATTCTGACGATCTGGATCGTCAGCCTCGGAAGACCGGTCACTCCACTCAGCCGCCGGGGTCAGACAGATCGTCTGGATCTCGGCGCCCCGGCGTTGCGATACGGGATCGAAGGCGTGAATCTCAGTGATCCGGTCCGCCTCATCCAGGGCGATGCGATAAGGCATTGCAGACGCGGGCGGGAAGACATCGACCACCGCGCCAAGCAGAGCGTACTCGCCAGGTTCATCGACCCGCTCATCCGCCGCATAGCCCGTATCCCTGAGAAACGACTCCAGGGCTTCGCGATCCAGCCCCTCGCCCGCCGCGAGCGACAAGCGGGCTTTGATCCGTTCGCGCGACGGCGTCCGCTGCACGATCGCATCTGGCGAGGCGACCAGGAACACGGGCCTTGCGCTGGCTTCGTTCAGTGCGGCTAAGACGGCCATCCGCCGCCCCATGCTTTCTCGCGAAGGCGCGGCGCGATCGTAGGGCAGGCAATCCCAGGGCGGCAGGACCAGCATGTCGGCGTCCTTCACCATCGGTGAGAGCGCCGCCGCAATCTCATCGGCGCGACGTTCACTGGTGGCGATGAACACCACGATTTGGGAGCGCCTCGTTTTCATCTCGGCAAGTCCGGCCGCTACCGCCGCCGCCGGCATTTTCCAGCGCTTGCCGTGGTCCTGCTCGGGCGCTGGCCCTCCCACGAGGACCTGTTGGCCCGTGGCGGAAAGATCGGTGTCGGCAGGTGACGATTTCATCCTGGCTCAACCCCAAGGCCGGCCGGGGGTTGCGCCCGCTTTCGTACCCAGGAGCGTTTGTCCCACCCATGCCGCGCTATGGCCTTTGCCGGATCTCGAGGTTTGCGGCTCGGTGTTGACCGCCAGACGTCAGAAAGCCCCACGGCTTTTGGCGGTGGGGC
>NZ_JBYTCZ010000006.1:0-126637 GCF_058790795.1 Brevundimonas sp. EU05-FHT14B07
CGGCGATTCGATTGGAGCGCGGAACCTAGTGAAACCAACCGATGAAAGCAAGAAGTTTTTCGCTTCTTTCTTCCGTGGGACCTTGGAGATCTTCATCCCCGCCGCCCCGCCGGCCAGCCCGTTTCCGAGCGAGGCGGCTCTATACGGAGAGGGGGATTTGTCAGCAAGCGGATTCTCACCAACAGGGGGAAGTTTCTCGCAGACTCATGATCGTCGATCAGGAATCGCAATCTTCAAGTCTAGCTGGGGTCCGCAAATCCAGGCGTTTCGCCTTCTCAGGCCCCGCCGAGACGCGACATCAGCTCTGGATCCTGCTCGGAAGCCGCGACCTCATCATCGAAGGCGCGTTGGGCGTCCGCCTCTTCCGAGAAAGTCGCCGGGTCGGACAGCCGCAGGCTTGAAACCCTATAGACATCGTCCTTCTGCTCGAGGGTAACGCCGCTGCGGGCGTGGAGGATGCGGGCGTCCATCGTCATTGGGTTGGTCTCCTGTTCCGATGCAGAACGCATCAATCGGCCGGATGGCTCTCCTCAATCGCCAGAAAGACCGTCGACGAGGCGCGAGCGCAGCTCTTCGTCATCCAAGCCTTGCACGACGATCATTTTCAAACGTGATTGTGCGCCGCGTCCGATGCTGACCGACGACTTCGGGACGCCAAGGCTTTTGGCCAAGAGCCGGATCAGGGCGTCGTTGGCCTCTCCTTCGATCGGACGGGCGCGGACGCGCACCTTGAGCACGGGTCGACCCTCGTCGTCGGTCGCCCACCCATCAATGCGCTCGGCCGCAGCGCCGGGCTGCAGCCTTACAGGCAAGTTCGCCATGTGGTCCTCTGCGGGCAAGAAAAAAGGCGCGGCTCCGATCGGCGCCGCGCCCTCTTCAGATCGATTCGACCTGGGCCTAGCCCAAGGCGGCCATCAGTTCCGGCACCACCGTCTTGTAGTCGCCGACCAGACCATAGTCCGCGACCTGGAAGATCGGGGCGTCCGCATCCTTGTTGATGGCGACGATGGTCTTGGAGTCCTTCATCCCGGCCAGGTGCTGAATGGCGCCTGAGATGCCGATGGCGATGTAGAGCGCCGGGGCGACCACCTTGCCGGTCTGACCGACCTGATAGTCGTTGGGCGCATAGCCGGCGTCGACCGCTGCGCGCGAGGCGCCGATGGCGGCGCCCAGCTTGTCGGCGAGCGGCTCCATCACGGCATGGAACTCGTCCGCCGAGCCCAGGGCGCGACCGCCCGAGACGATGATCTTGGCGGCGCCCAGTTCGGGCCGGTCCGACTTGACCATTTCCTCGGACACGAAGGCCGTCTTGGGCGCATCGGCGCCGGCGACGCTCTCGACCGGGGCCGAACCGCCCTCAGCCGCGGCAGCAAAGGCGGTCGGGCGCACCGTGATCACCTTCTTGGCGTCGGCAGACTGGATCGTCTCCAGCGCGTTGCCGGCATAGATGGGGCGCACGAAGGTGTCGGCCGACACCACGTCGATGATGTCCGAGATCGGCGCGACGTCCAGCTTGGCGGCCAGACGCGGGGCGAAGTTCTTCCCGTCCGTGGTCGCCGGCGTCAGGATGGCGTCGTAGCCCCCGGCCAGCGGCAGGACAGTCGCCTCGACCGCCTCAGCCAGCATCTTGCCCAGACCGGCGCTCTCGGCCAGCAGCACCTTGCGGACGCCCGCGATCTTGGCGGCGCTATCGGCGGCGGCCTGCGCCCCCTGCCCCAGGACCAGGACGTCCACATCGGACGACAGGCCCAGCGCGGCTGTCACGGTCTTGTGGGTGGTGTCGCGAACGGTCGAACCGTCGTGATCGGCGATGACGAGGACAGCCATATTACAGCGCTCCCGCGGACTTGAGCTTGGAAACCAGTTCGGCCGCATCGGCCACCTTGACGCCGGCCGACCGCTTGGGCGGCTCGGTGACCTTGATGACCTTCAGGCGGTCGGCGACATCGACGCCGTAGTCGGCGACCGCCTTCATGGCGATCTCCTTCTTCTTGGCCTTCATGATGTTCGGCAGGGAGGCATAGCGCGGCGTGTTCAGCCGCAGGTCCACCGTGACCACCGCCGGCAGTTCGGCAGCAATCGTCTGCAGGCCGCCGTCGACCTCGCGCGTGACCGTGGCCTTGCCGGCATCGATCACCAGCTTGCCGGCGAAAGTCGCCTGGGGCCAGTCCAGCAGGGCGGCCAGCATCTGGCCCACGGCATTGTTGTCGCCGTCGATCGACTGTTTGCCCATCAGGACCAGGTCGGGCTTTTCTTCCTCGACCACCGCCTTCAGCAGCTTGGCGACCGCCAGCGGCTCAAGATCCGTATCCGATTGGATCAGCAGCCCCCGATCCGCGCCCATAGCCAGCGCCGTGCGGATGGTTTCCTGGGCCTGGGTGACGCCGATGGAGACCACGACGATTTCCGTCGCGGTGCCGGCGGCATGGTGTTCCTTGCCTTCCTTCAGACGAACCGCCTCTTCGACGGCGATCTCGTCGAAGGGGTTCATGCTCATCTTGACGTTGGCCAGATCGACGCCCGACTGATCCGCCTTGACGCGGGCCTTGACGTTATAGTCGATCACCCGTTTGACGGGGACGAGTACCTTCATGGGTCTATCCGTGAAATCGCCTGAATGTGTGGGCAGGACATGGAGCGGTCGCGAAGGCCTGTCAACGTAACGTGGGGTCAAGCTGTGGCTTCGATCCCTATCCAACGGACCACGAGATGAAGCGTTTCCTGACCTTTCCCCGCCTGGCGATGATCTTCTTCGGCCTGTTCGGCTTCACGGTCGTCGGGATTTTCGCCCTGCAGGACTACTGGGTCGCGCCCGGCAAACGCTGCGAGGCGGCGGGCAAATGGTACGACATGGAAAGCCGCATCTGCGCCCAGCCCATCTCCATCGCGCAGATCACCGGCCGCCCCAATGGCGTGTCGCGCGCCGAGGCTTCGGCCGGGAAGAACCGGGAGCTGGTTCGGATCGAACAGGATCTCGCCGCCCAGAGCCGCGCCCGCGCCGCAGAGGCCGAGCGTCAGAAAGCCGCACTGGCGGCGGCGCGTCCCGCCGCCTGACCGGTTTCGCCTAGCGGGTCGCGCCGGGCTTCCATTTGATGTCGCTAGCGCCGTTGGCGTTGGCGCGTCGCGCAGCCACGAACAGATGGTCGGACAGGCGGTTCAGATATTTGACCGCCTCGACGTTCACGGCCTCGCCGTTTTCGATCAGACGCACCGCCTCGCGTTCGGCCCGTCGGCAGACGGTGCGCGCGACATGCAAATGGGCCGACAAGGGCGCGCCGCCCGGCAGGATGAAGCTGTCGAGCGCCTTCAGGCTCTCGTTCATCCAGTCGATTTCCTGCTCCAGCCGCGCGACTTGGCTCTCCACGATGCGCAAGGCTTCCCAAGCCGGCGGCGGGTCCAGAGGCGTGGCCAGATCGGCGCCCAGGTCGAACAGCTCATTCTGGATCCGGCCCAGCATCGCGTCGATCCGGTCGTTCTGGCCGCTGTTCAGCCGGGCGACCCCGATCACCGCGTTTAGCTCATCGACCGCGCCATAGGCCTCGACCCGGGCGTCGCTCTTGGACACCGGCGCGCCGGACGCCAGCCGCGTGCGACCGTCATCGCCCGTGCGGGTGTAGATCTTGTTCAGCGTTACCATGATCAGGCTCCCTGCGTCGCCTTCCACATCATGCCGACGACCAGCAGAATGACGGCGACCGCCTGAAGCCCGACGCGCAGCCGCATCAGCTTGTTGGAATGGCTGCGCGCATAGTCCCCGCCCCGGAACAGCGAATAGAGGCCGAAGCCCAGAGTGATGGTCACGGCCAGGATCGCGAGGATGATCAGAATGTCGAAGATCTGCATGCCGTCGTTCTAGACCCGGATCGCCGTCACGCGCCAGCACAGCGCTCAAAGCCGTTGTCCGGCGCGCAGGATCGAACGGCAGAAATTCGCCGACCGCAGATATTTTATTTCCCGAGCTAAGCCATTTGGTGACGATTGTTGGCGTAACGTCAGCGCCATGACTGATCGCGCCGTCCGCAACCTGGAGCACCTCAAGAGCTCGGCCTCCACAGCTCGCGTGCTGAATCTGCTGCGCGTGTGGGAGGAGAACGGCGACAGCGCGCCCGACGGCGCCGTTCGCAATCCCGACTGGGCGGCGCGTCCGATCTTCCGTACAGCGGCGCTGAACCGCGCCCTCATCATCAAGCATCGTCTTCGACGCAATGAGACCGATCTGTTCACCGGCCGACGCCAGGTCGCGACCAAGGTCGTCATTCCCATCGACGATGGAGATTTGAAGACCGGAGGCCGATACGTCTTCGTCAATCAGATCGGCTTTGAGCGGATGATGATGGAGGCGTTCGGCGTTGCGCCCAACCATCCCGATATCGAGACCCTGCGCCTGATCGACAAACTGCCGTCGCTGGATCCCTTCCTGCTGCGCGAGCAGTTGCGGCGCGGCGGCCTGGACCCCTCGCCCTGCTACTTCTCGATCAGCGACAGTGATCTTCAGCGCATGCTGGCCTTCGTTCGCAGCGAGATCGAGCCGCTGGTGACGCTCAGCCTGGGCGCGGACACGATCGCAGTGAACTCGGATTCGGCCGGGCGGATGGCGTCAAAGATCCTGTCGAACACGCCCGGCGATCAGCTGGACGCCCTGCGACTGACGCTGCGCCTGGCGCCCGAACAGTATCAGGAGGGCGTCTTCTGCTGGAAAGGCTTCCTCTATTACAAGTGGACGCTCGCCGCCCTGCTGGGCGAAGTCGCCGGCGTCGCCGAGGCCGTGCGCACCATCAAGCCCGTCGGCAAGGTCGATCGCGCCGCCAAGGAATATCTGGCGCGCAGCCGCGATGTCCTGCGCGGCCGCATCATCAAGACGTGCGACGAGGTCAGTCGCACTCTGCGCGTCTATGACGACGCCTACGCCAAACTGACCCAGGAAGGCCGCCCGATCGCCTTCCGCGACTTCCTGCTGGACGCCCCCTCCATGTTCGCCAAGCTGGGCGACCAGCTGGGCGCCGTCCAGCACATCGTCAGCTACTGGCGTTTCCGCTTCGGTCCCTCCGCCGCTCCGGTGAACGTCGAGGAGTTGATGGACATCTTCATGGACTTTGAAACCGGCCTGCTCGGCCGCGGCGAACTCCCCGACGACATCGGCATGATCGCCGCCTAGCCCGTTCCTAGTGCGCCGCGTCCCAGTTCGACGCCGCGCGGGCATCCACTACGAGGGGTACGGTCAGGGCCACGGCTGGGTCCGACGCGTTTTCCATCACGCGTTTGATGACGGCGATGGCGCGGTCGGCCTCGGCTTCCGGCGCCTCGAACACCAGTTCGTCGTGGACCTGAAGCAGCATGCGCGTAGCAAGACCGGCTTCGGTCAGGGCGGCGGGCATGCGGATCATGGCGCGGCGGATGATGTCGGCGGCCGCGCCCTGGATCGGGGCGTTGATGGCGGCGCGCTCGCCGAACTGGCGCTCGGCGCCGGACTTGGAGTGGATGGCCGGGATGTGGATGCGGCGGCCGAAGACGGTCGAGACGAAGCCGGTCTGGCGCACCTCGGCCTTGGTCTTGTCCATATAGGCGCGGATGCCCGGGAACCGTTCGAAATAGGTCTTGATATAGGCCCCCGCCTCGCCCTGATCGATGCCCAGCTGATTGGCCAGGCCGAAGGCCGAAATGCCGTAGACGATGCCGAAGTTGATCGCCTTGGCGCGACGGCGGGTCTCGGACGGCATGCCCTCGACTGGTACGCCGAACATCTCCGAGGCCGTCGCCGCGTGAATGTCCAGCCCCGCCTTGAAGGCGCGCTTCAGCTCGGGGATGTCGCCGATATGGGCCAGCAGGCGCAGTTCGATCTGGCTGTAGTCGGCGCTGATCAGGACATTGCCGGGCGCGGCGATGAAGGCCTGACGGATCTCGCGGCCGGTCTCGGTGCGGATCGGGATGTTCTGCAGGTTGGGATCGCTGGACGCCAGGCGGCCCGTGGTGGCGGCGGCCAGTTGATAGCTGGTGTGAACGCGGTCCGTCTTGGGATCGGCCGCCGCGGTCAGGGCGTCCGTATAGGTGCCCTTCAGCTTCGACAGCTGGCGCCAGTCCAGGATCGCGCGCGGCAGATCGTGGCTGAGCGCCAGTTCCTCCAGCACGCTGGCGTCGGTGCCCCACTGGCCCGAGGCGGTCTTCTTGCCGCCCGGCAGGTTCAGTTCGCCGAACAGGATCTCGCCGATCTGGCGCGGCGAGCCGATGTTGAAGGGCCGTCCGGCGATCTCATGGGCCTGGGCCTCCAGCTCGGCCATGCGAAGGCCGAACTCGCTGGACAGCCGCTTCAGCCGGTCGGGATCGATGCGAACTCCATTCAACTCCATGTCCGCCAGCACCGTCGGCATGCCGCGCTCGAGCGTCTCATAGACGGTGGACAGGCCCTCCCGCGCCAGCCGGGGCTTGAGGATTCGCCATAGCCTCAGCGTCACGTCCGCATCCTCGGCCGCATATTCCGACGCGGGTTTCAAAGCTACATGCTTGAAGGATTTCTGGCTCTTGCCGGCACCCGCCACGCTCTTGAACGGGATCGGCTCGTGGCCCAGGTGCAGGCGCGCCAGCTCGTCCATGCCGTGCCCGTGCAGTCCGCCCTCCAGCACATAGGAGATCAGCATGGTGTCGTCATAAGGCGCGACGCGGATGCCTCGACGCGCCATGACGGCGATGTCGTATTTGGCGTTCTGAAGCACCTTCAGGACCGACGGGTCTTCCAGCAACGTCTTCAGCTTGGCCAGGGTCGTGGGCTTGTCCAGCTGATGGATCGGCTCGGGCGCCTCTCCCGCTTCACCAAAGAGACCGCCCTCGCCGGCCTGCGGCTCGTGCTCGTGCGTCAGGGGGATGTAGCAGGCCTCATTCGGCCCCACCGCCAACGACACGCCGCACAGGCCCGCATGGGTCGCCGACAGCGTATCGGTCTCGGTGTCGAATCCGACGACGCCGACCTCGGTCGCGCGCGTGATCCAGCGATCCAGGGCCTCTTCTGTCTGGACGCATTCGTAAGCCGCGTGATCGAAAGTCTGAACCTCGACCGGGCCTTCGACGACCTGGCCGTAGCGAGGGGTCGCGACCGGCGCATTCAGGTTCGGCGCACGCTTGGGCGCAAAAGCCGAGACGTCGCTGGGCCCGGCCTTGCCGTCGCCGACGCGGCGCTGCAGCGAGCGGAACTCCATCGTCTCCAAAAAGGCCGACAGGATCGCGGGATCGGGATCGCGCACGGCGAAATCGTCGATCGCCTCGGGCGCCGGCGCATCGCAGGTCAGGCGCACCAGCTCGCGCGACAGCCGGATCTGGTCGGCGAAGTCGATGAGAGTCTGGCGGCGCTTGGGCTGTTTGATCTCGTTGGCGTTGGCCAGAAGGGTGTCCAAATCGCCGTATTCGTCCAGCAGCTGCGCCGCCGTCTTCGGTCCGATGCCTGGCGCGCCGGGGACGTTGTCCACGCTGTCGCCGATCAGGGCCTGCAGATCGACCATCTTCTCAGGCGCAACCCCGAACTTTTCGAAGACCTCAGGCTCGGCCAGACGCCGGTCCTTCATCGGGTCCCACATCACGACGCCGCCGCCGATCAGCTGCATCAGATCCTTGTCGGACGAGACGATCACCGCCTCGCCGCCTGCATCGCGCGCCTTGCAGGCGTAGGTGGCGATCAGGTCGTCGGCCTCATAGCCGGGCAGTTCGACGCAATGCACACCGAACGCCGCCGTCGCCTCGCGCACCAGCGGAAACTGCGGGACCAGATCCTCGGGCGGTGGCGGGCGATGGGCCTTGTACTGATCGTACAGGGTGTTGCGGAACGTCTTTTCCGAGTGGTCGAAGATGGCCACCAGATGCGTCGGGCCATCCGCGCCCTTCATGTCCTTCAGCAGCTTCCACAACATGTTGCAGTAGCCCTGGACCGCGCCGACCGGCAGGCCGTCGGACTTTCTCGTTAATGGCGGCAGGGCGTGATAGGCGCGAAAGATGTAGGCCGAGGCGTCGATCATCCACAGCCGCAGCGCAGGGCCGTCCTGCGTCATCTGGCGTTCGGTTTCTGGATTTTCGGGCGCAGTCGTCTCGGTCATGGCGGGAACATAGGGCTCCAAAGCCCCCGCGTCAGCGTCAGAATTCGGTCCAGCTCGATCCCGGATCGCGTTGACCCGGCTGGGCCTGCTGCTGACCCCAGGACACGACCATGAAGGCCTTGTGGCTGCGGATGCGATAGGTGCCGATCATCGGCACCACCGCGCCCAGCGGCGCACCGGTCTTGGCTTCATAGAGGAAGCCGGAGAACTCGGCGACCCCGACCCGGTCCCGGTGGCTGTAGACCGACAGTTCCGGCAGGGAGACGACGTTGAAGGTCTCGTTGATCGGGATCCGCATCTCGGGAATGCCGAAGACGCGCCGCATCTGCTCCAGCGAAAGCGCGCCGGCGCGGATCTCGAACACGGCGTTCGCCTCGTCCTTGTTGCGGGCCAGGCTGAAACCGGCGTCCGAGATCGCCCCCCGGATCGCGCTGACGGCGTAGCGTGTGCCCTCGCCCTGGAAATAGGCGTCGTCGATGAAGACCGAAGCGCCCGTCGGCAGCGGCAGGACCAGCCCCTCGACCGCCCGGTCCGAGGCGCGGGCCAAGAGCAGCTGCTCCGTCGCCGTGCGGCCGGTGTTGCTTTCGGTGGTCGAGGCGCAGGCCGACAGCACGACCGCCGCAACCGTCAGCAGAGCCGCCGTCCGGGCCGTCATCACCAGGCGCCGACGTTCGGCATGGAGGCCCAGGGCTCGGCCGGCGCCAGCGGCGCGCCTTCCTGAAGCAGTTCGATGGAGATGCCGTCGGGCGAGCGGACGAAGGCCATGTTGCCGTCGCGCGGCGGACGGTTGATCGTCACCCCGCCGTCCATCAGCGTCTGGCAGGCGGCGTAGATGTCATCGACCTTGTAAGCCAGGTGACCGAAGTTGCGGCCGCCCTGATACTCTTCCGGATCCCAGTTGAAGGTCAGCTCGACCTCGGGGCAGCGTTCCGCCGCCGACTGTTCCAGATTCTTGGGCGCGGCGAGAAACACAAGCGTGAACCGGCCCGCCTCGTTCTCGGTGCGGCGCACCTCCTGCAGACCCAGGAGATCGCAATAGAAGTGCAGCGACGCGTCGATGTCCTTTACCCGGACCATGGTGTGCAGATAGCGCAAGGCTCGTCTCCGTCCGAACAGCGTGTCAGCCGTCTATAGACCCAACCGCCGCAACACCGCGACTGAACTGAGGTTACGGTCTCAGTGGGCCTCGGGCGCGCGGGCCGCGGGGCTCAGATATTCGTTCTCGTCGTGGGCCTGGGCCGACAGGACGAAACGCCGGTCGCAATAGCCGCACTCGATGAAGTCGTCCTCGCCCATGTCCATATAGACTAGCGGATGACCCAGGGCCCCGCCGCCGCCGTCGCAGGCCACGCGTTTGGTCGAGACGACGATCTCTTCGGGCGGCGGGATGATGGCGTCGGAATGGCGGGGAGGCATGGTCCGGTCCGGGTCTGAAAGGCTTGCGCGCTTCCTAGGCGGCGCAGGCCTGAAGGTCAAACCTCGGCGGTCCGGCGACCCAGCAGCCGGTTCAGCATCGCCTTGCGCTTCTTGAACAGCGTCAGGCCCAGACAGGCCGCGCCGACCCACAGACCGATTTCGCCGATCAGCAGCAGGGCGGCGCCGGCGATGGCGGCATGCGTCATCTCGATCTGATCGGTCTTGCCCGCCAGCAGCGCCACTCCTCCACCAATGTAGCCGATGGCGCAGACCGCCATGGCGACGAAGCCGATCAGGCGGGTGCGGGTCAGAGGCGTTTTGCCTTTTTGAACGGCGGTCACGTCGATCTCCATCAAGTTTGGTTGTCTTAATGACAAGCAAGCTAGACACGCGAAATGCTTAAGTCAAGCACCATTGACACATAGACAGGTCTGCTTGTCTGATGCTGTCGGCAAGACAGGTTGGCGATTGCGATCGTGCGCCCTACCTATGCCGCTCGCCGTCCCGTCCGAGTGAATAGCCGACCATGTCAGAGACCCCCGCCCTGCCCGACAACGCCATCGAGGTGCGGGGACTGAAGAAGACCTATGCCGGGTCCAAGAAGGCCGCCCCCAAGACGGCTCTGCGCGGCGTCGATCTGGTCATTCCGCGCGGCTCGGTCTTCGGCCTGCTGGGCCCGAACGGCGCCGGCAAATCGACCCTGATCAACATCCTGGCAGGGGTGGTGAAGAAGTCCGAGGGCTCGGTGACCATCTGGGGCCGCGACATCGACAAGGAGCCGCGCGACGCCGCCGCCGCTCTGGGCGTCGTGCCGCAGGAGATCGTCGCCGACGTCTTCTTCACCCCGCGCGAATCGCTGGAGGTGCAGGCGGGCTTTTACGGCGTGCCCAAGGACGAGCGCCGGTCCGACGAACTGCTGGCCGCGCTGGGCCTGTCGGACAAGGCCAACGCCTATGTCCGCGCCCTGTCCGGCGGCATGAAGCGCCGTCTGATGGTGGCCAAGGCCTTGGTCCACAATCCGCCCATCCTGATCCTGGACGAGCCGACGGCCGGCGTGGACGTCGAACTGCGTCGCCAGCTGTGGGCCTATGTCCGCCGCATCAACGAGGAGGGGGTGACGATCGTCCTGACCACCCACTATCTCGAAGAGGCCCAGGAGCTTTGCGACACCATCGCCATCGTCAACCGGGGCGAGGTGGTGGCCTGCGAGCCGACGCCGCAGCTTCTACGCCGTCTGGACAGCCGCAATGTCGTCGTGACCCCGGAAACGCCCCAGGCGACGCCGCCGGTGCTGGCCGGTTTCGAGGTTACGCCCCGTCCGGGCGGCGCCTTCGCGGTCGCCTATAAAAAGGGGCAGTCGTCGGTCGAGCAGGTCATCAACGCCGTGCGCGCCGCCGGCGTCACCATCGCCGACATCACCACCGAAGATCCGGACCTGGAGGACGTCTTCCTGGCCCTGACCTACGGCGATACGTCACGGGTCGACCCGACCAGGGACTAATCGACCTCGGCCAGGAATTCGAAGATCGCCGCCTTGGCCTCGGCCTCGTCCAACATGGGCGCGTGGCCGATGCCGGGAACCTCGACATAGGCCATGGTTGGAGCCGCCCTCTTCATCCGCGCGGCGATGTCGGCGCTCAGCAGATCCGAGGCAGCGCCCCGCACCAGCAGCGTCGGCTTCTTCTTCGCCAGCCGCCGGAACATGGGCCACAGGTTCGGAACCAGCGCCTTGGCCCCCGCCGCGCGGATCGGCACGGCGATGTCGGGATCGTAGTCCAGCGCGATCTCGCCGTCGGGCTGCTGGCGGAAAATGCGCCGCGCGAAGGCGTCCCAGTCCGCATCCATATAGTGCGGAAACGCCACCGCATTGATCCGCTTCGCATAGGCCGCCGCATCGGCCCAGGAGCCGATCTCCACCGGCTGACCGCTGTAGGCGGCGATGCGCGCCAGACCTTCCGGCGCCACCTCCGGCCCGATGTCGTTCAGGATCGCCGCGACAACCGCCTTCGGCCGCATCGCCGTCAGCGCCATGGTGATCAGCCCGCCCATCGAGGTGCCCACGAAGACCGCTTTATCGATCCCGGCCTGCTCCATCAGGGCCAGCACGTCGCGCGCATAGACGTCGGGCATATAGGTCATGGGGTCGGGCGCACGGTCCGACAGGCCACGTCCACGCACATCCACGGCCAGCACCCGACGCCCGCTCTGGGCCAAAAGCGGCGCGATGGCTTCGAAATCGGCGCTGTTGCGGGTCAGCCCGTGGATGGCGATCACCGGCGGCCGCGCGACACCGGGACCGGGCGCATAATCCCGCGCAAAGAGCGTGAGCCCATCCGGCGAGGTCCAGCGGCGTTCAACGAATGGATAGGGCGCGCTCATTGGCGATTTCCTCGGATTTTAGACCAGAGTAATTCACCAGGCGAGGAAATGCGACGCCCGGTCTTAGAGACCGACCACATCGCGTACGAAAGCGTCCAGATCGCCGCCTTCGAAGAGGTAGCCCGCCACCCCGGCCCGCTCTCCGGCCTGCAGATCGCGCTTCTGATCGCCGATGATGAAGGACTGCGTCGGGTCCAGATCGTGCTCTTTGATGGCGCGCAGCAACATGCCCGGATTGGGCTTGCGATCAGGGTGGTCGGGATGGCGGTAACGCGCCTCGATCGCCTCGGGGTGGAAGGGCGCGGAATAGACGGCGTCGATGATCGCGCCCTCTTCGGCCAGTCGCGCGACCAGCAGATCGTTGAAGGCGTTCATCGTCTCTTCGCTGAACAGGCCCCGCGCCACGCCCGACTGGTTCGTCACGATCACGGTGCGATAGCCGGCCTGATTCATCCGCCGCACCGCCGCCGCCGCGCCCGGAATCAGCTTCAGATGCTCCGGACGATGCGGATAACCGCTGTCCTCGATCAGCACCCCGTCTCGATCCAAAAAGGCGGCGGGCCGGCCGGTCATGCGTCGCTCCGAAGTAGTTCAGAAAAGGCGGTCATCAGGTGATAGAGGCTGGACGCAGGCGCCGCCGCATCGTGCGAGCGGCCTTGGGCATCGTAGTTGTCCACCCATAGGCCCGGCACAGCGGTCGCCAGATGCGTGTCGAACACGGCGGCGATCAGTGCCGAAACGCCGGCGTCGCCAAAACTCAACCCCGTGCGAATGGCCTCGGTTTGGGCCCACAGACGCCGCCCGCCATCCAGCACCTCTCCCGCCGGGCCGATCTCGCGGATGGCGAATCCGTCGCGATAACCCTGGGCTGCCGCTCGACGATGCAGCGCCGTGGCCAGATCTGAATCGTCCCCGCTCTGTTTCAACAGCCAGGCCCATTCTTCGAGGTGGCCCGGCTCGATCACATGACCCGTCGCTGGATCGGCGGACCAATCCTCGGTGAAATATTCGCGGATCGCGCCGTCGACCAGGAAGCGGTGTTTGCACAGGTCCAGCGACACCCGCGCCGCCATCTCGAACGCCGGATCAGGCGCAACCGCATGCCAGGCCAGCATCGCCTCCAGCATATGCATGTGGGGATTTTGACGCCGCGGCAGGCGTGGCGGCAGCGCCTCCTCCCATCCCCTATGCGAAGACGCCATCAACCGATCGATCGCAGCCAGCGTCTGTAGCGCCAAAGGCCGCGCTCGCGCATCACCCAGGACGCGGTGCGCCGCCGCGAGCGCGAACAGAACGAAGGCCAAATCATAGAGATCCGGCGTCTCATCGACCACCACGCCGTCGTCATCGGTTGCCGAGACCCAAAGGCCGTCATCACGTCGGCGGTCGGCTATCAGTTGATCCAGCCCGGCCTTGGCCACCGCACGGCCCTGCGCCCATCCCAAGGCGGCCGCTTCGCAGAACACATAGACCTGACGCGCCTGAACCCGCGTGCGACGACGAAGACCGATCACCGGCCGGCCATCGAAATCCAGCTGCTCGAAGAATCTCCCCTGCGCATCGACGCCCCGCTCCGCCCAAAGCGGCAGGGCATGGTCGAACAGCCAGTTCGAAACCCTGGTCCGGGCGGCGGAAAGCGTCGTCATGGCGCTGGCTTAAGACGCAAGCCGACGGGCGCCAAGACCTGTGTGCGGTAGCAAAGGGCAACGCGATGTGACGCCGCGCGATTTGGCCCGCGCGCCCGATCTTGCTAGGACGACCCGACATTCGCGGCCCGCCTGTCCGGCCGCCGCCCCCGATTCCCCCGTGGAGAGCGTCCCCCATGATCCCCTTCATCGACCTTCAGGCCCAGCGCCAGCGCCTCGGCGGCAAGATCGAGGCCGCCGTTCAGGAAGCCGTCGTCGGCGGCGCCTGGGTCATGGGTCCGCAGGTCCGCCAGTTCGAGGCCGACCTCGCCGCCTTCGGTCAGGCCAAACACGCCTTGGGCTGCGGCAACGGCACCGACGCCCTGATCCTGCCGTTGATCGCCTGGGGCGTCCGCACCGGCGACGCCGTCTTCTGCCCCAGCTTCACCTTCACGGCCACGGCCGAGGTCGTGCCGTGGCTGGGCGCCTCGCCTGTGTTCGTGGACGTCGACGCCCACACTTACAATATGGACCCGGCCAAGCTTGAGGCGGCCATCGAAGCGGTCAAGGCCGAAGGTCGCCTGACGCCCAAGGTGGTCATCGCCGTCGATCTGTTTGGTCAGCCGGCCGACTATCCCGCCATCCGCGCGATCTGCGACCGCCACGGGCTCAAGCTGATCTCGGATTCGGCGCAGGGCTTCGGATGCACCCTGAACGGCGACCATCCGCTGAAGTGGGCCGATGTCACCACGACCAGCTTCTTCCCGGCCAAGCCTTTGGGCTGCTACGGCGACGGCGGGGCGGTGCTGACCGACGACGACGATCTGGCGCAGGAAATGGATTCCCTTCGCGTGCACGGCAAGGTCGTCGCCAAGGACCTGGAGGCCGGCGCCGCCGCCTTCGCCCACGACCCCAAATATCTGGCCATGCGCATCGGCATGAACAGCCGGCTGGACACCATCCAGGCCGCCATCCTGATCGAGAAGCTGAAGGTCTTCGGTCAGGAGATCGAGTGGCGCAACCAGATCGCCGCCCGCTACAACGAACGGCTCGCGCCCCATGTCTCGGCGGTGCCCCACGTCATCGACGGCGGCGTCTCCATCTGGGCGCAGTACACGATCGAGCATGAGGATCGCGACGGACTGGCCGCGCACCTGAAGGATCAGGGCGTGCCCACCGCCGTCTATTATCCGGTGCCGATGCATATGCAGCCGGCCTATCAGCGCTTCCCGCAGGGTGCGGGCGGCCTGCCCGTCACCGAACGGCTGAGTGACCGCGTCCTCAGCCTGCCGATGCACGCCGATCTGGACGAGACGACCCAGGACAAGGTCGTCGCCACCGTCGCCAGCTACAAGGGCTAAGCCTATGCCGAACACCCCCACCCTCAAGATCGGCGTCGCCGGCGTCGGCGTCATGGGCCGCAACCATGCGCGCGTCGCCTCCGAAATGCGCGAGTTCGACCTGACCACCGTCTTCGATCCCGATGCGGTGACGGCCGAGGGCGTCGCCGCCGCCTATGGCGCATCACCGGTCACGACGGCCCAGGCCTTCGTCGACGCCGGTCTGGACGCCGCCATCGTCGCCACGCCCAACCGGTTCCACGCCGAAATCGGCGTCGCCCTGCTGGAAAAGGGCGTCCACGTTCTGGTCGAAAAGCCGATCGCCGCCAGCGTCGCCGACGCCCAGCGCATGATCGATGCGGCCAAGGCCAATGACCGCGTTCTGATGGTCGGTCAGGTCGAGCGCTTCAATCCCGCGGTCGAAACCGTCAAGCGCGCCGTCGCCGACGACGACATCATCTCGATCCAGATCACTCGGGTCGGGCCCTTCCCGCCCCGCATGGGCGAGGTCGGCGTGGTCATCGATTTGGCCGTGCACGACATCGACATCATCCGCCACCTGACGGGCTCCGAGATCGTCGAGGTGCAGCCGCAACTGGCCCGCACCCGCGCCGACCGCGAGGACACGGCCCTGCTCCAGTTCCGTCTGGACACCGGTGTGATCGCCCATATCACCACCAACTGGGTCACCCCCTACAAGACCCGCACGCTGCAGGTCGCGACCAAGACCAAATTCATCGTCGCCGATCTGATCACGCGCCAGGTCACCGAGTATTTCGGCCAGCAGCCGGACGGCTCCTATTCGACCCGGATGCTGAACAGTTGGCCGGCCGAACCCCTGAAGAAGGAGCTGGAGGCCTTCGCTCGGGCCATCACGAAAGGCGAAACGCCGGCGGTCACCGGTGAAGACGGCCTGCGCAATCTCGAGGTCGCGCTGCGCTGCCTCGGCGAGCACTGATCTGATCAGGCCCCGTTCTCGCCGCAAAAACTGAGGAAGAGAAACGTATGCGCCGTATCACCGCCACCGCTCTCGCCCTGATCGTCGTCGGTTCGGCAGCGGCGCCCGCCCACGCGGACACCCGCTACCTGGCCTATAATGCATCGGACCGGATCACCCAGGCGCTGACCAAGGGCGTCACCTTGCAGGTGCGGCGCGGTCTGTTCGGCGCGGTGCAGGTGGAACGTCTGTTTTCGACCACCGCGCGCGGCACGGCAGGCTTCACGCGCGGCGGACCGGACGCCGCTCGGCGCGTCCTGCCGCAGGGCGCCGAGGAAAACGATATCTACGGCATCGATCAGGACGGCGACGGCCGCGGCCTGTCGCGCGCCCTGTGTCCCGGCGCCGACGAGGTCTGGCTGATCATGGGTCGCGTTCGTGCGCCCCGTCCCCTGACGATGCAGGCGGTGGGTCGGTGGTCGGACGGCGCCTATCGGCACTGCGTGACGCTCAGCTACGACTGGCGCGGCGAATGGGCGACAGCCCCGCAGGCGCAAACGCCACGAGACTGATCCGCGTCCAGACTGTTTCATAATGAGCACGCACAAGCGGACAATTGTGACGATTTGACTTTTATATTCGTCAGTGACACTTTGAGCACACGAGCGGCGGCGGCCGTTCTACCGCCCTGGAATATCCCCCTCCCCGGCGGCGAGAGAGACGAACCTCCCAGAGCCCGGCCCGTCGCGGTCGGGCTTTTTTTACGCCGCGCGCCTGCTAGACGGGGGCATGACCCTTCGCCTCGCCACCTGGAACATCAACTCCGTCCGCCTGCGCATCGACCAGGTCGCCCGCTTCGTCGCCGAACGCGCGCCCGATGTCCTAATGCTGCAGGAGATCAAATGCACCACGGACCAGTTCCCGCGCGGCGCCTTCGAGGACATGGGCATGCCCCACCTTCGCGTGGCGGGCCAGAAGGGCTGGCACGGCGTCGCCATTGCCAGCCGCCTGCCGCTTGAGGACAGCGACACCTTCCAGGTTTGCAAACTGGGCCATGCGCGCTGTGTCTCGGCCCGCGTGTCCGGCATCGACGTGCAGAACTTCTATATCCCGGCCGGCGGCGACGTTCCGGACCGGGCGCTGAACCCCAAGTTCGACCACAAGATGGACTTCTATGAACAGCTGACCGCGATCGTGGCCAAGCAGGACAAGTCTCGCCCCCTGGTCATGGCCGGCGACTTCAACATTGCACCGGGAGAGGGCGATGTTTGGAACCACCGCTACATGTCCAAAATCGTCAGCCACACGCCGATCGAGGTCGAGACCCTGAACCGGCTTCAGGAGAAGGGTGGTTTCGCCGACGTGCTTCGTGACCGCTTCCCCGAGCCCCAGAAACTGGCCAGCTGGTGGAGCTACCGCGCCGCGGACTTTCGCAAATCAAATCGCGGTCTGCGCCTGGATCACATCTGGACGTCGCCCGGCCTGACCCCCGCCGTGGTCAAGGACACCGCCCGCATCCACGACGACGTCCGCGAATGGGATCGTCCCAGCGACCACGCGCCGGTGACGGTCGATCTGGATGTCTGATCCTCAATAGACGGCGACCGGCTTGACCGACGCCGGCGCCTTTCGACCCCGGCCGACCTTTCTGGCCGCGCGCCCGAGCCGGACCACCGCCTCGTCCAGCTGATCTTCCGGCAGGGTATAGGGCAGGCGCAGCCGGCGTTCGAAGGCGCCGTCGACGCCGAATCGCGGACCGGCGGCGAGGCGCAGGCCTTCGGCCTCGGCCGCGATCGTGAGAGCGGAACTGATCGGCCCCGGCAGGCGCGCCCACAGGGACAATCCCCCAGCCGGGCGGGGACAGACCCAGTCAGGCAGTTTTTCAGCGAGCCGCGCCCGCAGATGATCCCGCCGGGCGCGCAAGAGGGGCCGGCGCGCCGCCAGGGCCTTGCCGCCGTCGTTCAACAGTTCGACCGCCGCCAGCTGCTCCAGGATCGGGACACCCAGATCAAAGCTGGCGCGACTTTGGGCCAGACGCTGGATCACCGCCCGGTCCGCGCGGATCCAGCCTATTCGCAAACCGCCCCAGACGCTCTTGGACATCGATCCCAATCTGACCATCCGCGGCGCATCGACGGCCGAGGCGCTGAGCGCCGGAGGTCCGCTCAAGGTCAGTTCGACCAGAGTCTCGTCCAGCACCAGTAAGGTTTCCGACCCCTTCAGCCCCGCCAGAAAGCGCGTCCGGTCCGCCGCCCGCATCATCCGGCCGGTCGGATTGTTGTGGTCCAGCACCAGATAGGCCATCGCCGCGTTGCTGCTGCGGCAGGCCGCAATCAGACCCTCGACATCCCAACCCTCCTCGCCCTCGCCGTCCGGCAAGGCGACGGGCACGGCGCGACCGCCCGCCGCCAGGATGGCGTCGATCGCCTGCGGATAGGTGGGATGGTCGAACACCACCGGGGCGCCGGGGCGCGTCGTCAGGCGCAGAAGATGAACCAGGCCGTTATGCGCGCCGTGCGTGATCAAAATCTGACCGGAAGAGGTCGCCAGGCCGCGCCGCCGATAGCCAGCCGCCACCGCTTCGCGCAACTCCTCCAGCCCCGCCGTCTCATAACCGTGTCCGGGCAGGTTCGCCGGCAATCGCTCCAGCGCCCGCACATAGGCTGCATGCACATTGGCATCGGCCGGCAGGACGGCGGCGGTCAGGTCGATTAGACCGGGCTTGTCCGTTTGCGTCGCCTCATGACGCGGCGCCGGTCCGTTCGGCAGGCTGGTGCGTGCGGCGGCGCCCTGCCCGCCGGTGAGAAACCCGTCATCCCGCAAGCGTCCGTAGGCGGCCGAGACGGTCGTTCGGCTCAGGCCCAGCGCCTGGGCCAGTTCCCGTTCGCCGGGCAAACGCGCCGCCAAGGGCAGTCGGCCATCCAGAATCAGCAGTCGTATCGCGCCTGAAAGCTGCCGATAGGCTGCGCCTGCGCCCGGCGACCGCCAGGCGCCGAGGTGGCGCGTCAGAGAAACAAGACCGATCGACCGCGACGACATGGGGCCAGAATGGCATAACTGGCTCTGTTTTTGATAGCCAGTTTGGCGCATCGGATCGATTTATGACCCGTCGCCTGATCCAGCTCTTCGCCGGCCTGTTTCTCTACGGCCTGTCTATCGCCCTGATCGTCCGCGCCGATCTCGGTCTGGATCCATGGGACGTGCTGAACCAAGGGGTGTTCGAGCGGTTCGCGAAACCCGCCGGGATCAGCTTCGGTTTGGTGGTCAATCTGATCGGTATGGCCGTGTTGCTGCTATGGATTCCCCTGCGCCAGAAACCAGGGATCGGGACCTTCGCCAATGTTCTGGTCATCGGCACGGTCGCCAATTTTGGTCTGGACTGGATCCCGTCCGACCTGGGCCTACCGCTCCGGGCCGGCCTGCTCATCGCCGGCATCGTCCTGAACGGCGTGGCCAGCGGGGCCTATATTGGCGCGGGTCTCGGTCCCGGTCCCCGAGACGGCCTGATGACCGGCATCGTCGCGCGCACAGGCTGGCCGGTGAAATGGGTGCGGACGGCCATCGAACTAGCCGTTATCGCCGTCGGCTGGCTGTTGGGCGGCTCGGTCGGGGTGGGCACGTTGCTCTACGCCCTGACCATCGGCCCGCTGGTCCACATCTTCCTGCCGCTGCTCACGATCCGCCCGAAGACGGCCGACTGAGCCCTTAGGGCTGCAGCCGGTATCCGCCCGCATCGGTCAGCAGAAGGCGGGCATGGCCGGGTTCAGGTTCGATCTTCTGGCGCAGGCGATAGATATGGGTTTCCAGCGTGTGGGTCGTGACCCCGGCGTTGTAGCCCCAGACCTCGGTCAGCAACTCTTCGCGCGACACCGGCTTGGCCCCGGCGCGATAGAGGTATTTGAGGATATTGGTTTCCTTTTCGGTCAACCGCACTTTCTTGCCCTTGGCGTCCATCAGCACCTTGGCGGCAGGCCGGAACTCGTAGGGGCCGATGGTGAAGACGGCGTCCTCGGATTGTTCATGGCTGCGCAGATGGGCGCGAATGCGCGCCAGCAGCACGGCGAACCGGAAGGGCTTGGTGACATAGTCGTTGGCCCCGGCGTCCAGACCCAGGATGGCGTCGGCGTCCGCCGATTGCGCCGTCAGCATGATCACCGGCGTCGAAACCCCGTCCTTACGCAACAGGCGACAGGCCTCGCGGCCATCCATATCGGGCAGATCGACGTCCAACAGGATCAGATCGGCGCGGATCTCGCGCCCCATTCGCACGCCA
This sequence comes from Brevundimonas sp. EU05-FHT14B07, assembly GCF_058790795.1. Lineage (NCBI taxonomy): Bacteria > Pseudomonadati > Pseudomonadota > Alphaproteobacteria > Caulobacterales > Caulobacteraceae > Brevundimonas > Brevundimonas sp. EU05-FHT14B07. Next base: position 20,046 of record NZ_JBYTCZ010000006.1, read on the forward strand.
TCGGTCGCGGTTGCAGCCTGCTGAGTCTTGAACTCCTCATGCAGGTTCAGCTGCTCGGCCAAGGCCTCGCGCAGGTCGTCGTCGTCGTCAATGATCAGAATGGTCTTGGGCGTAGGCATGGGACAGACAATGGCGAGGCTTGGCCCCCGCGCCAAGGCTTGGGGGTGCGAATATTCACATCGGGTTACGAGCTAGAGGGCGTTTCGGGTCGATTTCGTTCCCCGAACAAGGCCGTGCCGACCCTGACGTGCGTCGCGCCGCACCAGATGGCGGTCTCGTAGTCGCCGCTCATGCCCATCGACAGGACCGACAAACCGTGGCGTTCGGCCATGTCCCGCAACATCTGAAAATGCGGCCCTGCGTCCTGATCCGCCGGTGGAATGCACATCAGACCCTCGAGCGTCAGCCCATAGGTGTCGCGGGCCGCCGCAATCAGGGCGTCGGCGGCGTCGGGCAGGACCCCGGCTTTCTGAGGCTCCGCGCCCGAGTTCACCTGGACCAGGACGCGCGGCGATCGGCCGCGCTTTTCGCCCGCCTGCGCCAAGGCGCGCGCCAGTTTTTCACGGTCTAGGGTTTCGATCACGTCGAACAGGGCGACTGCATCCTCGGCCTTGTTGGTCTGCAACGGGCCGATCAGCCGCAGTTCCAGACCCGGCAGTTCCCCGCGACGGTCAGCCCAACGGCCCTGCGCCTCCTGCACCCGGTTCTCGCCGAAGATCCGCTGACCCGTCGCCAGTATGGCGTCGATGGCCTCGGGGGCTTGCGTCTTGGAGACGGCGGTTAGGGTCACATCCGCTGGATCCCGACCGGCCGCATGGCAGGCGGCATCGATACGCGCCTGCACCTCGGCGACCCTTTCGGCGATGGACGGGGCGGAAAAAGCGGAGGAAGAAGAGGTCATGATCCTGCCGGCCGGTTACAGCGACGATGCGCGCGCGCTCTGGAACGCCGCGACCGCTCTAAACCGCGCAGCCGCCGCTGTCAGCCCGGCCGCAGCGACCTTGCCGCCGATGCTGTTCTTCACCGACCCGGATCGCACGACCAGACCGTGGGAGACAGCGGCGCGCCTGCCCGCCGGCTCGGCCGTGGTCTATCGCGCCTTTGGCGCCTCCGACGCCGTCGAGACGGGGCATCGGCTTCGGGAAGAGACGGCCGATCGGGGCGTGAAACTGTTGGTCGGGCTGGACCCTGATCTGGCCGAGGCGATCGACGCCGACGGGCTCCACCTGCCTGAACGTGCGGTGGAGCAGACAGCGCGCATTCGCGCAGACCGACCCGACTGGATTTTGACAGCGGCCTGGCACGGCCTATCCCTGCCGCCCGAAGACCTGAACGCACTGATCCTGTCGCCGGTGTTTCCAGCGGGCGGCGTGTCCGCCGGCAAACCTGCCCTGGGCATCGCTGCTTTCGAACAGCATGTGAAAGCCGCCGGCCTGCCCGTTTATGCGCTGGGCGGCGTCACGCCAGAAAACGCCGCAACGCTCGCACACACAGGCGCCTGCGGCCTGGCGGCGGTAAATGCGATCCAGTCAGCGTTTCGCTGACCGATCGAAATCAGAACTTGAAGATGGTTTCCAGACGGACGCGGGGCTGGGCCCGACCATTGGTTTCGGGCGCGCGGGCCGGATCGGCTTCCGGCGTGCTGACGGCGGCGGCGGCGCCGACGCGCAGACGGTCGTTCAGGCGGTAATAGGCGCCGGCCTCGACATCACCCCAGTCGGTCTCGCGACCCACGGGCTGGTTCAGGTTGAAATCCAGGCCCCAGCGGCCACGATCGTTCAGGCGCAGGCCGCGACGTTGCGGCGCCGGCGCATTGCGCTGCGCCGCCTGCGCTTCCGAAAGAGAAACGGTGGATGTGCTTTGGGCGAGCGCCGACGTCGACGCGGCCATCGCCGTCGTCGCCATCACCACAGCCAGGAAACCACCGAACCGCATACCGAATCCTTCGAACCCCGCCATGAGGCGGCGTTTCAACCCTGAACCGACCTTATATGGTCGTGAGCCCCGCGATTAGACACCGGGTGTCTGCGCGGTCAACGCAATGAGCCGGCGATAACAAGGTTCCCGCGCATTGTTGTCAGCGTATGTGTCTCAAGCGTCACGGGATTCGGGCGGATTCCGGCGAAATCTCACATGCCCTTCACAAAACACCGCGACGCGCGATGCGACGGGAACCGACTTCGCCTTGTCATCGCCCCTTTTCGCCGTGTTATAGAGCCTGGCAGTCGGCATTCCTCATGCCGTGCGCGCGTGCGGGCGAGGGCTCTCACGTCCCTGAGTTTACGGAGACTTCTCTTGATGAGCCTCAACAAGGCCCTGGTTCGGAACGTCGCGGTCGTGCTGGTCTCGGGCGTGGCCCTGGGCGCGTCCCTGTCGGGCTGCTCGAGCATTCCCTTCGTCGGCGGCAAGAAGTCTGCGCCCAAGACGAATGTGCAACAGGGCATCGGCGTCAACGCCTACCTGTGGCGCGCCTCGCTGGACACGCTCAGCTTCATGCCGCTGCTGACCGCCGATCCGTGGGGCGGCGTCATCAACTATGACTGGTACATCAACCCCCAGACGCCGAACGAGCGCTTCAAGGCGACCGTCTTCATCCTGGACACCCGTCTGCGCGCCGACGCGCTGAACGTCACGGTGACCAAGGAAGTGAAGGGCGCCGATGGTCAGTGGACCGCCGCCCCGGTCGCCGCCCAGACCGAGGCCGATCTGGAAAACGCCATCCTGACCAAGGCGCGCCAGCTGAACCTGTCGAACGCCGGCTAAAGCCGGCGCTCGCTCTTATTTCTAGGCGCTACCGCCCTTCGGGCTGCTTGAGCGCGACGCGTCCAAGAGTTTTTAGGACGCATTACTTCTTGGGCGCTGTCGTCCTTCGGGCTAGTTGAGCCGGGAGGGCGTCAGCGCCCTTTCGACTTTCAGGACGACCGTGGCCCGTTACGAACCCAAGACCGCCGAACCCCGCCAGCGGGCCCGATGGGCCGAGGCTTCCGCCTTCGTTACGAAGGACACCGGCCGGCCGAAATACTATGTGCTGGAGATGTTCCCCTATCCGTCGGGCAACATCCACATGGGTCACGCCCGCAACTATGTGATGGGCGACGTGGTGGCGCGGTCCAAGCGCGCGCAAGGGTACGACGTTCTGCACCCGATGGGCTGGGACGCCTTCGGCATGCCGGCCGAAAACGCAGCCATGGAGCGCGGCATCCATCCCAAGGGCTGGACCTATTCCAACATCGCCAACATGCGCGAGCAGCTGAAGCTGCTGGGCCTGTCGCTGGACTGGTCGCGCGAGTTCGCCACCTGCGACCCGGAATACTATGGCAAGCAACAGGCCTGGTTCCTGGAGCTGTATCGGCGCGGTCTGGTCTATCGCAAGGATGCGGTGGTCAACTGGGATCCGGTCGACAACACGGTCTTGGCCAACGAACAGGTGATCGATGGACGCGGCTGGCGCTCGGGCGCCCTGGTCGAGAAGCGCAAGCTGAACCAGTGGTTCCTTCGCATCACCGACTATGCCGACGACCTGATCGACGGCCTGAAGACCTTGGACCGCTGGCCCGAAAAGGTCCGGCTGATGCAGGAGAACTGGATCGGCAAGTCCAAGGGTGCGACCCTGTGGTGGGACATCGCCGAGGCGCCGGCCTTCCTGCCCGCCTCTCCCGAGGGCGAACCCAATCACGCCCGCGACCCCATCGAGGTCTATACGACCCGCCCCGACACCCTGTTCGGGGCCAGCTTCCTGGCCCTGGCCCCCGACCATCCCCTGGCCAAGGCCATCGCGGAGCACCGGCCGGACGTGGCGGACTTCATCAAGGCCTGCGCCCAAACCGGCACCAGCGAAGCCGAGATCGAAAAGGCCGAGAAGCTGGGCGTCGATCTGGGCGTCCGCGTCCGCCACCCCTTCGATCCGGACAAGACCCTGCCGGTCTGGGCCGCTAACTTCGTGCTGTCGACCTATGGCTCGGGCGCCATCTTCGGCTGCCCGGCCCACGACCAGCGCGACCTGGATTTCGCCCGCAAATACGATCTGCCGGTGACGCCGGTGGTCAAGCCCGACGACGCCGAGACCATCGAGATCGGAACCGAGGCCTATGTCGGTCCCGGCCGCATCTTCAACTCCGACTTCCTGGACGGAATGGACGTCGAGGCCGCCAAGGCCGCCGCCATAGCCAAGGTCGAGGCCGCCGGCCAGGGTCGCGCCGAGACCATCTATCGCCTGCGCGACTGGGGCGTCTCGCGCCAGCGCTACTGGGGTTGCCCGATCCCGATCATCCACTGTCCGTCTTGCGGCGTCGTCGAGGTTCCCGCCGATCAGTTGCCGGTCATCCTGCCTGATGATGTGACCTTCGACGTGCCCGGCAACCCGTTGGCGCGTCACGCGACCTGGAAGCACGTCAAATGCCCCTCGTGCGGCGCGGATGCGACGCGCGAGACCGACACGCTCGACACCTTCGTCGATTCCAGCTGGTATTTCGCGCGGTTCACCGATCCGACGGCCGAGGCGCCGATCGACAAGGCCGCCGCCGACCGCTGGCTAGCTGTCGATCAATATATCGGCGGGGTCGAGCACGCGGTCCTGCACCTGCTCTACGCCCGCTTCATCACCCGCGCCCTGTCTGACGCCGGCATGTTGTCGGTGAAGGAGCCGTTCGCCGGCCTGTTCACGCAGGGGATGGTGGTCCACGAGACCTATCGCCGCGCCGACGGCGCCTGGGTCGAGCCGACCGACGTCGATCTGACCAACGACAATGGCGTGCGTTCGGCGCGCCAGCTGTCGACCGGCGAGACCTTGGTCATCGGCGACATCGAAAAGATGTCCAAGTCCAAGAAGAACGTGGTCGCTCCGGCCGAGATCCTGGAAAGCTACGGCGTGGACGCCGGTCGCCTGTTCGTCCTGTCCGACAGCCCGCCCGAGCGGGACGTGCAATGGACCCCTGGCGGCGTCGAGGGCGCCAGTCGTTTCGTCCAGCGCGCATGGACCCTGTTCGACACCTATGACGCCGGTTTCTCGGGCGAAGACAAGGCCAACGCCGATCTGCTGCGCGAGACGCACAAGGCCATCAAGGCCGTGTCCGAAGGGGTCGAAGGCTTCCGCTTTAACTCGGCCATCGCCAAGCTCTACGCCTTCGTCGCCACCATTCGCGACAATGCCCAGGCCGGCGGCGACGCCAAGCGTCAAGCCCTGTCGGCACTGGCCCGTCTGATCGCCCCCTTCACCCCGCACCTGGCCGAAGAAGCCTGGACACAACTGGGTGAGGACGGGATGGTTCTGGACGCGCCGTGGCCCGTGTGGGACGCTGCGCTCGCGGCCGACGATGAGGTGGTCCTGCCCATCCAGATCAACGGCAAGCGTCGCGCGGAAATCCGCGTGCCGCGCGGCATGGAGCCGTCCGAGGTCGAAGCCCTGGTCCTGGCCGACGAAACGGTCAAGGCGCGGCTGGAGGGTCTGAGCGTGAAGAAGATCGTCGTGGTCAAGGACCGCATCGTCAATCTGGTGGCTGGCTGATGCGTATTGCGGCGACTTGCGCGGTTCTCGCGTCTCTGGCGGTGTCCGCCTGCGGCTTCACGCCCATGTACGCCGAGCCGGCCGTGGGGTCATCTCTGCGCCGGATCGCCGTCACGACCCAGGATGACCGCCTGGGCTATCGCCTGCGCGAGCAGCTGGAAGACGTCCTCGCCTGGGATCGCGGCGCGACGCCGTTGTATCGCCTGACGACCGAGGTCCAGCAGAACCGCCGCTCGCTGGGTCGCCGCATCGACGACACCGCCACCCGCTATGAACTCACGGTCAAGGCGACCTGGACCCTCACCCCAGCCGCCGGGGGAACGCCCGTCAGCGGCACGGAAACCGTCACCACGACCTACGCCACCGCCGACCAGCCCTATGCCGCCATCGCCGCCCAGCAGGACGGAGAGGAGCGCGCCGCAGCCGAACTGGCCCGCCTGATCCGACTGGATCTTATGCAGGCGCTGTCGAACCCGTGATCCTGGCCAAACGCCCCGAGATCGATCGCTTTCTGAAGGCGCCCGATCCGGCGATCCGGGCGGCGGTGATCCACGGCAAGGACCGGTCGGGCGTCGCCGAGCGGGCCGAGGTGTTGTGCAAGACGGTCACGCCCGACCTGAACGACCCCTTCAACGTCACCGTGCTGACCGACAGCGACATCGATGGCGACGAAACGAAGCTGGAAGAAGCGCTGACGGCCATGTCCCTGATGGGCGGCCGTCGTCTGGTGCGCATCCGTCTGTCGGCGCTGAAGCCCGGCGTGGACAAGGCTGTCGCCGCCGCGCTGAAGATCCACGCCGACGGCGGCTACAATCCCGACGCCATGATGGTGGTCGAGGCCGACCAGCTGGGCCGCGAATCCGCGCTCAGAAAGGCGGCCGAGAAGGAAAACGGCGCGGTCGGCATCGTTTGCTATGAGGACGAGACCGGCGATGTCGCCCGCATGGTCCGCGAGGCCCTGGCCGCCGACAAGGTGGGTCTGACCTCCGACGCCCTGGACCGCTTCGTCGCGCGCCTGCCGCGCGAGCGGGGCCTGATGCGACAAGAGCTCGAGCGCCTGGCCCTCTTCATCGGCCCCGGCTCCGGCAAGACGCTGGATATGGACGCGCTGGAGCATCATCTCGGCGTCGAGCCGGACGCCTCCCTGTCGGATGCGGCGCTTCAGGCCTTCGGCGCGCGTCCCGGCCCAGCGCAGGCGGGGCTCAGGCGCGCCTTCGCCGAGGGCGAATCGTCGGTGCTCGCCGTTCGCTCTGCGGCGATCCATCTCGGAAAGCTACGCCGGATCAATATCTTGCAGGCTAACGGCGCAAACGCCAAGGAGGCCGCCAAGGCCGCTGGCATCTTCTGGAAACAGGAGGCGGAAATGCTGCGTCAGGCGCGATCTTGGCGGCTCGAAGCCCTGGACGAGGTCTTGGACAGCATCAACGCCGCCGATGTCGCCACCAAAACGACCGGAATGCCGGACCAACTGATCGCCGAACGCCTGCTGCTGGAAATCGCAGGTCGCGCCAGACGGCTGGGGCTGTAGCCCTAGCCGCGCTTGGACGCCTTGCGGAAGGCGGGCTGGGCCATGGCGACGTTGCGCGCTGACACAGCCTTCTCTTCGGCCTTGGCGCCCGGCTGGGCGTTGAACCCATGACCCGCCTTGGCCTTCTTGGCGGCGAGCGCCTGTTTCAGCTTGTCGGCGGCGGTGGTTGTCGTGTCTTCAGTCATATCGACACCCTAGCACAGTCTAGCGGTCAGCCGCGCATCAAACGGCGGCAGAGGTCGTCGAGCTGCTCCAGCGAGCCGTAGCCGATCGTCAGCTCGCCCTTCCCGCCCTTGTCCGACAACTGGACCTTCAGGCCCAGCGCATCGGCCAGATCCTGCTGCAGGGCGGCGACATCGGCCGCCCCCTCCCCGCCTGCGGCCGCCGACGCCGACTTGGCCTTCGTCGGCTTCGGCCCTTCCACCGCACGGCGCGCCAGGGCCTCTGTCTCACGGACGCTGAGACCATCCACGAAGGCGATGTCCGCCAACTGACCCGGATCGGGCGTATTGATCAGGGCCCGGGCGTGACCCGCAGACAGTTTGCCTTCGCGCACATAGAACAGCACCCGCTCGGGCAGTTGCAGCAGGCGCATGGTGTTGGCCACATGGCTGCGGCTCTTGCCGACCACGCCCGCCACCGCATCCTGCGTCCGCCCGAAGCGCTCCATCAGAACGCGGTATGCCTCGGCCTCTTCCAGAGGGTTCAGATCCGCGCGCTGGACGTTCTCGACGATCGCGACTTCGAACACCTCGACGTCGTCCATCTCGTGGACCACGATCGGCACCTCGGTGAGGCGCGCCGCCTGCGACGCGCGCCAGCGGCGTTCGCCGGCGATGATCTGCCAGACGCCGTCCTCACCCGGCTGGGTCCGCACTAGGATCGGCTGCAGCACGCCCTTGTCGCGGATCGAGGCGGTCAGCTCCTCCAGATCCTCCTGGCGGAAGGTCTTGCGCGGCTGGTCCGGATTGGGCTTCAGGTTTTCGATCGGCACGCGTTGCACACCGGCGGGCACGGGCGCGTCAGATACGACCGGCGCTTCGGCGTCCTGTCCCATCAACGCCGACAGGCCGCGGCCCAGACCTCTTTGTCGTTCAGCCAAGATACTGTTCCGTTTCTAATAAACTCAGGCGGCCAGCTTCAGGCGCTGGCGTTCGCGCTTCACCACTTCCTTGGCCAGCCGCAGATAGGCCTGGCTGCCGGCGCACTTCAGGTCATAGATCAGCGCCGGCTTGCCGAACGACGGCGCCTCGGCGACGCGGACGTTGCGCGGGATGACGCTCTCATAGACCTTGTCCCCGAAGTGGGCGCGGACGTCGTTCGCCACTTGGCCCGACAAGGCGCTGCGACGATCGAACATGGTCAGGACCAGGCCCTGGATTTCCAACGACGGATTGAGGCTGTGCTTGACCATGTCGATGGTGCGCATCAGCTGGCTCAAACCTTCCAGGGCGAAGAACTCGCATTGCAGCGGCACCAGCACCGCGTCCGCAGCCGCCATCGCATTCAGCGTCAGCAGGTTCAGCGACGGCGGGCAGTCGATCAGGACGTAATCATACGCGGTAGGGCCGTCGTCGTGCGCGCGAAGAGCATCACGCAGCCGATAGGAACGGCGATCCGCTTGGCTCAGTTCGATCTCAACGCCCGACATGTCCGCGTCGGCCGGGACAATCCACAAACCCGGCACAGTCGTCTGCACCGAGGCATCCGCGATGGAGCGCTGGTCAACGACGACATCATAGATGGTCACCCGCCGTGTTTCACGTGGAACACCCAGACCCGTTGAGGCATTGCCCTGCGGGTCCATATCCACGATCAGTACGCGCTCCCCGATGGCGGCCAGAGCGGTGCCGAGGTTGATGGCTGTCGTCGTCTTGCCGACCCCGCCCTTCTGGTTGGACACGGCGAGGACGCGGGCGGGCTTTCTAGCGCGTTGAGCGGGCACGGCGGAGGCTCCGGATTGTCACGATGCGGCCGCGCACGTCGCTTTGCGACGGGGCCAGTTCAGCCTCGAAATGCCAGGATTTGCGCGCTTCGATCAACTCGGATTCGGCACGCTCCCCCTTTAGGAACAGACCTTGTGCACCCCTTTGGAAGTAGGGCTGTGCATAACCTAACAGTTTCTCCATTGGCGCGACGGCTCGGGCGGTGACGATGTCACACGTCACAGTCTGCGCCTCAGCTCGACCGACGATGACCGTCGCCGGCAAGGACAATGCATTCACAACCTCCTGAAGGAATCGGCAGCGCTTGGCCAGGCTATCGATCAGCCAGACATGGGCCCCATCCCGCCCCTTCAGCATGGTGGAAAGCACTAGCCCGGGAAAGCCGGCCCCTGCCCCCAGATCCGCCCAGGTCTTCGCGTCCGGCGCCAGATCAAGCAGTTGCGCACTGTCCCAGACATGGCGGTTCCAGAAGTCTGGCAGACTGTCCGGGCCGACTAGATTCATCACCGCATTGGCCTCGACCAACCGCAGACGAAAGGCTTCAAGGTCGGCGATCTGTTCCGCTGACGCATTGGCGCGTGCACGGAACGCCTCTTGTTCAGCCTCCAACATCAGGCCGCGACCGACGCCTTGGGCGCGCGCTTCACATAGGCCAGCAGCGCCGTCAAAGCGCCGGGCGTCATGCCCTCGATCCGGCCAGCCTGGCCCAGGGTCCGAGGTTGCACGCGAGCCAACTTCTCCTTCACCTCGTTCGACAGACCGCCGACGGCGCCGTAGTCGAGATCGGTCGGAAGCATCAGCCCCTCCTCCACCTTCAGAGCGTCCGCATCCTGCGATTGGCGATCCAAATAGTTGGCATAGGCCGCGTCGATCTGGACCTGCTCGCGGACTTCAGTGGTCCAATCGGCAATGACGGGCACTGCCGAGAGGAATTGATCCAAAGTCACATCGGGGAAGGCCAACAGTTCGCGCATCGACCGTCGACGACCATCAGCATTTACAGATATGCCGAGTGCGCTGGCTTGGTTGGGGGTGAACAGTGTTTCACGTGAAACAGCATTCGCTGCCGCAAGCGCCAAGGCCTTGGCTCCAAACCGAATACGCCGCTTATCGCCAACAATGCCGAGTGTCGTCGCAATGGGTGTGAGCCGAAGGTCAGCGTTATCCGCTCGCAGCGTGAGCCGATATTCCGCCCGGCTGGTGAACATCCGGTACGGTTCGGTGACACCGCGTGTCACCAGATCGTCGATCATGACGCCGATATAGGCCTGATCACGCCCCAGGATCACCGGCTCCTGGCCGGCCGCTGAACGCGCGGCGTTCAGCCCCGCCATCAGCCCCTGCGCCGCGGCCTCCTCATAACCGGTCGTCCCGTTGATCTGTCCGGCCAAATACAGTCCGGGACGCTTCTTCACCTCCAGCGCCGCCGTCAGCTCGCGAGGGTCGACATAGTCGTATTCGATGGCGTAGCCGTATCGAAACACCTCGACCGCTTCCAATCCCGGTATAGTTCGCAGGAAGGCGAGCTGCGTCGGCTCCGATACCGAGGTCGAAATCCCATTTGGATAGACCGTGGGATCGTCCAACCCTTCCGGCTCCAGGAAAATCTGATGGCTCGTCTTGTCGGCGAACCGAACGACCTTGTCCTCGATCGACGGACAATAGCGCGGCCCCCGGCCCGACAGCTTGCCGCCATAGACGGCGCTCTCGCCGAGATTCTCTGCGATGATCCGATGGGTCTCCTCTGTCGTGTGCGTCACGCCACAGGCGATCTGGGGCACGTCTATACGGTCAGTCAGGAAGGAAAAGGCCGACGGCGCCTCATCCGCCTGCTGCATTTCCAGACGATCCCAGTCAATGGTCCGCCCGTCCAGGCGTGCGGGCGTGCCCGTCTTCAAACGCCCCATCATCAGGTCGGCCGCATGAAGATCGGCGGCCAGACCGGTCGAGGGCTCCTCACCATGCCGCCCCGCCGGGATGCGTTCATCGCCGCGATGGATGACGCCGTTCAGGAAGGTGCCGGTCGTCAGGACGACCGCCCCAGCGCGAACCGTCTCTCCGCCGCCGGTCACGACGCCGACCACACGGTCACCTTCAAGGATAAGTCGCTCGGCCGTCCCCGCCATCAGGGTCAGATTGGGCGTGCCGTGAAGTTCGGCCTGCATGGCTTCGCGATAGAGCCTGCGGTCGATCTGGCTGCGCGGACCCCGAACGGCGGCGCCCTTGGATCGGTTTAGGAGGCGGAATTGGATGCCTGACACATCGGCCAGCCGGCCCATCACGCCGTCCATGGCATCGATCTCGCGAACGAGATGCCCCTTCCCCAGCCCCCCGATAGCCGGATTGCACGACATCTCGCCGATCGTCTCCAACTTCTGGGTGAGCAAGACGGTGCGGGCGCCCGCCCGTGCGGAGGCCGCCGCCGCTTCACAGCCGGCGTGGCCGCCGCCGATGACGACGACGTCGAATACGAGATCAGGGTGAGAAATCATCGCCGCCACATAGGGCAAAACGGGTGTCATCGCCAGAGGCAGGCCAAGCTCGTCAGACTACGATGCCCCTCCGTTTCACGTGAAACAGCGGTATGGCTAGACCTACTTTCCGATGCAAAAAGTCGAAAAGACTTCGCCCAGAATTTCCTCGACACCGATCGCACCTGTGACGCGCGCCAAGGCGTCGGCAGCCCGTCTCAGATCGTCGCCAGCCATTTCAGGCGCAACATCGAGCGCCGCCCGCGCCGCATCAACGCTTTCCAGCGCCTCAAGCAAACGCAGCCGATGGCGCTCTTGCGTCACGGCAGGGAAGTCGGCGCCGGAAAGATCTCTCGCAAGACGGGAAGCAATCCAGTCCCGAAGCTCGATCAGGCCTTCACCGGTCGCGGTGCTGACCGCTAAAGTCTCAAGACCATCTGCCCCTCCTGACCAAGCGCCAAGGTCGGACTTGGTCGCCACGATCAGATCGCCATCCTTGACGTAGTTCGCAGCCACCCCGTCCGGATCACCCGGCGCGCGGACCCAGAGCCGCACGTCGGCTTGTTCAGCGCGCACCCGGGCGCGACGAACGCCCTCGGCCTCGACCGGGTCATCGCTGTCTCTCAGGCCGGCCGTATCCGACAAGGTCACAGCATAGCCGCCGATTACCAGATCGGCATCCAACACATCCCGTGTGGTGCCGGCGATCGGCGTCACGATGGCCGCCTCACGCGCAACCAACGCATTGAACAGCGACGACTTACCGGCGTTTGTCTCACCGATCAGGACGATGCGATAACCGTCCCTCACCCGTTCGCCACGCCGCCCCGTATCAACCGCGCGTCGCAGGTCGCCGCCAAGCCGATTCAGCACCGGCCCCGCCGTGCGGGCCAAATTGTCCGGCACCTCTTCGTCCGGAAAATCGATCTCGGCCTCTACCAGAGCCAGGGCGTGAAGAAGGTCACGGCGGAAACCGGCATAGGTCTCGCTGAGCTTGCCGTCCAACTGACCCAAGGCCTGTTTGGCCTGGGCGCTGGTCTCCGCGTCTATCAGATCGGCGACCGCCTCGGCTTGCGCCAGATCCATGCGGCCGTTCTGGAACGCGCGCCGTGTGAATTCGCCGGGGTCTGCCGGGCGCAAGCCCAGTGCAATCAAGGCCCGGCTGGCGGCCTCCACGACCGCGCGACCGCCATGCAGATGCAGTTCGGCGGTGTCCTCACCCGTGTAGCTGTTTGGCGCCACGAAACGCAGCACCAGCGCCTGATCGATGTGATCGCCGGCATGGCTGAGGTCACGCACCGACGCCATGCGCGGCTTCAAGCGGGTTGCGCCCAGCGCCGTCAACGCGGCCTCGACGCCGGGGCCCGACAGACGGAAAACCGCAATGGCGCCTCGGCCGGGCGGCGTCGCCAAGGCGAAGATGGTGTCGATCATCAACTCAGACCGAGCGGCTCCGGAGTGGGCGGATGCTCATTTTACCGCCGCTTCCATCAGACGTCGGAACTGGTCCTGGGCCTGGAGGCCGAAGCTGGTCCAGGTCTTCATAAGTTCCTCGGGCTGCATGGCGGCGACATTGGCCTCCATCCGCTTCTGCATCTCCGCGACCATTGCGTCGTTCAGCGGCGTCACGTCCGGCAGACCGAGAAAGGCCCGCGCCTCCGCCGGCGTGCAATCGACTTCCACATTGACCTTCATCGCATGGCCTCCTGTTTCACGTGAAACGTCCGAAGACGGATTACGTGTTCATCGACTGGAAGAAGTCCGAGTTGTTCTTGGACTGACGCAGCTTGTCGAGCAGGAACTCGATCGCGTCCTGCGGACCCATTGGATTCAGGATGCGGCGCAGGACATAAGTCTTGGCCAACTGATCCTTCGGCGTGATCAGGTCCTCCTTGCGGGTGCCAGACTTCAGCACGTCGATGGCGGGGAAGATGCGCTTGTCTGCGACCTTGCGGTCCAGCACGATTTCCGAGTTGCCGGTGCCCTTGAACTCTTCGAAGATGACCTCGTCCATGCGGCTGCCCGTGTCGATCAAGGCCGTGGCGATGATGGTAAGCGAACCGCCCTGCTCCACGTTACGCGCGGCGCCGAAGAAGCGCTTGGGCCGTTGCAGAGCGTTGGCGTCGACGCCGCCGGTCAGCACCTTGCCCGACGAGGGGACGGTGGCGTTGTAGGCCCGGCCCAGACGCGTGATGGAGTCCAGCAGGATCACCACATCCTTTTTGTGTTCGACCAAACGCTTGGCCTTTTCGATCACCATTTCGGCGACGGCGACGTGGCGGGTGGCGGGCTCGTCGAAGGTCGAGGCGACAACCTCGCCCTTCACCGTGCGCTGCATGTCCGTCACTTCTTCGGGGCGTTCGTCGATCAACAGGACGATCAGGAAGACCTCCGGGTGGTTCCGTTCGATCGACTTGGCGATGTTCTGCAACATCACCGTCTTACCGACGCGCGGCGGCGCCACGATCAGGCAGCGTTGGCCCTTGCCGAGCGGCGCGACGATATCGATGACCCGACCCGAGCGATCCTTCAGCGTCGGATCCTGAATTTCCATGTGCAGACGCTCTTCGGGATAGAGCGGCGTCAGGTTGTCGAACAGGACCTTGGTCTTGACCGCCTCTGGGTCTTCCAGATTGATCGTGTCGACCTTGAGCAGGGCGAAGTAACGCTCGCCCTCGCGCGGCGCCCGCACGGCGCCGTGGACGGTGTCGCCCGAGCGCAAGCCGAAGCGGCGAATCTGCGACGGCGAGACATAGACGTCGTCCGGACCCGGCAGATAGTTGGCGTCCGAGCTGCGCAGGAAGCCGAACCCGTCCGGCAGGATTTCCAGCACGCCGTCGGCGATGATCTCGACTTCTTCGTCGGCGAGGGCCTTCAGGATGGCGAACAGCAAATCCTGTTTGCGCAAGTTGGAGGCGTTCTCGACCTCCAGCTGTTCAGCGAAGGCGACCAGGTCGGCCGGGGTCTTCTCGTTCAGTTCGGCGAGCGTGATGCGGCCGTTGGCGACGACGGGCTCGCCGTCCTCTTCATCGTCCGCTGTCGTATCCACGCCGGAATCGGCGCCCGCCGCCTCGCCGGCTTCATGCGCCGCGCCGTGATGGGTGGGGGCTTCAACCTCCACGCCTTCATTCTCGGGGGTGTCGGTATTGGTGTCGCGGACGTCGGTCATAATGCAGGCTCGCGGGCGCACGCGGCCAGACGGCTGCGGCGCGGGTCTCTGAAAATGTCTGGCCGGAAGGCCGAAGGGAGGTGCGACGGGCTCCCGCTGGCTCCAAGGCCTGCAGGCGTCACGAAAGAGAGGGACCGCCGACGCGGGACGCCGAACGGTTCGCCGCCAGCGGAACCACAGGCGGCGGGTCAGGTCAAGCGGAGCCGCTTATCGGAACGTCCACTCCGTCGTCACCGACAGCACCATGACGATGGCCAGAACGAAGGGCACTTCGTTCGTCATGCGCCAGAACTTGCCAGAATATTTCGACGTGCCGGCCGCAATCTTCTTCCTTTGGGCCGCCAGAAATCCATGCCAGCCGCTGAGCAGGAAGACGCCCGCCAGCTTGGCGACCATCCACGGCTCGCCCAGGAAGGCCGCTCCGCGCGCCGAGACGTCGATATGGATCAACCATAGACCGAAGACCCAGGCCAGGATCATCGCCGGGTTCAGGATGATGCGCAGCAGCCGCGTCTGCCACAGGCGCAACAGCGCCTGCATTTCACTTTTCAGCGGTTCGGGCTTGGCGTTCTGTTCGGCGTCATAGGCGTAGAGCCGAGGCAGGAACAGAAGGCCCGCCATCCAGGCGATCACCGCCAGAATGTGCAGCCCGCGTGCGAGATCGTAGGTGTTCATGCCGCCTGTCTTCCCTTGCGATGCGGACAGGCCTTCCAGTCCGCCTTGCACCCCTGGCCGAACGGCGCGACGCCCGCGTGGGATAGCGCGCCCACGGCCGCATCGGCCAAGGCGTCTATGAACAGCGGCTCGATCCCGACCGCCGGCGCCCGCAAATAGGGACTGGCCCCTTTTTCGTGGGCCAGTTCGCCGTATTCGATATCCAGCTCGACCAGGGTCTCGATATGCTCCGAGACAAAGGCGATGGGCGTGACAACCACGCCGACGCCATCTTTGGCCGCGGCTTCAATGGCTTCAGGCGTTGACGGGCCCAGCCATTTCATCGGCCCAACCCGGCTTTGGTAGCAGATGGCGTGGTCGATCGGCCCGCGCTGCGCCGCGATGGCGGCGACCACGGCGGCGACCGTCGTCTCGATCTGCTCCTGGTAGGGATCCCCCTTGCCGGTCACCAGCTTCTCGGGGATGCCGTGGGCGGAGAACAGCACCCGCACCGGCTGACCTACCGCCTCGTCCAGCTTCTCGCCGATCGCCTGGGCCTGGGCCTCAACCCAGCCTGTCGCGGCCGGATAGCAGCAGACGGCCCGGCTGACGCCCGGGCCGGTATAGGCAACGTTCCAAGCCTTCAGCGAGGATTCCGTCGTCGTGGTCGAAAACTGCGGATAGAGCGGCAGCAGGACGACTTCGTCGGGTCCGAAGGCGGCGACCTCGGCCGCCGTCTCTTCGGTCAACGGATGCCAGTATCGCATGGCGATGAAGACCTTGACCTCATCGCCGCCCAGCCGCGCGCCAAGCACCGCCTGCAAAGCCTCGGCCTGACGACGGGTTTCGGGCAGCAGCGGCGATCCCCCGCCCATCAGGGCGTAGTTGGCCTGGGCGCTGGTTTCGCGCCGGCTGGAGATCAGTTTGGCCAGAGGCGTTCGGAAGATCCCCGGAAGGCCGATGATGGCCGGATCGTTGAACAGGTTGAATAGGAACGGCTTGACCGAAGCCTGATCGTCCGGCCCGCCCAGATTGAACAGAACCACCGCAACGCGGCGGCCGGGGGTCGCATCGCTCATTGCGCGCCGATCCGTCTCAGAACCTGTTCGACATGGTCGATCGGCACGTCCGGCAGGATGCCGTGGCCGAGGTTGAACAGCCAGGGCCCCTGCCCCCAGGCTTCCATCAGCTGATCGACGCGTCGGTCCAGCAGATCCCCGCCGGCGCGCAGCAACAGCGGGTCGAGCGCCCCCTGGATCGGCTTGATCTGCTGCACCCGTTTGCCGACCTCGAGCGGGCAAGCGGTGTCCAGGGCGACGGCGTCGACCTCCACCGCCTCGGCATACCGCTCTGCGAGCGCCGCAGAGCCCCGTGGGAAGCCGATGAGGGGTACAGTGACCCCCAGCTCCCGCGTGCGCTTCACCAGCGCCTGGTGGGGCTTCAGGACCAATCTTTCGAACAGATCATCCGGCAGACCCTCGGCCCAGCTCTCGAAGATCTTCAGAACCTGTGCGCCGGCGTCGGCCTGCATCTTCAGATACCGAGCCGTGGCCTCGACCAGAACCTCCAGCGTCTCGTCGACGCGTTCAGGATCGGCATAGGCGTAGGTGCGGGCCTGGGCGCGTTCGCCTTTGCCGATGGTGCGCGCCTGTCCGTCCAGCATATAGGTCGCCACTGTCCAGGGCGCGCCGGCGAAGCCGATCAGGGCGCGTTCCGGCTCTAGGGCCGCGCGCACGATCGACAGGGTCTCACCCACCGCCGACAGATGCTCGCCCGCCGCCGGAGCCAGTTCGGCCATCCGACCCGGAATCGGCATTTCGCCCAGCCGCGGCCCCTCCCCCGTTTCGAACGAGACGTCCTGGCCCAGGGCGCGCGGTATCAGCAGGATGTCGGCGAAGACGATCGCCGCATCGAAGCCGAACCGGCGCATGGGCTGAAGCGTCGCCTCGGCGGCCATTTCCGGGTTCAGACAGAAGGCGATGAAGTCGGGCGCCTCGGCCCTCAGCTTGCGATATTCCGGCAGATACCGACCGGCCTGGCGCATGAACCACACCGGCGGACGCTCCAACGTCTCCCCGCGGAGAGCCCGGAGCACCAAGGGTGTCGGATCGGCAGTCTGGGTCTGATCAGTCATCCCGGAGGATTAAGGTCACAGCCCCCCGCTCTCAATCCCTAATCAGATTAAGAATTAAAAGATTCGAAGTGGCAGGTAGGGCGGTGGAATGGCGGGGATGACTCGGTCGGAGGCGGCGGAACAAAAGCGGATATCCACGTCTGCCATATCCTTAACGGGGATGTCGAAACGACCAATCCCGCCGGTGGACAATCCCTAACGAAACCTTAACCGGCAAGGGTTCGCGGGGACTTGCGGCTGTGAACGCGGTTAAGCGCCGTTAACCTTTCATTAGGATTTTCCACAGCGGTTGGAAATTTGGTTTTCCGCCTTGGGATGATCCGGCGGCGGACAACCAATGTGATCCACCATCATCCCCGCTCGCGGGCGGATCGATCAGCGGCTAAGAAAACGGCGCCCCGACGGTCCAACGCCGTCCCCCAACTTTCAACAGGGAGACAGACAGTCTCATGAGCCCTGCGAGACCCTCGGGACCGGCCCGTCTGGCCACCTATTTCCACGTTCACCTGGTGTCGGACTCCACCGGTGAGACCTTGAATGCCATGGCCAAGGCGGTGACCGCGCGCTTCGATGGGGTCATCCCGATCGAGCACATCTATTCCCTAGTGCGATCGGCAAAGCAGATGGAGCGGGTGCTGCAGGAGGTGGAGTCCGCGCCCGGCGTCGTTCTCCACACCCTGGTCGACCGCGATCTGCGCGAGCAGCTGGAAGAAGGCTGCCGTCGCCTGGACATGCCCCAGATCGGCGCGCTGGATCCCTTGGTCGGCGCCATGTCGCGCTATCTCGGCGCGGCCCTGTCCACCCGCGTCGGCGCCCAACACGCGCTGGACCACGACTATTTCAACCGGATCGCGGCGCTGGACTTCGCCATGGCCTACGACGACGGCCAAGGCTCTCTGGATCAGCTGGAGGGCGCCGACGTCGTTCTGTGCGGGGTCAGCCGGACATCCAAGACCCCCACCTGCATCTATCTGGCCCACCGGGGCATCAGGGCGGCCAACGTGCCCCTGGTGCCGGGTCAGGAGGACGGCGAGCGGCTGACCAAGCTGAAGAACCCCTTGGTGATCGGCCTGACCGTGTCGCCGGATCGATTGGTTCAGATCCGGCGCAACCGCATCGACAATCTGAACGCCAGCCAATCGTCGAACTACACCGATCAGGACGCCGTGCGCGACGAGACGATCAAGGCCCGGCGGGCCTTTGAGCGGCGCGGCTGGCCCACCATCGACGTGACCCGCCGCTCGGTGGAGGAGACGGCGGCGGCGATCACCAATCTGCTGAGCGAGCATCGCAACCACAAGATCGGGACCACCTGGTGAAATCTGAAACTCTCATCCTGGCGTCCAAAAGCGCGGCTCGCCGCGCCATGCTGGAAAACGCCGGCGTCGCCTTTGAGGTGCGCGTCGCCGATGTGGACGAGGACGCCATCAAGGCCGTGTCGAGCAACCTGGACGCCGCCGCCCTCGCCGTTCGTCTCGCGGAAGCCAAGGCCTTGGCCGTTTCGCGTGATGACGAGACCGCCTGGGTGCTGGGCTCGGATCAGACCCTGGCCTTTGACGGCGGCCTGGTCTCCAAGGCCAGCTCTCTGGACGCGGCGCGCGAGCGGCTGAAAGCCATGCGCGGCAAGTCGCACCAGCTGCATTCCGGCGCAGCGCTGGCGACCAAGGGCCATATCGTCTGGTCCGGTGTCGATACGGTTCAGATGCGGATGCGCGATTTCTCGGACGCCTTCCTCGACGCCTATCTGGCGGCCGAGGGCGAGGCCCTGCTGTCCTGTGTCGGCTCCTACCGGCTGGAGGGGCTGGGCTCGCAGCTGTTCGAGGCGGTGGACGGCGACTATTTCACGGTGCTGGGCCTGCCGCTCTGGCCGGTGTTGAAAGAGCTGCGTCGGGCGGGGGTGATCGCGGCATGAGTACGCACCGCATAACCGGGGCCGCCATGGTCGCCGGGATCGCCGGAAATCCCGTCGCCCATTCGCTCAGCCCGGTCATCCACAACGCCTGGCTGGCGGCCGGCGGGATCGACGGCGCTTACGTTCCCTTCGCCCCTGCCGATGCGGCCGGGTTTCAGGCCTTGGTCGCCGCGGGGCGCGCCGGTCTGATCATGGGGCTGAACGTCACCGCCCCGTTCAAGGAACAGGCCTTCGCCCTGGCGGATCAGGCGACGGCGGCGGCGCGGCTGACGTCCTCGGCCAATATCCTGCAGTTCGAAAACGGCCGGGTGCTGGCCGACAGTTCCGACGGAGTCGGCCTGATGCTCGGCCTGAAGGAACAGGCGCCGGACCTGGACGTGGCCGGGCGGCCGGTGGTGATGCTGGGCGCCGGGGGCGCGGCCCGTGCAGGGTCCGGCGCCTTGGTCGAGGCCGGCGCCGAGGTGCGCATCGTCAACCGTTCGCCCGAACGTGCTGAGGCCCTGGCCGCCGATCTTGGACCCTCGGTTCGGGTCATGGCGGACGGCGACGCCTTCGACGGCGCGGCCCTGGTCATCAATGCGCTCAGCGTCCCGCCGACCATCGACTTCGACCGGATCGCGCCCGGCACGGTGGTGATGGATATGACCTACAAGCCGCTGGCCACGCCCTTCCTGACGGCGGCGCGCGAACGCGGCCTGCCGACGGTGGATGGATTGGCCATGCTGATCGGCCAGGCGGCGCCGTCGTTCGAAGCCCTGTTCTGCCGCGCGCCGCCGCCTCTCGATCTTCGCGCCCTGTTGATGACCCATCTGGGCGAGACGGCATGATCCTGCTCGGTCTCACCGGCTCCATCGGCATGGGCAAGTCGACGACGACGGCCATGTTCGCCGATCTGGGCGCCGTCGTTTGGAACGCCGACGATGCGGTTCACCGCCTCTACGCGCGCGGCGGTGAGGCGGTCGGTCCTGTGGGCCAAGCCTTTCCCGGCGTCGTCGTGGACGGCGCGGTCGATCGCACGCGTCTGGCCGAGGCCCTTGGGAAAGACGACACCGCGTTCCATCGTCTGGAAGCCATTGTCCACCCCCTGGTCGCCCAGGGGCGCGCGGCGGACCTGGAGGCGGCGCGCTCGGCGGGTGTGAAACTGGCCGTTCTGGACATCCCCCTGCTGTTCGAGACGGGTGGAGACAGGGCCGTCGACGCCGTGGTGGTGGTCACCGCCGATCCGGCGATCCAGGCGGAGCGTGTCCTGGCCCGCCCCGGCATGACCCGCGAACGGTTCGACGCCATCCTGGCGCGCCAGATGCCGGACGCCGAAAAGCGCGCCCGCGCCGATTTCGTCATCGACACCGGCCGGGGGTTGGAGGCCGCGCGGGACGAGGTCGAGGCGATCGTCGCCGCCGTTCTTGACCCGTCGTGGATATCTCCTCGGCGCGGCGCGGCGAGCCTTTCGCGCTGAGGCGAATGCCGCCATTAAGGGCGAATGGCGCGCGAGATCGTTCTGGATACGGAAACCACCGGCTTCGACCCCAAGACGGGCGACCGGTTGATCGAGGTCGGCTGTATCGAGATCCAGGACCTGCTGCCGACGGGGCGGACCTTCCATCGGTTCGTTAATCCCGAGCGGCTGATCCCGCCCGACGCCATCCGGGTTCACGGCATCACTGATGAGAAGGTGAAGGATGCGCCCAAGTTCGCCGAGATCGCCGACGACCTGATCGAATTCATCGGCGATGCTCAGATGATCGCCCACAACGCCGCCTTCGACCGCAACTTCATCGACTTCGAATATGCGCGGTGCGGCCGGCCGATCACCGGCGAGGCGCGCTGGATCGATACGCTGAAACTGGCCCAGACGCGGTTTCCGGGGATGCCCAACTCGCTGGACGCCCTGTGCAAACGCTACAAGGTGTCGCTGGTCGAGCGGACGCTGCACGGCGCCCTGATCGACGCCCGTCTGCTTGCCGAGGTCTATCTGGAGCTTCGTGGCGGTAAGGAGCGGGTGCTGGACCTGTCGTCCGCGCCGGTCGGTCGTGGCCCCGGCGGCGTCATCGAAACCGCCGCCTATGGTCAGCGCCCTCGCCAGCTGGCGCCGCGCTCCACGCCCGAAGAACAGGCCGCCCACGTCGCCTTCCTCGCCAAGGCGCTGAAGGACCGATCACTGTGGGACGCTTACGGCCTGCCGGCGCAGGAAGACGCGGCTTAGTGTCTTTTTAGCGCTCAAGTCGTGAGCGACCGCGTCGCGAACATAGCGCGGCGCGCAGCGCCCCAGGCTTAAGCCTGCCGGAAGCCCAGCACGTCCTGCATGTCATAGAGACCGGGCCCTCGCGTCCGCACCCAGGCGGCGGCGGCGACCGCGCCCTTGGCGAACAGCGACCGATCGATCGCCGAGTGGCTCAGGGTCAGCACCTCGTCTTCCGATGCGAACAGCACGGTATGCTCGCCGATGATGCCGCCGGCGCGGATCGAGGAAAAACCGATCTTGCCGCTCTCGCGCTCGCCCTGCACGCCGTCATAGGGTTTGGAGCGCAGGTCATCCAGATCCGCGAACCGCCCCTCGGCGGCGGCTTCGCCCAGCATCAAGGCCGTGCCCGAGGGTGAATCGACCTTGCGGCGGTGGTGGGCCTCGGTGATCTCGATGTCCCAATCCTGGGCGTCCAGACGTTGGGCCGCGTGCTGGACCAGGCCGATCAGGATGTTCACGCCCAGGGAGAAGTTGCCGCTTTTGACGATGGCGACCTTCTCGGCGGCCTTCATCAGGTCGGCCTCCTGCTCGTCCGTGAAGCCGGTCGAACCGATCACCAAGGCCGGGCCGCCGCGCTCGGCCGCGCTTTGGGCCAGGGCCACCGAGGCGGCCGGGGTCGAGAAGTCGATGATCACGTCGCACAGCGACAGGTCGGCGGTTTCGCCCCAATCGAAGCGGGCGGCGACCACCACGTCTTCGCGGGCATCCAGAACCTGAGAGACCGCACGCCCCATCCGGCCGCGATAGCCGGAAATGCCGGCGTGGAAGATTGCGCTCAAACCGCGTTCTCTTTCGACCCGTCCGCGTCCTGACTGCCCAGGATGTCGGCCCAGAAACGCTTCGCCTTTCCGGCAAAGCTGGAATTCCTGGGGTTCTGCCCCTCCCCGAACGACAGGGCAAGCTCTTCGAGCAACTCACGCTGGCGCGCGGTCAGATCGGTGGGCGTCTCGACGAACAGTTCGACCACCAGATCGCCCCGGTTGCGGCCGTTCAGATGGGGCATGCCCTTGCCCTTGATGCGTACGGTCTTGCCGGTCTGGGCGCCGGCCGGCACGGCGACCGAGGCCTTGCACTTGCCGTCGCAGGCCGTTGAGACCAGGCAAGGGGCGTCGATCTCGCCGCCCAGGGCCGCCACCGTCATCGGCACGGGCACGGTGACCAGCAGGTCCAGGTTGTCGCGCTCGAACAGGTCGTGCGGCGTGACCGAGATGAAGACGTACAGATCGCCGCGCGGTCCGCCGCGCTGGCCCGCATCGCCCTCGCCCGACAGACGGATGCGCGAACCGTCGTCCACACCGGCGGGGATTTTCAGGTTCAGGGTGCGGGTTTTGCGCACCTGGCCGTGCCCGTGGCAGGTGGTGCAGGGATCGGCGATCATCTGACCCTGGCCGTGGCAGCGGGGGCAGGTGCGCTCGACCTGGAAGAAGCCGTTGGCCTGACGCACGCGACCGGCGCCCTGGCAGGTGGTGCAGGTGACGGGCTTGGTGCCCGGCTTGGCGCCCGACCCCTCGCAGGTGTCGCAGGTCATGGTGGAGGGGATGTCGATCTCGACGTCCTCGCCCTTGTAGGCCTGCTCCAGGGTGATCTCCAGATCGTAGCGCAGGTCCGAGCCCCGGCGCGGTCCGCCCTGCTGGCCCCGGCCCTGGCGTCCGCCGAACGCGTCGCCGAACGCATCGCCAAAGACCTGGGAAAAGATGTCGTTGATGTCCGAGAAACCCTGGCCGCCCTGGCCAAAGGGATTGCCGCCCCCGCCGCCGTTCACGCCCGCATGGCCGTAACGGTCATAGGCCGCGCGCTTGTTGTCGTCCGACAGCACCGTATAGGCCTCGGACAGTTCCTTGAACTTGGCCATCGACTCCTCCGAGCCGCCGTTGCGGTCGGGATGGTGAACCATGGCCAGCTTGCGGTAGGCGGCTTTCAGGCCGGGGGCGTCGATCGTGCGTTCGACACCCAGAACTTCGTAATAATCACGCGCCATCGGGCGTTCGTCCTCATACTTCCCCGTTCGCTTTCGCCTCGCCTCTTACCGAGCGTTGGTCGAAATCGATGTCCCGGCTGACATGGGGTCCGGGACCAATGATGCAAGTTTCATGAAAAGGCCCCGCCTATCGCAAGACAAGCGGGGCCGTATCATTTCAGCGACCTGTGACGGATCAGGCGCTCTTCTTGTCGTCGCCGTCCGTGTCCGACACTTCCTCGAACTCTGCGTCGACCACGCCGTCGTCGGCCGGCTGGCCTTCGGCGGCGGCGTCGCCCTGCTGCTGGGCGTACATGGCCTCACCCAGCTTCATCGAGGCCTGGACCAGGGTGTTGGTCTTGGCGCGGATGTCTTCCGGGTCCGTGCCTTCGCGCGCGGTCTTCAGCTCGGCCAAGCCGGTCTCGATGGCCGTCTTCTCGTCCGCACCGACCTTGTCGCCGTGCTCGGCCAGGGCCTTTTCGGTCGAGTGGATCAGGCTGTCGGCGGCATTCTGCGCCTCGACCAGATCCTTCTTGGCCTTGTCGGTCGCGGCGTTGGCTTCGGCTTCCTTGACCATCTTGTCGATGTCGGCGTCCGACAGGCCGCCGTTCGCCTGGATGCGGATCGACTGCTCCTTGTTGGTCGCCTTGTCCTTGGCCGAGACGTTGACGATGCCGTTGGCGTCGATGTCGAAGGCGACCTCGATCTGCGGCATGCCGCGCGGTGCGGGCGGAATGCCCATCAGGTCGAACTGGCCCAGCATCTTGTTGTCCGACGCCATCGGACGCTCGCCCTGGAAGACCCGGATCGTCACGGCCGACTGGTTGTCGTCGGCGGTCGAGAAGGTCTGGCTCTTCTTGGTCGGAATCGTCGTGTTGCGCTCGATCAGGGGCGTGAACACGCCGCCCAGGGTTTCGATGCCCAGGGTCAGCGGCGTCACGTCCAGCAGCAGCACGTCCTTGACGTCGCCTTGCAGAACGCCGGCCTGAACGGCGGCGCCCAGGGCCACGACTTCGTCAGGGTTCACGCCCTTGTGCGGCTCCTTGCCGAAGAAGGCCTTCACGGCTTCCACGACCTTGGGCATGCGGGTCATGCCGCCGACCAGAACCACTTCGTCGATGTCCGAAGCCTTCAGGCCGGCGTCGGCCAGGGCCTTCTTGCACGGCTCGATCGTGCGCTGGACCAGATCCTCGACCAGGCTTTCCAGCTTGGCGCGCGTCAGCTTGATGTTCAGGTGCAACGGACCCGAGGCGTTCATGGTGATGAACGGCAGGTTGACCTCGTACTGGGTCGTGGTCGACAGCTCCTTCTTGGCCTTTTCGGCCTCTTCCTTCAGGCGCTGCAGGGCCAGCTTGTCCTGGCGCAGGTCGACCGACTGCTCCTTCTTGAACTCGTCGGCCAGGTAATCGACCAGACGCAGGTCGAAGTCCTCGCCGCCCAGGAAGGTGTCGCCGTTGGTCGACTTCACCTCGAACACGCCGTCGCCGATCTCCAGGATCGAAACGTCGAAGGTGCCGCCGCCCAGGTCATAGACGGCGATCTTCTGGCCGTCGTTCTTTTCCAGACCATAGGCCAGGGCCGCCGCGGTCGGCTCGTTGATGATGCGCAGCACTTCCAGGCCGGCGATCTTGCCGGCATCCTTGGTGGCCTGACGCTGGCTGTCGTTGAAGTAGGCCGGCACGGTGATGACGGCCTGGGTGACCTTGTCGCCCAGATAGGCCTCGGCCGCTTCCTTCATCTTGGTCAGGGTGAAGGCCGAAATCTGCTGCGGGGAATAGTCCTTGCCGAAGGCGCGCACCCAGGCGTCGCCGTTCGGGCCCTTGACGATCTCATAGGGCACCATGTCCTTGTCCTTGGCGACGACGGGATCATCGAAGTTGCGGCCGATCAGGCGCTTGATCGCGAAGAAGGTGTTGGACGGGTTGGTGACGGCCTGGCGCTTGGCGGGTTGGCCCACCAGCACTTCCGCGCCGTCCTGGATCGCCACGACCGACGGGGTCGTGCGGTTGCCCTCGGCGTTTTCGATCACCTTCGGCGTCTTGCCGTCCATGACGGCGACGCACGAGTTGGTGGTGCCCAGGTCGATGCCGATAATCTTGGCCATGTGCTCTTCAGTCTCTCTCGTTCAGCGGGCGATGCGGCGGCCTTCGACGAAGCGCCGCGCGTGACCGCCCCCGGTTGGGTTGGCGTGGATCAGGCTGGATAGCCCCAAGGTTATCGGGGTTTCTCCGAAGCTGGCCCCGATATGGGAAAGTCCCCCCGGCCCGCAAGGGCGTTATGCGATTCAACGCTTTCGAAGAACGTTGAAATTCGAAGATGCAGGCGCGGCGATTACGGCGCATAAGATTTTGCATCGCGCTCTGAGGAACGCGATCGAGGAAGGGAGAGGAAACAATGATCAAGACTACGCTCAAGGCCGTCGTCGCCGCAGCCATTCTTGTCGGCTCCGCAGCGGCCGCCGCGCCGCCTGCTGCGACGCCGATGGTGCAGTCGAAGGACGGCTATGATCGGCACGTCACCATCAAGAACCGCACCGGCTGGACCATGTTGCGCTTCTACGCGTCGGATTCGCGCAGCGACGACTGGGAAGAGGACATCCTGGGCTCGGACGTTCTGGAAAGCGGGCAGGATGTGCGCATCAACATCGATGACGGCTCGGGCGCCTGCATCTATGACTTCAAGGCCGAGTTCACCAACGGTCAGGAGCTGACGCGGTCGCGCATCAATGTCTGTGAGGTCAGCGAATACACCTATACCCGTTGAGGTGAAGAGCGCCGTCGAGGGCTTCCGGCTCTGGCCGGGGGCGCTCGATGCATCGGCGCAGGCTGATCTGGTCGCCGAGGTGTTCGCCCGGCTGGATGACGCGCCCCTCTATCGGCCGACTA
The DNA here is from genome assembly GCF_058790795.1 of Brevundimonas sp. EU05-FHT14B07. Taxonomy (NCBI): domain Bacteria; kingdom Pseudomonadati; phylum Pseudomonadota; class Alphaproteobacteria; order Caulobacterales; family Caulobacteraceae; genus Brevundimonas; species Brevundimonas sp. EU05-FHT14B07. The sequence continues at coordinate 46,447 of NZ_JBYTCZ010000006.1, forward strand.
CGCCGGGCGGGCGGCCCTTTTCGGTTCAGATGAGCAACTTCGGGCCGCTGGGCTGGGTCTCCGACCGGGGCGGCTATCGCTATCAGTCGACCCATCCCGAGACCTGGCGACCCTGGCCCGCGATCCCGTCTGTGCTGCTCGACCTGTGGGACGCCACGGTCGCCTGGCCCACGCCGCCGGACGCCTGTCTGGTCAATCTGTATCGCGATGCGGCGAAGATGGGCCTGCACCAGGACAAGGACGAGGCCGATCTGGGCGCGCCTGTCCTGTCGGTATCACTCGGAGACACGGCGACGTTCCGCATCGTTGCGGCGGAGGGCGGACGCACCACGACGCTGAGGCTGAACAGCGGCGACGTCTGCGCCCTGACCGGCCCCGCGCGCCTGGCCCGTCACGGCGTCGACCGCGTGCTGGCCGGATCGTCGCGCCTGATCCCCGGCGGCGGCCGGCTGAACCTGACGCTGCGCTGCGCCGGTTGAGCGCCGGATTTTTTGGACTGGCTTTCGACGACAAGCTGCGGCGTATGTCGGCCATGGACGATCTGAAGCGCCGCTGGGCCCGGCTGGAGCCCCATGTCACCGTCGTCGGGCCGGACGACGAGCGGCCTCGCCCCGCCGTGCTGCTTTTCCACGGCTGCGGGGGGCTGCGCGATCACCTGTCCCGCTATGCCGAGGTCGCCAAGGCAGCGGGCTGGCGCGCCTTCATCGTCGATTCCTACGGCCCGCGCGGCTGGGGCCGGGCCTTCACCCTGGCGGCGGTCTGCACCGGCCTGTCGTTCCGGGGCTATGAGCGGGTGGGCGACGTCCTGGCGGCGATCCAGGGCGTTTCGGCCCGCCCCGATGTCGACGCGACGAAGCTGGCCCTGGCCGGCTGGAGCCACGGCGGCTGGTCGATCATGGAGATGATGAGCGGCGCGCCGACGCCCGGCGCCTTTGGCGTGATCGATCCCGCCGAGGCCGACCTGTCCGGCGTCAAGGCGGTTTGGCTGGCCTATCCCTACATCGGCCCGTTCGCCTTCAACCGGTTGAAGCCCTGGCGGCATTGCCCGCGCGTCCTGGCCGTCACCTGCAAGCGCGACCACCTGACCACTGTGCGCAACGCCGAACAGGTCAACGCCATGATCCGCAACTGCGGCTCCGAGGTCGAAAGCTGGATCGCCGGGGGCACCCACGCCTTCGACGAACCCACCAACAACGGCCCTATGCGCCACGACCCGGAACTGACGACCGAAGCCCTGCGCCGGTTCGGCGCCTTCCTGACCGACGCCGTCCCACACGGCTGAGCCGCCTAGCCGATCGTCGCCTCGACCGTGATGGTCGCCCTCACCGAATGGGCCATTTCACATTGGTCGTGGGCCTGGTGGTGCAGGGCGTCGATCTCGGCCTGGTCGGGTTTGCGGCCGGTGAAACTGGTGAAGGGGCGCAGCGTCACCTCGGCGAGGTAGCGCTTGCCGTCATCGTCCTTGCCCATCTTGCCCGACGCCTCGTCGACATAGGTGTCGACCACCAGGCCGGCGTTGGCGGCGAAGGCGAGGAACCACAGCATGTGACAGCTGGACAGAGAGGCGACCATCGCCTCTTCCGGATCGACGCCGGCCGGATCGGACATCGGCACGGGCACGCTTGAGGGCGCCGACGACCCCGGCACCACCGCCCCGCCGTCGAAGCTCCAGGAATGGGCGCGGCTGTAGCCCTTGTCCAGGAAGGGCTGGTCGCCGCGGTCCCAGACGACCTTGGCTTCATAGACGCCCATTACGCCCTCCAGAAGCCGACGATCTTCTTGACCTCGTCCACCACGGGATCGGCGACCTCGGCGGCGCGTTCGGCGCCGGCCTTCAGCACGCGGTCGATCTCGGCCGGATCGTCCATCAGGCGGCGCATCTCGGCCGTCACGGGCGCTAAGGACGACACCGCCAGATCCGCCAGCGCCGGCTTGAAGGCGCCGAAGCCCTGGCCGCCGAACTGTGCGATCACCTGTTCGCGGGTCAGGTCCGCCAACGCCGCATAGATGGCGACCAGATTCTTGGCCTCGGGCCGTTCGTTCAGGCCCTCCAGGGTTTCCGGCAACGGCTTGGGATCGGTCTTGGCCTTCTTGATCTTGGAGGCGATCGTGTCGGCGTCGTCGGTCAGGTTGATGCGGCTGTTGTCGGACGGATCCGACTTGGACATCTTAGCCGCCCCGTCGCGCAGAGACATGACGCGGGTCGCCGGCCCCTGGATGATCGGTTCAGGTACGGGGAAGAAGCCGGGAACGCCGAAGTCGTTGTTGAACTTGGCGGCGATGTCGCGGGTCAGCTCCAGATGCTGCTTCTGGTCCTCGCCGACCGGCACTTCGGTGGCCTTGTAAAGCAGGATGTCGGCCGCCTGGAGCACGGGATAGGTGTAGAGGCCGACCGAGGAGCGTTCCTTGTGCTTGCCCGACTTCTCCTTGAACTGGGTCATCCGGTCGAGCCAGCCAAGGCGGGCGACGCAGTTGAAGATCCAAGCCAGTTCCGCATGGGCGCGCACGGCCGATTGCGGGAAGATGATCGCCTTTTCCGGATCCAGGCCCGAGGCCAGATAGGCGGCGGCGATCTCGCGCGTCTGGGCGGTCAGTTTGGCGGGATCCTGCCACACGGTGACGGCGTGCATGTCGGCGACGAAGACATAGACCGGCGCGCCCTGGTCCTGCAGCTCCACGAACCGCTTCAAGGCGCCGAGGTAGTTGCCCAGGTGCAGCGCGCCTGAGGCCTGGATGCCGGACAGGATGCGGCGAGGGCCGTCATAGGTCGCAACGGCGGGGGTTTGGTCGGTCATGGGATCGGGTCTCGGAAGGTCGAAAGGCAGGCGTGGCGAGGCAGGCGGCGGCTCAGCCGCGCCATCGCAGGTCATGGATCAGGCCCGAGGTCGTCATGGCCTCGCGCTTATCGGTTCGCCGCCTGTCAGTCCAGACCGGAGACCGCGCCGCCGCCGGGCTCGCGCTTCAGCGTGGCCTTCAGTTCCGAGATGGTGACCGCCCGGAACGCCAGCAGGCAGAAGCCGTAAAGCCCGGCCCCGGCGCCGCAGACCACCAGGACGGCGATCTCCTTGGCCAGGAACAGGCGGCTAAGCTGCGGATAGAAGACGTCGGCGGCGAACAGCAGGGCGGCCATCATGGCGCTGGCGGCGATCACGCGGGCGATGCGCGACAAAAAGGCCGGCGACGGCCGCCAGCTGTTCTCGCGGATCAGGACCCCGCCCAAAAGGGCGACATTGACCCAGGCCGAGGTGCTGGTGGCGATGGCCAGGCCCAGCACCCCGTCCCAACCTTGACGGCGGAACCAGAAGAACAGGGCCGAGCCCAGGATGACGGTGATGACCACGCTGGCCACGGCGAAGATCATCGGACGGCGCGTGTCCTGGCGCGCGAAGAAGGGCGGGGTCAGAACCTTGGCCAGGACGAAGGCCGGCACGCCCCAGGCGAACTGACGCAGCACATCGGCGGTGCGGGCGGCGTCGGCCGAGGTGAAGGCGCCGCGCGTCACGGTCGCGTCGATGATGAAGAAGGGAATGACGAACAGGGCCACGGCCGCCGGCAGGGTGAAGGCCATCGCCAGATTGATGCCGTCGTCCAGCGTCTTCTGCCCGCCCTCGTGATCCCCATCGACAAACGCCTTGGTCAGGCGCGGCACCAGGGCCAGGCCGATAGCGACGCCCACCAGGCCCAGCGGCAGTTGATACAGCCGGTCGGCGTTATACAGCACCGAACGCGCGCCCTCGTCCGACCCGGTCAGGAACTGCGACACCAGAGAGTTGATCTGCAGCGCCCCGCCCGCCAGGGCGCCGGGCACGGCGAGCGCCAGGGTGTGACGCACGTTCGGCGTGATGCGCGGCAGGCCGATCTTCAGCCGAACGCCCAGACGCCGCACGCCCCACCACAGCAGACCGGCCTGGATCAGGCCCGACACCGTCACCGCCGCCGTCACCATCAGCAGCACCGTCTCCTGCGGGATCGGCAAGATCAGCGGCGGCATCAGGGCGGCCAGGGTGCACAGGTTCAGAAACACCGGCACGGCCGCCGACAGGGCGAACCGACCGCCCGTGTTCAACACGCCCGACAGAAGCGAGGCCACGGTCATACAGGCCAGATAAGGCATGGCCAGTTGGGTCGCGATTACGGCGGCGCGCAGCACCTCGGGCTGACCCTGATAGGCCGACAGCAGCCATGGCATGATCCAGGGCATCACGACCTGCAGCAGGATGCAGAAGCCGGCGACCACGGCCAGCATGAAGCTGAGCGCCTCGGACGCCGTGACGGCGGCGGCTTCCTCGCCCTCGCGCGCCCGAACCCCGCCATAGACCGGCACGAAGGCCTGGGCGAAGGCGCCCTCGGCGAACAGGCGGCGGAACATGTTGGGCAGCATCAACGCCGTGGTGAAGGCGTCCATCATCGGCCCTTGGCCGAAGCGCGCCGCCAGCGCCATGTCGCGCACGAAGCCGAGAATTCGGCTGCCCAGCGTCAGGGTCGACTGCACCAGGGTGTTTCGGGCGAGGCTCATGCGGACATTCGACAGGGCGCGGAGGAAGGTTGTCGCTTAGCGCGCTTGTTCGCCGGGCGATACGGGCTTTGCGCGCGGGCTGCGGCGGCCCAGGTCGGAGACGTCGCGCGCGCTGGCGCGGGCCGAGGCGACCTTGCGTCCGGCGGGCGCGGGCGCGCGGCTGTCCAGCACGGCCTCAAGCGCGGTGCGCAGTTCGGCGATCCGCTGTTCCGAGGTGATCTTCCGCCCCTTGCGATCCACGACGTAGAAACTGTCCACCGCCCGCTCGCCATAGCTGGCGACATGGGCGGAGCGGATGCTCAGGCCTTCGTCGTTGAACACGCGCGACAGGTCCGCCAGCAGACCCGGCCGGTCGGCGCAGGACACCTCGACCACCGTGGCGACCTCGCTGGCGTGGTGATCGACCATGACCACCGGCCGGACTTCAAAGGCCGCCTTGCGCGCATTGCCGGTCGGATCGGGCGCCTGGCCGATACGGCCCTCGCCCCGCGCGGCCTTTTCCAGGGCCTCGACCAAAGCCTTCAGGCGACGCGGCTCGGCCTGGCCATAAGGCAGGCCCGCTCCGTCCTGAACACGAAACACGTCCAGAACGACGCCGTCCTCGGTCGCCACGCGGGCGTCGGTCACGTCGGCCCCAAGCGCGGCCATGGTCTGGGCCAGATCGGCGAACAGGCCCGGCCGGTCGGCCGCTGCGATGGAGATTTCGGTGGTCTGCACCGTCAGCCCCTGCACCGGCGCGGTGGGCGCGCTCTCGGCCGCCGCGCCCGTCTCGCGCGCCCGCTGGACCAGGGCCGGATGCGCCGCCAGCGGATCCTCGCGCGTCACGTCCTCGCCCCGAAACAGGGCGGCGACCTGGTTGTAGAGGGTGCGCATCAGCTGACCCTTCCAGCCGTTCCACACCCCCGGCCCCACAGCCCGGATATCGGCGACGGTCAGGACCAGCAGCATCCGCAGCCGCTCGGGGTCGCCGACCAGTTCGGCGAAAGCGCGGATGGTCGCCGGGTCCGACAGGTCGCGCTTCTGGGCGTAGTCCGAAAGCGCCAGATGGCTGCGCACCAGCCAGACGACCAGTTCGATCCGGCGCGGATCGACGCCCAGCCGCTCGCACGCCCGACGCGCGGCGATAGCGCCATCCTCCAGCTGCCCCCGCTCGCCGCCCTTGCCGACGTCGTGCAGCAGCATGCCCAGCATCAGGGCTTCCATGTCCGAGATCAGGTGCACGATCTCGCTGGCCATGGGGTGGTCGGTCTTCAGCTTGCCGCGCGCGATGTCGTTGATGATGCCGATGGCCTGAAGCGTATGCTCGTCGACCGTATAGGCGTGGTACATGTTGAACTGGGTCTGGCCGACGATCCGCCCCCATTCGGGCAGGAACCGACCCAACAGACCCGTCTCGTTCATGATGGTCAGGACGCGATAGGGCCGCTGCCCGTGCGCCAAAACGTCCAGGAAGGCGCGCGTCGCCGCCGGATCGCGCCTCAGCCGGGGCGTCACCAGCGACAGCGATCGCGTCACCGCCGAAAAGGCGTCTGGATGCAGGTCCAGGTCGTGCTTGTCGGCGCAGACGAACAGGGTCAGCAGCTTGACCGGATCGGCGGCGAACACCTCCGGCCCCTCGACCGACAGACGCCCCTGATCGATCCAGAACCCCTCGACCTCAAGCTTGCGCCGGGGGGCGGGCCGGAACGGCGCCATCAGACGCGACAGGCCGTGCGCCGTCTTCTGGTGGCGCGCCTCAAGCTTGGCCGACATGGCGCGGGTCAGGGCGCCGACGTCGCGGGCCACCAGAAAGTATCGCCGCATGAACCGCTCGACCGCCGGTTCGTCGCCGCGCCCGCGCCAACCCATGCGCCGGGCCACCTCGGGCTGCATGTCGAACGTCAGCTTCTCTTCGGCCCGGCCCGCGATCAGATGCAGATGGATGCGGACCCGCCACAGGAAGTCGAACGCCTCGTCCGACGTCCGTCGCTCGCGCGGGGTGAACAGCTCGTCCATCACCGTCGCGCCGAGACGGCTTTCGGGCGCCAGGGACCGGGCGATCCAGTACAGGGTGTTCAGGTCGCGCAAGCCCCCCTTGCCGTCCTTGACGTTGGGTTCGACCTTGTAGCGGGTCGAGCCAGCCTTTTCGTGCCGGGCGGCCCGCTCCTCCAGCTTGGCGGCGATGAAGGGGCGCGAATCGGATTTCGACACCATGTCGCGAAACCGGCCGATCATCAGCTGGGCCAGCGCCTCGTCCCCCGCCAGCGGACGCGCCTCCAGCAGGGTCGTCCGCACCGTCATGTCGGTGCGCGACAGGCTCAGACACTCTTCGACCGAGCGCACCGCCGACCCGACCTTGGCCCCCAGGTCCCACAGCACATAGAGGACGAACTGGATCACCTGCTCGCCGCGCGGCGTCGCTTTGGACGATTTCAGAAACAGCAGGTCCAGATCGGAATGGGGCGCCAGCACGCCCCGGCCGTAGCCCCCGACCGCGACCAGGGCCAGCCGCTCGGCCTCGACCGGCGAGGTCGGCCACAGCGTCTGGGTCGCCACCCGCCACAGGCCGGCCAGCATCTCGTCGGCAGCGGCGGCGTACAGACGCGCCACATCGCGGCCCTTCATGCCGCCATCCAGCTTGCGCTCCGCCCGGGCGCGGGCGGCGTCATAGGTCTCGCGCAAAACGACAGAGACCGCCGCGCGCGGGTCTTCCGCGCGGGCGGCCTCGTCAAGGCGGTCATCCAGACTGGGCGAGGCGTTCATGTCAGCCGTCTATAGGCCGCATCCCACCGCACGTCAGTCAGGGATTGCTGACTACTCCGGGCGAACGCGCTTCTTGCGGAACGACGGGTTCAGCGTCTGCTTGCGCAGGCGGATGGACTTGGGCGTCACCTCGACCAGCTCGTCGTCGTCGATATAGGCGATGGCCTGTTCCAGCGACATCTGGCGCGGCGGGGTCAGGCGAACGGCCTCGTCCTTGCCGGAGGCGCGGACGTTGGTCAGCTGCTTGCCCTTGATCGGGTTGACGTCCAGGTCGTCCCAGCGCGCGTTCTCGCCGATGATCATGCCCTGATAGGTCTTCTCGCCGGCGCCGACGAACATGATGCCGCGGTCTTCCAGGTTCCACAGGGCGAAGGCGGCGGTTTCACCGTCAGAGTTCGAGATCAGAACGCCCTTCAGACGGCCGGCGATCGCGCCCTTGTGCGGCTCATAGTGGCTGAACACGCGGTTCAGCACGCCCGAACCGCGCGTGTCGGTCAGGAACTCGCCCTGATAGCCGATCAGCGAACGCGACGGCGCCTTCAGGCTGATGCGGGTCTTGCCGGCGCCCGACGGGCCCATGTCGGTCATTTCGGCCTTACGGGCCGACAGTTTCTCGATGACGATGCCCGAGAACTCGTCGTCGACGTCGATCATGACGTCTTCGATCGGCTCCAGCTTCTCGCCGTTCTCGCCGGTCTGGAACACCACGCGCGGACGCGAAATCGAGACCTCGAAGCCTTCGCGGCGCATGTTCTCGATCAGAACGCCCAGCTGCAGTTCGCCACGGCCGGCGACTTCATAGGCGTCGCCGCCTTCGGTCGTGGTCACGCGGATGGCGACGTTGGCCTCGGCTTCCTTCAGCAGACGGTCGCGGATGACGCGCGACTGGACCTTGTCGCCTTCGCGACCGGCCAGGGGGCTGTCGTTAACCGAGACGGTCATGGAGATGGTGGGCGGATCGATCGGCTGGGCGGGCAGAGGCTCGGTGACTTCCATGGCGCACAGGGTGTCGGCCACGGTCGCCTTGGACATGCCGGCGATGGCGACGATGTCGCCCGCTTCCGAACCCTCGTCCAGAGCCTGACGCTTCAGGCCGCGGAAGGCCAGCACCTTGGTGATGCGGCCGCGTTCGATTTCCTTGCCTTCACGGTCCAGGGCGTGGATCGCCATGCCGGGAACGGCCTTGCCGCTCTCGATGCGGCCGGTCAGCAGACGGCCCAGGAACGGATCGCTTTCGATCAGCACGTCCAGCATGCGGAACGGCTTGTCGCGGTTGGCCTGGACGGCGGGCGGCGGGACGTGATCGACGATCAGGTCGAACAGCGGGGCCAGATTGTCGTTGGGCTGGTTCAGGTCCAGCGTCGCCCAGCCGTTGCGGCCCGAGGCGTAGATGTGCGGGAAGTCCAGCTGCTCGTCCGTCGCGCCGATGGCGGCGAACAGGTCGAAGGTCTCGTTGTGGACGCGGTCCGGATCGGCGTGGGCGCGGTCGACCTTGTTGATGCACAGGATCGGGCGCAGGCCCATCTTCAGCGCCTTGGTCAGCACGAACTTGGTCTGGGGCATGACGCCCTCTTCGGCGTCGACCAGGATGACGCAGCCGTCCACCATGCCCAGGATGCGCTCGACCTCGCCGCCGAAGTCGGCGTGGCCGGGGGTGTCGATGATGTTGATGCGGGTTTCACCGGCCTTACCGTTCCAGAGCACCGAGGTGCACTTGGCCAGGATGGTGATGCCGCGCTCTTTTTCCTGGTCGTTGGAGTCCATCGCGCGCTCGGTCTGCGCCTCGTTGGCTCGGAAGACGCCGGACTGGGCGAGCAGTTGGTCCACCAGGGTCGTCTTGCCGTGGTCGACGTGGGCGATGATGGCGACGTTGCGCAGGTTCATTTGAGTATCGCGAAAAGGCGCGGCCGGCATACGGGCGGCCGCTGGTCATGAAAAGGCATGCGGGAGGCGCGCGCCTCTTACAGGCATGTGGACAGAAAGACCAGAGCGGGCGTTCGCCGCGCTGATCGCCGCCTTACCGATATTTCATCCCCGACGCCGCATCCGACGCCGCTGACGGACGCCTCTTTCCCCCCGACGGGCCTGACACAGGCCCATTACGAAGGGGAAATGACGATGGGTTTGATGATTGCAGCCGCGCTAGCCGCCGCCTTGGCCGCGGGCCAGGCGCCGGACATGTATGTGAACGCAGAGGGGCTGAACATGGCCCGACCGGGCGAGGCCATGATCCTGGCCGGCCGCATCCGCACCGCCAGCCGTGACTGGTGCGCCGTCCATCGCGCCGTCCTGACCCCCGACAGCCTTGGCGACGCCAGCGTCTGCGAGCGTGAAATGAGACGCCGGGCCTATGTCGCCCTGCCCCGTCCTCAACGCATCTATTTCGTGCGCGCGGGCGGGCAGACCGCGCTCAATCGGCGCTAGAGCGGTCGCAGCATATAGCGGGCGTCGGCGCCGTAGCTGGCCAGTTTGGCCGCCATGGCCTCGGCGGGTTGCTCGACGAAACCGTGTCGAGACCAAAAGCCGACGGCGTCATTGACCGCGACCAGGGCGATGGCGCGCCATTCGTCTTCCGTCGCCTGTTCGGCCAGTCGCTCGACGATGGCGCCGGTCACGCCCCCGCCCCGCGCCTCGGGGTGCAGGGCCAGATCGTGCAGATAGATCAGGTCCGGCTGGGCCGGCAGGCCTTCGATCACCATGTTCAGCGGCGGCGCGCTCTCGGCCTTCCACGGATAGGCGATCAGATAGCCCCGCGCGGCGCCGTCGCCCTCCCCCAGCACGAAACAGCCGCGCGGATAAAGCGCCAGCCGGTTTTCGAAACAGGCGCGATCCTCGAAATGGTCGGGAAACGACAGCCGCGCCACCTCCACCACCGCATCGATGTCCGTAGGCCGCATGGGCCGCCATTGCAGGGTCATCAGTTCACCTTGGACGGGTCTGGCGGCGCGTCAGGCAGGGCGGATACCGGAACACCGTCGTCCTTCAGCTTCTTCACCTCGGCGGGCGTGGCCTCGCCATAGATTTCGCGCTTCTCGGATCGGCCCTCGTGGATGTCGCGCGCCTCGCGGGCGAAGGTGTCGCCGACGTAGTCGAAGTTGGCCTCGACATGGGCGCGGACCTCGCGGGCGGCGGCCATCATCATCGTCTGCATCTTGGCGGCGGCGTCAGAGGCGGGATCGGCCTTGCGGGCGCCGCTGACGGCCGGGGCCATGATCGCCTTTTCCACCGCGTGCGAACCGCAGAACGGGCATTCCACCAGCCCCCGCGCCGCCTGATCGTCATAGTCGGTCGAGGAGCCGAACCAGGCTTCGAAGGCGTGGGCCTGGTCGCATTTCAGGGCGTAGCGGATCATGGGGCGTTAAACAGCGGGCAGGAAATCGCGATCGTGGGTCAGGCTGGGCACGGCGGCGCGCGCCCTGGCCACGGCCTCCATGTCCAGTTTCGCACGCACGATGCAAGGTTCGTCGTGATCCGCCTTGGCGATGATCTCGCCCCAGGGTCCGACGACGGTGGATCGCCCCCAGGTGCGGCGACCGTCTTCGTGCAGTCCGCCCTGCGCCGGCGCCAGGACGAACGCCCCCGTCTCGATGGCGCGGGCGCGTAGCAGGGTCTCCCAATGCGCCTCGCCCGTCGGGGCGGTGAAGGCGGCTGGCACGGCGATCATCGACGCCCCGGCCTTGGCCAACTGGCGATGCAGATGGGGAAAGCGGATGTCGTAGCAGATGGTCAGGCCCAGCCGACCCCAGGGCGTGTCCGCCACCGACGCCCCGTCGCCGGGCCTCACCGTCGCGCTCTCGCGATAGGTCTCGCCATTGGGCAGGTTCACGTCGAAGACATGCAGCTTGTCGTATCGGGCCACAATCCCGCCCGACGCATCGATCAGGAGCGACCGATTGGCGGCGCGGCCGTCTCCCGCTTGGCCTGACCGGACGATGGCCGAACCGATCAGCAGCCAGACGCCCAATTCCGCCGCCAGACGACGCAGACCCAGAACGGCGACATCCTCGTCCTCGGTCGTGATCGCCGCATCGCGCCGGTCTCGGCGCTGCTCCAGGACATTGGTCCCCTCGGGCGTCAGGATGAACTTCGCTCCGCCCGACGCCGCCTCGCGGATCAGGGGCTCGACATGGGCCAGCGCCGCTCGCGCCGTCGCCGGCGTGCGCGTCTGGATCACGGCGATGTCGAGCCCGCTGCTCATGGATCAGGCGGCCAGAAGTCCGTCCAGCTTGCCGTCGCGATCCAGCGCGTGGATGTCGTCGGAACCGCCGACGTGCTGGCCGTCGATGAAGATCTGCGGGAAGGTCATGCGGCCGCCCGACTTCTCGACCATTTCGGCCTTCTTGTCGGGATCGTTGGACGCGACGATCTCGGTATAGTCCACGCCCTTCTTCTTCAGCAGCGACATGGCGCTGAAGCAGTAGGGGCAGCCAGGCTTGGTGTAGATGACGACGTCGGCCAAGTTCAGATCTCCAAAATAAAATCCAGCGCCCTCAAGCAGCGAGCCGCCGCGCGGCGAGCGATAGGGCGCTCTTCACATAGTCAGTTCACGGGCGTTTCGCACCCGCGCGATGACGGCGAGATCTACGGCGCGCGCTCCGGCGTCGATCAGGGCGCGCGCGCAGGCCTCTCCGGTCGCGCCCGTGGTCAACACATCGTCGATCAGAAGGATGCGTCGTCCCCGGATCCGACGCCGGCCCGCCTCGGTCACGGCGAAGGCCTGCTTGACGTTCAGCCGCCGCCCGCGCTGGCTCTTGCCGCCCTGGCTGGTCGTGTGGGTCGTGCGGACCAGCGCGTCGGGCAAATAGTCGCGGCCGGCGTGCCGGGCCAGCGGCCGGGCGATCTCGGCCGCTTGGTTGAACCGTCGCGACAACAGGCGAAACCGATGCAGCGGCACGGGCAGGATCACGTCCGCGTCTTCGACCAGGTCGGCGGCGGCGCGCCCGATCCAGCGCGCGAACAGGGGCGCGAACTGCTGCTGGTCCCCGTGCTTGAACCTCAGGATCAGACTGCGCGACGCCTCATCATACAGGCAGGCCGCCCGCGCTCTCTCGAAGGCGTAGGGCTTGGCGATACAGGCCGCGCAGCGATCCTCGGCGAAGGCGCCACCGTCAAAGTCGAAGGCCGCTCCGCATCCGTCGCAGACCGGCGCCTCTAGAAATTTGATCCGGCTCCAGGCGTCGGGCGTCAGGCCGGCCGCAGCTGTCGCCTCTCGGCTGTCATGCGCCATCGGCGGCAGGATCAGGTCGGCCAGTCCCCGCCCCGCTCCGCGCAAGTGACGGCCCGCCCCTTCCCAGGCGCGTCGCCAACCCCCATCCTGTGCGTCCATGACCGCCCCCCAATCCCCTTCCGAAGGCCCCCCGCGCATCTTCGACGCCGTTCGACGTCAGGCGCGGTTGGCGCGGTCCGCCGCCCGATTCCCCCAGGCCGACTTCCTGCACGCCCGCGCCGCCGCCAACGCCGCCGAGAGCCTGGAAGCCATACTGCGCGATTTTCCCGTTGCGGTCGATCTGTCCGCCCATCCAGGCGTGTTCGATGCGGCGGTCCGGTCCAGCGACGCCGCCGGCCGCGTCGGTCCTATCCAGACGCCCGTCTCCCTGGCCCAGCGCGCAGCGCCGGGTGCGGACGCGCTGCCGCTGGCCGACGCCTCGACCGATCTGATCGTCTCCCTTTTGACCCTTCACTGGGCCAATGATCTGCCGGGCGCCTTGGCCCAGATCCGGCGCGCGTTGAAACCGGACGGCCTGTTCATCGGCACGCTGTTCGGCGCGGGCACGCTGAAAGAGCTTCGTGCCGTCCTGACCGAGGTCGAACTGGAGGAGCGCGGCGGCGCCCAGGCGCGGGTTTCGCCCTTCGCTGACGGCTATGACGGGGCAGCCCTGTTGCAGCGCGCCGGGTTCGCTTTGCCGGTATCGGACGTGGATCGGTTCACCGTCCGCTACGCCGATCTCTTCGCCTTGATCCGCGACCTGCGCGCCATGGGCGAGACCAACGTGCTGCACGGACCCGTTCGGCCGCTAAGCCGCCGCATCGTGGCGCGCGCCGCCGCCCTCTATGCCGAGCGATACGGTCTCGACGACGGCCGCATCCCGGCGACGTTCGAGATCATCCATCTGGCCGGCTGGAAACCCCACGACAGCCAGCAGAAGCCCCTGCCGCGCGGCTCGGCCAAGACGCGGCTGGCCGATGCGCTGGGCGTCAAGGAAATGACGGGCGAAGAGCCGGACTAGCTGATCGCGGCCTGTATGGCGGCGCTCAGCTTGTTCACTGTGGCGGCCAGGCCGCCGTTCTGGCTGTTCGCCAAGGCGCTGATCGAGGTCACGATCGCCAGGAAGATCAGGGCGCAGAGCAGCCCGTATTCGATGGCTGTGGCCCCGCTCTCATTGCGCAGGAACCGGCCGATAAGACGTCGCATTGCCGGCCTCCCTGGTCGGCGGTGGTCAGAGCAGGTCGCGCAACCAGGCGACCAGAGGTTCGTCCGCCGGAGGCATGGGATAGTCCGAAAGCTTGCTCGGCTTCACCCAGGCGAGGCCGTCGTGTTCACGCGCCGTGACCACGCCGTCCCACCGTCGGCACAGATACAATGGCATCAACAGGTGAAACGAATCGTAAGCGTGACTGGCGAAAACGAACGGCGACAGACAGTTTTCGCTAACGTCGATCCCCAGCTCTTCCTTCAGCTCGCGGATCAGCGCCTGTTCCGGCCGCTCTCCGGGCTCGACCTTGCCGCCCGGAAACTCCCACAGACCGGCCAGCTTCTTGCCTTCGGGACGCTTGGCGATCAGAACCCGCCCATCCACGTCAACCAGGGCGACGGCGACGACCAGGACGGTGGGAAGCGGCGCAGCGGTCACGAGCGATAGTCGCCGTTGATCTCGATGTAGCCCTTGGTCAGATCGCAGGTCCACACGGTCGCCGACGCCCGTCCCGAACCCACGTCGACGGTGATGTCGATTTCGGGGTTCTTCATATAGGCGGTCATCTTGGCCTCGTCGTAGGTCGGGGACGGGGCGCCGTCGATGGCGGCCTGGTGCGGACCGAACTTGATGGCCAGACGGTCGCGGTCGACCGGCTCCTCGGTCTTGCCCACCGCCATGACGACCCGGCCCCAATTGGCGTCCTGACCGGCGATGGCGGTCTTGACCAGAGGGCTGTCGGCGATGGACTTGGCCAGCTTGCGGGCCGAGGCGGGGCTGGCGGCGCCGTCCACCGTCACCTTGACGAACTTGGTCGCGCCTTCGCCATCGCGCACCAGCTGGTGCGCCAGGTCCAGCATCACCTTGTCCAGGGCGGCCGAGAAGCTCTTCAGCCGGCGATCCCCGACCCGCCCGATGCGCGGCGCGCCCGAGGTGCCGGTGGCGAACAGCAGGGCCGTGTCGTTGGTCGAGGTGTCGCCATCCACCGTCACGCTGTTGAAGGTGGTGCGCACGTGCAGGCCCAACAGCGCCTGCAGCACGTTCGGATGGATGTCCGCATCGGTGACGATGAAGGCCAGCATGGTCGCCATGTCCGGCGCGATCATGCCCGATCCCTTGGCGATACCGGCGATCCGGACCTTGTAGCCCTCGATCTCGGCCTCGGCGTAAGAGCCCTTGGGGAAGGTGTCGGTGGTCATGATGCCGCGACCGGCCCGGGCCCAGGCGTCCGCCTCCAGACCGGTCTCGATCTCGGGCAGTTTGGCGACGATCTTCTTGTCGTCCAGCACCACGCCGATCACGCCGGTCGAGGCCAGCATGACGTCGCGCTGACGACAGCCGAACCGTTTGGCGACCTCCGAGGCCGTGCGCCGCGCCGCGTCCGCGCCGGCCTTGCCGGTGAAGGCGTTGGCGCATCCGGCGTTGATCACCAGGGCGCGCACATCCTTGCCGCCCTCGGCCCCGGCCAGATGCTTCTTGCACCAGTCCACGGGCGCCGAGCCGATCTTGTGGCGGGTGAAGACCCCGGCGCAGCTGGTCCCCCGCGCGAACCGGAACACCACCAGGTCGTCGCGCTCATGCTTGTAGAAGCCGGCGCGCGCGGTCGCGATCTCGACCCCGCCGATCGGCGGAATGGTCGGGAACGGCACGGCCAGGGGCGAGATGGCCAGACCCGGCTTGCCGGCGGCGGCCGGCGCAGGCGCGGCGGCTGGCGCCGCATCCGATCCCGGCGTGCGGGTTGCGCGCTTCAGCGCCGTGGCGAACGGGTCCAGCGCCTTTTCGAATGCATGCTCGATCTTCTGGCCGGTCGTAGAGGGAGGCTTGGTCATGTTAGGCGCCCGGAGAAGCGGAAGGAGCAGGCGATGCGGGCGGCGTCTGCGCGGGCAGGCGGACATCCACCTTGGCCTTGCCGCGAAGTTGTTCCAGCAACTGTCGCACGCCCTCATAGGTCAGATAGCGCACGATCTGCGGTCGGGCCTGCTCCAGCGTCGGCGGGTTTTCCTTGCGCCGGTCCTCGACCCTCAGAACGGCCCAGCCGCCCTCGGTCTGGAAAGGCCCGACGGTCGATCCGGCCGGCTTGTCGCGCAGGGCGTCGGCATAGGCTTGGGGCATCACATCCAGCGTCGAATAGCCCAGATCCCCGCCGGAAAACCGCGTCGCCTCGTCGATCGACCGCTCCGCCGCCACCGCCTCGAAGCCGGCGCCCTGGCCCAGAATGCCGATCACGGCGTCCGCCTCGGGCTTGGTGCGCGACAGGATCAGCCGCACGCGGATTTCTTCCGAGGTCTTCGCCAGCCGCAGCTGCTCATTATAAAGGGTCTGCACCGCCTGGTCCGAGACGGCCTTGTTGACCACGCTCTCGACCAGCATGTCGCCCAGGATGCGTTCGCGCGTCGCTTCAAGTCGCCGCTGCGCCAGAGGCGAGGAATCCAGTCGACGCCGCTGCGCCTCTCCGGCCAGCAGCTTTTGGTCGATCACCTCGTCCAGCACCCGGCGGAAGAGATCCGACGTCGTATCCAGCGCCTCGTCCTCGCCGATCAAACCTTGGGCCACCGCCTCGCGCTTCACGTCCGAGGCCCAGATGGTCTCGTCCTGCACCGTGGCCACGGCCTGGTCCCCTTGTTCGGGCGGCCGGTTGTCGCCGCCGCTCGAACAGGCGGCGGTCGAAAGCGCCGCCGTCAGCAAGGCCGCCGTCAGGATACGTGAAGATCGCCGGAATGGGGTCACGGGGGCGCTCCGTCGAAGGCGGCCGAAAGCCCCTCGCGTTGACAGGGGTTAGGCCGGTGCTTAAGTCCCGCCTGCGCCCAAGTCGAGGGGTTTTGATCGTCTGCGCGGCCCTTCGCGCGCGCCTGATGCGGCGCTCCGGGGCTGCGGTCGGTCAGGGCCTCTCTCACGGCGTCCGTATCGCCGCCCCTCACGGGATTTCAGAGCCGCTCAGCTCGCAGACGCTCGACCGCTTACCGGATCCAATATGCTCGGCTTCGCCAAGAAACTTTTCGGCTCTTCCAACGACCGCAAGGTCAAGGCCTTCCAGGACCACGCCCAGCGCATCAATGCGCTGGAGCCCAAGTTCGCCGCCCTGTCCGACGACGAACTGCGGATGATGACCGACGCCTTCCGCGATCGGCTGGCGAACGGCGAGACCCTGGACAAGATCCTACCCGAAGCCTTCGCCGTCGTGCGCGAAGCCTCCAAGCGCGTGCTGGGCCAACGTCAGTATGATGTTCAGCTGGCCGGCGGCATGATCCTGCACGAGGGCGGCATCGCCGAAATGCGGACCGGCGAGGGCAAGACCCTGGTCGCCGTGGCCCCCGTCTATCTGAACGCGCTGCCCGGCAAGGGCGTCCACGTCATCACCGTCAACGACTACCTGGCCCGCCGCGACGCCGAAACGATGGGTAAGGTCTATCGCTTCCTGGGTCTTGAGGTCGGCGTCATCGTCAACGGCCTCAGCCAGGGTCAGCGCCAGGCGGCCTACAACGCCGACGTCACCTACGGCACCAATAACGAGTTCGGCTTCGACTATCTTCGCGACAACCTGGTCTATGACCGGCGCGAGATGGTGCAGCGTCCGCACAACTTCGCCATCGTCGACGAGGTCGACTCCATCCTGATCGACGAGGCGCGCACGCCTCTGATCATCTCCGGCCCGACCGAGGACCGTTCGGATCTCTACAAGGTGCTGGACGGCCTGATCAAAGAGCTGATCAAGGACAAGGACACCTTCGAGCTCGACGAGAAGCAGAAGCAGGTCCTGCTAACCGAGCTGGGCTCCGAGCGGATGGAAGAGGCCCTGGAGGCCGGCGGTCACTTCGCCGCCGACACCACGGGCCTGTACGACGCCGCCAACATCAGCCTGGTTCACCACGCCAACCAGGCCCTGCGCGCCAACACCCTGTATCAGCGTGACAAGGACTATATCATCAAGGGCGGCGAGATCGTCCTGATCGACGAATTCACCGGCCGCATGATGACCGGCCGCCGCCTGTCCGAAGGCCTGCACCAGGCCATCGAGGCCAAGGAAGACGTCAAGATCCAGCCCGAGAACCAGACCCTGGCCTCGGTGACGATCCAGAACTACTTCCGCCTGTACGAAAAGCTGTCGGGCATGACCGGCACGGCCGCGACCGAGGCCCAGGAATTCGGCGACATCTACAAGATGGACGTGCTGGAGGTGCCGACCAACCGGCCGATCCAGCGCAAGGACTATGACGACGAGGTCTATCGGACCCACGCCGAGAAGAACCAGGCCATCGCCAAACAGATCGCCGAATGCCACCTTGCCGGTCAGCCGATCCTGGTCGGCACGGTGTCGATCGAGCGTTCGGAACAGCTGTCGGACCTGCTGAGCCGCTTCGAATACAAGGTCGAAACCTCGCGCACGCTGAAGCCGGAATATGCGGGCAAGGCCAAGGAAGCCGAGAAGATCGGCGACGCCGCCTATGACATCACCTACGAGACCAAGCTGCGCGGCATTCCCCACAGCGTCCTGAACGCGCGCCAGCACGAGCAGGAGGCCTATATCGTCGCCGACGCCGGCCTGCCGGGCGTGGTGACCATCGCCACCAACATGGCGGGCCGCGGCACCGACATTCAGCTCGGGGGCAACCTCGAGATGAAGATGCAGAAGTGGCTGCTGGAACAGCGCAACATGGCCGTCGAGGTCACGCCGGAAATGGAAACGGCCAAGGAGGCCGAGTTCAAGGCCGAGATCGCTGTCCAGAAGAAGATCGCGCTTGAGGCCGGCGGTCTGTTCGTTCTGGGCACCGAGCGCCACGAGAGCCGCCGGATCGACAACCAGCTGCGCGGCCGCACCGGCCGTCAGGGCGACCCCGGCACCTCGAAATTCTACCTGTCGTGCGAGGACGACCTGCTGCGCATCTTCGCCGGCGACCGCCTCGACTCGATCATGAAGACCTTCGGCGTGGCTGAGGGCGAGGCCATCACCCACCCTTGGCTGAACCGCGCCATCGAGACCGCCCAGAAGCGCGTCGAGACCCGCAACTACGACATCCGCAAGAACCTGCTGAAATACGACGACGTCGTGAACGACCAGCGCAAGGCCGTGTTCGAGCAGCGCCAGGAGTTCATGGACTCCGAGGACCTGTCGGAACTGGTCGGCGACTTCCGCCGCGACGTGGTGTCCGACCTGGTCGAACGCTACATGCCGCCCAAGGCCTATGCCGAACAGTGGGACATCGACGGCCTGGACGAAAAGGTCCGCTCGACCCTGGGTCTGGAGCTGCCGCTGCACGATTGGGCCGCCGAGGAAGGCGTGTCGAACGAGGAGATCGAGGACCGGCTTCTGGCCGCCGCCGACGCCCGCGCCGCCGAACGCCTAGAACAGATCGGCGCCGACCAGACGCGCGGTCTGGAAAAGCAGTTCATGCTGCAGATGATCGACATGCAGTGGCGCGAGCACCTGGTCCATCTGGACCACCTGCGCGGCGTCATCGGCCTGCGCGGCTATGGCCAGCGCGACCCGCTGAACGAATACAAGACCGAGGCCTTCTCGCTGTTCGAGAGCCTGCTCTACGACCTGCGCCACAACGTCACCCGCTGGTTGATGACGGTCGAGTTCCGCTTCCAGGCCCCGCCCGAACTGCCCGAGTTCCAGGAGATCCACCTGAACCCCGGCACCGGCGAGAACGAGATGGCCAATCCGTCGGCCCAGAACCCGGAAGGCACGCTGATCGGCGACGACCGCTCCAAACTGCCGATCGAGGCCCTGCCGCCCGGCTGGGAAATGACCGGCCGCAACTCCCCCTGCCCCTGCGGCTCGGGCCGCAAGTTCAAACACTGCCACGGGGCTCTCGTTTAAGAGGCGCCATACGCGGGGCGCTATCACTCGCCGCGTGGCGGCTCGCTGCTTGAGCGCTGGGTGAGATGTCCTAAAGAAGAGGGATGACCTACAAGTCCCTCTTCTCCCGCGCCCTGTCGGCGGCGCCCGGTCGGCTGCATTTCGCCGCGCACAGCCATCACTTGTGGCCCGACGCCAGTTTCGAGGCGCAGCAGCAGACCTGGCTCGACGCCAATCTTCATGCCGACCACAAGTGGGAGCTCGTCTTCGGCCAAGTGATCCCCGAGGCCCAGGCCCATGTCGCGGCCGAGCTGGGCCTGCCCTCGTCCGACAGCATCGTCTTTTCGTCCAACACCCACGACTTCCTGCTGCGCCTGTTTTCGGGCGTCGAGACTAAGCCGGTCCGCATTTTGGCGACCGACGGCGAATTCCACTCCTTCCGTCGTCAGGCCGAACGGTGGGAAGAGGTCGGGGCGGCGGTGGTCACGCGCGTTCCGCTAGCCTCTTTCGACACCTTCGCCGACCGCTTCATCGCCGAGGCGTCCAAGGGTGGTTACGACTGGATCGTGGTCAGCCAGGTGTTCTTCCGCACCGGGGGCCTGTTCGACCGGATCGAGGAGCTTGCCGCCTTGGCGAGACCCGAAGGACCTTGGGTGCTGATCGACGGCTATCACGGCTTCATGGTGACCCCGACCGACCTGTCGGCGGTGGCGAACCGGGTCTTCTATGTCTCCGGCGGCTACAAATACGCCATGTCGGGCGAGGGGGTCTGCTTCCTGCACGCCCCGCCCGGCTTCTGCCCGCGTCCTGTCGTCACCGGCTGGTTCGCGGAGTTCGGCGACCTGTCGGGGCCTCCCGGCGGCGTCCAGTACCGCAGCGACGGCGGTCGCTTCTGGGGCGCCACCTTCGACTGCACCCCGCTGTATCGCTTCAACGCCGTGCGCCGAATGCTGGATCAGCAGGGCTTGGACACCGCCGCCATCGCCGCCCATGCGCGCGATCTGGCGACCAGGTTCCAGCAGGCCGTTCAGGGTGGACAGGCCGGGGTGTTGTCGCAGGCCGAAATCCTCAATCCGGTCGAGGGCGACGCGCCGCGCGCCCGTTTCCTCGCCCTGCGTCATCCCGACGCCCAAGCCTGGTGCGTCGGTCTGCGGGCGGCGAACATCGTCACCGATGTGCGCGAGGACGTCATCCGCTTCGGCTTCGGCCTGTATCAGGACGCCGAGGACGTCGATCGCCTGATCGCGGCCTGCCGATCCCTCTGATCAGTAGAAGGGATCAGTAGAAGGTCGTGTCGTCCTGCTTGCTGGGCGCCGGGGCCGTGCGCGGCGGCGTCCTCGGTTGGTTCGATGCGGGCGGACTCGCCGGGCGGGCTTGAGGCGAGGGCGGCGTCGGCGTGGTCCCTCCCGCCGGCGCATTGACCGGAGGGATCGCCGGCAGGTCCGGATAGGGCATGGCCGAGGGGCGGGCGTCCTGCGCCGGCGCCGCTTCATCGGGCGCGATCGGTCCCGCATCGGACTGGCCCAACCGGTCGGGCGCGCCGACATCGTCGCGGATGAAGGCCCAGGCCTGCCGGTCCGAGCAGCCGCAGGCCTTCAGGAAGCCCTGCTTGTCGCGCCACAGGATCAGCGGATAGCTGATGTCGACGCCGGACTCCTTGAGCAACTGGCTCAGCCGCTCGTTGAAGCGACGTCCGGCCTCCACCACGGCGGTGCGCGCCAGATTGCCGTCCGCCTGCGGCACGCCGGCGGCGGTCCAGCTGTTGGCCGGCGTCGCCATCCAGCGTTGATAAAGCGGCCAGTCACGCGTCAGCCACAGTTCGGCGACCGTCGCCCGCTCCGCCGCCGTCGATTGCGCCGCACCCTCCAGATCGGGGCGGGCGAACAGGATGTAGCGCGTCTCGATCCCCGCCGCCTTCAGCTTGGGCGCCTCGTCGCGCGCGTAACGCAGGGCCGAGGCGCTGTCGCGATAGGTGACGATATACAGGGCCTGTCCCCCGCTGCCGTCCGACACCCAGGACGCCTCGTCCAGCAGTTGCTGCACCTCGGCCTGATTGCGGCTGATCGTGACCGGCTGGAATCGCGAATAGAAGTTCCAATAGGCCCAGTATCCGGCGCCGGCGAGCAGCAGGCCGACCAAGGCCGCCACGATCGAACCCATCAAAAAGCGACGCATGTAATCGGGTGCTCCAGCTTCACCGTTGACCCCTCCTAACGCATAGCATCGAAATCCGTTGTCGCCCTCATCCGGCCACGTCTGCATCGGCGCCCAAAGGGGTTAACCAGAGGCGCCAAAATGTCGCGAAAGATTCCGCCTGATGCGCTCTTGAACGGCGCAGGCGGCTTCCCATTTCCGATTTCGACGCTGCGGGACACTCCCCCTCCGAACCGCAGCGAAGCGAAGCCGGCGCCCTCCCCTCCCCTCCAGGCGCCGCTCGCGCAGGCCGCCGGACTCCCCCAGTCCGGCGGCTTTCTGCTTTGTGGCGCTGCACAATAATTCCAACCTGATCACTGATCATTACAATGAACGGTCTCCGGGGGCTTCCCGAGCGACCGGACCTGGCCTAGTCAGCGGGGGTGGCGCCCCGTCGCGCCGCATCCCTTGCGGCCCTGCCGCGTCGTTCGAGACCGCTCGTCCATGACCGCCCACGATCTGCGCCAACCCGTTCAGCCGATCACCAAGGCCGCGCTGGAGGCGGCCTTCGCCAAGATCGTGGGGACCGGGCCCGGCGCAGTCGAACAGACCTATCTGACCCAGGCGCACGAAGACTATTCGGCCGATGAGACGCCCGAGCTCAGCGGCGAGGATCTGGCCGCCTTGCTCGCCGCCTCCTGGACCGCCGCCAAGGCCTATCCGACCGACGCGGCTGCTCCCGCCATTACCGTCGGCCCGCTGCACGGCGCGTCGGACAAGGTGCTGGATTACGATCTGGTGCGCATCGTCCAGTCCGACGCCCCCTTCCTGGTCGACAGCGTCATGGGCGCCCTGGCCGAGGCCGCCGTGTCCGTGCGCGCCCTGTTCCACCCGGTGGTCGAGCTGGACGGCCGCCGCCTGTCGATCATCATGCTGGTCATCGACAGCGTGCCTCAGGAGCGTCGCGACGCCCTGGGCGAAGGCCTGGCCCAGAGCCTGTCGGATGTGCACGCCGCCGTCGCCGATCACGACGCCATGACGTCTTTGATGCGCCAGGCCGTGCAGCGTCTGGAAGAGACCCCGCCCCCGGTCGATCCCGCCGTCCTGGCCGAGAACATCGCCTTCCTGAAATGGCTGAAGAGCGACCATTTCGTCTTCCTGGGCGCGCGCGACTACGACTATCCGCTGAATGCCGACGGCGACTATGAGGCCGAGGCGCCGCTGGGCCTGTCCACCGACGGCCTGGGCATTCTGGCCGATCCCGAGCGCACCGTGCTGCGCCGCGCGTCGGAACCCGCCGTCCTGACGCGCCAGATGCGCCGTCAGCTGGACCTCAGCGAACCGGTGACGGTGGCCAAGGCCAACGCCCGCTCGCGCGTCCACCGCCGCGCCTACATGGACTATGTCGGGGTCAAGCGTTACGGCCCGGACGGCAAGGCGACCGGCGAGACACGTTTCGTCGGCCTGTTCACGTCGGAAGCCTACGACCAGCTGACGACCGAAGTGCCTCTGCTGCGTCGCAAGGTGGCCAACGCTCTGGCCCGCGCCGACAAGGCGCCCGGCAGCCACAATGAGAAACGTCTCAAGAACATCCTTGAGAATTATCCGCGCGACGAGCTGTTCCAGGTCAGCGAGGACGAACTGCTGTCCATCGCCCTGGGCATCCTTCACCTCTACGACCGGCCGCGCATCCGTCTGTTCTCGCGCCAGGACCCGTTCGACCGCTTCGTCTCGGTCCTGTGCTTCATTCCGCGCGAGAAGTTCGATTCCGCCGTGCGCGAACGTATCGGCCAGATCATCGCTCGCGCTTGGGGCGGCCGCATCTCGGCCTGGTATCCGGAGCTGTCCGACGCGCCCCTGGTGCGCATCCACTACATCATCGGCGTGGAGCCCGGCGCCCACCCGATCCCGGACGCCGCCCAGCTGGAAGCGGACGTCGCCGAGGCCGGTCGCGGCTGGGTCGATCGTTTCGAAGGCGCCCTGCGCCGCTCGGGCGTCGAGGAAGTCGCCGTCGGTCCGCTGAGCGCCCAGTGGGCCAAGGCTTTCGGCGCCGCCTATCGCGATCGCTATGACGCCGACGAGGCCGCAACCGACCTGCAATACGTGAACCGTCTGAACGAGACCGGTCTGCCCGGCGAGGGCAAGGCCGTCGCCGTGCGCGCCTTCCGCACGCCGGACGACAGCCGACTGCAGTTCCGCTTCAAACTCTATCGTCGCGGTCCGGCCGTTCCCCTGTCCGACGTCCTGCCGATCCTGGCCGATATGGGTCTGAAGACGCTGGAGGAATACGGCTATCCGATCCGCCCGCTGGGCGAGGAGGAGATCCACGTCCACGAGTTCCTGATGGAGGATCCGCGCGGCGAGGCGCTGGTCTTCGACGATGTGAAGGGCCCGTTCGAGGACGCCTTCGCCGCCGTCTGGACCGGCCGCAACGAAAGCGACGGCTTCAACCGCTTGGTGATCGAACTGGGCGTGGAATGGCGCGACGCCGCCCTGATCCGCACCCTGGCCCACTATCGCCAGCAGACGGGCCTGGACCCTTCCCAGACGGTGCAGGAAGAGGCCCTGCGCGAATATCCCGACGTGGCTCGCGCGCTTCTGTCGCTGTTCAAGGCCAAGTTCGCGCCTGAAGGGGGCTCGGCCGACGACCGCGCGCCGGCCGTCGCCGAGCTGGACGCCAAGATCGTCACCTTGCTGCAGGACGTGAAGAGCCTGGATCACGACCGGGCCCTGCGCCGCATCGCCGCCCTGATCGGCGCGATCAAACGCACCAACTATTTCCAGCTGGACGCCGACGGTCAGCCCAAGCCGCACATCTCGATCAAGATCGCCTCGCGCGAGCTGGACGATCTGCCCCTGCCCAAACCCTATCGTGAAATCTTCGTCTGGGCGCCGCACGTCGAGGGCGTGCACCTGCGCTTCGGCCCCGTCGCGCGCGGCGGCCTGCGCTGGTCGGACCGTCGCGACGACTTCCGCACCGAGGTCCTGGGCCTGGTCAAGGCGCAGCAGGTGAAGAACGCCGTCATCGTGCCGGTCGGCTCAAAGGGCGGCTTCTATCCCAAGCAACTGCCCCGCACGACGGATCGCGAGGCCATTCAGGGCGAGGCCATCCGCGCCTATCGCACCTTCCTGTCCGGTCTTCTGGACATCACCGACAATATCGCCGCCGACGGTTCGGTGACCCATCCGGCCAATGTCATCGCCTGGGAGGGCGACGACCCCTATCTGGTCGTGGCCGCCGACAAGGGCACGGCGACCTTTTCCGACATCGCCAACGGCGTCTCGGCCTCCTACGGCTTCTGGCTGGGCGACGCCTTCGCCTCGGGCGGCTCCATCGGCTATGACCACAAGGCCATGGGCATCACCGCGCGCGGCGCGTGGGAGGCGGTCAAGCGCCACTTCCGCGAAATGGGCAAGGACATCCAGACCCAGCCCTTCACCATGGTCGGCGTCGGCGACATGTCCGGCGACGTCTTTGGCAACGGCGTCCTTCTGTCCAAGGCGACGCGCCTGGTCGCCGCCTTCGATCACCGCGACATCTTCATTGATCCGAACCCGGATCATCTCACCACTTGGACGGAGCGCAAGCGTCTGTTCGACCTGCCGCGCTCGTCTTGGCAGGACTATGACAAGGCCCTGATCTCGGAAGGCGGCGGCGTCTTCTCGCGCTCGGCCAAGTCGATCCAACTGACGCCCCAGATCAAGGCGGCCCTGGACATCGCCGAGGACGAGCTGGACCCCGTCAGCCTGATCCGCGCCATCCTGAAGGCGCCGGTCGAACTGCTCTATCTGGGCGGCATCGGCACCTATGTGAAATCGGCGGCCGAAACCGACGCCCAGGTCGGGGACAAGGGCACCGACGCACTGCGCATCAACGCCGACGAACTGCGGGTCAAGGTGGTGGGCGAGGGCGCAAACCTCGGCTTCACCCAGGCCGGGCGCATTGCCTTCGGTCAGGCCGGCGGCCGCATCAACACCGACGCCATCGACAACTCCGCCGGGGTCGACACCTCCGACCACGAGGTCAACATCAAGATCCTGGTCGGCTCGGCCGTGACCAACGGCGTCCTGCCGGCCGAGGAGCGCACGCCGCTGCTGGCCTCCATGACCGACGAGGTCGGCCTGAAGGTGCTGGCCCACAACTACGACCAGACCCTGGCCCTGACCCTCCAACAGGCCGAAGGCGTCGGCGCCCTGGACGCCCAGCAGCGGTTCATGCAGAGCCTGTCGGCGCGCGGCAAACTGGACCGCAAGGTCGAGGGCCTGCCCAACGACGCCCGCGTCAAGGAGCTGATGACGGCGGGCATTCCGCTGGCCCGGCCGGAGCTGGCCGTCCTGATGGCCTACGCCAAGCTGGAGCTGTCGGACGATATCGTCGCCTCTCAGGCGCCCGAGGATCCCTTCTTCGAACAGATCCTGGTCCGCTACTTCCCCGAGGCTCTGGCCCGGTTCGAACCGGAGATGAAGAGCCACCGTCTGCGGCGCGAGATCATCGCCACCGTCATGGCCAACGAAGTCGTCAACATGTGCGGCCCGACCTTCCCCGACCGCCTGCGCGGCTCGGCCGAATGCGACACCACCGCGCTGATCATCGCCTTCGAGGCCGCGCGCCGCGTCTTCCGTCTGGACGAGGCCTGGGACGCCGTGTCGGCCCTGGACCTGAAGATCTCGGCCGAGGCGCAGATCGCCCTCTATCAGGAAATCGCCGTCGTCCTGCGTCGTCAGACCTTCTGGCTGGCCCGCCGCGCCAAGGGCGGTCTGTCGGTTCAGGCCCTGATCGACCGCTACCGTCCGATCGCCGACGCCCTGCAGGCCGAGGGCGCGCCGGTCCTGTCGCGCTTCGAACAGGGACGTCTGGATGCGCGCGTTAAACGCTTCGCCGACCACGGCGCGCCTGAGGATCTGACCCGCAGCATCGCCATCATGCGCCCCCTCGTCGCCGCCTCCGACATCGGGGACCTGGCGCAGGAGGCGAACTGGCCGGTCGCGGCCATGGCGCGCCTGTATCACCAGGTCGGGGCCGCCTTCGACTTCGATCGTCTGCGCGCCGCCGCCGGCTCCATTCCGTCTGCGGATCATTTCGATCGTCTCGCCGTCCGTCGTCTGATCGAGGATCTGATGAACGAGCAGGCGGCCCTGACCCGCGCCGTCGCCCGCGCCTCCGATCCGTCGGTCGGCGTCAGCGAGGACGCGGCCGAGGCCGCCGTGGACGCCTGGATCGGCTCCAAACAGGCGACGGTCGAGGGCGTGCGCGCTTCGGTGGACGAGATCGAACAGTCGGGCTCGGGCTGGACCTTCGCCAAACTGACGATCGCCAACGCGACGATTCGCGATCTGGCGACGGCGGCCGTGAATGGTTAGTCGTGCTATCGGCCGTCGGACGGCTTGAGCACGTGATCGCTTGACGAAGCCGTCGTCGCACGGCCTCTTCAGGCGCTGATCAGGCTGGGGAGGCCGCAATGCCGAGAAAGTTCCTCGTCGTCGTCGATGACAGTCCGGAGTTCGAGGCCGCCCTGCGGTTCGCCTCGCGCCGGGCGAAATCGACGGGCGGGCGCGTGGTCATGCTGCGCGTCCTGCCGACCGACAGCGACGCCCACTGGTCGGGCGTGCGCGAGGAAATCGAACGCCAGCAGCGCCAGGAGGCGGAAATCCTGCTGAACCGCTTGGGCGAGGAGGCGCAGACCCGCTCCGGCGCCGCGCCGGTCTTCCTGATCGAAAAGGGCGACGCCCAGGCCGCGATCAAGAAGGTCGTCGCCGCCGATCCCGACATCAAGATCCTGGTGCTGGCCGCGGGAACCAGCTCGCGCGGCCCCGGCCCGCTGGTCTCGGCCATCATCAAACAGGGCGCGCAGATCGGCGGCCGCAAACTGCCCGTCACCATCGTCCCTGGCGAACTGACCGAAGACGAGATCGAAGACCTGGCCTAGCCCTCGGCCGGCGGCTGGGCGGCCCGCAGCTTGTCGCGCAGCGCCCCCAGGCCTTGGCGCAGGTCGGTCAGCGCTTCGGGCGTCATCTCGGTGGCGTCCAGCACCGACTGCGGCAGGCAGGCGGCTTCGACAGCCAACGCGCGTCCTGCATCGGTCAGGCTGACGCGCACCACCCGCTCATCCGCCCTGTCGCGCGCCCGCGTCACCAGCCTGGCCGCCTCCAGCCGTTTGATCAGCGGGGTCAGGGTATTGGATTCGAGAAACAGCTGCTCGCCCAGCCGGCCGACCGTCTGTTCGTCCTCACGCCAGAGCAGGGCCATGGCCAGGAACTGCGGATAGGTCAGGCCCATCCGGTCCAGCAACGGCTTGTAGAACCGGTTAAACGCCAGGTTCGCCGAATAGGCGGCGAAACACAGCATGTCATCGACAGCCATGGCAGCGGAGGAGGGGGCGGGTGAGGTCATAGGAAGATAATAATCGCACGCGATACAATCGCAAGCTTGACGCCTACTGCCAGGCGCACTAAATTACGTCACGAGATTAAATCGCGCACGATATTTACGCCCTTCCGGAGCTGATCCCCATGTCCATCAACACCCTGTACCGCACCACCGCCGTCGCCACGGGCGGCCGCGACGGCCGCGCCGCCACCACCGACGGCTCCCTGGATGTCGCCCTGGGCACGCCCAAGGAGCTGGGCGGCGCCGGCGTCGGCAATAACCCCGAACAGCTGTTCGCGGCTGGCTACGCGGCCTGCTTCCTCGGCGCCATGAAGTTCGTCGCCTCTCAGGGCGGTCACGCCAAGGTGCCTGCCGACGCCGCCGTCAACGCCACGGTCGGCATCGGTCCGCGCAGCGACAAGGGCTTCGGCCTGGAGGTGGCGCTGGAGGTCAGCCTGCCGGGCGTGGATCGCGCCGAGGCCGAAGCCCTGGTCGCCGAGGCGGATACCGTCTGCCCCTATTCGCACGCCACGCGGGGCAATATCGCGGTGACCCTGACCGTCGCCTAACCCTTCGGGACCAGGCGCCACATTCGCAAGGGGTGGCGCACGGTCCCGGCTTCAGCCCCTGCGCGGTCGCCGCGACCCATATAGAGGTCGGCGCGCACCGGTCCGCGAATGGCCGATCCCGTGTCCAGCGCCATGGCCAGACCGCGATAGCTGGCCGTGGCGCCGCGCAGATTGCCCCCGTCGGCCTCCAGCCAGACCAGTTCGCCATAACGCCAGTGGGCCGGGTCGACCGCGATGGCCCGCCGCTCAGTCAGGGGCACGCCCGCCGCCCCCGCCGGGTGGCCGTCATCGTCCGGGTCCAGCCGGAAGAAGATGTAGCGTGGGTTCAGCGCCATGACCGCCTGCGCCTCATAGCCCCGGTGGCTGGCCAGCCAGTCCCGGATCGCATCGCCGGAGGTGCCGTTCTGCGGCAACAGCCCCTGCTGCGCCATCGGTCGGGCGATGCCCACGAACGGCTTGCCGTTGTCGGCGGCATAGGCGGCGCGGCCCCGCGTGCCGTCCTCGAACGTCAGATAACCCGACCCCTGGATCTGCAGAAAGAACAGGTCCTCGGCCCGCATCCAGGCCAAGGCCTGCTCGGGCCGCGCGGCGGATTCGATATAGGCCCGGTCGCCGGCCGCGCGGGGATTGGCGGGCTTGGGCAGGACGGGAGCCGAGAACTCGGCGTCCGGCCGTCGCCGCGCCGGATATTCGGGCGCGAAATAGGAGGTCAGCAGGCCCGGTCGCCCGTCCGGCGTCTGGGCCGGGATCGCGCTGAAGCTGGCCTCGAAGAAGGCGCGCGCCTGCGACGGCGTGATCGTCATTGTCGTCGCCACGGCCTTGGCGCGTCCGCAGACCCGGCGGGCGGCCTCGTCACGCGCCGCGCCGCACCCGTCCACATAGGCCCGGAAGGCGGCCAGATGGTCCTCCTGGCTCCAGCCCGGCAGCACGGCGGGGCTCAGGGCGTCAGACGGCGCGGGGGGCGGGGTCGGATTGGGCGATGGCGTATAGGGTACCGGCCCCGTCTGCGGCCCTGTCGTCCCTGTCGCGCCAATCGGCGTCATCGGCCCGGTCGAACAGGCGGCGACAGCCAGGGCGGCCGTCAGCGTCGCCAGTCCGCCCGACCGGCCGCGAACCGCCATCAGGCGTTGGCCGGCTCGACGCGCGCCAGGACCCAGTTCGGGTCCGTCGCGCCCAGGGTGCGTTCGAACGTCCAGTGTTCGGCCGTGCGGCGTTCCTCGATCAGCGGCTCGCCCGTCGTCGCGTCCGCCGTTTCGCCAGAGGCCTTGGTCACCCGACTGCGCAGTTCCGCCAGGAACCGCACCTTGGCCACGGCCTTGTCGCCCTCGGCGACCGCGCCTTCCAGATCGGCCCGGGGCGGATACAGGAACTCGACCGTCTCGGTCTCGCCACGCGTCTCGCGCGCTGCGATGCCGGCCTCGAACGAGGCGAAGACGTTCGGCTTCAGCAACGGCTTCAGCGCGGCCCGGTCGCCGGCGGCGTAGCCGCGCACGATGGTCTCATAGGCCTGGCGCGCGCCGTCCAGGAAACGGGCGGGGTCGAACGCCGGATCGCGCGCCTTCAGGCTGGCGATGGAGGCCAGGGTCGCCGGGTCGATCGCCGCGATCTTGGGCGTCTCGGCCTGGGCCGGGCCGGGCGGCGCGATCTTGGCGTCTTCCTGCGGCTGACGGCCCACCCGCTTGCCCAGCACATTGTAGAGCTGGAACAGCACAAAGGCTGCGATGAAGGCGAAGACGACGACCTGGAACTGAACCGGCATGTTCAAGAGGAGATTCCTGTAGCGAACGACGGGTGCGCCAAACACTTAGTCTGGCGTGATTACGGGCTCATATAGGGTGAGGCAAGGCGAAGCGCGCCCCCAATCGCGCGCGCGACGTTGCGGCCAAGCGTCCCGGCATGGTAGTCGCGGCGCCTCATTCCGGCCTCATCGGCCCCAAACTGCGCCAAAGACCGTTTCATGACCGACGCCGCTCCTCCCGCCGAACAGCCGCAA
The DNA here is from genome assembly GCF_058790795.1 of Brevundimonas sp. EU05-FHT14B07. Classification (NCBI taxonomy): domain Bacteria; kingdom Pseudomonadati; phylum Pseudomonadota; class Alphaproteobacteria; order Caulobacterales; family Caulobacteraceae; genus Brevundimonas; species Brevundimonas sp. EU05-FHT14B07. Next base: position 76,980 of record NZ_JBYTCZ010000006.1, read on the forward strand.
CAAGGCGACGCCCAGCAGGGCCAACCCGCCGGTCCCGGCTTCCGCATCCTGGCGCAATACGTCCGCGACTTCTCGTTCGAGAACCCGCGCGCCCCGGAATCCCTGCGCATCGACGGCAAGCCCGCGATCGACCTCGGCGTCGAAATGGCCGCCCAGGGCCGCCCCGACGGCCTGTTCGAACTGGACCTCAAGCTGTCGATCAAGGCGACGCACGAGAACCAGCCCGTCTTCCACGTCGAACTGGTCTATGGCGGCCTGTTCCAGCTGGCCAATGTCCAGGAGCAGGACATCGAGCCGCTGCTGCTGATCGAATGCCCGCGCTACCTGTTCCCGTTCGCGCGCGAGATCATCTCGGGCGCCACGGCCGACGGCGGCTTCTATCCCCCGTTCCAGCTGGACCCCATCGACTTCGCCGCCATCTACATCGCGCGCCAGCAACAGATCGCCCAGCAGCCGGTCGAAACCGGCCAGGCCTAAGCGCGCGACATGGTCGCCGCCGCGCGGCCTTCGCCTGATCCATCGAAAGCCGCGGGCGAGGACGTCATCCGCGGCATTCTTCTGCGCATCGCCGCCGCCGGCTGTTTTTCGATCATGACGGCGACGTTGAAGCTGGCGTCGCAGGATGGCGTCGCGGCGCCGGAAATGCTGTTCTACCGCGCCTTCTTCGGCCTGCCGGTGGTGCTGGCCTGGGTGCTGACCCAGCCGGGCGGCCTCTCGGCCCTGTCGACGCGCCGCCCCCTGGCTCATCTGGGACGCAGCGCCCTGGGCGTCGCGGCCATCCTGTGCCTGTTCCAGACGCTGACGCTGCTGCCTCTCGCCGACGCGACGACCCTCAGCTTCACCGCTCCGATCTTCGCCACCATCCTGTCCTTCTTCGTGCTGAAGGAGGCGGTCGGCCCGCGCCGCTGGGCCGCCGTCGCTGTCGGCTTCATCGGCGTGATCGTGGTCATGCGACCGGGCGTCGGCCATTCGGTGCTGCCGCTGGCGGGCGTGGCCTTCGCCCTGATCGGGGCGGTGCTGACGGCCGGCGTGACCATCACCCTGCGCCAGCTGCGCGACACCGAACACGTCGCCGCCATCGTCTTCTGGTTCTTCGTCGCCTGCTCGGTCGTGGGGGCGATCCTGCTGCCCTTCGTCGGCCATTGGCACGCGCTCGGCACCTTCGGCCTACTGATCGGATCAGGCATCGCCGGCGGCCTGGCGCAACTGTTCATGACCGCCTCGTTGCAAAAGGCTCCGGTCGCCGTGGTCGCGCCCTTCGACTATCTCCAGATCGTCGGCGCCATCGTCTTCGGCTGGTGGCTGATGGCCGCGACTCCCACCCTCACCACCCTGGCCGGCGCCGCCCTGATCGCCAGCAGCGGCCTTTACACCGCCTGGCGCGAACACATCCGCCGCAAGGCCAGCCTGATCCAGCCGACCGCGCCGCTGGTTTAGCCACGAGCCATTTATTCCGCGCTGTCTAGCCAGACCTGAAAAATAAACTCTCTTTGCTCGCGAGACACTGCATCCAGCATCCCCTCAACCCGTTCTCTGGCCAAACGTCGGCGTTCCGGGGCAGGTTGATCATAGGCGCCGTGATCGCCGTAAATGCTGAGATCTATTCGCGGAACCTCCAGATTTCCTGTGATCTCATAGGTTTCAATGAGATCGATCCAACCCGCCTTTGGTTCGAGCGTAATCATGAAGGCGAGCAGGGCCTCTACACCTATGCAACGATGACCCTTGCCGCTCGATGCGTCAGCGATAGCCGTTGAAAAATCTGTCATGGGGAGGAGGGTTACCGTCCCGTCGAACCAAATCCGCCCGCCCCGCGTGCGGTTTCATCCAGCGTCTCCACCTCTATCCAGTCCGCCCGCTCATGCCGGGCGATCACCAGCTGGGCGATGCGTTCGCCGCGGCGGATGACGAAGGGTTCGGCGCCGATATTGGCCAGGATCACGCCGCACTCGCCGCGATAGTCGCTGTCGATGGTGCCCGGCGCATTGGGACAGATGATGCCGTGCTTCAAAGCCAGGCCCGAGCGCGCCCGCACCTGGGCCTCATACCCCAGCGGCAGGGCGATCTTCAGCCCCGTCGGCACCAGCGCCCGCTGACCCGGCGCCAGGGTCAGCGGCTGATCCTCGGGTACGGCGGCGCGCAGGTCCATGCCCGCCGAACCGCCGGTCTCATAGGCGGGCAGGGGCAGACCTTCGGAATGTGGCATACGCAGGATCTGGATCGGGGTCTCGGTCATTCGGGAGCCTTGAAATGATCGGCGATGCGGGCGGCGACAGCCCGGGCGATGGCGGTCTTGGACTGGCGCGGCCAGGTCTCGGTCTTGTCGGTAGTGACCAGCAGCACGGCGTTGCCGTCCGAGCCGAACACGTCGTCGGACACGTCGTTGCCCAGGATCCAGTCGCAGCCCTTTCGCGACAGCTTGGCGCGCGCATTGGCTTCCAGATCCGTCGTCTCGGCGGCGAAGCCGATGACCAGGGCCGGGCGGTTCGGACCGGGCGCGGCGACGCCGGCCAGGATGTCGGGGTTCTCGATCAGGGCCAGGGTCGGCGGGCCGCCCGGTCCCTTCTTGATCTTGCCGCCGGCGATGGTGTCGATGCGCCAGTCGGCGACGGCGGCCGACAGCACGGCGATGTCGGCGGGAAGGGCGTTCTGCGTCGCCGCCTGCATCTCCAGCGCGCTCTCCACATCGATCCGCGTCACGCCGGTCGGGGCGGCTAACGCGGTCGGCCCCGACACCAGCGTCACCTCGGCCCCCAGTTCGGCCAGGGCGGCGGCGATGGCGTAGCCCTGTTTGCCGCTGGAGCGATTGGTCAGGCCCCGCACCGGATCGATCGGTTCGAACGTCGGCCCGGCCGTGACCACGGCCTTGCGGCCCCTGAGCGGCCGTCCCGCCGCGCCGGCCAGCAACCCATCGATGGCCTCCAGGATCGCGGCGGGTTCCGCCATCCGACCCGGCCCGTACTCGCCGCAGGCCATTTCGCCGTCATCCGGCCCGACGACCGCCACGCCGTGGAAGCCGGGGAAGGCCTTCAGCTTCTCCATATTGGCCTGGACCGCTGGATGCTCCCACATCCGCACATTCATCGCCGGCGCCAGCAACACCCGCTTGTCCGTCGCGATCAGGGTCGTCGAGGCCAGGTCGTCGGCCAGCCCGTTCGCCGCCTTGGCGATCAACCCCGCCGTCGCCGGCGCCACCACCACCAGATCGGCCCAGCGGGACAGCTCGATATGACCCATGCTGGTCTCGTCGTCCGGGTGGAACAGGCCCGACCGCACCGGATGACCGCTCAGCGCCGCCAGCGACAGGGGCGTCACGAACTCGGCTCCGGATTCGGTCAGTATCACCCGCGTCTGCCCGCCCGCCTTGGCGATCAGCCGCACCAGCTCCAGCGCCTTATAGGCCGCGATGCCGCCGCCCACGATCAGCAGGATCTTGCGGTTCGAAAGGAGGCGATTGTCCATGCCCACGGTCTAGCCGCCGCGCGTGACGCCGTCGAGACGAGAACATTGCAAGAACAGTAAAGTTGTGCTTTCGTCGCGTCCAGCGGGTATATGGAGGGAAGAATGAGAATGCTGACGAGGGGAGGGGCCGCGCTGGTCCTGTGCGGTCTGCTGGCGCTTGCCGGCTGCGACAACAGCTCGGCGGTCGAGACGCGGGAAAGAACCACGACTACGCCCATCGCCTCGGCCGGGCCAGTGGGTGTCTCGGTCTCCACAACGACGACCGAGGAGGTCAAACCCGTCCTGACCGCCAATCGGCGCGAAACCGTCGACGCCAAGATCGCCCGTCTCTACGACCGCAACGGCGCAGACTTCGGCGCACGCTCGGCCGAGGATTATCTGACGAAGGTCACGGCTTTCACGACAAAGCCTCCGCGCGACGCCGAGACCGTCAAACGGCCCAATGGCGACACCCTGATCTATCAGGCCTCGACCAACACCTTCGCCGTGGTGGCCCGCAACGGGTCGCCCCGCACCATGTTCAAGCCGACGACGGGCGCCGACTACTGGGCCGAGCAGAAGGCGGCGGCGCCCACCTTCGGTCAGCGGCGCCAATCGACGGGCGCGGCGGGCTGATATAGAGGGCGGGTTCCACCAAGGATCTCGCCCCCATGTCCGATACGGCCGAACCCAAGACCCCGCTGCTGAAGACCGCCCTGATCTATGATTTCGACGGCACCCTGGCGCGCGGCAATATGCAGGAGGTGTCCTTCATCCCCTCCGTCGGCATGGGCATCGGCGCCTTCTGGGAAGAGGCTGAGCGCCTGACCAAGGACGCCGACGGCGACGGCATCCTGATGTACATGCAGCTGATGCTGCACCACGCGCGTCAGAACGGCGCCCCGGTGACGCGCGAGACCCTACGTCAGCACGGCGAGGCGGTGGCCCTGTTCGAGGGTCTTAAGGATCTCAGCTGGTTCGACCGAATGAACGCCTTTGGCGCCAAATACGGGCTGGAGATCGAACACTACATCATCTCCGCTGGACTGGAGGAGATGATCGACGGCACGCCGATCCGGCCCGCCCTGACCCACGTCTTCGCCTCCCACTACGTCTATGACGACAAGGGCGAGGCGGCCTGGCCAGCGGTCGGCGTCAACTACACCACCAAGACCCAGTATCTGTTCCGCATCAACAAGGGCGTGAAGAACCACTGGGAGCACGAACGCATCAACCACTTCATCCCCGACGACGAGCGCGCCGTGCCTTTCGACCGGATGATCTTCATCGGCGACGGCGACACCGACGTGCCGACCATGAAAATGATGCACACCAAGGGCGGCTTCTCGATCGCCGTCTATGATCCGCGCTCGAACGAGCGGGATCAGAAGAAGGTCTATTCCCTGATCTCGGAGGACCGGGTGAACTTCGTCGCCGCCGCCGACTATCGTGAGGGATCGGCGCTGGACCTGATCGTCAAGGGGCTGGTGGGCCGCATCGCCATCAACGCTGGCTCGATGCCCGCCGACACGGCGGACTAACCGGGCCGGTCAGCGCCCGCCGGCCCTCAGCCAGGCGTCGCGCGCGGGCATCAGCCTCGCCGGCGCCAGGCCTCTCAGCGACTTGGCCCCGGTCTGCCTCAGCCCGGCCTCATGCCCGCGCTGCCAGACGACGGTGGCGGGATAGGCGACGCCCGCAGCCACATCGACCACCACGACCTCGCGCGGCAAGGCCCCGCCTCTGTCCAGCCGCAGCTTCATCCCCGCGTCCGACAGATCGACGATCAGACACGCCGTCTCCAGGCCGGGCGCGCAGATGACGCCGCGCGCGTTTGCGGGTCGGCGCGCGCCCATGCGGCGGTCGGGCTCGACGGCGGGCTTGGATCCAAAAAGGCTCATGGTCCGATAACGCACAGATGCGGCTCAGGCGCCAAGCCCGCCTTCAAGGCTGCGAACCCCGCGGTCCCAGCCCAGGGCGACGATCAAGTCCGCCTCCACGCCGCCCGTCATCATATGCCGGCTCAGGCGCTCATAATGCTGGATGAAGACCGCCAGGGCCGCGCGTCGCTCGGGCGATACGGCGTCCTGCCCCATCAATCCCGCCTCCTGCTCGCAGCGCCAGTCCAGCACGACATCGAACCCCGGCGCCTTCAGAAAGATCAGGGCGTCCAATCGCGCGCGCAGGCGGGCATAGGGCTGACCCAGCGCTGCATTGACCGCCCTGCGCCATTCGCCCCCGACATCCTTCTGGGCTTCTAGGGCGTTGATCGGTGCAACCAGGTCCGCCTCGGCCTGCGGCGTCGCGCCTAGGCACCATCCCTCCAGCACGATGACGCGCGGCCGACCTTTCACGACTGGCCAGTCCGCCTCGGGCGCCCGGTCGTCGGCTAACTTGTCGAAACGCGGCAGAGGCGTCAGATCGTCCGGCCCCGCCCCCTGCAACCGATCCAGCAGACGGTTTAGAAGCCCTAGGTCATGCGTCCCCGGCGGCCCGCGGGTAGCGAACAGCGGATGCAGCCGCGCCGCCCGCGCCGCCCGCTCCGCCTTCGTCAGATAGACGTCGTCCAGCGACAGGCTCGCCCCGCCGAACCGTTCGGCGACGGCTTTGGCCAGTGTGGATTTTCCCGAACCCTGCGATCCCGCGATCCCCAGGATCGGCGGCGGACCGTCCCGGCCTATCGCCTCGGTGCGCTGGTCGATCCATCGGCCGATCCTGTCGATCAGCCGCGCGTCGATCATTTCAGTGCTGGTTTTCCGGCAACCGCACGATCAGGCCGTTCAGCGCGTCCGACACCCGGATCTGGCACGACAGGCGGCTGTTCGGCTCGACCTCTTCGGCGAAGTCCAGCATCGACTCCTCCATGGCGCTGGGTTTGCCCGTCGCCTCGCGCCAGGCTTCGTCGACATAGACATGGCAGGTGGCGCAGGCGCAGGCGCCGCCGCAATCCGCATCGATCCCCGGCACATTGTTCCGGATCGCGCCTTCCATGACGCTCAGCCCCGGCTTCACGTCGACGACGTGCTCGGTTCCGTCATGCTCGATATAGGTGATGCTGGCCATGCGCCGCTCTTAAACGAGGCGGCGCCGGAGGCAAGGCCCCCGGCGCCGGATACTCAGGCCGCCTTCTTGCGGCTCGGCGCGACCATCAGCTTCTTGGTCTCGGCGATGGCCTTGGCCGGGTTCAGGCCCTTGGGGCAGACCTGGGCGCAGTTCATGATCGTGTGACAGCGATACAGTTTGAACGGGTCTTCCAGGTCGTCCAGGCGCTTCTGGGTCGCGTCGTCGCGGCTGTCGGAAATCCAGCGATAGGATTGCAGCAGCGCCGCCGGGCCCAGGTACTCTTCCTGGTTCCACCAGTAGCTGGGGCACGAGGTCGAGCAGCAGGCGCACAGGATGCACTCGTACAGGCCGTCCAGCTTCTCGCGCTCGGCCGGGGTCTGCAGACGTTCCTTCTCGGGGTCCGGCTCGTCCGATTGCAGATACGGCTGGATCGAGTCGTACTGGGCGTAGAACAGGCTCAGGTCCGTCACCAGGTCCTTGACCACCGGCTGGTGCGGCAGGGGGGAGATGGTGATGTTGTGCGACGAACACTCGTCCCAGCCCTTGGTGCAGGCCAGGGCGTTGCGCCCGTCGATGTTCATCGAGCACGAGCCGCAGATGCCCTCGCGGCACGAGCGCCGGAACGACAGGGTCGGATCGATGGTGTTCTTGATGTGGATCAGGGCGTCCAGCAGCATCGGGCCGTGGTCGCCGGTCGGCACCTCGTAGGTGTCCCAGCGCGGATCGGCGTCGGTCTCCGGATCGTAGCGATAGACCTTGTAGGTCTTCACGTCCTTGGAGCCCGGCGCGGCCTTGTGGACCTTGCCGGTCGTCGGCTTGGAGCCTCGGGGGAGAGTAAGCTGGACCATCTTAGTAAACCCGCGCCTTCGGTTCGATATACGCGATGTCGTCGGACATGGTGTAGTTGTGGACCGGACGATAATCGATCTGGACCTGCTCGCCCGGACGCTTCCACGCCAGGGTGTGCTTCATCCAGTTGACGTCGTCGCGATCGGGGTAGTCCTCGCGGGCGTGGGCGCCGCGAGATTCCGTGCGGTTCAGGCCGCCCTCGATCGTCACCATCGCCTGGGCGATCAGGTTGTCGTACTCCAGCGTCTCGACCAGGTCCGTATTCCAGATCAGGCCGCGATCGGTGGTCTTGATGTCGGCGCCGGCCGCCTCGATGGCGCGCAGCTTGTCGGTGCCCTGCTGCAGGGTTTCGCCGGTGCGGAACACCGCCGCATCGGCCTGCATCGCGCGCTGCATCGACAGACGCAGCTCGGCGGTCGGGGTCGAGCCGTCGGCGTAGCGGAATCGGTCCAGGCGGGCCAGGTGCTGGTCGGTCTGGCTCTTGGAGGCCGACGGCACGGCCGAGGTCTTGTCGACGACTTCACCGCAGCGCAGGCCGACGGCGCGGCCGAACACCACCAGGTCGGTCAGGGAGTTGGAGCCCAGGCGGTTGGCGCCGTGCACCGAAACGCACGCCGCCTCGCCCACGGCCATCAGGCCCGGCACCACGCTGTCGGGGTTGCCGTCGCGCAGCGTCAGGACTTCGCCGTGATAGTTCGTGGGGATGCCGCCCATGTTGTAGTGGACGGTCGGCAGGACCGGGATCGGCTCCTTGGTCACATCCACGCCGGCGAAAATCTTGGCCGACTCCGAGATGCCCGGCAGGCGCTGGTGCAGAATCTTCGGATCCAGGTGATCCAGGTGCAGGAAGATGTGGTCCTTGTTCGGACCCACGCCGCGCCCTTCACGGATTTCGATGGTCATGGAGCGCGAGACCATGTCGCGCGGGGCCAGGTCCTTCACGGTCGGCGCATAGCGCTCCATGAAGCGCTCGCCTTCCGAGTTGGTCAGATAACCGCCCTCGCCGCGTGCGCCCTCGGTGATCAGGCAGCCGGCGCCATAGATGCCGGTCGGGTGGAACTGCACGAACTCCATGTCCTGCAACGGCAGGCCGGCGCGCAGCACCATCGCATTGCCGTCGCCGGTGCAGGTGTGGGCCGAGGTGGCGCTGAAATAGGCACGGCCGTATCCGCCGGTCGCCAGAACCACCATCTTGGCGCGGAATTGATGAAGCTGACCGTTGTCGAGCTGCAGGGCCGTCACGCCGGTGCAGGCGCCGTCCTGCATGATCAGGTCCAGCGCGAAATATTCGACGAAGAACTTCACCTCGCGGCGCACCGACTGGCCGTACAGGGTGTGCAGGATGGCGTGGCCGGTGCGGTCGGCGGCGGCGCAGGTGCGCTGCACCGGACCTTCGCCAAAGTTGCGGGTCATGCCGCCGAATGCGCGCTGATAGATCTTGCCTTCTTCGGTGCGGCTGAAGGGCACGCCCCAGTGTTCCAGCTCATAGACGGCCTTGGGCGCGTTACGGACCAGATATTCGATGGAGTCCTGGTCGCCCAGCCAGTCCGACCCCTTGACGGTGTCGTACATGTGCCATTGCCAGCTGTCCTCGCCCATGTTGCCGAGCGAGGCGGAGATGCCGCCCTGGGCCGCGACGGTGTGCGAGCGGGTGGGGAAGACCTTGGTCACGCAGGCGACCTTCAGCCCCTGCTGGGCGGCGCCGAGCGCGGCGCGAAGGCCCGAGCCCCCGGCGCCGACGACGACGACGTCATACTCGTGATCGATCAGTTCGTAAGCGGCCATCAGGTAATCAGGCTCCGAAACCAGCGGGCAGCGGCGCCGAACCCAGCGCCAGCCGCACGATGAAGAAGACGCTGGCGGCGGCCAGCACCAGGAAGACGACGTTCAGCAGCAGGACCAGAAGGCCGCGCGTTCCGACGTTGGGCACGTAGTCTTCCAAAATGACTTTCCAAGCCAGGCTGACGTAGCCGAAGAAGATCACCGCGGTGATCGCCATCAGGACGGCGTTCAGCGGATTGGCGAACCACGCCATCGCCGCGTCATAGCCGGCGCCCGCCAGGGTGAAGCCGGTCGAGGCGACCCACAGGCCCAGCGGCAGCAGTGCCACCAGCAGGATGCGCTCGATCAGCCATTCGCCGGCGCCGTGACGCTCTGAAACCTTGACGTTGTCTTTGAACTTTGCGGCGCCGCTCACAGCGAAACCCTCCCCGTGGCGAACAGCACGACCCAGAACAGCACGGCCAACGGGATCGGCCCCCATACTGCGATGTTCGACAGGGCGGTCGCCGACTTCACCGTCAGCCCGTTGCCGGTGTCGTTATAGGTGTGACGCGCGCCGTTCAGGATGAAGGAGAACAGCACGACCGTCAGACCGAAGAAGGCCAGCAGGCCCAGCGGCGATCCGGCCAGATCGAGCGCGCTCTGGAACGCCTCGGGCCCGAACGCCAGCGCGCCCAGCCAGGCCAGGACGAACAGCACGCCGACCGTGGCGGCGATGATCGTCGCGCGGAACAGGATCGAGGCCGTCATGGTGACGTGCCAGCGCCAGACGCCCATGTGGGGCGACAGCGGCGCGATATGTCCGTTCGGTTGAGTGACGAAGCGACCCGTCCGGTCGCTTGAGGCGCCACCCGGCGTCGGGTTGGGCTGGTTCATGCGAATGGTTCTCAAAAGCGAATGAATTCAATCGCCGTGTGCGGTTGCGAAGGCTTTTGTGACCCTGTGGGGCCGGTGTCAACGCACAGACCCCCAGATCGACGGATTGTGCGCTTTACGTCGGTTCCATCACGACGGATCACGTTTGCGTTCAGCGCCCGTTCGACGGCTAGGCGACGCGCCGGACGATTTGGCAGGGTGGGCTCATGTTGCTGCTCGCCCTGATGTCCGCCGTCGCCCTGGAGCCCGCCATTCACACGACCGGTCTCCTGGACGCGACGCCGGAAACCTATCGCGCGCCGGACGTCCGCCCCTATCAGCCGCCGTCCCGTTTCGGGCGCGAAACGGCCGAGGGGGACGCCGCGACCGACCTGCATCGCCGTCCCCTGACGGCCCCGGTTGCGGTCGACGACTACGCCGGCGACTATGAGTTCAGCCCCTCCGACAGCCAGACCACCTACGACCAGGGCGTGGCCCAGGCCGCGATCGACGCCGAAACCGGAATGGGTCTGCTGGACGGGCGCTGGCGCATAGCCCAGCCGGACGGAAGACCCTTGCTGTCGCTGTCCCTGACCGACCGGGGCGAGGGCCGTCGGGTCGAAGGCGCCTGGCGACGTCTGGATGCGCCGGCCGGGGTCGACCAAATGGGCTTCGCAGGCCCGGTCTCGACCCAGGGCGAGGTCGTCATCATTCCCCTGTCGGAGGGCGAACTGCGTCTGCATGCGGCGGCGAGTGGCTGGGCCGGAGAATGGGTTCAGGACGGCCGCGCCCGTCCTGTTACGGCGACCCGTTCAGGCTGATCTCGCCACCGCCGATCCGCCACCCTATATGTAGCGAATGACCCAGCCCCGTTCCGTCCTTCGCCTGCACCCCGCCCATCGCGACGACATCGGCGACCTGACCACCCGGCGTCCGGTGCCCGGTCCCGGCGTGGACCAGATCGATCCCTTCCTGTTCCTGAACCACCACGGGCCCCAGACCTATGCGCCGGGCAACGCCGGGCTGCCGTTCGGCCCGCACCCGCACCGGGGCTTCGAGACCGTCACCTTCATCCTGGACGGCGAACTGGCCCACAACGATTCCGGCGGCGGCGAGAGCATCATCAAGGCGGGCGGCATCCAGTGGATGACCGCCGGCTCCGGCCTGATCCACGCCGAACTGTCACCGGCCGCCTTCAAGCGCGACGGCGGGCCGATGGAAATCCTGCAGCTGTGGGTCAACCTGCCGTCACGGCTGAAGATGACCAAGCCTGACTACATCGGGCTGCAGAAATCCGACATCCCGACCTTCACGACCGAGGCCGGCGTCACGGTCGAGCCGGTCTCCGGCGACTGGCTGGGTGTGAAGGCGCCGATCCAGTCCCTGATCGACATCCATCTGGCGGTCGTGCGCCTGCCCGCCGGTGCGACGTTCGAGACGCCCGTCGCCCCCGGCCGCAATGTCTTCCTCTATGGGGTCAAGGGCGAGATCGCCGTCGCCGGAACGCCGGTGCCGCAATGGAACCTCGCCGGCCTGACCGATGGCGACACGGTCCAGATCACGGCGACCACCGACGCCGTCGTCCTCCTGGGCCACGCCGATCCCATCGGCGAGCCGGTCTTCAGCCACGGCCCCTTCGTCATGAACACCCGCGAGGAGATCATCCAGGCCATCCAGGATTACCAGTCCGGCAAGTTCGGCCCGCCCCCGAGGGTGTGAAGCGGGCGCTTCCGTATCCTCCCTGCTTTGCGGGGAGGTGGCGCGGCGCTCCTTCAGCGCCGTGACGGAGGGGCTCTTCGGAGCGTCACCGATCAAGGGACGTGAGGCGGCGCAACCCCTCCACCGCTCCGCGGTCCCCCTCCCCGCAAAGCAGGGAGGAGACATCGTCTTCTCTGGGGCGCGCGCCTCTCCCCGCGCAGATGATGCGCTCCCCGCCAAAACCCTATATGACGCCGGTTCCTAGCGACCGCCCCAGCCGAAGACACGACGAATGCCCAGCCTGAACGAGATCCGCGCCACCTACCTCGACTATTTCGCGGCGGACGGCCACGCCAAGGTCCATTCGGCCCCGCTGGTGCCGCAGAACGATCCGAGCCTGCTCTTCGTCAACGCGGGCATGGTGCCGTTCAAGGACTATTTCACCGGCGCGTCCAAGCCGCCCTATCCGCGCGCCACGTCGTCGCAGAAATGCGTCCGCGCCGGGGGCAAGCACAACGACCTGGACAACGTCGGCTATACCGCCCGCCACCTGACCTTCTTCGAGATGCTGGGCAACTTCTCGTTCGGCGACTACTTCAAGGAACACGCCATCGAGAAGGCGTGGAACCTGGTCACCCAGGACTTCGACCTGGACCCCAAACGCCTCTTGGTCACCGTCTATATCGATGACGACGAGGCCGCCGCGATCTGGAAAAAGGTCACCGGCTTCTCCGACGACAAGATCATCCGTATCGCCGGCTCGGACAACTTCTGGGCCATGGGCGACTCGGGTCCGTGCGGTCCCTGCACCGAAATCTTCTGGGACCACGGCGACAAGATCGCGGGCGGCCCTCCCGGTTCGCCGGACGAGGACGGCGATCGCTACGTCGAGATCTGGAACAACGTCTTCATGCAGTATGAAAAGGAGAACGATCAGATCGTTCGCAACCTTCCCAAGCCCAGCGTGGACACCGGCATGGGTCTGGAGCGGATGACCACCGTGCTTCAGGGCGTGCATTCGGTCTTCGAAACCGACCTGTTCAAGACCCTGATCGCAGCCTCCGAAGACGCCACCTCGACCAAGGCCGAAGGCGACCAGGCCGCCAGCCACCGGGTCATCGCCGACCACCTGCGCTCGTCGTCCTTCCTGATCGCCGACGGCGTCACCCCGTCGAACGAAGGTCGGGGCTATGTGCTGCGCCGCATCATGCGCCGCGCCATGCGCCACGCCCACCTGCTGGGCGCCGCCGACCCCCTGATGCACCGTCTGGTTCCGACCCTGGTGGCCCAGATGGGCGACGCCTATCCCGAACTCGCCCGCGCCCAGCCCTTCATCGAGGACACGCTGAAGCAGGAAGAGGTCCGCTTCCGCACCACGCTCGGCCGCGGCATGGCCCTGTTCGACACGGCGGTTCAGGGCTTCCGTCCCGGCGACATGCTGGACGGCCAGACGGCCTTCACCCTGTCCGACACCTACGGCTTCCCGCTGGACCTGACCCAGGATGAGGCCCGTCGTCGCGGCTTCTCGGTCAATGTCGACGGCTTCGAGGCCGCCATGGCTGAGCAGCGCCAGCGGTCGCGCGAGAACTGGAAGGGCTCGGGCCAGACCGCCAACACCAACGAATGGCTGGCGATCCGCGACCGGATGGGGCCGACCGTCTTCACCGGCTATGACAATATCGAAGGCTCGGGCGAGGTCCTGGCCCTGATGAACGCCGGCGCGCCGGTCGAAACGGCCGAGGCCGGCGACATCGTCGAAGTATTGTTCGACACCACCCCCTTCTACGCCGAAAGCGGCGGCCAGGCCGGCGACCACGGAACCCTGGAATGGCCGGGTGGCGAGGCCGAGGTCATCGATGTGCGCAAACACGCCGGCGACCTGCATGTCCTGGTGGCCCAGGTCACGGCCGGCAAGCTGGAGATCGGAACCCGCGCCGCCCAGCTGGTGGACGCTGAAAAGCGCCGCACCAGCCGCGCCAACCACTCCGCCGCCCACCTGCTGCATACGGCGCTGAAGAATGTGCTCGGCCCCGCAGTCGCCCAGAAGGGTCAGCTGGTCGACGCCGAGCGCGCCCGTTTTGACTTCAGCCACGGCGCCCCGCTCACCGAGGCCGAACTGTCCGCCATCGAGACCGAGGTCAACGCCGTCATCCGCCAGAACGTCCCGGCGGAAACCAAGCTGATGGCCCCGCAGGAGGCCATCGAGGCCGGCGCCATCGCCCTGTTCGGCGAGAAATACGGTGACGAGGTCCGCGTCCTGACGCTGGGTCGCTCGCTGGTCAGCGACAACGCCCCCTATTCGGTCGAACTGTGCGGCGGCACCCACGTCGCCCGCACCGGCGACATAGCCCTGTTCAAGATCGTTCAGGAAACCGGCGTCGCCGCCGGCGTGCGCCGCATCGAGGCCCTGACCGGCGACGCCGCGCGTCAATATCTGCTGGCCCAGGCCGGCGTCGCCCGTTCTTTGGCCCAGGGCTTCAAGGTCCAGACCGCCGACGTCCCCGCCCGCGTCGACAGCCTGACCGCCTCGGTCAAGTCGCTGGAGAAACAGGTCGCCGAGCTGAAGAAACAGCTGGCCCTGGGCGGCGGCTCGGGCGCGTCGTCCGCGCCTGAGGAGATCAACGGCGTCAAGCTGATGGCCCGCGTGCTGGACGGCGTGGACGGCAAGGGTCTGCGCGGCGTCGCCGAGGACTTCAGGAAACAGGTCGGAATCGGCGTCGTCGCCCTGATCGGCGTCACCGAGGGCAAGGCGGCGGTCACCGTCGCCGTGACCTCCGACCTGACCGACCGCGTCAACGCCGCCGACCTGGCCCGCGCCGCCGTCATCGCCATGGGCGGCCAGGGCGCCGGCGGCAAACCCGACTTCGCCCAGGGCGGCGCCCCCGACGGCTCGAAGGCCGAAGACGGCCTGGCGGCGGTTCGTGCGGCGCTGGCGTAAAAATACGATGACCTTCTCCCGTTGGGAGAAGGTGGCCCAAAGGGCCGGATGAGGGTCGGCCGGCGGACCATGACGCACCAGCCGACCCTCACCCTTTCGCGCAAGTACGATCGCTGCGCGCTCGTGCGCTCAAGCCCTCTCCCAAAGGGAGAGGGTAATCCATCGCAATTTCGAACCTGACAGCCTTGCAACTCAGCGGCTTAGCCGGCCGCAGCGTCCGCTTCCTGAGCATGCCGCAGAGACGGCCTATACTCTGCGCTCACCACAGAGGAGGCCGCGCACCCAAGGCAAAGCGCACCAAATGCACTCGCTTTCTGATCGGCGCCCCGCCGTCCAATCAGACGAATTAGACACTTTAGACGGTGTTTTTGTCCCCGACCGTCTCAACCCATCGGGTCGGGCGTCAGATCGACCCCGGCCAGCTTCCAGGTGAAGGGCGTCCGGCGTTCCATGATCAGCACCAGCGCATCGTCCGGCCGGTCGTCGCGCGTCAGAGTGACGGCGAAGGTGTTCAGCCCGCGATAGGCCCAGGACTGGCGGATCTTGTCCTTGTCCACCGCCGGCGTGTCGTCGGCGGGCACGGGCCGTTCCGGCTCGGGCGTCTCGCCGGAGCGGACCATGGCGGCGATGCCCTGCGGCGTGACGAAGTTGTCCACCGCCCCCTCGACCAGCGACGGGGCCAGCAGCATGCCCAGCGCCGCCAGGCCAGTGTCGCCCTTGGTCCGGTTGCGGATTTCCAGCGCCGCGCGCGCGTTCAGCTCGCTCTTCAGGCTGGTGCGGAACGCCGGGAAGTCCACCTGCCGCTCCAGCCCGGCCGCATCCCCGGTCCGCGCGGCCCGCACCAGCGCCTGGGCGGCGATGAAGGGCGAAACGAACAGGGCGACGACCACGCCGATGACGACGGCGAGCAGGGCTCCGGTGATGATCTTGCGGCTCATGTCGTCTCCTTGGAACGCCAACGCGGGCTGGGCGGCGTCGGTTGCCGGGTTTATCGCGGGGTGACGGTGACGGCCGGCGCCGTCCCGTCGGGCAGGCCGATGTGAACCAGCTTCCACTCGAACGGCCCGCGCCGCTCGAAGGTGAACAGGGTGCGCGACCCGCCCTGATCCGTCACCGCCATGCGCGCCCGGTTGACGCTCCAGTAGGCGGGGCTGGGCCAGGGCTTACGGCTGTGCTCAGAGGCCGGCGCCACGCCCGCCGACGTGCGCTGGCTGGCGTATCGGCCCTCGCCCTTCAGCAGGGCGTTGAGCGCGGCCGGCGTCAGATAGGCGTCGACATCCGGCTGGCGCAGGATCGGGTTCTGCTCGATCTGACGCCGGAAGGCGCCGATGGGGTCTTCCAGGAAGGACGGCGCGGGCGCCATCGCCTCGGGCCGTCCCGCGAGCTGCGGCCGCAACGATTGGCGCACGGCGTTGAAGTCGATCAGTCGCGCCAGCCCTGCCACATCATTCGCCTCGGCCGCCGACCGAATGGCGAAGAAGGCCACTGCGGGCGCCGCGAAGAAGGACAGCACCGCCACGACCACCGCCGCCAGCACCAGGTTTCCGAACAGCCGCTTCACGAACGCATCCTCATTACCGCCGATCATGCACGCCCCGGCCGATCCCACAACGAAAAGCCCCGCCGGATCGCTCCGACGGGGCCATTCTTCTTTGTCCTACCGCGCTTCGCGCTGCTTGAGGACGTTTGGGCGTCCTGGCGGCAAGGCCCGTGCGGCGGGGCGCCTGCGGGGCTCAGCCCACGTCGGGCAGAGCGGTCTTCAGGTTCTCGGCCACCTTGTCGAGGAAGCCCTCGGTGGTCAGCCAGCCCTGCTGATCGCCGACCAGCAGCGCCAGGTCCTTGGTCATGAAGCCGGCCTCGACGGTGTCCACGACCACCTTCTCCAGGGTGTCGGCGAACTGGTCCAGGGCGGCGTTGCCGTCCAGCTTGGCGCGGTGCTTGAAGCCGCGCGTCCAGGCGAAGATCGAGGCGATCGAGTTGGTCGAGGTGGCCTCGCCCTTCTGATGCTGGCGATAGTGGCGGGTCACGGTGCCGTGGGCGGCTTCCGTCTCCAGCACCTTGCCGTCCGGCGTCATCAGGACCGAGGTCATCAGGCCCAGCGAGCCGAAGCCCTGCGCCACGACGTCGGACTGCACGTCGCCGTCGTAGTTCTTGCACGCCCAGACGAAGCCGCCCGACCACTTCATCGCGGCCGCGACCATGTCGTCGATCAGGCGGTGCTCATAGGTCAGGCCGCGCGCCTTGAACTCGGCGGCGTAGTGTTCGTCGAACACTTCCTGGAACAGGTCCTTGAAGCGGCCGTCATAGGCTTTCAGGATCGTGTTCTTGGTCGACAGATAGACCGGATAGTTGCGCTGCAGGCCATAGGCGAAGCTGGCGTGGGCGAACTCGCGGATCGAGGCGTCCTGGTTGTACATGGCCATGGCCACGCCGGCGCCCGGGGCCTTGTAGACCTCGTGCTCGATCACTTCGCCGTCCTCGCCGACGAACTTGATCGTAAGGGTGCCGGGGCCGGGCATCAGGAAGTCGGTGGCCTTGTACTGGTCGCCGAAGGCGTGACGGCCGACGACGATCGGCTGGGTCCAGCCGGGCACCAGGCGCGGCACGTTCGAGCAGATGATCGGCTCGCGGAAGACCACGCCGCCCAGGATGTTGCGGATGGTGCCGTTCGGCGACTTCCACATCTTCTTCAGGCCGAACTCCTGCACGCGGGCTTCGTCCGGGGTGATGGTGGCGCACTTCACGCCGACGCCGTGCTTCTGGATCGCGTGGGCCGCGTCGATGGTCACCTGGTCGTCGGTGGCGTCGCGGTGCTCCATGCCCAGGTCGTAGTAGTCCAGCTCGAGATCCAGGAACGGGAAGACCAGCTTGTCCTTGATCATCTGCCAGATGATGCGGGTCATTTCGTCGCCGTCGATGTCGACGATGGGGTTTTCGACCTTGATCTTGGCCATGCGTGCGGTCCGCCTGTGACTGTGGGGAAGGGAATGTCGTGGCGGCGGTATAGCGAGGCCGCGCGCCCGCGCAAACCCCGCCGCCCGTCGTCGCCGCCCGGAATAACGCAGATCGTTCCTGAACCCTTTGGCCAGCCCGGACTTCTCTTGGGCCCAGCGACAGAGACGGACGGCAGGATGACGGAAGAAGAGCGCCAGCTGGTGGATCGTTGGATCGTCACCTTCTGCGAGGCGCCGCCCGTGATCGATGCGGAACTGATGCGCAGGCTGATCGCTGAACAGGAAGCGACACAGCAGGAGTCATCGTCATGTCAGAAAAGACGTTCAAGGCCGGCGACAAGGTGAAGTGGGATCACAGCCAGGGCACCACGACCGGCAAGGTGGTCAAGAAGGTCACTTCGGAAACCAAGATCAAGGGCCACAAGGTTGCGGCTTCCAAGGACAATCCGGAGTATATCGTCGAAAGCGCCAAGACCGGCGCACGCGCGGCGCACAAGCCGTCGGAGTTGAAGAAGGCATGACCCCGAACGGCCTGTGGCGCGGCGTCGCCCTTTCGGCCCTTGTCCTGTCTGCGCTGTCCATCGCCGGATGCGGAGACAAGGATGCGGCCAAGACGCCTGCCGCGACCAAGGCCGCCCGTCCTGCTGCGCCCGCCGCCGCCGCGCCGGTGCTGCAGATCCGCCCTGAAACCAAGACCTTCCGGGACTGGAGCGCCACCTGCGGTAACGACGGGACCTGCTGGGCCTTCGGCTTCGCGCCCGAGTTCGCCGCCGGCTGGGTCCGCATCACCCTGGCGCCCGGTCCGGACGCCCAGCCGCAACTCCTCTTCGGCTATTGGCCCGACGGCGACGCCAAGGGCGCCGGCCCCCTCAGCCTGACCATCGACGGCCGCGCCTATCCGGCTGTGCGCGGCGAGGCGAGCGACGCAGAGGCACCCGTCGGTGAGATCCGCGACGGCGCCCGCACTACCCTCGACGCCCTGGCCCAAGGCAAGGTCATGATCATTCGCGGCGCCTCGACCCAGGAGGTCTCGCTGCACGGCGCCGCCGCCGCCCTGTTGTGGATCGACGAGAAGCAGGGACGTCTGAATACGCCAACCGCCCTGATCCGACGCGGCGACGGCCCGGCCACCCTCGTTCCTGTCGCGCCGCCGCTGCCGACCGTCACCCCCGCCCCGGCCGTCGATCAGGCAGGTTTCGGCGATCAGAACCAGCGCCTGCCCGCCGCGCTGCGCGCTCGCACCGAGGTCGGCGACTGCCTCAAGGAGTCGGCCATGCCGGCCGTCAGCGACATGGTCATGTCCGCCCGGCTGGACGCCCGCACCGAGCTGTGGGCCGTGCCCTGCGGATCGGGGGCCTATAACGTCACCCACAACTGGTATCTGACAGGACCGGGCGGTCGCGACCCCCGGCCCGCAATCCTCGCCGGATCGGAAGGTCCGGGCTCCGATCCCGTCATGCCGGACAACGCGACCGTCAACGGCGCCTATGATCCCAAGACCCGAACCCTGTCGGCCTTTGCCAAGGCGCGGGGCATCGGGGATTGCGGCGCGGCGCAGACCTGGGCCTGGACGGGACAGGGCTTCACACTGACGCAGGAAAGCGTGATGGGCGAATGCGCCGGCGTGCCGTCCGACCTTTGGCCTGTCACCTGGCGCACGCGGTGACCGATCCGGAGGTTCTGATCATCGGCGCGGGTCCGGCCGGCCTGACGGCGGCGACCTATCTGGGGCGCTTTCGTCGGCGGACCCTGGTGGTGGATGGCGGGGCGCCCCGCGCCTGCTGGATCCCGCTCAGCCACAATATGCCGGGCTTTCCGGCCGGCATCACCGGCGCCGACATCCTGAAGCGGATGCGCGAACAGGCCGAGGAATATGGCGCGGTCGTCGAACCGGGTCGCGTCCGGAGCCTGACCCACGACGACGACGGCTTCGTTGCTGAGATGGATGGCCGCGCTATCCGCGCCCGCGCCGTCCTGCTGGCGACCGGGGTCGTCGATCATCATCCGGATCTGCCCGGTGTCGAAGCGGCGGTGCAAAAGGCGCTGGTCCGCATCTGTCCCATCTGCGACGGCTATGAGGCGACCGACAAGGCTGTCGCCATCATCGGCCAGAGCGACAAGGGCGCGCGCGAGGCCGCCTTCATGCGCACCTATTCCGACCGTGTGACCTTGATCCATATCGGCGCGCCCGACGCGCTCAGCCGGCGTGACGAACTGGAACGGTTGGGCGTCGAACTGATTCTGGCGCCGCTGGACGCGATCGACATCGAGAACGACCGCGTGACGGCCCTGAGTTACGCCGGCCAGAGCCGCGCGTTCGACCTTGTCTATTCGGCGCTGGGCACATCGCCGAACGCCGATCTCGCCAGGGGGCTGGGCGCGCGTCTGGCCGACGACGGCCGGTTGGAGGTCGATCTGCATCAGGCCACCAGCGTACCGGGCCTCTATGCCGCCGGCGACGTCGTGCGCGGCCTCAACCAGATCGCCGTCGCGACCGCCGAAGCCGCCGTCGCCGCCACCGACATCCACAATCGCCTGCGCCAAGCCGACGGCCTGATCGTCTCAGATTAGGCCTGGGTCGCGACCCAGCCGTCGACGATCCGTTCCAGCACCGACAGGGGCACGCCGCCGGCGGCGAGGGCGGTGTCGTGGAAGCCCTTGATGTCGAACCTGGGCCCCAGAGTCGTCTTGGCCTTTTCGCGCAGGCGGACCCATTCGTTGTGACCGACCTTGTAGGCGCAGGCCTGGCCCGGCCATCCGCAATAGCGTTCGACCTCGGACGTCGCCGCGCCTTCCTGATCGCCATAGGCCTCCATCATGTAGCGGATGCCCTCTTCGCGGCTCCAGCCCTTGGAATGGATGCCGGTGTCGACGACAAGGCGCGCGGCGCGGAACATCAACGATTGCAGGTAGCCGATCTGACCGACCGGATCGTTCTCATAGGCGCCCAGTTCGTCGGCCAGCTGTTCGGCATATAGCCCCCAGCCCTCGACGTAGGACGAGAAGCCCAGCAGGTTCATCAGCAGCGGCGCGGACTCGCTCTCCTGCTGCAGGCTGATCTGCAAGTGGTGGCCCGGCGTCGCCTCGTGATAGGTCAGGGTCGGCAGGGTCCAGGACGGCCATTCCGCCGTGTCCTTCAGATTGATCCAGTAGATGCCGGGCCGCGTCCCATCCAGGCTGGGCGAGTTATAATAGCCCATCGGCGCGCCAGCCTCGATCTCGGGCGGGACGCGCTTGATCTCGACCTTGGCCTTGGGCAGGCGGCCGAACGCGTTGGGCAGGCGGGCCTGCATGTCGGCCATTTGGGCGTTCAGCTTGGCGATCAGCTCGGCCTTGCCGGCGTCGGTGTTGGCGTAGACGTATTTGGGATCATCCCCCAAGGCCTTGATCCGTTCGGCGACCGAACCCTGCGTCAGGCCTTGCGCCTTCAGCAACACATCGGCGCGCGCCGTCAGATCGGCCATCTGTTCCACGCCGGTGCGGTGGATCTCGTCGGCGGTCAGTCGGGTCGTGGTGATGTAGCGCAGGCTGTTGGCGTAATACTGCTCGCCCTGCGGCAGGCGTCGAACCGAGGCCTCGTGCACGGCGTTCGGCTGGGCTGCTTTCAGCACGGCGTTTTGGGCGGCCAGGGCCGGATAGACCCGCTCGGTCACAAGGCGTTCCACCTGCGCGCCCCAGTCGCCGCTCAGGCCCTTGGCGCGGGCCCGATCCACGACCGACTGGGTCAGGGGGGAGGTCGCCGCCGGGGTCGCCAGGACGCCGTCCTGCTGGCGGATCGCCTTGGCCAGGATGAAGTCGGGCGGGATGACGCCCAGCGCATAGTCTTCCTTCAGTCGATCCGTCTCGGCCAGCAGCACGTCGGCGAAGGCGTTGACGCGGGCGACATAGGCGTCGGCGTCGGCGGCCGTCTCGATGGTGTGCTGGTTGGCCAGGAAGTCGGGCGTGGACTGATAGGCGCCGCCCTGCTGGCTGACGCGGTACGGATTGGGCCAGCCGCCCTGGCCGTAGGGGATGTCGTAGGTGGCGATCACCCCGTCCAGATTCTGGGTCAGGCTGTCGTAGTAGTTGGCGTTGCGAGCATCGAGTTTAGAGCGGTCGATGTGGGACAGTTCGGCGCGTTGGCGACGCGTGAAAGCGCGCTGGTCGTCTTCCTCGGCGCGCGTCGGAACGGTCAGTTTGGACTTGGCGGCGGCGCGGTCGCCCTTGTCCAGGCCGAACATGGTGACGACCTCGGGGCTCTTGTCCAGCGTCTGCTCGAACGTGGCGTCCATGAAGGTCTTCAGCTGGGCGGCGGCGTCGCCCTGCGATGCCCCGGCCTGACGCGCGAAGGCGGGGCCGCCGACGGCGACGAGGCCGGCGCCCAGCGCGGCGGACTGAAGAAGACGACGACGATCGAACATGGAACGGCCCCTCGAAATTTGGATGCGGCAATGGAAACTGCATGGGCCGAAGCGGCAAGTGAAATCGCGGACAGCCGTTGCGCGGCCCCAAAGAAAAAGGCCCGGCGGATCGCTCCGCCGGGCCTCATCAGTCTTGGATGCGAAGTTGATTAGTCGCGACGACGACGTCCGCGATCGCCACCGCGATCCCCGCCGTCACGTTTCGGACGACCGCCGGTGTCTTCCGACAGGGGCTCTTCGCCGCGCTCGGCGCGCTCGGCGTTGATCTTGGCCGTCAGGTCTTCACCGGTGGCCTGATCGACGACCTTCATCGACAGCTTGGTCTTGCCGCGATCGTCGAAGCCCAGGAACTTGACCTTGACCTCTTGGCCTTCCGACAGGACGTCTGCCGGGTTGGCGACGCGTTCCAAAGCGATCTGGGACACGTGGACCAGGCCGTCCTTGGCGCCGAAGAAGTTCACGAAGGCGCCGAAATCGACGACCTTGACGACCTTGCCGGAGTAGATGGTTCCGACTTCCGGCTCCGAGGCGATGGACTGGATCCAGGCCTTGGCGGCGTCGATCTTCTCCTGGTCGTTGGCGGCGACCTTGATGGTGCCGTCATCGCCGATGTCGATCTTGGCGCCGGTCTTCTCGACGATCTCGCGGATGACCTTGCCGCCCGAACCGATGACTTCACGGATCTTGTCGACGGGGATCTTGACCGTTTCGATCTTGGGCGCGTGTTCACCCAGTTCGGCGCGCGGCGCATCCATGGCCTTGGACATCTCGTCCAGGATGTGCAGGCGACCGGCCGAAGCCTGCGTCAGGGCCTGCTTCATGATCTCCTTGGTGATGCCGGCGACCTTGATGTCCATCTGAAGGCTGGTGATGCCTTCCGACGTGCCGGCGACCTTGAAGTCCATGTCGCCCAGGTGGTCTTCGTCACCCAGGATGTCCGACAGGATGGCGAACTCACCCGACGGCTCCAGGATCAGGCCCATGGCGATGCCCGAGACCGGACGGACCAGCGGCACGCCGGCGTCCATCAGGGCCAGCGACGAACCGCAGACCGTGGCCATCGAGGACGAGCCGTTCGACTCGGTGATCTCGGAGACCAGACGGATGGTGTAGGGGAAGTCTTCCTTGGTCGGCAGCATCGGACGGATCGCGCGCCAGGCCAGCTTGCCGTGACCGATTTCGCGACGGCCGGGCGAACCCATGCGGCCCGCTTCACCCACCGAATAGGGGGGGAAGTTGTAGTGCAGCAGGAAGTTCTCTTTGTAGGTGCCCTGCAGGCTGTCGATGTACTGCTCGTCCTCGCCGGTGCCGAGGGTGGCGACGACCAGGGCCTGGGTTTCCCCACGCGTGAACAGGGCCGAACCGTGGGTGCGCGGCAGGACGCCGACTTCCGACACGATGGCGCGGACCTTGTCGAGGGCGCGGCCGTCGACGCGGTGCGCGTTCTCGATGATGTCGCGACGCAGGACTTCGGCTTCGCACTCCTTGAAGGCGGCCGAGAACTTGGAACCGTCGACGCCGTCGGGGTTCTCGTCGGTCTTCACCAGCCTGGCGGCGGCGGCCTTCTTGGCGGCGTCGACGCCCGAGCGGCGCTCGTATTTGCCGGCGTGGGTGTAGGCGCTCTTGATGTCTTCGCCGACCAGCGACTTGATCGAGGCGACGACGTCGGAGTGATCTTCGGCCTGGAAGTCGAAGGGCTCCTTGGCGGCGTGTTCAGCCAGTTCGATGATGGCGTCGATCACCGGCTGCATGCCCGCATGCGCGAACATCAGGGCCTCGAGCATCTTCTCTTCCGACAGCTCCTTGGCTTCGGATTCGACCATCATCAGGGCGTCTTGCGTGCCGGCGACCACCAGGTCGAGGTCCGAGGACGGGATCAGGTCGATGGCGGGGTTCAGCACCAGTTCGCCGTCGATCAGGCCGACGCGCGCGGCGCCGATGGGGCCCATGAAGGGCACGCCCGAGATAGTCAGGGCGGCCGAGGCGGCGACCATGCCCAGAACGTCGGGGTCGTTTTCCATGTCGTGCTGCAGCACGGTCACGACGACTTGGGTCTCGTTCTTGAAGCCCTTGACGAACAGCGGGCGGATCGGACGGTCGATCAGGCGGGAAACCAGTGTTTCCTTCTCGGACGGACGGCCTTCACGCTTGAAGTAGCCGCCCGGGATCTTGCCGGCGGCGAAGGTCTTTTCCTGATAGTTGACCGTCAGGGGGAAGAAATCCAGACCGGGCTTGGGCGCGCGGCCATAGACGACGGTGGCCAGAACCACGGTCTCGCCGTAGGTCGCCAGCACGGCGCCGTCGGCCTGGCGGGCGATGCGGCCCGTTTCCAGGGTCAGCGGGCGGCCGGCCCAGTCGATCGTCTTGCGTTTGATGTCGAACATATTTCGTCTTTCGTATCCCGGACGGCGTATTCCGTGCGGGGTCCCATCATGGGGCGGATGCGTCGGCGTTCAGTCCTTCGATCCAGAGGCCGCCGCGCCATCGCGACGACCGGGAGAGGACCGTCATGGCCCTCGCAGCTGCGCCGGTAAGTCCTGCGGCGCACAGGTCGTATTTTTGTAGTCACGCTTTCCGGGCGGCCAACCGGCAGCCACTTGGCCTGGAAGCGCTTAGTTGCACAACGAGGCGCGGACGTGACCGCCCGCGCCTCGAAAGCGTATTCTACACTGTTCCGACGCCTTAGCGGCGCAGGCCCAGTTTGGAGATGAGCGCTTGGTAGCGACCGGCGTCGACCTTGTTCAGGTGGTCGAGCAGGCGGCGACGTTGCGACACCATCTTCAGAAGGCCACGACGCGAGTGGTTGTCCTTCTTGTGGGTCTTGAAGTGTTCGGTGAGGTTGGCGATGCGCTCCGACAGGATCGCGACCTGAACCTCGGCCGAGCCGGTGTCGCCGGCGGAGCGGGCGTTATCGGCGATGATCTCGTGCTTGCGTTCAGCAGTAACCGACATCGTAGAGTCCTTTCTTGGCCTATCGCGCTTCGCGCTACTTGAGGCCGTGGGGTCTCGGCCCTTGCCGGATGGCGCGGGCCTAGAGGTTGAAAACGCGGTCGGGTTCTAGCCGGCCGGCCCGCAACTGACACAGAGCGACGAGGGTCTGGCCCTGAAAGGCTGAAACCGTGCGCGAACCGCCGGTGAGACGATCCTTGAGGGTTTCCACCTGACGGGGGAGCAGAACGATCGGGCGTCCCTGCCGAAGCGAGAAGGCGTCCTGTTCATTCACGGCCAGTTCCGGGATGTCGTCCAGAGCGGTCGCGACGGCAAGCAAGCCTTCCGAGGCGGCGCCCCTATGCACCATTTCCTCCAGAGAATCCAGAGTGACGGCGTTTTGCGTGGTGAACGGGCCAACCCGCTCGCGTCTCAGGGCGCTGACATGACCCTCGGCGCCCAGAACCGCAGCCAGATCGCGCGCCAGCGACCGCACAAAGACGCCCTTGCCGGTGCGGATTGTGATTTCAACGTGGTCGGCGTCGGGCGCGTCGCTGACCTCGGCGGAATGGATGGTCACGCGGCGAGCCTGAAGCTCGAACTCCACCCCGTCGCGGGCCAGGTCATAGGCGCGGGCGCCGTCCACCTTGATCGCGGAAAAGCGCGGCGGCGTCTGGTCGATCTCGCCGACGAAGGCCGGCAGGGCGGCCTTCACCTGATCGACCGTGGGACGCACGTCGGAGCGGCCGATGATCTCGCCCTCGCGGTCCACGCTGTCGGTCGAGACGCCCCAGTTGATGGTGAAGCGATAGACCTTCTGCGCCTCCATCATCATCGGCACGGTCTTGGTCGCCTCGCCGAGCGCGATGGGCAGGATGCCGCTGGCCAGCGGGTCGAGCGTTCCGGCGTGACCGGCCTTCTGGGCGTTGAACAGGCGACGGATGCGGCTGACGGCCTCGGTCGATCCCATCTCGAACGGCTTGTCCAGGCAGACCCAACCGTCGACGATGTCGCCCTTCTTCTTGCGAGCCATTATGCTTGGCCTACCGCGCTTCGCGCTACTTGAGGCCGGAGGATCACTGATCGCCCTCGTCGTCGCGGCGCTCCAGGTCGGCGCGGACGCGGGGGTCGTCGAACAGGCGGTCGATGTGGCTGGCGGCGTCGAAGCTTTCGTCGTGGCGGAACTTCAGGTCGGGCGTGAACTTCATATCCAGCCGACGGCCCAGTTGGCCGCGCACGAATTTGGCGTGGACGTTCAGCGCCTTGATGATCTCGCTTTCATGGCCATTGGTCGGCGCGGCCTCGACGCCGGCGCCCAGAGGCTCGACGAAACAGGTGGCGTGTTTCAGGTCCGGCGACAGGCGCACTTCGGTCACGGTGATGGACACCCCGGCCAGGGCCTCGTCGCGGATATCCTCCTCGCGCAGGATGTCGACCAGGGCGTGACGGATCAGCTCGCCGGCGCGCAGCTGGCGCTGGCTAGGTCCGGCGGGGCCGGAGGCGTTGCGGGTGTGTTGCTTGTGGGCCATCGGCCTCTCCTTCTTGTTCGCCCGCTGGGGATCGGACCCGGCCGGATAGGCGAAAGTCGGGCGGTCTAGTCCCGCAGCGGAGGTCTGTCCAGTTTTCGCGCCCGTTCGGCGGCCCGAACCGAGCGCATCACCTCGCCCGAGGTGATGGCCGGCACTGGACGAATGGCCACGCCACCGGCGTTCAGGACGCCGGCCGTCCAGTGATTGCACAGATGCAGGATGGAGAAGGTCTCGCGGCTGGCGAAGAAGCGCGCGTCGTCGCCGGGCCGCAGGGCTGCGATGCGCGGCCGGCCGTTCGACAGATCGAGCGAGGCCTCGATCCGCGCGGCCAGACGCTCGAACCGGGCGCGGCTCAGGGTCAGGGCGGCGCTGTCTTCGCCATAGGCCAGCCGCGGATCCTCTCGACGAGGGGCCAGCATCAGCACCGATCGATTGCCGGGATGCAGAAAGGCGCGCGCCCCGTCCGGCAACCGATCCGAAATCGGGCGCTGATCGACGTAGAATTTCGCATCGCCCCAGCCGATCAGGATCCAGTCGCCGGGCCCCAAGGTTTGAACCGCACTGGCCAGAGGACCGCCACGGCGTTCAAGCGCGGCGCGCGGCACGGCGATATCGGTATGAAAGCCGTTGTCGAGCACCTGAATGACGACCGTATCCGCCGCCGCACGATCCTCCGCGCCCGGCCGGGTCCAGGTCATAAGCGCGGCGACCAGTCCGACCAGCGCCGCCAGCACCAAGGCTCGCATCATCGGCTGAGGTCCAGGACGGCGCACAGGCGGTCGTCGGCCAACAGGGCGCCCGGCGGCGGTCCCTGTCGCACCGGCATCAGTACGAAGCCGTCGCGCCGCACGGCCAGCGCCAGCCATCCGACGGGATGACCGGCGCACAGCCGCGTGTCTTCGTCAGACGTAACGCGCCGCACCTCGATCTGGGCCATCGGCGGCACGGCCATGGCGTCGGCGAAACTTCTGGAGACGCTGGCCGGCTGATCCGCCTGAACCAGCCGATGCGGCGCCGAGGTCAGGCGGCCGCCCGTGGTCGTGCTCAGCGCGCCGCCGTCCACATCGAGCGTCATGTCGGAATTGGTCGCGACATAGCGCCCGGACAGCACGACCTCCCCGACCTCGACCTGTCCGGACACGCGAGGTCTGGTGGAGAGGTCGGTCGGCGCGATCAGGCGGTTCAGAGCCGGTTCGACTACCAAGGCGCCCAGCATGAACAGAGCAAAGGCGCCCGCGCCGACCGCCGCGATCCATTTCAGCGATGGGACGCCGGATGGCGGGGCGGTCGCGCTCATGCGGCCAGTCTAGGGGAACAGGGGTTGAGGAATGGTCACCCGCCCCCGAAAGCCCTAGTTGCGGCCGGGACGACGGGTCGGATCGCTGAGCTGGAACAGGCGCGCCGACAGGCCGGACGCCGATTGCAGCGAGGTCAGTTGGGTCCGGGTGCGGGCGCCCTGCGGATCGGTGATGGTCCACTCTTGCAGACGCATCGGATTGCCGGCGAAGGCCAGCACGACCTGACCGTCGTTCGGGCGGTTGGAATCCCGCGCCGTGATGGCGAAGGCGCCGGACGCCATCCGGGTCACGCGCTCGATGCGCACGCCCTGATCCAGCCGCACATTGCGCGCCAGGAAGGTCGACAGCGGGGTGCGACCCAGCGGCACCTGCTGGAAGCTGTTCAGACGCGGGTCGTAGCGTTTGACGTTATAGCCGTCCGACACGACCAGCAGACCGGCCGGGTTGGTGTATTCGAACCGCATCTTGCCCGGACGCTGCAGATAGAAGCGGCCCTGGCGCGTCTGTCCGTTCGGGCCCGTTTCGGTGAAGGTCCCTTGCGCCGAGGTCAGGGCCTGCAGATAACCCTGCGCCTGTTGAACCACGGCGCGGTCCTCGGCCGACAGGTTCGACTGGGCGTGGGCGGCGTCGAAGGCGCCCAGCGCGATTAGGCCGGTCGTCAGGCCGGCGCCCAGCAGCAGGCTGCGGCGGTGCAGGTCGGAGGTGGCCATAGCCACGGTCTTGGCGCGCGAGGTCATGAAGTTCGTCTCCCGTTCGGGATGGTTGTCGATCCTGCCGTCTTGCCCGGTCGGCTTGGCGTCGGAATGACGCGAGCCTGACCATATTCCGGCGCTGCGATGAAGCCCTGTTCATCGCTAATGGTTCCCAACCACTATGAGTTGACGTGGCGACGCAAACACGCACAACATATCGACGGAAATCGTCTGATTCTCTCTTTCGGCTACGGCGCGGTGAGCTGTTGCGGCGCGGCAATCCGGCCGTTTAGCGAAAGGGGGTGATTTAGATGGTGTCCGCAAACCGCGCGGAAGTCGAAAAAAACGTGTTCGTTCACGCTTATGTTCGACTCCGCTACGGCAAGACGGAGTGGGTTACCGCCCACTACCGCTCCTGGCCGCGAGGCTAGGAATACTCTGGTAGACTTGGGGCGGCCTTTCGGGGTCGCCCCTTTTTTTATTGTGCTTAGGGTCGTCTGATTCGAATCGAGATTCAAGGCGTGCGGACTCGATTCTGCGTCTAAGTCAAATTGGTTGAGAAAAAAATCTGTGGACCGTCACACCATCGGCGGCGGGCCGGCCAGGACGTCGCGCTTGCCGGCGTGGTTGGCGGGGCTGACCACGCCTTCCTGCTCCATCCGCTCGATCAGGGAGGCGGCGCGGTTGTAGCCGATCTGGAGCCGACGCTGGACGTAGCTGGTCGAGGCCTTGCGGTCGCGGGTGACCACGGCCACGGCGCGGTCGTACAGGTCGTCGCCCGAGCCTCCGCCGCCGCCTTCGTCATAGCCGTTGTCGCCGTCGCCGTCCGGTTCGTCGGTGATCAGATCCAGATAGTCGGGCTCGGCCTGCGCCTTCAGGTGTTTGCAGACGTCCTCGACTTCCTTGTCGTCGACGAACGGGCCGTGCAGACGGGTGATGCGCCCGCCGCCGGCCATGTAGAGCATGTCGCCCTGGCCCAGCAGCTGTTCGCCGCCCTGTTCGCCCAGGATGGTGCGGCTGTCGATTTTGGACGTGACCTGGAAGGAGATGCGGGTCGGGAAGTTGGCCTTGATGGTGCCGGTGATGACGTCCACCGACGGGCGCTGGGTGGCCATGATCAGGTGGATGCCGGCGGCGCGGGCCATCTGGGCCAGACGCTGAACCGCGCCCTCGACGTCCTTTCCGGCGACCAACATCAGGTCGGCCATCTCGTCCATGACGACGACCAGGAAGGGCAGGGGTTCGGGGCGGATCTTCTCGGACTCATAGACCGGGCGGCCCTGGTCGTCGAAGCCCGTCTGGACCGTGCGTTCGAAATGCTCGCCCTTGGTCTGGGCCTCTCGGGCGCGCTCGTTGTAGCTGGCGATGTTGCGCACCCCCAGCTTGGACATGCGGCGATAGCGATCCTCCATTTCGCGCACCGTCCACTTCAGGGCGACGACGGCCTTCTTCGGATCGGTCACGACGGGCGCCAGCAGGTGCGGGATACCGTCATAGACCGACAGCTCCAGCATCTTGGGGTCGATCATGATGAAGCGGCATTCGGCCGGGCTGTGGCGATACAGGATCGACAGGATCATGGCGTTGACCCCGACCGACTTGCCCGAGCCGGTGGTGCCCGCGATCAGCAGGTGAGGCATGCGCGCCAAGTCGGCGACATAGGGTTCGCCGCCGATGGTCTCGCCCAGGGCCAGGGGCAGCAGATGGCCCTTCTTGTCGTATTCGGCGCTGGCCAGAAGGTCGCGCAGATAGACGGTCTCGCGCTTGGCGTTGGGCAGCTCGATGCCAATGGCGTTGCGGCCCTGGACCACGGAAATACGACAGGCGCGGGCGGACATCGACCGGGCGATATCGTCGGCCAGGGCGACCACGCGGCCGTGCTTCACGCCCGGCGCGGGCACCAGTTCGTACAGCGTCACGACAGGGCCGGGACGGATCTGGTCGATCACGCCGCGCACGCCGAACTCCTGCAGCACGCCTTCCAGCATCTTGGCGTTCTGTTTCAGGGAGTCCTCGTCCACCGAACCGACGCGCTGGGCCGGCTTGGTCAGGATGCCGAGCGGCGGCAGGTCGAAATCGCCTTCCGGCCGCACGAAGTCGAAGGCCTGCTGGTCCACGTCGTCCTTGCGGGCCTTGGGCGCCTTGACCGCGGCGACGCGCGGCTCGACCGGGCGGGCGGCCGAGGGGCGGGGCGCGGGCTGGACGGCGTCGTCCTCCCAAGGCGGCAGGTCATCATAGGCGGTCTGAGGCGGCTCTTCTGCATAGATCGGGGCCAGCGGAGGCTCTTCCAGTGGCGCGGCGCGGGGCGCTCGGGCCTTGGCAGGCGCCTTTTCGCGGGCGGCCTGGGGCTTAGGCTGAGGCGGCGCGGGTGCGCGCAGCGACTTGCCCCAGTGCAGGGCGTCCAGAAAATCCATGGCGCGCAGGCCGATGGCGAAACCGACCAGCCACAGCCCAGCGACCAGGAAGACGAGGCCTGCAATGATGCGGCCGCCGGGGATATGCAGGGCGCCGAGACCGCGCGCCGCCAGGCCTGTCAGCGCATCGCCCCACAGACCACCCAGACCGGCGGCGAGCGGCCAGGCGGCGGGCGCGGCCAGGGCGGCGAGCGCGCTGGACAGCAGCAGCACCCCGCCGGTCGCAGCCAGGGCTTTCAACGGCGTGGGCTTAAGCCTTTGCTGGATCGCATCGCCGACCGCGCGCGCCAGGCCGAAGGCGACCAGCAGCAGGGCGGCGGGCCAGGCCGCAAGGCCCAGCGATTGCATGAACAGGTCGGCGAACAGGGCCCCGTTCGTCCCAAGCCAGTTGGTCGTCGGCAGGCTGGAGGCGGCATTCAGACTGGCGTCTGACGGATTCCATGACACCAGGGCGACCAGCAGCAAGGTCGCCAGCAGGGCCTGCAAGACCCCCCTGAACCGCACCACGAAGGGCGCGTCCCACAGGATGCGGGCGCTGATCCAGGCCTGACGGCCGATGACGAGGGCGGTGGACATGAAGGGTCGAACCTTCCGGCGGCTGACGTTCGGCCGCCTTTGTCGCATCGTCAGGGTTAAGAGCGCATTTACCAGCTTGGCCTTGGACTGAGAGAGATCGGCATGACAGATTGCCCGATATGAAGCCTGGGATTGTCCTTACTGCCTCGGTCGCCGCTCTTGTCGGGTGCTCGCCGCCCGTAGATCGCGCCCCTCAACGCCAAGCGTTTCAGGTGAACGGCAGGACCTACGAATGGCAGCTTGCTCACGGCGCGGCCGGTAGCCTTTCCATCGTCCGAACGACCTCCGCAGGACAAGGCGTCCCGTATATCGTCATGACGTGTCGTGATCGACGGCGTGGGGCTGTGCAGTTGCGCGGCGACCTGGCGCGCGCGGGGCGGGTGAATATCACCGCTGGCAACACCACCTTTTCATCGGACACGGCTTTGCGAGATCCATCTAGCGGTATTGGATCGGCCACCATTGGTGAAGGTTACTTTGAGCCCAACTGGTTCCAGGCCTTGGCCAGAGCGGATGTTGTCACGGTTTCATCCGACGGCCGGACCTTCAAGGCGCCTGGGCCGGGGGCGGCCGCTGACCACTACAAGCGCTACTGTACGCGATTGGCCAAGGCGTCGCGACCCTGACAAATCGTCCTCTGGACCTTTGGCCGCGACGGCGCGACAAGCCTTCCATGGCTGACACCGAACGCTACGACATCGTCATCGCCGGCGCGGGGCTGACCGGGGCGGCCTTCGCCCTGGCGGCGGCGCAAGGCGGGTTGAAGGTCGTGATGGTCGATCCGCAGCCGTTCAGCGACCAGTTGGCGCCGACCTTCGACGGGCGTTCGACCGCCGTCGCCTTTTCGACGTTCCGCATGCTGGACGCGCTGGGCCTAGGCGAAACCCTGCGTCCCCACGCCTGCCGGATGGACCATATTCTGGTGACGGACGGGCGTCGCCCGGGCGCGGCCAGCCGGTCCGCCTCGCCCGCCTTCCTGCGCTTCGACGCCGACGAAATCGGCGGCCGTACCGGCGGCGAGCCCTTGGGCTATATGGTCGAGAACCGCCGCATCCGCGCGGCCCTGGCCGAGGCGGTGACATGCGCGGGCATCGCGGTGCGGGCGCCGGCGACCGTCGCCAAGGTCGAAACCGATGCGGGCAAGGCGACCGTGACCCTGGCCGATGGATCGACCCTGATCGCGCCGCTGGTCGTCGGCGCCGAGGGGCGGGGATCGACGGTGCGTCGCGCCGCCGGGATCGAGACGGTCGGCTGGGGCTATGGCCAGAGCGGCGTCGTGGCCACGGTGCGGCTGGGTCGCGACCACGGCAATGTCGCCCACGAATATTTCCTGCCCAGCGGCCCCTTCGCCATTCTGCCGCTGACGGATCAGCGCGCCAGCCTGGTCTGGACCGAGACGACGCGGCGGGGCGAGGCCCTGCGCGACGCCTCGGACGACGCCTTCCACGCCCATCTGATGCTGCGGTTCGGGGAGTTTTTAGATGGGGCAACCGTCGAGGGTCCGCGCTTCGTCTATCCGCTGTCGCTCAGCTTGGCCGAAAAGCTGATCGCGCCGCGCATCGCCCTGATCGGGGACGCCGCGCACGGCGTGCATCCGGTCGCCGGCCAGGGGCTGAACATGGGGCTGAAGGATGCGGCCGCTCTGGCCGAGGTTCTGGCCGAGGCTGCGCGTCTGGGCGAGGACATCGGGTCGGAAACCGTCTTGGAGCGTTATGCGCGATGGCGCCGGTTCGACAATGCGGCCCTGGCGGCGGGTTTCGACGCCTTTGTACGCCTGTTTTCGAACGACATCGCACCGGTGCGTCTGGCGCGCGACCTGGGCATGGCGGCGGTCAATCGGATCGGTCCCCTGCGCCGCGCCTTCATGCAGGAGGCGGGCGGAGCGACGGGCGACTTGCCTCGCCTGTTGCGCGGCGAGGCCGTCGTCTAGTTCAACTGCATCCGCACGCGTTCGAAGGTCGTGAACCGCCGCGCCTCCTCGACGCCGTCCAGACCTTGGGCGCGCGCCAGGGCTTGAAGCGAGCCGGCGAGCGCCCCCTGTTTCTCACGCGCCGAGGCGACATCGAGCCACGGTCGGTGATCCTCCGGATCCAGCAGGGCGCGCCGTAGGGCCGACCGCTCCGCGCCTTCATAATCCCGACCGCGAATGGCGCGGCTGAACAGCACGTTCTGCAGCCGGATCAGCGACTGACGATCCGTCACCGGCGCCATCAGGATATCCAGCCGATCCGCGACGTGCGGCATCAGACCGGCGCGAAGCGCGCGCCGCGTCAGTTCGCTGGGCAGGATCAGCCGCCCCTGGCTGAACGGATCCAGGGCGACGGGACCTTCCGGCGTCTCGACGCGAACCATGAAATGGCCGGGAAAATCGACGCCAGCCGCCGTGATGCCGGCCGCGCGCGCCGCGTGCAGATAGAAGACCGCCAGCACCGCAGACAGGCCGCGCCGTCGCTCGGCGACTGCGATGATGTCGGTGTTGTCGGGATGGTCGTAATGGATCAGGTCGCCGTTCAGCCGCAGGTCGGCGCACAGGGTTTCGGCCAGAGCCTCGTCGGGACCTTCGCCGCCGATCCGCTCCTTCAGACTCTCGCAGGCGTTGCGGGCCAGAGCGCGCACAGGCTCGGGATCACGCAAGGGATGGTCATGGATGGCGCAGGCGATCGCCGCCTCCAGCAAGGGAAAGGCGTCGTCTTCGGCCTGACCGGCGGCGGTCAGGACGGCCTCGGCCTCCTCGCGCGTCATGCGATCCCCTCGTCAGCGCCTCTCGACGCCACGAAGATGACGTGGAACGCGCCAAGGAGCCAGCGCCACCATATCAATTCTCAATTCCAGACGTTGCAGGCCCGGCCGATTGCGCCGGATCGCCTCGCCCGCCGCGATCAGCCGATCGTATTGGACCGGCTTCAGCGCCAGCAGGGCCGCCTGCATCGTCGCACGGCGCTTGACTTCGACCACAGCCAGCACCGGACCGCGACAGACCAGCAGGTCGATCTCGCCGGCCCGGCTCTTCAGACGGAAGCCGAGAACGCGATAGCCGCGCAGGATCAGCCACAAGGCCGCGATCCATTCGGCGGCATGACCGGACTTGAACGCCGCCCCGCCCTTCGCCTGACGCCACGCCGCCTTGGGGCGACGGACCGGCGCGGGACGAGACAGGCGCTTCACTTGCCCTTCAGCTCCAGCGCCCGGCGATACAGGGTCTTTCGGTTCAGACCCAGGGCCTTGGCCACCTCGGAGGCGGCGTCGCCGGTGGACAGGGTCTGAAGGGCGTCGATCAGGGCGGCGTCCGCGTCGGCTTCGGTCGCCTGAACCTCTTCGCCGGGGCCGACGACCACGACGATCTCGCCCTTGGGCGCGTCCAGGCGCGGATCGACGGCCAAGTCGTCCAGCGTCCCGCGCACGCACTCTTCATAGAGTTTGGTCAGCTCGCGGGCGACGGCTGCGGGGCGCGGCCCCAGCACGGCGGCCATGTCGGTCAAACTGTCCTTCAGGCGCGGCCCACTTTCGAAGAAGACCAGCGTCTGGCGCTGGCTCTTCAAGCCTTCCAGCGCGGCGGTGCGGCCGGCCGTCTTGGGCGGCAGGAAGCCGGCGAACAGCACCCGGTCGGCCGGCAGGCCAGCGATGCACAGGGCGGCCAGCAGACTCGAGGCGCCGGGGATCGGATGGACGGGCAGGCCCTCAGCGATCACCGCGCGGGCGACGACGAAGCCGGGGTCGCTGACCAGAGGCGTGCCCGCATCCGAAACCAGGGCCACGACTTGCCCCTCACGCAACCGTTCGATTGCCTGTTCGGCCGCGCGGCCGGACGCATGATCGTCGCAGCGTTCCAGCTTCGCCTTCAGACCATAGGCGCTCAGCAGTTTGGCGGTGACGCGGGTGTCCTCCGCCAGCACCAGATCGGCGGCGGCCAGTACGTCCAGCGCCCTCAGCGTCATGTCGCGCAGGTTGCCGATCGGGGTGGCGACCAGATAGAGACCCGGCTCCACCCGCCGGGGCGGCGGGGCGGCGGGGGGAAAGGGCGAGGGTTCGCTCAACGCTCGACCACGGCCGCGGGGGGACGCGGCGCCGAGGTCAGGCCCGAGCCTTGGAAGGCGGGACCGGCGTCATAGGCGGCGAAGGTGGCGGCGGTGATGATCTCGCTGACCGAGGCGCCCAAGCTGACGATCTGCACCGGCTTCTCCAGACCGACCAGCAGCGGACCGATCACGGTCGCGCCGCCCAGGGCCTGAACCAGCTTGGTCGAGATGGCGGCCGAATGGATGGCGGGCATGACCAGGACGTTGGCCGGCTTGGTCAGGCGGTTGAAGGCGTAGGCCGAATGCCCCTTGGGATCCAGCGCGACTTCCGGCGGCATTTCGCCTTCGTATTCGAAATCGACGCCCTTCTTGTCCAGGATGCGGATCGCCTCGCGCACCTTCTCGGCGCGATCGCCGGGCGGGTTGCCGAAGGTGGAATAGGACAGGAAGGCCACGCGCGGATTGCGGCCCAGCTTCCTGACCGTATCGGCCGCCTTGACGGCGATGTCGGCCAACTCTTCGGCGTTCGGCAGTTCGTGAATGGTGGTGTCGGCGACAAACAGGGTGCGGCCCTTGGCCAGCAGGATCGACAGGCCGATCAGGGTGTCGTCCACATCCAGCACGCGCTGGACCTCCTTCAGCGCCATGTTGAAGTTGCGGGTCACGCCCGCGACCATGGCGTCGGCCCGGCCCTTGGCGACCAGGGTGGCGGCGAAATAGTTTCGGTCCTGATTGATCATCCGCTGCACGTCGCGGCGCAGATAGCCCCGGCGCTGCAGTTTTTCGTACAGCCAGTCGGTGTCCTCGACATTGTGGTCGGAGACGCGAGCGTTGGTGATCTCGATGCCTAGCTCGTCGAAGTTCAGACCGGCCTCGGCGGCGTTCTGACGGATCAGATCCTCGCGACCCACCAGAATCGGCGTGCCCAGGTCGGCCTGTTTGAAGCCCCAGGCGGCGCGGATGACGGCCGGCTCCTCGCCCTCGGCGAAGACGACGCGCTTGTTCGGCCCGCCGCGCACGGCCGAGCTGATCTTCTGCATCAGGGCGGCGGACGGATCGACGCGCGAACGCAGCGCGTGACGATAGGCGTCCATGTCCTCGATCTGGACGCGGGCCACGCCGGTGTCCATCGCCGCCTGGGCGATGAAGGGCGGGATGTACCAGATCAGGCGCGGGTCAAAGGGTGTCGGGATGATGTAGTCCGGGCCGAACTTCAGCTTGCGTCCGCGATAAGCGGCGGCGACCTCGTCCGGCACGTCCTCGCGCGCCAGGGCGGCCAGGGCCTGGGCGCAGGCGATCTTCATCTCGTGGTTCACGCGGCGCGCGCGCACGTCCAGCGCGCCTCGGAACAGATAGGGGAAGGCCAGGACGTTGTTGACCTGGTTCACATAGTCCGAGCGGCCCGTGGCGATGATGGCGTCGGAACGCACAGACTTGACGTCCTCGGGCGTGATCTCGGGATCGGGGTTGGCCATGGCGAAGATGATCGGATTGGGCGCCATCGACGCGACCATCTCCTTGGTGATCGCGCCCCTGGCCGACAGGCCCAGCACCACGTCGGCGCCGACCATGGCCTCGGCCAGGGTGCGCAGGGGCGTGTCGGTCGCGTGGGCGGCCTTCCACTGGTCCATGCCGTGGTCGCGACCCTTGTAGACGACGCCGTCGCGGTCGCAGATCACAGTGTTCTCGGCCTTGACGCCCGCGGCCTTCATCAGGGCGATGGAGGACAGGCCCGCCGCCCCGGCGCCGGCCAGTACGACCTTGATCTCGTCCAGCTTCTTGCCGGCGATATGGACCGCATTGATCAGGCCGGCGGTCGAGATGATCGCGGTGCCGTGCTGGTCGTCATGGAAGACGGGGATGTCCAGCAGGTCCTGAAGCTCGCTTTCGATGACGAAGCATTCGGGGGACTTGATGTCCTCCAGATTGATGCCGCCCCAGGTGTCGCCGATGTTCTTGACGACGGTGATGAACTCGTCCGGATCGGTGGTCTTCACTTCGATGTCGAAGCTGTCGACGTCGGCGAACCGTTTGAACAGGACCGACTTGCCCTCCATGACCGGCTTGGAGGCCATGTGACCCAGATTGCCCAGGCCCAGGATCGCGGTGCCGTTCGAGATGACGGCGACCAGGTTGCCCTTTGAGGTATAGTCGTAGGCCCTGTCCGCATCGGCGGCGATGGCCAGGACCGGCACGGCCACGCCCGGCGAATAGGCCAGCGACAGGTCGCGCTGGGTCGCCATCGGCTTGGTCGGCGCCATGGAAATCTTGCCCGGCGTCGGGATGCGGTGGAAGTCCAGCGCTTCGTCGTCGGAGAAGGTTTGCTTTTCGGTCTGATCGGGCATCGGTCGTCCAGGGCGTCGGCGTGGCTCTAACCGTTCGTGTCCTAGAGGCTGGGACGGGCCGCGCCAACCCTTGACGCGGAGGAAGCCTGCGCAATCGGCCCGGAGACTTACCTGCGCGTCAGCGTCAACGCCGTCAGATCGCCAGCACGCCCGTGCGCTCGACCTCCACCGGCCCGGTCATCAGGACGTGATCGGTCTGCGCATCCCAGTCGATGACCAGTTCGCCGCCATCGACGACCACCGTCGCCTTGCGCTCGGTCAGGCCGCGCCGCGCCGTGGCGACCAGGGCGGCGCAGGCGCCCGTGCCGCACGCCTTGGTCAGGCCTGCGCCCCGCTCCCAGACCCGCAGGCGAATATGATCCCGGTCCAGCACGTTTGCGAAGCCGACATTGACCCCTTGCGGGAATAGCGGGTGATGCTCGACCAACGAACCGGATCCGGTGACGAAGCCGTCGTCCTGGCGGTCGGTGAAGAAGACCACGTGCGGATTGCCCATGGAGACGGCACCGGGCGTGTGCAGGAGCGGCGCGTCGATCGGCCCGACCTGAAGCTCGATCCCTCGCGTGTCCATTTCTTCGGCCAGCGGCACCTGGGTCCAGTCCAGGCGAGGCTTGCCCATGTCCACGGTCACACGGTGGTCGCCGGCGCGGGTGGCGGTGGTCGGGCCGCCCGCCGTGTCGATCACCACGCGGTCCGACGCGTTCGCCTGCATCAACAGCCAGCCAACGCAGCGCAGGGCGTTGCCGCAGGTCTCGACCATCGATCCATCGGCGTTCCACACCCGCATGAAGGCGTCGGCCGTGTCTGACGGTTCGATGGCGATCAGCTGGTCGAAGCCTTCGCCCGTCTGACGGTCGCCCAGCGCACGAATCTGGTCCTCGCCGGGAGCGAACGGCTGTTTCAGCGCATTGACGACGACGAAGTCATTGCCGGCACCGTTCATCTTGACGAAAGGACGGGTCATGCAGGCCATATAGGCCCAACCCAGCGTCGCGGAAACCAGCGTGTCCCAGACCGAAACCGACCCCAAGGACAACGGCCTGCGACTGCGCGCCCGGCTGCGATACCTGTATCACGGCAGTCAACCGCCGGCGGTGCGGTTCCGGTTGACCGTCATCGTGATCGACCTGGCGATCATCGGCTTTTTCCTTGCGGCGCCCATCCTGAAGAACATGGGCTGGGCCTTCTATGCGCTGGACTATTTCATCGCCGCCATCCTGGCCCTGGACCTGGCTGCGCGGGCCTATGCCTATGCCAACATCAAGGACTGGCTGAAGCGGCCGATCGTCTGGGTCGACCTGTTCGTGCTGGCGACCCTGCTGTTTCCGGCCTGGCTTTTCAATCTCGGCTTCCTGCGAATGCTGCGGCTGTGGACCCTGCTGAACTCGGACTTTTTCTGGCGCACCGTGGGGGCGCGGTTCGACGATACGCGGGTCGAAGGGATCGCCCGCGCCCTGGCCAATCTGATCACCTTCGTCTTCGTGGCGACCGGCTTCGTCTATGCGACCTTCAGGGGGCACGACGGCATCGCCGGCTATGTCGATGCGCTGTATTTCACGGTGGCTACTCTGACGACGACCGGGTTTGGCGACGTCACCCTGCCGGGGCCGTGGGGGCGGTTGTTGTCCATCGCGGTCATGCTGGTCGGCATCACCCTGTTCCTGCGCCTGGCCCAGGCCCTGATCCGACCGCACAAGGTGCATTTCCCCTGCGATCGCTGCGGCCTGCAGAACCACGACCCTGACGCCGTCCACTGCAAGGCGTGCGGCAATCTGCTTTGCATTCCCGACGAGGGATGAGGCGGCGCGTCCCGCCGGTGTGACAAAACGGTAAGATCGCACGGCTTGCCGCACGGGAAGGCGTCGTTAAGGTGCCGGCTTCGTTTTCGGGGACCTGTCCATGATCCGTGCTTCCGCCGTCGCGCTTGCGACGCTTCTCGCCTCCACCAGCCTGACCTCGGTATCCATGGCCCAGACTTCCGCCTCCTCACCCGCCCCCGCATCCGGCGGCTTCGCGACCAGCGACGCGACCGACCCCTATCTGTGGCTCGAAGAGGTCGAGGGCGAGCGGGCGATGGAGTGGGTCAAGGCCCACAACGAACGCACCTTCGCCGTCCTGCAAGGCGATCCGCGTTACGAGACCCTGCACCAGCAGGCGCTGGAGATCGTCCAGGCCCAGGACCGCATCCCGTCGCCTGGCTTCACCCACGACGGCCATATCGACAACTTCTGGCAGGACGCTCAGCATGTGCGCGGGCTGTGGCGTCGCACGACGCTGGACAGCTATCGCACCGCCACGCCCGAGTGGCAGACCATCCTCGACATCGACGCCCTGGCGGCGGCCGAGGGCCAGAACTGGGTCTACAAGGGCTCGACCTGCCTTCAGCCTGAAGAGCGCTACTGCCTGATCAGCCTGTCGAACGGCGGCAAGGACGCGGTGACCCTGCGCGAGTTCGACACGGTCGAGCGCAAGTTCGTCGACGGCGGCATCACCCTGCCGGAATCCAAGGGCGGCGCATCCTGGATCGACAAGGACACCCTGCTGATCTCGCGCGACTTCGGTCCCGGCACCCTGACCAACTCGGGCTATCCGATGGTGGTCAAGCGTATGAAGCGCGGCCAGACGCCCGACCAGGCCGAGACCCTGTTCACCGGCCAGCCGACCGACGTTTCGGTGTCCGGCTATACGCTGCGCGACGCCGACGGGGTGGTGAAGGCGACGCTGATCAACCGTTCGGTGGACTTCTATTCGTCCGAGACCTGGCGGCTGGGCGACGACGGCGCCCTGACGCAGCTTCAACTGCCGGCCAAGTCCGACATCACCGGCCTGGTCCAGGGCCAGCTTCTGGTGTCGCTGAAACAGGACTGGACCGCGCCGTCGGGTCAAGATTTCAAGACCGGCGACCTGGTCGCCTGGCCGCTGGAGGCCTGGCTCGCCGATCAGTCGACCCCGGCTCAGCTGGTGCTGCGCCCGACCGAGCGTCAGGCCATCGAGGGCGTCAACGTCACGCGCAACCGGCTGGTCGTCGCCCTGTACGACAATGTGCGCGGCTCGGTGCGGGTTTATACCCCTGGTCAGGGCGAATGGGCGCACACGACGCTGGACCTGCCCCAGAACGTTTCGGTCGGCGTCGGTTCGGCCTCGGAGAAGGACGACAAGGTCTTCGTCAGCGTCACCGGCTATCTGAACCCCTCCAGCCTGTGGCTGGCCGATGCCGCGACCGGCGCGGTCGATCAGGTCAAGTCGATGCCGGCCAAGTTCGACGCCGCCGGCATGACGGTCGATCAGCACGAGGCCCGTTCGGCGGACGGGACGCTGATCCCCTATTTCGTGGTGCATAAGGCGGACATGCCGCTGGACGGCTCCAACCCCACGCTTCTGTATGGCTACGGCGGATTCGAAAGCTCGCTGCTGCCCGGCTATTCGGCGACGGTCGGCAAGCTGTGGCTGGAGCGGGGCGGCGTCTATGTCATCGCCAATACGCGCGGCGGTGGCGAATTCGGACCCCGCTGGCACGAGGCGGCCCTGCAACAGAACCGCCAGCGCGCGCATGAGGATTTCCAGGCCGTAGCCCTGGATCTGATCGCCCGCGACATCACCAGCCAGCCCAAGCTGGGCATCATGGGCGGCTCGCAGGGCGGGCTGTTCATGGGGGCGATGCTGACCCAGCGGCCGGACCTGATCAACGCCGCCGTCATCCAGGTGCCTCTGTTCGACATGCTGCGCTTTCACAAGCTGCTCGCCGGCGCCTCGTGGATCGGCGAATACGGCAACCCGGACATTCCGGAACAGCGCGCCTGGATCGAGCAGTATTCGCCCTACCAGAACCTGCGGGCGGGCCAGCCCTACCCGGAAGTCTTCATCCATACCTCGACCAAGGACGACCGGGTCCATCCGGGTCACGCCCGCAAGGCGGCGGCGCGTCTGGAAGAGCTGGGCTATCCGGTGCTGTTTTATGAAAACGTCGATGGCGGCCACGCGGCCGGGGCCAACCTGCGCGAAACCGCGCGTCGTCTGGCGCTGGAATACACCTATCTGTCGCGCCGCCTGATGGACACGCCGGCGCAGGAATAGAACTCAATCCTCCCCCGTGAGCGCTTGCGAACGGGGGAGGGGAACCACGAAGTGGTGGAGGGGGCCAACCCGCGCACCATTTTTGGGTCCAGCCCCCTCCACCGCCTGCGGCGGTCCCCCTCCCCCGCGATGCGGAGGAGGATTAGTTTGCGGAGTTTTCGAATGCGTCACCTGATCCTGTCCGCCTCCATTTCGGCGCTTCTGCTGGGCGCTTGCGCCACAGCTCCGGTGCAATCATCGATGTGGCGGGCGGATGAGCATCCCGAGCGTATGGGGCCGCCGCCCGGTTATCCTCAGAACCTAACCCCGGCCGGCGTTGCGGCGGCGGACGACCATCTGGCGCTGGAGCAGGTGGACGGGGCGCAGGCCATGGCCTTCGTCGCCGAGGAGAACCGCAAGTCCCTCGCTGTCCTGACCGGCGACCCGCGCTACGAGACCTTCCGGGCCGAAGCCGAAGCCATCCTGACCGCCACCGATCGCATTCCCACGCCCAGCTTCCTAGGCGACGGGGTCGGCAACTTCTGGCAGGACGCGACCAATCCCAAGGGCGTCTGGCGCCGCACGACGCTGGACAGCTACCTCACCGCCACGCCCCAGTGGGAGACGTTGCTGGACATCGACGCCCTGTCCAAGGCCGAGGGCAAGGACTGGGTGTTCAAGGGCGCCGAGTGCCTGGCGCCGGACGACACCCGCTGCCTGATCAATCTGTCCGACGGCGGCAAGGATGCGGTGGTCGTGCGCGAGTTCGACCTGACGACGAAGTCGTTCGTGGACGGCGGTTTCAACCTGCCCGAGGGCAAGCACCGCATCGAATGGCTGG
Source organism: Brevundimonas sp. EU05-FHT14B07 (assembly GCF_058790795.1). Lineage (NCBI taxonomy): Bacteria > Pseudomonadati > Pseudomonadota > Alphaproteobacteria > Caulobacterales > Caulobacteraceae > Brevundimonas > Brevundimonas sp. EU05-FHT14B07. The sequence goes on from NZ_JBYTCZ010000006.1 coordinate 119,649, forward strand.
ACCGCGACACGCTTCTGGTCGCCACCGATTTCGGCGCGGGCACCATGACGGAGTCCGGCTATCCCTTCATCGTCAAGACGCTGAAGCGCGGCCAGACCTTGGCCCAGGCGACCGAGGTCTATCGCGGCGAACAGGGCGATGGCGGCTATGGCGTCAGCCCCGCCGTCTATCGCGACAAGGACGGCAATGTGACGGCCGTCATCATCACCCGTCCGCTGGACACCTTCCGGTCGGAGACATGGCAGTTGGTGGATGGTCAGCCTGTGCGCCTAGAACTTCCCGCCCGTGTGTCCATCCACGGGGTGCTGAACGGCAAGCTCGTCTTCACGGCCGAGGAAGCTTGGTCGCGACGCGGCAAGAATCGCAACGCGGGTGACCTTTTAGCTGAGGTTTTGGAGGTGCTGCACCCGGCGACGGCCGCTGGGGACATCGTCATCACCAATGCGTCCGATATGATCTTCCGGCCGGAGACGCGTCAGGCCGTGGCTGATGTCCGCGTCCTCTCCGATCGCGTCGTGGTGTCCTACACCGACAATGTTCGGGGCAGAGCTGCTGTGTTTCAGGACAGGGGCGAATGGGGCTGGCCGCGGACCGACATCACCGTCCCCGACAACCTCGCCGTCGGTCTGGGCGACTCGTCCAAAGCACGCGGCGAAGTGTTCGTCTCGACCCAGGGCTTCCTGGTCCCGCCGACCCTCAGCCTGGCCGATGCGGGCGCCGCGACCCTGACCCCGTTGAAGTCAGCGCCAGCCAAGTTCGACGCGTCGCGCGACGTGACCGAACAGTTTGAGGCGACCTCGAGCGACGGGACCAAGATCCCCTATTTCGTCACCCGTCCGCGCAACATGAAGCTGGACGGGTCGAACCCAACCGTCATGCTGGGATACGGCGGTTTCCAGGTCAGCCTGAACCCGGCCTACAAGCCCGAGATGGGCAAGCTGTGGCTGGAGCGGGGCGGCGTCTTCGTGCAGGCCAACATCCGCGGCGGCGGCGAGTTCGGCCCCGACTGGCACCAGGCGGCCTTGGACGGCGATCGTCAGAAGGCCTTTGACGACTTCGCCGCCGTAGCGCGCGATCTGGAACAGCGCGGGATCACCAGCCCGCGTCGCCTGGGCATCTATGGGCGGTCGAACGGCGGGGTCCTGACCTCGGTGTCGATCACCCAGCACCCCGAACTGTTCAACGCGGCGGTGATCGAGAGCCCGCTGGTGGACATGCTGCGCTATCACGAACTGCCGGCTGGGGCGTCCTGGATCGGCGAATACGGCGACCCGCGCATCCCGGAAGAAGCCGCGTGGATCGCCAAATACTCCGCCTATCAGCAGCTCCGTCCGGGCCAACCCTATCCGCGCGTCTATCTGACCACCAATACGCGCGACGACCGGGTCCACCCCGGCCATGCGCGCAAGTTCGCCGCCCGTCTGGGCGATATGGGCTATGACCACCTCTATTATGAGGACACGGCCGGCGGCCACTCCAACGACGCCGACCCGGTCGCCAACGCCCGTCGCTGGGCCCGCCACTATGTCTATCTGTCGCAGCAGCTGATGGATTGAATGAAGCGGAGAGAGCCTCACGCGAATATGAGGCGCTCCCTTGCAGCCCAAGGACTAAGAACGACGGCATGAACACCAAGGGTTGGATCATCGCGGGGACGATCATGGCGGGCGCCCTCATGTCCGTCGCCTCGGCGGCCCAGCCGGCGGCGGGGCGTCCGCCGCTTGCGCCGCGCCATGCGACGGCCAACGGCCCGCCGGTGGTCGTCGAACTGTTCACTGCTCAAGGCTGCGGCGGCTGCATCGAAGCCAATGCGGCGGTGGAGAAGGCGGCGGCCCAGCCGGGCGTCATCGCCCTGACCTATGGCGTCGACTATTGGGACTATCTGGGCTGGACCGACACCTTCGCCCGGCCCGAGTTTTCTCAGCGCCAGCGCGCCTATCGCGCCGCCCTGCGCCAGCGCGGCGTCTCGACGCCACAGGTCGTGATCGACGGCCGACGTCAGGTGTCGGGCGCCCGCAGCGTCGAACTTGAAACCGCCATCGGCCAGGAGGCCGTTCGTCAGGCCTGGCCGCCCGAGATCGAGTTCCGCGAGAACGGAGCCGGCGTCGGCGTCGGTTCCGGCCGCGCGCCGGTCGGCGGCGCCGAGGTGGTGGCAGTGACCTACACGCCCGGCCCTCAGGTGGTCGAGGTCCGTCAGGGCGAGAACCGAGGTCAGGCCGTGCGGCACATAAACGTCGTACGCGGCGTGACGCGCCTTGGCGAATGGCGCGGTCGACCGATGCTCTACGCCCTGCCGTCCGCCCGCCCCGGCGAGGCCGTGGCGGTGCTGGTGCAAGGCAAGACGGACAAGCGCATCCTGGGCGCCGCGGTCAGGGACTAGGCTCCTGCCTGCTTCGCAAAGCCCCAGGCCGCGTCGCTGAGCGGACCGACCTGGGCGGCCATGGTCTTGGCGTGGGCGCTGGCGGCGGTGCCGTCGCGGACGCGGCCGGCGATGCCTTGGCAGATAGCGGCCAGACGGAACAGGTTGTAGGCGTAGAGCCAGTCCAGATTGGCGGGCCGCATCCCCGTTGCGGCGGCGTAGCGTTCGACCGTCTCTTCCACCGAGGGAATGCCCAAGGCTTCCAGATCGGCCCCAGCCAAGCCGTTTCGTAGGCTGGCGGGAATAGCCCAGGCGATCAGCAGATAGGAGAAGTCGGCCATCGGATCGCCCAAGGTCGACAGCTCCCAATCCAGCACGGCGCGAACCTCTGCTCGATCCGGCGCCAGGATCATGTTGTCGAGACGAAAGTCGCCGTGGACGATGCGGCTGGGGCCCTCAGCCGGGAGGCTGTCGGGCAGGAAGGCGATCAGCCGGTCCATCGCCGGAACCGGCTCGGTTTCCGACGCGCGGTACTGCTTGGTCCAGCGGCCGACCTGACGCGCAAAATAGTTTCCAGCCTTGCCATATTCGGCCAGGCCGATGGCGGCCGGATCGAAGGCGTGCAGCCGGGCCAGCGTGTCCGTCTGGGCTTCATAGACGGCGCGCCGCTCAACGGGCGTCAGGCCGGGCAGTTTCAAGTCCCAGAAGATCCGACCCTCGACCTTGTCCATCACATAGAAGATCGAGCCGATGACGGTCTCGTCCAGGCATAGGGCATGAGGCTTGGCGACGGGGAAGCCTTGCGCGGCCAGAGCCGAGATGACCTGAAACTCGCGGTCGACGGCGTGGGCGCTGGGCAACAGGACGCCGGGCGGTTTGCGACGCAGCACATAGGCGGCCGAAGGCGTCACCAGTTCGTACGTCGGGTTCGACTGGCCGCCCTTGAACTGTCGCACCGTCAGCGGGCCAGCGTATCCCGAGACGTGGGCGCGCATCCAGGCGTCCAGCGCCGCCTCGTCCAGGCGATAGCGCGGATCGACCTCGCGCGTGCCGGAGAAGGCGCTTTGGGCGTCCAGCGGGGCGGCGTCGGTCATGCGGCGGTCCTCGTCGTTTCCTTGAGCCGTCCGGATCTCACGCCCGGTCCGACGCGGCGATGATGGCGGCCTTCACCGCGCGACGCCAGCCGGAAAGCAGACGCTCGCGCTCGTCCGACTTCATGCGTGGTTTCCAGCAGGCGGGCGCCTCAGCCGGGCGCGCCTCCAGATCGGGTAGCAGGCCGACGCCCAGGGCCGCCAGGCGCGCGGCGCCCAGGGCCGTCATCTCCTGGAAGGCCGGACGCTCCACTTCGACCTCGCAGATGTCGGCGACGAACTGCATGGCGAAACTGTTTGCGGTGACGCCGCCGTCCACCTTCAGCGTCTTCAGCGGCGGGGCGCCGTCGGCGGCCAGGGCGTCGAGCAAATCGCGCGTCTGATAGGCCAGGGCTTCCAGCGCGGCGCGTACGAAATGGGCCGGACCGGAATCCCGTGTCAGCCCCACGATGGTCCCCCTCGCTTCTGGTTCCCACCATGGTGCGCCCAGACCCGTGAAGCCGGGGACCATATAGACCCCGCCGTTGTCCTTGAGGGTCTGCGCCATCGCCTCCGACTGGCGCGATTCCGAGATCAGCCCGACCCCGTCTCTCAGCCACTGGATCGCCGAGCCGGCCGAGAAGATCGACCCCTCCAGCGCATAGGCGGACTGGCCATCGGCCTGATAGCCGAGCGTGCCCAACAGGCGCCGTGTCGAGCCCACGGGCTCCGCGCCGACATTGGCGACCAGAAAGGCGCCGGTGCCATAGGTGATCTTGGCGTCCCCGGCCTTCAGCGCCCCGTGCCCGACCAGGGCCGCCTGCTGGTCGCCCGCCGATCCGGCAATGGGCAGAGGCTGGCCGAACAGCGCCGGATCGCTCTCGCCGATCACACCTGCGCAAGGGACGATGCCGGGAAGGGCTTCGCGCGGGATGTCGAACAAGGCGCACAGATCGTCGCGCCATTCGACCGTCCTCAGATCCATCAAAGACGTGCGCGACGCATTGGTCGCATCGGTGGCGTGGACCCGGCCGCCGGTCAGTTTCCAGATCAGCCAGGCGTCGATCGTGCCCAGCTTGACCTCGCCCTTCGCCGCCCGCTCGCGCGATCCGGGCACGGCGTCCAGCAGCCAGGCGAACTTGGTCGCCGAGAAATAGGGATCAAGGACCAGGCCGGTCATGGTCTGGACCCTCGGCTCGTGGCCTTGGGCGGTCAGGCGCGCGGTGACGTCGGCCGTGCGGCGATCCTGCCAGACGATGGCGCGATGCAGCGGCTCGCCGGTCGCCGCGTCCCAGATCACGGCCGTTTCCCGCTGATTGGTGATGCCGATGGCGTTGAAGCGGGCGACGCCGCCGGCCTTGCGCACCACCTCGCGACAGGTCTGAAGCGTCGCGGTCCAGATTTCGGCGGCGTCATGTTCGACCCAGCCGGACTTCGGGAAATACTGGGCCAGCTCGATCTGGCTGACCGCGACGGGTCTCAGGTCCCCTTTTTCTTCGCCTACCGCGCTTCGCGCTGCTTGAGGCGCGACCTCGAAGGCGATGGCGCGGGTCGAGGTCGTGCCCTGGTCGATGGCGAGGATCAGGCTCATGGTTCTCTCCCGGCTGCGTCCTGGGTAAGGGGAGCATATGACGACGCACGTGCCCAGCTATGAAGGCGTCCTCGACGCCGCCCGCCAGATCGACGGGGTCGCCGTCCGCACGCCGCTGCTCGAAAGCCCGGCTCTGAACGCGGTGGTCGGCGGGCGGGTTATGATGAAGGCGGAAAGCCTGCAGCGCGCCGGAGCCTTCAAGTTTCGCGGCGCTTACAACCGCATCAGCCGGCTGACCGACGAGGAGAAGGCGCGCGGCGTCGTCGCCTTCTCGTCCGGGAACCATGCCCAAGGGGTGGCCGCTGCCGCCGCCATGGTCGGGACGCCGGCGATCATCGTCATGCCGTCGGACTCGCCCAGGGTGAAGGTCGAGGGCGTGATCGGCTTCGGCGGCGAGGTGCGCTTCTACGACCGCTGGACCGAAAGCCGCGAGGCCATCGGCGCGGCCATCGCCGCCGAGCGCGGGTCGATCCTGGTGCCGCCGTTCGATGATCCCTTCATCATCGAGGGCCAGGGGACGACGGCGCTTGAAATGCTGGATCAGGCGGATGCGCCCTTCGACCAGTTGCTGTGCGGCGCCTCCGGCGGCGGGCTGATGGCCGGGATCAACTTGGTCATGGCCGAGCGCAGTCCGGCGACGAAGGTGTTCGTGGTCGAGCCGGAAGCCTTCGACGACACGGCGCGGTCGCTGGCGGCCGGAGAGCGGGTCGGTCATCCACAGGGCGCGCCCTCGATCTGCGACGCTCTGATGTCGCCGATGCCGGGCGTGCTGACCTGGCCGATCAATCGACGGCTGGCGGGGGCGATCACCGTCTCGGACGCCGAGGTCGCGGAAGCGATGCGGTTCGCGTTCCGCCATCTCAAGATCGTCCTCGAAGCAGGCGGCGCGGTGTCGCTCGCGGCCCTGCTTGCCGGAAAGATCGAGACGAAAGGACGGACGACGGCCATCGTCCTTTCGGGCGGCAACGTCGATCCGACACTGTATGCCGAGATCATCGAGGGGCGCTTTAGCGGCTGAGGATCTTTTCTTCGTGACAAGGGTCGGCCAACCTCACATCAAATGAACTGAGGAAACCCACAATGACCCAGGTTAGTGAACTTCAAGCATTGATCGGTCAGGAGGTTGGGGTGTCGAAATGGTTCGACGTCACTCAGGCCCGTATCGACGCCTTCGCCGATTGCACCGAAGACCACCAGTTCATCCATGTCGATCCGGAGGCGGCCAAGGCCACGCCGTTCGGCGGAACCATCGCGCACGGCTTCCTGACCCTGAGCCTCGCGTCGGCCATGAGCTATGACGCGGTGGCGCCGCTGGATGGCGTCGTGATGGGCGTGAACTACGGCTTCGACAAGCTGCGGTTCCTGGCGCCGGTGCCGGCGGGATCACGCATTCGCGGTCGCTTCAAGCTTTTATCGGCCGACGACAAGGGCGGCGGACGCTGGTTGCTGAAGCACGAACTGACGGTCGAGATCGACGGGGCCGACAAGCCGGCGCTGATCGCAGAGTGGCTCGGGATGCAGATGGTCGATCCAAAGATCGAGCCGTGACACTCGCATAGGTTAGAGTGTCTCGCTGCGGGAGATTGTGACGCATCAACGGCTAGAGATTAACTATTCTGTGCGTGGACGCCAAATTCATCTGTATCATCAAGGCCACGGTATCGCCTTTGCTGATCGATGCCGTCACGTTTCCGCCTCGACCTTATACAGCAAGGCTGGTAAGACCCGCGTAGGCGGTAGACCCGCCCCCTACTATAACAGAGGCGGAGGGATACCCCCCTATGCGTATGAAGACTTTCGTGCTGGCCTCCAGCGCAGCGGCCGCCCTGGCCCTGTCGGCTGGTGCTGCGTCGGCAGAACCCAATGGTTGGTACGGCGCCATCGACGCCGGCTACCACATGATCGACGATATCAACGCTGAATCGTCCACGACCGGCGCCAACTGGAACTGGGAAGTGAACGACGGCTG
>NZ_JBYTCZ010000007.1:0-5503 GCF_058790795.1 Brevundimonas sp. EU05-FHT14B07
TTGGGTGCGGGAGTAGGATTTGAACCTACGACCTTCAGGTTATGAGCCTGACGAGCTACCGGGCTGCTCCATCCCGCGGCAAACGGTAGTGTATCGTGAAGGAAGAACGGTTCGAGAAGGACCGCGATTGCGGTGTTTGTTCATCATCGGCTGTCCGCCTGGTAGACCCGGCGGCGACCTACTCTCCCGCGCCTTGAGACGAAGTACCATTGGCTCTGGAGGGCTTAACGACCGAGTTCGGAATGGGATCGGGTGGGGAACCTCCGACATAGCCACCAGGTCAACCAGGGGGACAGCGGATGATGAGAAGACATTGTCTGAGATTGCTCTGGTCAAGGAGCAATCATCGAATGAGTTTTGCTGAGAAACGATCAAACCGATCGGATTATTAGTACCAGTAAGCTTCATGGGTCGCCCCACTTCCACACCTGGCCTATCAACGTGGTAGTCTTCCACGATCCTCAGCGAAGCCTTGTTTTGAGGTTAGTTTCCCGCTTAGATGCTTTCAGCGGTTATCTATTCCATACTTAGCTACCCTGCTGCACAGCTGGCGCCATGACAGGTACACCAGAGGTATGTCCATCCCGGTCCTCTCGTACTAGGGACAGATCCTCTCAAGCTTCGAACACCCACGGCAGATAGGGACCAAACTGTCTCACGACGTTCTGAACCCAGCTCACGTACCACTTTAAATGGCGAACAGCCATACCCTTGGGACCTGCTCCAGCCCCAGGATGTGATGAGCCGACATCGAGGTGCCAAACTTTGCCGTCGATATGGACTCTTGGGCAAAATCAGCCTGTTATCCCTAGAGTACCTTTTATCCGTTGAGCGATGGCCCTTCCACTCGGGACCACCGGATCACTATGGCCGACTTTCGTCTCTGCTCGACTTGTCAGTCTCGCAGTCAGGCGGGCTTATGCCATTGCACTCGACGACCGATTTCCGACCGGTCTGAGCCCACCATCGCGCGCCTCCGTTACACTTTAGGAGGCGACCGCCCCAGTCAAACTACCCACCACGCCATGTCCCGGGACCGGATAACGGCCCTCGGTTAGACGTCAACGACAGTAAGGGTGGTATTTCAAGGACGACTCCACCAGAGCTGGCGCCCCGGTTTCATAGTCTCCCACCTATCCTACACATACGGTCGCTAACGCCAAGGCGAAGCTATAGTAAAGGTTCATAGGGTCTTTCCGTCTGACCGCGGGAACCCCGCATCTTCACGGGGAATTCAATTTCACTGAGCCTATGCTGGAGACAGTGGGGAAGTCGTTACGCCATTCGTGCAGGTCGGAACTTACCCGACAAGGAATTTCGCTACCTTAGGACCGTTATAGTTACGGCCGCCGTTTACCTGGGCTTCAGTTCGACGCTTTCACATCTCCCTTTAACCTTCAGGCACCGGGCAGGCGTCAGACCCTATACGTCGCATTGCTGCTTCGCAGAGCCCTGTGTTTTTGCTAAACAGTCGCTACCCCCTGGCTTGTGCCACTCAGTCCTGCTTGCGCAAGGTGAGTCACGCTTATTCCGAAGTTACGCGTGCAATTTGCCGAGTTCCTTCAGCATAGTTCTCTCAAACGCCTTGGTATGCTCTACCTGACCACCTGTGTCGGTTTCGGGTACGGTCTCTGCTGGAGTTATTTCCTGGGACAACGCCCCCGCACACACAATCCAATAAGTGGGTACGAGTTAAGCCATCCGTCACTTCCAGCTGGTGCAGGAATATTTACCTGCTTCCCATCGACTACGCTTTTCAGCCTCGCCTTAGGGGCCGACTAACCCTGCGCAGATTAGCTTTACGCAGGAACCCTTGGTCTTTCGGCGAGAGTGTCTCTCACACTCTTATCGTTACTCATGTCAGCATTCTCACTTCCGATACCTCCAGCCAGGCTCACGCCTGACCTTCACCGGCCTACGGAACGCTCCGCTACCGCTTGCAGTAAACTGCAAACCCATATCTTCGGCGCACGGCTTGAGCCCCGTTACATTTTCCGCGCAGGATCGCTTGATCAGTGAGCTGTTACGCTTTCTTTAAAGGATGGCTGCTTCTAAGCCAACCTCCTGATTGTCAAAGCAATCCCACATCGTTTCCCACTTAGCCGTGACTTGGGGGCCTTAGATGATGGTTAGGGTTGTTTCCCTTTTCACGACGGACGTTAGCACCCGCCGTGTGTCTGCCCGATAGTTCTCTTGGGTATTCGGAGTTTGGTTAGTATTGGTACCGCTCGCGCAGCCCGCAACCATCCAGTGCTCTACCCCCCAAGGAATTCGTCGGACGCTCTACCTAAATAGATTTCGCGGAGAACCAGCTATGTCCAGGTTTGATTGGCCTTTCACCCCTATCCACAAGTCATCCCAGAATTTTTCAACATTCACGGGTTCGGTCCTCCAGTTGGTGTTACCCAACCTTCAACCTGCTCATGGATAGATCACCTGGTTTCGGGTCGTCATACGTCGAACTTAGCGCCCTATTCAGACTCGCTTTCGCTGCGCCTACACCTAACGGCTTAAGCTTGCTCGACACATGAAGTCGCTGACCCATTATACAAAAGGTACGCCGTCACCGCGCTTGGCGGCTCCGACTGCTTGTAGGCTTCCGATTTCAGGATCTGTTTCACTCCCCTTGTCGGGGTGCTTTTCACCTTTCCCTCACGGTACTTGTTCACTATCGGTCGTAGAGGAGTACTTAGGCTTGGAGGGTGGTCCCCCCATGTTCAGACAGGATTTCACGTGTCCCGCCCTACTCGAGTCTCTTGCTGTTTGATGACTACGGGGCTTTCACCCACTATGGCCGACCTTTCCAGATCGTTCGTCTTTATTTCACAAGAGCACTGGCCTGGTCCCGGTTCGCTCGCCACTACTACGGGAGTCTCGGTTGATGTCCTTTCCTCCGGGTACTGAGATGTTTCAGTTCCCCGGGTTCGCTTAATGAAGCCTATGTATTCAGCTCATTATACCTTTCAACAATCCGCCAATCGCCGCCCTCCACACCGGAGCAAGTCCAGCGTGATGAACAGAGTTGGAAGACTGTAAAGGTGGGTTTCCCCATTCGGAAATAACCGGATCAAAGGGTGCTAGCGCCTCCCCGGTTCTTATCGCAGCTTGCCACGTCCTTCATCGCCTCTCTACGCCAAGGCATCCGTCAGAAGCCCTTCAACGTTTGATCGTTTCTCAGCAAAACTCATGCTTGGTTTATTCCGCCCGACTGGAAAGATGCCGGGGGACCAAGCCTGATTTTTGTCAGACAATGTCTTCTTCTCGAACAAGACCTACAAGCTCAGGGGAGCCGGTCACGTTCTTCCTTTACGATTTCAATGCACGCCAACCTAAAGGCCGACGGCAAACTTGAATGCGATCACAAGATCCTGGTGGAGCCAGACGGAGTCGAACCGACGACATCCTGCTTGCAAAGCAGGCGCTCTACCAACTGAGCTATGGCCCCATTCCGAGGAATGGTGCGAAGCCCAGGAGAGCTGTCATACGATACTGTCCAAGGCTGGAGTCCAGCAGGGCTGGTAGGCCCGGGCAGACTCGAACTGCCGACCTTACGCTTATCAGGCGTACGCTCTAACCACCTGAGCTACGGGCCTATGGCAGCGACAGCCAGGTCTAGAGACCCAGGCTCGCGATCGCGTCACCAACTCAACGACCCGTATGGTCGAGGCGTCGATGACGAAAGTGGAAAGAGAAACGGAGACGGCGGCGTTCCGCCGTTTGTGCCTAGCGCTATCGCATTGCTGCTTGAGCGCATCAGCTATTGGAGCCTCAATAGACAGCCTCGTGAGAGACGGCCTGGAGAAGCATCCTTAGAAAGGAGGTGATCCAGCCGCAGGTTCCCCTACGGCTACCTTGTTACGACTTCACCCCAGTCGCTGACCCTACCGTGGTCGCCTGCCTCCTTGCGGTCAGCGCAGCGCCTTCGGGTAGAACCAACTCCCATGGTGTGACGGGCGGTGTGTACAAGGCCCGGGAACGTATTCACCGCGGCATGCTGATCCGCGATTACTAGCGATTCCAACTTCATGCCCTCGAGTTGCAGAGGACAATCCGAACTGAGACGACTTTTAAGGATTAACCCTCTGTAGTCGCCATTGTAGCACGTGTGTAGCCCACCCTGTAAGGGCCATGAGGACTTGACGTCATCCCCACCTTCCTCCGGCTTAGCACCGGCAGTCCCATTAGAGTTCCCAACTAAATGATGGCAACTAATGGCGAGGGTTGCGCTCGTTGCGGGACTTAACCCAACATCTCACGACACGAGCTGACGACAGCCATGCAGCACCTGTGTCCTAGTCCCCGAAGGGAAAGCCAGATCTCTCTGGCGGTCCAGGCATGTCAAAAGGTGGTAAGGTTCTGCGCGTTGCTTCGAATTAAACCACATGCTCCACCGCTTGTGCGGGCCCCCGTCAATTCCTTTGAGTTTTAATCTTGCGACCGTACTCCCCAGGCGGATTGCTTAATGCGTTAGCTGCGTCACCGAAATGCATGCATCCCGACAACTAGCAATCATCGTTTACGGCGTGGACTACCAGGGTATCTAATCCTGTTTGCTCCCCACGCTTTCGAGCCTCAGCGTCAGTAATGAGCCAGTGTGTCGCCTTCGCCACTGGTGTTCTTCCGAATATCTACGAATTTCACCTCTACACTCGGAGTTCCACACACCTCTCTCATACTCAAGACACCCAGTATCAAAGGCAATTCCGAGGTTGAGCCCCGGGATTTCACCCCTGACTTAAATGTCCGCCTACGCTCCCTTTACGCCCAGTAATTCCGAGCAACGCTAGCCCCCTTCGTATTACCGCGGCTGCTGGCACGAAGTTAGCCGGGGCTTCTTCTCCGGGTACCGTCATTATCGTCCCCGGTGAAAGAATTTTACAATCCTAAGACCTTCATCATTCACGCGGCATGGCTGCGTCAGGCTTTCGCCCATTGCGCAAGATTCCCCACTGCTGCCTCCCGTAGGAGTTTGGGCCGTGTCTCAGTCCCAATGTGGCTGATCATCCTCTCAGACCAGCTACTGATCGTCGCCTTGGTGAGCCTTTACCTCACCAACTAGCTAATCAGACGCGGGCCGCTCTAAAGGCGATAAATCTTTCCCCCGAAGGGCACATTCGGTATTAGCACAAGTTTCCCTGAGTTATTCCGAACCTAAAGGCACGTTCCCACGTGTTACTCACCCGTCCGCCACTAACTCCGAAGAGTTCGTTCGACTTGCATGTGTTAGGCCTGCCGCCAGCGTTCGCTCTGAGCCAGGATCAAACTCTCAGGTTGAGTTGACTTCTGACCTAAGCTTGAAGACCACCGAAGCGGTCTTGGCATTAGTTCTACGTATTTTATTGACGAGTTCCCACGTCATCGATCCGAAGACCGACGCATGGTATCTTTTCAAAAAGACCGCAGATAGTCAGTGTCGTATGATGACCTTCTAGGGTCATCGCAAGAACACCGCCGCCTGCGTTTCTCTTTCCAAATCAACAATGTCAAAGACCTGGAACCTCCG
>NZ_JBYTCZ010000008.1:0-1136 GCF_058790795.1 Brevundimonas sp. EU05-FHT14B07
ATGGCCAAGGAAAAGTTCGAACGGACGAAGCCGCACTGCAACATCGGCACGATTGGTCACGTTGACCACGGCAAGACGACGTTGACGGCTGCGATCACGATGACGCTGGCGAAGGCCGGCGGCGCGAAGGCGATGAACTACGCCGACATCGACGCTGCGCCGGAAGAGAAGGCCCGCGGCATCACGATCAACACCGCGCACGTGGAATATGAGACGGCCAACCGTCACTACGCCCACGTCGACTGCCCCGGCCACGCCGACTATGTGAAGAACATGATCACCGGCGCCGCGCAGATGGACGGCGCGATCCTGGTGGTGTCGGCCGCTGACGGCCCGATGCCGCAGACCCGCGAGCACATCCTGCTGGCCCGTCAGGTCGGCGTGCCGGCCCTGGTGGTCTTCATGAACAAGGTCGACCTGGTCGACGACGAAGAGCTGCTCGAGCTGGTCGAGATGGAAGTGCGCGAGCTGCTCAGCTCCTACCAGTTCCCCGGCGACGACATTCCGATCACCAAGGGTTCGGCCAAGGCCGCGACCGACGGCGTGAACCCGGAAATCGGCGAACAGCGCGTTCTGGCCCTGATGGAAACCGTCGACGCCTACATCCCGCAGCCGGAGCGTCCGGTCGACCTGCCGTTCCTGATGCCGGTCGAAGACGTGTTCTCGATCTCGGGCCGCGGCACCGTGGTCACGGGCCGCGTCGAGAAGGGCATCGTCAAGGTCGGTGAGGAAGTCGAGATCGTCGGCATCCGTCCGGTCCAGAAGACGACCTGCACGGGCGTGGAAATGTTCCGCAAGCTGCTGGACCAAGGTCAAGCGGGCGACAACGTCGGCGTGCTGCTGCGCGGCACCAAGCGTGAAGATGTCGAGCGCGGCCAAGTGCTGTGCAAGCCGGGCTCCATCACTCCGCACACCAAGTTCCTGGCCGAAGCCTACATCCTGACCAAGGAAGAAGGCGGTCGTCACACCCCGTTCTTCACGAACTATCGCCCGCAGTTCTACTTCCGCACGACGGACGTGACCGGCATCGTTCACCTGAAGGAAGGCGTCGAGATGATCATGCCGGGCGACAACGCCGAGCTGAACGTCGAGCTGATCACGCCGATCGCGATGGACCAAGGCCTGCGCTTCGCCAT
>NZ_JBYTCZ010000009.1:0-958 GCF_058790795.1 Brevundimonas sp. EU05-FHT14B07
CGCTTCAATCCCAACTGGCGCGTTGAACTGGAAGGCGGCTACCGCTCGGGCGACATTGGTCGCGTTCGCGCCGTCACCGGCACGCAAGGCCTGTGCAACCTGACCCCGGCGACGGGCGGCTGCTTCTCGCCCGAAGGCGACATCGAATCCGCCACCCTGATGGCCAATGTCATCTATGACTTCGGCTTCGAATACTGGGGCGTTCGTCCGTTCGTCGGCCTCGGCGCCGGTGTGAACCGCGTCGACACCAACACGATCGGCGCCCTGCGCGCCAACCGTGCCGCCACCTTCGCCGTCGATGACACCTCGACCAAGTTCGCCGCTCAGGCGATCGCTGGTCTGGCCTGGGCCATCAGCGACCGCGCCAACATCGACCTGACCTACCGCTATCTGACGGGCGACGCCAACTTCGCCTCGACGACGGCCGGTACGGGCGTGGGCGCCACGCAGTTCGGCGAATGGGACGGCGACTACGACCAGTCGCACACCGTGACCCTGGGTCTGCGCTACAGCTTCGGTGCGGAAGACGCACCGCCGCCGCCGCCTCCCCCGCCGCCTCCGCCCCCGCCGCCCCCGCCGCCCCCGCCCCCGCCCCCGCCGGTCGCTCAGACCCCGGTCGCTCGCCAGTTCGTGGTCTACTTCGACTGGGATCGCTCGGACCTGACCGCGGAAGCCCGTTCGGTGGTGACGCAGGCCGCCAACTACGCCAAGTCGGGTCGTCCGACGCGCGTCCTGATCGTCGGCTATACCGACACCTCGGGTTCGGCCGCCTATAACCTGGGTCTGTCCAACCGTCGTTCGCGCACCGTCGCGGACGCGCTGGTCGCCTCGGGCGTCAACGGCGGCGTCATCGCCCTCGACGGCAAGGGCGAGACCAACCTGGCCAAGCCGACCGCCGACGGTGTGCGCGAACCGCTCAACCGCCGCGCGACCATCGACATCAACTTCTAAGACTTTC